>NZ_JBFUFG010000010.1:0-184718 GCF_056403575.1 Rhizobacter sp. P2_G4 | reverse complement strand
CGCCGAGCTTGGCGCCACCGCCCAGCTCGATCTGGTCTGCACCAGCGCCCACGCCGTCCATGCGCACGAAGAAGGTGTCGAGGATGTGCACGTCTTTACGACCGTAGAAGCGCTTGCCGATCCAGAAGTTGGTGCCGGGGGCGATGTCGAAGCCCTTGCCTTCGACGTACATCTGCTCGAACGAGGAGGACGAGCCACCGATGTCGGTGCCGTTGTTGTACTCGTTGAACATGACCTTGGCTTTCCAGGACACGCCTTCGGAGGTGCCGGTCTGGGCCAGCCCGAACTCACCGTAGAGGTCGCACTCGTTGCCCAGGCGGTAGTGACCACCGGAGATCCCGAGGTCGTAGCAGGCACGCGCGGAGTTCTTGGACGTCAGCCCAGGGCCAGTGCGGAAGTAGCCGTCGAAGTCGACGGCATAGGCCTGCGACGCGACCATGGAGGCGGCGAGCGCCAGTGCGTGCGGCGCGAGTTGGCGGATGGTTTTCATGGTTAGTCTCCAGAGTTGTTGGTCAGAACGGGCGAGCACTGGGGGGTACTGCCACAGGGAATGCATTGTTCGTAAACCCTTAAATTAATTAACGTAGCGTTAACCATGAGTTGCCAGAAACGCACGCTTTTCCGGGGGTCCAACCGGTCATCGGCGAGAGCTGCTAACGGGCCCGAGGGCGCGCCGGACATACAGGGAGATTCCTGCGGATGAAGCAGTTCGGTCGCT
Organism: Rhizobacter sp. P2_G4; assembly: GCF_056403575.1. Classification (NCBI taxonomy): domain Bacteria; kingdom Pseudomonadati; phylum Pseudomonadota; class Betaproteobacteria; order Burkholderiales; family Sphaerotilaceae; genus Rhizobacter; species Rhizobacter sp. P2_G4. The sequence continues at coordinate 184,000 of NZ_JBFUFG010000010.1, read as the reverse complement.
AAACAAGTACGGGTAACTACTGCCTTTTTGGAGTTAATTATTCGTTAATGTTCCGCCCGGTCAGCGATGAGGCGCTGCAGCAGCCCGACGCGACCACCCGACAAACAAATCCCGGAGACTCGATGAAAAACACCCCCACTCCCATCCGCGCGCTTCACATCGCCGCAGCGGCCACCTTGCTGTGTGCCTCCCTCGCAGCGCGCGCTGGTGAGGTCGAAGTGCTGCACTACTGGACATCCGGCGGCGAAGCCAAGGCAGCATCCGCCCTCAAGGCCACGCTGCAGGCCAAGGGTCACAGCTGGAAGGACTTCGCAGTCGCCGGCGGCGGCGGCGATTCGGCGATGACGGTGCTGAAGTCGCGCGTGGTCTCGGGCAACGCCCCGGCTGCCGCGCAGATCAAGGGCCCATCCATCCAGGAGTGGGGCGCTGAAGGCGTGCTCGCCAACCTGGACGACGTCGCCAAGGCCAACAACTGGGACGCGCTGCTGCCCAAGGTCGTCTCCGACGTCATGAAGTACAAGGGCAACTACGTGGCCGTGCCGGTCAACGTGCACCGTGTGAACTGGCTGTGGGCCAACCCCGAGGCGCTGAAGAAGGCCAACGCCAAGATGCCGACGAACTGGGACGAGTTCTTCGTCACTGCCGAGGCACTGAAGAAGGCCGGCATCATCCCCGTGGCCCACGGTGGCCAGAACTGGCAAGACTTCACCACCTTCGAGTCGGTGGCGTTGGGCGTCGGCGGTGCCGACTTCTATCGCAAGGCCCTGGTGCAGCTCGACGCTGGCAGCCTGAAGAGCCCCACCATGTCGAAGGTGCTCACCACCTTCAAGAAGGTCAAGGACTACACCGACAAGAACGCCTCGGGCCGCGACTGGAATCTGGCCACCGCGATGGTCATCCGCGGCGAAGCCGGCATGCAGCTGATGGGCGACTGGGCCAAGGGCGAGTTCCTGGCCGCAGGCAAGGTGCCGGGTAAGGACTTCCTGTGCGCCGCCGCCCCGGGCTCGGCCAATTCGTTCACCTTCAACATCGACAGCTTCGCGATGTTCAAGCTGAAGAACACCGCCAACCTGCAGGCGCAGAAGGACATGGCCACCGCCATCATGGCGCCCGAGTTCCAGGAGACCTTCAACCTGAACAAGGGCTCGATCCCAGCTCGCCTGAACATGGACATGAGCAAGTTCGACGACTGCGCCAAGCAATCGTCCAAGGACTTCGTGGCCACCGCTAAGAGCAACACGCTGGTGCCGTCGATCGCTCACGGCATGGCCGTGTCGTCGGCTGCTGAAGGCGCGATCAAGGACGTGGTCTCGCAGTTCTGGAACACCGACACCATGACCGCCGACCAAGCCATGGACCGTCTGGTCTCCGCTGCCAAGACGAAGTAAAGAGTCCCGTTCGGACTGAGCCCGTCGACGGCCCGGTGCCTGTGCCTGCTCTGCAGGCCCCAGGCGTCGGGCGTTTCGGCAGGCTCAACTCGAACGGCAAGTTGTCTTCGAACGCCGCCCCATGACCCCGATCTCGCCGCCCGCGCCCAGCTTCGCGGCACGCCTCTCACGCTGGATGCCGCGTATCGCGCTCGCGCCCAGCTTCACGCTTGCCTTCGTTTTCATCTACGGGCTGATCGTCTGGAACGGCGTGCTCTCGTTCTCGGCTTCGCGCCTCCTGCCCAACTACGAGTTCGTCGGTTGGGCCCAGTACGCCACGCTGTTCGACAGCGAGCGTTGGGTTGTGGCGCTCACCAACCTCGGCATCTTCAGCGCGCTGTTCATCGGCGTGGGCCTGGCGCTTGGCCTCGGCCTGGCCATCCTGCTCGACCAGAAGATTCGTGCCGAAGGCGCCTTGCGGACCATTTACCTCTACCCGATGGCGCTGAGCTTCATCGTCACTGGCACCGCGTGGAAGTGGATCTTGAACCCCGGCCTCGGCCTCGAGCACCTGGTGCAGCAGTGGGGCTGGACCACCTTCACCTTCGACTGGCTGGTCAACCCCGACAAGGCCATCTACACGGTCGTCATCGCAGGCGTCTGGCAAAGTGCCGGCTTCGTGATGGCGCTCTTTCTTGCCGGCCTGCGCGGCATCGACGACTCCATCATCAAGGCCGCGCAGATCGACGGCGCCTCGCTGCCGCGCATCTACTGGCGCGTGATCATTCCGAGCCTGCGGCCGGTGTTCTTCAGCACGCTGCTCGTGCTGGCACACATCTCGATCAAGAGCTTCGACCTCGTGATGGCGCTCACCGCCGGCGGCCCCGGTTTCGCGACCGACGTGCCGGCGACCTTCATGTACGCGATGTCGTTCTCGCGCGGCCAGATCGGCCTGGGCGCCGCCTCGGCCACCGTGATGCTGTGCACCGTGGCCGCCATCATCGTGCCTTACCTCTACTCTGAACTGCGAACCAAGAAATGAGCGCGCGCTCTTCGAACGTGGCGTTCCAGCGCTTCGCCATCTGGTCCGTGCTGCTGCTGTTCGCAGCGGTGTTCCTCGTGCCGCTGTACGTGATGGTCGCGACCTCGCTGAAAGACATGGACGAAGTGCGCCAAGGCAGCCTGCTGTCCCTGCCGGGCAGCCTCAACTTCGATGCCTGGCACAAGGCCTGGTCGCAGGCTTGTACCGGCACCGACTGCGGCGGCCTGCGCCCGTTCTTCTGGAACTCGACGCTGATGGTCGTGCCGGCCGTGCTCATCTCCACCGCGCTCGGCGCCATCAACGGCTACGTGTTCGCCAAGTGGCGCTTCAAGGGCAGCGAGCTGATGTTCGGGATGATGCTGTTCGGCGCCTTCATGCCGCTGCAGGTCGTGCTGCTGCCGATGTCGCAGGTGCTGGGCTGGTTCCAGCTCGCCGACTCGATCTGGGGCTTGGTGATCGTGCACGTGCTGGTGGGTCTCGCCACCACCACGCTCTTCTTCCGCAACTACTACGTGAGCCTGCCCGACGAACTGGTGCGCGCGGCCATGCTCGACGGCGCCGGCTTCTGGCGCATCTTCTGGCGCATCGTGCTGCCGCTGTCGGCACCGATCATGGTGGTCACGCTGATCTGGCAGTTCACGCAGATCTGGAACGACTTCCTGTTCGGTGTGGTGTTCTCGGCGGGCGACGCCAAGCCGATCACGGTCGGCCTGAACAACATGGCCAACACGTCCAGCTCGGTGAAGGAATACAACGTGGACATGGCCGCAGCCATGATCGCCGCGCTGCCGACATTGGCGATCTATGTGCTCGCGGGCAAACATTTCGTGCGTGGCCTGACGGCCGGTGCGGTCAAGGGTTAAGAAAAATCAAGGTAACTGCCCCTCTCCGTTCGGCCTGAGGTATCGAAGGCCAGCGCTGGGCTTCGATACCTCAGCCCGAACGGATCTTCGGACACATCGAATCTGACTGAAACACTGACACCATGGGCGCACTTTCCATTCGCAATGTCCGCAAGAGCTTCGGCGCGGTCGACATCCTCAAGGGCATCGACATCGAGATCGATGAAGGCGAGTTCCTGATCCTGGTCGGGCCTTCGGGCTGTGGCAAGTCGACGCTGCTGTCGATGATTGCCGGCCTCGACGTTCCCACGGCCGGCAGCATCCACATCGGCGAGCGCGACGTCACCCACGAGCTGCCGAAGGACCGCGACATCGCGATGGTGTTCCAGAGCTACGCGCTCTACCCGAACATGAACGTGGCGCAGAACATCAGCTTCGCGCTCGAGATGCGCAAGGTGCCCAAGGCCGAGCGCGACGCGTCGGTGCAGCGCGTGGCCAAGATGCTGCAGATCGAGCACCTGCTCGACCGCAAGCCCGCCAACCTCTCCGGCGGCCAGCGCCAGCGCGTGGCCATGGGCCGTGCGCTCGCGCGCAACCCCAAGCTCTTCCTGTTCGACGAGCCCTTGTCCAACCTCGACGCCAAGCTGCGCGTCGAGATGCGCGCCGAGATCAAGCTGCTGCACCAGCGCACCCACACCACCACGGTTTACGTCACGCACGACCAGGTCGAGGCCATGACGCTCGGCGACCGCATTGCGGTGATGCGCGACGGCGTGGTGCAGCAGTTCGGCACGCCCGACGACATCTACAGCCGCCCGGCCACCCGCTTCGTGGCCGAGTTCATCGGCTCGCCGGCGATGAACATGATGGAAGCCGATGCCCTCAAGCCCGGCGAGATCGCGCTCAGCGTGAAGGGCCAGGCCATTGCGCTCACCGCGGCCCAGCAGCAGTCCTTGCAGCAGCGGCCCGTCGCTGGATGCGTCGTCGGGCTGCGGCCCGAGGCCGTGCACCTTGCCGACAGCGGTGTGCCGGGGCGCCTGGTCCTGCTCGAACCGACCGGTCCCGATACCTATGCCTTCGTCGAGACGCCGATGGGCAAGCTCGTGCTGCGCACCGGCGGGCACGTCACGCAGCGCATCGGCGACAACGTGTTCGTCGGCTGGGACGCGCGTGACCTGCACGTGTTCGACACCGCCACCGAGGCGCGCGTCGGCTGAGTCAGCTCTCGCCGGTCGGGCGATGGGCCGGCCGCGTGTAAAGCGGGCGTAAATTATCGGCAGCAAATCGGCCGTTCTTCACGTCCGCCGGCGGTGCCGTCGCCCGGCGTCATCGGGCGCTGCTGCTGAGCGAGACAATGGCAACGGCCACACAGCCGCGCCGCCATGGACCCGTTTTCCGTCATCGTCATGCTCGCCATCCACCTCGTCGTGAGCGGTGGGCTGATGTTCCTCGTCCGCCGCATGATGCCGGACGCACCGGGCCTGGGCCGCTGGGCGCTGGCGACCATCTTGTTCGGGCTCGGCTACCTGGGTCGCCTGGCGGCCGGGCTGGAAACGGTCAGCGCGTTGGGCGTGGCCTCCGATGGCGTGATGCTGCTCGCCGTGTTGCTGTTCAGCGACGGCGTGCGCGAGTTCACCGGTCGCTCGCCAGGCGCCATGCACCACCGACTGCTGCTGTGGGCGGTGATCTTCTCGGGCCAGGCGGTGGCATCGGTGATCGGCGGCCCGGTGTGGCGCCACGTCGGCATCAACCTCGCCACCGGCTCGATGTATCTGGTGATGACCTGGTCGCTGGCGTCGCAGCTTCGCCACCAGTCAAAGCCATTGCACGCGCCGCTGCGCCTGCTGGCCGCATTGATCGGTGGTCTGAGCGTGCTGACGCTGCTGCGGTCGTATCACATCGCCACCCACGGCATGGACGTCGCCTTCCACGGCATGTTCGCAAAGGCCTTCTACATCTATGCCTCGCTCGCCGCACTGCTGGTCGCGATGACGCTGCTGTGGCTGCTCTTCCTGCGCTTGAACGGCCAGCTGGCCGAGCTCGCCACGCGCGACGCCTTGACCGGCGTCTACAACCGCAACGGCCTTGACCAGGCACTCAAGCAGCACTTCGCGCGGCGTGACGCACCCCCGTTGACGCTGCTGCTGGTCGACATCGACCACTTCAAGCGCATCAACGACACGCTGGGCCACGCCACCGGCGATGCCACGCTCCAGGCCGTGGCCACCGCGCTGCTCTCGCAACTGCGCGGCGGCGACTTCGTGGCCCGCATCGGCGGCGAAGAGTTCCTGATCGGCTGTGTGGGTGCGCAGCACGAGGTGGCGTTGCCGCTGGCGCAGCGCCTACGCGGCAGCGTTGGCCGCCTGCAGGTGCCATCTGCCGATGGCAAGCGCTGTGTCTTTTGCACCGTGAGCGTGGGCGTGTCGGCTGGCTTCGACAGCTATGGCGACTGGGAGATTGCCGCCTCGCAGGCCGATCAGGCGCTGTACCAGGCCAAGGCCGCCGGGCGCGATGGCGTGCAGCCGTTCGTGCCGGTGCAGCCGGTGGTGGCCTGACCCGCGTCGCTCAGTGCGAGGCCGCCGACGCGGCCGCCTCGGCGACGCGTTGACCGCGCTGCCAAGCCGTTGTTTTATCTTTGGCATCGGCCTGCGCGGTGAAATCTTCGGTCACCGTGAAGCTCTGGGCATCGGCACCCGCCACCCGCTCGCCCTCGTACCAGACGCGCTTCGCATCGGCAGCGTAGCCGCGCCCCAGCACGCGCAGCGTCGCAAGCTCGGCATCGCGCAGCTTGCGTACCACGGGGTGTGGTGGCTTGTTCGGTTCGTTGCGCTCGATGTGGGCGTGGAACGCGTTGGCCTGGTCGCGTGCGTAGCTCGCGTCCCGGTCGTCGATCACCGTGAACGTGGCGCCGTGGCTGCCGGGAATCTCCATGCGTTCGTAATAGCCGCGTTGCGCATCGCGCGCAAAGCCGCCGGCCAGTGGCTCGAAGCTCGCCACGTCGCGCACCTCGAATGCCACGCCTTCTTCGTAGACATGCAGCCGGTCGCGCGCATAGCCTCGGCCGAGCACGGTGTAGGTGGCAGGGTCGGCGTCCCGGATGCGGTCGACCTTCAGGTGCCGGACCGTCCAGTACTCCTGCCCCTTGCGGTAGGTGTCGCAGTAGTACACGGCCAGGCGGTCTCGCGCCTCATGCTCCGATAGAACCTCGAAGCTCGCGCCATCGCTGCCGTCCACGGCGCTGCCGCGGTAGTAGCCGCTTTGGCTGTCACGCGCGAAGAGCTTGTCGATCGGCTTGAAGCTGGCCGGGTCGGCCGGGGTGAAGGCCACGTCGTTGTGCAGCCACTGGCTGCTCTTGCGCTGGTAGCCACCGCCATCGCAGCCGACGAGTGTGGCCAGCAGGCCGAGAAGCATCACGATCAGGCGAGACATCAGCCGCGCCGTTTCAGCACGTCGATCATGTTCCTGTCCAGGTCGACGATGAAGTCGCCGCCGGGCGCCTTCTGCCGCACGACCTCGCGGCCCACGGTGTCGTACACCTCGGCGCGGCGCCCAGCCGCCCAGGGCGCCGTGCGGTCGAAGGCGCCGGCGCTCGGGCCAAAGACCAGCGCGATCGAGGGCGGCGTTGCAAACTCCCAACTGAAGGCGATGCGGTGGCCTTGCTCGAGGTAGACGATCATTCCGCCGCGGCCGTCGGCGGTGATCTCGACGATGGGGCCGGTGTCAGGCGCGGTGTTCATGGCGGGGCTCCTTGCGTGCATCCATCATCGCCTTGATCTGCAGCAGCTCCGGCGGAACAGGCTGACCGGCCTTCAGCGCCTCATCGATCTGCGTATCCACTTCGCCCGGGGCATTGCGCCCGTCGGGGCGAGGGCGCGCCACGTCGGCACCCTGTTCGATCAGAAAAGCCAGCAAGTCGCGGCGCTGCTTGATGGCCAGCACCACCGCCAGCGGGTCTTGATAGGAGGTGGCATTGAGGTCGAGCCCGCGCTCGGTCAGCAGGCGCAGCGTGGGCAGGGGCATCACCGCGAGCCAGCTGAACACCAGCGGCTGGCCGTCGCGTGCCTTCATGTTCGGGTCGCCGCCGGCATCGAGCAGTAGGCGCAGCAGGGCAAGGTCCTTGAGCTTGGTGGCGGTTTCCATCGCCTGCGCCGGCTTGGCGCCGAGCGAGAGCAGCACCTCCACCACTGGAAGCACGCTGGCTGCTCCGGGATCGTCGGCATCGGCCTGCTGCGCTGCCAGGGCGAGTAGCGTCATGCCGCCTTCGCCTTCGATGTTGACGTGCACGCTCGGGCCGAGTTCGCGCAGCGTCTGCACATCGCGCTTCACCACCGCCGCGCCCATGGCCTTCATCTCGCGGCCGCTGAAGTAGCCGGCGCCGCTGGCGTGCTGCGCGATGCGGTGGTCGATGTAGACGTTGCGCGCCTGGCCCCAGCCGATGAACAGCCCCGGGCCGGCCACGACCAGCAACGCGAGTGAGCGCCACACGATGCCGTCGGTGAACGCGTAGAGCAGCACGGCCAATAGCAGCACCGCGCTGGGCACCATGATGAAGAAGAACAGCGCCATCTCCTTGCCGCCGTCGTTATTGCCGCTGCTCGACTGCAGCGTCTTCACCAGCATGACGAGAAACAGCAGCGCATCGAGCGCCGCGACGGACCAGAAGACGATGTTCATGCGGCGGCCGATGGGTGGCGACGGAGCCGGCATCAAGGCATCGCCACGCCGTCGATGCGATCCAGGCGCACGATGATGTGGCCGTACTGCTGGTTGCGCAGCTCGACCCACTGGCCCGGCTCGATGCGCGTGACCGCGCCACCCACCGGCTGGCCGCCCACGTAGAGCGTGATGCCGCGCTTGTCTTGCAGCGCAGTCTGCAGCGCCTGCTCGATGCCATGCGCCGCATCGGCAGCGAAGGCCACGCCGCTGGCCAACGTGAGCACGGCGGCACCCAGAGCGGCGCGGGTTGGGATGAAGCGGGGGCGGGTGATCTTCATGGCAGTGTTCTTTCGCAGGCCGGGTGGAGAAACAGCCGGCGATGGTCGGCGTGCCAGGTATCGGCCCGATTGCGCGTGTCGCGCTGCGTGTTTCATTTGTTGGGCGAGTGAGGGAGCCGCCTCCTGCACAATCCCGTGAGCTCACCTGGAGACCTGCATGACCCCGGAAGAACGCCGCGCCCTGCGCGAGAAACTCATCGCTGCACGCCAGGCCCTGCCCGACCGCCTGGAGCGTGCGGTGCAGCTGCAAAGCGTGATGCGTGCGTGGCTGGTGAGCCGGCGCGAATCGAGCGTCGGCGCCTACTGGCCGATCAAGGGCGAGTTCGACCCGCTGCCCGCGCTCTACCGCTGGAGCGAAGGCGGCCCCGAAGGCTCGCCGCGCCGCATCGGCCTGCCCAAGACCGACAAGGAAACCGGCGAGCTGCGCTTCCACGTGTGGTTCCCCGGCTGCCCGATGGAGCTCGATGCGCATGACATCCCCAAGCCCAAGGACACCGACGAATTCAAGCCCGCCCTGCTCATCGTGCCCTGCGTCGGCTATGGCCCGGGCGGTGTGCGCCTGGGATATGGCGGCGGCTTCTACGACCGCACGCTGTCCGAGCTGAACCCACGTCCCATCACCATCGGTGTGGGCTACTCGCACGGCTTCATGCCGATGCTGCGCGCGCAGCCGGACGACGTGCCGCTCGACGTGATGCTCACCGAAGACGGTGTGATGTGGCAGGCGACCGGCCGCTGAGAGGCCAGCCCCGTCAGAACCGGTACCCAGCCGACACACCCGCGAGCCAGGTGCGGCCCGGTGCCGGCTCGAAGAAGCGGCCGTTGCCCTCGTTGACGATCACCGAGCCCGCATAGGCGCGGTCGAACAGGTTGTCGACCCGAGCAAACGCCCCCAGGTCCCAGCGGCCGAGCACCGTGCGGTAACCCACCTGGGCTGACGCCACCGTGTAGGCCTCGGCCGCATCGCTGTTGAGGTCGTTGACGTAGACCGCGCCGATGCGCCGCACTTCAACTCCACCGCGCAGGCCTTGTGCCGGTGCGTAGTTGAGCCCTGCAAAGAGCGTGGTGCGTGCGACACCGGGGATGCGGTTGCCCGCGGCCACGATCTGGTTCGGCGTTGCACAGGGTGCTGCGGTGCAGGTGATGAACCCGTCCTTGTAGCGCGCATTCAGCAGTGTGGCGGCCAGCTGCGGCTGCCAGTCCTGCCACTGCGCCGACCAGCCGAGCTCGAGACCGGTGCGCCGCGTCGCGCCGGCGTTCTGGAAGGTCGAGCGCCCGCTGGTGTTCGTGAGCGTGACGATCTCGTTTTCGGTGCGCGTCTCGAACACCGCCAGCGACGCCTCGCCGTAGTTGGCGAGCCGCGTCTTCACGCCGGCCTCGATGCTCTTGCTGCGCGCCGGCTGCAGCGTGAAGTTCAGTCCGGTAGCGCCGTTGGGTCGGTAGGCCAGTTCGTTCAGCGTGGGCGTCTCGAAGCCGCGGCCGGCGGTGGCGTACACATGCACGCTCTCGTTCACCGCATACAGCACACCCAGCACCGGCAGCGTGGCGCGGTAGTCGGCACCGCCGCTGTCGTCGGGGTTGGTGCCGACGATGTAGTCATCGGTCGACTTGAAGCGCACCTTGCTGTGCCGCAGGCCGGCGTTCAGCGTCCACTGCGGCGTGGGTTGCCAGTTCGCCTGCACGTACTGGTCGAAGCTCGTCACGTCGTTGGCTTCGTTGCGGCGCAACGCCCCTTGCACGCCAGGCGTCGCGCCGATGAAGTTCTGGTAGCCCTGGCGGCGCTCATGCAGCCAGTCGCCCGCCAGCCCGGCCACCACGCTGAGCGGCGTGCCCAGGTTTTGCGCCTTCCAGGTCCAGCGCAGATCGGCACCTTCGTATTCGCGGGCGAGCGAGATCACGCCGCCGGGGTGCAGCGGGCTGCCCTGAGTCGCGGTCGGGATCGATTGGAACTGCACCGTGCCGCGTTGGCCCTTGTAGGTCATCACCTGCAGCGAGTTGCCGGCGTCGATGCGGCGTTCGTAGGTCAGGCCGCCTTGGGTTTGGTCGACCGTCTTGCGTGTATTGAAGGTGGTTGCCGACGCATCCACGCCGCGCGGGTTGGTTTCGTACTGCACGCGCGTGAGCCCCAGCGGGTCTTGTGCTTCAGGCAGCGACATGCTGTTCACCACCAGCGTCAGCTTGCCCTCGTCATCGGGCTTGAAGCTCAGCTTCGCGTTGCCCAGGTTGCGCCGGGTCTCGCTGTGGTCTCGGTAGCCGTCGGTCTCGAAGCGGCTCGCGCCCACGCGATAGGCGAAGCTGCCTTCCGAACCGCTGGCTTGCGTGGCGATGCGCAGCAGACCGTCGCTGCCTCCGGCCACCTCGAAGCCGAGACGCGGCGCGCCCTGGCCGTCTTCGGTGAAGACCTGGATCACACCGCCCGACGAGTTGCCGTACAGCGCCGAGAACGGCCCGCGCAGCACCTCGATGCGGCCGACCGAGCCCAGCTCCACGTTGGAGATCTGACCCTGCCCGTCGGGCAGCGTGGCCGGGATGCCGTCCACATACAGCCGCACGCCGCGGATGCCGAAGGTCGAACGCGCGCCGAAGCCGCGCACGGAGATCTGCACGTCCTGCGCGTAGTTCTGCCGGTCGCGCGCGAGCAGGCCAGGCACCGAGCCCAGGCTTTCGGAGATGTTGACTTGCGCGCGGCCGTTGCGCACATCCTCGCCATCCACGCGGCTGATCGCCGCAGGCACGTCGAAGGCCGGTGTCTCGGTGCGCGTGGCGGTCACCACCACCGGCGGCAGCGTGGCCGCCGGTGCGGGCGAAGGTGAGTCTGTGGACTGGGCCAGCACGGCGGCCGGCGCACCGAGCCAGCACAACACATGCACCAGGCGCGGTGCGGTTGGGGTCTGCATGTCGTCTCCATCGTTCTTGGTTGCGGCGCGATGTTCACATGCCGCGTGCCTTCACGTCGGTGGCGACGAAAATTTCCTACATGCGCTCACTGTGTTCAACGCACGCTGCGGGGCGGTTGCTCAGAAGCGGCGGCCGATGCCCACGCCCACCAGCAGCGGGTCGATCTTGAACTCGCCGACCTTGGTGCTGTTGGAGGTCACGTCGGTACGAATCTGAACCTTCTTCACATCGAAGTTGAGGTACAGGTTCTTGCTGATCTCGTAGTCGAAGCCGGCCTGCACGGCCAGTCCGAAGCTGCTCTTGTCGAGGCCTACGTTCAGTGATGCGACCGGGCTGAAGTCGACGTTGGAGATGTGCGTGTAGTTCACGCCGCCACCCAGGTAGGGCTTGAAGGCGCCCAGGCTGGTGAAGTGGTACTGAGCGGTCAGCGTGGGCGGCAGGTGCTTGAAGCTGCCCACGTCGGTGCCGGTCACGCCGGAGTGCAGCGTCTGCTTCTGCGGGTAGGTCAACACCAGCTCGGCGGCGATCTCGGGCGTGAAGAAGTACGAGATGTCGATCTCAGGGATGACCTTGCTGTTCATCGTGAGGTCCAGGCCGGTCGAATCTTTGTCAGCGCTGTCGAGGTTGACCGCGCGCAGGCGCACCAGCCACGGGCCATCGGCGGCCTTTGCCACCGCAGGCAACGCCACGCTGCCCGCCATTGCCATTGCCAGTGCCAGTGCCAGTGCCAGAGCGGCGCACTTGAATCTTGTTGTTTGCATGATCTGCTTTCCTGTCGAGAAGAGGAGGGTTCCTCGACAGGAATTTCATCTCGGCGGGGCGCGTCATTTATTGCGGTGCATCAAGAGCCGTGCAATGAACCGCATGCGGTACATCAAGGGCCGGTGAGCTGGCGCAGCTTCGGCCTGACTCTGAAGTGGGGAGGTGCCGCAGCTGAACCTCCGCTTCCTGCCGTGACGTAGAGTTGCCTGCCTCCATTCGGCCACTTTTGCACTGCCATGAATCGTCTGCAATCCGAGTTGAGTCGCCTGTATCTTCCCCACGCGGTCCCCGACGCCGAGACACTTGGCCTGATCGATCCCGAGGGCAGCGTGCGCGCCATGGTGCTGGAGGTCGCGCGGCCAGCGAGTTGGGACGTGCTGTCGAAGGTGTGGCGCGGGGTTCAGGCCGATCTGGAACTGCCGGCCCCGGCCATCGCCGTCTCGGGGACGGACGGCCTTCAGCTCTGGTTCTCGCTCTCGGACCCGATCGCCATCGCGCAAGCCCATGCGTTCCTGGAGTCTTTGCGCCTGCGCTTTCTTGCGGACATCGCAGCGAAGCGTCTGCGCCTGATGCCCGCCGTGGATGCCTCAGCCCCGCACCAAGCGCTTCACGCGCACCTCGTGCCCGCCGAGCACGAGCAGACCGGCAACTGGTCCGCGTTCGTGGCGCCGGACCTCGCGCCGGTCTTCGCCGACACACCCTGGCTCGACATCCCGCCCAGCAACGATGGCCAGGCCGACTTGCTGAGCCGGCTGGAAAGCATCAAGCCGGCCGCCTTCGAGGCTGCGTTGGAGTCACTCAGGCCAGCACCGCCTCAGCCAACGGGCGTCGCGCGCGAGACGACAAGCATTGATGCCGATCGCATGCCGGATCGGCCAGCGGCCTCGGTGGGTTCCCTGGAAGCAAAGCGCTTCTTGCTGCAAGTCATGAACGATGAGACCGTGGTGCTGGCCTTGCGGATCGAAGCAGCCAAGGCGCTTCTGCCCTACGCCGACGAGCACCGTCCCTGACCGGCGCAGGTCACGCGGTCGGCGGCACCGGAAAGCGCACCAGCACCCGCAGGCCTTGCCCGCGGTGGCCCTCGGTCAACTCGACGTCGGCGCCGTGACGCTCGGCCACGGCCTTGACGATGGCCAGCCCGAGCCCGCTGCCGGGCTGCGCCTGGTCGGGCACGCGGAAGAAGCGGTCGAACACGCGGGCGCGCAGCTCGAGCGGAATGCCGGTGCCTGCGTCTTCGACGCTGAGCGAGATGTCGGCCGGTGTTTTCGTCACGCGCACGTCAACCCGCGCACCAGCGGGCGAGTACTTGATCGCGTTCTCGACCAGGTTGTCCACCAACGAGACGAGGCCCTCGGCTTCACCCGTGACCACGCAGGCATCGTCGGCGCTCAGCTCGAGCTCGACCTCGCGCTGCGTCGCGAGGCCGGACAGCGCGGCGAGCCGGTCCTGCACCAGCGCGTCGAGCGCGATCGGCGCCAAGGTGCGGGCCATGCGGTCGGCGTCGCTGCGCATCAGGCCGAGCAGCTGAGCGACCAGCCGGCTGGCGCGCTCGCCGCTGCGCACCAGGCCGTCGAGCAGTTCCGTATCGCGTGGGTCCTGGCGGTGCGCCTTGAGTGCTTCGACGTTGATGCGCATGGCGGCAAGCGGCGTGCGCAACTCGTGCGCCGCGTCGGCGATGAAGCTGTGCTCGCGCATCTGGCTGCCTCGAACACGCTGCAGCAGCGTGTTGACGGCGGCAAGCAGAGGCCGCAGCTCGCGGTATTGGCTGCCGAACTGCAATGGCGTCAGATCCGCCGGGCCGCGGGACTCGATCTCCTGCGAGAAACGCCGCCACGGCCGCAGCGCCACCCGTACCGACAGCCATGCCGGCACGAACAGGAAAGGCAGACTGATCAGCAGTGGCAGGATCACGATGCCGTGCGACCCGAGCGCAAAGAAGATCGACACCGCATGCCCGGAGCGGATCAGCGTGACGCGTGCGTCCGAGGTGGCTGATTGCTGGCTGTAGGTGCGCCACAGCTTTCCATCGACCTCGACGCGTTCGAACTCGCGCAGCTTCTGAGTGCGCAACGCACCCGGATCGCCCGGCGACTGGTACAGCAGGCGGTCGCCGCGCCACACGTTCATCGACATGCGCAGTGCAGGGTCGTCTTCTTCGTGGTTCTCCCGGCGCTGGAAGACGTCGAGCTTGAGCAGCGCGTCTTGCAGCTTGTCGGGCTGGTCGGCCAGGCCGTCGACCAGTGCGAGGATCATGTCGGCGCGCGGACCCATGTGCTGCGGCTCGAAGATCATGTCGTAGCGGGCCGTGTCCCACACCAGGTAGCCGATGGCGGCCGACCACAGCAGCAGCGCGGTGGCCATCTGCGCAAGCACGAGCCGCGTCACCAGCGACGAGAACACCTTCGCAAACCAGACGCGCAGCATCAGCCGGCACCTCGTGCGGTCTCGACGCGGTCGATCACATAGCCCACACCGCGCACCGTGCGGATGTAGCCGGCGCCGATCTTCTTGCGCAGGTTGGACATGTGCACGTCGAGCACGTTGCTTTCGTTGTGGATGCCGCCTTGCAGCACCTGCTCCTCGAGCACGCGCCGCGTCAGCACGCGGTCGATGCGCTTGACGAGGATGCACAGCAGGTCGAACTCGCTGCGCGACAGGTCGACCGCCTTGCCGTCGACAGTCACGCGCATCGTGGCTTCATGCAGCGCGAGGCCGCGCACCTCGAGCGTCTCGTTGACGAGGCCGTAGCTCCGCCGCGCCAGCGCCCGCACGCGCGACAGCAGTTCGGCCAGCGCGAAGGGCTTGACGAGGTAGTCGTCGGCGCCGCTGTCGAGCCCGGCGATGCGGTCTTCGAGCGAGTCGCGCGCGGTGAGGATGAGCACCGGCGTCACCTGCTTGTCACGGCGCAGGCGCGTCAGCAGCGTGAGACCGCTGCCGTCAGGCAAACCCAGGTCGAGCAGCACCAGATCGCACGGCGTGGTGTCCAGCGCCTGCACGGCTTCTTGCAGCCGGCGCACCCAGGTCACATGCAGGCCCTGGTCTTCGAGTGCGATGCGCACGCCGTTGCCCAGCTCGATGTCGTCTTCGATCAACAGGATGTTCATGGGCGTGATTAGGCCGATCGAAGCTAAAGATCACATGAAGCTCAGCACGGAAGGCGATTCATGAAACCTTCAGGAAGGCTTTGGACAGGCTTCAGGTGAGGTCGAGACACTGCGAAGGCGCTGTGAGAACAAGTGACCGCAACGAAGCGGAATGCCCACAGCCAACGACGACCGATCTTTTGAAGCAACGGGTTTGTCGTCCACACCGAACCTCGCTTCAAGACAACCCGAAAGAGCTTTCATGTCATCCCTCAAGACCTCCGCGATCTCGCTGGCCATCGTCGCCGTTTCATCTGCCAACGTCAACGCAGCCGAACTGTCGGACCAAGCTGGCCCCTACGTTGGCGCGAGCTCCGGCCTCAGCGAATTCCAGACCCATGACTTTGGCCTGCGCACTACCGACGACGAAGAATTCGGCGCAGCGGGCAAGGTGTACGCCGGCTATCGCTTCAACAGGCGATTCGGCGTCGAAGCCGGGTTCGCTCACCTGGGCACCTTGTCCGAGACGGTGCAACTGGGCGGTTCGCGCGTCGAGCAGAAGGCGCGTGGCCGCAGCCCTTATGCAGCAGCCACCGGCCGCATGCCGCTGAGCGAATCCTTTGCATTGACCGGCAAGTTGGGCGTGTCGTACGGCAAGGTCAGCGGCACCAACTTGCTGCCTGCCGCCAACAGCCTGATGGGTACGACGCGCTCGCTGCTCATCAACGTCGGTGCCGAGTACCGCTTCACGCCGAACGTCGCATTCACCGTCGAGTTCGACCGGTTCGGGAGGCTGTCAGACCGCGTCAGCGCCAACCTCGTCAGCACTGGCGTTCGCTACGACTTCTGAACCCCCTTCATCTGACCCGCGAACAAACATCATGACCTCCCTCCAATCTCTCAAGTTCAACCTCGTCTGCGTGGCCATCGGCCTGCTGGCGAGCCCGCTCGCTCGCGCTGACGAAGCGGCCGCACCGTCCGACGACGCGTGGCATTTCACCGTGGGCCTTGGCGCTGCCAGCCAGCCGCGTTACCCCGGCAGTGCCGAGCGCAAGAGCAGCGGCTTTCCGGTGCTGAGCGCAACCTACGGCCGCTACTTCATCGGCGGTGTGCCCGGTGCCGGCGTACCGGCAGGCATTGGCGCTTACCTCGTGCAGAACGATCACTGGCGCGTGGGCGTCGGCCTCGGCGGCAGCTTCGAGAAGCCTCGCCAAGAAACGGATTCGCCGCGCCTGCGGGGCCTGGGCGATATCGACCGCACCGCGCTCGGCGCCGTGTTCGCGAGCTACAGCGACACCTGGTGGACGCTGCGCGGCAACCTGCTCACCGACATTGGCGGCAAGCAACAAGGCACGCGGCTCTCGCTCGGCGCTGAGGCCCGTTACCCGGTCAGCGACACCATCACGCTCTCGGCAGGCCCGAACGTCACCTGGGCCGATGCGAAGTACACGCAGACGTTCTTCGGTGTCGACGCGGCACAAAGTGCTCGCTCCGGCCTGGCGGTTCGCACCGCCAAGGCGGGTCTGAACTCGGTGGGCTTCTCGGTCGGCGCGAACGTGCGGCTGTCGTCGAACTGGGGCGTGGGCGTGTTCGCAAGCACGAACAGGTTGCGCGGCGATGCGGCAGGCAGCCCAGTGACCGAGAAGGTCTCGCAGAGCCAGGCGGGTCTGTTCGCGGCCTACACCTTCTGACGTCACAGGATCAACGACACCGAAGCGGGGTGAGACGCCGCTTCCGCTGACAACACCTCACCAGCATGAAACTCTTTCAGATCTCCCACGCCGTGCTTCACGGCGACAACCTTCGGTCATCGCGGCGGCGGACGGCCGCACGCGCCCATCGTCCCGCCGCGTCAGTCCTGCGGCTTCATCGGAGTCCGCTTGCCAAGTTCGCGTGGTTCTTCGGGTTCGGGCGTTGACACCATGCGTGCAAACCTCCCCCTCTTGAAGCTGTCGACGGAAGTTGTACTGAGCCTTGTGTCTGTCGGCTTGTGGGTCGTCGTCATCTGGCAATTGCCGGAGAGCGAGCGAGCTTCAGCGGCTGCGGCCTCTGTGACGACAACCGACATCTCGCACGACCGATCCCGCACGGAGACCGTGGCGATCGCCTCTGCCGCCACTCGGGAAGACTCGACGCAACCGGAAGTCGCAACCCGTTGAACGCGGTGATGTGGGCGGCTCGAACCGACCGTTCCGTCAATCCGCCGCGAACAGGGCCGTCGCCCGTTCTCGCGCCTTCGCCGTCACGCTGCCTGCCAGCCCGGCCGCACCACGGCTTGCCAGCATCTGCGCAAACACCTCTCGCACCTCGTCGGCATTGACGGCCTGCAGGCGCTCCAGCCACACCTGCGCATCGCGCAGCCGCCCGAAGGTGAACACGTCCTGTGCCGCAGACTCCAGCCGCCTGGCCGGTTGCTCCAGCGCGCGCAGCGTGCGCACGGTGATCTGATTGCGTGCGCGTTCGAGGCCTACCGGATCTGGGCTGTCGGCGTGCTGCTTCAGCAGCCGTGCGGTTTCGGTGAAGAAAGCATCGGCCTGTTGCGGGTCGGTCGCGGCATCGATGACGATCTGGCCCGCGTGCGGCATCACGTCGGCCGAGCAGGCCACGTGGTACGCGAGGCCGCGGCGTTCGCGGATCTCATCGAGCAGCGGCGAGCTCATGCCTTCGCCGAGCAGCGCGGCGGCGAGCACGTGGTTGACATGGTGGTGGTCGGCCAACGGTGGCGCTTCATAGCCCAGCACGATCTGGCATTGCTCGCTGCCCGACAACCGGCGCAGCTTCACGCCGCCTTGCCACACCGGCGGCGGCACGGTGTTGGGCTCGCCGCGCGGCATGCTGCCGAACGCCGCTTCGGTGGCGCGCAGGAACGCGGCTTCATCCACCGGCCCGGCCGCAGCCACCACCACGTTGCAGGCGCTGTACTGGTGCTCCACATAGGCCAGCAAATCGTCGCGCGTGATGCGCTTGAGGTTGGCGCGGTTGCCGATCACCGAGCGGCCAGCGGAATGGTTCGGCCCGTAGCAGGCGCGGTCGAAGAGCTCGAAGGCGATGTTGACCGGGTCTTCCTCGAACTCGGTGAACTCGTGCTGCAGCACCTGGCGCTCGCGCTCCAGCTCGTCGGCCGGGAAGCTGCTGTTGCGCACGATGTCGGCCAGCAACTCCACGAACACGGGCAGGTCGCGCGGCAGGCCTTCGATGTGGAAGGCGGTGTGGTCCTTGTCGGTGTGCGCGTTGACCTCGGCACCCAAGCGCTCGGCGTCGAGGTTGATGCGCTGGCAATCGCGCGTGTGCGTGCCCTTGAACGCCATGTGCTCGACCACATGGCTGATGCCATTGAGCAGCCGCGGCTCGTGCAGGCTGCCGGTGCGGATGAACACGCTCAGGCTCACCGTCTGCCGCCAGGGCATGGGGATGGCGACGGCGCGCAGGCCGTTGAGCAGCGTGTGCAGGTTGGGCATGGCGTGGAAGGTGTTCAAGGGCGGGTCGCGAGTGGCACTGCCCAGAGTGTCGCCGGCCCGAGCGCAATTCCATATCGCTGGCCTGGAGGCACGTTGACACGCGGCAGGTCGATCAACGGCGAGCGGCGTTCGCCTCGATAGCTAGTGTGTGGGGATGCGGATTTCCACGTTCTTATCCCTCCACTGCGGCCAGTTGGGACGGCCGTAGAAGCCGATGTTGCAGGCCTGTGGCATTTCGTCGTCATGCACGTCGATGCCGAGGTAACGCAATTGGCCGCAAGCGGCCGCGGTCGAGCCCGGGTTGGCCTGAAAGCAGCCGACACGGGTTCTCACGACCACTGTTCGCTGCTGCTGCCAGCGCAGTGTGACGTAGCCGTTAGCCACCAGGCCGCTGGGGGCGCTCAGCTCGGTATAGCGCGCGTCCAAGATCTCGCCGCTAAGTGGGGTGCGCACGCCGTTGCCGGCGTTGATCCATGCTGGGCCCGGTACTGTCTCGTCGTCGATCACCTCGAGATTGCGCCGGGCGATGAGGTCGCCCAGGAGGTTCTCGCACCAGTTAGTCGGCCGGCCGTTGCGGCCGACGGCGAGCAGGCCATCGTTCGTCTTCGTTGAGTTTGCAAGCTCCGACGCTGCGGCGCTTATCTGGACTAGGCGGCCCGTAGCGATGATCCGGACTTCCTTGCGACGCTCTTCTCGCAAGCACTTGCGCAAGGCGGTGGCTTCATGGCGTAGCGGTGCGCACACGGACGCAGCGTTGGCTATAGGTACGGGTACGGGCGGAACGGCGACGACTGGAGGTGGCGAAGAAGACCCCGAGTGAGCGCGCAAGGCTGGTGGCGCCAGGTCTCTCGACTCCTCTGAAGGGGGCGTACGTTTCACCAGTTTCTGGACGCGGGTGGGCCGTTCTGGCACTTCGGAGGACGGTTCGGCGGGGGTAGACGCCTGCGGTCGTGCCGCCGTGCCGCTGCTGCCGATGCGTACCGCTCGGCCGCTCGGGCAGCGGACCGGCGAATCGACGAGGCTCTTGGAGCCATCCCCTTCACACCGGTAGATATCTCCCGCCTGGGCTGCTTGCGCGCCAGCGAGCAGTCCGCACGTGGACAGGGCGAGGACCCAGTAGCGCTCCTTCATGAACTCACGACCCTCCAACGCTGAACTCGGCTCCGCTGTACTGCCCCTGGAACGTGCGGATCTCCAGAGGGCCGACGTATTGCTGCACTTCCTGCCGCCACCGCATGTGCTCGGCGCTCCCGACCTTGTAAGCGTAGGTGGTGCCCATTCGCATCACCGGCACGTCAGACAGCCCAATGACGGTCGAAGGCTCATAGCCACTGACCACAACAGCGGAGATCCTCGCACCGGTGTTGACGACGATCCAGCGAACGGATTCGTAGGAAGACAGGGCTAATACCAGCGGCCGAGGAGACGGACGCACGATGACCCGGATCGTGCGGGTGGCACGCGTGCTGCCGGTGCCTTCGTACACACCGACCATGTGGACCATGGCGTCTCGCGGCAGGCCTGGCAATCCGAGGGGCGCTTGCGTACCAGTTCCCCGGGCCGCCGCGCCTGCCGCGCGGGCCGCCTCGGCCGCTGCGGCTGCGGCGTGTTCGTAGGGCGTTGTTGCGGCCGGGACCTGCCGAGACTCGGCCTGCGCCTGCAGCTTTGTCAGCTGCACTTGCAACTCGTATTCACCGGCCACCTGGTCCAGCGGCACCGGCTCGCGCGTGGTCTTGACCTCGTCTGCGATCCAGGCCTCCTGGCCCCGACGCATGAACCCCGGTCGGTCGCCGGTCTGGATCAGCAGGCCCCACATGCCGGCGGAGTCGATAGGCGCCACCGCCTGGGTGGTGACATCGAAGACCCATGGGTTGGAGCGGATGCGATTCGTGAGGTCGAGCGAGTCGACCAGCAAGCGGCTCTCGTCCAGTTTGGCGAAGGTGGCGCCGAAGGTAGGTGAGGTACGCCAGATACCGCTCTCGCCACTTTCGAGGTTCAGCCAGCCAATATGGGGGCTGGAGGCGAACACCACGAGCTTGCCTTGCTGCATGGGAACCGGGTGCCCTGAGGTGATGCCGGAGCCGTCAGTGATGCGCAGCTTGCGTACTTCAGTCGCCTGCAGGCCGGCAGGGGTGCGTTGGTGTTCCATGAGCACCAGCTCCCGTCCGCTGCCAAGCAATGTGCGCGCGGGTGAGCCGGGCAGGTTAGCGGCGAAGGAGGCGTTGCGTGCAGCAAGCGGGTGCTGCACCAGCGTACCGGTGAGGCCATCAGCCAGCGTTGTCGCACCGTCTCGCTCGGCGAGCAAGAAACCCGTGACGTCGGGCAGCCAAGTAAGCAGGTTCTGACTGCTGGGGACATCCCAAATGCGGTGTCCGTTGCTGGTGTCGTAGAACGTGACGCCTTGGCCCATAGGCTGCTGGAGCGCCAGCACTCGCCCGTTTGGCGAAAGGTGACTTGCCCACGAACTCGTCATCATGCGAGGCAACTTTGCAATGACCGCACCGCTGGGCAGTTCGACCACGGTGGCGTCGCCAGTGACGTCGCGCAGCACAGCCACGCCAGCATTGCTGGCGAAGGTGCCGTAGTTGATCGAACCGAGCGTCCCTTTGGGCAGCGGCGAGCTGAGGCCGACCTGCTTGAGCGGGCGCAGTGGTGGCCGTGACATCAGCTGGCCGATAGTCCGCACACCGAGGAATGCCTGCATGGCCAGGTCCTGCGTCTGGAAGCACGCTTGATCGAGGCCCAGTGCTCTGACCGATGCGACCGAAGCAAGGCGGCTGATTGACACCTGCTGAGAGCAGGAGAGTGCGCGTAATGTTGTCCGCGAGTCCATTTGGCCGCGGACGGTATCGGCCTGCTTCGCGTCGTCAGCCAGCAGGCCGAGCAGGCGCTCGCGCGCAGCCTGAACTTCGGGGGGGAACGGATAGGCCGCGTTCACTTTGGCGGCCACTGGCATGGCGGCTTCTTCGATTCGAGCGCAACCGGATAACACAGCGACAAACGCGCATGTCGTCAAGATCAACGAAGTCTTCACTTGGCGCCTCCCTCATCTACTTATGGTGGCCGCCATTGTGGCGATCTTTACCCGGGCGACAGGCCGAGTCGACGGCAAATTTCGATCGAAGCTGCGGACTGGTTCATCGTGTACAGGTGCAGCCCCGGTGCGCCGCCGGCAATAAGCTTCTCGCACAGCGCACTGACCACGTCCAGCCCGAAGGCCTTGATCGATGCCGTGTCGTCGCCGAAGCTCTGCAGACGCAGGCGGATCCAGCGTGGGATCTCGGCGCCCGACGAGTCGGCGAAGCGGATGATGCCGG
The DNA here is from genome assembly GCF_056403575.1 of Rhizobacter sp. P2_G4. Lineage (NCBI taxonomy): Bacteria > Pseudomonadati > Pseudomonadota > Betaproteobacteria > Burkholderiales > Sphaerotilaceae > Rhizobacter > Rhizobacter sp. P2_G4. The sequence goes on along the minus strand of NZ_JBFUFG010000010.1, from coordinate 162,237 downwards.
CCGAGTTGATGATGGGCATGATGCCCGGCACCACGGGGATGTCGGCGCCCAGCTTGCGCGATTCGTCGACGAAGCGGAAGTACGCGTCGGCGTTGAAGAAGAACTGGGTGATGGCTGCGTTGGCACCGGCGCGGACCTTGGCGAGGTAGGCCTGCATGTCGGCCTCGGGCGAGCGCGCCTGCGGGTGCATCTCGGGATAGGCCGCCACCTCGATGTGGAAGTGGCTGCCGGTCGATTCGCGGATGAAGCCGATCAGCTCAGATGCGTAGCGGAACTCGCCGAAACTGCCGTAGCCGCTGGGCAGGTCGCCGCGCAGCGCCACGATGCGGCGGATGCCGGCGGTCTTGAACTGCGCGAGCTTCTCGGTGATCGACTCGCGGTTGGCGCCGATGCAGGTGAAGTGCGAGGCCGCTTCCACGCCCTCGGCAAGGATGGCCTGCACCGCGGCAAAGGTGCCGTCTTGCGTGGAGCCGCCGGCACCGTAGGTCACCGAGCAGAACTGCGGCTTCAGCGCATAGAGCTGCTGGCGCACGGCGGCGAGCTTGGTGACGCCTTCGGGCGTCTTGGGGGGGAAGAACTCCAGGCTCAGGGGAAGACGTTGCGTGCTCATGCCTAACTCTCTTGTCAGTCAATAACCCGTTCGGGCTGAGGTATCGAAGCTTGTTCAGGCCGCGCAGGGCTTCGATACCTCAGCCCGAACGGTTGTTGGGATGTGGCGTGGTCGTCAGGCGGGCTGCTTCGCCCACACGAAGAATTCGGTGTTGCCGTTGCCGCCCTTGATCGGGCTCTCGAAGTACTTTTGCACCTTCAGGCCCAGGCCCTTGCAGGCCTGCCAGAGGCGGGTCTCGACTTCGGCGAAGTGCACCTTGTCTTTCACGATGCCGCCCTTGCCGATCTGCGCCGGCTGCAGCTCGAACTGCGGCTTCACCAGCACCAGCAAGTGGCCGCCCGGCGCGAGGTACTCGACCATGGTCGGCAGCACGTGCGTGGAGGTAATGAACGACAGGTCGGCGGTGACGAAGCCGAAGCTGTGCGGCGTGTTGGCAGCCTCGAAGGCCGTGCCTGTCACGTCGCGGCCGTTGATGCCTTCGAAGCACACCACGCGCTCATCGGCCTGCAGCTTCGGGTGCAGCTGACCGTGGCCCACGTCGATGCCGACCACGCGCTTCGCGCCGGCCTGCAGCAGCGCATCGGTGAAGCCACCGGTGCTCTGGCCGAGGTCGAGGCAATCGAGCCCGTTGACGTCGATGCCGCAATGCTTCAACGCGCCCTCGAGCTTGAGCCCGCCGCGCGATACGAAGCGAAGCTCCGCGTCGTCGGTGATCTCGATCTCGCAGCCTTCGGGCACGTCGAGCCCCGCCTTGTTGACGACGGCCCAGCCCTTGGGGCCAAGCCAGCGCACGGCGTTGCGCTCGATCAGGCGCTGTGCCGCCGAGCGGGTCGGCACGAGGCCTTGTTGAAGCAGAAGTTGGTCAGCGCGCATGGGTACCTTTGAGAGAACAGATCGGGCCAGCGCGACGCGCTGGGCCCGATATCCAGCAACTCGCCGCGGAACGGGTTTCCCGGCCGCAGGCGAGGCGCCCCTCGGGGGCAGGAGCGCAGCGACTGGGGGGCTTAATACCGATACGTATCAGGCTTGTACGGGCCTTGCTTTGGCACGCCGATGTACGCGGCTTGCTCGTCAGTCAGCTCCGTCAGCATCGCGCCGACCTTCTTCAGGTGCAGGCGAGCGACCTTCTCATCGAGGTGCTTGGGCAGCACGTACACCTTGCCGATGTCGTACGAATCGCTGTGCGTGAACAGCTCGATCTGCGCGATCGTCTGGTTCGCGAACGAGCTGCTCATCACGAAGCTCGGGTGGCCCGTGCCGCAGCCCAGGTTCACCAGGCGGCCCTTGGCCAGCATGATGATGCGCTTGCCGTCCGGGAAGATCACGTGGTCGACCTGCGGCTTGATCTCTTCCCAGGTGTACTTCTCGAGCGACGCGATGTCGATCTCGTTGTCGAAGTGGCCGATGTTGCAGACGATGGCCTGGTCCTTCATGGCCTTCATGTGGTCGTGCGTGATGATCGACTTGTTGCCGGTGGTCGTCACGAAGATGTCGGCCTTGTCGGCGGCGTACTCCATGGTCACGACCTTGTAGCCTTCCATCGCGGCCTGCAGGGCGTTGATGGGGTCGATCTCGGTCACCCACACCTGGGCGCTCAGGGCGCGCAGGGCTTGGGCAGAGCCCTTGCCCACGTCGCCGTAGCCTGCGACCACGGCCACCTTGCCGGCGATCATCACGTCGGTCGCACGCTTGATGCCGTCGACCAGCGACTCGCGGCAGCCGTACAGGTTGTCGAACTTGCTCTTGGTGACGCTGTCGTTCACGTTGATGGCGCGGAAGGGCAGCGTGCCCTTGGCGCTCATTTCCTTCAGGCGGTGCACCCCCGTCGTCGTCTCTTCAGTGACGCCGATGATCTGCGCGGCCTTGCGGGTGTACCAGGTCGGGTCGACGGCGAGCTTGGCCTTGATGGCGGCAAACAGGCAGGTCTCTTCTTCGCTGGACGGCTTGCTGATGACCGATGCGTCCTTCTCGGCCTTCTGGCCGAGGATCATCAACAGCGTGGCGTCGCCGCCGTCGTCGAGGATCATGTTCGGGCCTTCACCTTCAGAGCCCTTGGGGCCGAAGTCGAAGATGCGGTGGGTGAAGTCCCAGTACTCGGTCAGCGTCTCGCCCTTGTGCGCGAACACCGGCGTGCCCTTTTCGGCCAGTGCTGCAGCAGCGTGGTCTTGGGTCGAGAAGATGTTGCACGAGGCCCAGCGCACCGAGGCGCCGAGCGCTTGCAGCGTCTCGACCAGCACGGCGGTCTGGATGGTCATGTGGATGCTGCCGGTGATGCGTGCACCCTTGAGCGGCTGGCTCTTGGTGAACTCTTCGCGGATGGCCATCAGGCCGGGCATCTCGGTTTGGGCGATCTTGATTTCCTTGCGGCCCCAGGCGGCAAGGGACAGGTCGCGCACGGCGTGGTCGGTGTTGAGAACGGCGTTCATGTCAGGCTCCAGTCGATCAAGGAACCCGCACGCGGATCACAACAGGGGAAGTTCATCGACTCACCCACGAAGAACCAGCATGCGGGTGAGCGCAGTTGCAAGTGGCACGTTTGCCACTTTTCCGAGCCTGGGGCACACGCGCCATGTGGCGACTCGTGCCTTGCAACGCTCCTCGGAAAGTGGGGCGAATTGTAGTTCAGCACCCGGTCGATATCCAGGTCGTATTTCGCTATCACCCTCTCGCCAGTCTGCTTGACAGAGAATTTGCCGACCGGCTGGTTCCGGCCAGCCACACGAGGAAAGTTCATGCCTGACCTTCGTCCACGCCTTTGGGCCGAGCTGCCTGCCGAAGCGGCACGCGCTGTCACGGGCGTGCTGACCGACATCGACGACACGCTCACCACCCAGGGGGCGATCACACCCGATGCTCTGGCCGCGTTGCGGCGCTTGCGCGATGCCGGCCTGCCGGTCATTGCGATCACTGGCCGGCCGATGGGCTGGAGCATTCCATTCGCACACGCGTGGCCGGTGAATGCGATCGTGGCCGAGAACGGCTCGGTGGCGCTGTTCTGCGAAGGCGAGGTGCTGCACACCGAGTATTCGCAAGACGAGGCAACGCGCGAACACAACGCGCGCCGCCTGCGCGAAGTCGCGCAGCGTGTGCTGCGCGAGGTGCCGGGCGCCACGCTGTCGCAAGACAGCGCCGGCCGTGTGACCGACATCGCCATCGACCACAGCGAGTTCGCGCAACTGAGCACGGCGCAGATCGACGAGGTGGTGAAGGTGATGCGCGCCGAAGGCATGAATGCCACGGTGAGCTCGATCCACATCAACGGCTGGTTCGGCGACCACACCAAGCTCAGTGGCGCGCGCTGGGCCGTGCAGCGCCTGTTCGGCCGGCAGATCGATTCGGAACTAGCGGAGTGGGTCTACGTGGGTGACTCCACCAACGACCAGCTGATGTTCGGCCACTTCCCTCTGAGCGTCGGCGTGGCGAACGTGCTGCAGTTCAGCGCTCAGCTGCGCACCTGGCCAGCCTACATCACGCAGGGCGAACGCGGCGCAGGCTTTGCCGAAGTGGCCGAGACCGTGCTGTCTGCAAGAGCCGCGCGATGAGTTGACTAGCGCGCGAGCGGCACGCGCACCGTGTTCAGCCCGTCGGACAGGCTGAACTCAAAGCTGCCGCCGGCCGGCACGCTCGCCAACGGCAGCGACGCGGTGCCGCCTTGCAGGTCTTGCGCGAGCGTCGAACGCTGGGCACCGACGTGCGTGACCGTGAGATAGGGGTAGCGAGTGGCGTCCCAGCTCAGCTGCAGCGTGCCGTTCTTCTCTGTGACTTGCACCTGCGGCTTCGTGCTGGCTGCGCGTTCGGTTGCCTGGGTCGTGGATGCGGCCGTCGCCTTGGCTTCGCTTTGCAGCAGCGTCTGGCCATCTTTGAGGATGGTCATGCTGAAGATCGTGCCGGGGTGCGGGATGGTGAAGCCGAAGCGTTGGCTCGCGATGTGGTCGATCTGCTTGGTGGCAAACGAGTATTCCATCGTGCCTTGCGCGGAGACGATGCGCAGCAGGTAGGGCCCGGCGCTTGGCAGGCGCGCTTCGCCGTAGAGGGACTTGAGCGGCGTGAGGCCGACCTTGCCCGACTCGATCTGCCCGCTGACCAGCAACAGCTCTTGGGGGCCGGAGGCGACGCTGGCCGACGCCGCCTTCTCGGACTTCGCCGAGGGTGTGATGAAGACCTGCACCTTGCGGTAGTTGTAGTCGGAGAAGGTGTCTCCGCTGCAGTAGCTCATGATGTCGTGGATGTCGGTCTTCCTCGGGTCGATGAAGGTCTTGGACTCTGCGTTGTAGCCCCAGATGTAGCGGCCGGACGCGCCCAGTGTGGCATCGGCGTACGGGTACTGCGGGTCGGCGTCGCTCGGGCCACCGCAGGGGGCGTGCGCCAGGTCGAGGTTGTGGCCGATCTCATGGGTCATGGCTTCGCTCACGCTGGATGCGTTGCTCGGCATGTCGAAACCCACCGCCGCGTTGCCGGGCATGTAGCCCAGGCCGGCGAGGCCGTAGGTGCGCTTCGGCAAGAAGCCGAAGTAGTAGCTCTGGCTGGAAGCCTGCTCCAGCAGGTGCAGGTCGTCCAGCTCGGACAGCACCTTGTCGAAGGCCGAGCTCCAGTCCGATTCGGTGGTCGGCAGCGAGGTCACGCTTTTCGACACGTAGGTGGCATGCGTTTGCAGCGTCACGCTGGTTACCGGCATGCGGGCCTGCACATAGGTGTCGGCCTTGGCCACCACCTGGCCGGTGGTTCCGCCGATCTGCACCGGGATGGCGACGAGCTTCATCGCCATGCTGGCGCTCACACGCGGGTTGATCGTGGTGGCAGGCTGGCCGTTCGCGAGGCTGGCCGTGAGGCGCAGGCCGCTGACCACCAGATTCGCCGGCACGACGGCGCTGTACGAGTCGGTGAAGCTGGGTACTGCCGACACCGCGGTGGGCAGCTTGCCCGTGGGTGCCGTGAGCGCGATTGCTTGAACGAGCTGCCCGGTGGACGTCTCGACCCGCAGGCTGCCAGCGGGTTTGGCCTCCTGCTGCTGGGTGGTGGTGGCGTTGACCTTCACCAGAACCGCCTTGCCCGCGACCAGCACCAGGGCGCTGTCGGTGCTCGGGAAAAGCAGTGACTGCGCGAGCTCGATGTTGGCGATGCGCGCCGACGATGTGGCCGGAGCCGGAGCCGGAGCCGGAGCCGGAGCAGGAGCAGGAGCAGGAGCAGGAGCAGGAGCAGGAGCAGGAGCAGGAGCAGGGCTGGGTGCTGGTGCTGGTGCTGGTGCTGGTGCAGGTGCTGGTGCTGGTGCTGGTGCAGGTGCAGGTGCAGGTGCAGGTGCAGGTGCAGGTGCAGGTGCAGGTGCAGGTGCAGGTGCAGGTGCAGGTGTCGAACTCGCCGGGATCGGTGTGGACGGCGCGGAGTCATTGCTGCCTCCGCAGGCGGTGAGGGCCACCGCGGCGCTGATGGCGCTCAGCAGCTGCAATCGAGGCGCACGTGCGGGCTTCAGTGGCGGCTTGGGCAAGCCCGCGACGAGGGTGATGTTCTTCATTGTTTGATCCCGGGGCCTAACGGTTTTTCGACAGACCGTATTGTTGGCCGGGGATGCGCAGCACCTCGCTACAGACTGTAAAGAGTCCCTCGAATCCAGCACTTTTGCGCACAGGCGGCGGGTGAACTCCGTGCGTTATTCACGGGCCGACTCCGACACAAGGTCAAGCTCAAGGCGCAGGCGAGATCAGCGGCGCCATGCTGGTCATGGTGGCCGGCCCGAAGATGGTGGCGAAGGCCACGTCTTTCGCGTCGCGGCCCATCGCAATGCGCACCAGCGAGTCGACCGATGCCATGCGCGTCGCATCGAACATCACCCATTCGCCGCCCAGCCAGGCTTCGAACACGGCATGGAAATCGGGCGGCGGCTCGTCGAATTGCGAGTAGCCCACCACCAGCCGCGCCGGGATGTTGATGGCGCGGCAGAAGGTCACGCCCAGGTGCGAGAAGTCGCGGCACACGCCGGCGCGGTTGCGGAACACATCGCAGGCCGTGGTGGTGGCGTTGCTCGAGCCCAGGGTGTAATCGACGTTTTCGTAGATCCAGTCGGCGATGGCCTGCACGCGCGAGTAGCCTTGTGGCAAGCCACCGAAGATCTTCTGCGCCGCATGCGACAGCAGGTCGGATTCGCAGTAGCGCGTGGGCATCAGGTTGTGCAGCACCGAGTCGGGCAGCTCGGCGATCGGCATCTCGGGTGCGCTCGTGTCGCGCGGCTTGACGGTGCGCCGCACCTGCGCGCGGTAGTGCAGCGCGAGTTCGCCGGCCTGCGCCTGCAGCCGCATGAAGCGGTGGCCGATGGTCGGGTCTTCGTAGGTATGGGCTGTCAGCGCGGGCATGATGTCCAGCGATTCGTTCAGCACCTCCTGGTCCATGCCATGCAACGCATGAATCTGGAACAGGAAGTCGGCCATGCCGCTGAGCTGGTAGTTCAGCTTGCAGTCGATGTCGAACACCTGCTCTTTGCCTTTGCCCTCACCCTTGTCGGCAGCGGGTGGCTTGGCAGCGGCAGGCGGGGTCAGCACGGCACTCATGGCAGAACTTTCAAAGGCAGTTGTGGAGCCTGCATTCAACCGTGCATGGTGGCTTCGCCCCATCGGCCTGTCACCGTTTCGCAGGTAGGACAACGGCGCGCACCGTGGCTGTGCACAATGGCCCGGTATGTCTGAAACCACCCTTCCGCGAGACGACACATGATGCTGCGCGATCACCCGGCGCTCGCCGGGCTCACGGTGCTCGAGCGTGGCTGGCTGTCGTCGAACAATGTGCTCGTCCACCCGCAAGGCGACGAGGCTGGCGCCACCCTGATCGACAGCGGCCATGTGGCGCACAGCGAGCAGACCGTGGCGCTGATCAGGCACAGCCTGCAAGGCCGGGCGCTCGCACGCGTTGTCAACACACACCTGCATTCCGATCACTGCGGCGGCAATGCCGCCTTGCAGCGAGCCTTCGGTGCCCAGGTGTTCGTGCCACCGGGCCAGGCCGAAGCGGTGCGCACCTGGGACACACAGGCCCTGAGCTACGCGCCCTCCGGCCAGCGCTGCGAGCGCTTTGTGTTGCATGGCGTGTTGTCGCCCGGCGACTTGCTGGACGCAGGTGGGCGGCAGTTCGAAGTGCTGGCGGCACCGGGCCACGACCCTCACTCGGTGGTTCTGTTTGACCGTCATCACGGCTTGCTGATTTCGGCCGACGCGCTGTGGGAGAACGGCTTCGGCGTCGTCTTCCCGGAGCTCGAAGGTGAGTCAGCCTTCGACGACGTGGGCGCCGTGCTCGACCTGATCGAGAAACTGCCGGTGACGCTGGTGGTGCCCGGGCACGGCGGCGTATTCAGCGATGTGCCGGCTGCCTTGTCGCGCGCACGTTCCCGCCTCGCAGCGTTCAAGGCCAACCCGTTGCGCCATGCGCGCTATGCCGCCAAGGTTCTGTTGAGCTATCACCTGCTGGAAGAACACAGCACCACGCTCGCGCACCTGCGTGAGTGGGCCGAGCGCACGCCGCTCTTCCTCAGCGTGTGGAGCCAGGCGGGTTCGAGCGAGTCCGAGGCGCCCGGTGCGTGGAGCGATCTGCTCGTGGGCGAACTGGTGGCGGGTGGCGTTGCGCGCCGTGTCGGTGACGAGGTGGTGGCAGCGTGAAGCCGCTTCGAGCCTGGGGCTGCTTACAGCCTCGGCCCGCGCGGCAAGCCGGCTTCGTCGTAGGCCCTGCGGTGTGCGGCCCACGCCCATGCCCAGCCGGCCAGGGGAACGAGCAGCAGTGCGCACAGCCAGGGCCAGTTGTCCAACAGGAAGCTGAACGTGTCCGATGTGCTCACGTCCTTGACGACAGGCGCCTCGCTGGGCGGGGTGGGCGCAGGCGCAGCCGGAATGCTTTCCGTGGCACCCGCCGCCGCGACGTCGTTGATGCCGACGCTGGTGGTCGTGTTCTTTGGTGGATCGGGTACTGGAACGGCTGCGGATGCCGGCTCAGCCACGCGTGCCACAGCCCGCGGTGTGAGGCCAGGCGCTGACGCAGGTGCGGGCCGGGTCGCTGGGAGAGTGGGGGTGTTCAGAGCCCGCTTGGCCGGCTCTTCGGTCGCTGTGGTCGACGGCAGCGCATCGGGTGCGCTGGCTCCAGCCGTCGCCGATGGCGACCCGCCACCAAAGCGCCGATAGAGGACCTTGTACGCGCCGCAGGTTCCGATGGCCTTGGCGCCTGCAGGCACCGGCGCGTCGGACGGCACGCCCTCCATCGAGAAGCCGCGTATTTCGGGCGGAATGCGCGCCGCCAACGTGGCCTTCAGCTGCTCGCAGGCAGGGGTCTGCGCCTGTGCGCCAGCGACCGGCAGCATCAACGCCACCAGCCATGCAGCCGCCGCAGACATACGGGCCAGATGACCGCTGATGTCGGATCGATGGGAGGGGCTGCGTGTCGCGTGCATGACTTGCAGCCATTCTCGCGCGAGCATGCCCAGAGAGAGATTGGGGTTGACCGGGGTCAGCCCTTCATTTGGAAACGGGGCGTGTCCAGGCCCCGTGCGTCGGCGTCGCAACTCGTTGCGTCTGCGCGAGCCGGCACACTCAGCAGGCTCAGGCAAACAGGCCCGGCGCCGCGTCGGGCCCGAGCTCGTCGTCCTGGTAGTAGCAGGCCGGGCAGATGGCGCGGTAGCGGTCGTTGCCGCCGATGAACACCTGCTCGCCTTCGCGCACGCGTTGGCCGTTGGCATCGATGCGCAGGTTGAACGTCGCCTTGCGGCCGCAGGCGCAGACCGACTTCATCTCTTCGATGTCATCGGCGAGCGTGAGCAGTGCTGCCGCGCCGGCAAAGGCCTCGGCGCGGAAGTCGCTGCGCAGCCCGTAGCAGACCACGGGCACGCCGTCGACGTGCGCGAGGCGGTGCAGCTGGCGCACCTGTTCGGGCGCGAGGAACTGCGCTTCGTCGATCAACAGGCAGGCGATGTTGTCGCCCAGGTGGCTGCGCAGGAACTCGGTGTCCGGGCCGAAGGTCTCGGCCTCGCGCGACATGCCCAGCCGCGACGAGATCACGCCCTTGCCGGCGCGCAAATCCAGCCCCGCCGTGAAGAGGCGCACTTTCATGCCGCGCTCTTCGTAGTTGTGCGCCGCCTGCAGCAGTGCGGTGGACTTGCCCGCGTTCATCGCCGCGTAGCGAAAGTGCAGTTTGGCCATGGCGCAGTGTCTTGCTTCGATCCGACGAGATGAATGAGGGGTGACGACGCAAGCCGCCTCAACGCCCCACCGCCTCCAGCAGCAGGGTCGCCAGCTTCTCGTAGTCGCCCCCGAAGTGATGCCCGCCGGTCAGCGGCATCGCGCGTGCATGCGTGGGCGCGATCAGCGGGCACAGCGAATTTTTCTCGCTCAGGCCGTAGACGCACACCGTGTCGGCGGCCAGGAGCTTGTGCGCTTCAGGGGCGATCGGTTTGTCGCCGCTTGGGCCGAGCCAGTTGGAAAGGTGAAATTCGAACGAGGCCTTCTGGCCGGGGCCGAGCAGGGCAGAGAGCTTCACGCTGGCACGTGTGGCAGCGGGCAGTCGGTTGATCGCGAAGGGCAGCACGTCGGCGCCCTGCGAGTAGCCGACGAGGATCACCTCGCTGCGCTTCCAGCGGTCGGCGTAGTAGCGGACCATGCGGTCGAGGTCAGCGGCCAGGCCGTCGGGCGTGCGGGCCTTCCAGAAGTAGCGCAGCGAGTCGAGCCCGACCACCGGCACGTTCTGCGCCACAAACGCCGCAGCCAGTCCCTTGTCGATGCCAGCCCAGCCGCCGTCACCCGACAGCAGCACGACGAAGCGTGTGCCGCTCCCCTTGACCGGCTCTTCCACCAGCGGCAGGTCCGACAGCTGCGAGGGCGGCGGCGCCATCGCCACCTGGCTGACCGCGAGCTTGGTGTACGCGGCCTCAAATGCGGAAGGCGAAGCTGCAACCCAGCTCGCCTGCGGCACGCGCTGCACGAAAGCCTGTGCCGACTCCAGTGGGCACGCAGCCTCATCGCCGGCTTGCACCGCCGACCACGGCGCGGTGAGTGACGCAGCCGGCAGCAACTCGACGCCGGGCACCCCCTTCGGCGGCACCTGCCAACGCAAAGCGTTCGAGACGCACATCGGCGTGGAGAAGGCGAGGCGAGGGCAGAAGCCCACCGAAAGCGCGGCAGAGAAAGTGCCCGCTGGCGCTTGCGCCAGCACCGCGTAGGCGAACGCTGCGGCGCCGTCCGAGCCCACGAGCATCGGCAACAGATAGGTCGGCAACTGCTCGGAGGCTTGCAGGTGGCGAGACAGGTTCTCGAATGCGCCGGGCGCATAGGTGCACTTGCCGTCCTGCGTTTCCAGCTTCTTGTAGAACGGCGCCACCGGGATGGCAGCCACCATCGCGCCGGCATCGACCATGGTGCGGATCATCTGCAGCTCGGCCGCATTCGGCGCCGTGTTGTCCGACAGCAGCATCACGAACTGCCGTGCCGGCCCCGCGGGGCGGAACATCTGGATGCCACTGAAGAGTCCGTGTGAGATGCCGGGTAGCTGCGCTTGCGCCTTCGCTGGGGTCGGCTTCAGTTTCAAGGTTTGCGCGTGCGCCGGCGGCGGGGCTGTCCCCAACAGCACGGTCACCAAGGCCAGCATGCCGATTGCGGCTCTCATTTCGCGATCACTCCCTTGACGCCGCCGCCGATGAGCGCTGCCACGTCGGCCAGCACGAACATCGGCCCGAGGCCTGGGGGCGCGGCCAGGTAGCGGGCTTCCCACACCGGCTCGAACTTGTCCTTGAAGCTGTGCAGCCCGCGGAAATTGTAGAAGCGGTCTCCGTACTCGAACAGCAGCCGGCCCAGGCGCTGCCAGCGAGGCGCCTGCCGGCGCTCGGCCATGCCTGCCATGGGCGACATGCCGAGGCCGAAGCGCTGGTAGCCCTCGGCCTGCAGGTGCAGCATGATCTTGGCGAACAAGAAGTCCATGGTGCCGGGCGGCGCATCGGGCAGGTAGCGCATGAGGTCGAGGCTGGCTTCTTCGCGGGTGTCGGTGGTCAACAGGTTGGCGAAGGCAATGATGCGGCCTTCTCGCCGCACGATGGCGACCGGCAGCTGGCGCAGGTAGTCTTCATCGAAGCGGCCGACCGAGAAGCCTTTTTCGCGCGTGCGCTGCTGGGCGAGCCAGGCGTCGGACACCTCGCGCAGTTCAGGCAGCAAGGCAGCCACCTGCTCGGGCAGCACGAGTTCGAAAACCAGGCCTTCGCGTTCGCCGCGGTTCACACCCGAGCGCAGGTTGGCACGCTTCGCACCCTTGAGGTTGAAGTCGGGCAGCGGCACGTGCGCGTACTCGCCCAGCTTCAGCGCATGCAGCCCGCAATCGAGGTACAGCGGCAGCGTGGCCGGGCGCACCTGGTAGAACGCCGCGCGGCCGCCATGGTCCGTGGCCACCTCGATGAACTGCCACACCAGGTCGGGCCATTCGCGGCTGTCGCCGAAGGGGCCGTAGAGCGACACCCACGAGCGGCCCTGCTTGCCGAACATGATGAAGCTCTTGCCCGAAGGCGAGAACATCAGGTGCTTGTCGCCGACGAGCGCGTAGCAGGCGTCAGACGCCGGGTTGCTGCGCGCGATGGCAGCGGCCCGCGCGATCTCTTCGGCAGTCGGCTCCGCCAGTTCGCCGGCGGGTGGGCGCAGCAGTTGCCACAGGCCGTACGCCAGCGCGATGAGCGCGATGCCGGTGAGTGCGCGCAGCGAGCGCGGGGCCTGGCCATCGAGTTCGAACTGCCACCAGAGCTGGTTGCTGTAGCCCACCTCCTGGTAGGCGAAGAACAGCACCCACACGCAGGCAATGAGCACACCGCCGAGCGCCAGCAGCCACTGCGGCTCCAGGTGCTGCGCAAAGAGCGATGAACGGCGGTCGAACTGGCGGCGCGAGATCACCAGCAGCAACGCCAGCGTGGTGAGCATCGCGGCCTCCGTCACCGCGATGCCCTTGGGCAAGGCCAGCACCGCGGCGATGACCGACAGCACGAGCGCGGCCCACCAGGCGGCGTCGAGCTGGTGCAGCAGCCCGCGTGCCACGAGCAGCAGGCCGAGCCCCGCCACGCTGCCCAGGAAGTGCGAGGCCTCGATGATGGGCAGGGGCATGTGCAACTGCACGAGGATCTCGCGTGCGTCTTCGGTGAAGGGGGTCACGCCCGACACCATCAACCACAGGCCCGCGATGAGCGTGAGCGCCGCCATCAGGCGTGGGCTCAGGTGCACCGCCATGCGGCCCACCGGCGCCGCCACGCCTGAGCGCAGCTCGTAGGCGATGAGCATGCCGGTCGCGAGGATCAGCGGCAGCACGTAGTAGATGCCGCGGTTGAGCAGCAGCGCGCCCAGCATCGCGTCGCTCGGCACCGTGCCGGCGCTGGCCAGCAGCATCACTGCCTCGAACACGCCCACGCCGCCGGGCACGTGGCTGATGATGCCCGCGGTGATGGCGATGGCGTAGAACGCGACGAAGGTTGGCAGCGCGATGTGGTTGGACGGGATGAGAAACCACAAGGCCGCCGCCGACGCGGCGAGTTCTGCGGCCGAGATCACCAGCTGGCGCAGCGCCAGCTCGGCCGTGGGCAGGCGCATGCTCCAGCGGCCCAGGCGCAGCGTGCGCCGCTTCGTGCACAGCCAGATGAACGCGGCCAGCCCGGCCAGCATCAGCCCGGCGAGGATGCGCAGCGCTGTGGCGCCGGTGTGCAGCAAGGCGGCCACTTCGTCAGCGCCCCACAGCAGGCCGAGCGCACCGAACACCATCATGCCCAGACCGAAGGCGGCCGCATTGAAGACGATCACGCGTGCGATCTGCGGTGGCTCCAGACCCGCGGCCGCGTAGAGCCGCATGCGCACCGCCCCGCCCGACAGCGGCCCGAGGCCGATGGTGTTCGACAGCGCATAGGCCACGAACGAGGTGAGCAGCACCGTGTTGCGAGCGACCTTGGCGCCGGCGTAGCGCAGCGAAGAAGCGTCGTAACCGGTGAGTGCCAGGTAGCTGAGCGCCGTGGCGATCAACGCAGCAGCGATGTGGGCTGCCGGTGTGGCGGCCACCGCGCTCATCACGTGGGCATAGCGCACTTCGCGCAGCAAGCCCTGCAACGCCATGCCGATGGCCAGCGCCAGCGCCAGGCCGGCCGCGCCCAGCAGCCAGGGCCGCAGGCGCGGCCACCATGCGCTCAGCCGGGCGGCGGTCGGAGCCGGGGTGGCAACGGATGCCGGTTCGGGGTGAAGCACGGGATAGAAGGTCTCGAAATCGATGCTGGGCGAGTATTTGAGCAGAGTGCGGCGGGGTTTTGCCCGGATCAGCCCCAGCGCGGCTACAGATCTTTACGCTCGGGCGGCCCTTGAATCTGTCGGCGGCCGGTACGGATGGGGCGTTGTGATGGGCGAGGCCGGCCTTCGTCCGACGCTTCACGACCCGAGGACAATCACTCCATGAATCACATTCTCAAATCAGTGCTGGCCCTCCTGGCCGCCATGTTTGCAGTGCACGCTTCGGCGCAGGTCACGTTCTACGAACACGAGAACTTCGAGGGCCGCGCCTTCACGACGCAGCGGCCGGTGGACAACTTCAACCGCCTGGGCTTCAACGACCGCGCCTCGTCGGTGGTGGTGAGCGGCGGGGCCTGGGAGGTCTGCGACGACTCCGACTTCCACGGCCAGTGCCTGATCCTGCGGCCGGGCAACTACCCTTCGCTGCGCGCGATGAACATGAACAACCGCCTCTCGTCGGCACGCGCCATCCGCGGCGAACGCCCGCGCGATGAAGGCCGCTATGCCCCGCCGCCGCTGCCGGGTCAGATCACCTTCTTCGAGCACGACGGCTTCCATGGCCGCTCGTTCGTGGCGCAAGGCGAGGTCAACGACTTCCGCCGCTACGGCTTCAACGACCGCGCGTCATCGGTGATGGTGCTGGGCGACCGTTGGGAGGTTTGCGACAACATCAACTTCAGCGGCCGTTGCGCGATCCTGCGCCCCGGGCGCTACCCCGATCTGGGCGCAATGGGCCTCAATGACCGCGTGTCGTCGGTGCGCATGTTGCGCAGCACGGTCGCCGTCGACGATGGCCGTTATGCACCGCGCCCGGTGCCGGCCTACGACTGGCGCCGTCGCCCGCAAGAGCGCCTCTATGAAGCGGATGTGACCGCGGTCAACGCCGTCTACGCCACGCCGCAGCAGCGCTGCTGGGTCGAGCGCGAGCAGGTGGTGCAGGAGCAGCGCGGCCAGCCCAACGTGGGCGGTGCGGTGATCGGCGGCATTCTGGGCGGCATCCTCGGCCACCAGGTCGGCAGCGGCTCGGGCCGTGACGTCGCCACCGTGGGCGGCGCCGTTGCCGGTGCTGCGATCGGTGCCAACGTGGGCGTCGACCGCGGCCAGGTGGTGTCGTCACGCGACGTGCAGCGCTGCGCGCCCGCCGCCGTGCAAGGTCGCCCCGAGTACTGGGACGTGACCTACTTCTTCCGCGGGGTCGAGCACCACGTGCAGGCCACTTCGCCTCCGGGCCGCAGCGTCACCGTCAACGGCGACGGCGAACCGCGCTTGTGATCTGTTTGTGAGGCAGCGCCCCTCGCCCGCGGGTGAGGGGCGTTGGTACCGATCACTCGGCGGCGGTGCTCAGTCGCGCAACCCCAGAAACACCTTCATGCGTTCCAGCTCCTCCGCCCAGGCTTCTCGATAGGCCGCATCGCGTGGTGGATTGCCGACGAAGCCGAGTTGGTGCTTCAGCTTGCCGTTGACCATCGACAGGTTGCCCCAGCCGATCACCTGCTCGTCCCACAGCAGCGGCAGCGCGTAGTAGCCCAGCTTGCGCTGCGGTTCTGGCGTGTAGGCCTCGAACTTGTACGTCCAGCCCCACAGCAACTCGAAGCGCGTGCGGTCCCACACCACGGGGTCGAAGGGGGCGAGCAGGCGCACCTGGTCGTCGGGTGCATGGCGGCGCGAAGCCGGGTTTTCGTCGGCGGGCCAGTACCACGTCACCCCATCGAGCTGCACGCTTGACAGGTGCTCGCGCGCCAGCCGCATGGCGGCCTGAGTGTGCTCGGCAAGGTGCGGCGCGCCGTAGCGCAGCAGGCGTGTGAGGTAGGTCAGGCTGCTGGCCGGCAAGGGCGCGTACTTGCGCACCACGAGTTCGAGCAGTGCAGCCGAACGTTTCATCTGCGCCGCGGGGCTGTCGTCGCCCGGCGCATGGGCTGCGAGTTCGTAGACGCGCGTGCCGCCGTCACGCCGGGCCACGCGCAGCAGGCCGCGGTAGTGCATGCCGTCGAGCAGGTGCGTGGTGGCGTTGGACGAGCCGCCCCAGTAGTTCGTCACGCGGCCGTGGGCAAAGTGTTCGTCGACCTCGCGCGGGTGCACGCGGCCGCGTTCGCGGATGAACGCGAGCACGTCGGCAGCTTTGCCCTGCGTGGCCTTGTCCCACACCTTGGAGGCCACGCGCGGGTGCATCAGCGCCAGGTGCTCGCGCGGCAGGAAGCCGTAGTTCACGAGGCAGTCTTCTTCCACCGCGAGGCGCGGATAGCGGCGCTCCAGGTCACCGGCGCGATAGTCTTTCACGCGGTGGCGCAGCGTGAGGTCTTGCGCTCGCGCCGGGGCGCGGATCGGGTCGGCTTGCACGAAGCCGAGCTTCTTGATCGCCTGCGGCAAGGTGGTGGGTTTGAAGAGCGTGCGCGCCACCGCGTAGCGGCGCAAATCGTCGAGGCTGATCTTGGGCATGTGGCAATTCTCGTTGTTGTGATGTGCGCTGGCAGCGCGATGCACGCGTCCGAAAGTGGCGAGACGCCGAGGTGCTGCCGCATGAGCATTCACGCCTCATCCACAACGGGAGAAGACATGAATGCATTGAACGGAAAGGTGGCCATCGTGACCGGTGCGAGCTCGGGCATCGGCCATGCAACGGCCAAGTTGTTTGCGCGCGAAGGCGCCAAGGTGATCGTGGCCGCACGCCGCCTCAAGGAGTTGAACGCGCTCGTCGACCACATCGTCACCGCAGGCGGTGAAGCCGTCGCATTGGCCGGCGACGTGAGCGACGAGCGCTTCGCGCAAGCCCTGGTGGCGCTGGCCACCGAGCGCTACGGTGGCCTGGACGTCGCCTTCAACAACGCTGGCGTGCTGGGAGAGATGGCACGCTTGCCTGAACTCTCACGCGACGCGTGGGCGCACACCATCGACACCAACCTCACCAGCGCCTTCCTGGGTGCGAAGTACCAGATCCCGGCGATGGTGGCGCGCGGGGGCGGTTCGGTGATCTTCACTTCGAGCTTCATCGGCCACACGGTCGGCTTTCCGGGCATGGCCGCGTACGCCGCAAGCAAGGCCGGCACGGTGGCGCTGGCACAGGTGATCGCCGTCGAGTTCGGCACCCAGGGCATTCGCGCGAATGCACTGCTCCCCGGCGGAACCGACACGCCAGCCGGCGAGACGGTGATGAACACGCCGGAGGCGCGCAGCTTCATCGAGAGCCTGTTCGCCCTCAAGCGCATCGCGGTGCCGGACGAGATCGCCAAGGCAGCGCTCTTCCTGGCGTCCGACGCGTCGTCGTTCGTCACCGGCACGGCGCTGCTGGCCGACGGCGGCGTGTCGATCAACCGGACCTGAGCACTCCGTCGGCCGACCGCTCCAGCTGCCACTCGGCCGGCGGGGCGCCGCCGCATAACGCTGTCATAACGCTGGCCTTCCTATAACCCGAACCGTGCGAGCCCGTGGTGGCCCGCAAGGAGCGTGGTGATGGGAAATTGCGTGCAGCGGCTGGCGGGGATGTGGGTCTTGTCAGCGGTTCTTGCGGGGTGTGGCGGAGGCGATTCGGAACCATCGCCTCCCGCAACGGGCTCCGGCTCGGCGACCGTCGGCGCGGCCGGCGGGGTGGTCACCGGAGAAGATGGCGCACAGGTCAGGTTCCCGGCCAAGGCGCTGGCGGCAGACGTGACCGTCCGCATTGCCAAGGACGGCACCGGCGCGCCGCCGTTGCCGCCCGTCGCAACCGCCGCCGGCGCGGTGTACATGATCACGCCGCACGGCGGCGCATTCGAGGAACCGGTCGAGGTGTCGATCCCGGTCGACCCTGCCGACATCGCGGGCGACGGCCAATTGCTGCTCGTGACCGCCGAGCCCGGTGACACGCAGTGGCGGGTGCTCTCCGGTGCCAGCTACTACGACGGCAAGATGCGCGCGCCGGTGATGCGCTTCTCGTTCTTTCAGACGATTCGCCTGGTCGACCAGATCATGCCCACGCTGGTCACCAAGATCGACGGTGGCAACAACATCGGCGGCACCGGCATCACGCGCATCTCGGCGCTGGCGAACCTGCCTTTCCCCCGAGACGACTACGACAACAGCGTTCGGCCGACCAACTTCCTGGTGGCAGAACTGTCGATGCCGACGCTGACCACGCAGCCCGGGGCGGTGGCGCGTGGCGGGCTGACCCCGCCGACGCCGCCGTCCACCACCTGCCGCCCGGTCGACCTCGGCCACAACGCCATGTCGTTCCGCTTCACCCGGCAAGGCAGCGAGGTGTTCTCGCCTCAGGTCAAACACCGGGCGGTGGTTCCGCCCGAGCCATGGCCGCGCTTTCCCGGCGATGGCGGTCCGCTGGCCTTCACCGACGAAACGACGATCGGCCGCACCGGGTTTCCCGGCTTTGGCGCCATCCACTATTACGGCAACGAATCTCCGCGCATCGCGGGTTTCTCCGACAGCAACCCGCCCACGCAGGCACAGATCGACGCGGTGGCCGCAACGCAGAACAGAACCTACCCGCCGCCACTGAGGCTGCCGATCGGCAACGTCTACGCGATGCCCACCGCCGCCGACAACGCCGCCGACAACATCTACACCTGGAGCGGCAACGTCTGGTGGTTGCCGACGCAGAACGGCAGCGTGCGCATCGACGCCGCCATCATGACCACGTGCGGGCTGCTGCTCGAAGCGGTGCCGATCGCGTTCCGGCTCGCTGCCCCGCCCGTCACCCGAAACTACCCGTACGTCGCGCCCGAAAGCTCTTCGTACTACGTCGAAGCCGCCGAAGAGTCCGAGGTGTCCATGTACTTCGGCTTGAAGGAGTCGGACTCTCGCGACGGCTGGGCCTTCAACGACGCAGGCGTGACCTACCGGGTCGAGTACAGCCCGAATCCCACGACCACGGCCTGGCAGCCGGTGGCGCTGTCCGCGGTGACACGCGAGACCTTCAGCGGGGCGAACTGTGCCTACTGCTCGCAGTACTCCCAGGCCCACGGTGTCCGGGTCAGCTTCCCTGCCGTGCAGCAAAGTCAGTCCGGCTTCTACCGCGTCTTCTCGTGCTCGGACGCGGGCTGCTTCGATGGCCAGGCCGCTCAGTTGGTCGTCTTGCGTACTCCACCGTCCATCAGCTCCCAGCCTGTCGGCCAGACAGTGCAGGTCGGCGAGACGGCCAGTTTCACAGTCGGCGTGAACGGCGCACCCCTTCCCGCTCTGCAATGGCAGAAGCGCTCGGTCGCGGCGGCTGCCTTCGGCTTTCTCGCCTGGACCAATATCGACGGCGCCACTGCCGCGACCTACACCACGCCGCCCCTTGCCGCAATCGACACCGCGACCCAATACCGCGTGTCGGTCAGCAACGCGCTGGGGGGCGTGGCGAGCGACGCCGCGATGCTGATCGTGATCGAGCAGTTCACTCCGCCCGTCATCCAGTCGCAGCCCGGCAACCTGAACGTCACGGTCGGCGCGACGGCAGTCTTTGCCGCCACGGTCGCCGGACCCGCCCCGCTGAGCTACCAATGGCGACGCAACGGCGCGGCCATCTCCGGGGCCAACAGGGCCGTGCTCACGCTGTCCAATGTCACCGCCGCCAATGACGGCCGCTACGAGCTCGTCGTGACCAACCGCGCTGGCAGCGTGACGAGCGAACCCGCAGTGCTGCAGGTCACGCTCGGCACGCCGATCGCGCTGGCGCCGACGATCGCGGCGCCGCCGGCGTCGATCAGCGTCGCCGAGGGCAACGCGGCCAACTTCGCGGTGGCAGTCACCGGCACCGGGCCCTACACCTATCTGTGGATGAAGAACGGCGTGCAGGCGCCGATCCCGAACGGCGACTCCCCGAGCTTCAGCTTGCCTGCCGTGACCGCTGCCGACGCCGGAACCTATTCCGTGCGCGTCACCAACAACGTGGGCACCGCGGTCAGCACCGCGGCGATCTTGACCGTGACCGCGGGAACCGGCGTGACGCTGCCGCCCACCATCACCACCGCGCCAGCCGGCGTGGCAGTGCTGCCGGGTGGCGGTGCCACCTTCGCGGCGGCGGTGGCGGGCACCGCGCCCTTCACCTACCAGTGGCAGCGCAACGGCGCCAACATCCCCGGCGCGACCGGTGCCGTGCTGCACATTGCCGCGGTCTCCGCGCTCGATGCCGGCCAGTACACGCTGGAAGTGCGCAACGCCGCGGGCGCCGCGGCGAGCAGTGCCGTGCCCTTGATCGTGATCGGCGCGCCCCTCATTAGCGCCCAACCGGCAGCAGCCACGGCGGCTGCAGGCGCAAGCGCGCTCTTCACTGTCAGCGCCAGCGGTGACGGCCTGCGCTACCAATGGCTGCACAACGGCGTGGCCATCTCCGGTGCCGTGGCGGCCAGCTACGCCACGCCGGCGCTGGCCCTGGGCGACAGTGGCGCGAGCTACGCCGTGATCGTCTACAACGGCGCGGGCGTCGTGTTCAGCCAAGACGCGGTGCTGACGGTCACTACCCCGCCTTCCGTCGCTGAATGGGTGACCCCGGTCGCGATCAAGACCAACGACACCTACGACGCGCAATCGCCCAGCCTCTCCGTCAATGCAGCGGGCGAGGCGGTGGCCGTCTGGATGCAGGGCGGCGGCAGCAGCCTGGGCATCCACATCTGGGCCAGTCGCTACACGCCAGCGGGTGGCTGGGGCACGGCGCAGCGCATCTCCGATGGCCAGGGCGGCGCCCAAAATGCGCAGGTGGTGGGGATCGACGCGAGCGGCCACGCGCTTGCGGTCTGGCAGCAGTCGGACAGCATCTGGGCCGCCCGCTACACCGCCGGCGTCGGCTGGGGCACGCCGGGGATCATCGATTTCGGGTCGGGCCCGGCCGGCAACCCGCAAATCGCCATGCAGGCCGACGGCAACGCGCTCGCGGTCTGGTGGCAAAGCTGGAATGGCCGACTCAGCGTCGAGGCCGCTCGCTATGTCCCCGGCGCCGGGTGGAGCAGCCCCGAAACCATCGAAAGCGACAACACCGGCGATGTCTCGGCGCCGCAGGTCGCCGTCAATGCCGCCGGCCATGCGGTGGTCGCGTGGGCGTGGGCGGCCGACACGGGGGCCAACAATTACGTCTACAACGTCTGGGCGACCCGCTACCTGCCCGGCGTTGGCTGGAGCACTGCGGAGCCCCTCGACAGCAACAACACGGAGCAACCCAACCTCTCACCGCAGGTCGCGGTGGGCGCCGGCCAGAACGCGATCGTGGTCTGGCACCGGCGAGACAACGGCCTCGACCGCGTCAAGTCGAGCCACTACAGCGGGAGCGCGGGGTGGGTCCAGTCGCTGGAGGTCGACCCGGCGGTGGTGTCGCGCAACGCCCGCGTTGCGATCGATCCGTCCGGCAATGCGCTCGCGGTGTGGGAGCAAGGCCTCTCCCCCGCCAACGTGATGGCCAGCCGCTACAACGGCGCCACCTGGGATGCCCCGGCGCTGATCGAAACCGACAACGCCGGCTCGGCCCGAACCCCGCAGATCGTGATCGATGCGAACGGCATCGGCACGGCGTTCTGGTCGCAGCGCAACTTGGCTGGATTCACGGACAACGTCTGGGTCAACCGCTACGTACCCGGCAACGGGTGGGGCAGCGCCGTGGCGATCGACGGCCAGGCGGAGCCTGCGACCCACCCGGCCCTCGGCGTCGACGGCAGCGGGCGCTTGGTCGTGGTGTGGGAGCAGGCGGTCGCGTCGGTGAAGAGCCTGTGGGCGAGTGGTTTCCGCTGAGCTGCGCCTGTGTCGTTGCAGCGCCGGCTTGATGTTCAGGGGCCAGCTGCCATCATGCGGGGCCGGCCCGGCGCGCACAGGGTGACCATGACCACCGAACCTTGCTCGATGACGTTGACCCTGGCCCGGGACCCGGCGGCGCAGCGCGCCGGCGAGCCACCGGTACCGCTCAGCCTTCGCGACGGGGCCCTGCTGGCCTGGCTGGCTCTCGAAGGGCCGACCCCGCGCATGCGCCTTGCGCAGCTGCTGTGGCCCAGCAGCGACAGCGAGGCGGCACGCAACGCCTTGCGACAGCGCTTGTTCCACCTGCGCCGCCTTTTTGGTGAGCAGCTGGTCGCCGGCCACGCCACGCTGTCTCTGGCCGAAGGGGTGATACACGACCTCGGCGATTCAGACCAGGTGCTGGGCGAGGGCAGCCATGACTTCGGCCCCGAGCTGGTGAGCTGGCTGACGCAGCAGCGTGAGCGCCGGCGCGGGCGCCTGCGGCAGTCACTGGTCGAGCTGTGTGACATGGCTGCGCAGGCGCGCGACTATGCCGATGCGCTGTCGCATGCGCGCGAGCTGCTGGCGCTGGAGCCGCTGTCGGAAGAAGCGCATCGGCGTGTGATGCGCCTGTACTACCTGGCCGGTGACCGCGCTGCAGCGCTGCAGGCCTTCGACCACTGCGAGCAGGTGCTCAAGGATGAGGTTGGCGCCAAGCCGTCTGCCGAAACGCTGATGCTGCTGAAGACGGTCGAAGCCGCCGATGCAGCAACTGGTGCGCAGGTACTGTCGCTGGCGGTGCCGGCCAGCGTGTTGCGCCCCCCGCGCCTGGTGGGGCGCACGGCCGAGCTCAGTGTGGCGCTTCAGGCCTGGCACAACGACCGGGTCTTCTGCCTGGAAGGTGAGGCGGGCATGGGCAAGACACGGCTTCTGCATGAAATCATCGCGCGCCGGCCCGATGCCGTCTGCGTGCAGGCGCGGCCGGGCGATGCGGTTGTGCCCTATGCAACGCTGGTGCGCCTGCTGCGCGTCCTGCTGGCGCGCACGCCGCAGTTGCCTGGTGCCGAGGTACAGACTTCGCTCGTCCCTGTGCTGCCCGAGTTCGGAGGCCCGGTGCGGCTTGCAGCCGGGGCCGACTTGGGCCAGCGCCTGGCGCTAGGGCAAGCTGTGGCGGATCTCGTCCAAACGGCGCACGCCACTGGTGTGGGCGCCGTGATCGTCGACGACCTGCATTTTGCCGACGACGCGAGCATCGAGATGCTGCTGCAGCTCTCACGCGGTACAGGGGACCGTGGGCTGCAGTGGGGGTTTGCTCGGCGCCCGGCCGAAGGCTCGCCGGCATTGGCCGGCCTGTACGACGCGCTGCTGGAAGAGCGGTGCCTGGAGCCAGTGCCGCTCGCGCCGCTGACGCGCGAGCAGCTCACCGAACTGCTGCAGTCACTCGGCTTGCCGCAGCTGCAGCAGGCCGAGCTCGCCGCCACCTTGCACCGGCATTCCGGTGGCAACCCGCTGTTCGCGCTGGAGACGCTGCGCCAAGCCTGGGTGGACCGCGGCCTGGACGGCGGCCCCTTGCCGCGGCCGGTGAGTGTGACGCGGCTGATCGAGCGCCGGGTCATGCGCCTGTCGCCGGCGGCCGTCCGCCTTGCACGCTGTGCCGCAGTGGCCGGGGTCGATTTTTCGATCGAGCTGGCGGCCGTGGTTCTGGCGGTGCCAGTCATCGATTTGGCCGACGCCTGGAGCGAGCTGGAGCAAGCCCAGGTCTTCATTGACGGCGCCTTCGCTCACGACCTGATCCACGAGGCCGTGCAGGCCGGCCTGCCACGCCAGATCGCCTCTCACCTGCATGGCGAAGTGGCCCGCCACCTGGAGCGGCGCAGTGCCGCACCGGCGTCGATCGCCACGCATTGGCTGGCGGCGGGTGAGGCGGCGCGCTCCTTGCCTTTCCTTCATCGTGCGGGGGAGCTGGCGGCAGCGCAGCGGCGCTTTGGTGAGGCGGCCACGGGCTTCGAGCGCGAAGCCCGCTTGCGGCTGGAGCACGGCGATGCAGAGGGCGCCTTTGCCGCAGCCCTGTGCATGCGCCAGGCCTGTTTCGAACTCGACTTGGCAAGCCGCACCGACACGGCACTCGAATTGCTCGATCTCGCAGCAGCCACGCCGCCGCAGCGCGCGCTGGCCTGTGCCGAACGCGCGATCGTGTGCATGCACCGTGGCGCGATGTCCGAGGCGGAGCGCGCGGCCGAGGCCGGGCTCGCCGCACTGGGCGCGCTGGTCGAACCTGCCTTGCGTGCCGATCTGCACCAGCACCTGGCTGCGGTGCGCCTTTGGCAACAGCGGGCGGCGGAAGCCTTCGTGCTGTTGTGCTCGGTCGAGCAGGATGTCGAGGCCACGGGCGATGCGAATCGGCAGTTCGAATTCGCGCAGGCATTTGCCGTGGTGCTGGAACACCTCGACCGCCCTGGCGAGGCTGTTCTCTGGAGCCGGCGCGCCGCAGATGCAGCGCTGAAAGCCGGCAAGCTGCCCGGCGCAGCACAGACTCTGCTCAACCTGGCAGTCGGCTGGCGCGACAGCGGGCGGCTCGACCAGGCGATGGCCACGCTGCAGGAGGCGCAGGCCCTGCTCACCAGCCTGCCCGAAGGCGCTATTCCCTATTCCAGCCTGGACACCAACTACGGCATCGTGCTGCGTGATCTCGGCCGCTATGGGGAAGCGCTCGACTGGCTGGACCGTGCGATCGAGCGCGGTCGCGTCCATGTGCCGGGTTGGGTGCCGTTGTTCCTGTGCCATCGCGCTCAGGTATGGCTGGCGCTCGGTCAGTCCGCCCGAGCGCAACACGATCTCGACGCCGCCGCGGCCGTGGAAGAGGCGCCCCCCATGGCGCGGTCGCGCCGAGAGCTGGTGCAGGCACAACTGCTGCGGATGTTGGGGCAAGACAGCACGGCGGCATTCGAGCGGTCCGCGGCGCTGCTGGGCTCGGGTGGGCGAGAGTTGTCGCAGCAACGCCAAGAGCTTGCGCGCTGCGTCCTGCTCCAGCCTGCCGAGGCGCTCGCGGCGGCCGGGGCGGTACTCGATGCGTCGACGCGCTCCGAGCGCGTCGGCGTGATGGTCGTTGCGCGAACGCGCCTGTGCCAGGCGGCGCTGGCGCTCGGTCACGTCTCCGAGGCCGTGCGCCACGCCCGACCGTTGGCTGCCCTTGCCGACGGCGAAAGCTGTGACGACCTCTACCGCGGCGAGGTCTGGCTGGCCGCGCACCAGGCGCTTGCTCGAGCTGACCCGCAGGCTGCATCGCAGTTGCTCGTCAAAGTCATGAACTGGCTGCACGAGACCTGCCACCACCACGTGCCGGAACCGTTTCGCGACAGCTTCCTGCAGCGTAACCCGGTGAACCGCGCGCTGCTGGCGCTGGCCGCACGTTCGCGCGAGGCGGGTGCCGGTGCCGCAGCGGCTTCAGACTGACGCGCACCGGTACGCCGAGCCGCATGCACCTCGAACTGTCCGCCGCACCCCGCCTCGTCGGCCCCGATGGACGGACAACGGCACTCGGCCCGCGCGACGGTGCGCTGCTCGCCTGGCTGGCGCTAGAAGGCCCGACGCCGCGCGCCCGCCTGGCGCAGCTGCTGTGGCCCGAGAGCGAGCCCGAATCGGCGCGCAACGCGCTGCGCCAGCGCCTGTTTCAGCTGCGCCGCACAGCGGGCACCGACCTCGTCGTGGGCAGCCACACCCTGGCTTTGGCCGAGGGCGTTGCGCACGACCTGCTCGATGCCGATTCGGTGCTGGGCGAGGCGGTGGAGGAGTTCGGCACCGAGCTGCGCGACTGGCTGGTGCAGCAGCGCGAGCGGCGCCACCACCGGCTGTGCCAATCGCTCACCGAGCTGGCCGACTTGGCCGAGGCCGCGCGCGACCTGCCGGATGCGCTGTCGCATGCCGGCGAGTTGCTGAGCCTGCAGCCTTTGTCCGAAGAGGCCCACCGCCGCGTGATGCGCCTGCGCTACCTCGCCGGTGACCGGCCCGGCGCGCTGCTGGCGTTTGATCGCTGCGAACAGGTGCTCAAGCACGAGGTCGGTGTGGCGCCGTCGCCCGAAACGCTGGCGCTGTTGCAGACCATCCAGCAGGCCGGCAGTGTGAGCCTGGTTCAACGGCCGACGGTGCCGGCCGCGGTGCAGCGCCCGCCGAGGCGCATCGGGCACGAGGCGGCGTGGCAGGCCTTGTGCCGCGCGCGCGACGGGCAGCACACGGTGCTGCTGGCGGGCGAGGCCGGCATGGGCAAGTCGCGCCTGCTGGCCGACCTGGCGCAGACGGCACCTGGCGCGACCTTGCTGGTGTCGGCCCGCCCGGGTGACGCCGCGGCGCCGTATGCGGTGCTCGCGCGTTGGATGCGATCGTTGGTGAAAGGCTTTGGCCTTGCACCTGCTGCGCACCAGCGCGGCCTGCTCGCGCGGCTCTTGCCCGAACTGGGCGACGCAGAGCCGCTCGCACATGAAGACGACCTGTTGCGTCTGACGCATGCCCTGTCTGCCTTGTTGAACGACGCCCAGGTGAAGGGCCTGCACACAGTGCTGGTCGACGACTTGCAGTTCGCCGATGCCGCCAGCGTGGAGTTGCTGCGCGCGCTCATCGCCGGCAGCAGCTGCAGCTGGGTACTGGCGATGCGCTCCCATGAATTGGGACCGGCGGCGCAGGCCTTGGTCGAAGGCCTGGAACGTTCGGCCGACGTGAGCAGCCTCGCATTGCATGCCTTGCAGGCCCATGAAGTGGCCGAGTTGCTGGCCTCGCTCGAGATCGACGGCGTCGGCAGCGATGCGCAAGCCGAATCGCTGCAGCAGCGCACCGGCGGCAACCCGCTGTACGTGCTGGAGACACTGAAGGCTGCCTTCATGCTGGCCCCGGTCGGCCGCGCCGTGGCATTGAGAGGCGAGACTGCAGAAGGGAAGCACTGGCCGAGCGCGCCCAATGTGGCGCGCCTGATCCAACAGCGCTTGATGCGCTTGTCACCGCTGGCTCTGCGCGTGGCGCGCTGCGCGGCGGTGGCGGGGCAGGATGCCAACGCCTTGCTGATTGCGCAGGTGCTGGGCTTGCGTCCACTGGATCTGGCCGATGCATGGAGCGAGCTCGAAGACGCGCAGGTGCTGCGTTCCGGCGAGCAGGGGGGCGGGCGCTTTGCGCACGACCTGATCGCCGAGGCCGCGCTGGCTTCGGTTCCGCACGCGATTGCGCAGCCGCTGCACGGCGACGTGGCGGCGTGGTTGGAGCAGATGCACGGGGAGCCGGCGCGCATCGCCAACCACTGGCTGGCTGCGCGTCAGCCGCTGCGGGCCGTACCCGCACTGAGCCAGGCTGCGGCCAAGGCGAGTGCCGGCTGGCGTCTGGAAGAGTCGGCGGGGCTGCACCGGCAGGCGGCCGACATCCTGCGTGATGCGGGCCAGCGCCGCGAGGCCTTCGCTGCCTACTTTGCTGCGGCCAACGTCTTGTCGGCGGCAGTGATTGACGTGCGGCTGGCCGAGCTGCGAGACGAGATGGAGCTGCTGGCAGAAGACGACGGCCAGCAGGCCATGCTGGCCGTGCTGCAACAGCTGCTTCTGGTGGAAAGCCGCTGCCATGAGGACGCATGGCGAGTCACGCTTCATGCCATCCCGCAGGCCCAGCGCGCCGGCCTGCCCGAGATCGAAGCCGAGCTGTGCTGGGCGCAGGCGATCATGCACTGGCTGCGTCGAGAGGTGGCCGATGCGGTGCGGCTGTGCGAGCGGGCGCTGGCCCTGCTGGCGCCGCTCGACCCTGCCAAGCGGCTTCTGAGCATGCACGACGCCAATTTCAAACTGAACCATGCATTGGGCGTTCTGCTCGGCGTATCGGGCCGCTACGAGCAAAGCAACGCGCGCTTCCTGGAAGCGCTGCGCCGGGCGGAGCAGGCCAGCAACCAGCGCAACTGCATCGACCTGGAGCGCGCGCTGGCAAAAAACGCACTGGACCAGGGCCTGCCGGCGCAGGCCTTGCGCTGGGGCGCGGCCGCGGTGAGCCGCGTCGATGGCCTCGTCACCACCAGCGGGGCCGAGACGAACACGATCGAGGTCCAGGCGAACGTGCTGGCGGCGGCCGGCCGGCTCGGCGATGCGTTGGTGCTGTACGGACGCGTGGAGCGGCTGAGCGAGGGAGGGGTGTCTCGCGATGTCGTGCACCCGCTCGTGCGCCGCGCGATGTTTCTGTACGAACTCGGTCGCCGAGACCTGGCCGTGAAAGCTCTGCGGGGGCTGCATGGCGACGACAAGCTGCTGCAGATGGAGCGCTCGCTCGTCAATGCGGCCTTGCTGGCGGTGGGCGAAACCGCCGATGCCGGTGCAGTGCTGGAGCAGGTCGGCAGCATCAACGACTTTCCGCTGCGTGTGTTGATGCTGTGCATGGCACGGCGCGGCTGCGAGCCCGCCGCGGTGTTGCCGCTGCTCGGCGTCAGCCTGGCCACGGCACGCGAGTGTGGCGCCCACGGGCTGTGGCTGTCGCTTCAAGTGCAGCGCGCGGCCGCCCTGCGTGTGGCGGGCCGTGCCGATGAGGCGGCCTCCGCCGCGCTTCAGGCCTGGCAGCGCATGGAAGAAGGCCTGAGCGGGCGCGATCAGCTGCCTGAGCTGGCGGCCGAGCTGTACGCGGCCCTTATCGGCCCTCGGCCGGAGGTGGCGGCCGTGATCGCGCTGCGTGCATCCGCGTGGATGCATGCAGCAGCTTCGACCTTGCCGCCTCCGTGGCGCGACAACTACCTGCAGCGTGCGCCCGCGCTGGCCATGATGACGCGGCCCTTGCTCACCGTGCCGCGCAGCTGAGTGCCGACTTCATCGCGGCAAAGGCAGTGCCTCCCATGTTCGAAGGATGCGGCCTCATGGCCGCAGGGCAGAGCGCGTGCGAATATGCGCAGGACCATGAACCCCGCTACCCATCCCGTCACCGTGGCCCTGGTCGAAGACGACTCTCGGGTGCGCGAGCGATTCGAGCGCGTCATCGCGACCGAGCCAACATTGCGCTGCCTGTTTTCGGCCAGCACCGCGCATGAACTGCTGGCGTGGTTCAACGAAAACGTGGTCGACGTGCTGCTGGTCGATCTGGGCTTGCCCGACACGCCGGGGCTCGAGGTGATCCGCCGTGCGCGCCGCATGCAGCCGGCCTGCGCGGTGATGGTGATCACCATGTTCGGTGACGAAGCCAACATGCTGCAGGCCTTCGAGGCCGGTGCCGGCGGATACCTGCTGAAGGACGGCACCGAGGCCGACCTCGCGGCGCATGTGCTCAGCCTGCATGGTGGCGGCTCGCCGATGTCGCCCATCATCGCCCGACAGCTGCTGGTGCGCTGGCAGGCCGACACGCCGCACGCGGCCCCGGCGGTGCCGGTTGCCGAAGGCGGGCCGGTGGCCTTGTCGAAGCGCGAGTCCGAGGTGCTGAATCTCGTGGCGCGCGGCTTCATCTACCCCGAGATCGCCCAGCAGATGGGCTTGTCGGTGAGCACCATCCAGACGCACGTGCGCAACATCTACGGCAAGCTCGACGTGCACAACAAGACCGAAGCCGTGTTCGAAGCGAGGCAGCTCGGCTTGCTGCGCAACTGATGAATCGCTGGCTCTCGGCGCTCCTGGTCCAGTGCCTGTGCCTCGTCGCGCCGGCCTGCCTGGCGCAGGAGGTCCTCACCTTCGACCATGCGCAGGCGACGCTGCGGCCCGACGGCCTGCCGGTGCGCGAAGGCGATGTCGACCTGAGCCGGCGCTGGGACCTCGAGTTTCCCGGCCGCGACGGCAGCGCCACCTACCGCATCGCCCTGCCGCCGCGCGAGGGCAGCGAGCCGATGGCATTGCTGTTCTCTCGTGTGGGCAACCAGGTGCTGGTGCAGATCAACGGCGCGACGGTGCAACGCCTGGGCACGCTGGGTGAGCCACGGTTCAACGCGGCCAAGACGGCGTATCTCGTCACCGTGCCGGCGGCGCTGCTGCATGCCGACCGGCCGAACGAGCTGGAGGTCGAGGTGACCATCCAGCGGCAGCGCTGGGGCGGCCTCTCGCTCATCCGCTACGGCCCGCAGGTGGCAGTGGAGCCGCTCTACGCCGAGCACCGCCGCCTGCGGCATTTCTCGTCGGTGATCTTCGCGGTGAGCCTCACGGTGATGGGCGGCCTGGCCTTCGGGCTGTGGTGGCGCCAGCGTGATGCGCTGTATGGCTGCTTCAGCTTGGCCGCGATCCTCGGCGTCGTGCGCAACCTCGACCAGGTGTGGCCCGACGTGCCCGTGCCGTGGCCGCTGTGGGGCGCCTTCGCGGCTGTCTGCTATGCCTGCCACCTTGCGCTGATCTGCCGCTTTGCGTTGCTCGCGTTGGGCGAGGCCCCGGCCTGGGCGGGGCGTGCGATCTATGCGGCGATGGCGCTGTCGTCACTGCTCGCGGTGCTCTCTTTCTCGCTCGCGATGCCGGTCCTCTGGACCGCCGGCCTCGCAGTGATGGTGCCGGTGGGGCTGGGGTCGCTGTGGGTCATCGTGCGGGCCACGCTGCGTGGCCGGGGCCGCTTCGGCTGGGTGCTGGTGGTGGCGGCCAGCATTGCCGTGGCTGCCGGCATCTACGACCTCGGGTTCATCCGTGCCGGCCATTCGACCGGGCTGCGTTTCTCGCTGACGCCGCATGCGATCTTCGTCTTCGTGCTGATCATGGCCGGCCTGGTGGCCGAGCGCTACAGCCGCTCGGTGGCCGACTACCGCGCCCTCAACGCCAACCTGGCGCAGCGGGTGGCCGAGCGCGAAGCGCAGCTGCACGATGCCTTCGACGCCTTGCGCGCCCAGCAGCAGGAGCAGGCCGTGCTTACCGAGCGGCAGCGCATCATGCGCGAGATCCACGACGGCATCGGCTCACAACTGGTCGGCCTGATGATCATGATCAACCAGCGCAACGTCGACCCGGCGGTGCTCGAAGACCAGGTCAAGCTCGCGCTCGACGAGATGCGCATGGCCGTCGATTCGCTGCAGCCGATGCATGGCGACCTGACCATCGTGCTGGCCACGCTGCGCTATCGCCTGCAACCACGGTTGCAGTCCGCAGGCATCCAGGTGATGTGGGACGTGTCGCCGCTGCCGCCGATGGATCAGCTCTCGCCGCAGTCGGTGCTGCAGGTTCAGCGCATCCTGCTCGAAGGCTTCACCAACGTGCTGAAGCATTCGCGCGCCACGCAGGTCACGGTGCAAGCGCGCTGGGAAGACGGCCCCGAGCCGAAGGTGCTGCTGTCGCTCATCGACGATGGCGTCGGCTTGCCGGCCGAGGTGTCACCGGCCGGCCATGGGCTCACGAACATGCGGGCCCGCGCCACTGCGATCGGCGCCGAGTTGAAGGTCGAGAACGCACCGGTCCGCGGCACGCGCCTGGTGATCGAATGGCCGCTGCGCGGTACCCACAACGGTTCGGCACCCGAACGCCCATAACGGCTTCATAACGCCTCGCTCGGAACACTGTTCTCCAACCACTGCGGCACGGTGCTGCAGGGATTCCCTGGAGACACTCATGCAGCCGATCCGAAATGAAACCTCTGCCTCGCTCAAACGCCTGGCCACACTGATGGCGATCGTTGGCGCCACCGCAGCCGGTCTGGCCGCATGTGGCGGAGGAGGGGACAGCCCTTCACCCGCGCCGGCTCCGGTCACCCCGCCCTCGCCACCGCCGCCTGCGGCGCCCGGCACCGTGCTCAGCGGCAAGCTCTACGGACCGACGGGTGCGCAGGTCACCTTGCTGAACAACGGCGGCGACGACCTCATGGCCAGCGTCCTTGCGTCAGCCGGTGGTCCCTATCCCTATGACGCCACCGCATTCGCCTTCACCACCAAGCTGCTCGATGGCGTGGCGTACGCGGCCACTTTGAAGACCGTGCCTGCCGGCATGGCCTGCTCGGTCTACCAAGGGGGCACTGGCACCATGCCCGTCGCAGCGGGCGCCTTGCGCGTCGGGTGCGAGTACCAGTTCGACCATGTGAACCGCAGCACGGACGACAGCGTGGTCGGCACCTACTACGACACCTACCACTACAGCATGGGCGGCAGCGACGAGCCGATCGGCGCGACGACGCAGGGCTACGGAGAAGGGCGCTTTGTGGCCTTCACATCATCGGCTGCTGCACCGGGCGCGTCGAACGGCTACCGCCAGGTGTACTGGCGAGATCGTTACGACGGGACCACCTACCTGGTCAGCGCGGTGGGCGACGTGCCCGGCAACGACAACAGCTATGCGCCAGCCATCTCGGCCGACGGCCTGACGGTCGTGTTCGAGTCGTCCGCGAGCAACCTCGTGGCCAACGACACCAACGCGGTGTCCGACATCTTCGTCTGGTCACGGCTCGACCCGGGCAAGCTCACCCGAGTGAGCGTGGGCGCAAGCGACGTGCAAGCGAATGGGACCAGCAGCGAGCCTACGGTGTCGGGTGACGGCAAAGTGGTCGCGTTCTCCAGCGGCGCGAGCAACCTCGCCGGCGGCGTGAGTGGCAACAGCACGATCAACGTGATTCGCCGAGACCTGACGAGCGGCGCTAACACGCTGGTGACGAGCGACTACAGCAACGGCAGCGGTGTCGGCGGCGCGCGGCCGCATCTGTCGGAAGACGGCACACGGCTGGCCTTCTATTCGTACTCGTCGAAGATCGTTCCGGGCGATGTGAATGCCCTGTGGGACGTGTTCGTCTACGACAGCGGCACGGGTGCCAAGTCCCGTGTCAGCCTTGCCAGCACCGGCGGCGAGCGCAACCAGGGCAACGAAAGCACGAGCCGCGTCGTCGCGCCGGTGATCTCGGGCGATGGCCGCTACGTGGCCTATGCCACCACCTCGACCAACGTGGTCCCCAACGACACCAACGACAAGCAGGACGTGTTCGTCGTCGACACGCAGACCGGCAGTGTGGTGCGGGCCAGCGTGGGCACTGGCGGTACGCAGGGCAACGCCGACAGCCCCATCGGCCAAGGCGAGCGCTTGTCGATCTCGTACGACGGTGCCTGGGTCGCGTTCTCCACTTCTGCCAACAACATCGGTGCCGGCGCGGGTAGCTCGGGCGTCGGCAACGTGGTCATGCGCAACTGGGTGACCGGCGAGACGAAGGCGGTGACGGACAAGACCACCGGCAGCGTCAGCACGACCTCGATGTCGCGCAAAGCCGGCTATGTGCTGTTCAGCAGTTCGAATGCACTGGATGCACGCTTCACCGCGAGCGGTCTGTTCGCAGCTTTCACCGGCTTGCGGCCGTCGTTTGCTTGGGAGCAGTGAGCAGCGGGCTGCTGGCGTGGCTCGCTTGAGAGGAGCACTGCAGCACTTTCCATGAAAAAGGGGCGACTCGCGTCGCCCCTTTTGTCGTGTGTGCAGTTCCTTTTTACAGGCCCGCAGCAGCTTTCAGCACCTGGGCTTTGTGGCTTCGGCCGGCCCTGCGGGCCTTAACTTCGCTTTGCGAAATTAGCCTCGCCGCAAGACGTCCAAACCGCTGCGCGGTTGCCGGTCTTTACAGACCGGCCGCTGCACGCAGCGTGGCCGCCTTGTCGGTGCGTTCCCAGCTGAACTCCGGCTCCTCGCGCCCGAAGTGGCCATAGGCCGCAGTCTTCTCGTAGATCGGGCGCAGCAGGTCCAGCATCTGGATGATGCCCTTCGGGCGCAGGTCGAAGTGCTCGTTCACCAGCGCGGCGATCTTGTCGTCGGAGATCTTGCCGGTGCCTTCGGTGTAGACCGTCACGTTCATCGGCTTGGCCACGCCGATGGCGTAAGCGACCTGAATCTGGCACTGGCGCGCGAGGCCTGAGGCAACGATGTTCTTGGCCACGTAGCGTGCGGCGTAAGCGGCCGAGCGGTCGACCTTGCTCGGGTCCTTGCCGCTGAAGGCACCGCCACCGTGCGGGCAGGCGCCGCCGTAGGTGTCGACGATGATCTTGCGGCCGGTGAGGCCGCAGTCGCCTTGCGGGCCGCCGATGACAAAGCGGCCGGTCGGGTTGATCAGGTAGCGGGTTTCCTTCAGCCACTCTTTCGGCAGCACCGGCTTGATGATCTCTTCGATGATGGCCTCGGTGAACGAGGCCTTCATCTTGGTCGAGGTTTCGCTCTGGTCGGGGCTGTGCTGGGTGGAGAGCACCACGGTGTCGATGCTGTGCGGCTTGCCGTCCACATAACGCATGGTGACCTGGCTCTTGGCATCGGGCCGCAGGAAGGGCAGCCGGCCGTCCTTGCGCAGCTGGGCCTGGCGCTCGACGAGGCGGTGCGCGTAGTAGATGGGCGCGGGCATCAGCTCGGGCGTCTCATCACAGGCGTAGCCGAACATCAGGCCTTGGTCGCCGGCGCCGATGTTGAGGTGGTCGTCGGACGCGTGGTCCACGCCCTGGGCGATGTCGTTGGACTGCTTGTCGTAGCAGACCATCACCGCGCAGCCCTTGTAGTCGATGCCGTACTCGGTGTTGTCGTAGCCGATGCGCTTGATGGTGTCGCGCGCGACCTGGATGTAGTCGACGTGCGCGTTGGTCGTGATCTCGCCCGCCAGCACCACGAGGCCGGTGTTCGTCAGCGTCTCGGCGGCCACGCGCGAACGCGGGTCTTGCTTGAAGATCGCGTCGAGAATGGCGTCGGAGATCTGGTCGGCCACCTTGTCGGGGTGACCTTCAGAGACGGACTCGGATGTGAAAAGGAAATCGTTCGACACTCTTAAACTCCAGTAGGTTGCACACTGCGTTGCCGGCCTGGATCTTCTGGAGGAGCGGCGAACGCTTTAGCAGAATTTGTTGAGCTGATCTCCTGAAAGATTTGCCCGGCAGCGCCTTGAAGCCTCTGCATCGCCCTGCAAGTAGTTCATAACTCGGCGACGCCCGCATTATAGAAAGAGATGTTGACCCTTTTCCGATGGCTGTCCGGCCTTTCTCTGGGCCTATTGCACACGCTCGGCAGCGCCCTGGGTTGGTTGACCTACGCGCTCTCGCCCACTTACCGCCGCCGCATGGCCGCGAACGCGGCACAGGCGGGCTTGAGCGCCGCGCAATGGAAGCCCGCCATTGCCTCGGCGGGCCGCATGGTGATGGAGCTGCCTTACCTGTGGATGCGCCCGCCCGGCGAGACGATCCGCCCGCGCATGCGCTACGAGAACGAAGGCTTGCTCGAGGCGGCGCTGGCTCGCGGCAGGGGCGTGCTGCTGCTCACGCCGCACATGGGGTGCTTCGAGGTGGCGGCGCAGGCGATCGCCGAGCGATTTGGCGCCACCAGCCCGATCACCGTGCTTTACCGCCCGGCCCGCAAGCCCTGGCTGCGCGAGCTGGTGAAGACCTCGCGCGAGCGGCCGCAGCTGTTTGCGGCGCCCGCTTCGCTGGCCGGTGTGCGGCAGATGATCCGTGCGCTGCGCAAGGGCCAGATGGTGGGTTTGCTGCCCGACCAGGTGCCGCCCGAAGGCATGGGTGTATGGGCGCCGTTCTTCGGCCGCGAGGCCTACACCATGACGCTGGCCACGCGGCTGGTGCAGCAGACCGGCGCCGAGCTGCTGCTGACCTGGGCCGAGCGGCTGCCGCACGGTGCGGGCTATGTGCAACGCTTCCTGCCTTTCCCCGAGGCTTTACCTGCTGATGCCGCAGAATCTGCCGCGGCCATCAACCGCGCGATGGAGTCGCTGATCCGGCAGAACCCCGGGCAGTACCTCTGGGGCTACCACCGCTACAAGACGCCGCGCGAGCAGCCGGTGGCCGATGGCACCGAACAGAACAAGGAGTAGTCGTTGGAGTTGCTAGGTACACGCCTTCTGCTGGGCTTGCTGTGGTTGCTCCAGTGGCTGCCGATGCCACTGCTGGCCGCCCTGGGCCGCGGCCTCGGCCATCTGCTGTGGCTGGCCGCAGGCTCGCGCCGCAGCATCGCGCTGCGCAACCTCGAGCTGTGTTTCCCCAAGATGTCGGAGCAGGAGCGCCGCCTTCTCGCGAAGGAGCACTTTCAATGGCTGGGCCGCAGCATCCTCGAGCGCAGCCTGCTGTGGTTTGCGTCGGCCGAGCGGCTGAAGAAGGTGATCCAGGTCGAAGGCGACGTGAAGCTAGCCGAACGCAGCGACAAGCCGGTGATGTGGCTGGTGCCGCACTTCATGGGGCTCGACGTGGCCGGCGTCGCGGTGCTGATCTTCCAGAACCACGAAGGCTGCTCCATGTACCAGGAGCAGAGCAACCGTGCGATGAACGAAGTGATCCGCCGCGGGCGGTTGCGCTTCGGCCACGCGCAGATCTTTCCGCGCAGCGACAAGGCCTTGCCGCTGATCCGCGCCATCCGCCGCGGCGTGGCCTTCTTCAACCTGCCCGACATGGACTTCGGCGAGCGTGACGCCGCCTTCGTGCCCTTCTTCGGCGTGCCCGCCGCCACGCTGTTGGCGCCGTCGCGCATGGCGCGTGCGCTCGACATGGTCGTGCAACCCGTCATTGCCGAGATGCTGCCCGGCGGGCAGGGCTACAAGGTGCGCTTCGGCGAGCCGTGGACGCATTTCCCCACCGACGACCCACTGGCCGACACCGCGGCAATGAACCGCTGGATCGAAGAGGAAATCCGCCGCAACCCGGCGCAGTACCTGTGGGTGCACAAGCGCTTCAAGACGCGGCCGAAAGGCGACGCCTCGCTGTACTGAGGCGGCTCGGGCTCAGGCCCGAAATATTTGAAACAGATCTTCTTGAGAGGCGATGCGTCCGTCGGGCGCCTCGTCTCGAATGTCATTGCATGGCGCAGGCGAACATCCACTCGTCGCCGCGCTTCCTTCCATCCTAGAGAAGCTTGCAATGACCACCCTTCCCAAGACATTCGCCCATGGCCAGGCTGACGCCTCGACCGCACTCGCATCGCGTCCGCTTCGCAGCCGCCGCGAGCGCGCGCTGCAGACGCTGTGGTTCGAGGCCATCGGCCTTGCCGTCGTCAGCCCGCTGTTCGCCCATTTCTCCGGCGTGCAGATGGGTTCGTCGCTCTTCGTGCTGATGATGTTGTCGATCACCGTGATGACTTGGTCGGCCGTCTACAACAGCGTGGTCGACCGCATCGAGCGGCGTCTGGCGCAGCGCGTCGCGAGCGATCGGCCGCACCACTGGCGCGTGCTGCACGCGGTCGGACACGAGGTGTCTACCGTGGCATTCACCTGGCCGCTGGTGGTGGCCCTCACTTCACTCGGTTGGATGGATGCCCTGTGGGCAGAAGCCGGCCTGACGCTGGCCTACGCCGGCTACGGCTATCTGTTCCATCTGGTCTTCGATCGGTTGCGGCCGGTGCGGCCTCTGCCGGCTTGACGGCGAACCGGAACACCACGCTGCCGGACATCAGGACTTGATGTGTCTTCGGCTTAGGCGGCGATAATCGCGGCATGAAACTGCGGTTCACCAAGATGCAGGGCGCCGGCAACGACTTCGTCGTGCTCGACGCCACGCAAGCACCCATCGAGCTGAGTGCCGAGCAGTACCGCGTGCTGGGTGATCGCCGCTTCGGCGTGGGCGCCGACCAGATACTCGTCGTCGAACCCAGCCGCACGCCGGGTGTCGATTTTCGCTATCGCATCTTCAATGGCGGCAGCGGCGACGAGGTGGAGCAGTGCGGCAATGGCGCTCGCTGTTTCGTGCGCTATGTGCGCGACAAGCACCTCACCGACAAGACCACCATCCGCGTCGACACGGTCAGCAGCCTGCTCGAACTGCGCCTTCAAGCTGACGGCCGCGTGACGGTCGACATGGGCGCGCCGATCTTCGACGCGGCGCTCGTTCCGTTCGACGCCGCCGGCAGCCAGTCACGCCCGCAAGGCGACTTCGCGCTGTGGCCGCTCGACGTGGGCGCAGAGGTGGCCGTGCTCTCGATGGGCAACCCCCATGCAGTGCAGGTCGTGGCCGACGTCGACACCGCACCGGTCGAAACGCAAGGCCCGCTGATCGAGCGCGACCGCCATTTCCCACGCAAGGTCAACGCCGGCTTCATGCAGATCGTGAGCCGCAATCACATTCGCCTGCGTGTGTACGAACGCGGCGCGGGCGAGACCCTGGCGTGCGGTACCGGTGCGTGTGCGGCTGTCGTTGCCGGCATCCGCTTGGGCTTGCTCGACAGCCGCGTCAATGTTGATGCGCGCGGCGGCCGCCTCAGCGTCGAATGGCAGGGCGGCGGAAGCCACGTGCTGATGACTGGCCCCGCTGAAACCGTCTACGAAGGCGAGATCGAACTATGAGAACCATGAAGGGCGACCTGTGACCATCCAAGGCATCACCGAGCAAGACATCGCGAACTACCTGGCCAACACGCCGGGCTTTTTCGAGCGCCACGCTGAGTTGCTGGCCGCCATCCAGATCACCAGCCCGCACGGGCAGCGGGCCGTCTCGCTGCAAGAGCGGCAGATGGAAATGCTGCGCGACAAGCACAAGGGCCTGGAGCAGCGCATCGTCGAGATGATCCGCCACGGGCAAGAGAACGTGGCCATCGCCGACAAGCTGCACAAGTGGACGCGCGCGATCATGCTCACCACCAACCCTGGCGACTTGCCGGCGGTGCTGGTGAACGAACTCAAGCACCAGTTCCTCATTCCCCAAGCCGCCATTCGCGTGTGGGGTGCGGCCGAGGCCTTCGGCATGCTGGCCTTCGCCAAGGGTGTGAGCGAAGACGCACGCAGCTTCGCGTCCAGCCTCACCGTGCCGTACTGCGGCGTCAACTCGGGGTTTGAAGCGGTGTCGTGGCTGGAGGATTCGCGCGTCGTCGCGTCGATGGCGCTCATTCCGCTGCGCAGCGGCCTTCCTGACGCGGGGCCGGAAGCCTTCGGCATGCTGGTGCTGGCCTCGCCCGACCCCACGCGCTACAGCGCGGACATGGGCACCGAGTTCCTGTCGCGCATCGGCGAGATCGCCAGCGCCGGGCTCGCGCGGCTGCTGCCGGTGAAGTGACATGAAGACGCCGGCGGGACGAGCGCCTGGCCGCTCCCGTGCCGGCTCGCAGTCCGTCGGGGGCGGCGCGACGGATGTTGCCGGCGACGGTGTGGCCATCGTCAGGGACGAAGACATCCGGCTCCATCTGGTTCACTTGGAAGTCGAACGCCGCCTCGCAGGCCGCACGCTCTCGCTCTACGGCGACTCCCTCGCCAGGTTGCAGAGGTTTGCGGCTGATGCGGGTATCGCGATCCGTGCAGCGCAGGTGCATCACATCCGCCGCTGGGCCGCGCAGTTGCATTCCCAAGGGCTCGCTTCGCGCAGCATCGCGCTCACCCTGTCAGCCTGGCGCGGCTTTTACCGCTGGGCGGGGCGCGAGGGCATGGTGACACTCAACCCCGTCGAAGGCGTGCGAGCCCCCAAGGCCGCCAAGCCGTTGCCCAAGGCCCTGTCGGTCGACCATGCCGTGGCGTTGGCCGAGTCGGTCGACATGCCCGGCGCCCCGGCGCTCGCGGTGCGCGACCACTGCATGGTGGAGCTGCTCTACGGCTGCGGCTTGCGTGTGGGCGAGCTGGTCGGGCTCGATGTGCGGGCCGGAGCCCAGGCGGCCGGCTGGGTCGATGCGGCCGATGCCGCCGCCCATGTGCTCGGCAAGGGCGGCAAGCGCCGCCATGTGCCGGTGGGTGGCCCCGCTCTGAAGGCGCTGCGCGAATGGTTGACTCAACGAGCCTCGCTCGCTGCGCCTGACGAAGCGGCGCTTTTCGTCAGCCAGCGCGGCACACGCATCACGCAGAGCCAAGTGCGGTCGCGGCTGAAGGCGCGCGCCCTGCAGGCGGGCCTGCCCACCCACGTGCACCCGCACATGCTGCGGCATTCATTTGCCTCGCACCTGTTGCAATCGAGTGGTGACTTGCGCGCGGTGCAGGAACTGCTGGGCCACGCCAACATCACGACGACGCAGGTCTACACCAAGCTCGACTTTCAGCACCTCGCCAAGGTGTACGACGCTGCGCACCCCAGGGCCAAAAAGCGCTAGCAGCGGACTCATGATGAGTTTGATTGAGCGGCATCTCCGCCCGACTACACACACTAGGACATGAAAGCAATCACCCTGAGAGAAGGCAAGGAGCGCTCGCTGTTGAAGCGCCACCCCTGGGTCTTCGAGAGCAGCATCCAATCCGGCAAGGCCGATGCGGGGGAGACCGTGCGCGTGAACGCGCGCGACGGCAAGTTCCTCGCATGGGCGGCGTTCAGCCCGCAGTCGCAGATCCGCCTGCGCGCCTGGAGCTTCGACGAGGCCGAGCGCATCGACGCAGCCTTCTTCGAGCGGCGCATTGCGAAAGCCTTGGCCATCCGCGCTCGCCTGCCGATCGCCAGTGACGGCTTGCGCCTCATTCACGGCGAGGCCGATGGCCTGCCCGGGCTCATCGTCGATCGTTATGCCGACACGCTGAGCGTGCAGTTCCTGAGCGCCGGTGCCGAGCGGTGGAAGATCACCATCGCCGACCTCTTGCTCACGGCCACCGGCCTCACGCGCCTGTACGAGCGCAGCGACGCCAGCACACGCGGGCTCGAAGGTCTGCCTGAAGTGAAGGGCTGGTTGCGCGGCGAAGGCGCCACCGAACTGACCATCCGCGAACACGGCTGGCAGCTCACGCTCGACGTCGCCGAGGGCCACAAGACCGGCTTCTACCTCGACCAGCGCGACAGCCGCAAGCTCTTTGCCGACACGGTGCGCCACTTCGGGTTTCAGCGCGTGTTGAACTGCTACTGCTACACCGGCGGCTTCAGCGTCGCGGCATTGGCTGGTGGCGCGAGCCATGTGACCAGCGTCGACTCATCGGCCCCGGCGCTCGAGCGCGCCACGGCGCATGTCGCGCTGAACGGTTTCGACGCGTCGCACCACACCGCGCTCGATGCCGACGTTAACCAGACGCTGCGCGACGCATTGCAGCGCGGCGAGCGCTTCGATGCCATCGTGCTTGACCCACCCAAGTTCGCGCCGACTGCAGCGCATGCCGAGCGCGCTGCGCGCGCCTACAAAGACATCAACCGCCTGGCCTTCATGCTGCTGGCGCCCGGCGGCGCCCTGTTCACCTACTCATGCTCGGGCGGTATCAGCCCCGACCTGTTCCACAAGATCGTGGCGGGTGCCGGGCTCGATGCGAACGCGGACGGCCTCGTCTACGCGCGCACGGGTGCGGCACCCGATCACCCGATGACGGTGACCTTCCCCGAAGGCGAGTACCTCAAGGGCCTCGTGATCCTCAAGAAGTAGCGGCCGCCCGCGAGGCCTGCGGCAAAGCGATCGAAGGCTCGAACTTCGCGCGGTGCACGCTGAAGAAGCTCTTCACGTTGCGCACGTTCGCGTCTTGCGTGAAGAGCCGCTGCACCAGTGCGTGGTACGCCGCCATGTCGGCCACCTGCAGCACCAGCATGAAGTCGGGGCCCGGCGAGACGCGGTAGCACTGCTGCACGGCCGCGTCGCCCACGGCCTTCGTTTCGAAGGCAGCCAAGTGCTCGGCGCCTTGCCGATCGAGCGTCACCTCGGCCAGGGCGGTGAGCCCCGCGCCCAGGCGCTCGGCAGACAAGACCGCGATGCGCCGTTCGATCACGCCGGCCTCAACCAGCCGCTTCACTCGCCGCAGGCAGGTGGCTGGGGAGGTGTGTGCTGCGGCTGCGAGATCTTGATTGGACAGGGAGGCATCCCGCTGGAGCAGGCCCAGCAAGCGCAAATCGGTGTCGTCGAGGCTCAGCGGCGTTGATTCTGATTGCGACATTGCGTTGAAGATGAAATATTAATTCGCAGGATGATGATGGCGGTGAAGTATTTCATTTGGGCTAAAAATCTGCAAGCATTCGCCAAGAGGAGATGCCTACCATCCAGTCTGTTCCAGCCTCTGAGGAGACTCGTCATGTGTGGCATCGTCGGCGCCGTCAGTACCCGCAACATCGTTCCGATCCTGGTCGAAGGCTTGAAGCGCCTGGAGTACCGGGGCTATGACTCCTGCGGCGTGGCTGTGCATCAGAACGGCCAGCTGCGCCGCGCCCGCAGCACCGCCCGCGTGGCCGAGCTCGAGGCGAACATCGCGCACGACAGCATCGAAAGCGGCACCGG
The DNA here is from genome assembly GCF_056403575.1 of Rhizobacter sp. P2_G4. NCBI lineage: Bacteria > Pseudomonadati > Pseudomonadota > Betaproteobacteria > Burkholderiales > Sphaerotilaceae > Rhizobacter > Rhizobacter sp. P2_G4. The sequence continues at coordinate 120,730 of NZ_JBFUFG010000010.1, read as the reverse complement.
CATCGCCCACACGCGCTGGGCCACGCACGGCGCGCCGGCGGTGCACAACGCGCACCCGCATTTCTCGTCCGGGCCGGCCAAGGTTGCCCTGGGAGCCCAAGCCGCCGTGGGGCGGGTGGCGCTGGTGCACAACGGCATCATCGAAAACCATGACGAGCTGCGCAACGAACTCAAGGCGCGTGGCTACGTGTTCGACAGCCAGACCGACACCGAGGTCATCGCCCACCTCGTCGACCACTTGTATGACGGCGACCTGCTCGCCGCCGTGCAGCAGGCCGTGACGCGCCTGCGCGGCGCCTATGCCATCGCCGTGTTCTGCCGCGACGAACCGCACCGCGTGATCGGCGCACGCGAAGGCTCGCCGCTGGTGCTGGGCGTCGGTGCCGGTGACCGCAAGGGCGATTTCTTCCTCGCGTCCGACGCGATGGCCCTGGCCGGTGTGACCGACCAGATCGCCTACCTCGAAGAAGGCGACGTGGTCGATCTGCAGCTGGGCAAGGTGTGGGTCACCGCGCGCGCACCCGGCGGCACCACGTTCAAGGCGGTGGAGCGCGAGGTGCGCACGGTGCTCGTCCACACCGGCGCTGCCGAACTCGGCCCGTACCGCCACTACATGCAGAAAGAGATCTTCGAGCAGCCGCGCGCGATCTCCGACACGCTCGAGGCCGTGGGCGGCGTCTCGCCCGAACTCTTCGGCGACGGGGCCTACAGCGTCTTCAAGGATGTGGACCAGGTGCTCATCCTCGCCTGCGGCACCAGCTACTACAGCGGCTCGGTGGCCAAGTACTGGCTCGAGAGCATCGCCAAGATTCCGGTGAGCGTGGAGGTGGCCAGCGAATACCGCTACCGCGACAGCGTGCCCAACCCGCGCACACTCGTCGTCACCATCACGCAAAGCGGCGAGACCGCCGACACGCTGGCCGCGCTGAAGCACGCGCGCAACCTGGGCATGAAGCACACGCTGACGGTCTGCAACGTGGCCACCAGTGCCATGGTGCGCGAATGCTCGCTGGCCTACATCACCCACGCCGGCGCAGAGATCGGTGTCGCGTCGACCAAGGCCTTCAGCACTCAGCTTGTGGGCCTCTTCCTGCTGACACTAGCCCTCGCACAAGTGCGCGGCCATCTCACCGACGAGCAGGAGCGTGCCCACCTTAAGGCCCTGCGCCACTTGCCCGTGGCCGTGCAAGCCGTTCTCGCCCTCGAGCCGCAAGTCATCGCGTGGTCAGACATCTTTGCGCGCAAGGAGAACGCGCTTTTCCTCGGCCGCGGGCTGCACTACCCCATCGCTTGCGAAGGTGCACTCAAGCTCAAGGAGATCAGCTACATCCACGCCGAGGCGTATCCCGCCGGCGAACTCAAGCACGGTCCGCTCGCACTCGTGACCGCCGAGATGCCGGTGGTGACTGTGGCTCCCAACGACGCACTGCTAGAGAAGCTCAAGAGCAACCTGCAGGAAGTGCGCGCCCGCGGGGGCGAGCTGTTCGTGTTCGCCGACGCCGACTCGCACATCGAATCCGGCGAAGGGTTGCATGTGATTCGCATGCCCGAGCACTACGGCCCGCTGTCACCGATCCTGCACGTGATCCCGCTGCAGCTGCTGGCGTATCACACGGCGTGTGCGCGGGGGACGGATGTGGACAAGCCCCGCAATCTCGCCAAGAGCGTGACGGTCGAATAACTGGCGTTGGCGCTCTGGCAGTCGCCGGTCTTTTAGCTCGACGAGGCTCGGTCTTCGTGAGGCTGGGTTAGTCGCGCCGTCCACCGCGCCAACAGCCGACATCCCGTGACGAGCATCACGAAAATCGACTCACGTAGGACATGGCCTACAACGGGTAGTCCGGCACGCCTCTATGTCTTGCGACATCGGTGTTTCGATACTCAAGCCCATGAGTAAGCCATCGCACCCCATTTCCCCGCACGCCGGTTTCAAGGACGCAGATTTCCCGGGCGAGGGTCCCGGGGTTCGATCTGAGTTGAGGGAGGCACTCAACACCTTGAATGAGCGAATGCTCCAAGCAAAGCAGGCGCTTGAAGCAACGCATCGGCTGCTCGATCGCTACTCGCCGCACAGCGTCCCAAATAACTCGGACGCCCGTCGCGAGCAACTCAACAGCGCAGCACCGATTCAGAGGCCTTCCGCTTCATCTTGAACCGTTGTGTGTTCCTGAGAGCAACAGCTTCTGCCTGTCTCACGTGGCAAGGCCTTCTCGCCCATCGTGGCCACACCAAACCGCCCAGGAAATCCTCGTTAACCGAGCCAGAAGTTCGACATGCTTGTGCTCGCCGATGCCAGAATGTCGCCAAATTTTTTGGCCACGTCTGTTCAGAGGATGAAACTGGCAGTCGTGCTGAGTACCGGAAGAGGGAGCGAACATGTTGAAGAGACTACCGACTGAAGTGCCTGGCCTCGATACGATTCTGGGCGGCGGGCTTTTCGAGGGCGGCGTCTACATCTTCGAGGGTTCTCCTGGCGTGGGCAAGACCACCCTGGCGAACCAGATTGCTTACGTTCACGCGCGCAAAGGGACCACCACCCTGTACGTCACCATGCTCGCCGAGTCGCACGCGCGAATGCTGCAGCACATGGATGAGCAGACCTTCTTCGACCGCAAGTACGTCAACTCGAAGGTCTTCTACCTGAGTGGCTACAAAGACCTCGAGCAAGGCGGACTCAAGGGCGTTGTCAGTCTGCTGCGTGGAGAGATCAAGCGAAGCAGTGCGTCGCTTCTGATCGTGGATGGGCTGGTGGTCGAAGGCGAGCAGCGCAATACCGGTGATGTGGTTCGGCAGTTTGTGCATGAACTCCAAAGCCTGGTGAGCGCGATGTCCTGTACGTGCCTGGTCCTGACCAGCGGTCGTGGCAGCGTCCTGAGTGCCGAGCAAACCATGGTCGACGGAATCTTCGCCTTCGAGGATCGCTCGTTCCATTGGCGTGCCGAGCGTCGCATCCAGGTGCGCAAGTTCAGAGGGAGTCGCGTGATCCGTGGCGATCACACCTTCTGCATCACAGACGAAGGCTTGCGCTTCTTTCCGCGGCTTGAGGCGTTGCCCGCGGAGGACGCCGGCACGGCAAGTTCTCCGCGGCTCGTTATTTCTACCGGGCTCCCGTCACTGGACGCTGTCCTACGAGTTGGGGGCTTGTACTCCGGTAGCAATTCCATCCTGATCGGACAAAGTGGCACCGGCAAGACCAGTGCGGCGCTTGCGTTCGCCGGACAAAGCGACTTAGAGGAGCCCGGTCTTCTCCTTGCTTGCACGGAATCGGCTGAAGAGTTGAGGCGTCTCGGCACCGAACTCGGATTGGCAGTGGGCGAAGCAGTTGATTCGGGGGCTTTGACGATTGAAGAGTTGGGGCGTGAAGATGAATCGATGGACGAGATGGGGCACAAGCTGCTGCGCATGGTCGACGAGCTGAAAGTCCGCAGGCTGGTGGTCGACGGCTTGGCGGGGCTCGCCGACACGCTTGCGTTCCCCGAACGCGGCTACCGATTTCTGGGGCGCTTGCTGAGCGAACTGAAAAAGCGCGGTATCACATCCATATTCACTGTCGATCCCGATGCGCTGGCCGTTGCGGCGGCAACGCCCCTGGCCGAAGGCGTTGTCGGCTGGTTCGACAACGCATTCACCTTGACCCGCGGCGAGGGGCGAGATGGACGTGGCGCTCGCGCGTTGAAGGTCATGAAGGTACGTGGCGGCGGCGCCAAAGAGCCCATCGTCGACATCCAGCTGCTTCCAAGAGAAGCGACTGGCGATAGCGAAGCGAGCCGAAAAGGCAACTGACAAGGGGCGCCAAATGCAGCTGATTCTGGTTGTGGAAGATGAGCACGGCGCCGCCGAGGTGTTGAAGCTGCTGCTGGAATCTCACGGATACCGCGTGGCGGCAGCGGCGAATGGCCAGGAAGCCGTTGAGCTGCTCAGCGCCGAGAAGCCTTCACTGATCCTCTCCGATTTCATGATGCCGCACATGAATGGGGCGGAACTCGGGAACCACGTCCGGCGGGATCCTCTGCTGCGAGACATTCCGTTCGTGTTCACGAGCGGCACCAATGAGTCGATCGTGCGAAGCGCGTTCAAGGATTACGACGGATTCCTCTCCAAGCCATACGAAGTGGACCCGATGCTCGCGCTCTTGAACAAGCTGGTCACCAGCGGCCGACCGATCGCTGCGACCACCGCGGAGATCGATGATTCGATGCGACAGCTGCTCAAAGGGATCGAGCTTCCACCGGGAACTTAGTCCGAGGCTTCAAAGCTATAGAGAATCTCGCATCGTGAGATCGCCGAGGCCTCGTGAGTGTGTTCCGGTGGTCACCATTTGAGTTCAGCCGCGCTGGGTGCCAGGCACATCTGCGCCCGCTTGTAGTTGTGAGCCGACGCGGCGCAAGCAGCCGCTAAACTCGCAGCCTTTGCCGCTGTCTGCATTCATGGCTGTTGTCTCACCCGCCTCTACCACGCCAGCTGCCTTCGAACTGAAAAGCGCGAGCCTCTCGCTGGTGGCCGTTGTGCTCAAGACGACCGATCTGGCGCTGCTGTCGCAGGCGCTGGACGAGCGCTTCGCCGACGCGCCCGGCTTGTTTGACCAGGACCCGGTGGCGATCGACCTCTCGCTGGTGCGCGACAGCACCGAGGCGATCGATTTCGTGGCATTGGTGAATCTGTTGCGCGGCCACAAGATGTTGCCGATCGCGGCGAAGTCGGGCAGTGCCCTGCAGATGGAAGCCGCGCTCGCCGCAGGCTTGAGCGAGGCTCACGGCCCCGCTGCGCCGGCGCAGCCAGTGCGCAGCGTCAGGCCAGAAGATCTGCCGGCCACGCCCGCACCACCAGCGCCCGATGAAGCGCCCGCGCCGGCCCGCACGACGCTGATCGTCGACAAGCCGCTGCGCTCCGGCCAGCGCGTCTACGCCAAGGGCTGCGACCTGGTCGTGCTCGCGGTCGTGAGCCATGGTGCCGAAGTCATCGCCGACGGCAACATCCATGTCTACGCGCCGCTGCGCGGCCGCGCGCTCGCCGGTGCGATGGGCGACGCCGGCGCGCGCATCTTCTCGACCTGCATGGAACCGCAGCTGCTCTCCATCGCAGGCATCTACCGCACCACCGAAACCGAACTGCCCGCCAGCGTGCTGGGCAAGCCGGGGCAGGTGAAGCTCGACGGCGAGAAACTCGTTGTCGTGCCCCTAACCATCGACTAGAAGGACTCCCAACCAATGACCAAGATCGTCGTGGTGACTTCAGGCAAGGGCGGCGTGGGCAAGACCACGACCAGCGCCAGCTTCGCGTCCGGCCTCGCGCTGGCCGGCCACAAGACCGCCGTGATCGACTTCGATGTCGGGCTGCGCAACCTCGACCTCATCATGGGCTGCGAACGCCGTGTGGTGTACGACCTGATCAACGTCATCCAAGGCGAAGCGAACCTGAACCAGGCGCTGATCAAGGACAAGCAGTGCGACAACCTGTTCGTGCTCGCCGCCTCGCAGACGCGCGACAAGGATGCGCTCACGCAAGACGGCGTCGAGAAAATCCTCACCGACCTCGGAGCGATGGGCTTCGAATACATCGTGTGTGATTCACCGGCCGGCATCGAAACCGGCGCGCTGATGGCGATGCACTTCGCCGACGAGGCGCTCGTCGTCACCAACCCCGAGGTTTCGTCGGTGCGCGACTCCGACCGCATCCTCGGCATGCTGGCCTCGAAGACGAAGCGGGCGATCGACGGCAAGGAGCCGATCAAGGAGCACTTGCTGATCACCCGCTACAACCCCAACCGGGTGCAGGGCGGGCAGATGCTGTCACTCGACGACATCAAGGAAATCCTGCGCATCGAGCTGATCGGTGTCGTGCCAGAGTCCGAGACGGTACTCGACGCGTCGAACCAGGGCATACCGGCCGTGCACATGAAGGGCACGGACGTGTCCGAGGCGTACAAGGACATCGTCGCGCGCTTCCTCGGCGAGAGCCGCGAGATGCGCTTCACCGACGCACCCAAGCCCGGTTTCTTCAAGCGCGTGTTCGGTGGGAGGTAAGCACATGTCTCTCCTTTCCTTTCTGCTGGGCGAGAAGAAGAAGACCGCGAGCGTCGCCAAGGAACGGCTTCAGATCATCCTTGCGCACGAGCGCAGTGGCCTGGGCAAGAGCCGGCCCGACTACCTGCCCGCGCTCCAGCGCGAGCTGGTCGCGGTGATCTCGAAGTACGTGTCGATCAAGGCGGAGGACATCAAGGTCCACCTCGAACGCCAGGACAACCTCGAAGTGCTGGAGGTCAAGATCGAGTTGCCCGACGGCGTGCGCGGCTAGATTTGCCGCCCTTGTTGCAGAGGGCTGAGATACACCCCGCGGAGCAAGCAGCGAAGCGAGCGCGGGCCTTGCTCGCGATGACGCTGGCCTGCTCTTATGCCCCTCACCCGGGGGCCGGATCGGCTGCCCTTCGCATGAAAATTATCCAGTGCTAAGGCCGCAGCCGAGTCAGAACAATGGAGCAATGCTCCTTCGCCACCGCGCTTGTTAGAGAACTTGCTCGCATTGAAACCCGCCACGGATCAACGGTGCGTGAATCACAATGTGTTGAGGTGATAGCAAGCCTGCGAATGAAATTTCATCTTCGCCGGGTCTTCAATGCACTGCTCCGGCTCAGGCGCCTGCGACAACTGCGCGCATCCCAGGATGTCGAAGAAGCGCTCACAGTCGACGAGCTCGATTGGCATGATCGTTTCTGTGATTCTTCTAGCTGCACCAATCGCCCCTCTAGTGAAGCGCGATGACGAAACGAAGGCACCTCGTCTGTATCCTCCAAGCATAAGAGAGCCCAGGAAGGCCCTGATTTGCTCGACTCCTACAGAGTTCTTCTGCCTCTTCACTTGGACACCAATCCGTTCCCCCGAATCGGCCCGCAGTATGACGTCGATTCCGCCATCATTTGAGTAGGCAGTCACCAACGGGTGATAGTCAAGATCTGCGAATACGCTGGCGACAGTGAGTTCGAAAAGCCTAGGGTGCATCACCGCTCGTCGTTCAAATTCTCGTGCGAGGTAACGCCTCACCTCCTGAATGGGAAGCTCGATGTTGGCTAGGTCCAGTTCCATTAGCGCTGGCGCCAATGCAAGCGTGACTACCCATTGCTGACAGCTCATTGCTGGTAGAACAGCGCGATCCTCAGCTATCCACCAGCCGCACATGGGACAAATGTGCAGGCAAACCTTCCTCTCAACGATATCGCCGCTCAATATCGAGTTCGGATGATCTTTGGGCAAGCCATAGACGTGCGACTTATTTACTCGCGCGAAAGCCGCCTTGAATTGCTCATACGACAAATCCCAACAACCTGGATCGTAGTGATCATCGGTAGCGTGGCCACAGTAAACGCATCGAACATCATCTTCTGTCCCCAGATTGCCTCTCCACATGGGCAGATCGCAAGTCGCTAGAGTCGAACGACTGTCGGATTGAACGTGGCGTCGTGGCTTCATCGCTAAGCTCCAGACCTCAGTTCGAGACGGCAATCGCTGCTTGCGAGACCGGTACCACATTGCCCGCGTTCTGTGGCATCGGAACCATCTGCCCCGGCGTATCTGTAGGCGCTTCGCCGGGTGGGATGTGCGGCAAGTGGTGGGCGATGCCTTTGTGGCAATCGATGCAGGTCTTCTCCTTGCTGGCAAGGTAAGTCGAATGCATGTTCTGTGCACGAACGCTCTGCCGCGTGAAGTCCATCGAGGCGTACTGATGGCAGTTGCGGCACTCGAGCGAGTCGTTGGCCTTGAGCCGCGCCCATTCGTGCTGCGCCAGTTCAAGGCGCTTGTCGCGGAACTTCTCCTGCGTGTCGATGGTGCCGAAGATCTTGCCCCACACCTCCTTGGAGGCTTGCATCTTGCGGGCCATCTTGCTCGTCCACTCATGAGGCACGTGGCAGTTGGAGCACACGGCCCGAACGCCTGAGCGGTTGGTGTAGTGGATGGTGGTCTTCAACTCTGCGAAGACGTTGTCCCGCATCTCATGGCAGCCGGTGCAGAAGGCTTCTGTGTTGGTGGCCTCCATCGCGGTGTTGAAGCCACCCCAGAAGACGATGCCCGCAACAAAACCCGCAATGGTGAGAATGCCCAGGCTGAAGTGGACGCTGGGCCGCGACAAGATGCCCCAGTAGAACTTGATGAGCTTGAACATGCTCGTCTCCTCTTCTATTTCTTCTTGGACGTGGTGGGTGCCGATGCGGCGGCCGGCGCGATGTCACCTTCGTCGCCCTTGAAGCCGTTCCCTACGATGGGCGGCACGGCGTCCTGGGCCACGTGGCACTGCTGGCAGAAGTAGCGCCGCGTGGACACATGGTCCAGGACCTTGCCGTCTCGGTCGATGTAGTGCGTGGCGCTGACAGGGATGGCCTGCGAGAACGGCGTTCGAGCGCGGGCATGACAGTCCAGGCACTTGTTGAAGTTCTTGTCGACCTGGTAGCCGTCGACGCGGTGCGGGATGACCGGCGGCTGGTAGCGGTGGTTGCGCTTGAGCCGGTTGTCGTCGTTGATGGCGTTGCCCAGTCTCGGGGGTGTGGCTTCCTCCGTGATGGGCGTGGGGCCGCGCGCTGCATCGACGAAGGGTGCTGCAATCGCTTGGTGCTGCACCAGCACCAGCGACAGGATGGCCAGGATGTGCCGGGCGCTCATGCTCCGCGCTCCGGCTTGACCTCGCCGACCTTCACGATCTTGACGGCGCACTTCTTGAAATCCGTCTGGAAGCTGATGGGGTCGGTGGCGTCGAGCGTCACTTTGTTGATCAGCTGACTCGCGTCGAACCACGGTACGAACACCAGTCCTCGCGGCGGCTTGTTGCGGCCGCGAGTCTCGACGCGTGTCTTCATCGAGCCACGGCGGGAGCTGATCTCGACTTCAACGCCGCGGCGCAAGCCGAGCGCGGCCGCGTCGTCGGGGTGCATGTAGCAAACCGCGTGAGGCACCGCGCGGTGCAGCTCGGGAACGCGGCGGGTCATCGAGCCGGAGTGCCAGTGCTCGAGCACCCGACCCGTTGACAGCCAGAACGGGTAGTCGTTGTCTGGTGCCTCGGGCGGTGGTTCATAGGGCAGGGCATAGATGCGCGCCTTGCCGTCGGGGAATCCGTAGAACTGGAAGTCCGTTCCGGCCTTGACGTAGGGGTCGAGCCCTTCCTTGTAGCGCCAGCGTGTTTCCTTGCCGTTGACGACAGGCCAGCGGAGGCCGCGCTCCTGGTGGTACGTGTCGAAGGGCGCGAGGTCGTGGCCGTGGCCCCGGCCAAACATGGCGTACTCCTCGAAGAGGCCCTTCTGCGGATAGAAGCCGAACGCCTTGGCCTCGTCATTCGCATAGCCGGCCTCGACATCGCTCACAGGGAACTTGTCGACCTGCCCGTTGCGGAAGAGGACGTCGAAGAGCGTCTTGCCCTTGTACTCGGGCTTCTTCGCAATGAGTTCAGGTGGCCAGACTTCCTCCACTTTGAATCGCTTGGAGAACTCCATCAGCTGCCAAAGGTCGGAGCGCGCATCTGCCGGTGCATTGACGAGCTGGTGCCAGAAGTGCGTGCGGCGCTCGGCGTTGCCATAAGCGCCTTCTTTTTCAACCCACATGGCAGCGGGCAGGATGAGGTCGGCAGCGACGGCGGTGACCGTCGGGTACGCGTCAGACACGACGACGAAGTTGGCGGGGTTGCGGTAGCCCGGGTAGCCCTCCTGCATGAGGTTCGCGCCCGCCTGCATGTTGTTGTTCACCATCACCCAATAGGCGTTGAGCTTGCCGTCCTTGAGCATTCGGTTCTGCAGGACCGCGTGGTACCCCGGCGTGTCGGGAATGGTCCCGTGCGGCAGCTTCCAGATTTCTTCTGCGTGCTCCCGATGCTTCGGGTTGGTGACGACCATGTCGGCCGGAAGCCGGTGCGCAAAGGTGCCGACCTCTCGCGCCGTGCCGCAAGCCGACGGTTGGCCGGTCAGCGAGAACGGGCTGTTGCCGGGCGTCGAGATCTTGCCGGTCAGCAGGTGGATGTTGTAGACCATGTTGTTGCACCAGACACCGCGGGTGTGCTGGTTGAACCCCATCGTCCAGAACGACATCACCTTGATCTTCGGGTCGGCGTACAGCTCGCCGAGTGCTTCCAACCGGTTCTTGGGGACACCCGTCAGCTTGGCGGTGTACTCGAGGTCGTAGGTCGAGACGAACTTGGCGAACTCGTCGTAGCTCATCGGCTGCGAGCCGCCGGCCTTGGCGCCGGCGTTCTTGGCGGCCTTTTGCAGCGGGTGCTCGGGCCGCAAGCCATAGCCGATGTCGGTGTTGCCCCGCAAGAACGTGGTGTGCTTCTCGACGAAGCTCTTGTTCACCCGCCCCGTGCTGATGATGTAGTGGGCGATGAAATTGAGGATGGCCAGGTCGGTCTGCGGCTTGAACGTCATTTCGATGTCGGCAAGCTCATAGGAGCGATGTTCGAACGTCGAGAGAACGGCGACCTTCACATGCTCCGCGCTCAGCCGGCGATCGGTGACCCGCGTCCACAGAATCGGGTGCATCTCGGCCATGTTCGAGCCCCACAGCACGAACGCGTCGGCCACCTCGATGTCGTCGTAACAACCCATGGGCTCGTCGGCCCCGAAGGTGCGCATGAAGCCGACGGCGGCAGACGCCATGCAGTGCCGGGCGTTCGGGTCGAGGTTGTTGGTCCGGAAGCCCGCCTTCATCAACTTGAGCGCGGCGTAGCCTTCCCAGACCGTCCACTGCCCGGAGCCGAACATGCCCACGGCAGTGGGGCCTTTCTCCTTGAGAACGCGCTTGAACTGCTCGGCCATGACGTCGAACGCCCGGTCCCAGCTGACGCGCTCGAACTCGCCGTCCTTCGCGTACTTGCCGTTCTTCATGCGCAGGAGCGGTGTCGTCAGGCGGTCCTCGCCATACATGATCTTGGAGAGGTAGTAGCCCTTGATGCAGTTGAGGCCTCGGTTCACCTCTGCCTTGGGGTCGCCTTGTGTGGCGATGACGCGGTTGTCCTTCACTGCAACCGACACCCCGCAGCCCGTGCCGCAGAACCGGCAAGGGGCCTTGGACCATTTGACGTTCGCGTCRCCACTGCCTTGGGCCACAACGGGTATCGAAATACCTGCGGTGGCGCCCGCCGCAGCCGCGGCCGAGTTCCTGATGAAATCACGCCTGAGCATTCGGCAACTCCTCATTCATTACTGCCAGCCTGTCGGCGCACTGGTACACGAGCGCGGCAGAGAACACGCCGTCCATCCGCTGGATCTCCATCACGCGCTGCGACATTTCTTCCGCCGATGACGTCTCAATCGTCACCACGAGCTTTCCGATGTCCGAGGCGCCGTGGATGCAGGCCCCGGCGATGTTCCTGATCTGGTCGGACACGCTGGCCAAACGAGCAGGAGGCGCGTGGACGACCATGCTTGCGATGTGCAGCTCTTCGTCCAACACCTTGGCTGCGAGCGCGTTCAAAAGCGAGGACCCGGTGGGCCGGCGAACAGCTGGTACATCCAGACGAGAAAGCCGTAACCCGTGACGACCGCGATCGCCAGGGCCGGCGCGAGCACTGCAGTGAGCAACAGGAAGCCGCGCAGCTCTTGCGACTTGGTGCCGGGTGGTCTGTCCACGTGAGGTCTCCATTCCAAGGTTTTTATGACGGCACTTTCTGTTGCGACAGGGTCGCACCGGGCTTGGTGCCCAGCTGGAAAGTTCGACTGTTGATCGATCATCAAGGCCTGCCAGGCCGGCCCGTTTGATCCAGATCAACAGGAGGGTTGAAAGAGGCTTGGAGCGTCTAGGCCATGAGGCTGAAAACGCCCCATGCGCTCTTCGTGATGGCGACCGAGACGATCCACCCAGCGGTGGCCATCGCCGCCAGCCACGCTGCCACGCGAACGCGCTTGGAGCGCGTCGGGCGCATGGCGATGACGCCCAGTGCGACGTAGATCACGACGCCCACCACCTTCGCCATCAGCCAAGGGGCATTTGCTGGCGTCAAGCTCAGCATCCACGCGAGGGTGAGCGCCGAGAGCAGCAGCACGGTGTCGATGAGGTGCGGGAGTGTCTTGGCCAGGCGGATCTGCACCCAGGTAGCACCCGAGAGCGACGCTGCGCCTCGAACGAAGAACCCGGTCAGTGACAGCGCGACCGCACTCTGGTGGATGAGCTTGACGGTCATGTAGTCCATTGCTTTACCCTGGGGCTACCGTCCAGCTGCGTACGAAAGAGGATGGGCCAGTGGCGAATCGCGTAGACGCCAAAGCCGGCAGACCAGATGCTGGCCAGTGCGACCTTGAGCCGTTGGGTGAAGGGGCTTTTCGTATGCATCTATCGTAGGAAAGAGATGCTGTGGTTGCTTTGACATGCATCAAAGCCGACTCGAGATCCTGGTCTGACGCAGGCGCGCTACCCGCCTCCCGCCGGCTCACTCATACGGAGCAGATATGGACATCGAATCGAACAACCTTGAGCGGTTCGTCCGCGCGCAGCGCCCGGTGTACCAGAGCGTGCTGGAGGAGCTTCGACGAGGTCGCAAGACCACCCATTGGATGTGGTTCGTGTTTCCTCAACTTCGTGGCCTGGGGCGCAGCGCCATGGCCCTCACCTACGGCTTACAGTCTGCTGAGGAAGCGGCTCGATACTGGCGTCACCAGGTGTTGGGCCAAAGGCTCAAGGAGTGCACCGAACTTGCACTCGCCGCGGGTGACGGCAAATCGTTGCACGACATCTTTGGAAGCCCGGACGACATGAAGTTCTGCTCGTGCATGACCTTGTTCGCGAGCGTCGTGCCGAACGAAGGTCCCTTCGAGGCAGCCATCTCGAGCCTGTGCGATGGGCGAAGAGATGCACGAACGCTGGAGTTGCTGGGAGCCACGTGATGGAGCTTGGTGACGCTCGAGAGATCCTTCGCCGGAGGGGCGGCTCAAAGCTCTCATGTAAAACGGTAGGTTTCGTCAAAGGCAAACAACTCGAATGTCCCCGTATCTGAAGCACATCGACTGGAAGGTTGTCCTGCTCACCTTGTTGGCTTGTTATGGCGTCCCGGCCGCTCTGGTCGGAGCGGCGTCCGCGTTGGGGTTGCAGCACGCCATGCCGTCGCAGGCCGGGCAAGCGATGGCCTCGTTCTTTGCCTTCCTCGCCTTGCTCGTTCCCCCCGTTGCGGCGGGCTACGTCGCCGCACGCTTCGCGCGCCAGCTGCCTCGTCTTCAGGTCATGGCTGTCGGCGTGCTTGGCGGGGTGCTGTCGCTGGTGGTCTTCAGGACATCTCCGAGGGCCATGCTGGCCTACATCATTGCTTCCATCGCACTGGCAGCCCTGGGCGGGTTCATCAGGCTGCAGTCCGTCAAGCGAGAAGAGGGCTAGCCTGGTAAAGCCGGGGCAGACCTCTAGTCACGGATTACGCCGCACGGTGACCGTTGACCGGCGCATGCTGCGCCATCAGCTCAACGATCCAATCGATGAACACGCGCAGCTTGGCGCTGACATGCCGGTTCGGCGGAAACGCCACGTACAAGGGCATCGGATCGAAGCGCCAACCGGTGAACAGGGGCACCAGCTCGCCACGCGCCAAGTGCGCCTCGGACATGTAGTGCGGCAACCAAAGGACGCCCATGCCCGCCAGGCCGGCCGCGAGGTAGGCGTTGCCATCGTCTACTGAAAACACGTAGCGGCCTTGCACTTCGACGCGCTCGCCGTCGCGGTGCATGGCATATGGAAACGGCTTGCCGGTGCGCGACCAAAGAAAGCCGACGATGCGGTGGTGCGTGTTTTCCAGCTCGAGCGGATGCGCGGGCGTGCCAGCGCGTTCCAGGTAGCTCGGCGCGGCGTAGGCCCCGAGCTGCAGGTCGCCCACGCGGCGTGCCATCAGCGACTGGTCGGTGAGCTCGCCACCGCGCACCACGCAATCCACGTTCTCGTGGATCAGGTCCACCATGCGGTCGCTGACGCCCATGTCGAGCTGGATGTCGGGATAGCGCGCGTGGAAAGCAGGCAATGCCGGCACGAGGATCATGCGGGCCAGCGGACTCGGCACGTCCACGCGCAGCCGGCCCCGGGGCGAGGCCGAGGCGCTGGACAGGCTGGTCTCGGCATCGTCCATGTCGGCCAGCAGGCGCACCACGCGCTCGTAGTAGGCCGCGCCATCGGCCGTCACGTTGACCTTGCGCGTGGTGCGGTTGAGCAGCTTGACGCGCAGCCGCGCCTCCAGCTGTTGCACCAGCTGCGTCACGCTGGTCTTGCTCATGTGAAGTGTCTCGGCCGCCTTGGTGAAGCTGCCGGCTTCCACCACGCGAGCGAAGGCCTGCATCGCATCGAAACGGTCCATCGGCTCCTACCTCTTTCGAATATTGTTTGAGATCGGCAAACAGTGATTGTTGGCCTTGCTTGTTTATCCGAAAGAGGCAGATCCATAAAGTCCCTTCACCCTGAACAACAAGGCAATCCATCATGAGCACAAGAGATGTCGTTTTCCCGGCCGGCCGCCAAGCGCTCTACGAGCGCAATCGCTATTCGCCGGCGATCCGGTCCAATGGTTTTCTGTTCGTCTCGGGCCAAGTGTGCAGCCGCCCGGACGGCTCGCCCGAGCCCGAACTGCAGGCGCAGGTGCGCCTCGCGTTCGAGAATCTGAACGCGGTCCTGGCGGCTGCAGGCTGCACCTTTGACGACGTGGTCGACGTCACCGTCTTCATCGTCGATCCCGAATCGAATTTCGAGACGGTCTGGAAGGTGGTGCCGGAGTACTGGGGCAATGCGCCGCACCCAACGCTCACCGGCATCGGCGTGACGTGGCTCTATGGCTTCCAGTTCGAGATCAAGGTGGTCGCGAAGCTCCCCGAAGGCGGGCGATAGTGGTCGGGTGGGCGGTGCCGACTTCAGCTTGCGGCCCGCGGGCGATCGCCGCCCGGAGCCTGTCGCCCTCAGGCCGAAAGGCGCGTCAGCTCGACCGTATCGACCCGCGAGCTCTCGCCGGCCGAAATGCGCCTCAGATGGCGCACGCTCACCGGCCACGCGGTCGCGGTGTCGACCATGAAGTCGCCACGGTCGTCGAAGTCCAGAGTTGCCATACTGTCGACGATGACGGAGTCAGCAACGGGTTCGGGTCGTTCGCCTGCAGGCGCCGGCATGGCCGCTTCGGCGCGACGCGCGACGTCCAGAATCTCGGTGCCGAGTGTGCGAGCGGCGCTCGCGCGGTCGATCACCATCAGCCAGCCGATGTCGGCCCGCGAGCTGCGCGAGGCGATGCCGCGCACCTGGTAGCGCCCAAGAATCGGAATGGTGCCGGAACCGATCGGCGAGGGGATACGAGTGCGAACCTCCAGCGGGGTGCCGACACGATAGGCGTGGCCCATCGCGCCGAGCAGGATCGCGGGTTCCTTCAGCAGACTTTGCGCGAGCATTCCCTCGTCAGTCATCATCGGCCACATGATGGCTCGTAGCGAATTGACCACCGGTGCGTGCGCAGGGTCGGATGACAGCAGCTCGACCATACGATCGAGCGACATCTCGCCCAGCGCTCGCACGGCCGCAGGATCGGCCAGGCCGGCGACGCGGCCGCCTTCGTCGAGCAAGAGGTCGATCGCTACGCCTTCCCACAACGCGTGCAATGCTTCCAACATCGGACGCACGCGAGGGTCAACCTCGAGGAGTTCGCCGTCCGAGGATGTCCAGCGCGCCAGCCAGCCGCCGGCGATCCGCTCTCGAATCTCGAGTGCCACCGTGGACCGCGCGCGGTGTGCGATCGTGCCGTTGCGCACCGATTGCTGGTCCAGCCGATAGCGCTGGATCTGCCCTTCGGCGAGTTCGGGCACCAGCGTGAACGTGTCTCTTTCGCCGCTTTGCGCAGCGCGGAAGACGGACAGGCCGCCGATCAGCGTCAGCAATGTGCGCCGGGTGGTGCTGAAGACCGTCATCGTCGAATGGATTCCGTTGTAGGAGAGGGGGCGCATCTTCTCATTGGGCCAGGCTCGCACAGCAGCGCAGAGGTCATCACCGATCGCAACTGAAAGCCTCGGGATGGCGTCGGCCATACCAGTTCCTCACACTCTCGTGGTCAAGCCGCAGAAACGGCCGCAGCCCGGGCACGGCCAGCAAGAGCACACCGCTGCAGAGGAAGCCGGCGCCCAGAAGCAGGTAGACCTCAGCCACTGACCAGCGGAGCAGCAGGGCTCCAGCCACGGTGGGAGCCAGTGCCGCTGCAATTTGAGCGATGGCCAGTTGCCCGGCGGTCATGCGCGATCGAAAGCCCTCGGGAATGGCCAGCATGCGATGCGTCTGACCGACCAGCTGGGTCACCGACATGCACATGCCCATCAGTGCGAACAACAGGGCAAGGCCCGGCGCCCAGTCGCACAGGCCGACTGCGCCGACAGCCAGCCCGCACACCAGCAGTGCCACGAACATCGCTCGCGCTCGATCCAGGCGCGCGATGAGGTGGTCTGCCAACCCGGCAACGCCCAGCAAGAGGCCCAGTGACAACGCAGCGCCGCAGGCACCGAACCACAGCGCCGAGAGATGCAGAGACTGCAGGCGCAAGGGCAGCAGCATGCCTGTCGCGGGCAGAAAGAACACCATCATCAACGCGCCCGTCAGGGTCCACCAGCGATCCAGCGGCACACCCCATTTGGCCCGCAAGCCAGCGCCGATGTCACCTAGCCAGCCAGAGGTCGCAGCTCGCTTTGCCTGGAACTGCGGCTCGCGAAGACGGAACGCGGCGACAGTGGCCATTGCGAACATCAGCAGGTTCATGACCATCGCCAGGCTCACATCGCCGAGTGCCAGTGCGGCGCCGCCCAGGCCTGGACCGAGGAGCCCACCCAATGCCTGTGCTCCGCGCCGCAGTCGAATGGCTTCGGGCAATCTCTTGGTGTCGACCAGCTCCGGAAGGATGCTCGCCTGAGCCGGCAACAGCATGGCGTTTGCCAGGATGGAGAGCACGCTGCAGGCGCACAGCAGCGGCAGCTGGTAGGTGCCGCTCAACGAGAGCAGGACCAAAGCCACGGCATCCAGCAGCTGACAGACCTTGGCGAATCGGATCAGTCGGTGCTTGGGCCACCGGTCCCCCATGGGTGACAGCAGCGGCATGGCGAGAAGCGAGCACAGCGCCATCAGAACGCCGTAGCGAGTGAGGTCGACACCGCCGCCTTTCTGCGCAATCCACCATGCCACGCTGACTTGGCCGACGGCGCTCGCCAGCAAGCTCAGCATTTCGCTGAGCAGGAGCAGTCGCACGGGCAGGGCACAAGCGGCCACGCGGGCCCATGGCTTAAACATGAATGGTTCTCCATCGACCGCATCAATGCCGCGCAGTCTAGGAAGCCGATCCTCGGTCGATAAGACTCAGGTGCGCTTCGCCCGGATCGATACAGCCGGGCGCTGTATCGATCCCGTGAGCAAGGGCGTGTATCGATCCAGGCCTCGCCACTGACGTATCGTGTCGACCCTTCGATTCGCCATTCATCGTGACCCCAAGCCCTTATCGCTATCGCGCCCTGGCCGCCAAGCTGGCCGAGGATCTGCGCGCCGGCCGTTATGTGCCCGCTTCCCGGCTGCCGTCGGTTCGAGATCTCTGCATGGAGCATGGAGCGAGCCTGGCAACCGTCACCCATGCACTGCACGATCTGGAAGACGCCGGCTTGATCGAGGCACGGCCGCGACGCGGATTCTTCGCGAGTGCAAGGACTCAACTCGCGTTGGCGCAGCCCTCCGTGTCGTCGATCGAACTGGCTGGACGCCGCAAACGCGTGATGGAGCTTGCGGCGTCGCGGGAAGGTTGTTTGTCACTGGGTCACCTGACGCTGCCCAAGGAACTGCTGCCTCTTCCAGCGCTGAGGCGCTTGATGACGCAGCAGCTGCGAACCGATGCCTCGCTTCTGGCGGGAGGCTCTGTGTATGGTGGCGTGGCCTTGCGCGAGCAACTGGCCTCCCATTCCGCGCGCATGGGTTGCCGTTTCGATTCAGAAGACGTCATCGTCACTCACGGAGAGTCTGAATCGCTGCAGCTGTGCCTGCGTCTGCTGACCGAGCCCGGTGACTTGGTGGCAGTGACCAGTCCGGCACCGCTGCGTGTGCTGGAGCTCTTGGCAAGCATGGGCTTGCATGCTCTGGAGATCCCGGTGCACGCAGAGGGCGGCCTGTCCGCACCGGCGTTGGCCATGGTGTTGCGAGAGCACAAGGTTGCCGTGTGCCTGGCGGAGCCCAGCTTTTACCGGGTCACGGGTCACCTGCTGAGCGACGATGCCAAGCAAGAGTTGGTCGCGCTGCTGGCGAAGCACCAGCTGCCTTTGATCGAATGCGACATGATGGGTGACCTGTACCGCGGGGCGCATCGGCCTCGCCCTCTGAAAGCCTTCGACCACGATGAGTGGGTGCTGTATTGCGGCAGCTTTGCTTGCATCACCGGGACAGGCTTCAGCCTTGGCTATGTCGCCAGCAGGCGCTATCGCCTGCAACTCCGCGCCGCCCGCGCGGTCCATGGGGAGTTGCTTCCCTGGTTGACCGAGCGGGTGATCGCCGGCTTCCTGGCCGGCGGCGGCTTCGAACGTCATCTGCGAACGCTGCGTCGCAGGCTGAAGGTGCAGGTCGAGGAACTGCGGGCGGCCGTTGTCGCGCAGTTTCCCGAGGGCACGCGCGTGTCCACAGGTGAAGGTGGCTACGCGCTGTGGCTGGAGCTGCCGGGTGATCTGGATGCATGCACGTTGCTGGAGCGCGCGCGCGAGCGCGGCTACACCTTCGTTCCTGGCGCTGTTTTCAGCATGGGCACACAGTTCGACCATTGCATGCGCTTGACGGCCGGGAACCCGTTGGACGAGGCGCGAGCAAAAGGCATACGGACGCTCGGTGAACTGGCGCATGAGCTCATCGCTGAGCGCCCATCGCTTTGTGCGCCACAGGTCGGCCAAATCAAAGATTGAACATATCGGGAGAAAGCGTTCAAACGCATCTCATGCCAAAGCCGCAGGAGTGATCAGATGCCGTGGTTGCGTATTGCCAAACTGGTCTGGGCGCTCCCGAACTCGCTGATTGGTTTGACCTTGGCCGCCCTTGCGCTACTTGCCGGCGGTCAAGCGGTGTGGTCCGCCGGTGCGCTGGAAGTGACTCATCGACACCGCTTCGCTGAATGCGGCAGGCTCACACGCGCCTTGCCGTTTCGCGGCATCGTCTTTGGCCACGTCATCTTGGCCGTCACCCGCGAAGAACTGGCGCTCATCGGGCCGCATGAGCGCATTCACGTTCAGCAGTACGAGCGGTGGGGGCCGTTCTTCCTCTTGGCGTACGCCGCATCGAGCCTCTGGCAACTGCTTCGTGGCCGCAGCCCTTACTGGCACAACCACTTCGAAGTGCAAGCCCGCTTGGGCAGCGAGCAAACGAAGCAGACGGGGCATTGATGCTGAGACAACGGCTCGTGTGCTTTGCATAGCCGACTGCTGTCTGGGGCCAAATCTTGAGTGCAAGTTTGTGCGGCCACACCCGACCAGAATCGCTCGACCCAGGCCACGCCGCAACCGAGTTCAATGCACGACGACAGAGTACCGCCGCATCTTTCAAACGTATCCCGCTTGCTGGTGGAGGGGCGCTCTCTGCAACAGCAGGGACGTGCCGCAGACGCGTTTGCCCGTTATCAATCGGCCTACAAGCTGGCCCCGGCAGACGCGGAAGTTCTGCATGCGCTCGGCGCCGGCTATGCAGGCGTGGGCCAGGCCGCGATCGGAGTTGCCTTCGTGCGCCGTGCCATCACCGCCGCACCGCGAGAGCCGCGTTTCAGGACCACCCTGTCCGGCTTGCTGGCGGAGGCAGGTCAGCTGGAGGCGGCCGCTCTCGAGGCGGCGGCGGCTTGCGAGTTTGCCGCCACCGATGCGCAGGCCCACGCATGGCTTGCCAGCTTGCAGCAGCGGCTCGGCCATGTCGTCGAAGCTGAACGCTCTCTGTCGAAGGCGCTCAAGCTGGAGCCATCGCAAGCGGAGTGGCTCTTGGCGCTCGCTCGGCTTCAATACGACCGGTGGGGCATGGCCGATGCCATGGAAACCCTGCGCAAGTTCCAGGGCACCGAGGGGCCTCATGAGCGCGTGAACATCGGCTGGGCACGACCCACGGCATTTAGCCCGCGCAAGCCGCCCACCGAGGCCGTCAACAACCTCAGTGCGCTTTCTCCAGCGGAGCTGGAGCGTGCATGCGTCGAGCGAGAGCTCATGGTCTTCGACGACATCCTCGAAGACGCCGTGTCGTATCGCAACCGTGCCATCGAGCTGTGCCGCAGCCAGGGGCGGCGGGAGGCAAAGCTCAATTTCCCGGGGCTGCAAACGCCGCCGTGTGCGACGGAGCAGTTCATGCAGCGCGTTGCCGATGCGTTGGGAAGGGAGCTCAGATGGAACTCGCCCGACCATGGCGCGTTCCGGCTGAGTGCGGCCAGTGACGAGGCTCGGGCCGATGTTCACGTGGACAACCCGAGCATCGGCAACATCTTTGGTGGCGTGCTCTATCTGAGCCCACCCGAACACAGCCGCGGAGGCACCACGTTTTTTCGGCATCGCCGCACCGGTTGGGACAGCACCCCGAATGCCGAACGGCTGCTGGAAAAGGGGTATCGGTCGCTCGCCGACTATCAACGCCGCGAGCTGAAACCAAACGAGCGAATGAGCTTCGACGCGTGGGTCGAGCAGCGCGAGGTGCTGTGGGAGCCGGTCATCGAAGTGCCCATGCGCTTCAACCGGCTCATCATTTTCCGGAGCGATTTCTATCACGCGGTGACCGAGCTGTTCGGCACGACCATCGACAACGGCAGGCTGGTGCAGCTCTTTCACTTCGAGGCGAAGCCGAACTGAATGCGCGGATGCCGGCTAAGGCGAGTTGCATTCCGCTGGCCGGGCCGGCTCAAGCGCGCAGCAGGTAGTCGACCGCCGCGCTGACCGTCACCGCCTGCGCTTCGTTGCACTGCGCAGGGCTTGCCGTCGGGCTGTCCGGATACACCTCGGTGGTGGTCACGAAGCGCGCGCCGGTCATGCCGCCGCACAGACCGAGTGAGCGCTTGGCGTAGTTGATGACACCCGGCTGCTGCAGCGTCTCGCCGATAAGGCGGCCATCTTCGTCGGCCTCCGCAATGTGGGTCACCTGGCGCACGGCGTCGATCAGCGCACGCTGGAACTCGGATGCGGGGCGCTCGGTATCGCCCACCAGATAGAAGCCATCGGGAATGGCATGCCAGTCGAACGGCACGCCATCGCGCGCGGCCTTGGCCGGGCCGAACTCGCTGTTGTCGGTGTCGGTGGTTTCGTGCAGGTCGACATGCAGGTCGACACGCGCACAGGTGGCTGCCACGCAGGCCATCGCCAGCGCCGACTCGGCGGCGGGGCTGCCCGGCTTGAATTGCCGATTCGGGTCCAGCGCATCGGGATTCCAGCGGTTGATGGTCTCGTAGCCCCACGGGCTGATGCAGGGCAACACGAGCAGGTTGACGGCCTCCGCATGGCGATCGAACGCTTGCGCGATCCACTGCAGGGCGCCTTGCACGCCGCTGGTCTCGTAGCCATGCACGCCACCGGTGACCAGTACGACCGGGCGCTCGGAGTTCCACACGCGGCTGCGCACCGCGTAGAGCGGATAGCCGCCCCATCCCAGGCGCGCATAGTCGAGAGCCCCGTACTCGAACAGCTCGGCCTGCGCAGGCAGGCGAGCCTTGAGCGGCTCGACGACCTCTGCGGCATAGCTGCGCTGCAGCCGCTGGCGAGCGAGCCAGGCGGCCTTCTCAGCTGCGCCCCAAGGTGTGCCGGGCGTGCCAATCGGATAGGGCATGGTCGATGGGGGAGTGGTCACTTGATGTCAACGGGTTTTGGCTGTGCCGCATACGATACCCGGACACTGCTGACCCGCACGACAGAGCGGTGTCGCTGGTTCATTTCTTGCGTCAAACTTGCGTTGTGGGCGCGCTCTGGCGCCCCTCTGTTTTTTGATCGGCACTGGAGAGACACACATGTCAGGAACTTCTTACTTCCGGCCAGCCACGCGGCGCCTTCTGGCCGCCGCTGCGATCGTCGCTTGCGCTTCACTCTCGGCCACCGCGATGGCGCGCGATCTGATCGTGGCGCTGAAGACCGAGCCAACGTCGATGGACCCGCAGTACCACGCGCTCACGCCGAACATCCAGCTGTCGCAGACGCTGTTCGACCCACTGGTCTGCGTCGATGCCGACCTGAAGCCCGAGCCTTGCCTGGCCGAATCGTGGAAGGCCGACGGCAAGGTGTGGACCTTCAAGCTGCGGCCCAACGTGAAGTTCTCCGACGGCACGCCGATGACATCGGCCGACGTGCTGTTCACCTTCGACCGCGTGCCCAAGGTCCCCAACAGCCCGTCGTCCTTCAAGATCTATCTGCAGAAGGTCGAGAAGGTTGAGGCACCCGATCCGCTGACGGTGCGCATCACCACCACCGAGCCGTACCCGCTGCTGGCGATCAACATGGTGGGCCTGCCGATCATGTCGGCCAAGGCGGCCGCGGGCGCGGCGCCCGAGGGAAAGACCACCACCGAGCTGAACGCTGGCACCGGCCTCGTGGGAACCGGCCCCTACAAGTTCGTGTCGTGGAAGCGCGGCTCGGAGATCATCTTCGAGCGCAATCCCAACTACTGGGGCAAGGCACCCTCGTGGGACAAGGTCATCTACCGCCCCATCAGCAACCCGGCCGCGCGCGTGGCCGCGCTGCTTGCAGGTGACGTCGATCTGGTCGAAGACCCGCCCACCGATGACCTCGAGCGCCTGAAGAAGGAGCCCAAGCTCACGGTGGAAACCAAGGCCTCGAACCGCGTCATCTACGTGGCGCTCGACCAGAACGGCGAGACCACGCCGGGCATCCCCGACGCCAACGGCAAGAACCCGCTGCTCGACAAGCGCGTGCGCGAAGCGCTCTCGCTGGCCGTCGACCGCCAGGCGCTGGTCTCGCGGATCATGGGCGGCGTGGCGTCGCCGGCCGCACAGCTGCTGCCGTACCCGATGTTCGGCGCCAGCAAGAACCTGACGACCGCCGCCAAACCCGACCCCGAGAAGGCCAAGGCATTGCTGAAGGATGCCGGCTACCCGAACGGCTTCACGATGGTGCTGGGTGCGCCCAATGGCCGCTACATCAACGACAGCAAGGTGGCGCAGACGTTGGCCGCCATGTGGACGCGCATCGGCGTGAAGACCTCGATCGATTCCAACGCGCCGGCCGTGTTCTTCAAGAACCGCGACAGCTACGCCTACAGCGCCTACCTGGCCGGCTGGGGCACGGCGACGGGTGAGATGTCGAACACGCTGAACGCGCTGCTCGTCACGCCCAACAAGGAGAAGGGCGTGGGCACCACCAACCGCAGCCGCTACTCCAACCCCGAGATGGACAAGCTGGTGGAAGAGTCCGCCACCCAGATGGACGATGCCAAACGCGCCGCCACGCTGGCCAAGGCGAGCGAACTCGCGATGGCCGACTTCGCCATGCTGCCCATCCACTTCGAGCACTCGGTGTGGGCCATGAAGAAGAACGTGAGCTTCAAGGGCAGAGCCGACCAGCAGACCATGATCCAGTACGCGGTGCCGGCCAAGTAATCAGATAGCGACCAAGCAAGGCGATGCTGGCCTTCATCATTCGCCGTCTGCTGCAGGCGGTGCTCGTCATGGCGGTCATGTCGGGCCTGGTTTTCGTCGGCCTCTACGTCGTCGGCGACCCTGTGTCCATGATGGCCAGCGCCGAGGCCACCGAGCTGGAGCGCGACGAGATCCGCGCGTCCTTCGGGCTCGACAAGCCGCTGTGGCAGCAGTACGGCATCTTCATGTCGCACGCGTTGCGGCTCGACTTCGGCAAGAGCTTCCTCACCGGCCAGTCGGCCATGGGGCTTATCCTCGAGCGCATGCCCGCCACACTGGAGCTGGCCATCGTGTCGATGGGGTTGTCGATGTTCATCGGCGTGCCGCTGGGCATCTGGGCGGGGCTGCGGCCGCACGCGCTGAGCACACGCGGCATCATGACCGGCTCGGTGCTGGGCTTCTCGCTGCCCAACTTCTGGGTCGGGCTGATGCTCATCATGGTGTTCGCGGTGTACCTGGGCTGGCTGCCGGCCAGCGGGCGCGGTGCCACCGTGCACCTCGGGCCACTCGACCTCAGCGTGCTCACGCTCGACGGCTGGTCGCGGCTGCTGCTGCCGGCCGTGACGATCGCTCTGGCCAAGGGCGCGCTCATCATCCGCGTCACGCGGGCCGCCACGCGTGAGGCGCTGCCGATGGACTACATCAAGTTCGCGCGCGCCAAGGGCCTGGGCTGGAGCCGCATCCTGCGCGTGCACCTGCTGAAGAACATCATGATTCCCATCATCACCGTCGGCGGGCTCGAGTTCGGCCAGGTGGTTGCCTTCGCGGTGGTCACCGAAACCATCTTTGCCTGGCCCGGCATGGGCAAGCTGCTGCTCGACTCCATCATCACGCTCGATCGCCCGGTGGTCGTGGCCTACCTGATCCTCATCGTGTTCTTCCTCGTGATGCTCAACCTCGCGGTGGACGTTCTCTATTCGGTGCTCGACCCGCGCGTGCGGTTGCAGGGAGCCAAGGCATGAACGACACCACGCTCAAGGTTCCCGAGGTCATGCCGGCGATCGTCGCCGAAGGCCCCGTCGCGGCGCTGCCGCCGCCCGAGACGCCCTGGCAGCGCTTCCGGCGCGAATTTCTCGCCAACAAGCTGGCGGTGTTCGGCCTGGTGCTGCTGGCGCTGGCCGTGTTCGTGGCGGTGTTCGCGCCGTGGATCTCGCCGCAGAACCCGTACGACATCGGCAAGCTCGACATCTTCGACTCCAAGCTGCCGCCCGGCAGCAAGGACGCCGCCGGCACCATGACCTACTGGCTCGGCACCGACGGCCAGGCGCGCGACATGCTCTCTGCCATCTTCTACGGCCTGCGCACCAGCCTGATGGTGGGCAGTGTTTCGGTGGCGGCGGCGCTCGCCATCGGCAGCGTGGTCGGCTTGGCGGCAGCCTACTTCGGAGGCTGGATCGACGCGCTGCTGATGCGCATCGTCGACATCCAGCTCTCGTTCCCGGCCATCCTCGTTGCGCTGATCCTGCTCGCCATCCTCGGCAAGGGCGTCGACAAGGTGATCCTCGCGCTCATCATCGTGCAGTGGGCCTACTTCGCGCGGGCCGCGCGCGGTGCCGCGCTGGTGGAGCGTGCCAAGGAATACATCGAAGCCGCGCAGTGCATGTCGCTCGGCTGGCCGCGCGTGCTGCTGCGCCACATGCTGCCCAACTGCCTGCCGCCGCTGATCGTGATCGCGACCATCGACCTGGCCCACGCCATCGCGCTGGAGTCGACGCTGTCCTTCCTTGGCGTCGGTGTGCCGGTGACCGAACCCTCACTCGGCATGCTGATCGCCAACGGCTTCGAGTTTTTGCTGTCGGGCAACTACTGGATCTCGTTCTTCCCCGGCATCGCGCTGGCGCTGGCCATCGTCGGCATCAACCTGGTGGGCGACCACCTGCGCGACATCCTCAACCCACACAACGCGCACTGAGCATGACGACGGAACCCAAGCAGTCCAACGCTCAGCCGGTGCTCGACGCCGTGTTGGACATTCAAGGCCTGCAGACGCACTTCTTCACCCACGGTGGCGTGGTCAAGGCGGTCGACGGTGTCGACCTGCGCGTGCATGCCGGCGAGATCCTCGGCCTGGTGGGCGAGTCGGGCTCGGGCAAGAGCATCACCGGCTTCTCGGTCATCGGGCTGATCGACGCACCCGGCCGCATCGTCGGCGGCCACATCCGCTACCTGGGCGAAGAGCTGGTGGATGCATCTGAGCAGCGGCTGCAGACGCTGCGCGGCAAGGAGATCGCGATGATCTTCCAGGACCCGATGATGACGCTCAACCCCGTGCTGCGTGTCGACACGCAGATGGTCGAGGCGATCCATGTGCACGAAAAAGTCAGCCCCAAGGCGGCGCTGGCCAGGGCACGCGATGCGCTGGCGATGGTCGGCATCCCGTCGCCGGAAGAGCGGCTGCAGACCTACCCGCACCAGCTCTCCGGCGGCATGCGCCAGCGCGTGGCCATCGCCATCGCACTGCTCAACGGCCCGAAGCTCATCATCGCGGACGAGCCCACGACCGCGCTCGACGTGACCATCCAGGCGCAGATCCTGTACGAGGTGCAGAAGCTGTGCCGAGAGACCGGCACCGCGATGATCTGGATCACGCATGACCTGGCGGTGGTGTCGGGCCTGGCCGATCACATCGCGGTGATGTATGCCGGGCGCATCGTCGAGAGCGGCGCCACGGCCGACGTCATCAGGCAACCGTCACACCCCTACACGCGCGGGCTGGTCGATTCGATCCCGACGCGTGCCACCCACGGCACGCTGCTGCGGCAGATCCCCGGCATGACGCCGTCACTGCTGCACCTGCCGCAGGGCTGCGCCTTCCGCCCGCGCTGCAGCCACGCCACCGATGCCTGCCTCGCGGTGCCGCAGCCCGAGCCCACGGTTCATGGCAAGACGGTGCGCTGCTGGAACATGCTGACCCCCGAGATGGCCGCCTGACATCGCATGGAAACTCTTCTCGAACCCACCCCCGTGACGACGACCGGCACGCCGCTGCTGCAGCTGCGCGGAATCTCCAAGCGCTTCGTGCAGAACATCGACCTCGCCGGGCGCATCGCGAACCTGATGGGTGCCGGCAACCGCGCGTCGGTCGTGCATGCCGTGGCCGATGTCGACCTGGAGATCCAGCCCGGCGAGGTGATCGGCGTGGTCGGTGAATCCGGCTGCGGCAAGTCGACGCTGGGTCGCGTGATCGCCGGCATCACGCCGCCGACCGAAGGAACCGTGAGCTACCTGGGCAAGCCGGTAACCGACATGGACGCCGCCGAGCGCCGCGCCTGGGGCCTGGGCGTGCAGATGATCTTCCAGAACCCGATGGCCTCGCTCAACCCGCGCATGCGGGTGATGGACATCGTTGGCGAAGCGCCGGTGGTGCATGGCCTGGTGAAGGCCAAAGACAAGGCCGAGTACGTGGGCGCGCTGATGCGCCAGGTCGGGCTCGACCCCGAGTACGCGCAGCGCTACCCGCACCAGTTCTCGGGTGGCCAGCGGCAGCGCATCGGCATCGCGCGTGCACTGGCCTTGAAGCCGCGGCTCATCGTCTGCGACGAAGCGGTGGCCGCGCTCGACGTGTCGATCCAGGCGCAGGTGCTCAACCTGTTCCTGGCGCTGCGCCGCGAGTTCGACCTCACCTACCTCTTCATCAGCCACAACTTAGGCGTGGTGGGGCATGTGTCGGACCGTGTGGTCATCATGTACCTCGGCCGCATCGTCGAGGTCGCGCCGACCGAGACCATCTTCAGCGCGCCGAACCACCCGTACACGCAGGCGCTGCTGTCGGAGTTGCCGACGCTCGAAACCACCCGCCGTGCCTACCAGCCCATCAAGGGCGAACTGCCATCACCGCTAGCGCCTCCCCCAGGCTGCGCCTTCCACCCGCGCTGCCCGCATGCGATGCCGCGCTGCAAGGTCGAGGCGCCGCCGCTGCGCACGCTGCAGCCCGGCCACACCAGCGCGTGCCACCTCAACGATCCGCAACCATGACGACACCCGCGCCTGTTCTCCCGAGCGTCCCCACGCCGTTCCCGCCCTTCACGCTGCGCCTGCCCGAAGGCGAGGCACTGCCACTGATCTGCGACTCGCCGCACAGCGGCGTGCTGTACCCCGACGACTTCAACTACGCCGTGCCCTTCGACATGCTGCGTCGCGGCGAAGACACCGACGTGCACGTGCTGTGGCAGGCACTGCCCTCCGTCGGCGCCACGCTGCTGGCAGCTGAATTCCCACGCGCCTACATCGATCCGAACCGTGACGTGGAAGACATCGACCCCGGCATGCTGGCCGAGCCCTGGCCGACGCCGCTCAGCCCCAGCGAGAAGACGCGCCTGGGCATCGGCCTGATCTGGCGCGACGCGCAGAAGAACGGCAAGTGGCCCATCTACGCGCGCAAGCTGCCGGTGGCCGAGATCCAGAACCGCATCGCGACTTACCACGCGCCGTACCACGCGGCCATGCGCGAGCAGATCGAAGCGGCCTACGCACGCTTCGGCGCGGTGTGGCACCTGAACCTGCATTCCATGCCGGCCGACTCGTACGAGGGCCTGCAGATCCATAGCGACCACCCGCTCGCCGACTTCGTGCTCGGCGACCGCGACGGCACGACCGCCGCCCCCGAGTTCACCGCGCTGGTGGCCGAAGCCTTGAAGAAGCGCGGTTTCAGCGTGGCGATCAACGACCCGTTCAAGGGCGTGGCACTGATCGCCCGCCTGGGCCGGCCGGCCGAGCGCCGCCACAGCCTGCAGGTCGAGATCCATCGCGGTCTCTACATGGATGAAGTCACCCGCGAGCGCAGTGCAGGCTTCACGGCCTTGCAAGATGCGCTCACGGCCGTCTCCCGAGAAATTGCCGACTACGTGAAGGGCCAAGTCAAATGACAGTGATCGCCGACATCGAAGACAAGCACGCCGAGTTCACCGCGCTGCGCCGCGACATCCACGCGCACCCCGAACTCGCGTTCAAGGAGACCCGCACCTCCGACCTGGTGGCCGAGCGCCTCGCGTCGTGGGGCATCGAGGTGTACCGCGGGCTCGGCACCACCGGCGTGGTCGGCGTGCTGCACGGCACGCGTGGCGCCGGCGAGCGCGCCATCGGCCTGCGTGCCGACATGGACGCGCTGCCCATGCCCGAGCACAACCGATTCCTGCATGCGTCCAAGAACCCCGGCCGCATGCACGGCTGCGGGCACGACGGCCACACCGCGATGCTGCTGGGCGCGGCGCACTACCTGTCGACACACCGCGACTTCGAGGGCACGGTCAACTTCATCTTCCAGCCCGCGGAGGAGGGCGGTAACGCCGGCGCCAAGGCGATGATGGACGACGGTCTGTTCGACAAGTTTCCGTGCGAAGAGATCTACGGCATCCACAACATGCCGGGCTTCGAGGTTGGCCACTTCGCCTTCCGCAAGGGGCCGACGATGGCGTCGAGCAATCGCTTCGACATCATCGTGCGCGGCACCGGCGGGCACGCCGCGCAACCGCACAAGGCCGTCGACACCATCGTCATCGCAGCCGAGATGGTGGGCGCACTGCAGACGCTGATCTCGCGCCACAAGAACCCGATCGACGTGGCCGTGGTCAGCGTGACGCAGATCCATGCGGGCGATGCGTACAACGTGCTGCCGGGCGAGGCGGTCATCCGCGGCACGGTACGCACCTTCAGCACCGAGGTGCTCGACGAGATCGAGACCAACATGCGCCGCATGGCCGAACTGCTGCCCCAGGTGCACGGTGGCACGGGCGAACTCAAGTTCCACCGCGCCTACCCGCCGCTCGTCAACTGGGACGCGCAGACCGACTTCGCGATGAAGGTGGCGCAAGACACCTTCGGCGCCGAGAAGGTCGACGGCAACACGCCGCAGCATGGCGGCGCCGAAGACTTCTCGTTCTACCTGCAGAAGGTGCCGGGCACGTACCTGTTCGTCGGCAACGGCGGTGGCGGCCACCGCGAACAGACTTACCACGGCATGGGCCCGTGCGAGCTGCACAACCCGAACTACGACTTCAACGACGCGTTGCTGCCGGTGGGATCGACCTACTGGGTGCGCCTGGTCGAGGCCTTCTTCGCGCGAGGCTGAGGCCGCCATTCTCAGCACACAGATATCCGTGCCAGACCGCATGAGCACCCTCCGCACCCGCGTCGCCACGCTGGCCGACCTCGACGTCATCGCACCGTTGTTCGACGCCTATCGGCAGTTCTATGAGCAAGCACCGAACCTCGCCTTGGCGAGGAGCTTCATCCGTGACCGCATTCAGAACAACGAGTCTGTGATTCTTCTCGCTTCAAACGAGCGCCAGCAAGTCGTCGGCTTCTGTCAGCTCTACCCGACGTTCTGCTCGGTCGAAGCCAAGCCGATCTACTCGCTCTACGACCTGTTCGTCGACCCGGAGGCAAGGCGCTCGGGCGCCGGCAAGGTCCTTCTGCAGGCTGCGGAGAAGCTGGCAGCCGAAAGAGGCAAGGCCAGAATGGACCTCACCACCGCGAGGACCAACAGGCCGGCCCAGAACGCCTACGAAGCATTGGGCTGGGTGCGCGATGAGGTCTTCTTCGCGTACAGCAAGGTCATCGAACCGCTTCAGTAAACCGCGCGCGGGTAATCCGGAAGGGTTTCCCCGATGAATCAGACGCTGGGTACTGACTAACATGTCAGTGCGCTTGGGCCGACAAACCACGGTCCACGCGCCACACATGCTGAAGAACGCCGCTCCGCTGCTGACTCTCGACGTGCTGCACTGAAGCCACACCATGGCCAGCGCCGCCCGCACCTCGTCGACCAGCCTGCGTGCCAAGGCGTACGAGAACTTTCAGCAGCAGCTCGTCCAGGCCAACCTTCGCCCCGGCCAGTTCATCTCGCAGCGCGAGCTGATGCAGCTGCTCGACATGCCGCTCGGCGCCGTGCGCGAGCTTATTCCGCGGCTGGAGGCCGAAGGCCTGCTGCGCACCGTGCCGCAGCGCGGCCTGCAGATTGCGCACGTCAACATCAAGCTCATCAACAACGCGTTCCAGCTGCGCCTGCTGCTGGAGCGCGAGGCGGCTGTCCGCTTCGCGAGCACGGTGTCGGACACTGACCTCGCGGCCATCGAAGATGCCCACCTGCGCATCGTGCGCCGCGCGCGCAGCGCGACCATCGACGACCACCTGCTGGCCGACGCCACCACGGTCGATTGGGGTCTGCACGACCTCATGATCGACGCGCTCGGCAACGAGCTGATCTCGGACGTCTACCGAATCAACAGCCTGCGCGTGCGGCTCATCAAGCTCGAAGCGTCGGCCCTGTCCCCCGAGGCGCTGCTGCCAGCGATGGAGGAGCATCTGTGGTTCATCGACGCACTCAAGCGCCGCGATCCGCAGGCCGTGGCACAGCGACTCGCCCACCACATCGAGAGCGCACATCGCCGTGTGCTCGGACTGCCGCGGCCTCCCTTGCCGTGGTCCCCGGAGAACCTGTAATGTCCCAATCCGCCCACGTCACTTCATTTCGCGGCATCTGGCCGGCGCTGCTGACGCCACTCGACGCCGAGCTGCGAATCGACCACGCGCGCTTCGCGTCGCACTCGCGCTCGCTGCTCGAAGCCGGCTGCGGCGGCGTGACGCCGTTCGGCACCACCGGCGAAGGCCCGTCGTTCTCGCTGGACGAGCGGCGCGCCGCCGTCGATGCGCTCGTGAACGGTGGCGTGCCCGCTTCGCAGATCATCGTGTCGACCAGCTGCGCGGCGCTGCCGGAAACACTGGCCCTCACCCGCCATGCGCTGGCCATCGGCGCCCACGGCTGCCTGATGTTGCCGCCGTTCTTTCTGAAGGGCGTCACCGACCAGGGCATCGTCGACGCCTATCGGTACGTCATCGACGCAGCGGCCGACGACCGGCTGCGGCTGTACCTGTATCACATCCCCCAGGTGGCGGGCATCGGGCTGTCTCACCACGTGATCGAGACGCTGAAGACGCTGTATCCGCAGACCATCGTCGGCATCAAGGACAGCAGCTGCGAGATCGCCCATTCGCGCGCGCTCGCCGAGCGCTTCATGCGCGAGCTGACGGTCTATGTGGGCAACGAGCTTGACCTGCCCGAGCTGGGCCGGCGAGGCAGCACGGGCGCCATCAGCGGGCTGGCGAACTTCATGCCGCGTCTCGTGCACCGCCTGGTCACGCAGCCTGACGCGCCCGGCACGCCGCAAGACCTCGATCGCGTGACACGCGTGCTGGCCTTGCTCGGCGGCTATGCTCTGACGCCGGCGCTCAAGGGCGTGATGGCGCTGCTGTCGGGCGACAAGGGCTGGCTGCGCGTCCGGCCGCCGCTGGTGGCGCT
Source organism: Rhizobacter sp. P2_G4 (assembly GCF_056403575.1). Lineage (NCBI taxonomy): Bacteria > Pseudomonadati > Pseudomonadota > Betaproteobacteria > Burkholderiales > Sphaerotilaceae > Rhizobacter > Rhizobacter sp. P2_G4. The sequence continues at coordinate 88,860 of NZ_JBFUFG010000010.1, read as the reverse complement.
GAGCGAGCCGGCGTTCGAGACCCTCTCTGCGCAATTGCGCGCCTTCGGCATCGGCCGAGAATCAGATTGAAGTGCGCCGAACGAGCTGCACCCATCAAACAACAGACAGGAGACACACCATGAATCAACACATCGACAAGCAACGTCGCACCATCCTCCAAGGCGCCGGTTGCATGGGCCTCGCGTCCATGCTGCCGCCTGCCTTTGCGCAGCCTGCACTGGACTGGAAACGCTACTCGGGGCAAAGCATCGAGGTGCACCTCGTCAAGAGCCCACGCGCCGAGCTGCTGCAGAAGTACCAGAAGGAATTCGAGCAGCTGACCGGCATCACCGTCGGTTCAGAGCAGGTGCCTGAACAGCAGTCACGGCAAAAGGCGGTGATCGAGTTCAACTCGGGCAAGACGAGCTTCGACGTGATTCACCTGTCGTACCACGTGCAGAAGCGCCAGTTCGCGCGCGGCAAGTGGCTTGAAGACCTGCGGCCCTATTTCGCGAGCCAGGCCACAGCCGATTTCGACCTGAAGGACTTCGCCGCCGGTGGCATGTTCTACGCGACCCAGTCCGACGGCCGCATCGACAGCCTGCCCCTGAACCTCGACCCCTGGCTGCTGTACTGGAACAAGGACTTGTTCGCGGCCAAGAACCTCGCTTACCCGAAGAGCATGGCCGACGTGCTGGCGGCCGCGAAGGCCTTGCACGATCCGGCGAAAGGTGTCTTCGGCATGGTGGGCCGCGGGCTGAAGAACGCGAACGTGCCGCTGTGGAGCACGTTCTTCCTCGGCTATGGTGGCAGCTTCACCGACGCATCGGGCAAGCTGATGACCGACGGCCCCGAAGCCATCGAATCCGCCACCTTGTACCGCGACCTGCTGAAAGGCAACGGGCCGGCGGGCATTGCGGGCTTCAACTGGAACGAATCGCAGAGCCTCTTCCTGCAAGGCAAGGCGGCGATGTGGATCGACGGCAGCGGCTTTGCGCTTCCGCTCGAAGACCCGAGCAAGTCCAAGGTCGTGGGCAAGGTGGGCTATGGCGTCATCCCAGCCGGACCCAAGGCGCACGTGGTCTCGATGTTCGGCGATGGCGTCGGCGTTTCCGCCTTCACCACCAAGAAGGGGCCGGCCTGGTACTACGTGCAATGGGCCACCGGCAAGATGATGCAGTTGCGCATGCTGGTCGACGGACATGGCGCGCCGGTGCGCGGCTCGGCCTATGCCGACAAGAAGGCACTTGCCGCACAGAAGCTGCCCGCGTCTTGGCTGGAGGCGGTGTCCGAGTCGCTGCCCATCTCGCGCCCGGGTCTGCCGGTGATCGAGCCCGTCAGCGAGTTTCGCGACACCTTTGGCATTGCGTTGAACAACATCCTGACCGGGGCCGATGTGGCCAGCGAAATGAAGAGGGCCACCGCGGAATTCCAGCCGGTGCTGAACAAGAGCGAAGGCAAGGCCTGAGCGCGTCCGCGCGCCGCTAGCTCTTGCCATGCTCCACGCCAAGCGCTCGGCGCTGTACTGGTTCATCGTTCCTGCACTGATTGCCGTCACGGCGATCATCGCGTTCCCGTGGGCGTTCACGCTGTGGATGAGCCTCTTCGACTGGAAGATCGGCTCGGCGAGCACGTTCACCGGCTTGGGCAACTACGTCGCACTACTGACCGACCGCCGCTTCATCGAGGCGATCGGCCACACGCTCTTCTTCACCTTGCTGGCGGTGATCGGGCCGCTGCTGCTGGGCACCGTGGCCGCGCTGGTGTTCAACCAGAAGTTTCCACTGCGTGGCTTCGTGCGTGGCCTGTTCACGCTGCCGATGATGGCCACGCCGGTGGCCATTGCGCTGGTGTGGACCATGATGTTCCACCCGCAGCAGGGCGTGCTGAACTACCTGCTGTCGCTGGTGGGCATCGCGCCGTCGGAGTGGGTGTACTCGCCGCGCCTGGCCATTCCCTGCCTCGTGATGGTGGACATCTGGCAGTGGACGCCACTGGTGATGCTCATCGTGCTCGGCGGTCTTGCCTCGATGCCCGCTGACCCGTTCGAGGCAGCGTACATGGAGGGCGCGAGCCGCTGGCAGACGTTTCGCTACATCACGCTGCCGATGATCCTGCCCTTCGTGATGATCGCCGCGGTGGTGCGCCTGATTGACGCGCTCAAGACCTTCGACACCATCTACGTCATCACGCAGGGCGGCCCCGGCACGGCCTCCGAGACCATCAACCTCTATCTGTATCTGCAGGCCTTTTCGTTCTACCAGGTGGGCAAGGCCTCGGCGGTCGTGGTCGTGTTCTTCGTGATCGTGGTGGCGCTCTCGCTGATGCTCTTCTGGATGCGCGAGCGTTCGAAGTGGAACGACTGATGAAGAAGCTCCTCGATCGACTGGGCCTCGCCTTCGTGGTGCTCGTGCTGGTGTCGCCGGCGGCGTCGGTATTCCTGTGGATGCTGTCGCTCTCGCTGAAGACGGAGACCGACAACCTGGCCTACCCGCCGGTGTTCATCCCGAGCAGTGTGACGCTGGCCAACTTTCGAGCGGTGTTCGAGCAGACGCCGTTCCTGAGCTACCTGCTCAACAGCATCGTGGTGTCGGGCCTGGCCACGCTGATCGCGCTGGCGGTGGGCGTGCCTGCCGCCTACGGCATCGCGCGGCTGAAGGCGCGCAAGCTCCTGCTCGTGATCCTGATCGCACGCATGACGCCGGCCATCAGCTTCCTGATCCCGCTGTTCACGCTCTTCCAGGCGCTGGGGCTGACGGGCACCCTGACGCCCATCGTCATCACGCACATGGTGATCACGCTGCCCATCATCGTGTACATCGTGTCGGGCTACTTCGAAACGCTGCCCGGCGAACTGGAAGAGGCGGCCCTCATGGACGGCTGCTCCACCTGGCAGCGTTTTCGCCATGTCGCAATGCCGCTGGCGCGCCCCGGCATCACCGTGGCGGCCATCCTCGCGTTCATCTTCTCGTGGAACAACTTCGTCTTTGGCGCGGTGCTCGCGGGCCGGGCCACGCGCACCTTGCCGGTGGCCATCTACAACGTGCTGACCTTCGAGCAGATTGCCTGGGGACCGCTGGCCGCCGCGGCGCTGCTGGTCACCGCCCCGGTGCTGTTGCTCACCCTCGTGATCCAGAAAGAAATCGTCGGCGGGCTGACTGCCGGCGGCGTCAAAGGTGGCTGACCCATGGCTTCGATCCAGCTGAGCAAGATTCGAAAAGACTTCGGCGACGTGCGCGTCATACGCGACATCGACATCGAGATCGGTGACGCGGAGTTCGTCGTGTTCGTCGGCCCCAGCGGCTGTGGCAAGTCGACGCTGTTGCGCATGGTGGCCGGGCTGGACGACCCCACCAGCGGCGACATCTCGATCGGCGGACGCGTGGTCAACGCGCTGCCACCCAAGGAGCGCGACGTGGCGATGGTGTTCCAGACCTATGCCCTGTACCCACACATGACCGTCAGCCAGAACATGGGCTTCGGTCTGATGATCGGCAAGGCGGCGCCCAGCGTGATCAGTGAAAAGGTGGGCCGGGCCGCGAAGATCCTGGGCCTCGACAAGCTGCTCGACCGCTATCCGCGCCAGCTGTCAGGCGGGCAGCGCCAGCGCGTGGCCATGGGTCGGGCCATGGCGCGCGACCCGGCTGTGTTTCTCTTCGACGAGCCGCTGTCGAATCTCGATGCGAAGCTGCGCGTGCAGATGCGCACCGAGATCCGCGCGCTGCACCAACGCCTGAACGCCACGTCCATCTACGTCACGCACGACCAGATCGAGGCGATGACGATGGCCGACCGCATCGTCGTGCTGCGCGATGGGGCCGTCGAGCAGACCGGCACGCCCGCCGAGCTGTACGACCGGCCGGTCAACACCTTCGTCGCGACCTTCATCGGCTCGCCGGCGATGAATCTGCTGCCCGGCCGCCGCACCGATCGCGGCCTAGCATTGGCTGGTGGCGCCTTGCTGGACGAGGTGCCTGCGGCCGTGCCCGCCGAGTGCGTCGTCGGCGTGCGGCCGGAGCATCTCGAGATCGTGCCGGCAGGCACCGCGGGTGCGTGGCCCGTCACGCTGGAGGTGGTCGAATTTGCTGGCGCCGACACGATGCTGTCGTGCCGGCTCGGCGACGCCCCCTTGCTCGCGATGGTTCACGATCGTGTCAGCGCGCGGCCGGGAGCGGCCATCGCCTTGCGGCCACGTGTCGATCAGTTGCATTGGTTCGACGCAAGCAGCGGCCAGCGCATCGTCTGAATTCGCTGTCGTGCACAGGGCAAAGTCGACGTCGGCTTTGCAAGCGGGAAACATGGGCGTGAGAGAGTTGCTGTCTCTCAGGAACAACCCGCCCAGAATGAACCGTCTCCGCGTCCTTTGCCTCTCGCTCGTCGCTTCACTCGTCCCCTTGCTCCCTGCTGCGGCGAACGCCGCGCCTGACGAGGAAGCGCTGGGCCGTGATGCCGGCTATCCCGTGGCGCGAAACGCCGGGCAGGCCTACCGCGATCCCTTCATCGTCGGCTCGTTCAGCGCGATGGACAGCTTCAATCCGTCGTGCTCGCTGCCTCCCGCCGAGAAGCCGGTTGCACTGAAGCGTGCGGCCACCGAGACATCGTTCCGCTACCGATTCGCCGGCAAGGCGTTGACGCTCGACGACTACATGCAACGGCAACGTGTGACCGGCGTGCTGGTGCTGAAGGACGGCGAGATCGTCGCCGAACGCTACAACTACCAACGGACCGCGGACATGCGGATGCTGTCCAACTCGATGGCCAAGACCATCACCGCACTCGGCATCGTGAAGGCGCTCGAGGACGGGTTGATCCACTCCCTCGACGACCGGGCCGAGGCGTACGCGCCCGCGCTGAAGGGCTCGCTCTATGGCGAGACGCGCATCGTGAACCTGATGCGCATGGCGTCGGGGGCGCGCTATGTCGAGGACTATTCGGACCACGACGACCGCGCCCGATTCAACGAGGCCGCCCGCCGGGTGGGGATCGCCGAGGCGGTGCGCCTGATCACCGAGCGCAGCGACCCCGAGGGCGAGCGCTTCAACTACGCAGGCGCGCAGACCGAAGTCCTCGGCATGGTGCTGCGCGGCGCGACCGGCCGAACGATGTGCGACTACATCGACGAGAAGATCTGGAAGCCTGTGGGTGCCGAGGCGCAGGCGACCTGGCTGCTGAACCCGGTCGACAAGCTCGAGAAGGCGCAGGGCGGCTTCAACGCCACGCTGCGCGACTACGCGCGCCTGGGGATGATGATGGCCAACGACGGGCAGGTGCAGGGCGCCACCGTCGTGTCGCGCGACCACCTGCTCGAGATGACCGATGCCGGCAAACAGCCCGCAGCGTTTCGGCCGGGGCAGATGAACTACCACGGCAGCACCTACTTCGGTTACGGGCTGCAGACCTGGCTCCTGCCCGGCAGCCACCGCCGCTTCATGCTCCAGGGCATCCACGGCCAGGCCATCTTCGTCGACCCGCAGTTGCACCTGGTGGTCGTCCACACCGCCGTCGGGAAGGACGCCTCGGGCGACGCCAGTGGCAACCACCTGGGTATCGAGCGCGATGCCCTGCTGCGCGGGATCGTGTCCACCTACGGCAGCTGGTAGCAGCCCGCCGTCACGCGCTTCATCCCGTGTTGACGTGCACCCGCATGTGCAGCCGCCGGTAGGCCTGAGGTGTCATGCCCGTCGAGCGTTTGAACAGCCGGCGGAAGTAGCCGGTATCGTCGAAGCCGCACTGCGCGGCGACGGCATCGACGGAGGTCTTCCCCTCGGCCAGCAAGGCCGTCGCCTGACGCAAACGCCGGGTGTGGATCGCCTCGGTCAGCGTGCAGCGGTAGATGCTGCGGAACACGCGCCCTAGGTAATCGGCATTGCAATCCAGCTCGGCTGCAATCGTCGATGTGCTGATGGGGCCGTGGAAGCCGGTGCAGATCAGCGCATCGGCTCGTGCGGCCAGGATGGCCGCAGAGCCGTCCACTGCACCGCCGAGGGCGCCGACGGCGCGTGAGTTCGTGACCTCCCACAGCATGAGCATCAGCATCAGGCTCATCGGAACCTGGCGCTCGCCGAGCAGCTCCTGTTCGTTCAGGAAGCGCCGGAAGAGGCTGGTCATCTGCTCGGGGCGGGCCACCAGCGCATGCTGCGGCACGTCGAGCACCTGGTCGGCGCGTCGCCCCGGTTTGGCGGGCAGCACGAAGTGGGCCCAGAAGAACTGCAGATCGGGCGAGTAGGGCTGGGTGCCGCCATGCTCCTTTCCGGGCCACAGCACCAGCGTCTCTTCGGCGCTCACCTGGAATTCGCGCCCGGCTTCCTCGATGCCCAGGACGCCGCGTTTGACGTACAGCAGCTCGAACGAATCGATCACACGGCGGGGGTGCTGCCCCACGGCACGTGAGATGAAGAGTCCGCCGTTGGTCGCCTGCAGCGCCATCGGGAGTGCAAACGAGAGGTTGCCGTCCTGCATCTGAAGAAGTCGGATTTGTCCCGTATTGTGCGGGCTTTGTCACCTTGTTGGCACCGTGTGTTGCTGTCAACATCGCCGTCACCCGAGAGCGATGGAAGAGGGCGCTTTTATTCCCCTTTCCTGCTGTGACGGACCGATATCGACACCAAAAAACAGGAGACAAACCCATGCGAATTCCCTTTTGGGTGAGGAAGCTTGCCGGTGGCTTGGCGGCGGTTGTGTTGGCCACCAGTGCCCACGCCCAGGCCGGCCAGGAGATCACCTTCTGGATCCGTGCGGCCGACGCCGGCTTCGTGGAGCCACTGGTCAAGACCTGGAACGACAAGCACGCCAACAAGGTGGCTCTCACCGTCATCCCGAGCGATGATTTCGTCACCAAGTTCGGCACCGCCGTAGCAGGTGGTGCGGCGCCGGACGTGGTCGCGATCGACCTGATCTTCGTGCCTGCCTTCGCGCAGGCCGGGCAACTGAGCGACATCGGTGCCGAGGCGAAAAGCCTGCCGTTCGCCAAGAGCCTCTCGCCCTCGCACGTTCGCCTGGCGATGTACAACGGCAAGCAATATGCCGTTCCCTTCAGCGCGGAAAGCTCCTTCCTGCTCTACAACAAGGCGCTGTTCAAACGCGCCGGCCTCGACCCCAACAAGCCACCGACCACGATGGCCGAGCTCGAGGCCTATGCCAAGAAGATTGCGGCCTTGGGCGGCGGCGTCAAAGGCTTCTATTTCTCGGGCGCCTGCGGTGGCTGCAACATCTTCACGATGACACCCTACATCTGGGCGTCGGGCGGCGACGTGTTCTCGGCCGACAACAAGAGCGAGGCGCTCGACAACCCCGCGCTGCGCAACACGCTCGCGATGTACCGGCGCATGTGGAAAGACGGCGTGATGCCCAGCGGTGTCAAGACAGACAACGGCAGCAATTTCATCAGCCCCTTCTTCTCCGGCAAGATCGGCATGCAGGGGACAGGCGCTTTCGCGATCGGGCTGCTGAAGAAGGATCACCCGGAGATCGATTTCGGCGTGGCACCGCTGCCCGGCGAGAAGGGCGGCAGCTCAAGCTTTGCGGGCGGCGACTCCATCGCCATCCCGGTGGGCTCCAAGCACAAGAAGGAAGCCTGGGACTTCATCACCTGGTGCCTGTCCGAAGAAGTGCAGGTGGAGCAGTTCGCCAAGAACGGCAGCATCCCTGTGCGTGCAGACCTGGCCGACAACGCCTACAGCCGCCAGGACAGCCGCTTCGCCATGGCCTCGGCCGCCATGCAAGCCGGTCGCACGCCGTATTCCGTGCACTTCAACCAGCTGATCAACGACCCCAACGGGCCCTGGCTGGCGATGATCCAGGAAGCGGTGTTCGGCAAGGGTGTCGATGTCGCCATCAAGGAAGGACAAGCCAAGTTCCGCCAGATCCTGGCCACGCCCTGATCTTGTCTTTGGTCTTCTGCGGCCTGGCCTCAGGCGCTGACGCTGCCTGAGCGGCGTCAGCCTCGCTGGCCGCACCTTTGCCTCTGCCACATGCTCACACTCATTGGCTTCAAGATGCCCCGCCGCTGGGCCGGGTTCTTCTTCATCCTGCCGTGCCTCGGGGTGACCACGGTGTTCTTCATCGTGCCACTGCTGATGACGGTGTGGATGTCGCTCAACAACTGGCCCTTGCTCGGCCACCCGAGTTTTTCGGGCCTGAAGAACTACGTGGACCTGTTCCAGGACGCGTCCTTCTGGGGCAGCGTGCTCTTCACCGCGAAGTACACGCTGGTCGTCACGCCAGCCATCTTCCTGTTTGCTTTCGCGCTGGCGCTGCTGGTTCACCGCGGTGTGCGTTTCGTCGGGATCTTCCGTACCGCGTACTTCCTGCCCGTCGTGATCGGTATGACCACTGCGAGCCTGCTCTGGACCTGGCTGTTCAATGACCAGGTCGGCATCTTCAGCACGGTGCTGATGGACCTCGGCTGGGTGGACGAACCCGTGCAGTGGCTTGGCGAAACCAACAGCGCACTGGCCTCCATCGTGGTAATGGTGCTGTGGAAGGCCACTGGCTTCACGATGGTGATCTTGCTGGTGGGCATGCAGGCCATTCCAGCCGATCTGTACGAGGCCGCCCGTCTGGATGGGGCCGGCTGGTGGGCACAAGTCCGGCACGTGACCATCCCGCTGATGCGCCGCACCTTTGCGCTCGCGCTGACCATGTCCTTCATCGGTTCGTTCCTGGCCTTCGAGCAGTTCTTCGTGATGACGCGCGGCGGGCCGTTCAACAGCACGATCACCGTCGTGCACTGGATCTACCGGGCCTCCTTCACCTACTTCAAGCTGGGTTATGGCGCGGCGATGTCGGTCGTGCTGCTGCTGATGCTGCTGGTGCTCTCTGCCGTGCAGCTGTACTTGCTGAGGGACGAGCCGTGATCGAGCTGGCTTCGCTCTCGGTGCACCCGCACACGACGGACGACACACCCAGCAGGCGCCGCTGGCGCAAGCTCGGTGTTCAGGCCGCGTACTACGGCCTGTGCAGCGTGCTGCTGCTGATGTTCCTGTTCCCGATCCTGTGGTCGTTGATGACTTCGTTCGAGACGGCGGCCGAGGCCTCTGCTTCGCCGCCCGCGTACTGGCCCAGCCGCTTCTCGCTGGAGAACTACCGCAACCTCGCGAACTACGGGCAGGGTATCGGCCGCTACCTCGGCAACAGCGCCGGCGTGGCCGTGATGACGGTGCTCTTCACGCTGGTCCTTGCCACGCTCGGCGGCTACGGCTTTTCGCGCTTCAGGTTCCCGGCGCGCAATGCCTTGTTCATGCTGATCCTGGCGACCTTGATGATCCCGTTCCAGTCCATCCTCAACCCGCTGTTCGTGCTGCTGCGCCTGCTGCACCTGCAAGACACGCAACTCGGCCTGGCGCTGGTCTACACCACCTTCCAGTTGCCGTTCGCCGTCTTCATGATGCGCAATGCGTTCGACGCCGTGCCCAAGGAGATCGAAGAGGCCGCGGTGCTCGACGGCTGTTCGCCGCTGAGCCTGCTGATGCACGTGATGCTGCCGCTGGTGGGGCCGGGCCTGGCCACGGTGGCCCTGTTCGCTTTCTTCGGCTCATGGAACGAGCTGCTGGCCGCGTTGATCCTGATCTCCGACTCACGTGCATTCACCTTGCCGGTGATGCTGATCAATGCGCAGAGCGGCCAACTCGGCTCCGTCAACTGGGGCTTGATGCAAGCGGGCATCGTCCTGTCCATCTTGCCTTGCGCCGCGCTCTTCCTGCTGCTGCAGCGCTACTACATCCAGGGCCTGGTCGCCGGTGCGGTCAAGGCCTGAAACAACCAAGGACGCTTCATGACATCTGTCGTCGATTTCAGCCGCAGCCCGAGCGCGGTGCTGCGCCCGGTGCCGGTGGCCGCCGTCACCCTGGCGGGCAGTTTCTGGGGGCCGCGCCTGCAGCGCAACGTGGACGTCACGCTGCCGTCCCAATACGCCTTGCTGGAGAGCACGGGCCGGCTGAACAACTTCCGGCGCGTGACGGGCCATTTCGACGGGCCCTACGCTGGCATCTTCTTCAACGACTCCGACGTCTACAAGTGGATCGAGGCGGCGTCGTGGGCGCAAGCCGCCGGGCCGATCGCGGCGCTGCAGAAGAATATCGACGCCGCCATCACGCTCATCGAGGCCGCGCAAGGCGAAGACGGCTACATCAACACCTACTTCAGCCTGGAGCGCAAGCACGAGCGCTGGAGCAACCTGCGCGACCTGCACGAGATGTATTGCGGCGGCCACCTGATCCAGGCCGGCGTTGCGCACCACCGCGTCACTGGCAACACGCGGCTGTTGACCGTGGCGCGGCGTTTTGCCGATCTGCTGTGCGAGGTCTTCGGCTCGGCGGAGCAGGGCAAGCGCGTGATGGTCGACGGCCACGAAGAGATCGAGATGGCGCTGATCGAGCTGGCCCGCGAGACCGGCGAGCCGCGCTACCTGAAGCAGGCCGAGTTCTTCATCAACGCGCGTGGTCACGGTCTGCTGCACGGCGGTCGCATGGGCCTGGACTACTTTCAGGACGACCAGCCGATCCGCGCGATGACCTGCCTCTGCGGCCACGCGGTGCGTGCGCTCTACATGGCCTGCGGCGTCACCGACCTGGTGCTCGAACACGATGACCCGGCCTTGCTCGAGAAGCTCGAATCTCTCTGGACCCAGCTCACGCGCCGGCGCATGTACATCTCCGGCGGCATGGGCTCGCGCTACGAAGGTGAGGCGCTGGGCAAGGACTTCGAACTGCCCAATGCGCGCGCCTACACCGAGACCTGCGCGGCCATCGGTTCCATGATGTGGAGCCACCGCATGCTGGCCGCGACCGGCAATGCGCGCTATGCCGACCTGCTGGAATGGACGCTCTACAACGGCATGCTGCCCGGCTGGGGGTTGGACGGGTTGCACTACTTCTACGTCAACCCGCTGGAAGACGATGGCACCCACCACCGGCAACCCTGGTACGACGTGGCCTGTTGCCCGCCCAACGTGGCCCGCACCCTCGCCGAGCTGCCGGGTTATGCGTACAGCACCAGCGCCGATGCGATCTGGGTCAACCTCTTCATCGAAGGCACGGCGCGCATTCCGTTGGGCGGCCGCACCGTACAGATCGCGCAGCGCACGCAGTACCCGTGGGATGGGGAGGTCGCCATCGAGGTCGGCACCGATGGGCAATTCACGCTGCAGGTGCGCGTGCCCGGCTGGTGCGAAACGGGAGCCGGCATCGCTGTCAACGGAGAAGCGGTGCAGCTGTCCATCGCAGCGGGATCCTATGTGCCGATCACGCACGACTGGCGGGCTGGCGACGTCGTGCAGCTGACGCTCCCCATGCCCGTGCAGCCCTGGCAAAGCCACCCGCTGGTGCATGAGAACGCCGGGCGCGTTGCCTTGACACGTGGCCCGGTGCTCTATTGCGTGGAAGCGCTTGACCATCCCGGCACGGGCATCGACACCTTGAGCGTTGACCTGCAGGCGCCGTTCGACAGCGAATTCGAGGCGGACAAACTGGGCGGCGTGATGACCTTGCGCGGCACGGCGCGCTGCGAACCCCGCGATGCGCAGTGGGAAAGCGCCCTGTACCGACGCCTGGAGCCCGCCCCGCCCGCACCGCCGCCTGCGGCCAGGGCCGTCAGCCTCACCGCCATCCCGTACTTCGCATGGCAGAACCGTGGTGCCTCGCCGATGGCGGTGTGGCTGCCTCGTGCCCCGCGCGCCTGAAGGCATTCATCCATGGCAACGCTGCAACTCCGCAATGTCTGCAAACAGTACGACTCGAAAGTGAGCGTGCTGCGCGACGTCAGCATGACCATCGCCGACGGTGAGTTCGTCGTCTTCGTCGGGCCTTCGGGATGCGGCAAGTCGACCTTGCTGCGCATGTTGGCCGGGCTGGAAGACATCAGCTCGGGTGATCTGCTGATCGATGGCCAACGCACCAACGACGTGGCGCCCGCCCAGCGCGGTGTGGCCATGGTGTTCCAGAGCTACGCCCTGTACCCGCACATGACGGTGAGCGAGAACATGGGCTTCGCGCTGAAGATGGCCGGCACCCCGGCCAGCGAGGTGGCGGCCGCGGTGGGCCGCGCGGCTGAGATCTTGCAGCTCTCGCACCTGCTCGACCGCAAGCCCAAGGCCCTGTCGGGCGGGCAGCGGCAGCGCGTGGCGATCGGCCGCTCCATCGTGCGCAAGCCCAAGGTCTTCCTGTTCGACGAGCCGCTGTCGAACCTGGATGCTTCCCTGCGGGTGCAGATGCGCATCGAGCTCGCGAAGCTTCACCAGGAGCTCGGCACCACGATGATCTACGTGACCCACGATCAGGTGGAGGCCATGACGCTCGGTAACCGCATCGCCGTCTTCAACACCGGCGTCATCGAGCAGATGGGCCGGCCGCTGGACCTCTACGAGCGGCCCGGCAACCGGTTCGTCGCCGCCTTCCTGGGCTCGCCCGCGATGAACTTCCTGCCCTGCAGGGCAGACCACGCGCCGCAGTCCGGTGCGCAGGTAGACCTGGGCGGCGGCCACCAGATTCATGTGCCGCGCGGCGTGCCGCAGCGCGACGCCGGAGCCATGACGCTGGGCGTGCGCCCGGAGCACATCTCGATCGCACCGAAGGGCCACGGCCTTGCAGCGCGCGTGGAGTTCGTGGAGCATTTGGGCGATCACCAGGTCGTGCACACCACGCTGCTGCACAACCAGCAAAGAGTCTGCGCCAAGGTGCCCGTGGCCACCCGGGTGGCGGAAGGCGGAGCAGGCATCGTCGGCTTGCAACTGGATGCCGGAGGCTGCCACTTGTTCAATGCGAATGGGCAGGCGATGCAGTGAGCACCATCAACTTCGCCATTTGAGTGCCTCGCCGAAGCGAAGAGCCGTCAGCGCTCAACAGCGCATGCCACGCATGGTGATAACCCGGGTGTCGCGCGACTCGACGCGGTGGCTGCGCATGGGGTGAGCACCTGAGGCCCGTCCCCTGATCGAGTGGGTTTCATCCCCTCGCTCAAGGGTTGAGCCTCACACCGCCTCGCTCGCAGAATGCCGCATGAGCCGTCACCAGCCACCCTTCAAGAGCACGCAAGTATTCGACTGGGCCAGCGAGCCGGCCGATGAGCGGCCCACTGACTTCGGCCATTCCTCGGGCTTCTCGGCCCTGTCCGGCTACGCCGCGCTGCAGCCAGCGCCCAGCTCCGTTCGCAGGCGTCGCCAGCAACGTGCGGGCTTCGTCAAGCTGGCCACCGTCTGCCTGGTGACCTTGAGTCTGGGCGGCGGCGCGTTGGTGCTGATGGGCCGCCTGCTGCAAGCCTAGTAATGAAGCGTCAAGAGCCTGTCTCTTGACGGGCTGAGCCCGAGCTGCGGCTCCCAGTCAGGGGCGCTCGATGCGTCCGGACTTCACTGAGGCAAACAACGCGTCGATCGTGCGCATGCCCCACACGGCATCGTCCAGCGCGCTCGCGTCGGGCCGGTCGTTGCGCACGGCACGTGAAAACGCTTCGGCCTGCAGCTGGTACTGATCGGCCACAGGCATCACGGTCTCGACCCGGCTGGCGCCATTCAACGAGCTGCCGTCGTCGATCCAGTACCGGCAGGCCTCGTCCGGCGGCGCATTGAACGGAATCTCGATCTCCAGCCGGCCACGTGTGCCGACGAGCACCACGCGCTGGTACGGTGACGCTTGAGTAGAGACCGCGAAGCTGAGCTGGCGCCCGCCGCCGAAATCGAGCAGGCCGCTGGTGCTGCGGTCCGTGCCGAAGGCCGGGTCGACGTCCATCGACGCGATGGCACCCTGGGCCTCGCCTTCGAAGAACCAGCGGCCCGCTGCGATCGCGTAGCAGCCGATGTCGTAGAGCGCACCGCCACCGATGTCGGCCTGGTTGCGGATGTTCGACGGATCGTCGTTGAAGTAACTGAACCCGACTTGCATGAACCGCAGCTCGCCGATGGCACCTTGCCGCACCCGGTCGCGCGCAGTGATCCATTGCGGGTGCTCCCGCACCATGAAGGCCTCGCGGATGTGCACCTTCGACGCGTAGGGGCGAAGCGCCTCCAGTTCGGCGGCTGTCATCGCCATCGGCTTCTCGCACAGCACGTGCTTGCCGGCCTGCGCTGCCGCGAGGGTCAGCGGCACGTGCAGGTGGTTGGGCAGCGGGTTGTAGACGGCCTCGATCGCGGGGTCGGCGAGCATCTCTTCGTACGAGCCGTAGGCGCGTGCGATGCCCAGTTCGGCCACTGCCGCGTCAGCCTTCTTCCGGTCGCGCGATGCCAGGCCCGACACGACGAGCATCGAGCTCTTGAGCATGCCGGGGATGACCTTCTTGGTGGCAATGCGGGCAGTCGACAAGACGCCCCAGCGTACGGGTTCCATGCGATCTCCTTGGAGTGTGGGAGGTGTTGTTGTGCGACTTTACGACCCGAGCTCGGGTTCGGTGGCGAGGTGATCAACTGGCGCGGCAGATCGCGCTGCCACAGCCCGCACGTGACCGCGTAGCCAGCGGTGAGCCAGATCGGCATCGAGCCGCGGGTGCCAGAGCATCGACACCGTGATCTCGGGCGTGGCAAACGGAAGCGGAAAGCTGTGCATGCCGGCGCGCAGCGTTTCGGTGTGTCGCTCCGGAACACTGGCGATCAGGTCGGAGGCCCGGGCCAGGGCCAGTGCGGTCGAGAAGCCACCGACGATGGTGACGACCTCTCGCACCAGCCCGAGTGGGTTGAGCGCTTCGTCGATCAGCCCCTTGTCGTGGCCGCGCCGCGAGACGCTGACGTGCCGGCCGGCCGCATAACGCGCAGCCGTGATCTCGCCCTCGCTCAGCGCGTGCCCCATGCGCACGACGCCGATGAAGCGATCGCGGAACAAGGCCTGCGTCCGCAGCTCCGGGCTCGTTGTTGCCTCCACCACACCCGTTTCCAGGTCGACGGTTCCGTCGCGCAGTGGCGCGCTGTCCTTGTCGGGCTTCTGCATGAAGCGCAGGCGAACGCCTGGCGCTTCGTCGGCGACGCGGGCAATGAGTTCCGGCCCGAAGTTCTCCACGAAGCCTTCGCTGGTCCGCAGCGTGAAGGTTCGCACCAGCCGCGCAAGGTCGAGTTTCTCGGCGGGGCGCAGAACGGCTTCTCCGTCCTGCACCAGCTGCCGCACCCGCTCGCGCAACTCGAGCGCGCGTGGGGTGGGGACGAGGCCGCGCCCGGCCCGCACCAGCAGCGGATCGCCCGTCGTCTCGCGCAGTCGCGCCAGCGCGCGGCTCATCGCCGAGGGGCTCAGCCGCAACCGCCGGGCCGCACGTGCGACGCTGAGTTCCGCGAGCAGCACGTCCAGCGTGACCAGCAGGTTGAGATCGGGAGTCGACATGCATCGACCATAACAAAGCGTTGATGGCGATGTGGCGTCAGACGCAGGGACACAGTGCAAACGGCGCGCCTTCCGCCAAGGCGAGCTCATGGCTAGTCTTGCTCAGTCCGGTATCGGGCGTTGCAGCAGACGGAGTTCATGATGAAGCCAATCATTGCGGGGCAAGGCGAGACAGGGTCTGCCGACGCGGCACAGGTGCCTGCGGTCCGGTGGGCGCTTGCCAGCCTGTCGTTGTCGATGCTGCTGTCGTCGCTCGGCACCAGCATCGCCAACGTGGGCTTGCCGACCTTGGCGCAGGCGTTCGGCGCCTCCTTCCAGCAAGTGCAGTGGGTCGTGCTCGCGTACCTGCTTGCCATCACCACCCTGGTTGTCAGCGCCGGGCGGCTGGGGGACCTCATCGGCCGCCGACGCTTGCTGCTGATCGGCATTGCTGTGTTCACGGTGGCCTCGGTGCTGTGTGGCCTCGCCCCTACGCTCGGGTCGCTGATCGCCGCCCGCGCCGCGCAGGGCGTCGGAGCGGCCGTGATGATGGCGCTCACCATG
Organism: Rhizobacter sp. P2_G4; assembly: GCF_056403575.1. NCBI lineage: Bacteria > Pseudomonadati > Pseudomonadota > Betaproteobacteria > Burkholderiales > Sphaerotilaceae > Rhizobacter > Rhizobacter sp. P2_G4. The sequence continues at coordinate 73,047 of NZ_JBFUFG010000010.1, read as the reverse complement.
GCCTTTGTCGCCGAAACGGTTCCGAAGGCCAGGACCGCCAGCGCGATGGGGCTGCTCGGAACCATGTCCGCGATCGGTACGGCGCTTGGCCCGTCGCTTGGCGGTGTGTTGATCGCCGGGCTCGGCTGGCGGGCCATCTTTTTCGTCAATGTGCCGCTGGGCGTCTTGACCTGGCTTCTCGCGCGCCGCCATCTGCCCGCCGATCGTCCGGCGCCGAAGAAGGGTGGCTTCGATCACGTGGGCACGCTGTTGCTCGCGCTGGCACTCGCTGCATATGCACTCGCCGTGACGGTGGGGCGCGGCAGCTTCGGTGCGCTCAACTTGACTCTGCTTGCGGCTGCGGTCTTCGGCGTCAGCCTCTTCCTGTTCGTCGAAGCGAGAGCCGCCTCTCCCTTGATCCGATTGGCGATGTTCCGCGACCCCGTGCTGAGCGCAAGCCTCGCGATGAGCGCGCTCGTCTCGACGGTGATGATGGCGACGCTGGTGGTCGGGCCGTTCTATCTCGCTCGTGCGCTCGGCCTCAACGCAACGCTGGTCGGGCTCGTCTTGTCGGTGGGTCCGCTTGCCGCCGCGCTCGCTGGCGTACCGGCCGGGCGCATCGCAGACCGCTTTGGCGCACAGCGCATGGCGATCGTCGGCTTCGTCGGAATGGCGGCCGGTGCACTTGCGCTGTCCTTGCTCCCAGTGAATCTCGGCATTGCCGGCTACGTCGTGCCCATCGTCGTCGTCACTGTCGGCTATGCGCTGTTCCAGACGGCCAACAACGCCGTCGTCATGGCCGATGTCGGGCCGGACCAACGAGGTGTCGTCTCCGGCATGCTCAACCTGTCGCGCAACCTTGGGCTCGTCACCGGCGCGTCGGCGATGGGCGCGGTGTTTGCGTTCGCATCGGCGGCGGCCGACATCAACACCGCGTCGCCCGAGGCCATTGCGATGGGCATGCGCGTCACGTTTGCAGTCGCTGCGATCCTGCTCGTTGTCGGGCTCGCGATCGCGGTGGGGGCATCCCGCCGCACATCACGCGATGGAGCTCGCTAGTGTGCTTGGCTGACCCGCAACCCTGGCCGTGCGCTGCTGCTTGGCAAGGGCTCGGCGCCCCGACCGACAGCATGCAAACCATCGACATCCAACACATGGATGGTGCCGTACTGCATTCGCACCAGGCCGGCTTGCTCCAGTTCGTGCAAGGCCCGGTTTGCCACTTGCCGAGACAGGCCGCTCAGGCGCGCGATCTCCTGCTGAGACAGGCGCAATACATCCGAGGTGGCCGAGCAGAGCGCCGGGTTGAAGAGGTCGGCGATGCAGACCGCCACCTGGGCAGTGGTGGTCTGGATGCGATAGCTCTCGACAACGGCGACGAACTGGCCGAGCCGCGCGTTCAACTGATGCACGAGAAAGTGATTGAAGGCCAGGCTGGTTTCAAACAGCCAGTCGAAGGTCTTCACGGGCATCAGGGCGATCCAGCTGTCGCGCAGCGCCACCACCTCGTAAGGCCGAAGTTCGTGTTTGAGCAGCGAGCCCTCTCCCAGCCAACCGCCGGATGACACGCCGATGAAGGTGGTGCCGCGTCCATCGGCTGACACGGTGTCGACCTTCACCATGCCGTCCAGCACGCCGACCCAATGTTGCGCGGGCACGCCTTCCTGGCAGATGGTGGACCCAGCCGCGTACTTGGCTACCAGCGTTTCCTGCTCGACGCGCTCCAACTGCTGCGCGGTGAGGTGTTGTGCCCATGAAGCCTTGAGAAGGCGATCGCGCATGGCCGGGGGAGACTCGTTCAAAAAGCACCTCGTGAGAATTCGACTGAACGGACGGACGCTATGCTGATTTGAGGACGTCGCAAACCGGAGAAACCCACTCTCCATCGGTGGTGCGCCGGCAATGATGGGGATGCACTGAAGGGGCACGGCGCGTGCCGCTGTGAGCCAGGGAAAGTCCTCATCATTCATCGGCCGGAATGTCTAGCGACGGACATTGTCAAAGCGGCCCGGGTGACAAACTTCTTGTGTGAGTCTGTGAGTCCGTGACCACCAAGGAGACAACATGCCGAGCCCATCGCATTCGCTGCTGTATCGGGTCACCCTTCCCATGTTGTCAGCACTGGCCCTGGCCGGTTGCGGTGGTGACGATGACGACCCCGCAACCCCCAGTGTGGCAACGGCGGAGCAAGCCTGCTCGGCCTTGTCGGGGAAGACGCTTGCGGCGGCCACAGTGACCGCTGCAGCCACGGTCGCGGCCAGCGGCCCTGCGCCCGTCTACTGCAGAGTCGCGGCCACCATTGCTCCGCAACTGAACCTCGAACTGCGCTTGCCGCAGCAATGGAACGGCAAGCTGTACTACGGCGGTGGCGGTGGCTACAACGGGGCCATTCCGGATCTGTCGGGCAACAACCTGACGGCGCTCCAACAGGGCTACGCCACGGTCAACAGCGACTCCGGGCACTCGGGGAATGTGCTGTCGGCGGCCTTTGCGCTGAACGACACCTATGCTGCGAACCTTTTCGGCTCGCTGTCGATACCGACAGTGACGTCTTCTGCCAAAGAGATGCTGCAGGCGGCCTACGGCAGGGCTCCCGATCGGTCGTACTTCGAGGGCTGCTCGAACGGTGGACGCGAAGCATTGATGGCGGCCGAGCGCAACCCGAATCTGTTCGACGGGATCATCTCGCGGGCACCTGCGTACAACTGGGTTGGGTTCATGGGCCAGTTCAACCGCACGGCCAAGGCGCTCGCCGCTCCGGGAGGCCAGTTCAACGCCGCCAAGCTGGCTTTGTTGGCCAAGTCGGTACGCGATGCCTGTGATGCGAACGACGGCATCGCCGATGGCGTCGTCTCCAATCCGCAGGCCTGCAGCTTCGACCCTGCGGTGCTTCGTTGCGCAGCCGGCGTGGACACGGGGGACACCTGCCTGTCAGATGTGCAACTGGCGGTCGTGAGCTCGTGGACGTCGCCAGCCTCCTGGGCCGGCGGCGCATACACCAACCCGGGTTGGGCCTTGAGCGGCAACGAGGACGACCTCGGCGCGTGGCCGGCGTGGGTCACCGGCGGAGGCAACGTGCAAGGCGCGCTTCAGTACCTGTTCCAGGACACGACCGTCAAGAACTACCTCGCCCGCAATCCGGCCCAGGACTCGCTCACCTACACCTGGGACGCCGACCTGAACGCCCTGTACGGCATGGCCGCGCTGAACGACGCGACCAACACCGACCTGCGCCCCTTCAAGAACAGCAACGCCAAGCTCATCCTGTGGCATGGCGGCAATGATTCCGCGCTCAGCTACCAGGCGACCACGGCCTTCTACCAGGGCGTCACGACCGCCGTTGGCGGCCAGGCCAATGCAGACGCGTTCGTTCGCTACTACATCGCGCCAGGAGTCGACCACTGTGCAGGCGGCCCAGGCGCCGACACCACCGACCTGCTGACCGCCCTCGATGCCTGGGTGACCCAGGGTGCCGCGCCCGGCACGCTCACCGCTGCCAAGGTGTCGAACGGAGCCACTCAGTTCAGCCGGCCTCTGTGCCCGTATCCGCAGTACCCGCGCTACACCGGGCCGGCCAACGACGCTGCCGCGGCGGCACTGGTCACCAACTACGCCTGCTCGGTGCCTTGACGGCAGTCGTCGTCGGCGGTTCGCAGCCGCTCGTCGAATCGTGACTTCAAACACACGCGAGGCCGTGGCGCCCTGACAGCAAAACGGCCTCGCCGTGAGGCGATGCCGTCAAAGCGCTGGCTCCTGTCGCCCGCGCTCAGCGGGTGCCGCAGCGCTCACGCGAAACCCAGCCACCGCTTGTGCCAGGCAGCCTGCTGCCACAGGCACGGGTGAGCCTTTCATCAAACTGAAATAGGATCGCGCGTCGGCGCACGCCGGCAGTCTCGAAGACTGACATGTCCCTTTTCCCATCAACAAAGAGAGAAAGAATGCGAACACTCATTGCAGCCATCCTGGTAGCTTCCGGCGCCTTGCTGGCAGGTTGCGCTGGCACATCGGCAATCGTTCAATCCGAATACCGCCTTGCCCAAGGCGAGAAGCTGAAGCTTCAACTCAGCACCCCTCCAACTGCAAGTGAAGAAGGCATGACGATTCTTCGCGAGCGGCTGACAACACAACTCTCGAGCAGCGCACTCTTGGCAGCGAGCACAGATGCATCAAGCAGGGTGGTTGAAGTCACGGTCACCAACTACTACATGCGGCACGGGGCGGCACGAGCGATGGCCGGAATCATGGCCGGATCAGACAACATCCAGAGCACGGTGAAGATCAAGGAGCCGGCGACAGGCAAGGTGCTGTCCGAGTTCAAGGTCGAATCAAAGAATCCGTCTGCATGGGGCTCATCGAAGGGCTTGATCGAAGAGCATGCCGACAAGATCGTCGAAACATTGAAGAGTGCAAAGCGCTAGCAAGCTGCTCGCCTTTTCAATAAGAGTGCGCGCCTCGGCAAACCGGGGCACGCCTCTGGTTCCGTGTCATCAAGCAGGTTAGCGGCACGCTGGCCGGTAATGGGTGATCCGCTGCGACCACGATTGTTTTGAGCTGCAACAGCGCGCCCTGAAGCGCTGTTGAAACCTACCGAGCCGCCGCTATTTCGCTGAGGCGGGAAACGCCGGCAGCTTACCCACGTCACGCGCGTCGTGCTGGATGATCACTGTGGCCTTCAGATTCGCAACGATCTTCTTTACGCGATCGAGCGACGCCTGCGTTTCGGCGCGGCCAGTGTTGAAAGGCGGCACGCCGCCGCTGTCGTAGTTCTCGTGGAAGTGCGCGAGGTCGCCGGTGATCAAAACGTTGCCCATCTTCGGCAGCTTCACGAGCACGCTGTGGTGGCCTGGCGTGTGCCCGGGGGTGGACAGCATCACCACGCTGCCGTCGCCGAACACGTCCTTGTCGAGCGGCACGGGTTCGACCTTGCCGCCGCCGCTGATCCAGTTTGCGAACGGCGTGGTGGGCGCATTGCTCGGCGGCTTGGCGCTCGTGAGCACGTCCCAGTCGCCCTTGCCGATCAACAGCGTGGACTGCGGAAACGAGCCCGCCTGGCCGGTGTGGTCCGGGTGATAGTGGCTGATGCCGACGAACTTGATCTGCTCCGGCTTCAGCTGCAACTGCGCCAGCTGTTCGACCAGGCTCACCTTCGGGGCCACGGCACCGGCGCTCATCGAATGGCCGGTGTCCCACACCATGTAATCGTCGCCGTGCTTGATGAGGTAGCAGCTGAACACCAGCTGCAGCATCAGGCCGTTGTAGGAGAAGGTGTCGGAAAAGCGGCCGACGTCGCTGGGCGGCGCACTGGTGCCGCAGTCGAAGCGCGTGAGCGTCACTTCGGGCGGCGTTTGTGCCATGGCCGACAAATGGATGAAGGCGCTGGCGCACGGGCCGATCGCCAACGAGATCAGAGTTTTCTTCATCGCTTCCTCCAAGAAGAGCCGTGCCTGAACACTGCGTGCAACGGCTCGCAGGATAGCGTCACCGGGCCAATGATGCGTGTGGCAGGGTGGGTGGTCTGGATGACTCTGCACCGGCGCGGCCCGCTCGCAACGCCTGCCACAGCTCGCGCACCGTGTGCGATGGGTCGGCCCCCAGGCCCCTCACCACGCACACGCCGTCGACGCCGCAGCCTGCAGCCTGTCGCACCTCGTTCGCACTCAGGATGCCGCCGATCGCCACCACCGGCGCCGGCGCCATGTGCCGCCACCACGCCAGGTTGTCCAGCCCCTGTGCGCGCCACGGCATGGCCTTGGTCAGCGTGGGCCACACCGGGCCGCAGGCGATGTAGCGTGGCGGCAGGTTGCGGGCACGGCACAGTTCCCACAGGCTGTGGGAGCTGATGCCGATGGCCAGGCCGCTCGCCTGCAGCGCCGCCCGACCGGTTTCGCCGAGGGCCAGCAGGTCCTCCTGGCCCAGGTGCACGCCGCTGGCGCCCAGCGCCTGCGCCAGCTGCCAGTGGTCGTTGATGAAGAGCTCAGCACCCGCTGCCCGGCACGCGGCAATGCTGCGGCCGATCTCGCCACTGAGCCGCAGTTGCCAGGCGGCGTTCGGCTCGGCCGGCGCCTTGATGCGCAGCTGCACGGTCAGCACGCCGGCGGCCAGCACCTGGTGCACGCGTTCGGCGCTGTCGACGATGGCGTAAAGATCGAGCGGCCGTTGCTGTGTGGCAGCGGGCGGCGTTGCGAAGCGGGTCGCTTCGCCCCACGACATCCACGGCAGCAGCGTTGCGTCATCGCCAAAGCCCGTGCGCGCATGTACCGGGCCGGCACCCTGGCCGGCCGCGTAGGCATGCCGCAGCGCGTGCGTGGTGGCCATCTTGGCGAGCACCGCCGCATCCGCCGGCACGAAGCCGAGCGACAGTGCCGCGGCCACGCTGCTCGCGAAGGTGCAGCCGGTGCCGTGGTGATGGGCCGTGGGCACGCGCGGCAGCGCCAGCCAGCCTTCGGCGTGGTCGCTGCTCAGCCAGTCGATGGTTTGCCCGTCGACGTCGGTGCCGTCGCCGCCGGTGATGCAGACGGCTTGCGCACCGGCAGCACGCAGCCTCCGCGCGAGGGCGGGCAAGTCACCTGCAGCAAGGACCGTCGAGTCCACGGGCTCGCCCAGCAGTTGCAGCGCCTCGCGCCGGTTGGGCGTGATGACGGTCGCGCGTGGCAGCAGCTCATCTCGGTATGCGGCCAGGGTGGACGGGTCGGCGAAGCGCGTGCCTGTCGTCGATGCAAGCACCGTGTCGATCACCAGGTCCACCGGGCCGGCTTGCCGCAGCCGGTCGACCCACTGCGCCACCAGTCGCACTTGTTCAGCACTGCCGAGCAGGCCGGTCTTGATCGCGCGCGGCGGCATGTCGTCGGCCAACGCATGCAGCTGCTTGTCGATCAGCGTGGCGGGCATCGGCTCGATGTGCGTGACGGCGCGCGAGTTCTGCGCGGTCACGGTGGACACAACGGGGCACAGGTGAACGCCGAAGGCACCGGCCGCACGTTGATCGGCGCTCAGGCCGGCACCGCCGCCGCTGTCGGTGCCTGCAATGCTCCAGATGATTGGGGGCGTGTTCATGCCGCCCCGCCGAGCAAGACGGGTTCGCCACCGACCGGCGTGCTCGCCACGGCAAAGTCTTGCGGTGCCATCACACCCGCGCGCCATGCCGTGCGGCCTGCTTCGATGGCCAGGCCGAAGGCGCGTGCCATCGACACCGGCTCACGCGCCTGTGCCACCGCTGAGTTCAGCAGCACGGCGTCGAAGCCCATCTCCATCGCTTGCGCGGCGTGCGAGGGTGCGCCGATGCCGGCGTCGATGATCAAGGTCGCATCGGGCAAACGCTCGCGCAGCGTGCGCAGCGCGAAGGGGTTCAGCAGGCCCTGGCCCGAGCCGATGGGCGCGCCCCAGGGCATCAGCACCGGGCAGCCGGCATCCAGCAGGCGGCGGCACAGCACGAGGTCGTCGGTGCAATACGGGAAGACGGTGAAGCCTTCGCGCGCAAGCTGCGTGGCCGCAGCGAGCAGCTCGAACGGGTCGGGCTGCAGCGTGTGCTCGTCGCCCACCACTTCGAGCTTGATCCACGGGGTGTCGTAGAGCTCGCGCGCCATATGTGCCAGCTGCACTGCCTCGCGCGCGCTGCGGCAGCCGGCGGTGTTGGGCAGCAGGCGAGCACCCTTCTCGCGCAGGGCCTGGCGGATCAGCGCGATGAAGCCGTTGTCACCAGCTGCCGCGAGCGTGCGCTTGAGGCCGACGGTGACGACCTGCGTGCGCGCGGCGACGATCGCGTCGTGCAGGATCTGTGGCGATGGGTAGCCGGCCGTGCCGAGCAGGAAGCGGCTGTGCAGCGTGACGTCGCCGACGTGCCAGGAGTCGTCGTTCAAGGGGTTGTTCATGGTCATCCGCCCACGATGGGTTGAAAGAGGAGCACCGCGTCGTCGGCTTGCAGCAGACAGCCGGCGCGCTGGCCGCGCGCGACGAACAGGCCGTTGACGGCGGTGCTGACGCCTTGCGGCGCGTGACCCAGTTGCTCCACCAGCTCGGCCAGCGTGGTGCCGGCGGCGAGCGGCACGGGCCGGCCGTCGAGCTGCACGGCGATCGTGTCGGTCGACATCATGTCGCCATCTCCGGTGTGGTGGACGTGGCGCCGAGGCCGCAGCGCTGCAACGCGTCTTCCACCAGCGCGGGGGCGAGCAGCCAGCCATGGCGAAACAGGCCGTTGATGCGAACCAGCCCGGGCTCGATGTCGGCGCGTGGTTCGTTGTCGGGCAGGGCGGGCCGCAGGTTGACGTCCAGCCGCTGAATGCGGGCTTCGGCCAGCGCGGGCATCACGCTGTGCGCTGCCGCCATCAGCTCGACCGCGCTGCGCAGCGACATGGCCGAGCGGTCCTCGCTCTCGATCTCGCTGGCACCGACCAGCACCACGTCACTGGAGCGCGGCACCAGGTACACGCGGTGGCGCGGATGCAGCAGTCGCACGGGGCGGGCGAGGCCGTGGCGGGGCGCGTGCAGCCAGATGATTTCTCCACGTACACCGCGCACTGGCAGCGCGGGCCGTGCGCCGATTCCTCGCACATCGAAGACGCAGTCGAAGTGGTGCCATGAGCCGTCACTCAGGCTCAACTCGCCGGGGCGCAAGGTGTCGACCGACACGCCCCAATGCCAGTCGACGTCGGGCGCTTCGGCCTGTAAGGCCAGCATCGTGGCCACCGTGTCGATCTGCCCTTCCTGCGGCAGCAGCCAGGCGTGCGCGGCGCCTTGCAACGCGGGCTCCAGCGATTGCATGGCGTTCGATGACAGCGCCTGTGCTTGCGGTGTGCCGGGTGCTGCGGTCGACAGGCGCGCCAGCACGCGCTGCGCTGCGCCGCTGTCGCTGCGATGCGCCAGCAGCAAGCTTCCGCGCTCCGAGAAGTGCGGCCTGGCTCGCAAGGCCGACACGATCTCGCGCCACAACGCGATCGAGCGCCAGCCCAGCGCGGCCACATGCGCCGAGCTGTTGTCGAGCTCAGCCAGCGGGCTCAGCATGCCGGCCGCCGTGTAGCCAGCCGCCTGCCGTCCATCGAAGCTCGGCTGTGGCGCTTGTGCCGGGTCGAATACGCTGACGCGATGGCCGGCTCTCGCCAGCTTCCACGCCAGCAGCCGGCCGAGCAGGCCCGCACCGGCGATGCCGATGGTCGACGACATGGCTTCAGGTTTTTGCGTGGATCGGGATGTAAATCTCGCCGCCGCCCGCCTTGAACTGCGCCGACTTCTCGGCCATGCCGCTTTCCAGCGCTGCCGCGTCGGCCACGCCTTTCGCGGCCGCGTAGTCGCGCACGTCCTGCGTGATCTTCATCGAGCAGAACTTCGGCCCGCACATGCTGCAGAAGTGCGCGACCTTGCTGCTGTCTTTCGGCAAGGTCTCGTCGTGGAAGTCGCGTGCGGTGTCCGGGTCCAGGCCGAGGTTGAACTGGTCGGTCCAGCGGAACTCGAAGCGTGCCTTCGACAGCGCCTCGTCGCGTGCCCGTGCGCCGGGGTGGCCCTTGGCGATGTCGGCCGCGTGAGCCGCGATCTTGTACGCGATGATTCCCTGCTTCACGTCATTGCGGTCGGGCAGGCCGAGGTGCTCCTTGGGCGTCACGTAGCAGAGCATCGCGGTGCCCATCCAGCCGATCATGGCGGCACCGATGGCGCTGGCAATGTGGTCGTAGCCGGGCGCGATGTCGATCGTGAGCGGGCCGAGTGTGTAGAACGGCGCTTCGGCGCAGTGCTTCAGCTGCTCGTCCATGTTGGCCTGGATCAGGTGCATCGGCACGTGGCCCGGGCCTTCGATCATGGTCTGCACATCGTGCTTCCAGGCGATCTGCGTCAACTCGCCCAGCGTGCGCAGCTCGGCGAACTGCGCTTCGTCGTTGGCATCGGCACCCGAGCCGGGGCGCAGGCCGTCGCCGAGCGAGAAGCTCACGTCGTAGGCCTTCATGATGTCGCAGATGTCTTCGAAGTGCGTGTAGAGAAAGCTTTCCTTGTGGTGGGTGATGCACCACTTGGCCATGATCGAGCCGCCGCGCGAGACGATGCCGGTGCGCCGGTTCGCCGTCAGGTGAATGAAGGGCAACCGCAAGCCGGCGTGGATGGTGAAGTAGTCGACCCCTTGCTCGGCCTGCTCGATCAGCGTGTCGCGGAAGATCTCCCAGGTGAGGTCTTCAGCCACGCCGCCCACCTTCTCCAGCGCCTGGTAGATCGGCACCGTGCCGATGGGCACCGGGCTGTTGCGCACGATCCAGTCACGCGTGGTGTGGATGTTGCGGCCGGTGCTCAGGTCCATCACGTTGTCGGCACCCCAGCGCGTGGCCCACACCAGTTTCTCGACCTCTTCTTCGATGCTGGAGGTGACCGCCGAGTTGCCGATGTTGGCGTTGATCTTCACCTTGAAGTTGCGGCCGATCGCCATCGGCTCCACCTCGGGGTGGTTGATGTTGGCCGGGATGATGGCGCGGCCGCGTGCCACTTCTTCGCGCACGAACTCCGGCGTGATGATCTTTGGGATGCTGGCGCCCATCGGGTTGCCGCGCAGGCGCTGCTCGCGTGCTTCGTCGGCCAGGTACTCGGCCATCCATTCGCGCTTGCCGTTCTCGCGCAGCGCCACGTACTCCATCTCGGGCGTGACGATGCCGCGGCGTGCGTAGTGCATCTGCGTCACGTTGGCACCGGCCTTGGCGCGCCGCGGTGTGCGTTGCAGCGCGGCGGCGGCGCGGCGCAGTGCCTCGATGCGGTCGGCCTCGTAGGCCTCGTGCTTGATGCCGTCGTCCAGCGCATGGCGGATGCGGCCGGTGTAGCTCTCCGTGTCGGCACGCTCGGCGATCCATGCATCGCGCACGCCGGGCAGGCCGCGCGTCACGTCGATGCTTGCCGTCGGGTCGCTGTACGGGCCCGAGGTGTCGTACAGCGCGACGGTCTCGCCGTTCGTCAGGCTCACCTCGCGCAAGGGCACGCGCACGTTGTCGCGGCTACCGGTCAGGTAGGTCTTCTGCGAGGCTGGGAACGGCTCACGCGTGAGGGTGAGCAGGGCTTCGAGCTTGTCGGGTGCGTTCATCGAGGTTCCTTCGTGAGCAGTGGCTACGCATGCTCCGAAGGTGACCCCGGCAGCCCCGGCCACGATGGGCCTTGGGGTCAAGGGTGACAGCTCTTCTTTCGCCGGTACTAGCCGGATCAAGTTCGCGGGTTTGGTTGGTGACCATCTCAGCACGCTGTCCACGTGCACCCCGGAGCGAGGGCGATTGTGTGCCCATTTTTTGAGCCGGTCAACGCTCGGTTGTTCTCGGTCCTTTGACGCGATCTGTTCGAGTTTGAGAGCTTCGATGAGACGCGGCGTCTGGTACGGTTCGCGTTTCTCGAGCTCTCAGCCTGCATGTTCCGACCGACGACACATCTCGCCTTGCTCTGGGTTGCCATGATGTGTGCACCAGTCGGAGCAGCTCAGGCCATTGAGAGCCAGTGCTTCGGCACGGTGAGCAAGGGTCGGATCGAAGGCAGCGTGAAGCTCCCTGTCAGCGGACCCAACTTCACCGCATACAGCACGCTGGGCGCCACGGCCGGCCGCACGCATGTCCATTCGAAGGTCTCGGATGTGATCGTCTCGGCCTACGCGGCGCTGGCGGTTGCGGACCCGTCCGTCACCTACGTCTATGGGGAAACGGGTTGGCCGTCCGGCGGCCGCATCCGGCCTCACCGTACTCACCAGAATGGCTTGTCCATCGACTTCTTCGTGCCGGTGCGAAACAAGGCGGGCAAGTCGGTACCGCTGCCCACGGGCCCGACCAATCGATTGGGCTACGATATCGAGTTCGATGCGAATGCGAAGTACGAGGACTACCAGATCGATTTCGTGGCGTTGTCAGAGCACCTTTACCAGCTGCATGTCGCTGCCAAGGCCAGGCGTGTGGGCATTGCGCTCGTCATCCTCGACAACGCGTTCTTCCCGAAGCTCTTCTCTACGCCCCGCGGCCCCTATCTGCGGCAGAACCTGACGTTCATGAAGGGCAAGCCGTGGGTGCGCCATGACGAGCACTACCACGTTGACTTCAGCATGCCATGCAAGCCGGCTCCTGCGTGAATCAGATTCCTTGTACGCGGTCCGCCAGGTAGGTGTACTTGCTGCGTGAAGCGCTCAGGCGCTCGCTGCTCAACTCGGCGAACACGAGCGCCTCGTCGCGTTCAGCCACCATGGGCGCTTCACCATCGGGTGCCACCACGCAGCTCAACCCACCGTAACGCAGGCTGCCCTCGCTGCCGCAGTAGTTGGCATAGGCCACGAACACCTGGTTCTCGACGGCGCGCGCCGGCACAAGCACACGGGTGACGACGTCGAAGGCTTCCATGTTGGCGGTTGGCACGATGATGGCATCGGCACCCGCGATGGCGAGGCGGCGTGCGGTTTCGGGGAACTCGATGTCGTAGCAGATGCACAGGCCGATGCGCCAGCCGTTCAGCGAGCCCAGCGCTTCGCTGGCGTCTCCGGGCATGAACATCGAGCGGTCGAGGTCGCCGTAGAGACAGGTCTTGCGGCAGCGGCCGAGCGTGCTGCCATCGGCGCCGAGCAACTGCGCGGCGTTGTAGACGCTGCCGTTCTGGCCGCGTTCCGGGTAGCCGTAGGCGAGAGCGATGCCGTGGCAGCGCGCGATCTCGGCTGCGGCTTGTGCGCTCGGGCCGTCCGCCGCTTCGGCGAGCCGTTGCACGGCGTCGACCCCGATGTCGTAGCCGCTCAGGAACATCTCCGGGCAGACCAGCAGCTCGGCGCCTTGCGCGCGCGCGATGGCGGCCTGCCTGTCAAGCCGCTGCAGATTGCCCGCCACGTCCAGCGGCAGCGGGTTGCATTGCCAGAGCGCGACGCGAAGCGTGGGTGACACGGCGCTTACTCCGGCAGGGCGATCGGGCCGATCTCTCGGAACACATCGCCGGGGCCCGGGTTGTCGGCATGCGTGGCCCCGCCGAAATGGCGGACGATGCCCCACACCGCATTCAGCGAGGTCTGCACCGCGCCTTCGACCCACGCGGGCGTGAACGACACGTCGTCGCCGGCGATGAAGATGCCACGCTGCGCAGCCGGCATCGCGTCTTGCATGAAGTGCGCGTACATGCGCTGGTTGTAGCGGTAGTGGCCGGGCAGCGCGCCCTTGAACGCGCCCAGGAAGTGCGGGTCGGCCTCCCACGAGACGGTGATCGGGTCACCGATGATGTGGCTCGCGATGTCGACGTTGGGGTAGATCTTCTTCAGCGAATCGAGCGCCAGGCGCACGCGCTTTTCAACCGAGTGCGGCAGCATCTTCAGTGCATCGCCCATCCACGAATACGTGAGGCAGATGACGCCGGGCTTGCCGGGTCCGTGGTCGAAGAGGTAGGTGCCGCGGGTGAGCCGGTCGGTCAGCGTCATGCTCATCACGTCGCGGCCGGTCACCGGGTCCTTGTCTTTCCAGAACGGCCGGTCGACCATCACGAAGGTCTTGGACGACTGCATGTAGCGCGTGCGGTCGAGCGCCATCCACATCTTGTGCGAGAAGAGCGTCTCTTCACAGTCGATCTGCGTCGTCAGCAGCCAGCTCTGGCAGGTGGCGAGCACCGCGGCGTAGCGGCGAGTGTCGCCCCAGCAGTCGGTGAGGGCCAGACGCCCGTCGGCCTCGCGGCGGATGCGCGCGACACCGGCGCGCGTAGCGCCTGCGTGCAGCGAGGCGAGCGTCGTGCCCTGCGGCCAGTGCGCCATCTGCTCGGGCGCGTGCTGCCATAGGCCGATTGGCACTTGGTCGACGCCGCCGACGATGAGCCGCTGGTTCTCGTCGAAGGCGTTCACCACGACACGCAATATCTCAAGCATCGAGTTGGGGAAATCGGAGTCCCAGCCGCCGGTGCCGAAGCCCACCTGGCCGAACACTTCGCGGTGGTGGAACGACAGTTTCGAGAAGGCCTTCGACGTGGCCACGAAGTCGTAGAACGTGCGGTCATCCCACAGCGGCACGAGCCGGTTCCACAGGGCCTTGAGCGCCTTCACGTCGCGGTGGCGAATGGCGTCTTGCACGGCGTTGAAGTTGGCGCCGTCTTCCAGCGCCTCGGCCCAGGCCTGCGCCACTTCACGAAAGAGCGGCGGCAGGTCGTCGAGGTGGCGCGCGTAGTGGGTTTCGCCTTCCAGATCGATCACCGTGCTGCCCGATGCGTCGGTCAGCGGGTTGGGGAAGGGCTCGGACTTCAGTCCGAGCTGGTCGACGTAGTGATAGAAGGCCGTCGAAGAGATCGGGAAGCGCATGCCGCCGAGTTCGGCGATCACGCCCGCCGGCCCCTCGAAGCGCTGCGAGCGCAGGCGCCCACCCATCTTCGAGGCTTCGTAGACGACGGGCTTCAAGCCCAGCTTCATCAGCTCGTAGGCGGCCACCAGGCCCGCCATGCCCGCACCGATGATCGCGACCTCGGCACCGTGGTGCGCTGTGGGGATGGAACCCAGCCCGGCCGGGTGCTTGATCCAGTCGTCGAACGCGAACGGGAAGTCGGGGCTGAAGCCGGTGACGGGGCGGGGCGTTGCGTCGGCGGATGAAGGGATCAATGTCATGCGGGGCTCGGCCTTGAAGGCAATCGGCGCTGGTTGCCCAGCTTGCCTTCAATGGTACGAGCCCGACGCACTTGGCGCCGAAATGCGCCGTTCTAGTTTTGCCGCCTGTCGATCGCGGCGCGTGCGATGTCGAAGCCCGCGCTCAGCGCTTCGTCGAAGGTCGCGTAGTCGGTGATGTACTCGATCGTCCGGCTGGGCTCGCCATGCGGCGTGCCGTGGATCAGCACGGCGATGTAGCTGCCTTCGCGCACGACGTCTTGCACCACGTTCACATCGACCTCTCGCCCTTTGTAGCGCGCGAAGGCGCTGCGCGAGTCCGGGCGAGGCGACGTGATCCGGTAGGCCTGCAGCGTGGCCTCACCCACGGCAGGCGTGCGGTTCACGGAGGCGGTGCGGCCGGTGATCGAGGCCATCGCCATGCTCCCGTCAGGCCGAAGCCCGCATCCCGGTGGTGCGGGTGGCGCGAGCAGCGCGGGTTGAGATGTCGCCACGCACTGCGCGCAGGAATACCGCCAGC
Organism: Rhizobacter sp. P2_G4; assembly: GCF_056403575.1. NCBI lineage: Bacteria > Pseudomonadati > Pseudomonadota > Betaproteobacteria > Burkholderiales > Sphaerotilaceae > Rhizobacter > Rhizobacter sp. P2_G4. Next base: position 58,006 of record NZ_JBFUFG010000010.1, on the reverse strand, counting down.
GGCGTGGCAGCGATGAGGGCGCGCAGTTCGTTCGCGAGGGGCGACTGGTTCGAGGAGGTCTTCATGTTTTTCCTTCAGTTATTTGAGTGAATCGAGTCAGGCGCCACTCACGCCCACCAAGGTGTCCGCGACGGTGCGCACGCGGTGCCGTTCTGCACGGAGCACCACCGGATTGCGCAACCACTCGACAGCAAGCGCAACGCGCTCAGCAACATCGATCAGGAACGACGGCTTCCGGGTGGATGCCGACGTCTGGCTCGAAGCGATCTGTTGACGGTGCGTTTCCATCTGCCCACTCCTGGTTCGGTGATGCCTTGTCGATGAAGGAATATTGGGTGCCACCACTCAACAAGTAAAGCGAGTTTTATTGCCACTTGAATGCAATAATTTTGTGGTGAACGGCACTCACAGGGCAGCACGGCATGGACATCACGCTCGCAAGAACCTTTCTCGACATCGTGGCGGCTGGCAGCTTCGTGAACGCCGCCGAGCGGCTGCACGTCACGCAGACGGCCGTGAGCGCCCGCGTGCGCACGCTCGAAGAGCAGGTGGGTGCCAAGCTCTTCGTCCGCAACAAGGCGGGGGCCACGCTCACGCCCGCGGGCGAGCAGTTCACGCGCTACGCCTCGATGCTGGTGCAGGTGTGGGAGCGCGCACGCCACCAGGTGGCGGTGCCGCCGGGGCGGCAGTCGGTGTTGACGATCGGCTGCGAGATCAGCCTGTGGGACCCGCTGTTGCTCGACTGGCTGCTATGGATGCGCACGGCGGCGCCTCACCTCGCCCTGCGCACCGAAGTCGGCTTCCCATCGGACCTGATCGACCGCGTCGCCTCCGGCATGCTCGACATCGCGGTCGTCTATGCGCCGCAACAGCGGCCGGGCCTGCGCATCGAGCTGCTGATCGAAGAGAAGCTCGTGCTGGTCACCACGCTGAAGAAGGGCCATGAACTCGACCCGGAGCACTACGTCTACGTCGACTGGGGCCCCGAGTTCGCCGCGCAGCACAGCCTTGCGTTCCCTCACCTCGGCAACACCGGCGTGATGGCCGGACTCGGGCCGCTCGGCCGTGAATACGTGCTAGCGGCTGGCGGCTCAGGCTACTTTCGGCTTGCCGTGGTTCGCCGCCACATCGAGAGCGGCAAGCTGCGCCGCGTGCGCGGTGCACCGGAGTTCCTGTACCCGGCCTATGCGGTGTTCGCCGAGGGCGCGGACGCCAACGTGGTGAACCCTGCGCTCGACGGTCTGCGGCACGCGGCGGGCTCCGCCACAGCGGAGCCCGCTGCCGCACCGGCGCCCCGCCGGTCGACGAAAGCCCGCGCCATCCGCTAGCCGCGGGCGTCGGCGCCGCCGGTGGTTCAGTTGAAGCTCAGGCTCCCCGCATTGGCGCTCGTCAGCTTCTTGTTCTTGAAGTCGACGACGAAGTGATCACTGGGCTTGCCGGAACCGAGGCCCTTGAAGATCGAGAAGACCTGCTTGAACTGGTTCTGGAACAGCACCTCCACGGCGTTCTGGTCCGATGGCTTGTCGCCCACTTTCACGATGGCAGCCGGCGCCGCCGGGAAAGCCGACATCAGCAACTTGTACTGCTTCACACGCGTCTCGCCCATGTCGCGCAGCGAGAGTTCGCCAGCGTAAACGGTGCGATGGAAGTCGCCGTAGAAGTCGTAGGCCGTGACGGTGGCCATCGCGTCGAAATCGAGGCCGGCGTCCGTTGCGAGTTTGCGGGCTTTCGAGCTGGCCTGTGCCCAGTCGGCCGCCAGCGTGTCGGCTGCCACCGCCGTGCCTGTGGCCGTGCCGACAGCGGTGCAGGCGGCAGTGAGTGGCACCACGCCCGGCACGTCTTTCAGCTGCGAGAACGTGACGGCCGTCTGCAACTGCGTCATCGTCAGCATCTGCGCGAGGTTGAGGCTGGTGGCGGCTTCCTTCATCTCGCAGGGCCAGTACTCGTCCATGAATCGCAGGCGGGAGAGTTCACCAAAGTAGTAGTGCGTGAACTTGCCGTAGCTCGTGGTGTCGAGCACCGCACGGTTCCAGCGCTTCGCCACGTCGGCCGGTGCGCTGCTGGATTGCAGCCACGCATATTCGGTCTCGTAGAACGGGAACAGCTCCTTGAAGCGCGGCACCTCGTTCAAGCCGACGGTCAGGATGTCGGCCGTGTCCTTGTCCTTGAAGGTGACGATCTTGTAGGCCGCGCCGTAGACGGCGAGCGATGGCGACTGCAGGTTGGCGAGGTAGTTGCCGTTCGCATCGGTGTAGTCGTTGCTGCCGTTGAAATGCATGTGCCCGCCGATGTGCAGCTGCAGGCCCGTGGCAACCACCGCCGCGGTGGTCGCGGCTTCGGGCACGCGCGCGGTCTGGAATGCGCCAGACTTGAAGACAGCCTTCATCGCCGTTGTCTGGTTGGCGTAGAAGTCCATCGTCGGGTAGTGCGAGAAGGCGATGAGCTGCTTGCCCTGAGCCTTAGCGCGCTCGTTCACCGACTTGATCCACTCGAGCAGGTGCTTCTTGTGGGTGATCACCTTGTTCCAGCCGGCATTGCCTGCACCGTCATAGCCCTTGAACACCTTGGGATTGGCCGGGTCGAAATTGGCGTTGGGCACATAGACGTTGGCGTCGATCGAGAGCAGCCACAGGCCCGGCGAAGGCTCCACCAGATAGCTCGCATCGGGCAGCGATGTGCAGCGCGTGTAGGCCTTGCCCAGTGCCGCTTCCCCGGCAGCCTTGTAGGCACCGCCTTCGCCTTCGAGGCAGATCTCGAACTGGCGCTTGGCGAGGTCGGACTGCACATGCGCTTCGGTGAACGTGTAGGTGCCGCCGGTGTACTGGCTGAACGGCGTTTCCCAGCGCAGGTCGTCCTTGTTCGGCATGAAGCCGAATTCGCCCAACCGCGCGAGGATGCTTTCGTAGCCCAGTTCCTTCAGCTGGTCGGTGCAGGCAACGGCCGGGTCGGCCGTCTTGCACGCGGCGTTGCCGGTGGCGTAGACCTTCTGCTCCTTGCCGTCTTTCGTCAGGAAGTCGTTCTTGCCGGCTTCATCGTCGTCATAGGGTTCGTTGGGGTCGTGGTTGCCCGGCGCGATGAAGAAGCGCATGCCCTTGGCCTGGTACTCCTTGAGGATGGCGGCAATGCCGTCGATGTTGATCGGCTGTGCGTCATCGGAGTAGTCGCCGGGGAGCGCCACGAACTTGATGCCCTTGGCATGGGCGTCGTCCAGCGCAGAGCGGAAGGCGAAGTAGTTCTCGTTGAACAGCCGCGTTGACGTGAGCTGTGCGTACATCGTGCGGATGGTCGCGTTCTTGCCGTCAGCGGTCGGGATGCCGGTGAAGGCCGTGGTCTTGAAGTCGCCGTAGACATTCTCGAAGTGCACATCGGTCATGAAGGCGACCGAAGGCGAGAAAGCCGGTTGCTCCGGAGGAGGGGGGCTGTTGCTGTCGCCGCAAGCGGCAACGACGAGCAAGGCGGCTGCAGCAAGCACACCGCACCAATGGGAAGGTCGCATGGAATCGGTTCCGTCTGAAGACAAACGTGCATGGTCGAGGGCGACGATGACGCGGCCGTGACGTGGCCATGACGTCTCGCCTTAGCATCGGGGCGATGAGTTCCATTCCCACCCGTGATCGGCCGCGCTGGCAGCGTGTGCTGTGGCTCGTGGCCGGCGTGCTGAGCCTCGTTGTCGGCGTCATCGGCATCGTGGTGCCGCTGTTGCCCACCGCACCGCTGGTGCTGCTGGCCGCCTTCTGCTTCTCGCGCGGCAGCGAGCGCTGGGAGGCGTGGCTGCTGGCGCATCCGCGCTTCGGCCCGATGATCCTCGACTGGCGCACCAACCATGCGGTGCCGCTGCGTGCCAAGCAGCTCGCCACGGTGATGATGGCGGGCAGCTCGGTGTTGTCGTGGTGGCTGATCCCGTCACCGTGGAATTGGTCGCCGGGCGTGTGCTGCGCGGCGGTTGCGGTGTGGTTGTGGCGCCTGCCGACCGCCGAGCCTTCGAGCGCCACCAAGCCCTGACGGGCAGGTGCATCGCGTCGTCAGTCGATGCGCGTGAAATGCTGGCGCACGTGCTGGCGGTCCAGCATGTCGAAGTGCCACCACTCGTTGTCGATGCCGTTGAAGTTGCCGAGCGCGAGCACGCGGCGCAGCAGTGCGCGGTGCTGAAGCTGCGTCGGCGTCAGCGCGCCGCTGGCCAGGTGCTGTGCTTCGAGCCGCGGATGGGAGAGCTCTGTCATCTCGTCGAAGCCGGTGCCCATGTCGAGCTCGCGACCTGTGGCGTCGATCAGCGTCGCGTCCAGCGCCATGCCGAACGAGTGGATGGAACCGCGCGCCGGATCGGCCACGTACTGGCGCAGCCCGGTGCCGTCGAGGTGGTTCCATAGCTGCACCTGGACGCGGTGCGGGCGCAGCGCATCCAGCACCAACAGGCGATGGCCTGGCGCCTCGCGAGCGAGCTGCTCGGCCGCACGTTCGAGCCCCTCGGCGGCAAGCCGATGTAGCCAGCTGCAGTCGAGCGCGCCGTAGAGATCGCGGCCGACGAAGTTGCGGAGGCCCGCGTAGCGCAAGTCGACAACGACGTCGGGTATCGATGAGAGGCGGCGGAAGTCGGGGTGGGAGGCAATGTCTTCACAGCGCATGGGTTGCACTCTAGGCGACAACTTCGGCTTGCGGGTATTTCACCAGCGGATGTTGATGACATCGGCTTCGCTGCGTGTGCGATCGACCACAGCACCGGCGCAGCGACTGCCTGCTGCGCGTACCTGACGCAACACTTCAACCCTGGGCCAGGGGCCGGCGCGCCGGCAACGCCGTGAGGACACGACGGCGGAGGGCACAAACGCTCCTCTGCCGACATCACTGCAGGCCCGGTGCACAAGCCGAACTCAGTAAAAGCGCTGAGCATGCCCGCATCGCTGCGATCGACATACCCCTGAGCCACTGCGAGAATCGTACGGCGATGTGCTTTTTGATTCCGTGCTTTTTGGATGGCCTAATGCGCCTGGTCACTTTCATAAGTCGAGCCATCAGGGCCATTGATACGGGGCGGATGGCTATCGTTCGCGGCTGTCTGTTTAGCTAACGTTAGGAGTCATGGGAGGGATCTGTGGAGAATTGGGAGTGCAAAGGCTGCAAAGCTCTTACGTCCGCAAGCACCGATGAATGCTGGAACTGCCACACCATCAAGGGTTCAACACCCTCTACTCTGGCTATGGCTGCTGCACGAGTGAAAGCGCAGGAGCGAGAGCGGGACTTAAGGCCCCGCGTTGTGTCCTTGGTTGTCGCGCAGGTTCTGCTGTTCATCGCGGCAGCCGTCGGTGCAGCAATAGTGGTTAAGCCAATCTATTGCCTAATCGCTTACTCAAACGGCTGTCCGTACAAGGTTCCAGAACTCAAGCTAATCTTTCTGGCAACCTCTCCACTCGTTGTAGTTGCGGTCGACGTGGCGCTCATCTTTCTCGTGGCGCCTACGAGAGTGCCACTAAAGTTTGCAGAGGAATTTGTGCACAACAAGCGTCCAAAGTTTCTGCGCCACTGGTACTCCAAGCTGCTGGCCAAGAGCTACTCGCGCACATGACGCCCAGCCCATCTATTGAAAGTACGTCGTCTGGCAAGCCCGCCGCAGCATTTCATGTCAAACGCTAGAGCGCATGTATCCGGTTCGAGTCACAAAGCCAAAGACTGAGCGCGCCCGAGAGTTGCGCGCACTCGCTGCAAGACGACAGTCTCACTGGCTGTCTGCTGCTCTCGCTTGGACAGGTTGCCTTGTAGGGTGCCTTTCTGTGCTTGTCCTGGTTGCCGGCCTGAGACAGGCATCTGGTCTACCGCATCTTCCCCGGCCGAACGTTGGCCCCGGCTTCAGCGAGGCGGCTACTGCCGCCATTGGAGCGATGCTCTTTAGCGGCAGCTTCTCCCTACTGGCTTTCGTCCTGGTAGGGGGCGCGCTCATCTATGCACAGGACCGTCTCCGCACTCTGGTCTTCTTGCTTCCAGCGCTCACTGGCATCGTCATGTTGGTCACGACCAGGTACTGGGCACCAAGCTGAGTGTCTGGCAGCATGTGCTCTACCAATTCAAAAAACCAAGCGCCGCCGGCCACGCCAATTGGTCACTATGGTCACACACTCCATCCCAAGATGCTCAAATCGATCGCAGTAGCAATAGCCTTGTCTCTTCTCGCCGCCATCGGAGCCGCGATTCTTGGAGCCATAGCAGTGAATACTCTTCCTTGCTCGTGGTTTGGTTCTGGTTTCGAGGGTGGTTGTGGTCTGGGTGCCGTGCTCCTTGTATCTGCTGCCTCGGTTCTTCTGGCCGTCGTGCTGGCCATCACATTCAACGTCTTGTACTTTCGCAAGAAGGCGTCCCGTGCTGAACCTTGAGTGGACTGAGTGCCATGAAGGCAGGTCTCTTTAGTCCGGAGCGGAGGCTTAACCTGGCAAGCGGGCGCCGCCCGTCAAACGTTAAGCGCAGTCACCATCATCCCAAAAGGAGGGTCTGAATGATCACAGCCATCACCACGTTCAAGTTGCCGAAGCCGATCACGCGGGAGGAGGCACGAACGATCTTCCTGAGCACGGCACCGAAATACCAAGGCGTGCCGGGCCTTGTTCGCAAGGTCTATGTCCTCTCTGAGGAGAGGAGCACGGTCGGTGGCATCTATCTCTGGAACTCCAGAGTCGACGCGGATGCCATGTACACGGAGAGTTGGAGAGCTTTCGTGCGCGAGAAGTACAGCACCGAGCCCTTGGTTACCTACTTCGACAGTCCTGTGGTGGTAGACAACGTCACAAACGAAATTCTTTCGCATGAGTAGCTTCGCCTTTTGCGCGCATGCTGCTCACGACGGTCCGCTGAAGTCAAACGCTCGCCACAGACATGCTCGATCCCTCGGACTTGCTTGAGTTGCCGAGGAGCTTCTTCGTTGGAGCCCTTCGAGCGTTATGGTGGCTGGCTTGGGACTTCTGCGTCGAGACCGTCGGCTGGTCAATCGGCTGGCTGGTGCTCAGGCTCGTCACGTTTGGCCAGTTTCCACGGGAGCCACTGGGCGGAGTGGAGCAAGCCAGTACGGCGCTTTCCCTTTTCGTCGAAGCCGTCGGCCTGGCCACGCTGGCAATCAGCATCTGGCTTCTATCAGGCAGTTGGCCTGACTTCTAGACGGAACTCGCACGCTCACAGCTGCGCAAAGATCGTCTTCATCGCCGAGTCGTCTTTCTTGTAGTTCGGCCCGGGCCGGACGAACACCTCGTCGAGCACCTCGAGGCCCGTGATCTTGGCGACGTCGAAGAGCGGCTCTCGCTCGCTGCCGCCTTGTAGCTGGTGAACGCGCAGCAGCTCGGTTCCGCGTGTGCCGATTCCGTAGCACTGCGGCTCAACGAGACGAAGCTTCCCGTTGTAGAGGAAGCGCAGCCGTTGCTTGTGCTCGATCGCTCTGACGAGTATCTGGTTCATGTCAGTCAATGCACCGTCTGTCTGGCCTCGATGCAGCATACGTCTGGGCGCTGCAACCAACAATCCGGCGGGGTATGCAGTGGCCGATCGGCCGGCTTTGGGTGGCCAGGAGCTGACGATTCACAGCGCTGTCATCACGACCCGCCAGCATGTCGGGTTCCACCTTGAAGGAACCCTGATGACCGACCTGTCCCTGCCGCGCCGCCGCTTGTTGATCGCCTCCGCCGCCACCGCGGCTTCCGGCCTGGGTGGCGTGCTTGCGCATGCACAGGCGCCGGCCGCCATCACCTCCGACCGGGCTCGCCCGGGTTTCCCGTCTGGCGTGCAAAGCGGTGACGTGCTGGGCGATCGCGGCATGGTGTGGGCGCGCAGCGATCGGTCCGCGCGCATGTGGGTCGAGTGGGCGACGACGGCGAGCTTCGCCAACGCACGCAAGCTGCGTGGCCCCTATGCGCTGGAAGCCACCGACTACTCGGCGCGCATCGACCTCACCGGCCTGCCTGCCGGGCAAGACGTGTTCTACCGCGTGACCTGGGAGGATCTTGCCGGCGGCGGCCTGAGCGCACCGCAGCAAGGGCACTTTCGCACCGCGCCGACGGAGAAGCGCGACATCCGCTTCGTCTGGTCGGGCGATACCGTGGGGCAGGGTTGGGGCATCAATGAAGACTTCGGTGGCATGAAGATCTACGAGGCCATGCGCCGCCTGAACCCGGACTTCTTCATCCACAGCGGCGACACCATCTACGCCGACGGCCCAATCCAGGCCGAGGTGAAGCTCGCCGAGGGCAGCCTGTGGCGCAACGTGGTCACCGAAGAGAAGAGCAAGGTCGCCGAGACGCTGAAAGAGTTCCGCGGCGCCTACCGCTACAACATGCTCGACGCCAACGTGCGGCGCTTCAACGCCGAGGTGACGCAGATCTGGCAGTGGGACGACCACGAGGTGATGAACAACTGGTCGTCGAGCAAGGACGTGGGCGGCGACGCCCGCTACACCGAGAAGAACGTGCCGCTGATGGTGGCGCGCGGTGCCCGGGCGTTTCTCGAGAACGCGCCGATGCGCTGGCATGCGCAAGAAGAAGAGGAGCGCGTGTACCGCAAGATTCCCTACGGGCCGTTGCTTGACGTGTTCGTGATCGACATGCGCAGCTACCGCGGCCCCAATACGCACAACCGCCAAGATGCGCTGAACGACGAATCGCAGTACCTCGGCCCGGTGCAGCTGGAATGGCTGAAGCGCGAACTCAAAGCCTCGAAGGCGACGTGGAAGGTGATTGCGTCCGACATGCCCATCGGCCTGCAGGTGCCCGACGGCAAGGACGCGCAGGGCCGCACCAAGTTCGAGGCCGTGGCCAACGGCGACGGGCCGGTGCTGGGCCGCGAGATCGAGATGTCGGGCCTGCTCTCGTTCATCAAGCGCCAGCGCGTGCACAACGTGGTGTGGCTGACAGCTGACGTGCACTACACCGCCGCCCACTACTACGACCCGAACAAGGCGCAGTTCCAGGACTTCGAGCCCTTCTGGGAGTTCGTCAGCGGGCCCTTGAACGCCGGCACCTTCGGTCCCAACGACCCGGACAACACCTTCGGCCTCGACGTGAAGTTCATGAAGGCGCCTGCTGCGGGGCAAGTCAATTTGCCGCCGAGCGCCGGCATGCAATTCTTCGGCGAGGTGCAGATCGATGCGAGGACGGCCGGGTTGACCGTTCACCTGCGCGACATCGACGGCGCGTCGCTCTGGACGACCACGCTCGCGCCCAAGCGGGCTTAGCGGGCTGGTCTTGACCTTGCCCCGGTGGCAAGGTTTAGAGTTCGGGCTCGTGCCGGCCTTTGTCCCCTGACTTGAAAACTCTCCGCATCTGCCTGCTGGTCTTGCTTGCCGTGCTGCTGCCCATTCGCGGTGCGGTGGCCGCGGCAATGCTGTGCTCGCCAGCGAGCATGAGCGGCCACAACCAGGCCCAGGCGCAGAGCCAGATGCCATCGGCGGAGCACGCGCACCATCACGAATCGATGATGGCCGCGGCGGACGAAGCGCCTGCACATGACCATGCCAGCCATCACGCTGATGAGGGCGCCGCGGGCGGTCATCACAACGACGGCAGCATGGAGAAATGCAATCTGTGCTGTGCCTTCTGCACGCTGGCACCGATGGTGAGCAGCCTGCCGTCTCTCCCGTCACCGATCGATCTGTCGGTGATCTCTTTCCCTGACCTCTCTGCGCCGGCCGCGAGCTTTCTCTCGGACGGCCAGGAGCGCCCTCCCCGAAGCACCTGACCCGTTGAGGCCTCTGCGAGAGGCCTGACAGCGCTCGCGCACGTGCTGCGCGCGCATCGGCTGGCGCGGGTTCAACCCGGCCAGCGGTCTGGATGTTTCGGGAACCATGAAAAACCATCTTCAACCCATTGCGGGGGCGGCTGCGTTGCTGCTGCTCGCGGGCTGCGCGTCGTTCTCGACGGACGGCGGCTTCGGCAAGGTTGCCGACCTCACGCGTGAGCGCACCGGCCAGGCCACCACCTGGCAGCGAACGAGCAGGGAGGCCGACTCGGCGCAGGCCCGCGTGGCCGAGCTGCTCAGGCAGCCGCTCAGTGCCGACACCGCCGTCGAACTGGCCCTGCTGAACAACCGCGGCCTGCAGGCGCACTTCTTCGAACTCGGCATTGCCGAGTCCGATCTCGTGCAGGCCGGGCGTCTGGCCAACCCGTCCTTTGCGTTCTCTCGCGTCGCCGGCGGTGGCGTTACCGAGATCGACCGCTCCATCGTGTTCAGCGTGCTGAGCCTGTTCACGATGCCCGCGGCCAAGCGGATCGAGCAGGGCCGCTTCGAGCAGGCCCAGTACCAGGCGGCGTCCGAGGCAGTGAGCCTCGCCGGTGAAACGCGGCGCGCGTTCTTTGCGGCCGTTGCGGCGCAAGACCTCGTGCGCTACGGCGAACAGGTTCAGGTGGCTGCCGACGCGTCCGGCGAACTCGCGCGCCGCATGCTGCAGGCCGGCAACTTCAACAGGCTGGCGCAGATGCGGCAGCAGGCCTTCCAGGCCGACGCGACGGCGCAGCTGGCACGCGCACGCCACCAGGCCACCGCCGAGCGCGAGCGGTTGGTGCGCCTGCTCGGCCTGTCGGGTGTGCAGCTCGGCTTCAAGCTGCCCGAGCGCCTGCCCGACCTGCCCACCGAGCTGGCAACCATTCAGAACGCCGAGCAGACGGCGATGGACAAGCGCCTCGACGTGCAGGTGGCCAAACGCTCGGCCGAGGCCACCGCCCATGCACTGGGCCTCACCCGCGCCACGCGCTTCGTCAACGTGCTGAATGCGGGCTACGTCAACAAGAGCCAGACCGGCGAGGCGCGCCGGAACGGCTACGAGGTCGAACTGGAGCTGCCCTTGTTCGACTTCGGCTCGGCGCGCTCGGCGCGCGCCGAAGCGAGCTACCTGCAGTCGGTCGCACGCACGGCCGAAGTGGCGGTCAACGCCCGCTCCGAAGTGCGCGAGGCCTACTCGGCCTACCGCACGGCCTACGAGCTCGCCAGGCACTACCGCGACGAGATCGTCCCGCTGAAGAAGCGCATCTCCGACGAGAACCTGCTGGCCTACAACGGCATGTTGCTGGGCGTGTTCGACCTGCTCGCCGACGCGCGCGACCAGGTGACGAGTGTCACCGGCTATGTCGAGGCGCTGCACGAGTACTGGGTGGCCGAGTCCCGCCTGCAGACCGCGCTGACCGGCGGCCCGGCCACCCCCGCCCCCGCCCCTTGAAGGAAACACGATGACCAACCGAAGAAACTTTTTGCGAAGCGCCGGCGCGATGGGCCTGGGCGCCGCCGCCGTCAGCCGCGTGGCGGCTGCATCCTTGCCCGAGGCGGTGACGCAGTCGTCTGCTGCCACGCAGCCTCCACCTGCGCCGAGTACCGGCCGGCCCTACAACCCGGTCGTCACGCTCAACGGCTGGTCGCTGCCGTGGCGCATGAAAGACAACGTGAAGGAGTTCCACCTCGTCGCCGAGCCGGTGGTGCGCGAGCTCGCGCCCGGCATGAAGGCGCGGTTGTGGGGCTACAACGGCACCAGCGCGGGCCCGACGATCGAAGCTGTCGAAGGCGACCGCGTGCGCATCTTCGTGACCAACCGCTTGCCCGAACCGACCAGCGTGCATTGGCACGGCCTGCTGATCCCCTCGGGCATGGACGGCGTGACGGGCCTCACGCAGCCCGCCATTGCGTCGGGCAAGACCTTCGTCTATGAGTTCACGCTGACGAAGTCGGGCACCTTCATGTACCACCCGCACGCGGACGAGACGCTGCAGATGGCGATGGGGATGATGGGCCTGTTCATCGTGCACCCGAAGGACACGCGCCAGCACAAGGTCGACCGCGACTTCGCGCTGCTGCTGGCGGCCTACGACATCGAGCCGGGCTCGGCCACGCCGAAGGTGAACACCATGCTCGACTTCAACCTGTGGACATGGAACAGCCGCGTGTTCCCGGGCATCGACCCGCTGGTCGCGCGCACCGGCGACCGCGTGCGCATCCGCGTGGGCAACCTCACGATGACCAACCACCCGATCCACCTGCACGGCCACACCTTCGAGGTGACCGGCACCGACGGCGGCTGGGTGCCCAAGTCGGCGCGCTGGCCCGAGGTGACGACCGACGTCGCCGTGGGCCAGATGCGGGCCTTCGAGTTCGACGCGGTCGCAGGCGACTGGGCCTTCCACTGCCACAAGTCCCACCACACGATGAACGCGATGGGACACGACGTGCCCACCATGGTCGGCGTGGATGCGCGCGGTGTCGTCGACAAGATCACCCAGCTCGTGCCCGACTACATGCACATGGGCGACAAGGGCATGCACGACATGGGCGAGATGGAGATGCCCCTGCCCGACAACACGCTGCCGATGATGACCGGCAGCGGCCCGTTCGGCGGCATCGGCATGGGCGGCATGTTCAGCGTGCTCAAGGTGCGCGACGACGTGAAGGCGGGCGACTACCGCGACCCCGGCTGGTTCAAACACCCGGCCGGCAGCGTGGCACGCGAGTACACGGGCGAGCTCGAACCTGCGGTGCGCGCTCCTTCACCCGCTGCCGATGCCAACACACTCAAGGCACGCAAACCCACGGGCCACCAGGGCCATTGACTTCATCTCTTCCATGAAAGCACTGCACATGAACAAGCGTCTCAATCTGATCACCACCACGGCCGCCACGGCGATGGTGTTCGTCACCTCGACGGCATTCGCGCACGGCGATGAACACGCCGAGGCACCGCGCGACTACGACGCCGCGAAGGTCGAGGCCACCGCCTTCGGCCAGGAGGGCAACCCGAAGAAGGCCACGCGGACCGTTCAGGTCCACATGGCCGACAGCATGCGTTTCTCGCCGGCCGACGTGTCCGTCCGGCGCGGCGAGACGGTTCGCTTCGTGGTGAGCAACGACGGCAAGGTCCTGCACGAGATGGTTCTCGGCACGCCAGAGGCGATCAAGGAGCATGCCGAGCTGATGAAGAAGTTCCCTGAGATGGAACACGCCGACGCGAACATGGCTCACGTGAAGCCCGGCGCGAAAGGCGAGATCGTCTGGCAGTTCACGAAGCCCGGAGTCTTCCAGTTCGCGTGCCTGCAGCCCGGCCACTTCGAGGCGGGCATGGTTGGCAAATTGACCGTCAAGTAAACGAGGTACCCATCATGAAATCCATTGTTCTGTTCTCCGCCCTGCTGATCGCCACGGCGACCGGCGTTCACGCCCAGACCCAGCCGGCTGCTTCATCACCTGCGACACAAGCGATGACCGAAGGCGAAGTGCGCAAAATCGACAAGGCCGCCGAGAAGGTGACGCTGCGTCACGCACCGATCGGCAACCTCGGCATGCCCGCGATGACCATGGTCTTCAAGGTCGCCGACCCGAAGATGCTCGACACATTGAAAGAGGGCGACAAGGTCCGCTTCTCTGCCGACAGGCTCAACGGCGCGATCACGGTGACGGGCATCGAGGCCGGGCACTAGGGCGAACGCTAACGCGAGGCACGAATGGCAAGAGGTGGCAAGAAGACGGGCGCCTGCCCACACTGAGAGTCAGCGTTCTCGGGCGGCGCCCTGCCGATGCGGCGGTTTGCTCCTACCATGCGGCACCGCCTGCTGAATCGCCCCATGACGTCGACACCCATTGCCCCGAGTTCGGTTTCCATCTCCGGCCTGACCAAGACTTACGCCACCGGCTTCCGGGCGCTCAAGGGCGTCGACCTCGACATCCGCCGCGGTGAGATCTTCGCGCTGCTCGGCCCCAACGGCGCCGGCAAGACGACGCTGATCTCCATCGTCTGCGGCATCGTCACCGCGACGGCGGGCACGGTCACCGTGGCCGGGCACGACATCGGGCGCGACTACCGCATCACCCGCTCGAAGATCGGCCTGGTGCCGCAAGAGCTGTCGACCGATGCCTTCGAGAGCGTGTGGGCCACGGTCAGCTTCAGCCGCGGCCTGTTCGGCCGGTCACCCAACCCGGCGCTGGTGGAAAAGGTGCTGCGCGACCTCTCGCTGTGGGAGAAGCGAAACGATCGGATCATGACGCTGTCCGGCGGCATGAAGCGCCGCGTGATGATCGCCAAGGCCTTGTCGCACGAACCGGAGATCCTGTTCCTGGACGAGCCGACCGCCGGTGTGGACGTGGAGCTGCGCCGCGACATGTGGGCGCTGGTGCGTAAGCTGCGCGACGGTGGCGTGACCGTCATCCTCACCACGCACTACATCGAAGAGGCCGAAGAGATGGCCGACCGCATCGGCGTCATCAACAAGGGCGAGCTGATCCTCGTCGAACAGAAGGCCGCGCTGATGAAGAAGCTCGGCAAGAAGCAGCTGACGGTCGAGCTGGAGCACCCGATCGACGCGGTGCCGGCTGCGCTCTCCGAATGGAACCTGGTGCTCAAGCCCGGAGGCCACACCTTGCAGCGTGACTTCGACGCCGACGACACGAGCGCGGGCGTGGTGCCCTTGCTCAAGCGCATGGCCGAGATCGGCCTCGGCATCAAGGACGTGAACACCCAGCAGAGCTCGCTCGAAGACATCTTCGTGAGCCTGGTGCATGACCGCACGCACGACACCCCCCAACCCAGTGCAGGAGGCGCGCGATGAGCAGCAACGTCGGTTCCTTCAATGCCTATGGGGTGTGGGCGATCTACCGCTTCGAAATGGCGCGCGCGTTGCGCACGCTGGGGCAGAGCGTGGTGGCGCCGGTGATCACCACCTCGCTCTACTTCGTGGTGTTCGGTGCGGCCATCGGCGCGCGCATGTCGGAGGTGAGCGGCGTGGCCTATGGCGCGTTCATCGTGCCGGGGCTGATCATGTTGTCGCTGTTCACGCAAAGCTTGTCGAACGCGTCGTTCGGCATCTACTTTCCGCGCTTCACCGGCACGATCTACGAGCTGTTGTCGGCACCGGTGTCGTCGCTCGAGATGGTGCTGGCCTACGTCGGCGCGGCGGCCACCAAGTCGATCGTGCTGGGGCTGATCATCCTGGCCACGGCCAGCCTCTTCGTGCCCCTCCACATCGCCCACCCGTTCTGGATGATCGCGTTCCTGGTGCTCACCTCGGCCACCTTCAGCCTGTTCGGTTTCATCATCGGGCTGTGGGCCAAGGGCTTCGAGCAGCTGCAGTTCGTCCCGATGCTGATCATCACGCCGCTCACCTTCCTGGGTGGCGCGTTCTATTCGATCGACATGCTGCCGCCGGTGTGGCGCACCGTCACGCTGTTCAACCCGGTGGTCTACCTGATCGACGGCTTTCGCTGGGCCTTCTTCGACACGGCCGACGTGGGCATCTGGTGGAGCTTGGGCGCCACGCTGAGCCTGCTCGCGGTGTGCCTGGCCGTCGTCAGCTGGATGGTCCGCACCGGCTATCGGCTGAAGAACTGAGGCCCGGCAGCCGGGCCAGCTCGCTGCCTACGCGGCCGCGGGCCGCAGTTTCGCGTCGAGGCTCCAGGGCCCGCCACCGGCGGCGGCCAGGTACAACAGCCCGAAGCAGTAGAGCACCGCAGCCTCGCCTTGGTTGAGCATCGGCGACAGCACGAAGCCCTTGGACGCGTGGCCCATGAAGTAGGCAAACGCCATCTCACCCGACAACACGAATGCCGTGACGCGGGTGAAGAGCCCGACCATCAGCAAGGCGCCGCCCACCAGCTCCAGAATGCCCGCCACGCCGATCAGCGACATGATCTGCAGGCTGTCGAAGCGCGGGTCGTGCGGGAATCCGAGCAGCTTGGCAGTGCCGTGCTGCAGCATCAAGAAGCCGAAGATGATCCGCATCACGGAGAGCAGGCGCTGAACCAGCACCGGGTCGGGTTTGTACATGGCGATCTCCTGGTTGTTGTTGACATTGGCGAGAACGATGCCGCGCCATTCTTTCACCGCAGGCGCACAGGCTCAAGTCTGTAATTGCCTACCCGACGTCAGGGTCTTGTCCGCTGCGGGCCACCGAAACACGTGAAACGCATGGCGGCTCAGCCTGAAACGCCAGCGAAACCGGCGCTGCCCACACTGCTTGCATCGAGGCGCCCTTCGGTGCCTGACAGGCAACACCATGAATCCGATGTCTTTGCTGACCCTGCCCCCTGCGCTGCTGCGTGAAGCGGTTCTCCGCCCCGATGAAGCGCACACACACGGCGAACGAGGCGAACGCCGCGTCACCCTGGCGTTGGCCTTCGTGGCCTGCCTGATGGTGGCAGCGCTCGCCTTCGCCTGATTTCGCCGATGCAGCAGTGCGCCTCGGGCATCGCAGCGAGTGCTTGTGGACGGGCGGCAGTCACGCCGAGCCGCCTCCAAATCGTCGCCGGCATATCACCTGGCACGTCCTAGTGGACGTGTAGAGGGTTCCATGGCGTTGGGGCCTTCATTGCACTTCGCCGGCTCGGGCCGCGCGTGCGTAGTTCCTGAGTTCTTCGTCGCGCGGGTCGAGGCGCTGCAGGAAGTCGTCGACCAGTTGCTCCATCAGCGCTCGTCCCTCGTCGCCGATGTTGTGCCCAATCCCGTGCAGTGCGGCGACCTGTACTTCACGGCAGGGCATTTCCAGCATGGCGCGGAAGACATTCACGATGGCGACCTGCCACTCGGTCACGTCGGCCTGGAGCCGGAACGTGGGCCAGACGTCAAACCACATGTAGCACGCATACGCCAGCCGCCCCGTCGCCGAGCCGATCGGCGCATTGACGCCCTTGAGGCGAGCACCGAAACAGTCGCGCCAGAGCAAGGGCATCGCGTCCATCATGCGCATGGCTTCGTCGAGTGGGACGGAGGCGTCTGTGGCGGCAAATGGCACATTGCTCACCATGTTGCTCATCACGTAGTTCAGCCCCAAGCCGACCTGCTCATCGCCATAGCGCGCCAAATCGCGGCCCGCGTTGGCAAAGAGCACGGTCTGGATGCGCGTCCATTCAAGGGGCGTGGCCTCGAACTCGGGTTCGTCGAACTCCCAATACCACTCCTGTTCCTGCCCTTGCGGCACAGGCCGGTCGAAGAGAAAGCGCAAAGCGGCTTCATATCGCGACGTGTCTAGCCCCATGTCTTGCGGTGACCACTGTTGAGCGTTCATGTCGAGCAGATCGTCGTGCTTCTTCGTTGTTTTCACTTGGGTCTCACTTGCTGTGAATGGTGTTGGTGGACACGGCGGGATTCGAACCCGCAACACTACGGCGACCGCGGAATTTCACCCCGGCCGGGTCGACGGTTGGCAAACGCGCGCCAGTTGACACCCGTCATCGGAGCGGCAACCTGCATCCTCAACCGTACCCGTCGACTCACTTTCCCGCCGCAGCCGGTGTTACCCGGTCTGCCGATAACACAATCGTTTTTGGCAGTGGCGCTCCCTTCTGTGCCTTGCGTGCCCTTTAACTTGAGAGCGGAGCTTCGATACCTCAGGCGCTTCACGCCACGTGCAATGCACCGCGCTTGATGCGCGAGCCCACACGTTCGGTGCGGCGCCAGCCGCTGTTGTCGTTCAGGGTGATCCAGCGGCGCTCTTCGGCGCGGTAGAACCAGTCCTTGTCCTGCTGGTAGTAGACCTGCGTGCCCGTCGATTCCCAGATGTTGACGATCTCGTTGCTGTGCGCGCGCACCTCGTCGTGGTCGGTCGTGGCCTTCTGGCCCATCTCGCTGTAGCAGGCGTTCAGCTTGAGCAGCAGGTCGTTGACATCGGCTTGCATGCGCTGGGCCTGCAGGCCTATCTTCAAGGCTTCATCCAGCAGGATCGGGTAACCGTGCGACGGGTACTTGCCGTTGAGCGCCGTCGCGATGCCGTCGGCCTTCGCTTCATCGGCGATGTGATAGGCCAGCAACTCGCGGCACAACATGATCGACAGCGATTCCGCGCGGTCGACCGCGCCGATCACCAGCGGGTGCACATACTGGAAGAGCGCCTTGTATGCATTCTCCGACACGTCGCCCTGTTGCTCGCGCCACAGGCGGATCACGCGCTGCAGCTCGTTCAGGCTCACGCTCACACGGTCGTTGTCGCGGTCCACCGGAGACAGCGCGTGGTTGAGCGAGGTGTCGACTGCCGTCAGATAGGCCGTCGGGCCCATCTGGATGCCGTCGGCGCCGAGCGCGATCATCGTTGCGGCCGAGGCGCATTCCAGCGGCACCAACGCGACCAGGCGCTGGCAGTGCTGGCGCAGCAGGTTCACGAGACGCAGCGACACCTGGCCGCTGCCACCGTCCGACTTGAGGAAGAGGTAGATCACCTCATGCTGGCCGAGCCGTGCGAGCACGTGGTACAGCGCGACCACATCAGAGTGGCACACCGAGCCCCGCGGGCCGTTCCAGTAGGCCACGAGCGGGCCGCCCAGGCGTTCGGCCAGTTGGGCGATGAGCGCCTGCGTCTTGGTGAAGAGCACCGGCGGTTGCTTGATCTTGACCTCGATGGGAGGCAGTTGTTCGTTCTTCATGATGTTGTTTCTTCAGTGCCCTCCGCCCCTCGGGGAGCGCGCCCATTCAGCTTTGGCGCGCTCCCCCAACGAGCAACGCGAGGTGCGTTGTGTGATGCCCCAGGGCAACGCTGAACGAGTCCCTTGCGGACGGCGCCTCCTCGGTTTGGGCGGTCTGCGGCGTTGCAAATGCTCGCGATACCTGCGGGTATCGCTGCGCTTTGCGCCTTGCAGCCCATCCCAAACCGAGGCGCGCCGCCTCGCAGAGACTCATTCAGCGTCGCCTTAGTGAAGGCGAGACCCTTTCGGCAGGCGCGACGCCAGCCAGTCGTGCACGTCGGCGCGGATGTGCCTGCCTTCGAGCAGAAAGCCTTCGAAGCGGCTCGGCACGTACGGCAGGTACATGAGCGGCATGCCCGCTTCGTCCGGCGTGCGGTCGGCCTTGCGGCCGTTGCACCCACCGCAGGCCGTGACCAGGTTCATCCAGTTCCACAAGCCGCCGCGCGACTCGGGCACGATGTGCTCGCACTGCAGGTCACGCTCCGGAAAGCGGTCGCCGCAGTAGGCGCAGGTGAAGCGGTCGCGACGAAAGAGCTTGCCCTTGCTGAAGGACGGCACGACGTCGAACAGGTTCACGCGCGAGGCGCCGTGCAGCGCCACGATCGGGTGAATCTCGATCACCGACTGGTGGCCGCGAGCGACGTTGAAGCCACCACGCAGCGTGGCCAGCGGGCCGTCGCCATCGACCCACGCCACCGAACCCGTGGCCATGTGCGTGGCCGCGTGCTCGAGCGAGATCCACGCCTGCGGCGTGCCCTGGATGTCGAGTTGCAGCACGTGGCTGTGTGGGTGTGAGTGCATGGGTGGCCTCCCTTCTGTGGCCGTTGTGTGGTGATTGAATTGGCAGGGGCGGCAGGATTCGAACCTGCGTGAACCGGGTCAAAGCCGGGTGTCTGAGGCCGCTCGACTACGCCCCAACGGGTTGAAAACAATCTGGTGCGGGCGCAGGGTGTCGAACCCCGACCTGCCGGTTAAAAGCCGGCTGCTCTGCCGCTGAGCTACGCCCGCGTGCTGGGTTGAATGGTGGAAAGCAGAGGGATCGAACCCCTGCGGCGCTCGCGCACCGGCCACGCCTTAGCAAGGCGGCCCCTTACCGCTCGGGCAGCTTTCCTGATGGTTGTCCTGGCCGGTCACGATCCGGCGACCTGCGCCTTGTGAGGGTGTTGCTCTTCCATCTGAGCTACAGAACCTTTGACCCGTCACGGGACGTGACGGGCGTTCACGCCGTCCAAGCCCGCGCAGGCGGGCTTGGAGCCGCGGCGTTCACTCCCTTCGGTCCGAGTTGAACGGACATGCCTTGCGGCCACGGCTTCTGAGACCGTTGCGTATTCCAGTTCCGCCACGAGGGGTTTTTGATGAATGCATGCGCTTGGGGGTGACCGGTCGGAGTCGAACCGACACCAGTGGAGTCACATTCCACGGCTCTGCCGTTGAGCTACAGCCACACCCAAGCACACGCGCTGTCTATCGCAGGGCAATCCTGCGCGCCCTGGCCCAGCGTTCGAGCACGTTGCGCTCGTCCGCCTGCGCCAGCCGGTTGGCGAAGCCCCGCACCTGAACCGCCCGGCTTTGCTGGTCGACTTCTATCGTGAGCAGCCGGTCGATGCGGTCCTTGGTGCAGCGCCTGAGCGACCAGATCGATGCATGGCCGGCGATGCACTTGCTAGCGTAGGTCGACACGCAATGGCGCATCGCCCGGCTCTCCATCACCAGGTCATCGGCCTGCTTCAGCTGACGCACCACGAAACGCTCGCCTTTGGCGCGGGCGTCCTTGGCCGAGGGAACCCACTCCCAGTCGGCAAGCGGCGAGCCGGACCAATGCGCAGGTAGCGATGCATTCGCGTCGTGGGAGCTGGTCCTTCCCTCTGCTCGACGACGGATCGCCTCGATGCGCTCTATGGCTGCGATGTCGCGATGCCAATCGTGCATTCGGCGGCTGAGCGAGGCCAGTGTGCGCCCTTCGACGCTGTAGCTGGCATCACGACGACGACATTCGGTCAGGTAGTCGCACAGATCGTCGATCGTTTCCACCGGCGCGTGGTTGACGCAGAAGAACCGCGCCACCTCGCGCCAGAAAGCGATCTCGCCGCGCGGTGCGCGCGCGATCTTCGAGCGTGCGATACGAAGCGCCGGGGTGGGCTCGTCGGCGTAGGAGCGGGCAATCGCAAACCAGAAGGCTTCGTCGAAGCCCAGGCCGGCCGGGGTATTGAGGAACGCGTGGACTTCCTTGCGTGTCAACCACTGGCTGGCGCCCGCCTTGTAGAGCGATCCACCACACGCGGCCACGACGTACCAGCGCTTGCGCAGCCGCACTTCCTCCGCATCGAGCCCTGCATCGTCGATCCAGATGTGCTCGAGCATGGCAGGAACGGGATAGCGTGCAAAGAGGTGCCGAGCCGCTGCAAGGCGCAAGCGCGCAGCGTCGCGCGTCTTCATTTGCGGGTGCCACGAATGTGGGTCGCGCACGGCTTCGCCGGCGAAGCCGTGTTGTGCTTCCTCGATCGCCCGGTGGAAGTCCGGCGTGGGCCGGGGTTGACGTCCGACACGGCGAAGCGTGGCGTCGTAGATTTGTATTCGGTCGCGCTCGGCGTCCTGCCTGCGCTGGATCATCGTGCGTGCCATGGTGGGTCTCGTTGGTTGAAATTGATATGGAAATGGAAATGGTCTCGGTGGCAGGGCTCGAACCTGCGACCCTCGCGTCCCTCGCGTCCCAAACGCGATGCGCTGCCCGCTGCGCTACACCGAGACAGAAGTTGGCTCCCCGACGTGGCTTCGAACCACGGACCTCCTGGTTAACAGCCAGGCGCTCTGCCCACTGCGCTATCGGGGAATGGACTCGACGGTCCGATTCGAACGGACGCGGGCTGGCGCCGGCTGATTTGCAATCAGATGCCTTCGACCACTTGGCTACGTCGAGAAAACTGGTACCTCGTGCACGACTCGAACGTGCGACCCCCGGCTTCGTAGGCCGGTGCTCTGATCCAACTGAGCTAACGAGGTGTTGTCTGGTACCGAGAGAGGGCTTCGATCCCCCGACGCACGCGCTTTCAACGCGCCGCTCTACCTGCTGAGCTATCTCGGTCAATGTTCTGGCGCCTCGTGCGGGAGTCGAACCCGCGGCTTCCGGCTAGACAGGCCGGCACTCTGGCCACTGAGTTAACGAAGCAATCAATCCATCCGGTCACGGGTTCCGGCGCCGCCCAATCGTTGCGGCCGATTTCCACTCCCGAATCGTTGGCTCGACGAGAGTTCCTGTTCTGGTGTCGCGTGCGGGGTTCGAACCCGCGTACCCGGAATGAAAGCCCGGAGTCCTTACCACTAGACGAACGCGACGAATGCCACTGCGATGTCAGCCGGCACTGCGCTATGCCACAAGCAACGCCCAAGGATCCGGCTTTGCCGGTCCTTAGGGCGGCGCCCCCTGGGGGCAGGAGCGATAGCGACTGGGGGGCCAACAATAGCCTTCCACTTCGGCTGTGCCCTGACGCGAGCATCCCGTCGGATGTGGTGTCTCGCTGCACATGACCTGGCCATGGGTGATGCACATCCCGCACCGCCAACACCATGTCGCGCGGTACGGAGTGAAAAGACACAGCCGAAGTGGAGCGGATAACGAGTCTCGAACTCGTGGCCTCGGCCATGGCGTGGCCGCGCTCTTCCAACTGAGCTATATCCGCAAGATTTGCAAGACGGCCTTCGACCAGTATCGAGGTCGTCTTGCAGCAATTTGTTAAAGAGCATCTGCCGTTGCCGGCAGCGCGATCCAGCGATCGCCGGCTTGCGCCGATGCGCAGGCCGTTGTGGTGAAACAGAAAACAAAAAGGCCCGGATCCTTTCGGAATCCGGGCCTCTGCGAACAGAGCTTGGAGGGTGCGCGGCTAGGCGCTGCCCTCTCCCGGATGCATCTGGTCCTCGGCCCGATCAAGCTGCTGATGGCCCGCGGGTTGACCCAGATGCAGAGCACTCATGCAACCGCCAAACGAGCAGCCCATCGGCTTGATCGCCCCAGCGCACACGAACGCGACCAGCCCCATCAGGGGTCGGTTGCTTGTGACGATGCGCGAGGTTTTCACGATGAAGCTTTCGAAGAAAAATGGTGCTCGATGAGCAGAGGAAGCGGACTGTAAATAGTCTTTACTGTGCCGTCAAGCCCTTGCGACAATGCAAGTTGAACTCGTTGCATCTTGCGCACAACACCCGTGGACAACACCACCCTCATTCGAAGACAGAACGCACTGGCCCTGTTCCAGGCTCACGCCGAGAAAGCCATGGCTGCGGGTGCGGCGCCCAAGGGCCTGGAGCAGGCCTTCGCGGCCACGCTGCAGATCTCGCCCAGCATGTGGAGCCAGATCAAGGCCTCACGGCCCATCGGCGACAAGCTCGCACGGCAGATCGAATCGCTCTGCGCCAAACCCGCCGGCTGGCTCGACGAACGTCAGAAGGACGCTGCCCCCACGCCCGCAGAGACAGCCTTCATGGACCTGGCGCTGGCCGCGTGGCGTGCCACGAATGCCGCGGGCCGCAAGGCGCTGCGCGAGCAGCTGAAAGCCATCGTCGCGCAGTCGACGTGACCCGCCTCGCTGGCGCGAGGCGGGTGCGTCAGTCGCAGCTGTAGCGGGAGCTGCCGTCGAGTGAGAGCGGCAGCACCAGGGTGCGGATGCCCGCTGCCTTGGACGCTGCGCACAGCTTGTCGCGTGCGCCGTTCGAGTTGCTGGCGTAGCTGCTCTTGTACTCGGCGTTGAAGACGGGCTTGTTGTTCGACGTGAAGGCCGAGTAGCCGCCGCACTCGGAATACTCGTTGCATTGCTCGTTGACCGCGAAGTCGAACGACGGTTCGAGCGCCGCCAGTTGGTCGACGTCGTTCTTCAGTGCGATGGCCAGTCCGCGCGCGTGCGCCTCCTCGGCGAGGTAGCGGTTGTAGTCGAGCTGGTCTTGCGCCGTCAGCGTAAAGCCGGTCGAGTTGGTGTAGCCGTCGACGTTGTCAGGCTCGACGCCGTCGCAGCCCTTGGACTTGGCCAGGTCGAGCCGGCTCGCCATCACGGCGCGCACGTTGGCCGAGCGGATGTCGAGCCATTTTTCGCCTGCCCAGCCGTCGAGCGCCTTGCCCTTGTCGGCGGCAAGAAACTTCGCGTAGTCGGGGCGCCAGTCTTCGGAGCTGCCGGCCGAGAAGTAGCACACGACCTTGCGGCCCGCGGCTTGCAGCTGGGCGATCGTGGCGTTGCTCGCATCGACGAGGTCGATGTCGTAGACGGTGGCGTTGTACGAGGTGTTCAGCGTGCCGGTCAGCTGCCATTGCCAGGTGGCAGCCGCAGTGGGCTTCCACCACGAGCCGGGAGCAGGAGCAGGAGCAGGAGCAGGAGCAGGAGCAGGGCTGGGAGCAGGGCTGGGAGCTGGTGCTGGTGCTGGTGCTGGTGCTGGTGCTGGTGCTGGTGCTGGTGCCGCGGCACCGTTGGCTGCTTCAGGCTCGGCCCCGTCGCTGCCGCCGCAGGCGGCGAGCAGCAGGGCGCTGCCGCAGACCAGGCCGAGCAGCAGCGTGCTGTGCGCCCGTGCCGCCGAGCGGCTGATCGGTGTCGGTGTCGGCGTCGGCGTTGGCGTTGGCGTCGGCGTGACGGTGCGTCCCTGCTTCATGCTTCTTCTCCTTTTGGGGGCGTGCGGCCGGTCTGGCCGTGAGCCGCGCCGCAGTAGACCCCGGACGTTCCGCGGCTGTCCACGCGCAAGAAGAAAGCAATGGTGAGCAACGGTCACATCGCCGCCGTTTGCAACAGGCGGTTTGCAACGGGCGCATTGCTGCACCGTCGCGCGAGGCTGCGGCATGCGTCGTGCCGTCGACCCGCCTGCGCGAGCCCGGCTGGTCAGCGCTTGCGCGGCTTGGTGCTGCCGTTGGCGTCGGCCGGTGCCGTCGTGCCTTTCACCGCAGCCTGGGCCAGCTTGAAGAACACATCGGTGTTGTCGATCACGCCGGTGAAGGCGAGGGCACCGGGGCCGAAGGCCGAGAGCGGGATGTCGGTGGCGGTGTGCACTGCCGATTCACCCGGCACCTGGCCGGTGACGAGGAACTCGCCGATGGCGTCGTCGCGTTCGGCCGGGTTGGCGGGGTACCACTTCAACGGCTCCTTCTTCACGAACGGCTGCTGCGAGTCGCGCAACGGCGTGGCGTTCGTGCGCCAGTCTTCGTAGCGGTCTGCGTTGGCGCCGTAGCCCACGAGCAGGCGATAGTCGATGTCGGTTGCTTCGGGGTAGCCGTCGGCCGCCAGGCGGTAATGCGGGAAGCCGGCCTTCTCGTAGACGCCGACGACCTTGTCGCGCAGGTTGGCCGAGCCCTTGGCGAGCGCGAGGTTGCGCAGCGTGGCATCGGTCACCATCGAGCCGCCGATCAGTGCGGCACCGGAGCACTCGTGGTCGGCGGTCACGATCACCAGCGTGTCGCCGTTGTCGCGCGCGAAGTCTTGCGCCACCTTGATGGCACGGTCGAACTCAATGGTGTCGAGCATCCAGCGCTCGGTGTCCATGTTGTGCGCCTGCTTGTCGATCGAGGCGCCCTCGACCATCAGCACGAAGCCCTTCTTCTGCTTCTTCAGCACGTCGAGCGCGCGGGTGGTCATCTCTTCAAGCAGCGGCTGGTCGGGCAGGCCGTAGTCGTCGACCACGGAGCCGGTGAGGCCGCGCTTGGCGCCGCGCCGGCCGTCGATCTTGTCGAGTGCCACGTTCATGTTCGAGTAGGCGAACAGGCCCAGCAGGCGATCTGCGCCGGCTGATGCATCGAGGTCGGTCTTTGTGGCGGCATAGCGGTAGCCAGCCGACTCGAAGGCCCGGATCAGGTCGCGGTCCTTGTCCTTGGCACCGGGTGCAGCGCCCCAGCGCTTGACGATCTCGGCGGTGTGCGCCTCGGTGGCAGAGAACGCGTAGTCGTTGCTCTCCGCGCGCTCCGAGCCGGGTGTGCTGGCGGGTAGGAACCACTTGCGGCCGCCGCCCATCAGCACCGTGAGGCCGGTGCGCTCGCGGTCGTCGAAGAACTGATCGACGATGCCCGTGCCGGCACCGCGGTTGCTGGTGTGCACGGCGTTGCCGGCCGGCGTGGCGTCGAACACGTCGGCCGTGGTCACGATGCCGAGCGCCTTGCCCTGCGTGCGGTGCAGGTACTCCGACAGGTACTCGATGCGCGGGTTGTCGAAGGCATCGGTCGTGTCGTCGGGGAACACGCCTTCTTCGTTGTTGTTGTTCTTGTTGCCGGAGACGTACGACGTCATGCCGGGCGCCGAATCAGTCACCACGGAGTTCAGCGACGCGGTCTTCACGAGTGCGGTGGCCGGGAAAGTATCCATCGCCAGCGGTTCGATCACCTTGCCTTGCGTGTAGCCGCCCTTGACGATGCGCGCTGCGGTGCGCTGGGCCGCGCCCATGCCGTCGCCGAGCAGGATGATGATGTTCTTCACCTTCGGGCCCATGGCGGCGCTGAAGGGCACAACCATGAAGTCGCCACGCGCGGTGACAGTCTGCGTGTCGTCTTGTGTCGCCACGACGCTGAACTGATGGCGGCCCGCGGTCTCGACGCTGACGGCGCGCACGGTGGCGATGGCCGACTCCACCGGCACGCCCTTCAGGCAGCCGCTGGCGCAATCACGCAAGGCGACTGGCGCGGCGACGGGCTTGCCGTCAATGAAGAAGCGCGCTTCGGTGAAACGCTTGCCGCTATCGGGCCGCAAGGTGGCTTGCAAGTCGAAGCGCTGGCCCGGCAGAAAGCGAGCGATCACCGGGTCGGGGCGGTTGCTGGTGAACAGCTCGCTCGGCGGCGTGAGGCGGGTGACGGTGGGCGCGGCGAACGCGTTGCCCAGGCCGGCCAGGCTCAGGGCACACAGGATCAACGAGGAACGTGGGGTCATGGTGGTGGGCATGGTCTTTGGAGAGGGATCAGTGAACATGAGTGGCAGCAGGTGCGGCGCTGAGGCGGTCGGCGGCGAGTGCCTCGGGGTCGAGCTGCAGGCGCACCCACGACACGCGGCCGGCGCTGTCTTCTTCGCGGCCTAGCGTGAGCAGGCCGGTGAGGGCCACCAACCCGGACTGGTGGGCCACGATGCGGTCGCGCTGCGCTGCGTCGAGCAGCACGGTCACGGTGGCGGGCGGCAGGTCGTCGGCATCGCCATCGGCGTGCTCGCTCATGCGCACCGGCCGCGGCGTGAGCATGAATCGGCCGGCGAGCGGCTCCTCTTGCGCGACCATGTAGCCCACCAGGCGCACGCGCTTGCCATCGACGGCGCGCAGCGCATCAGCCATCTCGAGCCCGCGCGGGCCGATGGGCTGCTTGAAGAAGCTGGCGAACTTGAGGTCGACCGGCGTACCGCCGTCGGCCTGAGCGAGGAGCGGCGAGGCCAACAGGGCCATGGCCAACGCAGTGGAATTCACGAGGGATCGCAGGGTCATGGTGGCAAGGGTTCGAGAAAGCAACCCTTGACTGTGCCTGTTGACCGTGACGCCTGTGTGACGCGGCGCGAAGGCAAGGGCAGCGTAGGAACTGGCCGACAGCAGGATCAGCTTGTCGCCGCCTGCGCCTGCGCACAAGATCGAGCGACCCTTGGCTCCAGGAGGCTCGCATGCCCAACACTCCCTCCGGCACCCCGATTCCCTACGACTACTCCGTGGAGCAGGTTGCGAGCGACGAAGCCGAGACCATCGCCCACCTGACAGAAGCCCTGCTCAAGATCTCGCACACCACCTTTGCCGACAGCGGCCACGGCCTGCGCAGCGTGCATGCCAAGAGCCACGGCATCCTGCGTGGCGAGATGCGCGTGCTCGACGGCCTTGCGCCCGAGTGGGCACAGGGCATCTTTGCCAGGCCGCGCAGCTACCCGGTGGTGATGCGCCTGTCCACCTCGCCGGGCGACATCCTCGATGACAGCGTGTCGACGCCGCATGGCGTGTCGATCAAGGTCATCGGCGTGGAAGGCGAGCGCCTGCCCGGGTCGGAGCAGGCAACGACGCAAGACTTTCTGATGGTCGACGGCCCTGCGTTCGTGGCGCCGAGCGCCAAGAAGTTTCTGGGGAGCGTCAAGCTGCTGGCCACCACTGCTGACAAGGCCGAAGGCCTGAAGAAGGCGTTCTCGTCTCTGCTGCGCGGAACCGAGCGTGCGCTGGAGAGCGTGAACATCGAGAGCCTGGCCATCAAGGGCTTGGGTGGCCACGCGATGACGCACATCCTCGGCGACACCTTCTTCACCCAGGCGCCCCTGCGGCACGGCAAGTACATGGGCAAGTTCTCGTTGGCGCCGGTGTCGCCTGAGCTGCAGGCGTTGACCGGCGTGCCGCTGGACTTGCGGCATCACTCGAACGGCCTGCGTGAAGCGGTGCGCGACCACTTTCGCGACCAGGGTGGTGAGTGGGAGCTGCGCGTGCAGCTCTGCACCGATCTAAAGACGATGCCGATCGAAGACGCATCGGTTGCGTGGCCGGAGCTGCAAAGCCCTTACGTGGCGGTGGCGCGCATCACGGCACCGAGGCAGGCGACGTGGGACGACAACGGCTCCCAGGCAATCGACGATGCGCTGTCGTTCAGCCCGTGGCATGGCGTCGTCGATCACCAGCCGCTGGGTTCGGTGATGCGGGCGCGGCGGCAGACGTATGCCGCATCGGTTGAGTTTCGTGGCGCCCGCAACGGCTGCCCGATGCACCAGCCGCAATCCGTTGAAGACGCCCTGGTGCCGAACCGCGGCGACTGAGCGCAAACAAAGCGCAAACAAAGTGGCCGGCTCTGTCGAGCCGGCCACTCGTCACACGCCTCCTCTTGCTTTCGGGGTTACTTCTTGGCCGGTGGCAGCGCCTGAGCCATCTCGAGGTGGTGCTGCAAGCTGGGCAGGGTCTTCTGCGCCCAGGCCTTCACGTCCGCATCCTTCGCGTTCTGTGCCGCTTCCTGGAAGAGCTTGATGGTCGACTCGTGTGCCTTCACACCGAAGTTTCTGGCGTAGCGCTCGTCGAACTTGGCGTCGTCGCCGGCGTTGATCATCTTCAGCTCGGTCTTCTGCATCACCGAGGGACCGTCGGGCAGCTTCACGTTCTTGCTGGCCGCGAGCGATTGCAGTTCACTCGCTACCTTGCTGTGCTCTGCCACCATCGCTTCGGCGAAGGCCTTCACCTCGGGGTTCTGCGCCTTGGTTGCTGCCAGCTTGCTGGCCTCGACTTCGGCGTTGCCGTTCTGCGCCGCCTGCTTGAGGAACGAGGCGTCCGAGCGCGCCTGTGCCGAAACAGCCAGGCCGCAGGCCATGGCAAACAAGCCGATCTGAACAACGCGTTTGAGCTGGGTCATGACATCTCCAGAAGTTGAACCGGCTTTCACTCTAGAAGTGCCCGCTCAGCATGGCTGTCAGCACAGGCTGAAGCTCGCGTAGGACTCGTGGCCCTGGCCGGATCAAGGGTTTGCCCATGGGAAAGCGGCCCTCAAAACCGCTCCATGAACGGGGCCTGAGCCGTAAAATACAGCTTGTTACAGAGGCTCCGCAGCCCTCTGTAGCGGTGTGCAAAGCAGACAAGGAGACCCCATGAGAGAAGCATTGAAGTCCAGGGACTACCAGGAATCGACGATCGCCGAAGAGCCGATCCTCGGCACCGTGCTGGCCATGCCTGACGGTCGCATCCAGCAGCTGACCTTCATGGAGCGGGTGATGGTTGCCTTGCACCTCACCAACGCCAAAGGACTCGAAGCCCGCTATTTCAAGTCGGCGAACTCCTGACTTGAGAACCTGGTGATTTCGGCGTCCCGCCGAGATCACCCAAGGGTTGCGAGCGCATGGCCGTCACGGTGTCCGCCGTGTTCAGACTGCCTCTTTCGTGCCGCTCACGGGCGCCCCGGCGCTCCGTGCAGCGGCATTTGTTCGTCCGCACCGCCGAGGCGAGCACAGCGTCACGTTGTCACCCTGCAGAGCCCCCTCAAAGTATTTCTATACTTTGGGATGAGCCGCATTCGACGCATGACCGCTGAGGCAGGCCATTCTTGAGTCACCGATCTCTCGACACATCACTTATCAGAGCAGGAACAGCGCAATGGCATCTCAGCAGTTTTCGGGCAACACGCCCGACGTCGTCGTCATTGGGGGTGGGCCGGCCGGGTCGACGGTGGCTGCGCTTCTGGCCGACAAGGGCCATGACGTGGTGGTCTTCGAGAAGGCACAGCACCCGCGCTTTCACATCGGTGAATCGCTGCTGCCGATGAACATGCCGCTGTTCGACCGGCTCGGCGTGCGCAAGGAGGTGGAGGCCATCGGCATTACCAAGCACGGCGCCGAATTCGTTTCGCCGTGGCACGACCACACCAGCCGCTTCCTGTTTGCCGAGGCGATGGACAAATCCTTCCCTTACGCCGTGCACGTGCGGCGTTCGGAGTTCGATGAGCTGCTGTTCCGCCATGCCACCAAGCAAGGCGCACGCACCTTCGAGGGTTGCCGCGTCACGCATGCCGACATGGACGCAGGCAAGGGCGGTGATGGCCGCGCGCTCGTCAAGGTGAAGAACGACGACGGCACCGAGACCGAGTGGCGCCCGCGCTTCGTGATCGACGCCAGCGGCCGCGACACGCTGCTGTCCAACCAGTTCGACGTGAAGCAGCGCAACCGCCGGCATGCGAGCGCCGCGCTGTTCGGCCACTTCAGCAATGCGTACCGCACACCGGGCGCGTGGGAGGGCAGCATCACGCTGTTCTGGTTCGACCATGGCTGGTTCTGGTACATCCCGTTGCTCGACGGCACCACCAGCGTCGGCGCCGTCGCCCACCCCGGTTACTTCAAGGACAACCGCAAGGGCGCAAGCCTCAACGACTTCCTGATGCAGACCATCGCCCTGGCGCCCAAGCTGGCCGAGCGCTTGAAAGACGCGACGCTGCTGGAGCCGGCCACCACCACCGGCAACTACGCCTACGACTCGAAGATCTGCCGCGGCGAAAAGTTCGTGATGATCGGCGACGCGTATGCCTTCGTCGACCCGATGTTCTCGTCGGGCGTGTACCTCGCGATGAACAGTGCCTTCGAAAGCGCGGTCGCCGTCGACCACTGGCTCAAGGGCGAGATGCCCATGGCCGAGAAGCAGTTCCGCCGGCTCGAGAAGATGATGAAGCACGGCCCCAAGATGTTCTCGTGGTTCATCTACCGCATCACCT
Organism: Rhizobacter sp. P2_G4; assembly: GCF_056403575.1. Lineage (NCBI taxonomy): Bacteria > Pseudomonadati > Pseudomonadota > Betaproteobacteria > Burkholderiales > Sphaerotilaceae > Rhizobacter > Rhizobacter sp. P2_G4. The sequence goes on along the minus strand of NZ_JBFUFG010000010.1, from coordinate 27,486 downwards.
CGCCGGCCATCCGCAAGATCTTCATGCAGCCGCGCAATGTGTGGCGCATGCAGGAGGCGCTGCTGTCCATCCTGGCCGGCGACCTGTTCCGCAGCACCCCGGTGGGGCCGCGCTTGCTGGGCTTCAAGTTCATCTACTACTGCTCGTGCATCAGCATCCTGCCGCAGGCCATCAAGACCTGGGCCTGGCGCCGCCGCAACGTCGCGATGGCGGCGCAAGACGCTGGTGGGCGTGTCTCGGGCGCGGTCTACATTCAGGACTCGGACCCGAAAAGCCGCGCTGCCTGATCAGCGCGTCTCTTTGCGCGTCCTCAGACGGCATGCAGTGACGAAGGCGAAGCCCGCAGCAGCGAAGGTGCGGGCCGCTCCGAGATCAGGCCGTCGCGCAGGTACAGCGTGGCTTCGCCGAAGCGAGCCAGGTCGTCCTTGTCGTGCGTGATCATCAGCATCGGGATGTCGATGCGTTGCAGCAGGTCGTCGAGCTCGCTGCGCATGCGGTCGCGCAGTTCGGAGTCGAGTGCGGAGAACGGTTCGTCGAGCAGCAGGGCACGCGGTGAGTTGACGAGGGCGCGCGCCAGTGCGGTTCGCTGACGCTGCCCACCTGAGAGTTCGTTCGGGTACTGCGCAGCCACGTCGTTGAGTTCGAAGGTCCGCAGCCAGCGGTCGACGGCCTCGCCGCCCACCTGAGCCGACGGGTTACGCAGCCCGGCAGTCAAGCCGAAGGCGATGTTCTGCCGCACGTTGAGGTGCGGGAACAGCGCGTAGTCCTGGAACAGATAACCGAAGCGGCGTTCGCGGGCGGGCACGTCGACCTTGCTGTCGCGGTCGAACAGCAGCTTGCCGTCGAACGCGATGCGGCCGGTGTCGGGTGTCAGCAGCCCGGCGAGCGCCTGCAGCGTCAGGCTCTTGCCAGCGCCTGACGGACCGTAGATGGCGGTGCGGCGCGCCGTCGACTGGAACTTCACGCGCAGGTGAAAGTGACGCTTGCCGCTGCTCACGGTCTTGGCGATGTCAACGTCAAAGCTCATGTGACTACTGCGCCACGCGCCCGGGGACGAGGCGCCCAGCAGACAACAACACCACGATGCAGGTGACCGACGTGATCAGCACCAGCACATTGGCCACCGAGTCCTGCCCCGCCTGCACGGCTTCGTACACCGCCACCGACAAGGTCTGCGTGCGGCCCGGGATGCTGCCGGCCACCATCAGCGTGGCGCCGAACTCGCCGAGTGCCCGGGCAAACGCCAGCAGTACGCCGGCCAGGATGCCGCGCCAGGCCATCGGCAAGGTCACGCGAAAGAACACTGACCACTCGTTGAGCCCGAGCACACGCGCTGCCTTCTCGAGCTGCGGGTCCACGCCTTCGAACGCGGCGCGTGCCGCCTTCAGCACCAGCGGGAATGCAACGAGGGTGGCCGCGATCACGGCCCCTTGCCAGGTGAAGATCAGATTGATGCCGAAGCTGTCGTACAGCCATGCACCGATTGGCCCGCGCTTGCCGATGAGCACCAGCAGGTAGTAGCCGAGCACGGTGGGCGGCAGCACCATCGGCAGGGTGAGCACCGCATCGATGAACTCGCGGCCGATGAAGCGGCGCCGTGCCAACAGCAGGCCGACTGCCACGCCGAGCACCAGGTTGATGGCCGTCGACCACGCTGCCACTTTCAGCGAGAGTGCGAGCGGGATCCATGCTGAGTCCATGCGACTGTGAAGCTAGGGCTTCAGGAAACCGTATCGCGCCAGAACAGCTTGCGCGGCTGGCGAGGCAACGAATTCGATGAACTTGCGTGCATCAGCGGCGTTGGGGCTCCCAGCGACCGCGGCGATGGGGTAGCGGATTGGCGTCTCCGTCGCGACGGTCAGGGCGACCTTGACCTTGTCTTTCTGCGTCGCCGCGTCGGTGGCGTAGACGAAGCCGGCTTCGGCCTCACCTCGTGCCACGTAGTCGAGGCACTGGCGCACGTTCTGCGCGAACACGGCCTTTGGCTCGACAGCAGTCCACAGCTTGGCGGATTCGAGGGCGCTCTTCGCATAGCGGCCGGCGGGCACGCCGCTCGGGGTGCCGAGCGCAATGCGCTTGACGGCAGGCTGCTGCAGATCGGCCAGCGCCTTCAGGTTCAGCGTGCTGTCACTCGGCGTCACCAGTACCAGTGCATTGCCGGCGAAGTTGCGACGCGAACCCGACGTGGTGAGCTTCTGCGCATCGGCCTTGTCCATCGTCTCCTGGTCCGCCGAGGCGAACACATCGGCGGGCGCGCCTTTGGCGATCTGCGCGAGGAGGGTGTCCGATGCGGCGAAGTTGAGCAGCACCTTGGTGCCGGGGTTCTGCGCTTCGAAGGCTGCGCCCACCTCCTTGAAAGCGTTGGTCAGGCTGGCAGCGGCCGAAACGGTGAGTTCGGCCGCGTGGGCGCTCAAGGTGCCAGCGAAGAGAAGCGCGGCGCCGATGTGGCGCAGTGATCGGAGGAAGAAAGCTGAGCGCATGCGAGATCGGTGGCCGCGGCTGAAGAGTGACCGAAATATACCGCAGAGCATATCGACTGCCGCGACTCAGCCGTTCTCGACACGAGCCGCAGCGCTGCGGCCGTGCCGCGCTCAGGCGGTGCCGGGCTTGAACGTCAGCGAGACGCCATTCATGCAGTAGCGCAGGCCGGTGGGCCGTGGCCCGTCGTTGAAGACGTGCCCGAGGTGCCCACCGCAGCGGCGGCAGTGCACCTCCGTGCGCCGCATGCCGAGCGAGCCGTCTTCGCGCTCGACCACGGCGCCGTCGAGCGGCTTCCAGAAGCTCGGCCACCCGGTGCCGCTGTCGAACTTGGTCTTCGAGCTGAACAACTCGAGCGCGCAGCCGGCACAGGCAAAGCGGCCCTCGCGGTGCTCGGCATTGAGCGGGCTCGAATAGGGCCGCTCGGTGCCTTCGTGGCGCAGCACCGCGTACTGGTTGGCATCGAGCAGCTTGCGCCATTCGGCATCGGTGTGCGTGACCTCGAACACTTCGGGGCTGGCCGCCTCGGCCTGCTTCAAGCCACCGCCACGCAGCGCGACGAAGCCGTACGCGAGCGCCGATGCGCCGAGGGTCATGAGTGTTCTGCGGGTGGGGATGTTCATGGCGGTTCTCCGAGAGAGGAGGGTGCAGGTCCTGGTTCGACTTCCACCCTTGCCGAGAGTTCGACGTGGGTGTGTCGACATGGCGGCGCTCTTCTTACATTCGCCGTGCGGCGCCCCGCACGCTCCGGCGCTAGCTTGCGATCAACCCCACCAGGCGCTTGATGTCGGCCGCGCAGGCGCGAGAGGCCGTTTCTTCGATGCGGCGGTAGGTGTCGATGAGCTGGCGGCCCACCTCGGTCAGCTCGCTGCCACCGCCGTGCTGGCCACCCTTTGCGGAGTCGACGGCGGGCTTGCGAAGTGCGCGGTTCAGCTCGTCGAGCAGCATCCAGGCGCGCCGATACGACATGTCCAGGCTCTTGGCCGCGGCCGTGATGGAACCCGTTTCGCTGATGGCTTCGAGCAAGGCGATCTTGCCCGGTCCGATCGCGATGACGTCACCCGCGGTGACGCGAATGCGGAACTTCGCGACGGGCTTGTTGCGTGCGGTGGCCATGGGAAGACGGGCCTGAGGCGGCTCATCGTTGTCGAAGGAGCCGAAACGATACCTCAGGCCCTCGCGGGCCGTCAGCCTGCGTCGGACTCCAGCCGGCCGATCGGCACGGTGAAGGTGCGGTCGATCGTGCCGTCCTTGCCATCGTCGACGGTGATGGTCACCACTGCGTTGGCGATCGACACGCCCACGCGCGTGAACGGCAGCGTGATGGTCCAGGCGCCCGCCGTCGGCAGGCCGCTGGCTGCATAGCTCACCCCGCCTTGCGTGGCCACGGTGTAGCTGAACGAGCCGTTGGGCAGCGAGGCCGACAGCGTGTGCGTGCCGTTGATCGAGCTCGACTGCAGCACGCCGTTGAGCCAGGTGCTCTGCCGCGTGATGTCGACACCGCTCAGCGTGAAGCTGCTGTTGCGTGCGTTGAAATGCGTGGCGAGCGTGATGTTCGGCGAGATGAACCGGCTGCTGAGTACCGTGGTGCCGCCGGCACCGGCGCTGCTGCTCACCTGGCGCGAGGTGCTGCCGTTCAGCGTGACGGTGCCGCGTGGCAATGTGACAGACAGGTCGGTCGCCGTGGTGGTGATGGAGAGGTCGCTGCCGTTGGCGCTCAGCACCGTCATCGCCAGCGTACCGTTCACGGTGGCGGCGCTGCCCGAGCCCTTGCAGTTGGCGAACACGATCTGGTAGACCTCGCCGGTGTCGAGCTGGCCGTTGAGCACGCTGCTCGCGGTGCCGCCGGTGATCGTCAGCGTGGCGCTGCCGCCACCGGCGCAGGTGACCGGCACGTCGACCACGGCCTGCGGGCTTTCCGCCGGCGCTCCCATCGCGGCTTCGCGTGTGCCGGTGGGCACCGAGGTGCCGGCCTGGGCAGCGACCACCGCCTCTGCTGCCACCACGCTTTCGTCGAGCGCCGAGCCGGCGTCGCCGGCGATCAGGGTTGCGTTGGCGGCATAGCTGGCGGTGTCGGCGCTGGTGCTGCTGTCGGCGTCATCGCCACCACCGCCGCAGGCGGCGAGGGCCGCGGCGCACAGCAGCGTCAGCGAAAGGCTCGGGTGGAAAACGCTTGGGTTGAAGTGGCGCATGGTCGGCTCCAGGAGGTTGTTGTCGATGCTTCCCATTGAAGTCGAGCCGGGCCGGGCGTGCGGTCACGTTGCGCGACGAATTGCGACAGCGGTGAAATGTTCAGTGCGGGTGAGCAGACCCCAGTGTGACGCGAACAGTAGGCTCGCCGTCCTCATGGTCGAACGACAGCGTGCCGCCCAGGCGCGCGGCCACCTGGCGCACGATGGCCAGCCCCAGCCCGCTGCCAGGGGTGGAGCGGCTGCCGTCGCCTCGCGTGAAGGCTTCCTGCAGGCGCTCGAGGGTTTGCGGATCCATGCCCTCGCCGGCATCGGTGACGCTGATCCAGGCGTGCTTGCTGTCGCCACCCAGGCCCAGTCGAACCGGCGGCTTGCCGTGCTTCAGTGCGTTGTCGACCAGGTTGGCCAGCAGCCGCTCGACCAGCAGGCGGTTGGCACGTGGCCAGGGCAGGCTCGCAGGGGCTGCGATGTCGAGCTCATGGGCGGGCCGTTCAAAACCGGCGACCACGCTGCGCGCAGCGGCTGCCAGGTCCACCGTTTCATCGAACGCCAGTTCACCCGAGCGCACGTAGTCGAGAAAGCTCTCGATCAGGCGGTCGGCCTGGCCGATGTTGCGCACAATCAAGGCCTTGCGTGCATTCACGTCGGCCGTGTCGGGCAGCAGCTCGGCCGCCATGCGGATGCGCCCGAGCGGGCTGCGCAGGTCGTGCGACACGCCGGCCAGCAGCACGGCCCGCTCGCGCTCGTGCTGCTGCAGCCGCGCCAGCAGGTCGGTGTAGGCGGCATCGATGGCGGCGATCTCCGGCGAGACGGCTGACACCGAGCCCAGCGGCGGCGACGCCTCGCCGCCGGGCGTGTGCGTCTGCATGCGTGTGCGCAGGCGCTCCAGCGGCCGCGTAAGCCGCCGCGTGAAAGCCCAGCTCATGCCCACCAGCACCACGGCCGACAGCACGAAGGCCAGCACGGTGCGCCGCGACCACTCGGGCAGCACGAGTTGCCCGGCCACGCCCAACCACACCGCCGGCCGGCCTTCGGGCGACACGTGCAGCCACACCATCGGCTCGGGCGCGCCCCGCGCGAGCACGACTTCGTCGACCGGCACGCCGCGGGCCCGCAAGGCCTCGCGCAAGGCCACGAAGCGCGGTGAGTACTCTGAGGCCACGCGCCCGCGCGACGGCCGCTCGGCGCTGCGCAGTACCGGTGTCGACGCTTGGGGGGCCGGCTGCAAACCCGCCGCGCTCGCCAGCTCCGGCGCCCAGCGGTCGGCATACAGCGTCGCGATGGCGACGTTGCGATCGACGAAGAACAGCGCGCCCAACACGAAGAGCAGCACGCACACCATGCCGATCTGCGCCAGCAGCAGCCTGGAGAAGAGGCTGTCGAAACGGGGCAGGAATCTCATGGCGTCCTCAACCCGGGGCTGTCATCTCGGGACGAAGACGTAGCCTTCACCGCGGATCGTGTCGATCCACTCTTGCCCTGGCGCAGCCTCGGCGAGCTTGCGGCGCAGCCGGGCCACCTGAACGTCGACCGTGCGGTCGAGCGGCTTGTAACCGCCGCTCTGCACGGCGTCGCTGAGCTCGGTGCGAGACAGCGGCTTGCCGGGCACGCGGGCAAGCGCAATCAGCAGCTTGTATTCGACACTGGTGAGCAGCACGGCTTGCGTGCCCGCCAGCACCTCGCGCCTCAGCAGGTCGATGACCAGGCCTTGGAAGCGAAGCTGCGGCACGTCGGCGCGGCCCGGTGCCTGGCGGCGCAGCAGCGCGCGCACGCGGGCCACCAGCTCGCGCGGCTCGAAGGGCTTGGGCAGGTAATCGTCCGCCCCGATCTCGAGGCCGAGCACGCGGTCCATGGGGTCGCCCCGTGCGGTGAGCATCACGATACCCAGCGTGGGGTGGGCGGCGCGCCAGCGGCGGCACACGTCGAAGCCGTTGGCGTCGGGCAGCATCACGTCGAGCAGCACGGCCTCCGGCTGCTGCTGAGCCAGCGCCCGCTCGCCGTCACCCGCCGTGAGCACGGTGTGCACGGCCCAGCCCTCGCGTTCGAGCAGTTCTCCCACCATGCCCGACAGTTCGGCGTCATCGTCGACCATCAGGACCAGGGGTTTGCTCATGGCGCTGAAGTCTAGAGCGCGTGGTGCGCCGCAGCGGCAACATTTCAAGCTTGTCGCAAATCGTCGCAAGCCGTGCTGTGACGCGTCGTCGCGGGGCGTGGCATGCCAAATGCCAACGTGTAAGAAACCCCTTTCCGGCGACGACGAGGGGTTGCAGGTAGTCTGCATCGAAGGCGTCGGGCGGGATGTCAGCTGCTGGCAGCTTTGTTGCCAACAGCGCAGGTCTCCGACGATCATGGCCGACGGTCGCTGAAGGTGGCCGCCGGGCTTGCTGTTTCTCTTGGTGGCTTCTCACCAGGCCCCTCACTCAGGAGAGTTCATGACCGACGCCATACGCGAAATCATCGAGGGCCTGAGCCGGCCCGTGGCCTCCATTTCTCCCAAGTATTTCTACGACGCCCGCGGCTCGGCGATCTTCGAAGACATCACGCGGCTGCCCGAGTACTACCCCACCCGTGTCGAGCGCGAGATCATGCGGCGCCATGCCGACGACATCGCCCGCAAGGTCGGCACCGGCCGCACCGTGATCGAGCTCGGTGCCGGCAACTGCGAGAAGGCACGCGATCTGTGCGAATCGATCGCCGCCTCGCGCTTCGTTGCGGTAGATATTTCCGAAGAATTTTTACAGCAGGCGGTGAAGCGTCTGCAGGCCGAGCTACCCGCTCTGAAGGTGCGCGCCTTCGGTGCCGACCTCACCCGTGAGATCGTCATGCCGGCCGACGTGCCGCAGGCGCATCGCCTGTTGTTCTACCCCGGCTCGTCGATCGGTAACTTTGACCCGCCCGAGGCCCGAGGCCTGCTGACCCGCATGCGGCACATGCTGCAAGACGACGGGGCCCTGCTGATTGGCGTCGACCTGCGCAAGGACGTGGCGGTGCTCGAAGCCGCCTATGACGATGCGGCCGGCGTCACGGCGGCTTTCAACCTGAATGTGCTGACCCACCTCAACCGCCTGATCGGCAGCGACTTCGACCTCAAGCACTGGAAGCACGTGGCCTTCTTCAACGCAGAAGCCTCTCGCATCGAGATGCATCTCGAGGCCGTGGCCGACACCATCGTGCAGTGGCCGGGCGGCGGACGCGCATTCGCACGCGGCGAGCGCATCCACACCGAAAACAGCTACAAGTACGACATCGAAGGCTTTGCCCGCCTGCTCGACGACTCCGGTTTCCACCGCACGGTGGCCTGGACGGACGAGCGGCGCTGGTTTGCCGTCGTCCTGGCTTGTCCTTGATCCCAACACCCATGCACGAACTGAACGCTCGCGAACTCGCCGCCCACTACCGACACGTTCGCGATCAGACGCTCACGCTGGCCGATGCGCTGTCGCCCGAAGACGCTGCCGCGCAGTCGATGCCCGATGCGAGCCCGGCCAAGTGGCACCTGGCGCACACCACATGGTTCTTCGAGACCTTCGTGCTCGAGCGCTGGGAGAGCGGCTTCAAGCCCTTCGACGTGGCGTTCCGCGTGCTCTTCAATTCGTACTACAACGCCGTCGGCGACAAGCACCCGCGGCCGCAGCGCGGGCTGCTCACGCGGCCCGCGCTCGACATGGTGCTGGCCTACCGCGCCGACGTCGACCGCCGCGTGCAGCGGCTGATCGGGTCCGCCGATCAGGCTGCGCTCGAACTCATCGAGCTCGGGCTGCACCACGAGCAACAACACCAGGAACTGCTGCTCACCGACATCAAGCACCTCTTCTCGTGCAACCCGCTGCTGCCAGCCTACGGCAAGCTCGCGCCGCGCGAGGTGTTGGCACAGCCGCTCAAGTGGCACGCGTTCGAAGAAGGGCTGACCGAGATCGGCCACGCCGGCGACGGCTTCAGCTTCGACAACGAAGGCCCGCGCCACCGCACGTTCGTGCAGAGCTTCGAGCTGGCCTCGCGCCTCGTCACCAATGCGGAATATGCAACCTTCATCGCCGAGGGCAGCTACCAGGACCCAGGGCTTTGGTTGTCCGAAGGCTGGGACTGGCGCAATGCCAACAAGCGCGAGCACCCGCTCTATTGGCGGAAGGAAGAAGCAAGGCAAGACAGCGGCTGGCAGGAGTTCACCCTCGGCGGACTGCGTGCCCTGAACGCGCACGAGCCGGTGGTGCATGTCTCGTACTTCGAAGCCGACGCCTATGCGCGCTGGGCTGGTGCGCGGTTACCGACCGAGGCCGAGTGGGAGCGAGCCGCGCACCTCACCGGCTGGCAGGGCAGCGGCTGCGTGCAAGACGATGGCCGCTTCCACCCCGCCCCGGCCGGCGACGGCGGCAGCGTGCAGCAGCTCTTCGGTGACTGTTGGGAGTGGACGGCCAGCGCCTACCTGCCGTACCCCGGCTTCAAGGCCAGCGCAGGCGCGGTCGGCGAGTACAACGGCAAGTTCATGGTCAACCAGATGGTGTTGCGCGGCGGCTCGTGCGTGACGCCGCGCTCGCATCTGCGGGCGAGCTACCGCAACTTCTTTCCGACCACGGCCTGCTGGCAGTTCAGCGGCATTCGCCTCGCGCGCTGAACGAGCGCCGCTCCCTCAGGCGGGCTTGAAGTCCACCAGCGCCGCACGCACCTGAGTGAGCACGGTGGCCCAGTCGCCGCGGCTGGGTTGGCGGAACAGGCGCACTGCACCTGGGTACCAAGGCGAATCGTCTCGGCAGGAGAGCCAGCGCCAGTCGGGCATGTGATGCGGCAGCATGATCCAGCAGGGCTTGCCCATCGCGCCGGCGAGGTGCGCCACGGCGGTGTCGACCGTGACCACGAGATCGAGGTTGGCGACCATGGCAGCGGTGTCCGCAAAGTCGCCAATCTCGTCGGGCAGGCAGACGAGGTCCAGGCCCTGCGGCGGATTCTGGGCCTGCGCTTCACCGCAGCCTTTTTGCAGGCTGATGAATGCCACACCGTCGATGCCGCCGAGCGGCTGCAGCAGATCGAGCGATGCGATCGAGCGCTCGTCGTCGTTCTCGAACTTCGGGTTGCCCTGCCACACCAGCCCGACACGCAAACGCGCTTGCGGCAGCAGAGTGTTCCAACGTGCGGCGGCCTGCTGGTTCGCATGCAGATACGGCAGCGCGGCAGGGATGCCGTGCAGGCGTGTCTTGCAATGAAACGGCAGGCTCATCAATGAGGCCCAGCAATCCCAGTTGCCGGCCGGCAGTGCAGCGTCGAGGCTCAGCACCTCGTCGACACCGGGCATCGACGCCAGCAGCGTCTGCAAGGCCGGCGGGCACACCAGCGTGATGTGGCGCGCGCCCTGGTCGCGCAAGACCTGCGCATAACGCGCGAAGTGAATCATGTCGCCCAACCCGCTCTCATGGCCGATGAGGATGGACTTGCCTTGCAGGGACTCGCCGCGCCAGCGCGGACAGGTGATGCTCGCGGGCGGCGTGTACTTCCACGTGCGCCGCTCGAGGTGCGCCCAGCCTTCTTCGAAGCGGCCTTGCCGCAGATAGAGGTAGGCGAGGTTGATGTGTGCCTTGGCGTAATCGGGGTCGATCAGCAGGCTGTTCACGCAGCAGGTGATCGCTTCGGCGTAGCGCGCCATCTGTGCGCACAACACGCCGAGGTTCGACCATGCGGCGGATGACTGTGGGTTGAGCTGCAGCGCATTCAGGTACACGGCCTCGGCTTCGCGGAACCGTTTCATCCGGGCAAGCAGGGCGCCGTAGTTGAGGAGGATCTGCGGGTTCGACGCGTTCAGCGCCAGCGCGCGGCGGTAGCAGGCATCGGCTTCTTCGGGCGCGTTGGCTTCGTCAAGCAGCCAGCCAAGATTGGCGTGCGCTTCGGCCAGGTGAGGGGCGATTGCCACCGTGCGGCGGAAGCAGTCTTCCGCGTCGGCGTAGTTGTGGGCGGCGATCTGGCGGGTGCCTTCGAAGAAGAGCTGTTCGGCGGCTTGCATGGGTTGAATTGCAGCACCGGGGGCTGCCCTGCAAACCGCGAAAAAGCTGGCAGAAAAGGGCCGCGAATCACGATTGGTAACGGACTCACCTTCGGCATGTCTCAGCCCGACCGGATTCCCAGGCGCAGGCACGGCACACCTTCGACAGACTCAGGGGCGATTGAAATGGGCGCGAATGGTAGCGGTGTCATCCGCAAAGCTACACTGCCGCATGACCGTCGAAGAGCCCTCTACCGCAAGACGCCCTCGCCGCGGCGGCGGTGGCATCACCCTCGGCGACGTGGCGCGGCTGGCTGGCGTGTCGCCCATCACCGCCTCGCGTGCACTCAACACCCCTGACCACGTCGCCAAGGAGACCTTGGCCAAGGTGCGTGACGCCGTGGCGCGCACCGGCTACGTGCCGAACCGCATGGCTGGCGGGCTCGCCTCGTCGCGCAGCCGCCTAGTGGCCGCGGTGGTGCCCACCATCTCGGGCCCGGTGTTCATGGAGATGCTGGAGTCGTTGACCGCAGCGTTGGCAGATGCCGGCTACCAGCTCATGCTGGGGCAGAGTGGCTACACCGAGTCGCGCGAAGACGCGCTGCTCGACGCCATCATCGGCCGCCGGCCCGACGGCATCGTGCTCACCGGCATCATGCATTCGGCAGCCGGGCGCCGACGGTTGCTCGCCGCCGGCATCCCGGTGGTCGAGACCTGGGACCTCACCCCTACGCCGATCGACATGCTCGTTGGTTTCTCCCATACACAAGCCGGAGCCGCAGTGGCGCGGCACCTGCACGCCAAGGGCCGGCGCCGCCTCGCCTTGCTGAGCGGCGACGACGAGCGTGCGCAGCGCCGCAACCAGGGTTTCATCGACGAAGCCGTGCGGCTCGGTCTGGCGCGCGACGCGGTCGACGTGCCGGTGCGTCTCGTGCCGGCACCCACCACGCTGGGCGGTGGCCGCTTCGGCCTGGCGCAGCTGCTAGACACCGCTCCCGCAGTCGACGCGGTGTTCTGCAGCTCCGACCTGCTGGCGCTCGGCGTGCTGACCGAAGCCACGGCCCGCGGGATCGACGTGCCCAAGCAGCTTGCCGTCATCGGCTTCGGCGACCTCGCGTTCGCGGGCGACGCCCATCCCGCGCTGAGCACCGTGCGCATCGACGGCACCGGCATCGGCCGACAGGCCGCGCAATTCATCGTCGACCGCGCCGAGGGCCGCCCGGTGGCCGAGAAGGTGGTCGACCTGGGCTTCCAGATCATCGAGCGGGCGAGCGGCTGAACTTTGCCTTCGTGGGGTTTTTGCAGCCGCCGACGGTAGCGCTACCATAGAATACTGTTAGCGCTACCAAATGGCTTTGCTGGAGACACACCATGAACCGACTGCTGCTCACCCTCGCCCTCTCGATCGCCGCGCTGGCCGGCACGCCAGCTCAGGCCGCCTGGCCCGACAAGCCGGTGACCATCGTCGTGCCGTTTCCGCCCGGCGGGTCCACCGACACCCTGGCCCGCGTGCTCACGGGGCCGCTGCAAACCGCCTTCGGCCAGAGCTTCGTCGTCGACAACCGCGCGGGTGCCACCGGCACCATCGGCGCCGGCCAAGTGAAGCGCGCGGCGCCTGACGGCTACACGCTGCTCGTGTCCTCGCTCGGCCCCTTCGTGATCGCGCCGCACCTCATCAAGAGCATGCCGTACGACGCGCTGAAAGACTTCGATCTGCTCACCGTCGCAGTGCGTGCCCCCAACGTACTCGTGGTGCCCGCGTCATCGCCGCTGAAGACCGTGGCCGACGTGATCGCCGCTGCGAAGAAAGACCCGGGCAAGCTGACGTTCGCCTCGTCGGGCAACGGCTCGTCCGACCACCTCACTGCCGAACTGTTCTGGTTGCAGTCCGGCACCAGCGGCACGCACGTTCCGTACAAGGGCGGCGCGCCGGCGATTCAGGATTTGCTGGGCGGCCAGGTAGACGCCTCGTTCCAGAACGTCAATGCCGTGCTGCAGCACATCGCTGCCGGCAAGCTGCGCGCGGTGGCCGTCACCGGTGACAAACGCTCCGCCGTGCTGCCCGACGTGCCCACGCTGAGCGAGAGCGGCGTGAAGGGCGTCGACGTCTACTCGTGGCAGGGCATCGCCGCGCCCAAGGGCCTGCCCGCCGACGTGAAGACCAAGCTGCACGCCGCGCTGGTGGCCGCGCTCAACGACCCGCAGATCAAGGCCGACTTCGCCAAGGTGGGCGTCGAGGTCGTGGCCAACACGCCGGCGCAGTTTGCGAGCTTCCAGCAGTCCGAATTCGCACGCTGGAAGAGCCTGATCGAGACGCGCAAGATCACCGCGGAATGAACCCGAACCCACGCAACGAACCAGCGCGCACCATGTCGACTCACACCACCTCCACCCCCAAGATCACCGCGATGCGCGTGATCCCGGTCGCCGGCCGGGACTCGATGCTGCTCAACCTGAGCGGCGCGCACGGCCCCTTCTTCACGCGCAACCTGGTGCTGCTGACCGACAACGCCGGCCGCAGCGGTGTGGGCGAGGTGCCGGGCGGCGAGAAGATCCGCCAGACGCTCGAAGACGCAAGCAAGCTCGTGATCGGCCAACCGGTGGGCGACGTGCAGCGCGTGCTGCGCACCGTGCGAGACCTGTTCGCCGACCGTGACTCAGGCGGCCGCGGCCTGCAGACCTTCGATCTGCGCACCACCATCCACGTGGTCACCGCCATCGAATCGGCCATGCTCGACCTGCTGGGCCAGCACCTGGAGCTGCCCGTTGCGGCACTGCTCGGCGAAGGCCAGCAGCGAGACTCGGTCGAGATGCTCGGGTACCTGTTCTTCGTTGGCGACCGCACGCGCACCGATCTGCCCTACGCCACACCGGCCGATGAAGCCGCGGATGCCGATGACTGGCAGCGGCTGCGCCACGAGATGGCGATGACGCCCGACTCGGTGGTGCGCCTGGCCGAAGCTGCCCGTGCGCGCTACGGCTTCAACGACTTCAAGCTCAAGGGCGGTGTGCTGAGCGGCGACGCCGAGGTCGAGGCGGTGAGGGCGCTGCACGAGCGCTTTCCGCAAGCGCGCGTCACGCTCGACCCGAATGGCGGCTGGATGCTGAAAGAAGCCGTTCGCCTGATGCGTGACCTGCACGGCGTAGTGGCCTATGCCGAAGACCCGTGCGGCGCCGAAGACGGCTTCTCGGGCCGCGAGGTGATGGCTGAGTTCCGCCGCGCCACCGGCCTGCCCACCGCCACCAACATGATCGCCACCGACTGGCGGCAGCTCACGCACGCGCTGAGCCTGCAGTCGGTCGACATCCCGCTTGCCGACCCGCACTTCTGGACCATGGCGGGTTCGGTGCGCGTGGCGCAGACCTGCCGCGACTGGGGGCTCACCTGGGGCTCGCATTCGAACAACCATTTCGATGTGTCGCTCGCGATGTTCACCCACGTCGGCGCCGCCGCACCCGGCCGCGTAACGGCCATCGACACGCACTGGATCTGGCAAGACGGCCAGCGCCTGACCAAGGAGCCGCTGCAGATCGTCGGCGGCCACGTTCAAGTGCCCAAGAAGCCCGGCCTCGGTGTCGAGCTCGACATGGCCGAGGTGGAAAAAGCGCATGCGCTGTACAAGCAGCACGGACTGGGTTCGCGCGACGACGCGATGGCCATGCAGTACCTTATCCGCGACTGGAAATTTGATCCCAAGCGGCCCTGCATGGTGAGATAGTGGAGACGTCCACCACACCGTGATGCCCGGCGCGTGCCGGGCGAGGGGGATCGATCGTGATCATCCTGAGTCCCATGCGGCCAGAGGCGTTCGAGTCGTTCGCCGAAGAGGCCATCGCCGGGTACGCCACCGACAACGTTCAATCCGGTCGGTGGCCGAGTGAGTTGGCGCTGGAGCGTTCGCGTGCCGAGTTCCACCGCCTTTTGCACCAGGGCCTGCAGACGCCCGGTCACTTCGTTTTCGAGATCCAGCACCAGCCCACCGGCGAGCCTGTCGGAGTGCTCTGGTTCGCCATCATCGAGAGCGGTGATGTGCGCTCGGGCTACGTCTACAACATCCGCATCCACCCCGATTTCCGCGGGCGCGGATACGCGAAGGCGGCGCTCGACCTGATCGAGAAGTTCGCCATCTCGCAGGGCTTGTCGTCGCTGGCATTGCATGTCTTCAGCTTCAACACCGGTGCGCAGGCCTTGTACCGATCCATCGGCTATGGCATCAGCGGAATGAACATGTTCAAGCCGTTGCGGCGCGATGGCATGTGATGGCCGCGCGCTCTCCGACACGCGCAACCCATTGGGCCTTTGCAATCGCTCGTTCGGCATGCAGTTTGCCGGGCTGGGTGGAACCCGGCCAACGTGGAGGTGCCCATGCACAGAAGCCGACTCGCCACCCTCGTCATCGACTGCCAGACCGAACGCCTCGACGAAGCCGCCAGCTTCTGGGGCAGTGCGCTCGGCCGACCCACGCGATCGCTCAACGACCCGCAGAACGCCAACTACCGCGAGCTCGCCGGCCCGGACTCCGAAGTGCAGGTGCTCGTGCAGTCGGTGTCACACCCCAGTCGCGTTCACGTCGACATCGAGACCGATGACATCGATGCCGAAGTGCACCGGCTCGAATCGCTCGGCGCCAAGCGCGTCGCGCAGGTCAAGAGCTGGTGGGTGATGGAGGCTCCAACCGGCCAGCGCTTCTGCGTCGTCCGCCCGCAGCGCCCTGACTTCGAGGCGCATGCCAACGAATGGCCGGGTAGCGCGGTTTGACGAGACGAGCCATGATCACCCGACACCCTTTGCGCTGCAGCTGCGGCAAGGTCCGCGGCCACATTCAACTGCCCGCAACGACCGGCCGAGCCGTCTGCTACTGCAAAGACTGCCAGGCCTTTGCCCACTTCCTGCAACGGGCTGGCGACGTGCTCGATGAAGCCGGCGGCACCGACATCATCGCAACGATGCCGGCGCAGGTTCACATCGAGCAAGGCTTCGACGCGGTGCAGTGCATGTCGCTCTCCGACCGCGGGCTGCTGCGCTGGTACGCGAGCTGCTGCAAGACGCCGATCGGCAACACACCGAGAGACCGCAAGACGCCTTACATCGGCCTGATCCACAACTGCCTGTCGGCGCAGCCCCTCGAACCGTCGTTCGGGCCGGTGAAGGTGCGCATCAACACGCACGCTGCCCACCAGCCCGTCAAGTCCACACCGCTTGCCAGCGTCATGGCGGTGTTGAAACTCATGAGTACGATGATCCCGGCGCGATTGCGCGGAGCTTATCGAGACAACCCGTTCTTCGACGCCGCGACCGGCGCGCCGATCAGGCAGCCGCAGGTCCTCAGCGCTGTACAGCGGGCGCAGCTGGAGCCGATGTCGGCGGACTGACCCCCACTCGCAGGCGGCATCGCGCCTGCTGAACCTTCACCAACTCACTGGCGGGTGGCTGTCCACGTGCCCGAGACCGACAAGCTGGTGCTGTGCCACGGGCCTGAGCCGGTCGTGGCGCCGAATGATCCGCTGAAGCTCGCATCGCTGGAGGTGCTGCCGAGCGTGAGGCTGCCGTCGGCGGCTGCGGTGCCGCTGACGATGAAGCTGCCGCCCAGTCCGGTTGAGGTGCAGGTGCCGATCACGTGGCCGGCGGCGTTGACGGTCATCGCAGCGCAGTTGCCTGTGTCGCCGCCGACATAGCTGACGCTCCAGACGCCGCCGGCCGAGACCGGGTGGGCCGAGATTGAAGGCGGCGTGATGCCCAGCGCAGTGCTCAGCGCTTCGAAGGCGACCTTGTTCAGGCGCGTCTGGGTGCTTGTCGTCAGCTTGTCCTGGAAGCCGAAATACACCTTGCCGGAGAGCTGCACGAAAACGCGAGAGAAGGTCTGCACGCTGGCTGCGGCGGGCAGCCCGGAGAAGCTCATGATCGGTGTCGTGCCGTTGGCCGCGATGCTGTTGGCAAAGCTGCCGGTACCGGCCACCGTGCAGTTGCTTTGCACCGACGTGCTGGTGTTGACGTCGCACAGGTAGTACGTGACGCTGGTGCCTCCACCGAAGGCCACCCGCATGCGCTCCTGCAAGCACACCGTTGTGCCGCAACCGGCAGTGCCATGCAGCCCGCCCATCGTCACCGAGTTCGACGTGGTGATCGTCGTACCAGCGGCTGGCACCGGGAAGGCCGTGACCAGGGTGGTCAGGCTGGTGACGCCGTTGCCGACGGTGCCGTCGGTCGGGTCGTAGCCGACCGGCGTGCTGAGGTCGGTGTTGACGATCTTGCGGACCTTGGCACCCGCCGGCATCGTGCCCGAGAGGCCGGCCGCGGACACGCCATTCAATGTGGAGGAGGTGTTGACGCTCAGATCTTGCGCCAACGCAACGACGCTCGCGATCGACTGGCCGCTGACGTCGCTGTCCGTGCGCGCCGACTGGCCGGTGTAGCCGTAGTTGTAGGTGTAGCTGCTGCTCGCCCCGCCGGTATTGGTGTTGGGTGTCGCGCCGTTCAACGGCGTGTGCCAGCCGCTGGCGGTGACGTAGCGATTGGTGCTGTACACCACGACGGCAGGCTTGCCGTTGCCGAGGGCTTCGCGTACGTCGTAGTAGGTGTAGAGGCCTGCTGAATCGGAAACGTTGTCGCTGTAGTAGTAGCGCAGCGCGTAGTTGCCGGTATCGACGAAGTTGAAGTCGCGAACCGTGTAGCTTGCGGCCGTGGCCGTCTCGGACGGCGGCGGCAGGGGAACGGAATCCGCCGAGGAGCCCCCGCCGCCACAAGCGGCGAGCGTGGCCAGCATGAGTACAGCAACGGCGGACAGGGAAGTCGCAGCCCAGTGGGCGCGGAGGGTGGTGTGTGTCATTGATCTACCTCGTGACATGAACGGAATATGAAGAGGCGAAAAAGCGGCCGCGGAGAGTCCGCGCGATTCTGTGGTGTTGACTTCGATTCAATAAGACAGCCCGTCAACAACTTGATCGAACCGCAGCTTTCTGCACGGAATCAACCCACGGACCGTGCTCGTGCAGTTGTTTGCACCGTGTGGTGCCTGAATCGAACCTGGGTCGGCGACACCGTCCCCATCGCCTGCGCCACATTGAACGAGGCGCCGTCGCAAATGGGGGGCGCTGGGCAGCACAATGGCCTCACTCAGACGCCGGAACGTTCGCATGCCGCTCGCACCCACACTGCTTCGTCGCGCCGGTCACATCGCCCTTTTTTGCGCCGCGCTCATGCCCTTGGCTGCCAACGCGAAATGCCAACTGCAGTCGTTCGACATCCCAATCACGATGAAACGGCAGCGTGCGGTGGCTCAGCTGCGTGTGAACGGAACGGAGACGCCGTTCACGGTCGACAGCGGCATGTTCTTCAGTTCAATGACCGAGGCGGCGGCGGCCCAGCTGAACCTCAAGTCGCGCCGGACCGAGTTGGGCGTGTGGGGCGTGACAGGCCGTGCCGACTTCAAGGTGACCCGCGTGGAACGGCTCGGGGTGCAGGGTGCAGAAATCAACGGCGTCGAATTCCTGGTGGGCGGCAATGAACCCGGCGCTGGCACCATGGGCCTGCTGGGACGCAATGTGCTCGGCATGGGTGACACGGAGTACGACCTGGCCAACGGGTTCGTGCGCCTCATGCGCCCGAACGCAGACTGCGCGGACGCCGACCTCGCGTATTGGACAGACACGACACCGGTCGTCGTGGTGCCGTTGATCACCCAGCTTCGCGCCAAGCTCCCGTCCATCCAGGCCAAGGCCAGCATCAACGGCAAGAGCGTGAAGGTGCTGTTCGACACCGGGGCCAGGTCGCTCCTGACGCTGAGTGCGGCCAAGCGCCTGGGCCTGATCGATGACGAGACCCGCTTGCCACCTGCAGGCACGGTGCTCGGCATAGGCCGAGGTGAACGCCCCTCATGGATCGTGCCAGTGGCCAGCTTCGAGCTCGGCACCGAGCGCGTCAACAACATCCGCTTGCGCGTGGCCGACATCATGGACATGGACGGTATCGACATGCTGATCGGCATCGACTTCTTCCTGTCGCACCGCATCTACGTGGCACGCAGCCAGAATCGGCTTCTGTTCACCTACAACGGCGGGCCGGTGTTCTCTCTTTCGGAGAAGTCGGACGAGCCGGCCGCCGCCGATGAAAGCAATGCCGATGCACCGCAAGACGCGGCCGGCCTGTCACACCGCGGCGCGGTCTCTGCTGCGCGCGGCGATCTGAAGCACGCCTTGGCCGACCTGGACCGCGCTGTCGAACTGGCGCCCGAGGTGGCAGGCTATCGAGCGCAGCGTGCCCAGCTGAAACTGGGCCTGCGTCAGCGCGACGCGGCGCTGGCCGATCTCGACGAGGCGCTGCGTCTGGACCCGCAGGCCGATGAGGCGCGACTGGATCGTGCCGCGGTCCTCCATGCCAACGGCGCCGTGGACGCTGCACGCGCAGACCTGCAGGTGCTGGACGGCCGCGTAGCGCCTCAATCGAACCTGCGCCGCAGGATGGGCGAGCTCTTCCTCTCGCTGGACGAGCCACTGCTTGCGGTGCCGCAGTTCGATCAGTGGGTGGCGTCGCACTCTCGCGAGGCCCTTCTGGACAGGGTACTCAATTCACGATGCTGGGCGCGCGCGCTGGCCAATACGCAGCTGGACAAGGCCCTGGACGATTGCGACGAGGCGCTCGATGCGCGTCCCAAGGAAGCGACCTACCTGGACAGCCGCGGCCTGGTGTACTTGCGCCTGGGGAAATGGAAGAAGGCGATCGCCGACTACAACGCGGCGCTGGCCTTGAACCCCAAGTTGGCATGGTCGCTGTTGGGGCGAGGCCTAGCCCAACTGCAGGTCGGCGCCCGCGATCCGGGGCTGGCCGACATCGCCACTGCCAAGGCGATGCGCCCTCGCATCGAGGCCGATGCGCATCACTACGGGCTCGACGCGCCGGCCGACCTGGGTGTTGCTCCTTGAGCGGCCCGAGCATCGCATGACGTCTCGCCCGCAACCCCGTGCCACTGCAAGAGAATGCAAACCCAGTTTCCACGGTTGAACTCAATGCAACGTCGCCAGTTCATCGGTGGGGCCGGCGTGACGCTGGCCTCGCTGTCTTCGATTCCTTTCTCGAAAGTGTCGGCACAGACAGTGCCCGCTGGGCCACTGCCGGAGTTCCCGGCGTTTGCTTCGATGCCGCCGTTGGCCCGCATACGCGCCACCCCCGATCGCATCATCGACGTCTCCGTCTGCACGCGTCCGTTCCGCGCTGAAGGCCCACGCATCGAGGCGCAGCAGCTGCGCCACCAGACCGTGATCCACAACTATGGCCATGGCGGCAGTGGCTGGTCCTTGTCGTGGGGCTCGGCGATGCTGGCGGTGCGCCTGGCGCTGGCCACGAAAGAGAAGCACCTGGCGGTGATCGGCTGCGGCGCCATCGGTCTCACCTCCGCCCGTGTCGCACAACGCGCCGGGTTGAAGGTGCGCATCTACTGTCGTGATCGGCCGCCAGAGGTGCGTTCGTCGGCAGCCACGGGCGTGTGGTCGCCCGACTCGCGCATCTGCACCGAAGCGAATGCGACACCTCAGTTCCAGCAGCGTTGGGAGACGATGGCGCGCTACTCGTTCCGCATGTACCAGAGCCTGCTCGGCTTGGCGGGCGACCCGGTGGAATGGCGTGACGGCTATGTCTTGTCCGACACGCCGTTCGACCAGCCGGCGCCATTCAGTGCTGTGTCCGAGGCGCACCCCGAGCCCGAGTACCCGGAGCTCGAACGGCTGCTGCTGAGTGACATCCGGCCGCGCTCACAGCCGCTGTCGCGCGAGCAGCACCCGTTCGCCGTGCCGCATGCGCGCCGCTACAGCCAGATGGTGTTCAACCTGCCGTCGTACACGCGCTTGTTGATGGACGACTTCTTTCGCGAAGGCGGCGAGATCGTGCACCGCGAGTTCGAGAGCCCACGCCAGTTCGCCTCACTGAAGGAGCGCACGCTGATCAACGCCACCGGTTACGGCGCGCGTGCCTTGCTGGGCGATGAATCGATCATCCCGGTGCGTGGGCAGACGGCGCGGCTGATCCCACAGCCCGAGGTGAACTACGGCATCACTTGGCGCGGCCACAACCTCTCGGTCGTGCCGCGGCGCGATGGGATCCTCGTGCAGGCGCAGGCCGAAGGCGATTTCGGCAATGCCGACAGCACGCCCGACCGTGCGGCGTCTGATGCAGCCGTCAATCGGCTCGCAAGCCTTTTCGCGAGCTGATCAAACCGCCCCGTGTGCCTCGACGTACAGGGCGTACAGCGAATGGCTGCTCGTCATGTAGAGGCGGTTGTTCTTCGGGCCGCCGAAGCAGAGGTTGGCGCAGCGCTCGGGCAGGCGGATGTGCGCGAGCGGCTTGCCTTGCGGGTTGAACACCATCACGCCGTCGAGATCTTCGGACTTGCCCTTGAGCTGGAAGACCTTGCGCCCGCCCATGTCGGTGGGCTCCGGCTGCAGTGCGCCGTTGCTCCCCCAGCCGCACCAGAGGTTGCCGTCGCGGTCGACCTTGAAGCCGTCGAGCGCGCCCTGGTCGGCGGCGTCGATCAGCTTGGTCTTGTTGGTGCAGCTGCCGTCGGCACCGACGTCGTAGCTCCAGATGCTGCGGTTGGGTGTGCCCTTCCATTCGACGACGTAGAGCTTCTTCTCGTCGGGTGAGAAGGCGAGACCGTTCGGGTTGACCAGTTCGGTGATCGCGGCGGTGATCTTGCCGTCGGAACCGATGCGGTAGACGTTGGTCGTGGCCTGCTCGGGCTTGGCGCGCGAGCCTTCCCATTCGCCGTTGATGCCGAACAGCGGGTCGGTGAACCAGATGCTGTCGTCGGACTTGACGACGATGTCGTTCGGCGCGTTGAGGCGCTTGCCCTCGAAGCTGTCGGCCAGCACGGTGATCTTGCCGTTGCTCTCGGTGCGGGTGATGCGCCGCGTGACCGAGTGCTCGCAGGTGACGAGCCGACCTTGCCGGTCGCGCGTGTTGCCGTTGGCGTAGTTGGCCGCGTTGCGGAAGACGGTGAAGCTGCCGTCGCGCTCGCTGTACTTCATGATGCGGTTGTTCGGGATGTCGCTCACCAGCACGTAGCCGCCATCGGGAAAGTACACCGGTCCTTCGGCCCAGCGCATGCCCGTGGCCACCTGCTCGATGGTGCTGCTGTAGATGCGGTACTTGGCGAAACTCGGGTCGAGGATCTGCACTGCCGGGTCGGGGTAGCGCTGGTTCGGCTTGAACTCGAAGGCCTGGGCGAGTGCTGCGCTGCCCAGCGTCGCGAGGGCGGTGCCCGCAGCGGCTTTCAGGAAGCGGCGGCGGGGCGCCGATGAACTCTCGTGCATGTCTTGTCTCCTCTTGTGGTTGTGAGGACGCCAGCGCGATGCGCCGCGCACCCTTCTCGACAGGCTCAGGGCGAACGGAGGCGCGCGCTCAGGTCACCGGCGCTGGGTTGAACAGCACCAGCGCGTTGTGCAGCTTCCAGTGCTCGGCCCAGGTCTTCTTCTTGCCGCTGGCCACGTCGAGCATCAGGTGGAAGAGCTCCCAACCCACTTCTTCGATGGTGGCCTCGCCATCGGCGATGCGGCCCGCGTTCACGTCCATCAGGTCGTGCCAGCGCCTTGCGAGGTCACTGCGCGTGGCCACCTTGATCACCGGCACCTCGGCCAGGCCGTAGGGCGTGCCTCGTCCGGTGGTGAACACGTGCAGGTTGATGCCCGCGGCGAGCTGCAGCGTGCCGCAGATGAAATCGCTGGCCGGCGTGGCGGCGTAGATCAAACCCTTCTGCTTGACCTTCTCGCCGGGTGAGAGCACGCCGCTGATCGGCGCGCTGCCGCTCTTGACGATGGAGCCCATCGCTTTCTCGACGATGTTGGAGAGCCCGCCGGCCTTGTTGCCCGGCGTGGTGTTAGCGCTGCGGTCGACACGGCCCTTGGCGAGGTAGGCGTCGTACCAGGCCATCTCGCGGATCATCGCGTCGGCTACCTCGGGTGTGCTGGCGCGTGAGGTGAGCTGGTCGATGCCGTCGCGCACCTCCGTGTTCTCGCTGAACATCACGGTGGCACCGGCGCGTACCAGCAGGTCGGTGCAGAAGCCGACCGACGGGTTGGCGGTGACGCCGCTGAAGGCGTCGCTGCCGCCGCACTGCACGCCCACCACCAGCTCGCTGGCCGGCACGGTTTCGCGGCGGCGTGCGTTCAGGCGTTCGAGGTGCTCTTCGGCGGTGTTCATGATCGAATCGATCATCGACATGAAGCCGACGTGCGATTCGTCCTGTAGGCACACCACGTCGAGCTTGGCTTCTTCGTTGGTGCCGATGTCGGCCACGTTGCGCTCGTCGACGATGGCGAACGAGCCCGGTGGCAGCAGGCGCTCGGGCTGCAGCTTCTCGCAACCCAGGCTCACCACCATCACCTCGCCGCCGAAGTTGGGGTTGAGGCTGATGTTGCGCAGCGTGCGAATCGGGATGATGGCGTCGGGCGCGTCGATGGCCACGCCGCAGCCGTAGGTGTGCTCCAGGCCCACCACGTCGTCGACATTCGGGTACTTGGGCAGCAGCTCGCTTTTGATGCGCTTGACGGCGAAGTCGAGCACGCCGGCCACGCACTGCACCGTGGTCGTGATGGCGAGGATGTTGCGGCTGCCCACCGAGCCGTCGGCGTTGCGGTAGCCCTCGAAGGTGTAGCCCTCGAGCGGCGGCTGTGCGGGCGGCTTCACCGTCGCGATGGGCAGGCCTTCGAGCGACAGCGCCGAAGGCATCTCGAGCAAACGCTCGTGCACCCAGCTGCCGGCGGGAATGGCTTTCGCCGCGCGGCCGATGGTCACGTTGTAGCGGCGTACCGGCTCACCGGCGGCGATGTCGACCAAGGCCACCTTGTGGCCCTGCGGCACCTTGTCGACGAGCGTGAGCCCGTTGTCGAACACCGTGCCGGCAGGCAGCCCGCCGTTGTTGGCGACGATCGCGACGTTGTCGCGATCGTGCATGGTGATGAAGAGAGGTGCGCTCATATGAACTCAGGTCATTCCCACAAAGCTGCGAATCCGCGAGCCAGCGAAGCGACGCTCACATCAAGCAACGCCCGCGGAGCCGGCTTTGCCGGTCCGCCAGGTGGCGCCCCTTGGGGGCAGGAGCGAAGCGACTGGGGGGCTGTATTCATTCAGGTTTGACTTTCCCGTCCTTCACCACCTTGGTCCACTTCGCGATTTCGGTGCGGCCGAAGGTCGCGAACTGCTCGGGGGTGTTGGGGCTGTAGACAAGGCCCAGGCCTTCCATTTTCGTCTTCACCTCGGGCTGCGCCAGGATCTTCGCGACCTCGGCATTCATGCGCTGAACGATGGCAGGCGGCGTGCCGGCGGGCATGTAGAGCGCCTGCCAGCTGGCCACGTCGAAACCTGCCACGCCGGCCTCTTGCAGCGTGGGCGTGTTCGGCAGCGCAGGGCTGCGCTGGCCCGAGGTCACGGCCAGCGCGCGCACCTTGCCTGACTGGATGTGCGGCAGCGCGACGGTCACCGTCTCGAAGCTCATCGGGATCTGGCCGGAGATCACGTCTTGCACCGCCGGTGCGCTGCCCTTGTAGGGCACGTGCATCAGCTCGGCGCCGGCCAGCAGCTTGAAGAGCTCACCCGACATGTGTTGCGAGCTGCCTTGGCCGGCCGATGCGAAGGCGATGTCGCCGGGCTTGGCCTTGGCTGCGGCGATCAGGTCTTTGACCGTCTTGTACGGCTGCTCGGCACCAACCAGCAGCACGTTGGAGATGCTGCCGAGCAGGATCACCGGCGCGAAGTCGGTGGCCGCGTTGTAGGGCATCTTGGGCTGCAGCGCCGGGTTGATCGCGTTGCTGGAGATGGTGCCGATCAGCATCGTGTAGCCGTCGGGTGGCGACTTGGCCACCAGGTCGGCGCCGATCACGCCACCTGCACCGGCCTTGTTGTCGATGACGATGGTCTGCTTCAGTGCGGCCTGCAGCTTCTCGCCGATCGTGCGGGCAAGAATGTCCGAGGTGCCGCCGGCCGAGAAGGGCACGATGAGGCGGACGGGCTTGTTGGGCCAGGTGTCTTGAGCCAGTGCGGCGCTGGTCGCCAGCGCAGAGAGGCCCAGGGCAATGGAGAGGGCGAGGGTGTGGCGGCGTGTGGTCATGATGATCCTTGGTAAAACAAAAACGGGCTCTTCTGCCTCAGGGCAGGTCCACGATCTCGACCCAGTTCGGGTTCTGGCCGACTGGGTAGCGCTTGAGCAGGCTCAGGCTGCCGTCGGCAGGGGAGATGGCATGCACGGACACGCTGTGCGATTCCTGCCCTGTTGCGAGCAGGTAGCGGCCAGAAGGGTCGATGGCAAAGCCGCGCGGTGTCTTTTCGGTCGGCACCTGGCCGATGGTCTTCAGCTCGCCGGTCGCAGCGTCGACCTTGTAGGCGGTGAGCGAGCTCGTGGTGCGCTCGGACGCATAGAGGTAACGGCCGTCGGGTGAGAGGTGCAGGTCGGCGGCCCAGGGCTTGCCGGTGAAGCCGGTCGGCAGCGCGGTCGTCACCTGCCGCTCGCTCAGCGTGCCACGCGCGGGGTCGTAGGCGAAGACGTAGAGCGATGCGTCGAGTTCGCACAGCAGGTACATGAACTTCTGCGCGCGGTCGAACACGAAATGGCGCGGGCCGGACTTGGCGCGCGTCTTCGTCAATGCGGGGTCATTCGCGCTCAGCGTGCCGGTGCTGTCGTCGAAGCGCCAGGACGAGAGGTTGTCGCCGCCGAGGCTGGTGGCGAACACCAGGCGGTTGCTCGCATCGGGCTGGATGGAGTGTGCGTTGGGTGACGTGGCGATCAGCTGCTGCACAGCACCCGCCGCGCCATCCTTGCCGATCGAGTTGACGGTGATCTTGTTGCCGCCGTAGGACGCCGCGAACAGCCAGCGGCCGCTGCGGTCGGTGGCGATGTTGGCCATGCTGTCGGCCAGCGAGGCCTCGCCCAGCTTGCGCAGCTGGCCGGTGCCGGGGTCGATGGCGAAGCTCGCCACGCGAAAGGGTTGCGAGCGCAGCGCGGCATAGAGCACGCGCTTGTCGGGGCTCACGGCGAGCGGCATCACGGTGCCGCCGACCTTGACGGTCTCGACGGGTGTCAGCTCGCCGCTGCGCGCGTCGAGCGAGAGCACCGAGATCTCCTGGCTGTCGGCGTTGGAGATGTAGGCGTAGGTGGTTGCCGAGGCGTTGCCGGCGGCGAGCACCGCGACCACGGCGGATGCGAGCGCGCGCCAGAGGCATCGGACAGGGTGAAGGCTTTGCATGTGTGTTTCCGATTCGAGTTCTGTGTCTGGCGCGTTCGTTCGTGGCAAGGCACCCTCGCGAGTACCTTGCCGATCAACCCATCACCAAGCCATCCGCAACCCCGCCTGGACGACCCGGTTCTCGGTGATGTACTCCTTCAGGTCCCCGGTGGAGACCGAGAAGCCCGCATACAGGAAGGTTGACTTCGACAAGCCATAACGCCCCGCAAAAGCCGCCTTGCCCAGCGTCACGTCCTGCCCCGCCGCGCTCTCGTACTTCACCCCCGAGTAATTGACGCCCAAGGTCAGGGCCCCGACCGGAATCTCCACCCCCACCGTGTAGCCGTCGATCTTCGCCACCGTGAACGTGCCCTTGCCGCTCGTCACCGACAGGTTCGACCCGGTGAAGGCGCCATTGCCCGCGGTGGTGGTCAGGTCGTCATTGCGCTGGATGCCCCCCAGCACCTTCAGCACCCCGAAGTTGTAGTTCGCCGCCACGGTCAGCGACTTGTTCGTGTTGTCACCCGTCGTGCGCGACTTGTTCCACTCGTACGACACCGCCGCATTCAGCGGCCCCGACGAAAAGCCGAACTTGGTGCCGTGGAAGCGGTCCGCCGTCGCCTCGCCCGGGGCGAGCTGGGCTGCCACGTAGAAGCCGCCCATCGACGGCGTCTGGTACTGGATCACGTTGTTCGCGCGTGGCGCATTCAGCCAGAACGGCAGCGCCTTGCCCAGGTTCGTCACCCCCGTGCCCTGGTTGTTCACCGCCGCATTGCCGAACGGGTTCGACAGGCCCATCGTCGAGTCTTCCAGGATGTACTGGCGGCCCAGGCGCACTTCGCCGAACGAGGCGGAGGACAAACCCACATACGCTTGGCGGCCGAAGGCGAGACCGCCCTGGCCCAAGGCGCCGGTGTCGGCCGACAGGCCACCTTCCAGCACCGCGTTGGCGCGCAGGCCACCGCCCAGGTCTTCGCCGATTCGCACGCCCCAACGCGAGCCATTCAGCCCGTTGACCACACCGTCGTTGAGCTTCCAGACGTTGGTGCCACCGGCGGCGCTGCCGGCCTTGTAGTTGTCCACGGCCAGGTCGATCAGGCCGTACAGCGTGACGCTGGACTGGGCCTGCGATGCGCCGGCCGCCAGCAGTGCGGCCGCGGCCAGGAGGGCCTTCTCGATGGTTCGGGTTTGCATGTCTCTCTCCTCGTTTGAATTGAAGCCGTTGGTTTGCGGTGCGCCTTCGGAGGCGAGCCCCGCCCGCATGCCACGGCCATGGCGCGCGGGGTCAGAAAAGAGTCAGGTCGTTGGGGTGATCTGTTCCTGTCTTGATGCCTGCATGTCGGCCCGATGCCGCTTCAGCGAAACACCAGGTTAGGCAACCAAAGCGAGAACGCAGGCACATAGGTGACGAGCATGAGAGCGAAGATGAGAGCGCCATAGAACGGCCAGATGGTCCGCATCACCGTGCTCACCGAGACCCCACCGATGGCACAGCCCACGAACTGCGTCGTACCGACCGGAGGCGTGTTCAGCCCCAGCGCGCAATTGATCAACATCACCATGCCGAACTGGATCTCCCCCATGCCGTACTTCTGGCAGATCGGCAAGAAGATCGGCGTGCACACCAGGATCGTCGCCGCCATGTCC
>NZ_JBFUFG010000009.1:0-189992 GCF_056403575.1 Rhizobacter sp. P2_G4 | reverse complement strand
CCATCGGCCGGCGTACGCGACATGGTGGCCGCGATCTCGCGCCAGGTCTTGCCGCCGTCGCCGGACCACTGAATGACCTGCTGGCCGCTGTAGTTGCCCCAGGTGTTGGTCACACCCAGTGCAATGCGGGTGCTCGTGCCGCTGCCGGAGACGGACACGCCGCCGAGGCCCAGGCCGGTCCCGGTCCCGCCGTTGTTCGGGTCCTTCAGCAAGGTCCAGTTGCTGCCGTCGAATTTGTAGAGCTGGGCGGGACCCGCGGAGCCCGGTCCGGTCTCCTTGGTGAAGACGACGTAGAACATGCCGTCGGCCGCGCGCACCATGTGCGGAATGTGAGAGCCGGAGACCGGGGTCGACACCGCGGTCCACGAAGTGCCGCCGTTGGTGGACTTGTAGAGATTCGAGCCCAGGCCCGCCGCGCTGACGTAGTCGGGGGCGATGGCCGCGTAGATCGTCTGCGTGGCCGAGCCGCTGCCCTTGGTGCCGGTGTCGAGCACCACCAGTTCGACGCCCATCGCGCTGGCGATGCTCAAGGTGTTGACCTGGTCCTGGGTCAACTTGAGGGTCGACAGCGACGTGACCTGGGCCCAGCTGAGGCCCGAGTCGACACTCTTCCACAGGCCGGCCGTGCGCGAGCCGTAGAACAGCGTCGAGGGCTTGTTGGGGTCGACCGTCAGGCGTTCGCCGATGGCCCGGCCGGGGTTGTTGCCCCCCAGGGGGAAGGGCAGGCCGACGTGGGTCCAGTGGTCGCCGCGGTCGCTGGAGATGTACAGGCGGCCGTTGCCTTCAGACGTGTACATGCCGGCGGCGAGGTAGACGAGCTGGTCGTTGTTCGGATCGACGGCGATGCTTTCGATGCCGTGGTACCGGCTCTCGGCTGCACCGAAGCCCAGGCCGTCGGTGATGGGCGTCCAGGACGCCCCCGCCTGGTTCCAGCGGTAGGCGCCACCGATGTCGGTGCGTGCGTACAGCAGGTTGGCGGTGGTCGGGTGGAAGACGAGGCCGGTGACGTAGCCGCCACCGCCCCACTTCACGCTCTTCCAGGTGGTGGCCTGGGCTGGAGCCGGAGCTGGAGCTGGAGCTGGAGCTGGAGCTGGAGCTGGAGCAGGAGCAGGAGCAGGTGCTGGTGCTGGTGCTGGTGCTGGTGCTGGTGCTGGTGCAGGTGCAGGTGCAGGTGCTGGTGCAGGTGCTGGTGTCGCGGCAGAGGGGTCGCCACCGCCACAGCCGGCCACCAGGGCCCCGGTGACGAGAGAGAAAACGCTGAGTCGTTTGCTGTGCTTGTTCATGATGGGAAACGGGGTCTGGTTCGTTGATGGCTTGACGTGGCGGCGCCGATCACGGGGCAGGCCATGGCTCCAGCACCACGGCAGCGCCGCCGGCCGCAGCCAACGACAGGCTGAGCACGTCCTTGCGGGTCAACTTGCGTTCCGTGCGGCGCACTTCGCGCACGACCTCGCCGTCCTGCCAGATCGTGGCGCGCCAGTTGCCGGCCGGCAGGAATCCCAACGACACCGTCAGCGTGCGGGCCTCGTCGCCGGTCATCGCGCCGACGTACCAGGTCTTGCCCTGCCGGCGCGCCAGCACGATGTCGCGCCCCGGTTCGCCAGCGATGAAGCGGGTCTCGTCCCAGGCGGTCGGCACGCGCTTGATGAAGTCGAAGCCGGGCTCGCCCCGGTAGTTCGCAGGGTCGTCGGAGACCATCTGAAGCGGGCTGTCATAGACGACGTACATCGCCAGCGCCTGGCCGCGGGTCGTCTGCGTCTGCGACATCACTTCGCGGACCTCGAAGCCCTGCGGCGTGGCGTTTCGAAAGCCCCCGGGCGTGTAGTCCATCGGCCCCGTCAACATGCGCGTGTACGGCAGCGTCAGGTTGTGCTGCGGGGTGATGCGCCGGTCCATCTTGTTCCACTCGGCGCCCAGCACGCCCTCTTGCGTGATGTAGTTGGGGTAGGTGCGCTGCAGGCCGGCCGGCACGTAGGCGCCGTGCAGATCCAGCAGCAGCTTGCGCTTGGCGGTGGCCGCGGCGATGCGCTCGTAGAAGTCCACCACCAGCTGGTCGTCACGGTTCATGAAGTCGACCTTGACGCCCTTGATGCCCCAGCGGACGTAGGTGTCCAGCACCTCGTCCATGCGCGCGTCCACATGCACCCAGTGCGCCCATAGCAGCAGACCCACGCCCTTGGCAGCGGCGTAGCGCACGAGCTCGGGCATGTCGATGCCTTCGGCCGCCCGCGTGATGTCGGTGGCCGGGTTGGCGTCGCAGCAACCGCTGGGCCCCGACGCCCAGTTGACGTCGATCAGGTAGTAGGGGAAGCCGGACTCGCCGGCGAAGTCGATGAAGCGCTTGTAGGCCGCCATGTCGGGCTTCATGCCCACCAGCGGACCCGACCACCAGTCCCAGACCGCCTTGCCCGGCTTGACCCAGCTGAAATCACCCTGGGGCGGCGGGTTCAGGTTGCCGATGAGTTGGGAGGGAATCAGGTCACCCGCACGGTCAGCCAGCATGACGGCGCGCCAGGCGGTCGTCAGGCCACCCGCCGAGACAAAGGCCGGGCTTGGGCGTCCCGGCACGCCGGACAGATGCAGGCGCAGCACCCCACCCTCACGCCGCAGCGACGCGCCGGTGTAGCCCTGGAGGTGGGCCTGCGTGATGGCGTAGTGGGTGCGGCCTGACGGCGTGGCGCAGACCACCGGCACGTCGTAGGCGACGTCTTGCTTCAGCTGCGAGACGCGCAGGCGCTCGAACTGCTGCTCGTGCGAACCGTCGTTCGGCGTGACCAGGCAGGCCGGGTCGCCGGCCGGCACAAAGGCCGTGCGCTCGCCGCGAAGCTTCACCGGGCCGGCGTCATCCAGCCGGTAGCGGAAGGCGATGCCGTCGTCATAGGCGCGTGCGTCGATGAGCAAGCGCCGGCCGCCGCCAGCTTCGCGGAAGGTGAGTGTCGCGCCGCGGTAGTGGTCGCGTGCGCTGGCCGCCTTGGTGGCGACGAGCGGGATCGTGCGGTCAACCGTCACGTCGTCACGCTTTTCCAGCGCCAACGCGCGAAGGTCAGTCGCACCGTCCAGCTCGATGCCGAGCGGCGACGGGGCGATGACCGTCTCGCCTTTCCGACTCACAGTGAACGTGGTGCCGTCCTCGGTGATGCGCAGCGTGGTGCGGCCATCCGGCGACGCGATGACCGCGTCTGCCGCCTGTGCGCCGAAAGCGGCTAAGGCGAGGATGGCCGTGGCCATGCGCGTGTTCGTCTTCATGCTTGTTCTGGCGATGGTTGTCTTGGTCTTCATGCGATCGCGGTGGGCTTGTCGTTCATTGGTCAGGGATTGCGTTGAGCCTCGTCCGGCCAACGCAAGGCGATCCGCGCCTGGTTGCGGACGACGACGAGATCGACCGCCTGCCCCGCAGCCAGCAGCGCACGCAGCGACGACACATCGGCGATCGGCTCGGGCGCGGCCCCCGCCACCCGCCCGACGATGGCATCACGTGGCTTGAAGCCCGCAGCCTCGCCCAGGCTGCCGGGCTCGACCGCCCACACCAGCACGCCGGCCATGGAGGCCAAGCCAGCAGCCGACTGCTCGCCCAGGGTCTCGACCGACTTGAGCTTCAGCCCGTGCAGCGTCACCGCCGTCTCCGGCTGCGCCGCCTGGCGATGCAGCGACGGCACCGGGAAGGTGGGTCGCGGCGCCAGCGCCTTCAGCCGCGCCGGGCGCACCCCGAAGTCGTCCATCGGGAAGTTGACGAAGCCGATGCGCGCGGCCAGCGCGATGTTGGTGACGGTGTAGTCGCCGCGGGTCGGTGCGGCATAGCGCGGGTCGCCGGCGACGGACGCCGCATCGGTGCCGCGGGCCTGCGCTTCCTGCAGGTCTGCTTCCGCCATGAAGAAGTTGCGGTCGACGCTGCGCCCCCAGCGCTTGATCTCCACTGGCTGGTGCGGGCCCATGACGACGTTGGCCTCGAAGCTGTCGCCGCCGCCATCGAACCACACGTGCGGGTGGAAGCTGCCGTTGACGAGGATGTTGTTGCGCACGATGCGCTGGAAGCCTTCGCGCAGCTTGAGGCCGCCGGCCAGCATCAGGTTCTCCTCGATGACGTAGTTGGATGCACCGTCGTCCAGGTCCACGTCCCAGCCGTGGTCGCAGCGGAAGCGGTTGCGCTTCATCAGGACGGGCTCGACCGCGTCCAGCAGCGCCAGTTCGGGGTGGGCCGCGACGCGGCGGTCCATCTCGGCGCGGTCGGGGTGCCAGTAGCGGTCGCGGCCCCAGCTGTTGAAGCTGCCGTGATCGCCGGTCAGGCGCACGGTGTCGAAGACATCGTTGTGGGTGATTCGGTGCCCGCCCCAGGTGCCATCGCCGATGTTGATGCCGGCGCGCGGCACGCGGTAGATGCTGTTGTGGTCGACCGTGATGCGCGCGGCCATGGACAGCTGCACACCAGTGGCCTGCCTGTCGATCTGGCCGATGTCGTGGATCAGGTTGTCGATGGCCTGCGAATCCTTGGGATAGGCATCCGACTTCGGGCCGGGGGCGCGGTCGATGGCAGCCAACTCCAGCTGCTCGTGGTACTCGAACAGCGGCGACCGCACGGCCTCGGGCCGGCCGACGAAAGCCACGGCCGTGCCGCCGATGTCATGGATATGGTTGCCCGAAACGGCCACCTGCTGCGCGCGCCCGCTGACGACGACGGCATGGCCTCCCAGGTCGACGAATTCGGAGTCCTCGATACGGACATTGCCCGCGTTCTCGATGGTCACGGCACCGACGCGATAGAACTTCCAGTCAGAGCGCAACAGCGGCTCGGCGGCCTTCAGAAAGGTGGGTTCCGTCTCCCTGAAAACGAGATTGCGAACCCGCACATGTTTCACCTCTCCCGTGCGGCCCTCGATGCGGATGAGGGCTTCTTGTGTGCTGCCGCGAAAGCCCCGTGCCGGCGGTTGTTCGCCAGCCGGCGGCTTGAAGTAGAGCCAACCGTTCCGACGATCGTCAAACCACTCGCCTGGCGCGTCCAGTTCCTCCAGCACGTTCTCGACGTAGCGGTCCTTCTCGCTCGGGGGCGTCACGCGGTTGTTGGCAACCTGGGTGCCGTAGACGAGGCTGCCTGTGGTGGTCTTGCCGAGGATGGGCACTTGCACGCCGCCCCAGCCGTAGCCGTGCAGCGCATGGAGCACGGCCCCTTGCGGGTCATGCCAGCGCGCTACGCGCTCGGGCGACGTGGCATCGGCCGCGCCGCCGAAGCCCGGCTGGCTCGGATCGAGATCGGGGTAGCGGGAGCGCACGAGCATCTGCGAGCCCAACCACAGTTGCTGGAACGATGCGCCGGCATGGCGCGCGCGCCAGATGCCGCCCTTCCACGCTTCCCAGCGCAGCGCGGGCAACGACGTCGCGCCGCTCAGCACCGCTTGCGCGCCTGGCGCCGCGGTGAGCACGAAGGGAACGTCGGCCGTGCCCGACAGCGCCTCGTCGATGACGACGGGCGCCTTGAGTTCGTAGCGGCCGGCGGCCAGTTCGATTCGCCGGATACGCTTGTCGGCCCTCGCCTTGTCCACCGCCACCGCCAATGACCGCGCGTCCTTGACGACCAGGGTCTCGGCGCGCGCCTGCGTGGCCGCCGCCAGCGCCAACCCCATGGCGCAGGCGGTCAAGATCGTCAGGCGGTGCTTGCAGTTCATCGCGTCACGCGAGCTGCCAATAGAGGCTATAGCGCTCGTGCGCGATGCGGTGGAAAGGCACGAGTTCGATCTCGCGGCCAGGCGCGCCAGCGCGGAACGAGAGCGGCGAGTCGGCGGGCCGCACGGCCTCTTCCAGCGTGCGGTCTTGCAGCGCCAGTCGAGGCAAGGCCGCATCAGACTTCAGCACCTCGCCATACGCCCATTCGCCGACGACGATGTCGTCGCCCGGCCGCATGCCTTCGCGTCCCATGCGAGCGGCCAGCACGATCGGCCCGACCATCACCGCGGCGATGTCGCTGGCGCCGGGCAGCGGCTGCAGGTGCAGGCGCATCGGCAGCGCCACGTCGACCACGTCGCCCTGGCGCCAGACACGGTCTACCTCGACGTATCGGCCGGGTTCGGTGCTGTCGATGAGCGTGCGGCCATTCACCCGCACCGTGAGCTGCGGGCACCACGCGGGGTGGCGCAGGCGCAGTGCGAAGCGGGTCGGCGCGCCGGCTTCGACCGACAGCCGTGTGCTTGCCTCGTCGGGGAACGCGGTCGTCTGGCGCAGGCGCACCCGCTTGTCGGCCCAGGTCAGCGTGGAGGCGATGAACTGGTTAACGTACAGCGCGTTTGCGTCGTGGAAATAGATCGAGTCGCCCAGCTTGGCGAAGTTTTCCATGCCGGTGCCGGTGCAGCACCAGAAGGAGCGCTCGGGCGTGCCGTAGAGCTTGGGGTAGCCGGGGCGCGTGGCCTGGAAGTAGGTGACCATGCCCGAATCCGGATCCTGCGAGGCCAGGATGCCGTTGAACAGCGCGCGCTCGTAGTAGTCGGCATAGGCCGTCGAAGGTTCGGCGGTGAACAGCAAGCGCGTGAGCCGCAGCATGTTGTAGGTGCAGCAGGTCTCCATCGTCTTGGCTGAATGCAGATGCTTTGCCGTCTCGGCAGGCGGGAAGAAGTGCTCGTTGTCGCCGTTGCCGCCAGTGGCGAACGAGCGCCGATGGACGACCGTGCCCCAGAAGTAGCGGGCGGCCTTCGCGTAGCGTTCTTCGCCCGTCGTCTCGGCCAGGCGAGCGAAGCCGATCACCTTCGGGATCTGCGTGTTGGAGTGCAGTCCGTCCAGCGCGTCGCGGCCATCGGCCAGCGGGTCGAGCACGGCGCGGTGGTTGAAGCGCAGCGCCAGGCCCAGGTAGCGCGCGTCGCCGGTGAGTGCGTGCAGGTTGGCCAGGACCTCGTTCATGCCACCGAACTCGGTGCCGAGCATCTGCTGGAAGCGGTCGTCGGCGATGCCTTGCGTCGCCTCCACCATCCAGTCCGCCAGGCGCGTCAGGACGGGCAGCGCCCGAGGGTTGGCCGCATGCACGTGGGCGTCGTACAAGCCGACCAGGATCTTGTGCATCGTGTACCAGGGCACGCCGGTCACCGGGCGGCCGGCCACGATGTTTCGCAGCTGCGCGTCGCCGTCGGGGAAGGCGCACACGAGGCCGCTGCCGGACGCCTGCTGGCAGGCGTGCAGTTCGTCCACCACGTGGTTGACGCGCTGCCGGAAGTCCTGCTGACCCGTGGAGGCCCACATCATCGAGCAGGCACTCAGGTAGTGGCCCAGCGTGTGGCCCGGACACAGGTCCGTAGATTCCCAGCCGCCGTAACGTGGCGCCTTCGGCGCCATCCCCGCGTTGGCTCGAAAGCCATGCAACAGCCGGTCGGCGTTGAGCGAGAGGAGGTAGCGCGCGTCCAGCAGCCGGGCGGCCTCGAACGGCCCGGGCAGAAGACGCACGCTGGACAGTGCGAAGGGCTGCGCCGGCGTGGCACGCGCGACTGATTCGCCGGCCAGCGTGCCGGGCGCCATCGTGGTCAGCAGCGGCGCCACCGCCGCGCTGGCCAGGAAGCCACGCCGGCTCGTCATTGGGCACCCTCGGTGCTTCGCACTGCGGACTTCGCCTTGGGAGCTGCCCGGCGACTCATGCGAGCCCACTGCCCCGGATCTTGAGCGCCACGGCCGGCGTTCCTGCCAGCCCTTCGGGCAGCTTCACCTCCAGCCAGCGGCGGTTTCGGGTGAACGTCAGGCTGTCGGTGGAGCCCACGGCTTCGACGCGATCGATCACGCCCGGTGCCAGCGCCGAGTCCTGCGCCAGTGCGGCGATTCGCATGACGCCGTTCTTCGGCCAGGCCAAGCCGATCGCGTACAGGGCCTCCGCCTTGGTGGTGAAGCGGATGTCCTGGCCGGTGAAGTCCTTGACCTGACCTTCGCTGAACATACCGCCACTGACTTGTGTCGGCCCTTCGCCGAAGGTGCGCCATGGCCGAGTGCCATGAATGGCCTCGCCGTTGCGGCCCATCCATTCGCCGAGGGAGTCCAGCACCTTGCGCTCGTCCGCGTCGATGGTGCCGTCGCCGCGCAGCGGGATGGACAGCAGCAGGTTGCCGTTCTTGGAGACGATATCCACCAGGCGGTGGATGACACTGGCGGCCGACTTGTAGCTGTGGCTGTCGAAGACGCCGCGGTTGTAGTGCCAGTCGCCGATGCAGGTGTCGGTCTGCCAAGGCAGGGGCTCGATGCCGGCACGCTGGC
The DNA here is from genome assembly GCF_056403575.1 of Rhizobacter sp. P2_G4. NCBI lineage: Bacteria > Pseudomonadati > Pseudomonadota > Betaproteobacteria > Burkholderiales > Sphaerotilaceae > Rhizobacter > Rhizobacter sp. P2_G4. The sequence continues at coordinate 181,781 of NZ_JBFUFG010000009.1, read as the reverse complement.
CCCGCTCGACGTCCTCCACCACGCCGCCACGCCACTCGGGCGGGATCTCCTTGGCGTTGAGGACGGCCTCCAGCTTGCCGCCGTGCCAGGCCATGCTGGCGTTGTAGTAGTGCGCCGCGATGTCCAGGCCGGCTTGGCCGAGCGGCAGGCGGGAGTTGTCGAAGTAGACGAGGTCGGGCCGGTAGCTGTCGATCAGATCGCGGCAGCGCAGGAACCATTGGCGTGTGAACGCTGGGTTGTGCGGCGGCGCCTTCTCGTCCCACACGCGGTCGTTGTGTTCATGCCATTCGTTGGCGGTGCGCATGGTGCAGATGCCGTCGGGCATCACCATGTTGCGGCCCGTGTAGAGGTCCTGCGGGTCCAGGCCTTCCCACCATTTGCCCTTGCCGTCGGCCTTGGTCAGGGTGAAGGCGTCGTAGCGCTGGCCGGCCAGCGGTCCTTCGGGGTCGTAGCCATAGGCAGGCGCCAGCCAGTGCCAGGCGTGCGCCGAGTGGTTGCTGACGCCGAAGCGCAGCCCCCTGGCGCGCGCCACCTTGGCCCAAGTGCCGACGATGTCCTTCTTGGGACCGACGCGCATCGAATTCCAAGGGTGGTACTTGGAGTCGTAGGCGTCGAAATTGTCGTGGTGGTTGGCGAGGGAGACGAAGTACTTCGCGCCGGCCTTCACGTACAGGTCCATCAACGCTTCGGGATCCCAGTTCTCCGCCTTCCAGCGGTTCTGCATCTCCATGAAGCCGACCTTCGTCGGATGGCCGTAGGTCTTGACGTGGTGGTCGTACTGCCAGTTGCCCTGCAAGTACATGCTGCGGGCATACCAGTCGCCCATCTCGGGCACGCATTGCGCGCTCCAGTGCGCCCAGATGCCGAACTTGGCGTCGCGGAACCAGTCGGGGGCGCGGTAGCCCTCGACGAGCGAGTTCCAGGTTGGTGCGAAGGGCGCGGGCGCGGCATTCGCATGCTTCAGCCCGAGCGCCGCGGTGCCGGCCGATGTCTGGAGGAAGGTTCGCCGCGTCCAGCCGGCGTCGAATTGCTTGTGTCGGGTTTGCATCTTTTTACGTCGCGAGGGAGGCAGATGTAGGCCAAATCCGCGGGTCACATTTAGCGCTATATCATCGGCCCGACGGCATAATAATTCGAACGCCAAACGAATTAAGACAGGGAAAACACCCGACACGAATCGCCAGACGGAGTGCGATGTGGCCTTGCCCATCAACACGCCCCATCCCCAAGGCCGCCCTCGCTCGCCGCGCCGACCTTGGTTGAAGCGCGGGTCGCAATGGCGACTTCACGACGAGGTTCGGCGAGGGCTGCGTGCAGCGTGGTACGCGCAGTCAACGTTGGCGCGCTGGCGCGTCTAGGTGTACCGGCTGAACCGTCCACGATGCAACGGCCGCATACGCGCAGGCGCAGCGCTTAGGGTCGCAGTGCCGACCGAGGGCGTGCGCCCTACCCTGCGGCACGCATCGAAAACCACCAAGGCGCATCGTCGTGCGACCGAGAGGCCAGAACGCACAGCGACGGCGCCCCTGCCACAACGATCAGGCATAGCGGACCCGCAGCGCAGGCAAACGCGTCAGCATCGGCGCCACCACCGGCAGTGTCAGCATCGTGCTGCCCACGGCCATCAGCAGCAGTGCGGTAAACGTATCGGCCGTGATGACCTGCTTGTCGAGCAGAACATTGGCGAAGATGATCATGATCAGCGCCTTGGTCTGCAGCAGCCAGCCGATCAGGGCTGCCTCGCCGGGTGCCCAACCCAGCCAGCGGCCGGCCAGGCGCAGCCCCAGCAGCTTGCCTGAGACGGCTGCCACCAGCAGCAGCGCCGCGACCGCGAATACCGCCGCCCCGCCCATGCCCCACTGCGTGCGCAGTCCGGTCGACAGGAAGAACACCGGCATCGCGACCAGCAACACGTGGTGACGCAGCAAGTCCATCTGTGCCTGCTCGAACCAGTCGGCGTCCAGCACCGCGCCGGCGAGGAAGGCGCCAACCATGAAATGCAGGCCCGACCAATCGGCACCGAACGCGCAGACGGCAAGCCAGATCAGCAGCAGGTACCAACGATCGGCCGCCGGCACGCGGCGCATCAGCGTGCGCACAACCCAGGCAGCGAGTGTGAAGGCCAGCAGAAAGCACAGTTGTCGGCCCACACGTTGCCAGTCCATCAGGATCAGCGCGAGCACGCCCCAGATTGCGACGTCGTCGACGCTGGCATAGCGGAGGATGCGCTGCCCGATCGGCTGGCGCAGGATGTCCAGCTTCTCCATCAACAGGATCAGGATCGGCAGCGCCGTGACCGCGCAGGCCATGCCCAGGCCAAGCAGGAACTGCCAGCGCTGCGCAGCCGGCCCCATCCAGCCCGGCCAGGCGAGCAACAGCAGCGCGGCGCCTGCGCCGAACAGCAGCGGCACGCCCAGCGCCAGACCGGCGGTGATGCCGCTTTCGCGCCGGTGCCGCCAGGCCGCGCCGATATCCAGCTCGACGCCGGCGATGCAGACGAACAGCATCACCGCCCACCAGGCCAGGCCGTTGAGCGACTGCACTACCGCCGGGTTGAACACGAAGCGGTAGTAGTCTGGATAGGCCGCTCCGAGCATGCCCGGGCCGAGTGCGATACCGGTCAGGATCTGTACCACGACCAGCGGCGCCCAGCGGTCGGTGCGGCCGAGCCGCCACACGAGGTAAGGCACCGTGACGATGATCGCCATTGCGATCAGGAAGATCTCGGTCGTGTTCATCGGGAGCAGGCTCGATGATGTGATGGGAACGCGGTGCCGCCCCGGAGCAACCTGGGCGGCAAACGCGCACCAGGGCAGCCCCGCGGCCTTGACTCAGTGCAGCCGTTCATGGTGTCCCCCGCTCCACAAGCACCCGATCGATCAGCCCCGATGGCTGGTCGGCGAATGACTGCACCAGCACGGTCAGCGTGCGCCAGCCGGCGCCGCGCGGCAGCGACACCGTGAGCGGCCCGGGCGCGGGGTCGTTCTTCACGCCCAACTGCACGCCGTCGATCCAGACCTCGGCCCTGCCGACGATTTCGCGGAACACGATGCGGCCACGACCGTCATTGCGGTCTTCGCGCACCGCGAACGACGCGCGGTAGGCGCGCCAGGCCTGACTCTCAGGCTCCTGCTTGATCGGCGGCTCGCCCCAACCCCAGCTGTTCATGTCGCCGTGGCTGGGCGCGATGGTCGGGTCCGGGCGCGTAGCCTGCGCTGGCGAGATGCGCCAGCCGCCGACCTTGGCGAACGGTTCGGCTGCGGCCACTGCAGGTGGCGGCGTCACGGCCTTCACGTCCATCGCGACCACGGCGCTTTCGAGCCCCGGCGACGCGGCGTGCAGGGTCAGCGCGCCCTGCCCGCCTCGCCTGGTCTGCAGGATCACCTGGGCCAGGCCGTTGAAGAGCTTGCGCTCTGGGGCCTTTTCGGAGTCGTGCGCGTTGGGGTCACCGTTGCCGACGCCGATCAGCGTGCCGACGCCATCGACCTCGAAGCGCACGTGCGCGTCGGCGGTCGGCACCGGGCGGCCCTGCGCGTCAACCGCGCTCACCTTGACCGGCACCGCGTCAAGGCCGTCGCCGGCGAGCACGGAGCGGTCGGGCGTCAGCACCAGGCGCGCTGGCGCGCCAGTCGTTTCCGCGGCGTCACGCGCCAGTTCAATGCCGTTGCGCAGCGCCACCGCCTCCAGGCGACCTGGCGCATAGGGCACCTGGAAGCTGACCATGTCGATAGGGTCGACATCGCTCTCGCCGACCACCTTGCCGTTGAGCAGCAGGCGAACGCGCGGCGCATTGGTGGCCACCATCACCTTGACAGCCAAGCCTTCGCGGCCGGGCCAGTTCCAGTGCGGCACCACCTTGACGATGGGGCGGTCCTTGATCCAGTGCGCCTGGTGGATCCAGTACGCGGTCTTTGGAAAGGCGCACAGGTCCATCGCACCGAAGAAGGAGTTGACGCTGGGCCACTCGTAGGGTGTGGGCTCGCCGCGGTAGTCGAGGCCGGTCCAGACAGCCGCACCGGCCATGAACGGCCGCTCGGCAATGGCGCGCCAGGCCTGGCGGTGCGTCGCGCCCCAGCTCGAGGGCTCCTCGTCGTAGCTGTTCAGCACCTGCGCCTTCTGGTCGGTCGTGAAGGCGCCGCGCGTCATGTAGGCCGAGGTGTCCTCGGTGCTGAGCATGGGCAGCTTGGGGTTCAGTTTGTGGAAGCGGTCGTAGGCCCAGATCTGGTAGTTGATGCCGGCCACGTCGACCGCCTGCGTGACGTTGATGTCGCCGAAGATGCCATCGTGCATGGCTGCCGACACCGGTCGCGTGGTATCCAGTCCCTTCACCGCAGCCGACATGCGCCGCGCCATCTCGTAACCCACCTCGGTGCCCTGCAGCGTCTCTTCGTTGAACAGCAGCCAGAGCATCACGCTCGGGTGGTTGCGGTCGCGCCGTACCAGCCACGTGAGCTGCTGCATGTAGTCGGGCGAGGGGTTGAAGTTGCGGTTCTCATCCATGACCAGCAGGCCCAGTCGGTCGGTCATGTCCAGCACCTCGGCCGCAGGCGCGTTGTGCGCAAAGCGGATGGTGTTCACGCCCATCGACTTCAGCTGGCGCAGTCTGAATTCCCAGATCGATTCGGGCACGGCGACGCCGACACCGGCATGGTCCTGGTGGATGGCCACGCCGTGCAGCTTGACCGGCTGGCCGTTGAGATAGAAACCGCGGTCGGCGTCGAAGCGCATGCTGCGAAAGCCCGTCTGAACGTCGGTGCGGTCGATCTCTGCCGCGCCGTCGCGCAGCACCGCTCGAACGCGGTAGACGTTCGGCTGCTCCAGTGACCACAGGCGCGGCTTCTGCACCGCCAGCTTCAGCTGGGCGGTGGACGACATCAGCGGATCTACCCGCACGCGCGTTTTGCCGCGGGCCACTTCGCGGCCCTCGGGGTCGAGCAGCGCCACTTCCAGCACGCCTTCGCGCGCCACCTTGGCGCTGCTGGCCACATCCACGGTCACCGGCAGCGTCCAGCGCCCGCCTTCCTGGACGGGGTTGGCGTGCAGCCCGTCGGTGGCGATGTGCAGCGCGTCGCGCTTGACCAGCCAGGCGTGGCGGTACATACCGGCGCCTTCGTACCACCAGCCCTCCTGCGCTTGCGCGTCCACGCGCACGGCGATGGTGTTCACGTCCTCGCCGTAGCGCAGGTAGGGCGTGACGTCGATGGAACGACCGTTGTAGCCCGACCAGTTGCGGTTGACCACGATGCCGTTGACCCACACCGTGCTGTGCGTCGCGATGGCGTCGAACTGCAGCTCGACGTGGCGGCCGCGGTCCGTGGCCTGCAGCTGGAAATAGCGCCGGTACCACGCGATCCCGCGCGGGCGGTAGCCTTGAGAAGCGTTTTCGTTCTTGTCGAACGGGCCTTCGACGACCCAGTCGTGCGGCAGGTCGAGCCGGCGCCAAGCCGAGTCGTCGAAGTCGGTCGCGGCCGCACCGGTCGCGTTGCCGGACTTGGCAGTGCCGTAGCTCATGCCGTGGCCCTTGATGGGCGGCTCGGCCACATCGCCCAGATGGAACAGCCAGCCACTGTCCAGCGACAGCCGCTCGCGCGAGCCGGCCATCGCGGGCGTGGCGGCCAGCAGCGCGAAGCCGAGCAGCACCGCGCAGCAAACCTGCAGGCCTCGCAGCAGGTGATCGCGGAGCAATCCGATCGTGTTCATCCGTGTGTCCTTGAAGGTCGGCTTCTTGGCGGTCATACGAAGTTGTTAACTCGCGCCCGGCCGGCGGCATCCAGCTTGACCGGCCAGACACGTTCGCCGTGGCGCAGCGTCACCGTTGCATGCGGGCGGCCCTTCAGGCTCAGCTGCTGGGGCGCGCCATCGGCCCAGGCGAGATCAACGTCGACGCCCCCGCGCACGCGCAGGCCCTTCACGCTGCCTTGCGGCCAGGCCTTCGGCAGTGCTGGCAGCAGCTGTACTTCACCGCCCCAGGACTGCACGATCATTTCCAGGATGCCGGCCGCACCACCGAAGTTGCCGTCAATCTGGAACGGCGGGTGCGAGTCGAACATGTTGGGGTAGGTGCGCGTCGGGCCGAGCAGCCCGAGCAGGATTGAATGCGCTCGCTCGCCCTCCCCCAACCGCGCCCACAGCGCCAGCCGCCAGGCCGTCGCCCAGCCGGTCGATTGGTCGCCGCGCCGGTTCAGCGTCACCTTCGCGGCCGCCACCAGCGCGGGTGTGTCGCGCCGGTTGATCTGCTGGCTGGGGTAGACCGCGTACAGGTGCGACACGTGGCGGTGCTGCCGATCCGGCGCGTAGGCGTCCCAGTCGTCCAGCCACTCCTGCAGCTGGCCCTGCGCGCCGATCAGGTCGGCGGGCAGGCGCGCACGCGCCTCGCGCAGCGCCTGCTCGAAGGCGCCGTCGGAGTCTTTCAGCAGCGCACCGGCCTGAAGCGTGTGGTCGAACAGGTCACGCAGGATCTGGCGGTCCATCGCCGGGCCGGCGCACAGCGAGGCGTCGGGGTGGTGCGCATTCTCTGGCGACAGCGACGGTGAGGTGACCAGGCCGCGGCCTCGGGGGTCTTCGACCAGCGTGTCGAGGAAGAACTGCGAAGCACCCTTGAACACCGGATACAGCCGTCGCAGCAGCGCAGGCGTCGGGTGGTACTCGTAGTGGTCCCACAGCGTGTTGCACAGCCAGGCGCCGCCGCTGGGCCACACGCCGTATTGAGGGCCGTCCACCGGGGCGGCGGCGCGCCACAGGTCAGTGTTGTGGTGAGCCACCCATCCGCGCGCGCCGTAGCTGCTGCGCGCCGTGCGAGCGCCGGTGATCGACAGCTCCTCCACCATACGCACCAGGGGCTCGAAGCATTCGCCCAGATTGCCCGGCCCGGCAATCCAGTAGTTCATCTCGGTGTTGATGTTGATGGTGTACTTGCAGCCCCAGGGGCCGTAGTTGCCCTCGTTCCAGCGGCCCTGGAGGTTGGCCGGCTCGCTGCCCGGGCGAGATGAGGCGAGCAGCAGATAACGCGCGTATTGCACGTACAGCGCGGCGAGCGCAGGGTCGGGCCGCTCGGCCACCTGGTAGATGCGCTCGTTGGTAGGGCGTGCATCGTCCGCGGGCGTGCCCAGTTGCAGCGCTACACGCCGGAAGACGGCCTGGTGCGAGCGCACATGGCGCTGCTTCAGCTCGGCATAAGTGCGGCGGGCGGCGGCCGCCGTGCGCTCGCGCACCTGCCGGACCGGGTCGCCCGACACATCGTCGAAGCGCACGAAGCTGGTGGCTCCGGCGATCAGCACCGTCAGCTTGCCGCTGCCGCGCACCCGCACCTGGTCGCCCCGGGCTTCGATGCGACCGTCGCCCAACAGCTGCACACGCAGGGCATAGCGCAGGCCCGAGGGGATGCCGGCGTCGGCGATGTTGCGGCCGGTGATTAGCAGCGCCTGCTCGCCATCGGGGCGGATCTCCAGCGTGACCGGCCGCTCCGCCTCGCGCAGCGGCTCGCTCACGTCCCAGGCCGCGCCTTGCAGGCGTACGGCGCCAGTGCGCGGGTCGGACTGCTTGGTGCCGTAGAACTCGGCCATGACTGGGTGGCGGTGGCCAATGTCCAGGTCGAACGTGCCGCCCTGGACCTCGAACTGCATCACCAGCACCTGGTCCGGTTCGCTGCAGAACAGTTCGCGGCGGTGGCGCACGCCGCCGCTGACGAAGCGCGTGCAGGCGATGGCCTGGTCCAGATCCAGCCAGCGGCGGAACCGCGTGGGCGACTCGAGCCCGGCAAAGCTGAAGTACAGATCACCCGCCGTGCCGTAGGGCATCTGCACGATGGGCCGGGCCATGAAGGCCTTGGACGCCAGCGCCTCGGCTTCCTGGAATCGCTCTTCGTTGATCAACGCGCGCAGCCGCGGCAGCGCCTCCAGCGCGTCGGGGCTCTCGGGTGCATAGGGGCTGCCGCCGAACAGCGTGTCGATGTTGAGCTGCAGGCGCTCCTGCGCGACACGGCCGAAGACCATGCCGCCGAGCCGGCCGTTGCCCACCGGCAGCGCCTCGATCCACAGGCCCGCAGGCTGGTCGTACCACAGCGAGAGCTCGTGCCGCTCGCCCCGTTCGGCCACGGCCAGCTGCGCGCCGGCCAGACCGGGCCAGGCCAGGCCGATGCCGGTGGTGGCGAGAAAGCGTCTGCGGGTGGTCTTGCTGTTGCTATTGTTGTGGGTCATCGTTGTGCTTCAAATGCTGGCCCGCCCGGCGGCGTGGCGGCAATCATGCCGTGCAGATTGTTCGTTATGTAGCACCGGGGCATTCCGCGCCTGTCATCCATGGCTTTGGCGCAGCATGCGTGCGAGGTAGGTGTCGTGCGCAGGTAGCGGCGAAACCGCGGCGGCGATGGCCTCACGCCGCTGCTGAAGTGCCCGCGCCGCATCGTTGCAGGCCACCTCCAGCAGCACCGGGTCTTCGCGCTCCGGCCAGTGGTCCATGCCGGTGTGGATGGCCAGCCAGCTGGTCGCGTCAAAGCCTTCTTCGTCGTACTGGTGCAGCACGCCGTAGCGGCGCCAGAGCTCGATCTTGTACGCGAGCGTCGGCGGCAGCTCCATCGACGCCACGTGCCGCCACAAGGCGCTGTCGCGGCGGGCGGTGAGACAATAGTGCAGGATGATGAAGTCACGGATGCGCCTGAATTGGGCCACTACGCCTTCGTTGTACTGCGCCACCGTGTCGTCGCTGAGCGGCCGGCCCTCGGTCAACAGCGACATCAACCGCGCGATGCCGCTCTGGATGAGGTAGATGCTGGTCGATTCCAGTGGCTCCAGGAAGCCCGAGGACAAGCCCACCGCCACCAAGTTGTGCACCCAGAAGCGCTGGCGGTGGCCGGTGGTGAAGCGCAGCAGGCGCGGCTCTGCCAGCGCCGGGCCGTCGAGCAGCTGCAGCAATTGCTCGCGCGCGCGTTCCGGGTCGATGAAGCGGCTGGAAAACACGTGGCCATGGCCAGTACGGCTCTGCAGCGGGATGCGCCAGGCCCAACCGCCTTCGAGCGCGGTGGCACGCGTGTACGGCGTCAGCTCGTCGCCGACACGTTCGCAGGGGCAGGCCCAGGCGGCATCCACCGGCAACCATTGGCTGAAGTCGACGAAGGGCTCTTCCAACGCGCGGCCCAGCAGCAGAGAGCCGAAGCCCGAGCAGTCGATGAACAGGGCGCCCTGCACGCTGCGGCCGTCGGCCAACTTCAATGCGGCGACGCCGCCATCGGGCCGGCGCAGCACCTCAACGACGCGGCCTGGCGTATGGCGCGCACCGCGCTGCAACGCCAGCTTGCGCAGGTAGGCGGCGTAGAGCGCAGCGTCGAAGTGGTAGGCGTAGTTGTACGGCGGGCCCTGCTCGTCGGGTACGACGAACCGGCCCTGCATCGCCATGGCGGTAGGCAGGCACTGGCCGCCGAAGACGTCGGCCAGGGCGAGCCGGCGGTGGTGACCCCACAACGCGTGCGGCCCGCCGAGCTGCCCGAAATCGCCGAAGGTGTGGAAGTAGTCCTCGCCCTTCTCGCGCCAGTCGCAGAAGCGGATGCCCAGCTTGTACGTGCCGTGCGTGGCGCGCAGGAAATCGGCCTCGTCAATGCCCAGCAGCTGGTTGTAGGCGCGGATCGACGGGAAGGTGGCCTCGCCCACGCCGACGATACCGATCTCCTCGGACTCCACCACTTCCACAGTGCAACGGCCGCGCAGGCCCGTGACCAACGCGGCAGCAGTCATCCAGCCGGCGCTGCCGCCGCCGACGACGACGATGTGATCAAAGCGCTGGTTCATCTGCAAGACGCTCCGGGTCAACATGATCTCGACGCTGCCTATCGCTTGCGCCCCAGCCGCGCCTCAGCGCTTGTGAGCGAATAGGCTTGAGCAGGCGGGCCCCCAGGTCGCCATTCACGACTTTCTCAGGCGCGTGGTTTGCCGACGATGACGCCCCGGCCCTGTGTGCCGAGGTAGACCGTGCCGTGCTCGAGCGGGTCGGCCGCCAGCGACAGCACGCCGCCGAAACGCTGCCGCCCATCGTCGATTGCCTTGAAGCTGGCGCCGGCGTCGTCCGAACGGAACAGGCCGATGCGTTCGGCGCCGCCTGCGTCCGGCACGCGGCCGGACAGGTAGATGCTGTGGTACGGCGCGCCTGGAGCGCCCTTGCCCAGGGCGAGCCGGTCGACGCCCGCGACGCCCGAGATGCTGCGCACGGTGGCATCGACACCGCCCAGGTTCAGCAGCCTGTCCGGAAGGCCGATCCAGAGGTCGCGCAGCTTGCCCGGCGCGCTGAGCAGCAGGCCGCGCTGCCAGCTCGCGCTCAGCTTGGGCAAGCCAGTCACGCTCGGGGTGAAGCTCGCCCCGGCATCGACACTGACGAGCATTTCGCCGCGCACGATGTCGAGCACGTAGAACACGCCTTCGACGTTCTTCTCGGCGACCGGCACCAGTTCGCCTTGCTGCGTCGCGGGCCAGCCCTTGCAGGGTTGCCAAGTCCGGCCGCGGTCGTGTGAGTGGAGCGCCGGCTGGCGTGGCGGCGCCCAGACCAGGCTGCCGCCCTTGGCCGACACCGCGACGTGGCCGCCGCGTGCCTCCGGAACGTGCGACTGCGCGCCGAACGGCACCCAGCTCGCGCCCCCGTTGACCGATACCGCGCCGCCGCTGCCACCTTCGATGGTGCGTGCGACGACTTGTGGAACCATCCAGGCGGCATCGACGCTCGGATTGGTCTCGCGACAGGGGCGGAACAGCCCCGCGTCGGGCGCTTTGCCGGCGTCCTCCCAGGCACCGCCGCCAAGCCCGCGGCCCATGGCAGCGAACAGCAGCACGCCGCCCGACGGGCTCAGCAGCGACAGCGCTGGCGCCTGCTCAATCTGCGCCACGTCGAAGCGCCAGCGCATGCGGCCGCCTTCGCGCTGCGCCGCGCCGAGATTGACGGTGGACCAGATGCCGTAGTCCGTGCCGTAGATCAGGCGTTCGGGATCGGCCGGGTCGAAGCGCGCGTCGGCAATCTGGTGCCCCATGGCCTCGACGCCCACCAGGCGTTCGGCCAGCCACGGGTGGTTCTTCGTGTCGTGCGTCGAACGCCCGGAAAGGGGGGTCCACTTCGCACCGCCATCGCTGGACAGGTACAACTCGTCGCCCGCGCCGTCCCATTGCTCCAGCAGCATCGAGGTGACGATGCGGCCGCGCGGATCGACGTCCAGCGCGCCATAGGCGCAGGCGCGGCCGCCGGCCTTCGCCGGCGACACGTCGCTCCAGGCGCCGGCCGGCGTGCGCTTCCACACGCCGCCGCCGCGCAGGCCGCCCGGGTTCGGCGCCCACTCTCCGGCCGCGGCGAAGCTCACGTACAGGGTGCCGTCAGGGCCGAAGGCCGCGCGCTGCGGCACCTGGTCTGGTGCGCCGGCCTCACGGCTGAAGGTGGTGCCGCCATCGCGAGTCAGGTACAGCCCCGGCTGGTCGACGCCGCCCGCGTAAAAGGTCTTGCCGCCGCCGGCCGGGTCGAACAGTACCAGCGACACGTGCCTCGGCGGGAAGGCGAGATCGACGAAGCTTGCCCCGCCGTCGCTGCTCTTCTTCAAGCCATCGCGGGTGGTGCCGAGCACGAGCACGCGGCCGTCCTGCGGGTCGACCTGCAGCCGTTCACCGCTGCCCCGCCCTCCTTCGTTGCCCCCCAGGCGGAAGGTCTGCTCGTGGAGCCGCCACGTCGTGCCGCGGTCGCTCGACGCCAGCACGGCCGCCTTGCGGCTCCACTCGCCGGTGGAGTCGCCGCAAGCGAGGAACACGCGCTGCGCATCTTGCGGGTCCACCGCCACGCTGAGCACGCTCATCAGGTCTGCGTCGGGGCCGCCCAAGTGATCGAGCAACGGTTGCCAAGGCTGGTCGTGCGCATCGCGCCGGTAGACGCCGCCCCGCTCGGCGCGCGCGTAAACGAGCCCGGGCTGGCGCGGGTGCATCACCAGACTGCAAATGAAGCCGCCACCACCGAAAGGGAGGTTGCGCCACGTGTAGGGTGCAGCGGCGTCCGCCGCCCGCACCAGGGAGGCTGCCGGGCCCAACAGCAGCCCAGCACCGGAAGCGGCAAGCAGTCGCCTGCGATCGATCATCATGAAACGCGCCTCCGGGCAAGCCGCGCGATCAGAACGCGTAGCGCGCTGTCAGGCTGTAGCTGCGACCCGGGTAGAACCAGGCCCGCCCCATGTCGCCGATATGCTGCTGCTGCGTCTGGCGAACGATCACGTCATTGATGTTGGTGACGTTGAACGACATGCTGAGGCTGTCGTTGAGCTGATACGACAGACCGCCGTCCCACTGGCCGAATGCCTCCTGCCATGTCGGCAGGCCCCAGCCGACGTCCTGCGCACCGGGCCGCGCCGGATCGGCGCTGGTGGCGTCGGTGCCGCGCGTGCCGTTGACGTCGGTGCCCTGCAGGACGCGGCTGTGCCAGTTGTAGGCCAGGCGTGCCGACAAAGGTCCCTTGTCATACATCAGCACGAAGTTGAGCGCGTGCTTCGCCATGTACGGGAGCGGCAGGTCGTTGAAAGGAACGCCGTTGGTGTCGCAGCCGTACGCGTGCAGGCTCGCGTTGCTCGCCGCGTTTCCGGCGTCGCAATAGGGGTTCGAGAAGTCCTTGTAGAGCTTCTGCCGGCCGTTGATGTAGGTGTAGTTGGCCGACACGCCGAAGCCTTTGCTCCACGCAGGCAGCTTGTCCTCGAGGAAGGACACGCGATCCAGGTAGGTCATGCCTGCGATCTCGAAGCCGCTCACCTTCGCCCGTGCCACGTTGTCCGGCCCGGTGATCGCGAAGGTCTGGTCGTTGCCGGCCTGACTCTTGTACGTGCGCGTGTACATGGTGTTCATGATGATGTCCTTGACATCCTTGTGGAACACCGTGCCCGTGAGCGACTGGCCATCGCGCGGGTACCACTCAAGCGCCAGGTCGATGCTGTCGGCCTTGATCGGCTTGAGGTTCACGTTGCCGGTGTTCTTGCCTACGTACGAAACCGTGTTGTTGGTCGCGTCGTACTTCTGTTCCAGCTCGATGTACTCGCCCAGCTGGTTGAAGCCAGGGCGGTTCATCGATCTGGACAGCGCGAGGCGCCCTTGCAAGCGCTTCGTGAGGTCGACCTTCAGGTTCAACGACGGCATCAAGTCGACGTGGCTGCTCGACACATCCATCGGCCGGGCCACCGTGTCGAAGCGCGGCAGATCCGGTGGCGTGTTGGAGTTGTACTCGGGCGAGAACTTCTCGTAGCCATGCGACACATCCCGCGTGTACACCACGCGCGCACCCACATTGCCTTCGACCGGGAACTTCCAGTCTTCGAAGCCGAAACGCAGCGCGCCATAGGCGGCCAGCGTCCGTTCGCTGTGCGTGCTTTTCTTGGACGGATCATCGTCATAGGCGGGCAGCGTGAACTCGTAGTCCGACAGCTTGCAGGTGTCTGGGGCCCGGCCATAGAGCGCGGCGCCGTCCAGGCACTGCTGGTAGCGGAAGTCCCGCGCCAGCGTCGTGTAGGCGTTCGGGTAGTCCTTCACCAGACCGAAGGTGGGGAACACGAGGTTGGGCAGCTGACCCGCCTTGCCGCGATAGAAGTTGCCGTAGTTGAAAATCTCCGTGGGCAACTGGTACTTCGGATTGCTGAGATATCCGAAATTGCCGCGTGGCGCCCAATCCGCTGGATCGCTCGCGCTGGGCAACTGCCCGGGCGTCGATGTCTGCTTCACGGCCCAGGGCTCGGCAATGGAGGTCCAGTTATTGACCTTGCCGTCGAAGTGCCGCGCCTCGCGGTAGGTCGCGCGCGCGCCGAAGCGGAAGTCGCGCAGCACAGGGTCTTCGAAGCGGAACTTGCCATCGGCCTTCCACGCGTACAGGTCGGCGTTTGCCTTCGACATGGCGGGCGCAACGACGTTCCAGTAGTAATTGTCCGGGTTGGAGAGGAAGGCGGTCGACTGCTGATCGAAGCCGATGCGCACCGGTGCCGTGCCCGAAGCGTCGATCGACATGCTGGGGACGAAGGTGCCCATCTGGATGCCGCGGTCAATGCTGTCGTTCTTCGCATGCACCCACTGCAGGTCGTTCTGGAACGCCCAGCGTTCGTTGATCTCCCACTTGAAGTTCCAGGCCAGCTCCTGGGTGGTGTTCGACTTCTCGCTGTAGCCACGCGCCATGTTCATCCCCAAACCGCCTTGCGCGAAATTGTTCGCGCCCAGACCGCCGGAGGGATAGGTGTAGGTGCCGGACTGCAAGACGCCACGGCTGTCGTACACGGGGTTGCTGATCACCGACTTGTACGGGTTCTCGACACCTGTGTAGGTGGCGGTTTCGGTCTCGGTCGAGTTGGAGGCCGAGACGAAGTAGGTCAGTGCCGACTGCATCTCGTTCTTCTTCCACTGCAGCGCGGCGTAGAGTCCCTTGCGATCGGTTTCGCCGGTGTTGGTACGCCAAGAGGCCGACTTCGGCACCCAGACCGTCTGGCCGGGGACGAGGTCGGTACGTGGATAGTAGGCGTCGAGCTGCAGGGTTTCGTTCTGGAAGGTCGACCGGTTGGCGGAGAGGTCGACCAGCATCCCCCACTTGCCGGACTCGGCGTCCCACTGGGTGGTGTACAGCCCGGACACGTTGGGCGAGGCCTTCTTCGACACCTCGACGTAGTTCGCGCCGACGGAGAGATAAGACTTCGTTTCCTTGAAGTCGAACGGCAGGTGGGTGCGCAGATTCACCAGGCCGCTGACGCCGCCTTCGATCAGCTCGGCAGACGGGTTCTTGTAGACGTCCACACCTGCCATCAGTTCGGGCGGCACGTCCCCCCAGTTCAGCTCGCGGCCAGGCCAGCCGGCAGAGAAGGACTCGCGCCCGTTCAAGGTCGATGCGCCCCAGCTCAGCCCGCGCACGCTGATGCCCGACCCTTCAACCGAGAAGTGCTCCGGGTCGCCACGCGAGCGGTTGCGGTCGATCGTCACGCCGACCAGGCGCTGAAGCACCTCGGTGATCGACTTGTCGGGCAACTTGCCGGCCTCCTCGGCCACCACCGAGTCCACGATCTCTTCGGCGTTGCGCTTGAGTTGCTGGGCCGACTGCAGCGCGGCGCGCTGCCCGGTCACTGCCACACCGGGCAGCACCTGCGACGCGGGGGGCGCTACGTCCGGCTGGGCCTGCGACGCAGCGGCTGCGGCGGGCACTGCGGCTGGCTGCGCCTGCGACGCGGCGGACGCGGCGGACGCGGCGGACGCGGCAGATGCGGCAGATGCGGCAGATGCGGCAGATGCGGCGGGCACCGCCTGTGACGCTGCAGGAGCGGCGGGCACAGCACCCGGCTGCGCCTGCGATGCGGCAGATGCCGGAGCCGCGGGCGGCGTGCCCTCGGCCTGCGCATACGCACCACCTGCAACAAGCATCAACGCCTGCGCCACGGCCCGGGAAATCGTCGTCCTCTTGGGTTGTCTCATTTGTCGTCTCATTTCTGATGCTCGTGGACGCTTGCTCGGCGGCCCCGTCGGACCAGGACCTCAGGTCACTGGCTGTGAAGAGGCGGCATCACTGGCCGCCTCGGGTTTTTTTCGTCGCCGGTCAGGCCGCGACGATGCGATTGATCAGGTTCTCGAGGTACTCCTGGCGACCCGAAACGGGCGCCACATCCTTGTTGCGTGCGAGTGCAGCCTCAGCGAGGTCGTGCAGCGGGACGCGGCCCGCGAGGATGTCCTGCCCACGCGGTGCGACCCAGCCCTGGTAGCGGCCCTCCAGCAGTCGATCCAGTTCGCCATCGGCGACGATCCTCTCGGCCGCCAGCAGCGCCTGAGCACACAGGTCCATGGCACCGACGTGGCCATGGAACATGTCCTCGGGGTCGAGCGATTGGCGGCGCACCTTCGCATCGAAGTTGAGCCCGCCGGTGCCCAGGCCGCCGGCCTTGACGATGTGGTACATCGCCAGCGCGAGTTCGGGCAAGTTGTTCGGGAACTGGTCGGTGTCCCAACCCAGTTGCGCATCGCCCCGGTTCATGTCGATGCTGCCCAGGATGCCGAGCGCCGCCGCCGTGGCGATCTCGTGCTCGAAGCTGTGGCCCGACAGCGTGGCGTGGTTGGCTTCGATGTTGACCTTGACTTCCTTCTCCAGGCCGTAGCGCGTCAGGAAGCCGTAGACCGTGGCGACGTCGAAGTCGTATTGGTGCTTCGAAGGCTCGCGCGGCTTCGGCTCAATGAGGATTGCGCCCTTGAAGCCGATCTTGTGCTTGTGCTCGACGACCATGTTCAGGAAGCGCCCCATCTGATCGAGCTCCTGACCCATGTTCGTGTTGAGCAGCGTCTCGTAGCCTTCGCGCCCGCCCCACAGCACGTAGTTCTCACCGCCGAGTTCCAGCGTGGCGTTCATCGCGTCACGCACCTGCAGCGCCGCCAGCGTGAAGATCTCCGGGTCCGGGTTGGTGGACGCTCCGGCCATGAAGCGGCGGTGGCTGAACAGGTTGGCCGTGCCCCACAGCAGCTTCATGCCGGTGCGCTGCTGGTGTTCGCCGAGCAGCGCGACGACGCGCCGGAAGTTCTCGTGGCTCTCGCGCGGCGTGGCACCTTCAGGGGCCACGTCGCGGTCGTGGAAGCAGTAGTACGGGGCGCCCAGTTTGCTGAAGAACTCGAACGCCGCCTCGGCCTTCATGGCAGCCAGCTCCATCGGGCTGCCGCCCTGGAACCAGGGCCGCTCGAAGGTGGCGCCGCCGAACGGATCCAGGCCGGTCCAGACGAAGTTGTGCCAGTAGCACACGGCGAAGCGCAGGTGGTCTTCCATGCGCTTGCCCAGAACCACGCGGTTCTTGTCGTAGTGCCGGAATGACAAGGGGTCGTTGCTGCTGGCGCCGCGGAACTGAATGGGCTCAGTGCCAGAAAAATACTTACTCATGGTTCGATTCGCTAAGGAGTGAATGCATTTCAGACACCGGTCGCCCGCCGGTGCAACGGGAAGAACCCACCGGCAGGCCCGCAACATCTCTTCCCGTTTGCGGAGCCGGATGGAACATGGCGAAGCCCTGTTGGCCACCAGCCCCGACGACAGCAGCGGAGACGACCGTGTGCATGCATGCGCGGCTTACTGAACGGTGATGGGGCCGAAGATCGCGATGTCGTTGGTGAGCGTGTAGTCCGCATCCGTCTTCGCCGGAATCGTGCCGTCTGCCCTGGGCGCCGACGTGGTGAGGTTCATCGAGTTCGGTGAGAACTCCAGCAGCCGAATGCCATACGTCCTGATTTCGGCCAGAGCCGCCGCCTTCGACTCGGCCGTCACGCCCCAATTGAACATCCAGCCCTCGGTCTTCGGCATGTCGGGCAGGCCACAGTTGTCCGTCACTGCAAAGTCGCTGAGCTGCAGCAGACGCCCGGTCAGGTCCGCGCTCGCCATCTCGGGCAGTTGAGAAACGGTCACGTAGCAGTTGCCGCTGCCATCGGATTTGGGCACCGCATGGCCCGTCTGGATCCTCACGAACACCCTTCCGCCCGTGGCGTACAGCGTGGGGTCGACGCCGTAGTTGACGAACAAGGTGGTCTCCGTCAGCGCCTCGAACGGCGTCAGGTCGTAGTGATCAAAGGCGCCACTCGCATTGAGCACACGGGTGCGGGGCGCTCCGACCTGCAGGGCGTAGTAGGCCCCGTCGATGACGCTGTCCGCACCCCAGTTCGGATTGGTTTTCAGCGGCTTGATGTCGTACGCACCCACCGCCATGAAAGGAAGCACGGTCAGATTGCAATTGGACGGCGTCGAGCCGCCGCACCACCAACCGTCCACAGCGCTACCCGCGGTTAAGTTGAGTTCGCCGTACTCCGCGGTTTGATTTAACGTTAAATTGAAGCCAGTCGAATAGAAGCGCGGATCAATCGATACTGAATAGCTCGCTAGCGAACCGCCCGATCCAGTCGCCGAAACCTGGCAGCTGCCTTTGGCGAGCAGCTGCAGGTCGCTCCCGGACACCGTACAGACCGTCGGCGTCGTGGACGTATAGCTCAGGGCCTGCCCGTCGGTATCGACCGTGGCAAGCGCTACGCGCTGAACCACACCCAAGGACCGAGCCACGAAAGGCGGTTGGCTATCGACCGGAAATGACGCTCCACTCGCCAGTGCCGAATAGTTAGCATCTGCCGGCGCTGTGACCATCAGGTCGCACAGCCCCAGGCCCGTCACTGTCAGAACGGTGCCACTGACCGCGCACACCGCCGGCGAGCGCGATGCATAGCTCGCGGCAAGACCAGCATCGGTGACGGCTGACAACGCGACCGTTTCGCTTGTACCCCGAAACACAGCAGCCATCGGCAGCACTGCCGTCTGTGCGTGCCTGAGCACGTTGAACAGCTGGCTGACGCGATCGGCAGCCGCCCATTGCACACCGTTCGCTGCCGAACCGCCGCCTTGATTGGCAACGACCAGGCACTCGCCCGCCGCCACCAGGGTCAGCTGGTCACCCGACACGGTGCAGGTGGTTGGCGTACTCGAGCTGAATGTCACGGGCAAGCCCGACGTGGCCGTCGCATGCAAGACCGTGGGCCCGTTCAGCAGCGTGTTTCCGCCCGGATACTGAAAGTTGATGGTCTGCAGGCGGCCCTCTGAGTTGCCACCCCCACCACTGCCGCCGCACGCGGCGAGCAGAAGGCCACAGGTTGCGGCCACCAGGAACATGCGCATTGCGCACTCGATTTGTCTCATCTCGTTCTCCTTGTCAGACCTGCACGGCAGGCCGTACTCCGCTCGGGATGCTTTCCACTTTTGCATGGTCATGCGCCATGCATTGCGGTGTCTCCATTTCCCGCCTGTGCCGCCTTGAATGCTTCACGACGACACGCTCGACGTCGGTCAGACCGAGCGAAGCCATATTAATTTGCACGCCAAACTAATTAAAACGGTGGAAACACCTAAGCCGGTGTCGACTGGACAGGTGCATGGTTGCGGTCGATCAAGAAAGGACACTTCGTGAACGGCAGCGCATTGCGCAAAGTAGTGATCGTTGGCGGAGGATCCGCGGGTTGGATCACGGCTGCCCCGCTAGCACGCATGCTGTGCGGACCGGCTGCGCAGCCCTGCGAGGTGGTCGTTGTGGAGTCGCCCGAGATCGGCACCGTCGGTGTCGGCGAAGCCACACTTCCAACCATCGCCTTCTACAACCAGATGCTCGGCCTCGACGAGGCGGAGTTCGTGCAAAAGACACGCGCAAGCTTCAAGCTGGGCATCGAGTTCAAGGACTGGGGTCGCATCGGCCACCGCTTCTTCCATGGCTTCGGCGACTTCGGCCCGACGATCCACAACCGCCCGTTGTGGATGTACTGGCTGCGGCTGCGCGCCACCGAGCCCAATCTGCCATCGTACGAAGAGTGGTCCACCGCCACGGTGATGGCGCGCCATGGGCGTTTCGCCTTGCCGCAAGACGGCGAGCCCTCGCCCGCCAATGCATACAAATACGCCTATCACTTCGACGCTGCGCTCTACGGTGCCTACCTGCGGGACTACGCACTGAAGCATGGCGCACAGCGAATCGAGGGCACCATCGTCAATGTCGAGACGCGCCCGGACGACGGCTTCGTGGCTGCACTTCATCTGCGCGACGGCCGCCGCATCGACGGTGACCTGTTCATCGACTGCTCGGGCTTTCGCGCGCTGCTGATCGGCGGCGTGATGAATTCACGTTACGAAGACTGGAGCCACTGGCTACCCTGTGACCGAGCACTGGCGGTACCCTGCGAGCGCGTGGACCCGATGACGCCCTACACCACCTCCAGCGCCAAAGCAGCCGGCTGGCAGTGGCGCATCCCGCTGCAGCACCGCACCGGCAACGGCCTGGTGTACTGCAGCGCACACGTGAGCGACGACGAAGCCGCGAGCACGCTGCTCAGTGGCCTGGATGGCCCGGCACTGGACGAACCGCGCCCGCTGCGCTTCACGACTGGCCGGCGGCGCGAGGGCTGGACGAAGAACGTGGTGGCCATCGGTCTGTCCTCGGGATTTCTGGAACCGCTGGAGTCCACCAGCATCCAGCTCATCATGGACGGAGTCAGCCGTCTGACGGCACTGATGCCAGATCGCCATTTCGCGCCTGCGCTGGCGGCGGAGTTCAATCGGCAGATGGCATATCGCTACGAGTCGGTGCGCGACTTCATCATCCTGCACTACAAGCTCGGCGAGCGCCGCGACAGCGCGTTCTGGCGTTACTGCGCCGAGATGCCGATTCCGGACGACCTGGCCCATCAGATCGAGCTGTTTCGCAGCACCGCTCGCGTGGCCATCATCGAGCCCGAAGGCTTCGGCGTGCCCTCATGGGCTTCGATCCTGTTCGGCCTGGGCATCATGCCGGAGCACTACGACCCGTACGTCGATCGGGTGGATGCCGCCATCGTGAAACAGCACTTGGCGGGAGTGCACGAAGCGATTCGTCGCACGGTGCTGAACACTCCCAGCCACGGCGACTTCCTGGCCCGACTGATCGCGCGCAGCGGCTCGTAGGCGGCGCTGCGCGGGCCGTCCTCACCCGTCAGAGGTGCTCGGCATCAAGGGTCATGTCTTCGGTGTCTGTGCATGATGAAGGTGTTCATCGAACCGGGTTCAGAAGCTTCTGCAGCGTGGGGTCCATCTCGCGTTGCCATATGGCGTAGCCGGTCGCGTTGGGATGCAGGTAGTCGGGCATCACGTCGCGCGACAGCGTTCCGTTGTCTTCGAGCAGCGCCGCGTTGATGTCGAGGTAGTGCACCGTGCGGCCATCGGCGTAGCCCGCGAGGATCTTGTTCACGCGCTCGTTGATGCCGCGAAGCAAGTCGCCGGGCTTCTCGCCGCGCGGGAAGATGGCCAGCAGCAGCACCTGGGTGCCGGGCAGGCGCTGGCGAATCTCATCGAGCAGGCGTTTGACCCCCGCTGCCGTGGTTTCGGGGTTCTCGGCCCGATGGCCGGTGTTGTTGGTGCCGATCATCAGCACCGTCACCTTCGGCGCCTGGCCGTCGAGTGCGCCGTGCTGCAATCGCCACAGCACGTTCTCGGTACGGTCGCCGCCGATGCCCAGATTGACGGCGTGGACCTTGTCATAGTGGCGCTGCCAGACCTCGCGGCCTACGTCGCCCCAACCCTGGGTGATGGAGTCGCCGATGAAGAGGAGTTCAGGGCGGTGCCCAGCAGCCAGGATCGCACGCGCTTCGTCCAGCCGCTTCTGGTGGGTCGGCAGCCACCAATCCACGGCCCAGGGCTGGTTCTGCATCGCCGGGGTAATCGATTCGGTGCGGTAGTCGGGACAGGCGGTGTTGGGCTTGCCGCCGCGCGTGATGCGCAGGTTCGCCACGCTGACACGCCCGCTGCCTGAGCCTTCGAGCATGAAGGGCATCGTCACCTCCGAGAAATCGGCGCCATCGCGCACGAAGCAGTTCAATGCGAGCGCCACGTGCTGCCACCCTTTGCCCTCCATGGCACGCGCCTGGTCCAGCACCACGGCGCGTTCGCAGCCGTTTCCACACGAGAGCTTGATCTTCACGCCGCCCTTGGCCAGGTCAGCAACGTGCAGGTCGAGTTCCAGCGTGCCGCCGAGCCAGGGCCGCAAGTCCATCGGCTGCGGGCTTTCGATGCGCAGCCAGGACGACCAGAGCCCACTCCAGTCGAGCAGCAGCGTCTCGCGCTGGCCGGCGGTGCCGCCAGCGCTCGCGCCCAGGTGGCTGTAGCGGGCGTATTCGGCCGTGGGCGTTGCCACCACCACGGACGCGCCGGTGAGTTCGGCCTGGCTTTCCCAGTGGCCGACAAAGGTCCGCCACGCGCCCGGGGGCGCAGGCAGCATGACCAGGTCCGTGTCGGCCTCGGCCCAAGCACCGCCGGCACACACCAGCAAGACGCTGGCGCATGCGGCTGCAAGCCGCTTGCACGCACTGTCCCGCATCACCGCCGCCGCACCGGCGTCGTCGTTGCCGCCGCTGGTGAAGGACTTGATCCGGTCACCCATGCAGGCACGCGCAGGGCTGCCAGGGTCGGCAGAACGCCTTGTCGAAATTCCAGTTCCTGTAGTTGCTTTCAAGACGAACCTCTTTGCATTCGACGACCGACCAACGTCGGCCCAGGTAGCGCCGCGACTCTCACACTTACTTCATACTCGCACGGCTTCACACGGCCCGCGACTCGAGTCGACGGCCAAAGAAATCCCTCGCTCAGCGGCCGGACTCGACGATCGCCCGGATCACATCCGGTTCTTTCTGAGCGCCGGTGCTGCGGTCGATCAAGGCACCGGTGTCCCACCACATCGGCACCAGCCCGTGCTTGCGCATCGAACCCGTGACGTGCCGGATCCAGTAGTCGACGTAGGGCTTCATGCCGGGGAACTGCTGCTTTGGATACGCGCCGTACTCACCGACCAGAACCGGCACGCCCCGATCGACGAAGCGTTTCTGCATCGCGCTGAACTGCTTCTCGACCCAGGGCTCGTCGGCCCACGTCTGGGTCGCGGCAGGATCCTTGGCAATGGCGCCCCATTGCCAGATCTTGCTGTCCCTGTTGAGTGCGAAGTCGTACGGGTCGTAGTAGTGAACCTCCATCATCAGCCGGTCAGCGATGGTGTCCTTGGGCAGTACCGCGTGCTTGAGCGTGTGGTCGATATTGGTGTTGTAGCCCTGCACGACGAGGTGCCGCTTCGCGTTGTTGCCGCCGGTGGCGCGCACGGTGGTAACGAAGGTCTGGTTGAAGCTGTTCTGCACCGCGGCGTACTCGTCGGTCGGCGGCGTGAACAGGTTTTCCATGCCGACCTCATTGGTGCCGGCGAACAGGAGGTGCTCGTCGTAGTCTTTGAACGCGTTGGCGATCTGTGTCCATAGGCGGGCGAGCCGCGCATTCAGCGCGGCCTGTTTGTCGTAGGTCGTGTGATTCAGCCAGCCGCCGTCCCAGTGTGTGTTGATCATCACGTACAGGCCAGCGCGACGAGCGTGGTCCACGACCTGCTTGACGCGGGCGATCCAGGCCGGGTCGATGCGGTCCTGGGCATCCGCATGGGCGAGCCAGGCCACAGGAATGCGCACGCTGTTGAAACCGGCGGCCTTGTACGCATCCATGACTTTCTGAGCGGTGGGTGGGTTGCCCCACGAGGTCTCGGTCGGGAGGGCCTCCAGCGTGTTGCCCAGGTTGATGCCCGGCGACATGGCCTGTGCAAGATCCTTGTTCGTGCTCGAGACGGTGCGCGTCGAGGCAGCGGCAACCGGGTCGCCAGGTGGCGTGGCACACCCCGCCAGCGCGGCAGCCATGCCCAGGGCGGCGGCGAGGCACTGGCGCCGCGTGCGGATGATGGGGTTCATGGTGCTATGTCTCCAGGTTTTGGGAATGGAGGTGCGAAGCCGTGTCCGCCATGGCGCCGAGGTCACGACGACGATCAACTTCGGTGGCAACTCCCTTCATCCCGGCAGCCCCCGGTATTGGAAATTGCGAAAGCGAACCTCGCCGCTACCGGCCGCGTACAGCGCCAGTCGCAACGCGAGGAAGCCGCCGAACACGTTCTGGTGATAGCCCGAGACCTCGCGCTCCCAGCCCTGCTTGACCCACGGGCCGTTGTCCAGCGCGTAGTAGAAGGTGACGTCGTGCGCGACGTTGCGCAGCTTCAGCCGGTAGCGGCGCGCTGGCGCCTTCTCCCGCGCCCAGCTCTGTTCTTGGCCGTAGTGGTGGATGAACATGGTGCCGCCACCAAACCCCAGCCCAAGGTGGCCACGGTCGTCGTAGAACAGTGCCACGCCACCTTGCGCGCCCTCGCCCACCTCCAGCTCGACCTCGGCCTCGTAATGGCGGTCGCCCACGGTGCAGACCAGCGGCGAGCATTCGGCCAGCGACTTGCCCTTGGCACGCAGCACCAGTCCGCCGCCATCTAGGCGCGCGCGGCCACTTTCGTCACCGGTCGGTCGGAAGATGGCCCACTGGGTGCCGAATCGGGCTTGCGTGAAGTCGTCGCTCAGGGGGAACCCCGCGGGGCTCGCCTGTCCGCCCCTGGGCTTGGGCAACGGGCGGTCCAGCGTGCCGCCCTTGGCGCGCAGCCAGCCGTCGGCAGTCCATTCGACTGGATCGAGCAGCACCTGGCGCCCGAGCGTGCGGTAGCCGCTTTCGTAGCCGTGGTAGACCATCCACCAGTCGCCCGCCGGGCCCTCGACCACCGACGCATGGCCGCGTGACCACCACGGCTCGGCGGCGCTCTTGGTGCGCACGATCGGGTTGAACGGGCAGTCTTGCCACGGTCCGTGGATAGAGCGCGAACGCGCCACCGTCACCATGTGGCTGGTAGCTGGTCCCGCGGTGCCGCCCACGGCGGCGATCATGTAGAAGTACTCGCCATGGCGCAGCAGCTTCGGGCCCTCGGGCGCGAACATCTCCACCACCCAGTCCTTGGGGTACTGCCAAGGCGTGTGTGCGTGTTCGACTTGGCCCACGGTGGCCAGCCCGTCATCGGTGAGTCCAATGCGGCGCACGCCGTTGACGAACAAGTAGCGCTTGCCGTCTTCACCCACAACATGGCCCGGGTCGATGCAGCCGTCGAGCCCGAGGTCGATCGGGTCGCTCCAGGGCCCGTGAATGCTGTCGGCGTGCACGACGTAGACGGCCATCCGCTGCGGTTGCAGGACGGGGATGTAGATGAAGTAGCGTCCCTCGTGTTTCACCAGATCCATGGCCCACACGGTGCCGATGTTCTTGTGCAGCGCGGGGCCGACGGGCGCCCAGTTCACCAGGTCCCGCGATTGCCAGATCACCGCGCCCGGATAGAACTGGAACGACGAGAACGTCATGTAGTAGCCCGCACCATCCTTCAAGATCGTCGGGTCGGCATGGTCGCCGGGCACGATCGGATTGCGGAAGGTGCCGTTGCCCAGATCGGCCTTGCGCTGGCCTTCGAACCCGAGGCCGAAGATCGGCTCGGCAGGTGCGGCGGGACCCGCAAGGCGTGGCGCCGCCTGTGCGGTCAGCCCAGCAGCACCGGTGGAGACGAAGGCCGCCGATGCGAAGAACCGACGGCGCGTGGACGAGAGGTCGCTCATGGTCAGACAGTCCCCCGGCGGCTTTCGAGCTGGACGCGGATCTCCCCCATGCGCTTCTCGTCGAGACGCATGCGCAGCACGACGATCAGCGCGATGACGAGGCCGATGACCGGGATGCCCGACAGCAGCAAGCGGATGACGAGGATCACGCTTTCGTCTTGAATCGGCAGCTTGGAGTCGAAGCCGGTGAACTGCAGGATCCAGCCGGAGGCGCCGTTGCCGATGGCCATGCCGGCCTTCGTGATCCACGATTGGCAGGCCGAGAACGAACCCTCGCGCCGCTGGCCCGTTTCCAACTCGTCGTCGTCCATCACGTCGGCGAGGGCCGAGCCGTAGATCGTCCAGAAGCCGGCGCCGGTGAAGGCGACGAAGCCGCAGGCGAGCAGTTGCAGCGCCGGAAACGCGGGGTTGTAGAACCACCAGTCGCCGATGAAGGCCGCGACAGCACCGATCAGGACGGTGATGAGTGCGGCGCGCTTGCCCTTTCGTTTGGCGATGGCGCCGAAGAACGGGATGCCAGCAAAGCCGAACACCATGCCCGCCACACCCATTGCCGTGTTCCACTGCCCGGCCAGCGTCAGGTCGCCGCCGCAGACGTGGTAGATCGTGGTGTAGTAGCCCAGCACCGAGACCATCGCCGTGGCCATGCCATAGGCCATCATCGCGGTCAGCAGAATTCGGAAGTGCCGATTTTTCAAGGTGCGGTACAAGGTGTCGCGAATCGGCACCTTGCTGCCGTGCGCGACGACGACCGTCGCGTAGTAGCGCTCGCGAACCATGAAGAACACCGCGACCGCCGCGGCGACCATGATGGCGCCCAGGATCGACGTATAGACCTGGGCACCCTTCAAGATGTCCGGCTTGCCGTTCGCGTCGTAGAAGATCACGAGCGTCGTGAACTGCGCGGCGCCGAACATCGCCAGCTCGGGCAGCTTCTGGACCACCGCCCTGATTTGCTGGACGGTGGTGCGCTCGTGATAGTCCGGCGTCATCTCCGAGCCCAAGCTCACCCAGGGCATGTTGAAGCAGCTCATGACCGGCACGTAGAGCAGCAGCGACACGAGCATGAACCAGAAATACTGCATGTCAGACCAGCCGCGCCCGACGGCGAACATCAGCGGCAGGCCCACCCCGGCCAGCACACCGCCCACCAGGATGAACGGCCGGCGTCGGCCCCAGCGTGTGCGCGTGTTGTCGGAGAGCCAGCCGAAGAAGACATCCGAGACCGCGTCCAACAGGACCTTGAGCATCATCACCGTCGAGATCAGGCCCGGTGCCACCCCCAGGGCGAGGTTGAAGACCTGGTACGCGAGCGATGAGTAGAGCCAGTGGCCCCACATGTCAAGAATGGAGCCCAGGCCGTAACCCACCTTCTGGCGCATGGGCAGGCGGTCGGGCGCGATCGCGGTCGCGGGCGCGGCGGCGATGTGAGTCGCAGGGATAGCAGACATGTCAGGCAATCGTGATCTTGGTCGTGCGCGGTGCGAACAGCGTCGCTCCGGGGACAACCACCGTGGGAAGCACGGTGCTAGTCGCAACGTGTACGGGAGTTTGGTCTTGTCTTGCTTCGATGAGGCCGATCAGCGTGTCAACCGCTTGCCGACCCAGCTGGCCTAGCGGCTGAGACACGGTGGACAAGCGCGCAGCCCGCGCAAGCAAGGTGTTATCGAAGCCAACAAGCGAGATATCGGCTGGCACGCGATGGCCGCGCACGATCAGGCGGTCGAAGCAGCCGAGAGCGACCGCGTCGCTCGCGGCGAATATGGCGTCGGGCAGCGGCTGCCCGGCATGGCGCGCCAACCAAGCCTCGAGCCCATCGCGCCCTCCCTCGACCGTGAAGTCAGTCCGAATGACGAATTCGGGCAACGGCGTGAAACCGGCTTCGGCATGCGCCCGCAAGTAGCCGCCGAGGCGACGCTCGGCGCCTCGCGTTCCGATGGGGCCGCCCACATGCAAGATGCGACGGTGGCCCAACTCCAGCAAGCGCCGGACCGCCCGATACGCGCCACCTTCGTCGTCGGACTCCAGGTTGGGTACGCCGGGGATCTCGTGGTTCGCATGCACGGAGACCATCGGCGTGTGCCGGGGCAGCCACTCGGCCGCATCGGCTTCCAGCAGCGGCGCCAGCAGGATCAGGCCGTCGATGCGCCCGTCGCAGAATTTCGGCACCTGATGTCGGGCGACGTCCCAATCGACCATCGTGAAGACGGTAGTGGTCTGCCCGTGCGCGGCCGCGCCTTGCATGACGCCGTTGAAGACTTCGAGGAAGTACAAGTTCGGCTCGTCGCCGAGCAGCGTCGCCACCATGCCCAGCGTGTTCATGCGCTGGACCGCCAGTCCGCGGGCGGTCGCGTTCGGCCGGTAGTTCAGCTTCTCGGCGGCCGCGATGACGCGTGCACGGGTTTCGTCCGAGATCCGGGTCGAGGTTTGCGCGCCGTTGAGAACGGCTGATGCGGCCATCGCAGAAACGCCAGCCTCGCGCCCCACGTCACTGAGGGTCGCGGCACGCAGCCTGCGGCTGGGAGGGGAGTTCTTAGGCATGGGCGTTGTGTATCAGACGATGCGACGCGTGCGCATCACGTCAGCGTAGTAGCGCGCCGACAGCTTGGGCGTGCGCACCTGCGTCGCGAAGTCGCAGTGCACGATGCCGAAGCGTCGTTCGTAGCCATCTTCCCATTCGTAGTTGTCGATGAACGACCACAGGAAGTAGCCATCCAGCGGCACGCCGTCGGCGATGGCGCGGTGTGCCTCGCGCAGATGGTTGCGCAGGAAGTCACGGCGGTGCAGGTCGATCACCTCGCCGTTCACCACATCCTCGTGGTTGTAGCCGCAGCCGTTCTCGGTGATGTAGATCGAGCGGTAGCCATACAGCTCGTGGCACATGCGCGTGGCCCAGTAGATCGCCTGCGGCACCAGGTTGAGCCACGGGCTGTCGGCGCGCGGGTAGTTGGCGGGCAGCGGCAGCGCCTCGTAGGCCTGGCCGTCGCGTCCGGCGCGCACAAAGGTGGCGGTGTAGACGTTCAGGCCGAGGAAGTCGGTGGGCAGCCCAATCAGGTTGAAGTCGCCTGGTTGCACTACGGGCGCATTGGCACCGGCGCGAGCCATCCAGGCCTGCGCCTCGCTCTTGCCCTGCATCACGCCGAGGATGTGCAGGTTCTTGTCGAGGAACCATGCCTTGGCGGCAGCGATGTCGTCTGGCGTCTCGGTGACGGGGACGCACACGTCGCAGTTGTCGGTCAGGCCCACGCGCGCACCGGGCCCGCCGAACTCGCGCACCGCGCGCACCGCATGCCCATGGCACAGCAGCGCATGGTGATACGTCTGGTTCACCACAGCCTCGCTTTCCTTGCGGCCTGGCGCTTTGCTGCCGGTGCCGTAGGCCAGCAGGGTGAAGCAGCGGATCTCGTTGAGCGTGATCCAGTTTTTCACCTGGTCTGCGAGCGCCTTGACCACGGTCTGGGCGTAGACGGCGAAGGCGTCGACGGTGGCGCGCGAAACCCAACCGCCCCGCTCTTCCAGCGCTTGCGGCAAGTCCCAATGGAAGAGCGTGACCCAGGGCGTGATGCCATGGTGATGCAGGCTGGCGAGCAACCGGCGATAGAAGTCCAGGCCGGCCTCGTTGACCTCACTGTCGCCGTTCGGAAAGATGCGCGGCCAGGCGATCGACAAGCGATAGTTCTTCACTCCCAACGAGGCCATCAGCGCGAAGTCCTCGTCAAAACGGTTGTAGTGATCGCAGGCGACATCGAGATTGTCCCCGTTTGCCACCTTGCCCGGCGTGCGGGCGAAGTGGTCCCAGATCGAGGCGCCTTTGCCGTCGGTGAAGGCCGCTCCTTCGATCTGCGCGGCGGCGGCCGCAACGCCGAAGACGAATGAGGGCGGGAAGGCCTTGGAGTCGGTAATGGTGCTGGTGCTCATTGGATGGGTACTTCTGTGGTGCTATGGAAGGGAGAGCAGGCGCTCCAGCGTCGGCACGATTGCGCGTGCCCACTGCCGGTAGCCTTTTTCGCTCAGGTGCAAGAGGTCGGGCATCACGTCTCTTGCGATGGTGCCGTCGGTGTTCATCAGCGACGCGTTGATGTCGAGGAAGAAGACGTCGCGGCCGTCGTGCAGGCCGGCGATCCGCTCGTTGACGCGGTTGTTCAGGCGCCGCAGCAGCGTGTTCGGCTGCTCGTCGCGCGGGAAAATCGCCAGCACCAGCACCTTCGTCCCGGGCTGACGCTTGCGTAGTTCTTCGACGACGCGGCGGATGCCTGCGGCCGTAGTGTTGGGGTCCTCTTGCCGGTCGCCGGTGTTGTTGGTGCCGATCATCAGCACCGCCACCTTCGGCGCGATGCCGTCGACCTCGCCATTCTGCAAGCGCCACAGTACGTTTTCGGTCCTGTCACCGCCGTACCCGAGATTCAGCGGGTGGTACCTGCCAAAGGCCTGGTCCCACACCGGACGGCCGACGTTCTCCCAGCCGTGGGTGATCGAGTCACCGATGAACACCATGCTTGGCGGTGTGCCGGCCGCCTTCAGCGCGCGCAATTCCAGCAGCTTGTCCTCGTGCCGGCGCATCCACCAGTCCACCGCCCAGGTTTGCAGCAGCGGTCCCGGAGTGACCGACTCGGTACGGTAGTCCGGGCACGCAGCGCTGGGCTTGCCGCCACGAACGATGCGCACGTTGGACACCATGACCGCACCGCTGCCGTGGGTGTCGACGACGAAGGGCTGCGAGATGGCGCTGAAATCGTTGCCGTCGCGCTCGAAACACGTGAGCGCGAAAGACAGACGCTGCCAGCCCAGGCCCTGCAGCGCGCGCGAAGGCAACACGTAGTTCACCTTGCGCCCGCAATCCCGACCGCAGCCCATCGCGAAACTGAGGCCCGACTTGGCGACATCCAGCACGTTCACCTCGACCTCCAGCGTGGAATCAGGCAACCATCGGCGCAGGTCCATCGGCCGATCGGCCACCAGGCGCAGGCTGGTGAACCAGGTGTTCTGCCAGCGCAGTTCGAGCGCGTCGGCATCGGCGCGGCGCGGCGTTCGGCGCAGGTTGGCGTCGCTGGCCGGCTCGCCGGCCTTGGCGGTGTTGGGCATCGACACCGACGCCGCGGCGAGGTCGAGCTGACCGCCCGGGCCGGCCAGTTGCACGCGCAGACCGGCGGCTTGGCCGTTGCCGAACAGCACCAGTGTGTCGGGCTCGGCCGGAGCTCGCTTGATGGCGCATCCACCCAGCACGAGCGCCGCCAGCGACATGCCAGCCGCCATCGCTGCACGACCTATGAGGCCCTTCATCACTGGTAGCGTCCCATCTTCACCTTGAGCACCACCGGTCGCCCGGTGAAGTTCAGTCCCCAGTCGACCTGATCGCCGTTCCAGCGGCGCTCCATGACCCAGCGGCCACTTGCATCGAAGCGGCCCTGCTCGGCGCGGTCGATCATGGCCCGGCCGCTGCCCTCGGCATCGTCCAGCCGGACCCGCGCGAACTGGCCGACGAGAATGAACTCGTCCTCTGCGATCTGCGCGATCGCTACGCCGCCCTGGGCCTTCGCGGCGTGCGGTGGCGCCTCCTTCGCGTTGCCCGGCCATTCCCTCTCGCCGAACATCCATTGCCCGAAGGTGACCTTGGCCATCCAGCCGTTCATCACAATCGTCTGGTCGCCGTGGTCGTCGCCTTCTGCCACGCCCCGGGTGCGACCCTCGAAGGCCCAGCGCGCCCACTGGCGCTGCATGGGCGCAAAGACCTTGAACACGCGGGCGAAGGGCTCGACCATCGAGCGGTCACTGCGCTTGGCGCCGAGCGGGAAGTTCGCGTAATCGAAGTAGTCGATGCCGAACGGCGCCACGCCGATCGCCCCTCGCCCAAGAATCTGGTAGACGTAACGCGCGAAGGCCTCGGCGTTGCCGAGTTCCGGCACCCACAGCGCGTTGTCCGGGCGCTGGAACTTCTGCAGATTGGCGGTGACCTTGTCCGACTCGGCCTGGTAGAGGTCCGGCCCGATGATGTCGATGCTCGGCGCGGCGGCCTTGTAGATGTCAATGACGTCGTAGGTCGGGCCACCGGAGGCGAAGTTGCTCTTCCACGGCGCCAACGGCTCGAGCGGCTCGCGCAGCGCGTTGTTCACGTACATCGGCAGGTCGTAAGCGGCGCGCCCGGCCTTCGCGATGAACTCGATGTAGCTGGCGATGGCCCAGGCGTGGAAGTACTCGTCGGCGTAGTCGCCGTACACCGCGCGCCACGAGCCGCTGGCAGCGCCCGGCACCGGCGGCTTCTTGCGCGCGAGCACGGCGGCGGGCACGTCGCGGTCGAACGCCGCCTGCGCCCTCGCTCCGAAATCGCGCACCGTCCCGAAGGTCCCGACCTCGTTTTGCACCTGCACGAGGATGACGGTGCGCTCGCGGGTGTCGACCTTCTTCAGATGCGTCATCAGCGCGACGAAGGCCTTCCTGTCGGCTTCCAGCGTGTGCTCACCCAAGGGCGAGAGGCAATAGCTGTTCTTGCCGTCGCGGTCCACCATGCGCGGAAAGCGCCGGTTGTCGAACTTCACCCACGCCGGGACGTACTGCGGGCTGGTGTTCTTCCACGTGCCGAACCACAGCAGCACGACGCGCATTCGGTGCGCGCGCGCCTGCTGCAGCAACGTGTCGAGGAAGGAGAAGTCGAAGCGGCCCTCGACCGGCTCGACTTGCTCCCATGAGATCGGCACCTCCACCGTGTTGGCCCCGAGATCTTTGGCGGCGGGCCACACCTGATCCAGCGCGCCGGACCAGTTGCTTGAGTTGTGAACCTGGGCGCCGAGTACCGTGAACGGCGCACCGTCGACCATCAGCGCATGGCGCCCGTCGCGCTGCAGAAGGTGGGTGCGCGCAGCGGCCTCGGCGGCCTGGGCGAACGTGCAAGCCAGGACCAGGGTCAGGGCGGCGGCGAATCGGAGCAGGATCATGGTTGCAATTGATTAATGTGAAGCCGGCGAGCTGTGCCGCTTGAGCGGTCTCGGTGCACCAGTTGGAATCGTTCGGTGTCGAGCCTGGCACCACGATGGCCGACACGCTCACTAACGCCTACTTCCTGACTCAACTTCCAGTGCTTGATTTTTCGATAAATCTACAACACGTCAAGGGGAATTGCTGGCAGGATTTTCACTACATCGGATGTCCTTCAGCACCGAACGTCCAGGCGGCCCACATCTGCGTACAGGCCCGCGCCGGCGCGCCACCACTGCCGGCCCGCTGAGTCTCGCCCGCATCGGTCAGCAAGAGCACCCTCACCTCCGACGTGCCGAAGTTGATGCTGAGGAACATCAGACGACGTCCGCCAAGGCCAGTTCTCGGTCGCCGACGGATCGCGCCTCGATGAGCGTGCGTGTCAACCGATACCGGACCAGGCCCGCAGCGCCCAAGGCGACGGCATCGGCGCCATAGCGCGAAAGCCTGACCTGCGGGGCTGCGAACCCTGCCGCGCTCGCGTACTCGCCCAGCGTGCGCAGCGCCGGGCGCAGGAACGCATCTCCCAGTTCGACCAGGGCCCCTCCCAAGACGATGCACCCGGGGTCGTAGGCCGCAGCGAGGTTCTGCAACAGGACGCCCAGGTAGGCCCCGGCGCGTTCTACCGCGCCCAGGGTCGCCTCGTCACCCGCGGCGACGAGGTGCTGCACCTGCTTCAAGGCAAGATCGTTCGGCACACCTGGGGCCATCGAACGTGGGCCGATCAACGCCTCGGCACAGCCGTGCCGCCCGCAGGAACAGAGCGGCCCATCGGCGTCCAGGACCATGTGACCGACCTCGCCGGCGAATCCGCGATGACCCGTGAGCAGCCGCTCGTCGACAATCACGCCCGCACCGACGCCCTGATTGACGCTGACGTACAGCAGCGGATCGGCAACCTGCTCCCGGTTGAATTCCAACTCGCCGACGGCCGCCACATCGGCCTCGTTCTGAATGCACAAAGGTACCGATTCCAGCGGCGTGCCTTCGAGCCGCTTGCGCAGAAGCTCGATCACCGGCACCGCCTTCCATTTCAGGTTCGGCGCAAAGTGCAACATGCCGTTGGCCTCGCTGACTCCGCCGGGAACTCCCACGCCGATCCCGACTACTCGTTGGGTCCGAACGTCGATCTGCCGCAAAAGCTTCTGCATCGCACTCGCCAGAACACCGATGCACGCATTGGCGCTGCGTGACGAGCCGTAGCCTGAGCGGGCATGGGCAAGAATTTCTCCGGTCAACGACGTTGCCACCACGCGCACACCGTCGATGCCCACCTCGCCTCCGATGAGCACGAGCCGGGTCGGGTCAATGAACAGCGGTGTCGGCCGCCGCCCCAGATCACCCGTGGCGAGAACCTCGCTCTCGACAAGCCAACCTTCCTCGACGAGTTCGCGCACAAGAATGCTGACAGTGGACTTCGTCAGTTGCACCGTGGTCGCGAGGTCACTGCGCGACAGACCGGGGTGCCTGCACAGAGCCCTGACGAGCGCCATCTTGTTGACGCTCTTCAGAACTTGCTGATGCCCCCGGGCCGCGCCAAGTTCATCCAGCAAGTTGCACCCCTCTTCGGCAGCGGCGCCGGCAAGTCTCGGTCTTCATCCAGTCGATGATAAATTCGTGCATCGAACAAATGTATGCGTGTAAGCCCCTAGCGAAACCCATTGGCTTGGCTTGCACGCAACTTTATACTTTTCGGATCAATTTATGGATAAATCATCTTGAAGTTCACTGACGGCCAATGGCTTCTCCAACCCGGTGTGACGGCGCACTACGCGTCGCAGAACTATCACACGCAAGTGCTGGAGGATCGTCTGGTGGTTCTGGCCACCAACAAACCCATCAAGCACCGCGGCGACACGCTGGCCGGACCGACGCTGACACTGGTCCTCAGCTCGCCGCTCGAAGGCGTGATCCGCGTGAGCGTCGAGCACTACGCAGCCTCGCAGCCGCCGCGGCTGCACGTGCCAATGCCCGGCGCCACCCGCGTGCCCGTGCGCATCGAGGAAAGCGACGACGCCTGGACGCTAACCAGCGGTGCGATCTCGGTCGACGTAAAGAAGGGCGATGCCTGGTGCCTGACCTTCCGCGAGGGCAGCCGCGTCCTCACGCGCAGCGATTGGCGCGGCCTCGGCTACATCCAGTACGCCGGCCGCGGCAACTTCATGCACGAGCAGCTCACGCTGGAGGTGGGCGAGTGCGTCTACGGCCTGGGCGAGCGCTTCACGCCCTTCATCAAGAACGGCCAGGTGGTCGAGAACATCAACAAGGACGGCGGAACGGCCTGCGACCAGGCCTACAAGAGCGTGCCGTTCTACCTGTCGAGCCGGGGCTATGGCGTACTGGTCAATGAGGCCGGTCCGGTGTCGTTCGAGGTAGCCACCGAGAAGACCACGCGCGTGCAGTTCAGCCGCGAAGGCGAGAGCCTGGACTACTGTGTCTTCGCCGGCCCCACGCCCAAAGACGTGCTGGGGCGGCTCACCGCCCTCACCGGCCGCGCGCCTCTGCCGCCCGCCTGGACCTTCGGCCTGTGGATGACGACCTCGTTCACGACGCAATACGACGAGGCCACCGCTACCCACTTCATCGACGAGATGAAGCGGCGCGACCTGCCGCTGGCGGTGTTCCACTTCGACTGCTTCTGGATGCGCGAATTCGAGTGGATGAACTTCACGTGGGACTCGCGCGGCTTCCCCGCTCCCGAAGCGATGCTCGCGCGGCTGCGCGCCAAGGGCCTGAAGATCAGCCTCTGGATCAATCCATACGTCGCGCAGCAGTCGCCGTTGTTCGCCGAAGGCGTGCGCGAGGGCTATTTCATCAAGCGCGCCAACGGCCTGACCTTCCAGACCGACCTCTGGCAGCCTGGCATGGCGATCATCGACTTCACCAACCCGGCGGCGGTGGCCTGGTACCAAGGCCACTTGCGTCGCATGCTGGCGATGGGCGTCGACTGCTTCAAGACCGACTTCGGCGAGCGCATTCCCGACACCGGTGTGGTCTACCACGACGGCTCCGACCCGGTGGAGATGCACAACCTCTATGCGCTGCAATACAACGAAGTCGTCTTCAACCTGCTGCGTGAAGTGAAAGGTGCCGACGCGGTGGTCTTCGCGCGCAGCACCTATGCCAGCGGCCAGCGCTTCCCTGTGCACTGGGGCGGTGACTGCTGGTCCACCTTCGGCTCGATGGCCGAAAGCCTGCGCGGCGGCCTGTCGCTCACGAGCTGCGGCTTCGCGTTCTGGAGCCATGACATCGGCGGCTTCGAAGGCAACCCGCCACCGGCCGTCTACAAGCGCTGGATCCAGTTCGGCCTGCTGTCGTCGCACAGCCGCCTGCACGGCAGCAGCGGCTACCGCGTGCCCTGGCTGGTGGACGAAGAAAGCTGCGACGTGCTCAGGCTGTTCACGCGGCTGAAGCACCAGCTCATGCCCTACCTGTTCGCCAAGGCGATCGAGGCCACCGAAACCGGCGTGCCGGTGATGCGGGCGATGGTCATCGAACATCCGGAGGACCCGGCCAGCCCCACGCTGGACCGCCAGTACCACCTGGGCGAAGCCCTGCTGGTGGCGCCAGTGTTCAACGACAGCGGTGAGGTCGACTTCTACCTGCCCGACCTCGGTGGCGGCATGTGGACCAACCTGCTCAGCGGCGAGAAGCGCGCTGGTGGCCGGTGGGTGCGCGAGACCCATGGCTTCCTGAGCCTGCCGCTTTACGTCGCTCCGGGCACCGTGCTGCCCTGGGGTGCCGAGACTGAACGGCCGGACTACGGCTATGCCCGCGGCGTCACCCTGCGTGTGTTCGAACTCGCCGACGGCGCGAGCGCCGCATTCGTGGTGCCCACGCCGGCCGGCGGCATCGCCGCACGCGGCGTGGTCGAACGCAGCGGCGGCACCTACACCGCCAGCGTCACCGAGGGTGCGTTGCTGGACTGGAGCCTGCAGGTGGAAGGCCAGCGCAGTCCGGTGCAGGTCCAAGGCGGTCGCTTGACCTGGGGCGCGGGCCGATGAGCCGCGGCGGTAGTTTCGGCACCCGCGCGTCGCGTTCGAGTGGGCGCTGCAGTAGGCAGCTGCGCCGGTCAGACAACCACAGCACCATGGAGCCGCGTTGATGACGCCTCTGAACAGGCAGCGCGCCGCGCTGCGGCATACGCTGGGCCTGCTGCTGCTGTGCGCCTCCACATTGGTGCAGGCCCAGCGCAGCAGAACGACGCTCGACGGATCCTGGCGCTTCGAGCGCGGCGACCGGCCTGAGGCCGCAGCGCCGGACTTCGACGATGCCAGCTTTGCCCGGGTCACACTGCCACACAGCTGGAACGCGACCGACGGCGAGGCCGGTGGGCCGTATTACCGCGGCCCGGGCTGGTACCGGCGCGTGATCGAACGACCAGCCGCGCCTGCGGGCCCTGGCGCGCCCGCGCGCCGGCAGTTCCTCGAGCTCGACGGCGCGACGCTGGCCGCCGAGGTCTGGCTCAACGGCCAGCGCGTCGGACGCCACGAAGGCGGTTTCTCGCGCTTCCGCTTCGACGTCACTGCTTTTCTCAAGCCCGGGCACAACCTGCTCGCGGTGCGCGTCGACAACAGCACGCTGCCGCACGTCGCACCGCTGGGCGGCGACTTTACTGTCTTCGGCGGCCTGATCCGGCCGGTGCGCCTGATCGAGACAGAAGCCGCCCACATCGAGCTGCTGGACCACGGCGGCCCCGGCGTGCGCGTGGACACCGAGGCGCTGTCGGCGACCGATGCGCGGCTGAAGGTACGCGTACAGCTGCGCAACGACGCGCGGCAAGCCGCCGACCGCGAGCTGCGCCTCACGCTGCGCGACGCCCAGGGGCGCGCCGTCGCGCAGCACCGCCAGCGAGTGCGCCTGCTTGCCGGTGCCGCCGACACCGCCAGCGCCGTGCTGCACCTACGCAACCCGCATCTGTGGCAGGGTGTGTTCGACCCCTACCTGTACCGGCTGAGCGCCGAGCTGATCCAAGGCCGCACGGTGGCCGACGCCGTGCAGTTGCCGCTGGGCCTGCGCCAGTTCGCGGTCGATGCCGAGCGTGGCTTCCTGCTCAATGGCAAACCGTACCCGCTGCATGGCGTCAACTACTTCCACGCCGGTCGGCCCGGTCGGGGCGTGGCAGTCGGCGACGCCGAGATCGACGAGGACCTGCGCATCCTGATGGAGCTGGGTGCCACCGGCCTGCGCCTGGTGCACTACCAGCATCCGCCGCACACCTACGAGCGCGCCGACGAGCTGGGCCTGGTGCTGTGGACCGAAGTCCCGCTGAACGCGGTGATGCAGGAAACGCCGGCCTTCCGGAACAACCTGTTCCAGCAATTGCGCGAGCTGGTTCGGCAGAACCAGCACCATGCCTCGGTCGCGATCTGGGGCCTGGGCAACGAGGTCTACCGCAGCGACGAGCCCATCCGCGCGTTGCTCGCCGACTTGCAGACGCTGGCCAAGCACGAAGACCCGTCGCGCCTGACCGCTTACGCCCACTGCTGCGCACCAGACGATCACCCGATGGCACTGGTTGCCGACCTGGCCGCCTACAACCGCTACTGGGGCTGGTACGACGGCGCCGTCACCGACATCGGCCCCTGGGCCGACAAGCTGCACGCCAGGTTGCCGGGCAAACCCATCGGCCTGGGCGAATACGGCGCCGGCGCCAGCGCGCTACAGCAGGAAGACCCGCCGCGCCGCCCCGAGCCGGGTGGCCGCTGGCACCCAGAGCAGTACCAGGCCCTGTTCCACGAAGCCTATGCGCGCCAGCTTGCGGCACGGCCCTATCTTTGGGGCCACTTCGTGTGGCTCGGCTTTGACCATGCCTCTGCCATACGCAATGAAGGTGACAAGCCTGGCGTCAACGACAAGGGCCTCGTCAGCTACGACCGGCGCTTGCGCAAGGACGCTTACCACCTGCTGCGCGCCTGGTGGGCGCGCGAGCCGGTGCTGCACATCGCCAACCAACGCCTGGCCACGCGACCGGCCGGCGCCGTCGCGGTCAAGGCTTACAGCAACGCCCGGGAGCTAACTCTTGAAGTGAACGGACAGCCGGTGGGCACGGTGCCGGTAGTCGACCGCATCGCCACCTGGCCGGCGGTGAACCTGGCCGCCGGCCGCGCGACCTTGCAGGTGCGCGACGAGCGCGGCACCACCGACCGCGTCAACTGGGAGATCGAGTCCTGCGGGACCGACGCGCTGGGCACCAGCCGCGTGCTACAGCTGCCGCGCGAGGGCGCCGCCTACGGCCGAGCCCAGCACGGGCCGCTGGCGCTGGCGCCCGATGAAGTGGTGCTCACCTTCGACGACGGGCCGCGGCCCGAGACCACCGAGCGCGTGCTGCAGGCGCTGAAGGCCGAATGCGCACGCGCCACCTTCTTCGTCAACGGCGAGCCGCTGCTGCGGCACCCGGCACTGGCGCAGCGAGTGCAGTCCGAAGGCCACAGCGTGGCCATGCACGGCTTTCGCCACGTCGCCTTCAATGACCTGGCGCCGCAGGACCAAGCAGCCGACCTGGAAGCCATGCAGAAGGCGTATCGCCATGTGCTGGGCGGCGCGCCTGCGGCTTGGCGCTTTCCGTACTTGGCCGAAGCGCCACAGATGCGTGAGCTGCTGCGCCAGCAGGGCATCACCGTGATGTCGGTAGACGTGGGTGTCGACGACTGGCTGCCCGACCAGACACCGGAGGTGCTGGCCGACCGCATGCTGCAGCGCCTGCGTCAGCAGGGCGGCGGCATCGTGCTGCTGCACGACTCCCAGGAACAAACGGCCGCGGCGCTGCCGCTGCTCCTGCGCCGCCTCAAGCAAGAAGGCTGGCGCTTGGTGCATCTGCAATGGCCCGCACCCGTCCCCTGACAAGCCACCGATCTCATGCCGAACCCTCTACTGAAGAACACCCTCGCCCGCAGCGTCGCCGGCCTCGCACTGGTCCCGGTACTGGTGCTCGCCTTGCAGTCCTGCAGCCACGCACCCTCTTCGACACCGGCGGCCCAGACCCTCGCGCCTAATGCGCCCGGCACAGCCGACACCACCGCCATCCAGCTCAACCAGGTGGGTTACCTGCCCGGCGGCGCCAAGTGGGCCGTGGTGCGCGAGGTCGCGGCCGAGTACTTCACCGTGGTCGACGACATCAGCGGTCGCGAGGTCTGGCGCGGACCGCTCGGCGCCGCACAGCGCTGGGAGCCCGCGCAGGAAGCACTGCTCCTGGCAGACTTCTCCGCCCTGCGCCAGAGCGGCCGTTACCGCCTGCAGGTGGCGGGGCTGCCGCCGTCGGCACCTTTCGTGATCGCGCCCGACGCCTATGCGGCACTGAATGCCGCAGCCCTCAAGGCCTTCTATTTCAACCGTGCCAGCGTTGCGTTGGAGCCGGCCCATGCCGGCGTCTGGGCACGCCCCGCCGGCCACCCCGACACGCGCGTTTTTGTGCACGCCTCGGCCGCAGGCCCGGGCCGGCCAGAGGGCGCAGTGATCTCGGCGTCCAAGGGCTGGTACGACGCCGGCGACTACAACAAGTACATCGTCAACTCCGGCATCACTGTCTACACGCTGCTGGCCGCCTACGAACATTTCCCGGCCCACTTCCAGGCGCAAAAGTTGAACATCCCGGAAAGCGGCAACGCCCTGCCCGACGTGCTCGACGAGGTGCTGTGGAACCTGGAGTGGATGCTCGCGATGCAGGACCCTGCCGATGGCGGCGTCTACCACAAGCTCACGAACAAGGGCTTCGACGGCGTCGTGATGCCGCATCAAGCCACTGGCGAGCGCTATGTCGTGATGAAGACGACGGCCGCGACGCTCGACTTCGCCGCGGCGACAGCGCAGGCGAGCCGAATCTTGGCTGCGTTCGAGGCCCAGCGCCCGGGCCTGTCGGCCCGCCTGCTGACAGCGTCCAAGGCCGCCTGGGGCTGGGCCCAGGCCCATCCGGCGGTCGTCTACAAGCAGCCGCCCGACATCAGCACCGGCGGCTACGACGACAGCAAGCTCGACGATGAATTAGCCTGGGCGGCCGCAGAGCTGTACGTGACAACGCGCGACGACAGCTACTGGGCGGCTTTCAGCAAACACGCCCAGCCGGCCGGCGTGCCGGGCTGGGCCGATGTCGGCACCCTGGGCTGGATCACGCTGGCCCAGCACCGCGCCCGGCTCACGCCAGCGGCCGACCGCGCACTCGTCGAACGCCAGATCTCGTCACTCGCGGCCCGGCTGGCCGGCCGCTGGCAGGCCTCGAGCTACCGCGTGGCGATGCAGCGCGACGACTTCTACTGGGGCAGCAACGCCGTGGCGCTGAACCAGGCGATGGTGCTCATCCAGGGCTATCGCCTGGGTGGCGACCGCCGCCAGCTCGACGCCGCTCAGGCCGCGCTGGACTTCGTGCTCGGCCGCCACCCGACCGGCTTCTCGATGGTGACCGGCTTTGGCGAGCGTTCGCCCAGGGATCCGCACCACCGGCCTTCTGGCGCCGACGGCGTGGCCGATCCGGTGCCGGGCTTCATCGTCGGCGGGCCGCGCAACGTCACTTCGGACGACTGCAAGCTGCCGTATCCGTCGACCGCCGCGGCCAAGGCCTGGCTGGACAAGTTCTGTAGCTACACGACCAACGAAGTCGCCATCAACTGGAACGCGCCCTTGGTCTATGTCTCCGCGGCGCTGCAGGCGCTGACGCCGGTGGTGGCGCCATGAGCGCGCATGGCCGTTCCAAAGCGCTCATCTCGCAGTGCCCATCACAAAGGTTTTTTCCATGAGCAGCATCCCCGACAGCGTGGCCCCGGCCGCAGCCGGCAGCGTTCAGCGTCGGCATCCTCTGGCTTGGGTGCCATCGCTGTACCTCGCGATGGGCCTGCCGAACGTGATGGTCGGCGTGGTCGCCGCGATCCTCTACAAGAACCTTGGCGTGTCCAACGAGGACATCGCGCTCTACACCTCGCAGATGTACCTGCCCTGGGTGCTGAAGCCGCTGTGGGCGCCGCTGCTCGAGGCCCATCGCAGCAAGCGCTGGTGGGTCATCAGCATGCAGTTCACGATGGCGGCTTCGCTCGGCCTGGTCGCCTTTTGCCTGCCGCTGGACGACTTCTTCCGCCTGTCGCTGGCCTTCTTCTGGATCACCGGCTTCGCCTCGGCCACGCAGGACACCTGCGCCGACGGCGTGTTCATGACAACGATGCCGCTGAAGGACCAGGCGCGCTACGCCGGCCTGCAGGGCATGTGCTGGAACCTGGGCGCGGTGATCGGCTCGGGCCTGCTGGTCTCGCTGACCGGCTGGCTACACGACAGCAGGGGTCTGCCCTGGGTGCAGTGCTGGACGATCGTCGTCTGCTTCGCAGCGGTGGTGATGGCGGCGTTCGGTGTGTGGCACCTGCGGGTGCTGCCGCCCGGCGCGCCGCCAGTGGCGATTGGCGGCGCCGGCACAAACGGCATCACCGCGCTGCGTGTGGCCTGGGTCAGCTTCTTCGCCAAGCCGCAGATCTGGATGATGCTGGCCGTCATCTTCTTCTACCGCTTCGGCGAGGGCTTCATCGAAAAGTTCGGGCCGCTGTTCCTGCTCGACCCGCGCTCGGCCGGCGGCCTGGGGCTGGACAACGCGGCACTGGGCCACATCAACGGCACGGTCGGCACCATCGCCTTCATCGCCGGAGCCTTCCTGGGCGGCTTCCTGGTGGCGCGGCGCACGCTGCCGCGTTCGTTCTTCGTGCTCGCGCTGGTGCTGAACGTACCGCACCTGACCTTCTTCTACCTGGCGACGGCGCTGCCGCAGGACACGCTGTGGGTCGGCACGATCGTGGCGCTGGAAAAGTTTGGCTTCGGCATGGGGTCGGTGGGCCACATGCTTTACATGATGCAGCAGGTGGCCCCCGGCCCCTTCCGGATGGCGCACTACGCGATGGCCACCGGCGTGATGGCCATGACCAAGTGGTCCACCGGCTCGGTCAGCGGCTGGGTGTGGGGCGCCGTCGGCCACGACTACGCCACCTTCTTCGGCCTGGTGCTGCTGTTTTCGCTGCCGCCGGTCATGCTGGCCTGGCTGGCGCCCTTTCCCCACAAGGCCGACCCGGCCACGGAGACACGTTGATGACAACACTGCCCTTCCCGTTGAGCATGCCGCTGCTGCGCCCGCTGGCCGCCGCGTTGGCAATCTGCCTGAGTGCCGCCGCGAGTGCCGGGCCCCTCGCCCGCACGGTGCAGCTCGACCTGGCCGCCGCCACCACGCCGGTCGACCGCTTCTATGACTTCTCGGTCGGCGCCGACTACCCCGGCACCACCGGCCGGCCCGAGAACCTGGCGCAGATGAAGACGACTGTCGACGAACTCGGCTTTCGCCACGTGCGCTTTCACGACATCTTCCACGACGTCTACGGCACCGTGAAGAAGGACGGCGACAAGCTGGTCTTCGATTTCAGCGGCATCGACCGCCTGTATGACGCGCTGCTGGCGCGCGGAATCAAGCCCTTGATCGAGCTGGGCTTCACGCCGGGCGTGATGAAGACCTCGAATCTCAAGATCTTCTACTGGCAGGGCAACACCTCGCACCCGCAGCCCGGCCCGTGGTCCGAGCTGATCGATGCCTTCGTGCGCCACCTGGTCCAGCGATACGGCATCGAAGAAGTGCGCAAGTGGCCGTTCGAGGTGTGGAATGAACCCAACCTCGACGGGTTCTGGGAAAAAGCCGACCAGAAGGCCTACTTCGATCTGTACGCCAACACCTCGCGAACGATGAAGAAGATCGACGCGAAGCTGCAGGTCGGCGGCCCGGCGACCGCCGGCGCCGCGTGGGTGCCCGAGTTCCTGGCCTATGCCAAGGCCAACGATGTGGCGGTCGATTTCATCACCACGCACACCTACGGCGTTACCGAAGGTTTCCTCGACGAGTTCGGCAAGTCCGACCGCATCCTGGCGACTGACCCGAACTCGATCATCGGCGACGTGCGCCGCAACCGCCAGGAGATCGAGGCGTCGGCCTTTCCCGGCCTGCCGCTGTACATCACCGAGTGGAGCACCAGCTACAACCCTTACGACAAGGTGCACGACAGCTACATCAGTGCGCCGTGGATCCTGAACAAGCTGGTCGGCACCCGCGGCCACGCGCAGGCGATGAGCTATTGGACCTACAGCGACCTGTTCGAAGAACCGGGCGCGCCGCCCCGGGCCTTCCACGGCGGCTTCGGGCTGATGACCCGCGACGGCCTGCGCAAGCCGGCGTGGTTTGCCTACAAGTACCTCAATGCATTGCGGGGCAATGAAGTGCCCAGCGCCGACAAGCAGGTGCTGGCCGCCGTGGACAGCGGCAAGGCCGCCGTGCTGGTCTGGGACTGGCAGCACCCGGACCAGAAAGCGACCAGCAACGGCGTGTTCTTCGCCAAGCCGGTACCCAACGGGCCGGCCGCCGCGGTGACGCTGAACCTGAGCAACGTCGCTGCCGGCAGCTACCGCGTGCAGGTGCGGCGCACGGGGCACAAGACGAACGATGCGTACACGGCGTACATCGAGATGGGCGCGCCCAAGGATCTCAACCCGGAGCAGCTGGCAACGCTGCACACGCTCACACAGGACAAGCCCGAGGCGGACCGCGTGATCAAGGTTGGCAAGAACGGCAAGCTGCAGTGGAAGCTGCCGATGCGCAGCAACGACGTGGTGCTGGTGACACTCGAGCCGGCAAAGAAGTGAGCCTGCAGCCGCTCCGCCGGGCCTGCGCCGTCGTGGGCGGCTTGGCCATGTTGCTGCTCGGCAGCGCCGTCGCGCAGGCGGGCGATCCGCCGGCAGCCGAAGCCTACCGTTGGAAGAGCGTGGCCATCGTCGGTGGCGGGTT
This sequence comes from Rhizobacter sp. P2_G4, assembly GCF_056403575.1. NCBI lineage: Bacteria > Pseudomonadati > Pseudomonadota > Betaproteobacteria > Burkholderiales > Sphaerotilaceae > Rhizobacter > Rhizobacter sp. P2_G4. The sequence continues at coordinate 138,050 of NZ_JBFUFG010000009.1, read as the reverse complement.
CGTCGACGGCCTGGTCTTTCATCCCACGGTCCCGAACCTGCTCTACGCCCGCACCGACATGGGCGGCGCGTACCGTCGCGACGCCGCCTCGGCGCGTTGGCAGCCGCTGCTCGACTGGCTGCCCCACGCCGACCTCAACCTGATGGGAGTCGAGAGCGTTGCGCTCGACCCGTCCGACCCGGACCGGCTCTACCTGGCCTGCGGCACCTACACCGCTTCGGGCGTGCCCGACGGCGCCGTGTTGCGCTCGGATGACCGTGGCCGCAGTTTCCAGCGCACCGACCTGCCGGTCAAATTCGGCGGCAACGAAGAGGGCCGCGGCAACGGCGATCGGATGGCGGTGGACCCGAACGACGGCCGCGTGCTCTACCTGGGCACCCGGCTCGGTGGCCTGTGGCGCAGCGGCGACCGTGCTGCGAGCTTTCAGCGCGTCGAGAGTTTTCCGGCCGCGGCGTGGAGTCGCTCGGCAGCGGATGGGGCACTGCCCGCCGGACGCGGCAGCGACGGACGCAGCACCATCGTCTTTGTCGTCTTCGATCCTGCGAGCGCAGCATCGGGCGGCGCTACCCAAACCATCTATGTCGGTGTCTCGGCGATGGATCGCCCGAATCTCTGGCGCAGCGAAGACGGCGGCGTGAGCTGGGCCCCGCTGCCTGGCGCGCCCACCGCGTATCGCCCGACACGCGCGAGCTGGGCCACGGATGGCCAGCTGTACGTCAGCTATGGCGACGAACCCGGCCCGCGCCGCATGCGCGGCGGCGCGGTGTGGAAGTACGACAGCCGCAGCCAGCGCTGGACCGAAATCACGCCCGAGCGTTCCAACGGCGCGCGCAACTTCGGCTATGCCGCCGTCGCGGTCGACGCGCGGCAGCCGCAGCGGCTGCTGGCCAGCACCCATGGGCGAGCCGGGGGCGAAGAGCTGTTCCGCAGTACCGACGGCGGCGCCACCTGGAGGCCGCTGTTCGCGGCTGGCCCGGCGAGCGCGCGTTTCGACGCCAAGCTCGCACCCTACGTGGGCGACACGCCCCTGCACTGGCTGTTCGACGTCAGGATCAACCCCGCGAACCCCGACCACGCCCTCTTCACCACCGGCTACGGCGGCTGGGAGACCCACGACCTTCGCGCCGCGGACGATGGCCGGCCCACGCATTGGCGGGTGATGAGCACCGGCATCGAGGAGACGGTCGCGCTGGCGCTGCACAGCCCGACACGCGGCGTGCCACTCGTCAGCGCGATCGGGGACTACTCGGGCTTCGTGCACACCGAACTCGACGTGCCGGCCGACGGCAACCCCAAACCGCCGTTCATGGGCAACACGACCGACGTAACCGGGGCCGAGCTCGCGCCCGAGGTCATCGTGCGTGTCGGCCGCCCGCGCGTCGGCAAAGCCCTGGGCTATTCCCTCGACGGCGGCCGCAGCTGGCGCGAACCGGCAGCGCTGCCCAATCCGGACGCCCGCGAAGGCTCGGTCGCCGTGTCGGCCGATGGCGCCACCTGGGTCTGGACCCCCAGAGGTCTGATGCCGCACGTGAGCCGCGACCGCGGCGCCCGTTGGACACCGGTAAGCGGCCTACCGCCGGACACGCGGGTCGTGGCCGACCGCGTGAATCCGCGCCGCTTTCACGCCGTCTCATTGATCGGCGACAGCCTCTACGCCAGCGACGACGCCGCAGCCAGCTTCACCGAGCGCGCGCTGGATTTGCCCGACGGTCCGGTCCGCGCATCGCCGCCGGGCGAGCACAACCGGACCCAGCGCGGCGACAACCGCGGCGGCCAGGACCGGCTCTACGCCGCGCCAGGACGTGAAGGCGATCTCTGGCTGCCCGCTTACCACGGCCTGTACCACGCAGCGCCGGGGCAAGGCTTTCGGCGCCTGCCTGGTGTGACCGAGGTGCACGCCTTCGGATTCGGCCGCGCGGCCCCAGGCTCGACCGAACCCGCGCTCTACCTCGTGGGCACGGTGCACGGCCGGTACGGCATCCACCGTTCGACGGATGGCGCCGCGCAATGGGTGCGCATCAACGACGACGCGCACCAGTGGGGATTGATCCTGCAGGTCAGCGGCGACCCAAAACTGTTCGGCCGGGTGTACGTGGGCACGCATGGGCGAGGCGTGCTCTACGGCGACCCGGCGCAATGAGGCACTGTGCTGGCCTTGACTTGGCTGGCGCAACAAGACCCGGGCTCGACGGCGCCTGCCGATTTCCCTCCCGAGCGATCCGGGCTGCAACCATGTCTGAGCTGGACGAGCACACCGAGCGGCAGCTCCGTGTGCAGGCCAAACGCAGGCGAGTAGAGGTTCGACTTCCGGCGTGGGCCCTGGTGATGCTGCTGGTCGCCCAAAGCCCTCCCAGGGCCCCGCCGCTCCCGAAGGCCAGTGCTACAGTGCGCCGCTGCGCGACCCGCCCCCCCCGGCGGTCCACCTGCCCGGAACATCCGTGCCTACTTCGAAGCCGAAACCACCCGCGACACAGCCGAAGACTCGCCGCCGCAGCGACGCGCCCACGCTTCTCGACGTGGCCCGCGCGGCAGGTGTGTCGGAGATGGCCGCCTCATCGGGGCTCAACGGGGGGAGCCGAGGCTCGGCCCGCGTGTCGGCCGAGACACGCGAGCGTGTACTGGCCGCGGCGCAGCAGTTGGGGTACCGGCCGAATGCGACCGCGCGTGCGCTCGCGAACCGACGCACCGATGCGGTCGGCTTCGTCACCAACATCATGGGCGAAGAGCCGAACCTCTACTTCCTTGAAGTCTTCAGTGGCGTCATGCAGGGCGCCACGGCGGCCGGGCAGACGATGGCCGTCTTCACGCTGGCCAACTGGGACGAGGCTCCCGCCCGCATCCCGGCGTTGTGTGACGGCCGCGTCGATGGCCTGATCCTGCTTGCGCCACACTTGCAAGATGACCGCTCGGCGTGGTTGCCGCCGCACACGCCACTGGTGTCGGTGCAGGCCGACAGCCCGCTGATGGGGGTGGTGAACATCGAGTCGGACAACGAGGCCGGTGCCTGCGCGATGGTGCGCCAGTTGCTCGCCATGGGGCACCGGCGCATCTTGCATGTAGGCGGACCGGTGGGCTTTTCAGCAGCGGACCAGCGCATCGAAGGCTACCTGCGGGCTCACGCCGAAGCAGGCGTCAAGCCTGCCCCCAACCACGTGCTTCGTGCGCCGCTCAGCGTCGGTGGCGGGCGCGAGGCAATGCAGGATTGGCTGCGGCGCCACCGCGGCCGGCCGCTGCCCGAGGCAGTGTTCGGATGCAACGATGCCATCGCCTTCGGCTGTATCGAGGCCTTGCGCTCGCGGGAGCTGCGCGTGCCGGAGGACGTCTCCGTCGTCGGCTACGACCACACCTTCATGGCGCGATCGGCGCAAATGGCGACGGTGCACCAGCCGCTTCACGAGATGGGACGGCGGGCCGTCGAAGTGCTGGTACAGCGCGTCGAGGCGCTCCGCCGAGGCGAGTCGCACCCCGGGCCATCCAACATCGTCCTGCCCACCGAGATCGTCCTCGGCGAGACGCTGGCCGAGCCACGGCGGACGAGGTTGGCCATCGCCTGAAAGGTGTGGGGCGCGTGGTTCGTCCCAGGTCACGCACGACCTAGGAGTAAGTGTTTTCCTTGCCAATTCATTCGGTCATCGAACTATCATGGTGTCGTTGATATAGCGCTACATCACGTTGCCAATGACCCCCATGAAAAATTGCAGCAAACCACTCATCCTTCTCTCGATCCTCGCGGCGAGCCTTGCGGCAGGCTGCGCAGCAGCGCCGGGCGCCGAACCGGCGCCCGGCGCCAATCCGGTGCTGCGCGACCGCTTCACCGCTGACCCCGCGCCGCTGGTCGTGGGCGACACGGTCTACCTCTACGTCGGCCATGACGAGGCCAAGGGCAACGACTTCTTCCTCATGAAAGAGTGGCTGGCCTATTCGTCCAAGGACCTGCGCCACTGGACCGCCCATGGCGCCTTCATGAAGCCCACCGACTTCAAGTGGGCGGTGGGCGACGCCTGGGCCGCGCAGGTGGTGCAGCGCAACGGCCGCTTCTACTTCTACGCCACCGTGCAGCACGACAACACGCAGTACGGCAAAGCCATTGGCGTGGCGGTGGCCGACAACCCGCTGGGCCCGTTCAAGGATGCGCGTGGCTCGGCGCTGGTCACCGACGCCACGACGCCCAGCCCCTACGGTTGGAGCGACATCGACCCCACCGTCTTCATCGACGACGACGGCACCGCTTGGCTGGCCTGGGGCAACCCGGTGCTCTACCTGGCGAAGCTCAAGCCAAACATGACCGAGCTGGACGGCCCCATCGAGAAGATCGCGCTGCCCAACTACACCGAGGGGCCGTGGCTGTCCAAGCGCAAGGGGATGTACTACATGACGTACGCCTCCATGGCGCCCCAGGGCCTCTTTGAGCACCTGTCCTATGCCACCGCACCCAGCCCGCGCGGCCCCTGGACCTACCAGGGCCTGCTGACCGGCCCGGCGCACAACAGCTTCACCATCCACGCGGGCGTCATCGACGACTTCAAAGGCCAGTCCTATCTGGTCTATCACAACGGCGCGCTGACCCTGAACGGCGAGACCGGCGCCGGCGCCCGCCGCTCCGTCACGATGGAGTACCTCTACTACGACGCAGAGGGCCGCATGTGGCCGGTCACGCAGACCGCAGCCGGCATCAGCACGCCGCCCAAGCCGCCCACCGGCAAGGTGCCCGCGATGGCGGACCCGGGCCGCTCCGACCCGCGTGTGGCTGTCCAGCAGTTCGCCCAGGGCTATCCCGAAACCTGGCCGGGCAACCCGGCGCTGGCCTCGATCACCCGGCCTTTCGAGCAGACACCCGAGCCCATCGGCTTCAACCGCAACGGCGGCGCCACCCGCCTGGTGCAGACCTTCGTGCCGCGTGCCGACATCCCGCTGGGCCGGCTCAGCCTGTACGCCGGAGATGGGCACGGCACGGACGCAACTCGCACCTTGCGCCTGTCGCTGCGCGACGCGGCGGCCGGCACCGAACTGCTCGGCGCCGGTGAGGGGCTGTCGATCGCCTACCAGCCGCAAGGGCCCGGCCTGCTGAGCTTCGACTTCAGCGCCCATCCGCCCGTCGTGCTGCAGGCCGGTCGGCGCTACGCGCTGGCGCTGCAGGGTCAGAAGGACGCGCTGACGCTCTATCTGCGCGCCAGCCGCAGCGACGTCTATGCCGACGGCGAGGCGAGCCTCGACGACCGGCCGCTGAAGGACCGGGAGAGCGGCCGCCCTGCGGACTTCGCGTTCGCTCTGTACGCGCGCTAGGCGCGCTGAGCCGGCTGCGGGCGCCAGTGCTTGCGGCCGCGTTGCGCTTGTGCGCGGCGGCACGCCTGCGCCGCATCCTGCGTGAAGGTGGGCGGCACGTCACCTTGACCGATGCTTGACTCGAAATGATTGATCCGGAGAAAAGACATGGACAAACACGCTGACAGCCTGAGCCGCCCTTGCGCCGTCTCTCCTGCCCGTCTCATGAACCGCCCGATTTTTTTGCTCGTGATGGCCCTCGTCCTCTGCGTCGCGTCTCGGGCTGCTCCGGCGGCAGAGGCTGCACCAGCGGCACAGGCGGCTCGTGCCCACAATCCCCTGATCTGGGCCGACGTCCCGGACATCGCAGTCATCCGAGTAGGAAAGACCTACTACATGAGCAGCACGACGATGCACATGAGCCCAGGCCTGCCGATCATGAAGTCGACGGACCTCGTCAACTGGCGCATGGCGTCGTACGCGTATGAAACGCTGGCCGACAACGAAGCCCTCCGCCTCGACAACGGCAAGGACGCCTACGCGGCCGGCTCGTGGGCCCCCAGCCTGCGTTACCACGACGGCGTGTTCTATGCCTCGACTTTCTCCTACACCAGCGGACGCACCCATATCTTCAGCACGCGCGATCCAGAGCGCGGCCCGTGGAAGGAGATGAGCTTCGAGCCCGTGCTGCATGACCACAGCCTGTTCTTCGATGACGACGGTCGCGTCTACATGGTTTACGGAGGCGGGCGCATCACGCTCATCGAGCTGAAATCGGACCTCTCCGGCATCAAGCCCGGCGGCGTGAACAAGGTTCTCATCGAGAACGTCAACACCATCTTCGGCACCGACCTGGGCGGGCTCAATGGCGAGGGTTCGCATCTTTCCAAGATCAACGGCCGCTACTACCTCTTCAACATCGCCTCGCCCGCAAGCCGCTGGGCGCCGACCGTCATCGTCCACCGCGCCGACAGCATCGACGGGCCCTACGAGGGTCGCATCGTGCTCGATGACCGCGGCATCGCCCAGGGCGGCCTCATCGACACGCCCGACGGCAAGTGGTACGCCTATCTCTTCAAGGGCAACGGCGCCGTCGGTCGCATTCCCTACCTCGTGCCCGTGACCTGGAAGGACGGCTGGCCCGTGCTCGGCGAAAACGGCAAGGTGCCCATGACGCTCGACATCCCGGCCGGCGCACAGGGCGTCTCCGGCGCCTCCGGCATCGTCGCCTCCGACGAATTCAACCGCCAGCCCGGCGACCCTGCCCTGCCCCTGGCCTGGCAATGGAATCACAACCCGAGGCCCAGTGACTGGTCGCTCACCAAGCGTCCGGGCTACCTCAGCCTCGTGACCAGCCGGGTCGTCTCCACGCTGACTGAGGCTCCGAACACCCTCACGCAGCGTACCTTCGGCCCACGCAGTTCGGCGACCACCAGCATCGACGTGAGCGGCATGAAGGACGGCGACTGGGCCGGCCTGACCGCCTTCCAGAAACAGTACGGTTTTGTCGGCGTCAAGATGACCGACGGCGTCAGATCGCTCGTCATGGTGAGCGCCGATTCCGACAAGCCCGAAGAGATCGCCTCCATTCCGCTCGCTGGCAAAACCGTTCACCTCAAGGTGGACTGCGAATTTCAGCCCGCGCCGGAGGTCGCCCGCTTCTCCTACAGCCTCGACGGTAAATCCTGGGCCCCCATCGGTCGTCCCTCGCGCCTTGCCTACACCTTCCCGCACTTCATGGGTTATCGCTTCGCCCTCTTCTTTTATTCAACCAAGACCGCCGGCGGCCGTGTGGACTTTGACTACTACCGGATCGGGCCAGCCGGTGGCTCCCGCTGATCTTCACCGGAGTCGGAGCCGACGCGGTTTGCCCCGGCCTGAGGCGTGCGCGGTCGGGTTGCCGCAGCCGAGGCCGAGATCGGCTCCATCCCGCCGAACACCCTTCCTTCCTTACGACAACGCAATGAAAACACTCGCCGCTGTCCTGGTCCTTGCCGCCGCTGCCACCGCAGCAGTGGCTCAACCCATCGAAGCACGTCTTACCGTGACGCAGGACGATGCGGGGCCGCGCATTGAGCCCACCGTCTACGGCCACTTCGTCGAGCACGCCGGGACGGGCGTCTACGGCGGCCTGTGGGTCGGCCCGGAGTCCAAGATCCCCAACACGCGCGGCTGGCGCAACGACGTGGTGCAGGCGCTCAAGCGCGTCGGCGTGCCGGTGATGCGCTGGCCCGGTGGCTGCTTCGCCGACGACTACGACTGGCGTGACGGCATCGGCGACCCCGCCAAACGCCCCGTCCGGCGCAACCGCTGGTGGGGTGGTGTGGAAAGCAACCGCGTCGGCACACACGAGTTCATGGACTTCGCGGAGCAGCTGGACAGCGAGGTCTACATCTCCGGCAACATGGGTTCGATGCCGCCAAGGGCTGCGGCTCAATGGCTGGACTACATGACGGCCGACGACAACACCTCGCTTGCCGAGGAGCGCCGCCGCAACGGGCGCGACAAGCCCTGGCAGGTCAAGTACTTCGGCGTCGGCAACGAGAGTTTCGGCTGCGGCGGCAACATGCGCTCCGAGTTCCAGGCCGACATGCACAACCAGTACGCCACCTTCCTGTGGCCGTCCAAGCGTGTCGCCTCTGGCGATGGCGAGGGCGACGACAACCGCGTCGAAGTGCTGATGCAGCGCTCCGTCAAGCACATGGACGCGATCACGTTGCACTACTACTCCGTCCCGGACAACTGGACGAAGCACGGCGAGGCCATCGGCTTCGACGCCGGCGCGTGGGCGCGGACGCTGAAGGCCGCGCTGGGCATCGACCAGCGTATCAACACCCTCTCGAAGATCATGGACAAGCACGACCCGGCCAAGCGGGTGGCGATGTACATCGATGAATGGGGCACCTGGTACGACACCCCAAAGGGCGCCAGCTCGCTGTGGCAGCAGAACTCGCTGCGTGACGCCCTCGTGGCCGCGGTCTCGTTCAACGTCTTCCACGCCCACACCGACCGCGTGAAGATGGCCAATATCGCGCAGATGGTCAACGTGCTGCAGGCGATGGCGCTGACCGACGGGCCGCGCATGGTGCTGACGCCAACCTACCACGCCTTTGACCTGTACCGCCCCTTCAAGGGCGCGACACCGCTCAAGGCGACGCTGCAGGCGCCTGCGTTCAGCACTGGCGACGTCGAACTCCCCACCGTGCACGTCAGTGCGGCGCGCGCCGTCGACGGCAAGCTGGTGCTGGCGCTGGTCAATCTGGACCCGACCCGCCCCGCGCACGTGACGACTAACCTCACTTCTGCAGTCAAGGGTCAGGTGCTGACCGCGGCTGCGATGGACGCCCACAACACCTTCCAGCAGCCGCAGGCGGTCGTGCCTGCGCCGTTCTCGGCCAAGCCCGGGCCGCAAGGCCTGGTGCTGGAGCTGCCACCCAAATCGGTCGTTGTCGTCGCGATGTAGCCCATGCACTAACCACGTTCTTCATAACGCTCGTGTCCGGAGGAGGCAACCGGCCGAGCACTTTCAAACTTGAAGGTAAACATGAGAACCTTGATACCCGCACTTCTGCTCGCCTTCGGCGTGAGCGCAGGCACCTTAGCGCTGGCGCAAAACTGCGGCAGCGGCGGCGGCGCCACCGTTTGCCTGACGGCCAACGGCACCCCCAACGACAACCAGCTCGCCTGGACCGTCAGCGGCAACGTCTCCCGCCTGGAGGTCTACCGCAACAGGGACGGCGACCCCAACGGTCGCAGCCGCATCGCGGTGCCGCGCAGCAGCGCCAGGAGCTACGCCGACGCCTCGGCCAACACCGGCACGCACTACTGGTATTGGGTCAAGTTCACGACCAGCGCGGGCAGCTACAACTCCGGCCCGGCCACCGCCACGCGCAACAGCAGCTGCACTGCCACAGCGGTGACGCCCTACATCAGCACCATGGGGTCCTGGGCGCAGACTTCGTCGGCCACGATCACTGCCGGCAACTCGGCCATCCTTGGCCCGCAGCCGATAACCGGCGGCTCGTGGAGCTGGGGTGGCTGCGGCACGTCAGGCTCGGCACGCGAGCAGACCATCACGCCCAGCGCCAGCTGCACGGCCACCGCCACTTACACCAATACCTGCGGCGCCAAGAGCACGCAGGCGTTCGTGATCACCGTGCCAGGCTCCATGCGCGACGTGACGAGCATCCAGCTGTCGAAGGAGATGTCGCCCGCCTGGAACCTGGGCAACTCGGTGAACGCCGTACCCGACGAGACCTCCTGGGGCAACGCCTCGACGAACCAGCAATTGCTCAACGCAGTGAAGGCGGCCGGCTTCAAGACCGTGCGCATTGGTGCCGGCTGGAGCCACCATGCGGACGCCGACGGCAACGTCAGCGCGGCCTGGATGGCGCGCGTCGCCGAGATCGTCGGTTATGCCCGCAATGCTGGCCTCTACGTCGTGTTGAATAACCATGAAACCGAGTGGACGAGCCCGACCTACGCCAACCAATCGGTTGCTAACGCGCGGCTGGCCAAGCTGTGGACGCAGATTGCCAACCACTTCAAGAACCACGACGACTACCTGCTGTTCGCCGGCACCAATGAAATATTGTTCCCTGGCGACTACGGCCCGCCGACGGCCGAGTACCAGGCCGTCCAGAACGAGTTCAACCAGGTCTTCGTCAACGCAGTGCGGGCCACGGGCGGCAACAACGCCAAGCGCCATCTCGTGGTGCAGGGCTTCAACACCAACATCAACTGGACCTACGACGGCTTCATCAAGCCCGCCGACTCTGCGACCAACCGGCTGTTCCTCGAAGTTCACTTCTACGATCCGTACAACTTCGCGCTCAATGACCAGAGCAGCATCTGGCAGTGGGGCGCGATCGCGACCAATCCGGCCGTGACGGAGACCTGGGCCAACGAAGCCTACGTCGACGCGCAGTTCCAGAAGATGAAGTCCCGCTTCGTCGATGCTGGCATCCCCGTGCTGCTGGGCGAATACGGCGCGATCCTGAGGACTGAGCACGACCCGGCCGGCACCTACCGCACCTACTGGGCCAAGTACGTCACCAAGTCCGCCGTCCAGCACGGCATCGTGCCCGCGTGGTGGGACCCGGGCTACGGCTTCAACCACGCGTCGGGCCTGTTCAATCGTGCGACCGGCGTTCAGTACTTCCCGGAGCTGGTCAAGACCATCGTCGACAGCACCAAGTAAACGGTCTTGCGGGCCGCCGCCCGCAAGCAACAACCATGGCTGAAGTTATGCACAACTACAAATCCTCCCTTAACGGATTCAATGCACTCTGGTTTGCGTCATGCCTGGCATTGAGCACGCTCGCTCACGCGGCGGAACCCGCGACTCACACCAACCCTTTTGAATGGAAATCCAGTGAGCCGCTGATCAGGCCGCCGGCCGATGCCAAGCAAATCTTTGGCGTCAAAGACCCGACCATCGTCTACCACGACAACCGTTACCACGTCTTCATGACCACGGCCGGGAAGAACGGTTGGGGCATGGCCTACACGAGCTTCGCGAACTGGGACGAGGCCCCCAAGGCGCCTCAGTTCATGCTCGAAAAGTCCCCCATCGGGCCGGGCTATCGCGCAGCACCGCAGGTCTTCTATTTCGCGCCGCAGAAGCTCTGGTACCTGATCTACCAAGGCGGCGACCCGCTGTATTCGACGACCAGCAACATCGCCGACCCACTGTCGTGGACGGCGCCGAAGCCCTTCTACCCGACGATCCCGGCAAGCGTCCGAGACACCAAGGGCAATGCGGTTTGGCTGGACTTCTGGAACATCTGCGACGACAAGAAATGCCATCTCTTCTTCACCGGCGACAACGGCAGCTTTTACCGCGGCGAGACGACGATCGAGCGCTTCCCTCAGGGCTTCTCCGAGCCCGTCGTCGTCATGTCAGAAAAGCGCGATGACATGTTCGAGGCCAGCAACACCTACAAGATCACCGGCACTGACCAGTACTTGACGCTGATCGAGGCGATGGGACCCAGCGGCAGGTATTTCCGGGCCTGGACAGCCGATCGCCTAGACGGCACCTGGCAACCCATTCCCGGCGCTGCGATGAACATGTTCGCCGGCGCAGCAAACGTCAAGTTCAACGGCCGGGTCTGGTCCGAAGGCGTGTCCCATGGCGAAATGATCCGCGACGGCGTCGACCAGACGCTGAGCATCGATCCCTGCCAGCCGCTGAGATTCCTCTACCAGGGCCTGGATCTGGAAAAGGGCAAGGCCTACGAATACATCGAGCTGCCGTACAGGCTGGGCCTGATCACCGCCACCGCCCCCAACGCCATCAGCGCGTTGTGCAAGAAATGAACACCGGCGCGGAGTAATGGCGTGGCGAGCCACGAGATCGAGCAGATCTCCCTCCCCCTCATCACCCACGAACGCTATAGCCTCTACCAACCACTCGACTTGCCATGAAACACAAGCATTCCCGCTCCTTCCTCCTGGCCTGTGCGTCCTGGGCGCTAGCTGCCGCCACGGTCGTGCTCGGCTTCACGGTGCCGGCCCTCGCCCACGAGACGCTAAAGCTGGATGCGCCCAAACCGCTGCTCGCACCCACGCCGCCCATGGGCTGGAACTCCTGGAACAAGTTCGCCTGCAACGTCAGCGAGCAATTGATCCGCCAGCAAGCCGACGCCATGGCCGCGTCCGGCATGAAAGACGCCGGCTACCAGTACATCGTCATCGACGACTGCTGGCAGAAGAGCCGCGATGCCGACGGCAACATTCAGGCTGACGCCGAGCGCTTCCCGTCCGGCATCAAGGCCCTGGCCGACTACGTGCACAGCAAAGGCCTGAAGTTCGGCCTCTACTCCGACGCCGGCTCGCTGACCTGCGGCGGCCGCCCAGGCAGCGCTGGCCACGAGTTCCAGGACGCGCGCCAGTACGCCAGATGGGGCGTCGACTACCTGAAATACGACTGGTGCTACACCGGCACCCGCAACGCCGAGGCCGCCTACACCATCATGGCCAAGGCCTTGCGCGAATCGGGCCGCGACATCGTGTTTTCCCTGTGCGACTGGGGCGGCAGCAAGCCTGGCCGCTGGGCCCACCCGGTCGGTCATCTGTGGCGCACCACAGGCGACATCTACGACGCCTGGGAAGGCAAGAAGGAATGGTCACACGGCATGCTCAACATCCTCGACATGAACGCCGAGCTGTCGAGCGAGTCCGCCCCCAACGGCTGGAACGACCCCGACATGCTGGAAGTGGGCAACGGCGGCATGACGACCACCGAGTACGAGTCGCACTTCTCGCTGTGGGCCATGCTGGCCGCGCCGCTGATCGCTGGGAACGACCTGTCGAAGATGGACGCCGACACGCTGCGCATCCTCACCAACAAGGACGTCATCGCCGTCGACCAGGACCCACTGGGCAAGCAGGGCCGCCGCCTGCTGAAGGAAGGTGACCTCGAGGTCTGGGTGCGGCCGCTGGCAGGCGGTGAGCACGCGGTGGTGCTGTTGAACCGCGGCAAGACGCCCGCCAACATCAAGGTGGGCTGGGACCAGCTCAATCTGCCCGCCGACACGAAGGCTCACGTCAAGGACCTGTGGACCAAGAAGGTCTTGAAGCTGGTGCGCGGCAGCTACGGCGGCACGGTGGCCCCGCATGGCGTGATCATGGTGCGCATCACGCCGGTGCTGTGAGTGCAAGGCAAGCTCGCATGAACGCCATGCCCTCTGCTGGCAACCTCCCTGGACAGCCTGCCCGCCGCGGCTTCGGGCGCCCCCGCGACTGCTGGGCGCGCGCCGACCTGCCGCTGGCATCCGCTCGCTCACCCTCCCACCGCATGGCGCACGGGCTGGTGCTCTGCGCTTGAAACCAAGGAAATCCCGATGACACCCGTGCGCCTCCTTCGTACCTTCGCTACCTTCGCGGCCGCCGCCATACTGCCTTTGGGCGTCGGCGCCGCCGAGTCCGTTCAGGTCCGCCTCGATGTCACCCAGCAGCCCGCCGGGCCGCGCATCGAACCCGCTGTCTACGGCCACTTCACCGAGCACCTCGGGCGGGTCATCTACGACGGCCTGTGGGTCGGCCCCGAGTCGCCCGTTCCCAACACGCGCGGCTGGCGCAACGACGTGGTAAGCGCGCTTCGCCAGCTTGGCGTACCGGTGATCCGCTGGCCGGGCGGCTGCTTCGCCGACGACTACGACTGGCGCGATGGCATTGGCGACCCCGCCAAACGCCCGGTGCGCATCAACAAGTGGTGGGGCGGACTGGAGAACAACCGCGTCGGCACGCACGAGTTCATGGATCTGGCCGAGATGCTCGGCTCCGACGTCTACCTGGCAGCCAACATGGGCTCGATGCCACCGCGCGCGATGGCTGAATGGCTCGAATACATGACCGAAGGTCGCAAGACGACGCTGACCGAAGAGCGCCGCCGCAACGGCCGCGACAAGCCCTGGACCATCAAGTACACCGGCATCGGCAATGAAAGCTGGGGCTGCGGCGGCAACATGCGACCCGAATACCAGTCCGATCTGCATAACCAGTACGCCACCTTCCTCCGCGCGTCGACCTTGCGCGCGGCTTCCGGCGAGGGCGGCACCAGCGACCACCTGGTCGAGGTGCTGATGGAGCACTCCGGCAAGTACATGGACGCGTTCACGCTGCACTACTACACCTTGCCGGGCGACTGGACCACGAAGGGCGAGGCCCTCGGTTTCAACGCCGACGCCTGGGCGAAGGTACTGAAGACCGCGATGGGCATCGAGACCCGTATCGACGTGGTCTCGCGCATCATGGACAAGTACGACAAGGACAAGCGCATCGCGCTCTACGTCGACGAGTGGGGCACCTGGTACGACACACCGGCCGGCGCCAGTGCGCTGTGGCAGCAGAACTCGCTGCGCGACGCGATGGTCGCGGCACTGTCGTTCAACGCCTTCCACCGCCACACCGAGCGCGTGAAGATGGCCAACGTCGCGCAGATGGTCAACGCGCTGCAGTCGCCGGTGCTCACCGACGGGCCGCGCATGGTGCTCACGCCCACCTACTACGCATTCGACCTCTACAAGCCCTTCCGAGGCGCGACGCCGCTGCAGACCAGGCTGGAGACGCCGCGTTTCCGCACCGGCGAGATCGAGCTGCCAGCGGTGGAAGCCAGCGTGGCGCGCGCCGAAGACGGCAGCACGCAGCTGGCGCTGGTGAACCTGGACCCACAACGTCCGGCGCGCGTCACGACGAACCTGAAGGGCGATGCGCGCGGCCGCGTGCTCACCGCCACCGCCATGGACGCGCACAACACATTCGACAAGCCGCAGGCCGTGGTGCCCGCACCGTATGTCGCGCGCGCTGGCGCGCAAGGGCTGGTGCTGGAGCTGCCGCCAAAGTCCATCGTCGTGGTCAGCGTCGGCAAGCCTTGACATGAGAGGACGCAACTTCTTCGGCCCGCTGGCCTCCGCTTCGGCGGGCCCTCTCGCGCCGCTTGGCTCCATGGCTGCCGAACATTCGTCCGCGCCGCACACCGTGCCGGGCCTGCCGATCTTGCGCTCCAACGACCTCGTCAACTGGGAGTTCGTCGCCTATGCCATGGACAAGCTCGACCTCGATGGATTTCAATTCCGTTGGCCGCCTTGTCAGCCTGTCGCCGATCACGTGGAAGGACGGCTGGCCCTATTTCGGACTGCCGGGCAATCTGACGCGTACGCCGCGGACGTAGGTCAAGCCCAAGACCGCCACGCCCCAGCCGGTGCGCGGGCCCTTTCAGTGCAGCGATGATTTTTCGGCGCCTCGGCTCCAGCCCATTTGGCAGTGGAACCACGTCCCGGTCGACGGCAAGTGGTCGTTGTCGGAACGGTCGGGATTCCTGCGGCTTCACGCGCTGCCGGCGACCTCGTTCTACGACGCG
Source organism: Rhizobacter sp. P2_G4 (assembly GCF_056403575.1). NCBI lineage: Bacteria > Pseudomonadati > Pseudomonadota > Betaproteobacteria > Burkholderiales > Sphaerotilaceae > Rhizobacter > Rhizobacter sp. P2_G4. The sequence continues at coordinate 122,923 of NZ_JBFUFG010000009.1, read as the reverse complement.
CGCAACACGCTGACGCAGCGAGCGATCGGGCCGATGTCGACGCCGACCGTCATGCTCGATGCCGCGAACCTAAAGCCAGGCGACACGGCCGGCCTGGGGCTGCTCAATCTGCCCTATGCGACCTTGGGCGTCGAAAGTGGAGGTGGTCTTTCATGACCAGCGCCGCGATCAGCGGGTGCGGGTGAAGATGAGCGGGACGCGCATCTGGCTTCGGGCGAGGTCGTGCTCCTCTACCAGACCTTCACCTTCCAGGGCGTTCGCTATGGATTGTTCAACTACAACGCGACCGGCGCCGAGGGCGGTTTTGCCGATTTCGACAGCATGGACGTCTATCAGCCGCATACCCGCGGCCTGATGCGGCCCATTCCCTATGGCCGATCGATCCGGCTGGCGTCCTTTCACGCGACGACCGGACTGGCAGTCAGCGATGGGCGCGTGGCTTCTGATGCCTCGATGCGGTTCGAGATCGCCGACCGCCGGTTGGGTCGCGTCGCTCTGCGGTCGGGCCGACGCTATGTCATCGTCGATGAGGACGGAGGCGTAACGCTTGTGGCCGGCACTTCCGGCAGGGCGCAAAACTTCCAATGGATTGAAACGCCGAACGGGCGAACTGGTGCTGATGTCGTTGGCCAACAACCGCTTCCTGCGCATCGATCCGAAGACCGGGGATATCCGGGCCGACAGTCCCGGCCCCACGCCGGATGACAGCGACGGCGCGCTTCATCTGGTCGCAGTACAAAGGGCGGCGCCAGCGAATCCGGGGACTCCACGGCGCAACGCCCGGTCCGCTGCGCAATCTGCGTGTTGTCGCAAGAACCTCCGCGCGCTATTGCTCGGGCGACATCGGGTACGTCCCCGATTCGTAGGTGACGCACAGCATGTCGTCGTGCACTTGTATCGGCCTGCCCTGCAGGAAAGCTTGTTGCGCGCCTCATGCAACTGCCGAGGCACATATGCTGCGTTGAACGGGAACGCGGCTCACGCTTTCGCCTCTCGTTCGATCCCGGCAATCACCCTGTCCAGGGCGAGGACGAAGTGGTTCTCGTACGAGATTCCCTCCAGGTGCGGCAACACGCCGGCCAGAAAGCGCAGCTTCTGCGGGTTCTTGCGCACCAGTGTGCCCACGCGCGTGCGGCTCAGGATCTGCGTGTTCTTCTTCGCTGGGACCTTGTCGTCGATGAGCGTGAGCGGGTTGATGAGGAACGACAAGGTCATCATCACGCGCATGGCTTGCTCGCCGCCGAAGCCGGCTGCATTCAGCACGCTCAGGATCGACTCGGCCCAGCGCAGCGCGGCCAGAGACGACTCGCGGTGGATGAGCAGAAAGCGCGCGAGACCCGGGTAGCGCATGAAGGTGGCCTGCTGCTCGACGATCAACGCACGCAGTCGCTGCGGCCACGGCAATGCAGGGTCGGGTTCGGCGATGCGCGACAGGATGCTTTCCGCACACAGGTCGAGCAGCGCATTCTTGTCGCGCACGTGGTGGTAGAGAGCCGTCGGCGTCACATCGAGCACGGCCGCCAGTTGACGCATCGACACGCCGGCCAGACCCAGCTTCTCGATGGATCGGACGGCTGTCTCGACGATGATTTCGATGTTGAGGCTGCTCCGCTCAGAGGCCTCGGGTGGCTTGGCAGGGCTACGCTTCTTGGTCGGCACGCGAGAGGTCTTGGTGAGGGCTTGCAAGGTGGGCCATGCAGTCGGCTTACCAGGACGCCTTGGCGTTCATGAAGTCGCTGTAGTAGGGCATGTGGGCAAGCATACCGCCGTCGACCATGATGTCCTGCCCCGTGACGAAGGCGCCATCTTCGCTGGCCAGGAAGGCGACCATCGCGGCCACGTCTTCCGGCAAGCCCAGGCGCGGCGTCAGCGTGTTGCGTTCCATCACCGTCACCATCTCGCCCTGAACGTTCTTCTTGCCACCCTCGGTGCGAATCAGCCCTGGCGAGATCGTGTTGCAGCGGATGCCCTGCTTGCCGTAGATCGTGGCCACGTAGCGCGAGAGCCCGATCACCGCCGCCTTCGACGATCCATACGCAAGGTTCGCCAGATCACCACGGTGCCCCGAGCCTGACGCGGTCATCACGATGGCGCCGCCGCCGGCCGCCAGCATGTGGGGAACAGCATACTTGCAACCCGCCAGGTAGCCGCGCACGTTGACGCGGAAGGTCAGGTCCCAGATCTCGATGTCGATGTCGACCGGGTTGTTGTCTTTCTGGATCACCGCGTTCGACATGATCGCGGCGTTGTTGTGCAGGATGTCGAGCCGGCCGAAGCGGTCCACGGTGGCGGCGACCAGCGCCTGCACCGAGGCCACGTCTCCTGCATCGAACTGCACGGCCAGCGCGGCGTCACCCAGCTCGGCTGCGAGCGCTTGCGCCGCCACGAAGTCGAGATCGCCGATCGCCACCTTGGCGCCTTCGGCCGCGAGGCGCCTGCAAGTCGCTGCGCCGATGCCTGATGCGCCGCCGGTCACGATGGCCACTTTCCCGTCGAGTCGTTTCATGGTTGTCTCCTAGACCAGGGCCGAAACAGGGATGACTTCGCCGCGCACCTGGAATCCCTCGTTCTGGAATTCGTCGATCGCGCGCTGCAGCTCGGCCGAATTGCCGTACACCGGATCGGTCGGATAGAACACGCGCGACGAGGCCGCCTTGCCGGGGTCCACGCCGAGCGTGATGGCCACCTTGCTGCCGGTGGTGATGACCGAGAGCAGCACGATGTCGATGACCTCCTGCTCGGTGTAGAAGCGGCGCGCTTCGTCGAGCACCTCTGGCGTCACCATCTTCGGTGCCGAGGCGATGGCGCTCGTGATGCGCAGTGCCGCCTTGATCTTGTCGGGCAGCGCGCTGGTCTCGAAGCGCGTGAGCTGGTTGACGATGTCTTCGTTGAGCCCCGCCTGCACCGCGATGGCCTGGCGTGCATTCATGCAGTACTCGCACCCCTGGTACTTGGCGTTGAACAGGCGGATGCATTCATGCACCACCGGGTCGAGCAGGATCGAGCCTTCGCTCGCGATCGGAATGCCCGAGAGGCGGGTGAGTTCGATGGGGATCGCGATGCGTGCTGCGGGCGTGGGATCGCCGTTGCCGAGCATCGTGAAGCCAGCGGCCAGTTCAGCAGGAATGCGGGGACTGGTGGACATGGTGTGCCTCCGTTGTGCAGTGGGTTAGAGGGTTGCGTCAGGCGGCCACGGCTTCGACAGCGCGAAAGCCCGTGAGCGTGGCGGGCAATTCGCTGCCCAGGCGGATGCCGAAGGCAACGCAGCTGCGCTGGAACTGGTCCATCACGCTCAGGGCCTTCACGAAGTAGATGAACTCTTCGGCGTCGAGAACGGCCTGCACGCGTGTCACGTCGTCGTCGCCGATGCTGCTCGACTGGATCACGAACAGCTCGGTGAACGCGATGCACTGGCGCTCGCGCTCGGTGAACAGGGGCGATTTGACGTAGCCGCCGAGTGCGTCGATCTTCGCTTCGGTGAGACCGGCCGCAGCTGCTGCCTCGTAGCGCAGGCCGAGCTCGAACTCACTGCCCAACAGCGTGGCCATGCGCAGACGGCAAAGCTCCAGCAACGGCGCGTCGATGCGTGCGATCGACCGGTTGTAGTCGTCCATGAAGACTGCATAGAAGCCCGGGCGCGTGCCCCAGACCTGATCCAGCTCGGTCGGTGCCGGCGGCAAGTTGCGAATGTTCGACATGCGTATCTCCTGTTGAGCACGTCACTTGCGTGACATAACGGTGTAAGGTCGGACCAGTCTAACGGTGTTATGTTTTCCCGTATTTCCCTCGAAAACCCTAGGTTGGGATCGTTGACAAGCGGTTCTCTCGCGGCGCACGATCTACGGCATACATAGATAACTAGGTTCTACAGGAGACAAGCCCGTGACGAATCTCTTCAAGCCAGCCGATGCCTCCCTGAATGCACTCGCGGTGGCTTGCGCCATCGCGGCATCGGCGTCCGCTCATGCCGCGCGCATCGAGACCGGCAACCCCGAACTCGAAGTGCGCCTCGACACCTCGGTCCGCTACAACCTGGGTGTGCGCACCGAGCGCATCGACCCGGCGTTCGGCAACAACCCGAACTACGACGAGACCGACTACAGCGTCAAGCGCGGCGGCCTGGTGATGAACCGGCTCGACCTGCTCTCCGAACTCGACGCCAACTGGAACAACCGCTTCGGTGGCCGGCTCAGCGCGGCCGGCTGGTACGACGCCGCCTTCAAGAACCACGTCGAGACCAACCCGGGCGAGGTGTTCCCCGGCTTGTCGTACTCGTCGATCGGCAGCTACAACAACAACGAGTTCTCGTCATCGGTGAAGCGCTACTACGGCGGGCCGTCGGGTGAGGTGCTCGATGCGTTCGCATTCGCCAACTTCGACCGCGTCAAGCTCAAGGCCGGGCAGATGACGAACTTCTGGGGGGAGTCGCTGTTCACGCAATTCCACGGCATCGCGTATTCGCAGGCTCCGCTCGATGGCCGCAAGGCCACGTCAAGCCCGGGGCTGGGCGCGAAGGAAGTGTTCCTGCCGATTCCGCAGCTCGCCGCGCAGATGCAGCTCACGCCCGAGTTCTCGGTGGCCGCACAGTACGTGCTGCGCTGGAAGCCCAATCGCCTGCCCGACGGCGGCACCTATTTCGGCTCGGCCGACCTGCTGTTCGACGGCCCCGACCGCACCCTCGCCGGCTTCACCCCGACCGGCGCGCCGTTCTTTGTGCCACGCGGCGAACCCGTCGAACCCGACAGCAAGCGCGGCAGCTGGGGCGTTCACGCGCGCTGGAGTCCCGACTGGATGAACGGCGTGGCCGGCATCTACTACCGCAAGTTCGACGAGACGCAGCCGTGGACGGCCGTGTTCCGCCTCGACCCCGCCACCTTCGCACCGGTCGACTACCACCAGGCCTATGCGCGCGGCACCGAGATGTACGCCGCGAGTTACACCACCACGCTCGGTGCGGCGAGCATCGGCACCGAGCTGATCTACCGCAAGAACACCGCCCTCAACAGCACCAGCTTTTTCGCAGCCAGCGGCGACCTCGCTGGGCTTGAAGGTGCACGCGGCAACACGTGGCACGCGGTCGTCAATGCGGTGTACCTGTTGCCGCGCACACCGCTGTGGGAGACAGGCGAGATCCAGGCCGAACTCGTGTACAGCCAACTCGCCAAGGTGACACGCAACGCCGAGGTGTTCAACGGGGTTGGCTATGCCTGCGCAGCGGGCCAAGGCAAGGACCAGGGCTGCTCGACCAAGAGGGTGCTGCTCGGCCAGTTCAACATCGAGCCCCGCTGGCTGCAGGTGCTGCCGGGCCTGGACCTGTCGGCTCCGGCGAGCATCGCCTACGGCCTGCGCGGCAACGGCGCCACGCTCGGCGGCGGCAACGAGGATTCGTACGTCTGGTCGCTCGGCCTGGCGGCCAAGTACCGCGACATCTACAACTTCAGCCTCAAGTACAACGACAGCCACGCTCGCACGAGCAACGACCCGTCAACCGGTTGGGTCGCGACCCAGAACGGCAACGCGGCACAGAACGACCACGGCTGGCTCAACCTCACCTTCCAGGTTTCGTTCTGAAGCGGAGACACACATGCAATCGACGACACGACACCTCACGCCCGCTCTCGTTGCCGCCCTCCTTGCCGCATTGGCAGCGGGCAGCGCCTTGCAGGCACATGCCACGCCTACCGCGGAAGAAGCCAAGCAACTCGGCACGACGCTCACGGCTTTCGGCGCCGAGAAAGCAGGCAACGCGGACGGCAGCATTCCCGCGTACACCGGCGGCCTGTGCTCGGCACCGGCCGGCTACAAACCGCTCGACCCCAATGGCGGGTTCCCGTATGTAGACCCGTTCGCCGCAGAGAAGCCTTTGTTCTCGATCGACGCGAAGAACATGGCGACCTACGCCGACAAGCTGGACGAAGGTGCCAAGCAGCTGCTCAAGCAGTTCCCGACGTATCGCATGGACGTGTATCCCACGCACCGCACGGCGTGCTTCCCGCAATCGGCCTACGACAGCACGATCAAGAACGTGATGTCGCCCAAGCTCGTGGGTGATGCCCCGGGCATCGAAGGCGCGCGCGGGCAGATCCCGTTCCCGATTCCGAAGACGGGCTACGAAGTGATGTGGAACTTTCTGCTGCACTACCGGCAGCCGTATGAGCGCGGTGACTACGAGAACTACTTCGTCGATTCATCCGGCACGCTGACGCGCATCGCGCGCTCGCACATCATCAACCGCTACGACTACTGGGACCCGGCCAATGCGAATCCCCAGTCGTTCTGGGACCTCATCAACGTGATCGACGAACCCGCCGCCAAGGCCGGTGAGGTGCAGATGCGGCTGAACCCGCTGCGCATGGACCAGAAAGACCCGCAGGCCTGGATCTATGTGCCCGGCCAGCGGCGCGTGCGGCTGGCGCCCGAGTTCAAGTACGACACCGTGGCGGCGGCCGTCTCGGGAACGATCGTCTACGACGAGACCAATGGCGGCTTCGACGGCAAGATGGATCGCTTCTACTTCAAGCTCGCCGGCAAGAAGGAGGTGTACATCCCCTACAACAGCTACCGGTTCCACCACGCTGCGGCCGACAAGGTCGCAACCAAGGACTTCATCAATCCCGACGTCGTGCGCTGGGAACTGCACCGCGTGTGGGTCGTCGAGGCGGTGCTCAAGCCAGGCGCGCGCCACATCTACAGCAAGAAGCTGTTCTACATCGACGAAGACAGCTGGGCCATTGCCAACTACGCCGGCATCGACCAGGCCGGCAAGCTGTACCGTTCGGGGCCTTCGTTCACGCATCAGGCCTACGAGATTCCCGCGATACGCAACGAGACCTCGGCGATGTACGACCACTTGAAGGGGCAGTACGTGATCTTCACCAAGGCGGCACCCGGCCAGGCTGGTTTTCGCAAGACGGCGCCGCTGCCGGCGAACTACTTCTCGGTGGACACGATCTCGGCGGCGGGGGTGCGCTAGGCATGCGAACGGCGGAGCCCGCGGCGTCTCACCACCACGCGGTCGCCAGGCGCCGCCTCGTCACGGCTGCAGGCCTTGCTGCACTGTTGCCTGCCACTTTGTCGGGAGCCGCGGCAACCAGCCCTGCCGACCCATTCAAGGACCCGCTCGACCGGCCCGCCGCTCGCACCACGCGGATCACCACCACACCGATCAACGCTCTCGCTCGCACCGGAGGCAGGCTGGTGGCCGCAGGCCTCCGCGGCCACGTGATCGTGTCGGACGACGCCGGCCTCAGCTGGCAGCAGGCGGCGGTGCCGGTCGCGTCCGACCTGACGTCGGTGCTGTTCACCACACCGCAACTCGGCTGGGTGACGGGGCACGATGGCGTGCTCCTGCACAGCGGGGACAGCGGCGCCACCTGGATCAAACGCCTCGATGGGCGCATGACGGCACAGGCACTGACAAAGCACTTTGAAACGCTCGCCTCGAACGGTGACCGCGAAGCCCCTGCCCTGCTCGACGCCGTCAAGCAAAACTATGCCGCAGGCCCGGAACAGGCGCTGCTCGGCGTGGCCTTCACCGACGCGCGCACCGGCTGGGCCTGCGGGTCATTCGGCACGCTGCTCGCCACGCAAGACGGCGGAGAAACCTGGCAGTCGTGGATGGAGCGCATCGACAACCCGAAGCTGCTGCACCTGAATGCCATCGCCCAGATCGGCGGCCAGGTGCTGATCGCGTCCGAGCAGGGAACGGTGTTCCGCCTCGACGCGCAGCGCCAGCGCTTCGTCGCCAGCGCCACCGGCTATGCGGGCAGCTTCTTCGGCTTCATCGGCCGTGATGCCGACGTCATCGCCTACGGCTTGCGCGGCACCGTGTTTCGCTCGCGCGACGGCGGCAACAGCTGGAGCAGGCTGCCCCTCAATCTGAGCGCAGGCCTCAACGGCGGTACCGTGTTAGACGACGGCACGCTCGCCCTCGTGAGCCAGGACGGGCGCGTGCTGCTGAGCAAGGACCGTGGCGACAACTTCAGGCCGCTCGCGGTGCCTCAGCCTGGCCTCTTCACCTCGATTGCGCAGGCATCGGCCGGCAGTGCAGCAGTCGGCGGACTCGCCGGCGTCAACCTGATCGCACTGCGCTAAGAGGGTGTGAACATGAACGCCGACACCCCCGAAGCGATGCCCGTCGTTCGCGACCTCGCCAGCTTCGACCGCAACAGCGGCAGCCGGCTAGAGCGCGTGATCTTCAACCACCGCACGCTGGTGCTGCTGGTGTGCGCGCTGCTCACGCTGCTGCTCGGTTGGCAGGCGCTGAAGCTGCCGGTGAACGCGAGCTTCGAGAAGATGATTCCGCGCTCGCACCCGTACATCCAGAACTACTTCGCACACCGCGATGCGCTGCATGGCATGGGCAGCACGGTGCGCATCGTGGTCGAGAACGCGACGGGCGACATCTTCGACCCCGCCTACCTCGACACGCTGCGCAAGATCAACGATGCGGTGTACTTGATCCCGGGCGTGGACCGCGCATGGATGCGTGGCCTGTGGACCAGCAGCCTGCGCTGGACCGAGGTCACCGAAGAAGGCTTTCGCGGCGGCCCGGTGATGCCCGACCCCTGGGACGGCTCGGCCGCAGCCAAGGAGGCGCTCGAACTCAATATCGCACGCTCCGGCATCGCCGGCAGTTACGTCGGCACCGACATGCGCTCCAGCCTCCTGCTGGTACCGCTGATGGACCAGAACCCCGACACTCGCCAAGCACTCGATTACGCCGAGTTCTCGCGCACGCTGGAGGCCACGCTGCAACCGTTCGAGAGCGCCTCCGTGCGCGTGCACGTGGTCGGCTTCGCCCGCATCGTCGGCGAACTGATCCGCGGGTTGCACCAGGTGATCGGCTTCTTCGCGCTCGCGGTGCTGATCGCAGCCGTGTGCGTGTTCTGGCACACACGCTGCGTGCGCAGCACCGCGCTGCTGGTGGCCTCGGCGCTGCTCGGCGTGCTGTGGTTGCTGGGCGTGCTGCAGTTGCTCGGCAAGGTGCTCGACCCGTATTCGATCCTGGTGCCGTTCCTGATCTTCTCGATCGGCTTGAGCCACGGGGCCCAGAAGATGAACGGGATCATGCAGGACGTCGGCCGCGGCACCCACAAGTACGTGGCGGCGCGCTACACCTTTCGCCGCCTGTTCCTCGCAGGCCTGACCGCCCTGCTCACCAACGTGGTCGGCTTCGCGGTGCTGATGGTGATCGACATCCCGGTGATCCAGGATCTGGCCATCGCCACCAGCCTTGGCGTGGCGATCCTGATCTTCACCAAGCTCGTGCTGGTGCCGGTGGCGCTGTCGTACACCGGCGTGAGCACGCGCGCTGCACAACGCAGCGTGCGGCACGACGCTGCCGGCACAGCCAGCGCGCCATGGCGCTTCTTCGCCAGCTTCACCGGGAGGCGGCGCGCCTCGATCGCCGTCGCAGCGGCCGCGGCGCTCTCGGCCGTGGGCTTCATGACGAGCCTGCACCTGCAGACCGGTGATCTCGACGCCGGTGCGCCCGAGCTGCGCGCCAACTCGCGCTACAACCGCGACGCCGCCTACGTTGCCTCGCACTACCAGCTCTCGAACGATCTGTTCGTCACGCTGCTAGTCACGCCGAAAGACGGCTGCAAGGAGTACGCCACGCTGGTCGAAGCCGACCGCCTGGGCGCACTGCTGCGCCAGGTGCCCGGCGTGCAGACCACCGCGTCGATGGCCGATGGTGTGCGCCAGTACACGGCCGGGCAGTTCGAGGGCAACCCGCGCTGGATGACGCTCTCGCGCAACCCCGGCAACCTGCACCAGGCACGCGACTGGATACTGTCGGACCGGCCCGAACTTGTCGACGGCGCGTGCAGCGTCACGCCTGTCGTGGCCTACCTCGCCGACCACAAAGCCGACACGCTGGCGCGCGTGCTCGCGGCCGTCGAAGGCTTCGCACGCGAGAGCAATGCACCGCAGCGGCAGTTCCTGCCCGCGGCAGGAAGTGCCGGCATCGAGGCAGTGACCAACATCGTCGTGCGCGAGGCCCAGACGCGCATGCTGGTGCTGCTCTACGCGTCGGTGGTGCTGCTGTGCTTCGTGACCTTCCGCAGCTGGCGCGCGGTGCTGGTGGCAGTGATCCCGCTGGTCATCACGTCAGTGCTGTGCGAGGCGCTGATGGTCGTGCTGGGCATCGGCGTGAAGGTGGCGACGCTGCCGGTGGTGGCGCTCGGCGTCGGTGTCGGCGTCGACTACGCGCTGTACCTGCTCAGCGTGCAGCTCCGCCTGCAACGCGCCGGCGTGCCACTGGCCGAGGCTTACCGCCAGGCCTTGCAGTTCACCGGCCGCGTAGTGGCACTGGTGGGCCTGACGCTCGCGGCCGGCGTGGCGACCTGGGCCGCATCACCGATCAAGTTCCAGGCCGACATGGGCGTGCTGCTGACCTTCATGTTCCTCTGGAACATGCTCGGCGCGCTGGTGCTGATCCCGGCGCTGTCGCACTTCCTGTTGCCCACGCCTGCGGCGCTCAGCGCAGATCGCGAAAGAACGCCTGCATCTCTGCCGCAAGCGCCTCAGGTTCCTCCATTGCCGGGAAATGCCCACCCGACTGCATCACGCTCCAGCGCTGCAGATTGACGAAGGTGCGCTCCACACGCGAGCGCGGCGGCCATGGCAGGAACTCTTTGGGAAACAGCGCGCAGGCCGTCGGCACGGTCACACGAGCACCGGCCGGGATGCCGGCACTGTCTTCGTCGACCGTGCCGCGGTACATCCAGATCGAGCTGGCGATGCTGTCGGTGACGAGGTAGATCATCAGCATGGTGATGATTTCGTCAGCGCTGTAGCGCTGCAGCGGGTCGTTGCCGGTGTCCGACCAGCGCTGCAGCTTCTCGACGATCCAGGCGGCGGTACCCACCGGGTTGTCGGCCAATGCGAGGCCGATGGTCTGTGGCCGCGTGTGGTGCACGGCCCAGTACGCCATCTCGCGCTGCTGGTTCTGCTGCATCGCCAGCCCCCACGCGCGTTCGTCGTCGGTCCGCGGCGCCGCCACATCGGCCGCCGACATCACGCACAAGTTCAGATGGATACCCGCCACTTGAGCTGGCTGATCGAGCGCCAGCCAGGTGGCAACCGCGCTGCCCATGTCGCCACCCTGCACGCCGTAGCGAGCATGGCCGAGCACCTCGTGCATCAGCGTGTGAAGCACTCGCGAGACGCGGTGCAAGCCCATCGGCGAGGCCGGGGCGGACGAGAAGCCGAAGCCCGGAAGCGAAGGAATGACGACGTCGCAGCCGTCCTGCGGGTCGCCGCCGTAGCGCTCGGGGAAGCATAGGCGCTCAACCAGCTTGTCGTACTCGAAGAACGAACCCGGCCAGCCATGCACCAGCAGCAGCGGCAAGCGGCCGGAACCCGACCCACGCACGTGAACGAAGTGGATGTCGAGCGAGTCGATGCGGGCGACGAACTGAGGCCATCGATTGAGGTGCTGATGCGCTGCCGGCCAGTCATAAGCCGTCGTCCAGTGCGCGACGAGCCGGCGCAGCCAGGCCAGGTTGGTCCCATGGCGCCAATCGCCATCGCCCTCCCCGGCGGGAATCGCCGGCCATCGCATGTCGGCCAGCTGGGCGAGGATGCGCTCGACGCGCCACGGCGCAACCTCGATGCGGAACGGAGTCGGTTGGGTCATGCCATGTCATCCCTGAAAAGCGTGAGCCCTGCAGCAGCCGTACAGGGGTTAACGCGATTCTCGCCAAGATGACCAACATAGTAAACTAGGTAAACGATGATACCGGACCATCGGAGAACCGCCATGACAGCCTCTTCTCTTCCCGCGTTCACATTCGATCCGCTGAGCCCGCAGGCGCTCGAGAACCCAGGGGCGGCCTACTCCGAGCTGCGCGAGCGATGCCCCTTCCATCATCACCGCAGCGAGACGCACGACTTCTACGTCACCAGCCGCTACGACGAGATCCGGCAGCAGGTGCTGGCAGACAACCCGGTGTGGTCGTTCAAGTTCGGCAACGCGGCCAAAGACACGATGAGCGACGTCGGCTTCGTCACCGACCAGCCCTTCCACAAGGCCTTTCGGGCCGTGCTGCAGCCGGGGTTCTCGCCGCGCGCGATCCAGGGCTACACGGCCGACGTCGAAGCCATCGGCAACGGCCTGATCGACGCGATGCTGACCCATGGCGAAGGCGACTTCCAGGCCGAGTTCGCGTTGCCGCTGCCCGCCAAGGTGATGTGCCTGATGCTGGGCCTGCCGCAGGAGAACTACCTCACCTACAAGCGCTGGTCGAACGAGCTGCAGGCCATGCTGTTCCACGACCACAGCCCCGGCTCGCAGGAAGAAGTGCTGCGCGAAATCCTGCCGTACTTCAGCGCACAGATCGCGGAGCGGCGGCAGCGGCTCGCCGATGCCGGCATCGAGCAACCTAGCATCGAACACCTCGGCACCGTGCTCCCCAACGACTACATCTCGCGCTGCGTCGTATCGCAAGTGGAGAACCGGCCGCTCAGTGAGGCCGAAATCCTGAACGTCTGCCTCGCCTTCCTGACCGGCGGCCAGGAGACCACCACGAACCTGATCGGCAACCTGGTGTGGCGGCTGCTCGAAGTGCCGGCACGCTGGGAGACCTTGAAGGCCGACCCCGGCCTGATCGAGACCGCCATCGAGGAAAGCCTGCGTCACGACCCGCCGGTGCTCGCGCACTTCCGCACCAGCCTGTGCCCGGTGAGCATGCACGGCCACGAGCTGCCCGAGCACAGCAAGCTGATGTTCAATATCACCGGCGCGAACCGCGACCCCGGCAAGTTCGAAGACCCCGAAGCGTTCCGGCTCGATCGCCCCTTGGCCGAGGCGCGGCAGCACCTGTCCTTCGGCAGCGGCGGCCACTTCTGCCTCGGTGCACCCATCGCGCGGCTGGAGGCAAAGATCGCGATGCGCCTGCTGACCGAGCGCCTGCCCGCCCTGCGCCTGGCCGGGCAGACCGAGCGCATCCACACCTGGATGTACTGGGGGCGCGAGAAGTTGCCGGTTGCCTGGGCCTGAGCTTGCGGTCGGCTGAGCGGGCGGCGCGCCAGTGCGGACGGATGAAGGCTTGAAGACCGAGAGGGGCGGGCCTCAAGGTTGGCCACGCGGCGATCGTCGAATTCAAAGTCTCGCGACGGCGAGCCAGCGATCGAGCCGATCGCGGTCGGCCATCAGCTCCGCGCTCGCGCCTTCATGCACCACGCTGCCGCGGTCCAGCACCACCGCGCGCTGCGTGATCGGCAGGATCATGCGCGGGTTCTGCTCGACGATGATCGCGCTCATGCCCTCGTCGCGCACCACACGCGCGATCGAGCGCAGCAGCTCCTCGACGATGATCGGCGCGAGACCCTCGAGTGGCTCGTCGAGCAGCAGCAGCTTCGGGTTCAGCACCAGTGCGCGTGCCACCGCGAGCATCTGCTGCTCGCCACCCGAGAGCTGGTTGCCCATGTTGGACTTGCGCTCGGCCAGGCGCGGGAACATCTCGTAGGCGCGCGCCACCGTCCACGGCCCGGGCCTCGCGACTGCGGTGAGGTTCTCGTGCACCGTCAGCGACTTGAAGATGTTGCGCTCCTGCGGCACCCAGCCGATGCCAGCGGCGGCACGCTCGTGCGGCGCAAGCGTCGTGATGTCCGCCCCGGCAAGCGTGATGCGCCCGGCGTGCCGACGCGTCACGCCGACCAGCGTGTTCAGGAGCGTCGTCTTGCCGGTGCCATTGCGCCCGAGCAGCGCAAGTGACTGGCCCTGCTCGAGCATGAGGCTGATGCCCTGCACGATGACCGCTTCGCCATAGCCGGACTTGAGCCCGTCGAGCTTCAAGAGCTCAGCCATGCGCGTGCCCTTCCGCCGACTCGCCCAGGTACACCGCCTTCACGCGAGGGTCGTTCGAGATTGTCTGCACGTCGCCCTCGGCGAACACTGCGCCGTTGACCAACACAGTCACGCTCTTCGCGAAGTTGAAGACCAGGTCCATATCGTGTTCGATCAGCAATACCGACACTTCGGGCGGCAGTGCGTTGATGATGTCGAAGATCTCCTGGCGCTCGCCTTCGGGCACGCCGGCGACCGGTTCGTCGAGCAGCAGTACGCGCGGCTCGCAGGCGAGCGCGGTCGCGATCTCGAGCAGCCGGCGCTTGCCGTAGGCGAGGTGCTTGACCTGCTGATCGGCCACGTCATCGAGGTGAAACTGCTTCAGCAGGGTGTCGCAGCGCGGCGCCACACGTGTGTCGGTGCCGAGCCGCTTCCACCATTGCGCCGAGATGCCGAGCTGCGCCGAGACGCTGAGCGCGAGCGACTGCAGCGGCGTCAGCTCACCGAACAGCTGGTTGATCTGGAAGGTGCGCACAACGCCGCGGCGCACGCGCTGGTGCGGGGTGAGCTGGGTGATGTCAGCCCCGTCCAACCAGATCGAGCCGGCCGTCGGCTCGATCACGCCAGTCAGCAGGTTGATCAGCGTGGTCTTGCCGGCGCCGTTCGGGCCGATCAGCGCGCGCCGGGCGCCCTTCTCCACCTGGATCGAGACGTCGTTGGTCGGCGTGATGCCGCCGAAGCGCTTCAGCAGGCCGCGGGTTTCGAGGACGGTATCGCTCATCGCTTCGCGCCCGAGCGCCGGGCCGCCCCAAGCCGGGCGCAACCCCCACGGGGGGTCGATCGTTGTACTCGACGAGTGGGGGGCATCAGTTTCTCCAGGTTCGTGGCCGGATCAGCCGCTCGCGGCCGACGAGCACGAGGACAACAAGGAACACGCCGAGCCAGAAGTTCCAGTACTGCGGCGTCCAGGCCGAGACCAGGTCGTGCAGCAGCTTGAACACGATCGCGCCGATGATGCCGCCGTACAGGTAACCCGTGCCCCCGATGACGAGCACCAGCAACACCTCGGCGCTGCGGTGAAAGTCGAACACGTCGAGCGACGCGAAGCCGCTGGTCTGGGCGAGAAGTGCGCCGGCCGCGCCGGCGATCCCCCCGGCGACCGTGTACACCGTGATCAGCCGCGCGTTGACCGACAGCCCGATGCTCGCTGCGCGCAGCCGGTTGTCTCGCAGGGCCTGCAGTGAGTATCCGAACGGCGAGTGCACCAGGCGGCGCCCAACGAGCAGGCAGACGATCAGCACGAAGAGCGTGTAGGCATACCCGACACGACCGGCGATGTCGAAGTCGAAGCGGCCGAACGGCGTCAGCAGCGGGCCCATCACGACGCCTTGCAACCCGTCGGCCCCGCCGGTCAACCAGTCGAGCTTGTTAGCGAGCTCGTAGAGGATGGAGGCGACCCCGAGCGTGACCATCAGTCGCGTCAGATCGGTGCCGCGCAGGATCAGCACGCTGGTCACTGCGCCGAGCAGCGCCGCCAGCGTGATCGCGACCATCATGCCGACCCAGGGGTCGGGCATCACGAGCTTGGCGAACAGCGCCGCCGCGTACGCGCCGAAGCCGAAGAACGCCGCGTGGCCGAGCGAGACGATGCCCGAGTAGCCAAGGATCAGGTCGAGCGAGAGCGCAAACAGCGCGAGGATCGCGATCTCGTTGAGCAGCAGCGCATGGCCGGGCAGCAGCAGCCACGACAGCAGCAGTGCGCCAAGCAGCGCGAACTCCCACCAGCGCCAGCGCGCGGCGTGTTTCAGTCGATCGGCAGCGGTCATCATTTGCCGCCCCCCGCTCGCACGAACAGCCCCTGCGGCCTCACCAGCAAGATCAGGATCATCAATGTGTAGACGATGAACCCGCCGAGCTTGGGTGCGTAGTACTTGCCGAACACGTCGGCGATGCCCAGCAGCAGCGCGGCCAGCAGCGGGCCGGTCAGGGTGGTCGTACCACCCACAGCACAGACCACCAAGAAGTGGATCATGAACTTCAGCGGAAACGTCGGGTCCAGTCCGACCAGCTCGGTACCCAGCGCACCGCCGAGCCCGGCCAGCCCAGAGCCGACGGCAAAGGTCGCGATGAAGATCCGGCCGACGTTCAAGCCGAGCCCGCTTGCGACGCGTGGGTCGTCCACAGACGCCCGCAATTGGCTTCCGAACCGGGTGCGCGACAGCACGCATTGCAACCCGATCGCAAGCAGCGCACACACGACGATGATGAACAAGCGATATTTGCCAATGCCGACCCATTCGATGTCGAAGCGACCCTGCAGCCAGACGGGCAGCGTGATGTTCTGCTGCATCGAGCCAACAAGGTAGTCAGCGCTGGTCACCGACATAAACACGAGACCGATCGAGAACAGCACCTGGTCGAGGTGCGGCTTGCGATACAGCCTTCGGTACAAGAGCGGCTCCAGCACGGCGCCGATCAGTGCCGCGCCGACAAAAGCAAGCGGCAGGCAGGCCAGGAATGGCACGCCGAGTCGGTTCATCGCGAGCACGGTGATGTAGCCACCGGCCATCGCGAACGCGCCGTGCGCGAGGTTGATGAAGTTCATCAGGCCCAGCGTCACCGCAAGGCCGACCGCGAGCACGTACAGCAGCATGCCGTAGGCAATGCCATCAAAAAGCAGGGTGAGCATGTGCGAGCTACCTCTCTGCCGAGAGGCAGCCTCTTCTCGTCGTCATCACTTCGACTTGCCCGGATCCTTCACGGCCCTGATCACGTCGAACTCGACGTTGTACAAGCCGTTGTTCATCGCCGGCACGCGCTCGACCTTGCGGATGTAGACATCCTGCACGATGTCGCGCGTCTGGCCGTCGATCAGCACCGGACCTCGCGGGCTCTCGAACACCTGGCCCTTCATCGCGTTGAGCAGCTTCTCGCCGCCTTCGCCCTTGGTGGCTTCGAGCGCCTTGTAGATGACGCGCATGCCGTCGTATCCGCCGACGGCCATGAAATTCGGGCGCATGCCCTTGTTCGCGGCCTGGAAGGCCTCGGCGAACTTCTTGTTCGTCGCGGACGGGTGCGCGGCCGAGTAGTGGTGCGAGGTGACAACCCCGAGCGCCACGTCACCCATGTCGTTCAACTGGTCGTCGTCGGTGACGTCGCCGGTGGCGATGAGCTTGACGCCGCTCTTGTCGAGGCCACGCTCGGTGAACTGCTTCATGAAGGATGCGCCCTGCCCCGAAGGCAGGAACACGAACAGCGCGTCGGGCTTGGTGTCGATGACGCGTTGCAGTACTGGCGCGAAATCGGGCGCCTTCAGCGGCGTGCGCAGCTTGTCGAGGATCTGCCCGCCGTCGAGGCGGAACTGGCTGTCGAAGAACTTCTCGGCGTCGAAGCCGGGGCCGTAGTCGGCCACCAGCGTGACAGCCTTCTTGATCTTGTTCTTCGCGGCCCAGTCGGCGAGCGCGACCGTCACCTGCGGCAAGGTAAAGCTGGTGCGCACGATATACGGCGAGGCCTCGGTGATGCTGCTCGTAGCGGCGGCCATCACGACCAGTGGCGTCTTGCTCTGCGTCGCCAGCGGCGCGGTGGCGAGCGCAGTCGGCGTGATGCCGAAGCCGGCGATCACCGCGACCTTGTCGTTGACGATCAGCTCTTGCGCGATGCGCTTGGTCGCATCGGGCACGGCGCCGTCGTCCTTCAGGATGACCTCGACGGTGCGGCCTGCAACCTTGTTGCCGTTCTGCGCCATCCAGAGCTTCACGGCCGCATCGATCTGCCGGCCTGTCGAAGCCGACTGGCCGGTCATCGGCAGGATGAGGCCGATCTTGATCGGCCCCGTGTCTGCGGCAAGAACCATTGCGCCGCTTGTCATCGCGAGAGCGGCCAGGATGGCCTGCCCGACGAGTCGTCTTGTGCTGCTCAAACTACTTCTCCATATCGAATGAATCAAATGCAGCGCGCTGGTGCTGCCAGCGCGCTTGTGCCGCTTCGACCCTGCAATCAGGGCGCTTCGCAACTGAAGCTGGCGGCGTCGTCCGTATTGCCGTTGCCTTTGTACTTCGCCACCTTCGGGTAGACGCACAGGGGCCGGGTGCGAAGCACAGCCTGGGTCGGATCGTCGCCCGTGTACTTGGTCGCGACGATCTGGTCCGGCGCGGCACCCTCCTTGACCCACTTGACGAGCGCCTTGAAGGCGTCGTGGTCGGCATCGGCTTTCGGAACTCCGTCCTGGCCGAACGCGTTAGGCCCGTCGCCACCGCTGCAGTGGCCCATGCCGGGCACCATGAAGAGCCGCGCGAAGGTATTGACCGCGGCTGCACCGCCCAGCTTCGAGTTCATCGCCTCGTAGTACTGCGTCGTGCCCTCCGGCATGATCAGCGGGTCGGCCCATCCGTGATAGTTGATCAACTTCCCGCCATGCGCCTTGAAGGCGGCGAGATCCGGGTCGTCAGTGCCGAGGACCGGGCCGACCATGGCAACGGTCTTGTCGAAGAACGCCCCATAGTTCGCGTAGGTCAGGGTCGTCCAGTCCCAGTTGGGATCGAGGTAGACGAAGTACTTGGCCTGCTCGGTCGCCGCAGCGAACGGAACCGCGCCCGCCATCGGGATCGTCGTCGCGCCGCGTTCGGTGCCGGGCCACAGTTGCACGCCGGATGCGTTGCGCGCGCCGCCCCAGATCTTCTGCATCACGCCCGCCTCGGCTCTGGTCAGGCAGGTGTCGTCGGCCTGGGTGCAGGTGTCCTTCGTGATCGCTGTGTCGCCGACCGGGTTGTAGGTGCACTGGCGCGGATCGTTCAGCAGCCCGTCGGTGACACCGTCTGCCATGTCGCATGACGCGATCGCGGCATTGGTCGCGAGCGTTTGCTTGGCAGCCGACAGCACGTAGCCGAGGTCTTGTCGCATCACGACCTGGGGCCAGATCTGCTGCGCCTGGAAGCGATCCCAATGGATGGCCGGGGCGCCGGCCAGGATCCCGTCGTAGTCCTCGGGATAGCGCTGCGCCATCATCATCCCCTGGCGGCCGCCAGTCGAGCAGCCATACCAGAACGACGTGTTCGGTTCTTGCCCGTAGAAGACGCGCGCCAGCTGCTTGCCGACCACCGCCATCAGGTGCTCGGAGCGAAACGCGAAGTCCTCCTGAAGCGCCACGTTGGCAACGCCCGGCGACAGCATTCCAAATGCGCCGCTGAGGAAAAAGCCCGAGTGGCCGGTGTCGGTCTGCACGCCGATGTAGCCTGCTGCAGCGGCAGCGGTTTCAGCGGCCACGGAGCCGGCGAACACGCCTCCGCCTTGGGAACGCAGATCGCCGTTCCACGCCCCGCCCATCGGCAGCGTGACCCAGATGTTGACGGCCTGCGCGACGACCACCTTGACCAGACAGTACGACACTGAACCGATCGTTCCCGGCACCGCGTCGAGGATGGTCGTCGGCGCATCGGTACTGAGCACTGCTGCGCCCACACCCGTCATGGAGCAGGCCTTGATCTCGCTGATGCTGACCGGCGTAGGGGTTGGCGTGGGCGCTGGGGCGGGGGCCGGCGGCAAAGCCGGCGCATCGCTTCCTCCGCCACAAGCTGCGGCACTCAACACGAGCGTCAGTGCGGCAGCAACTTTGAACTTGTTCTGCAGGGTTATGGATATCACGGCGTTGTCTCCTTCTGTTGGCTAGCGATTTGTTCGGGATCAGAGCGGCAGGCCGACGTAGTTCTCGGCCAGCGCAGTGGAGGCCGCGCGGGATCCGACCAGGTACGCCAACTCGGCGTGTTGCAGTCGATATCCGAACGTGCCTGCCTCGGGGAAACGGTGCATCAGTGAGGTGAACCACCACGAGAAGCGCACCGCCTTCCACACCCGCGACAGGCAGCGCGCCGAGTACTGATTCAGACCCGCACTGTCGCCTTCGAGGTAGTACTCCGCGAGGCCTCGCGCCAGGTAGCCGACATCGGTCGCGGCGAGGTTCAATCCCTTGGCGCCGGTGGGCGGCACGATGTGTGCCGCATCGCCGGCAAGGAAGAGCCGGCCGAACCGCATCGGCTCCGCCACGAAACTGCGCAAGGGCGCGATGCTCTTTTCGATCGATGGCCCGGTCGTGATGGTCGCCGCGATCTCAGCAGGGAGGCGGCGCCGAAGCTCGTCCCAGAAGGCATCGTCGCTCCACTGATCGATGTGGTCATCGAGCGAGCATTGGACGTAGTAGCGGCTTCGCGTCCTGCTGCGTTGGCTGCACAGGGCAAACCCACGTTCGTGGTTGGCGTAGATCAGCTCCGGCCCGACCGGCGGCACGTCCGCCAGCACGCCCAGCCAGCCGAACGGGTAGACCTTTTCGTGCGTAGCGATCGCTTCGGGCGGCACGCTTGCGCGGCAGACGCCGTGGTAGCCGTCGCAGCCGGCAATGAAGTCGCAGGCGAGCTCGTGGACGACCCCGTTCTTCACGTACCGCACCACAGGGTGCTCGCCGTCGAAGTCCTTGATCTCGACGTCTGCAGCTTCGTAGTCGGTGATCAGGTTCCCGGCAGCGCGCGACTGCATGAGGTCATGGGTCACCTCCGTCTGGCCATAGACGGTGACATGCTTTCCAGTGAGCGCCTGGAAATCGATGCGATGCAGTCCGCCGTCGAACGACAGTTCGATGCCGTCATGCGTCAGACCATCCTTGAGGCAACGGTCAGCAACGCCGGCTTCGCGAAGCAGGTCGACGGTGGTCTGCTCGAGGACACCGGCCCGGATACGGCCCTGGACATATTCCGCGCTTCTTTGCTCGACGATGACTGCGTCGATGTCATGGCGCGCGAGCAGCGCGCCCAAAAGCAATCCGGCCGGTCCGGCCCCAACGATCGCCACTTTTGTTCGTCTACGCACCAAGAGAAAACTCCGCTTCACTTTGCATGGTGCGAAGTCTCGCGAGTGGGCGCAGGTCCAACAAGTCGATCCGGCCGATGGCAATCATCAGGAAAGCAAATACACCTTGCGCTCCCCTCGCAAGACGGTGCGCGCGGAGTATCCGGCGCTAAGGGAAAACCTGATCACGCCAGAGAAGGTCACCACTCATCCGTCGACTCGTTGAAGAGATCGCTGACAACTTTGCGGATCCAGATGTTGCGTGCGTCCTTGTGGACTTTGCGGTGCCAGTGCTGGCGCAGTTCGATGCGCGGCGACGCAAACGGCGGCTCCATCGACTTGAGCCCGAAGGCGGCCCTGCCGTATTCGATGCCCAGCGCGTGCGGAACCGTGGCCACCATGTCGGACTGCGCGATGAGGCGGCGAACGCTCAGGAAGTGCGGCGTGTAGACGGCAACGCGGCGCTCCAGCCCCTGAGCCTCCAGGTGGCTCTCGAAGATCTCCTGGCTGCGCCCTTCGGATTGAACGACGACGTGCTGAAGCTTCAGGAAGTCACCCATCGTCAGCGCGGATCCCTGAATCGGATGGTCCGCTCGCAGCAGACAAACGAAGTGGTGCATGAAGAGCCGCTGCTGGAAGAAGTCGCCCTTCTTCAAGTCGGGGAAGTACCCCACGGCCAAGTCGACGTCGCCGTCTTCAAGTGCCTGCGCGAGATGCGCTGGGCGCATGCTGACCGAGCGCACGGGCGTGTCGGGCGACGCGACCGCAATGGCCTTGACGATGCGCGGCAGGAACACGATCTCCCCGACGTCGGACATGGCGAAGGTGAACGGCCGATGCCTGCGCGACGGTTCGAATCTCACTTCCGGCCGCAGCTTCTCGTCGACCTGACGAAGGAGCTCTCGGGCTGCGCTGGCGACTTCCGCGCCGCGCGGTGTTGGAGACATCCCGTCCGCCGATCGAACGAACAGGGGATCTTCGAAGTGAACGCGCAACTTGCCGAGCGCCGCGCTCACGGTCGGCTGGCTGACCCCGAGCTTGACCGCAGCCTGTGTCACGCTGCCACTGTCCAGCAGGGTCACCACCACGGAGAGTAGATTCAGATCGAGCTTGTTCTCTGACGACAACCGACGCCTCCGGGCCACTGCAGATTCCAGTCGGCAAACTACGCGATCCACGACATCGGGTATTTCAACGAATTGCTCGATTTGCACGGGATTGCGGAGGGAAGTCCCTCGCGAACCGGGAGGTTGACGCATCAGCCGCGCTAATATCGATGCGACCATGGCACCCCCTGCAGTTCAACCTTCGTCGCTCGAGCCGCGGCACATGTCGTGGCTGCGCGGCACCACCGGACAGCCCGAGCCCTCGTTGCTGCACGAGTCGCAAACCGCAGCCTGGGCCGGCTTTCGGCTGGGCATCTTTGAAGCGACCTCCAAGGAAGTGACAGGTCAGCGCGGCGAGCACGCGGCCCTGGCCATGATCTTGCGGGGACGCACTCGCGCGCGCATCGTCAGCCATGACGACGATTGCGACTTCAGTCCTGGTTCTGATTCGGTCGGTCTCTTCGCGCCCCACCTGGACATACGCTGGACTCGCTGGGACTGCGAACCGGGTTCACAGCGCTTGATGATCGAGCTGGACTTTGCGGATCTCACCCGTGCCGGTGATCTCGATGCGATGGTGGCGCCGCAGCGGCGTGTGTTGCGGCAGGATCTCACGATGCGCGACGGTCAGCTCGCGGCGCTGATGCGGCTCATCGCCGACGAAGTGCGCCTCGGCAGTCCGCACGGTTCGCTCTACGCGAGCTCGTTGAGCCTGGGCCTGGCCGCGCACCTGTTCAGCGAAAAGGGAGTGTCTGGGCGCGCATCCATGCGTGAGCGCGGCCTGCTGACGGCGTCGCAGAAGTCCCGCGTTCTCGATGTCATACAGCAGCGGTTGGCTGAAGACGTTGGCCTGGACGACCTGGCGACGGCGGCCGGTGTCAGTCGGTTCCATTTCCTTCGGCTGTTCAAGAACAGTCTCGGAATCACGCCACACCGTTTCATCATGGATCAGCGGCTCGCCGCCGCGCGCAAGTTGTTGGCGGACACCGATCAACGGCTCACAGACATTGCCGCGAGCACAGGGTTTTCAAGCCAGAGTCATCTTTGCACGACGATGCGAAGACGATTGGGCGTGACACCCAAGCACTGGCGGCGGCCCACGCAGGGGTAGTTCCGTACTGCCCCGGCCCCTACAGGGCCAAGGCATAACTCCGCGACCGGGAATGTCCACTACGTGGCGGCGAGATTCGAGGATCGAATGGCGGCTCAGGGTCGAACGCGCGCTGAACGGCTCCTATGAAGCCATGCACATCAGCGCTGGATCATCTGGCTGCGTCGACGTATCCGGTTTAGCGTGACTCGCTACCCGACGACGCGGATGCCCGGCGGCAGATAGGTCTTGTCGAGCAGTTCCTGCTTGGGCCAGTAGAGCCGCGCCACGACCTGGAACGGCCGCAGAGGCACGGGCAGCCAATTCGGCTCGCGCTCTCGCCCTGGCGATTGGTGTTGAAGGATCAAGGTCAGCGAACCATCGTCGCCCCGCTGCTGGCCGGCATCGCGGTCGCGCACGGCGTAGCGGCCGCTGGAGTGTTCGACCAGCAGCCGGGTCTTCGCGTCGTAGACGGTGAACGACCAGAACGCATGGACAGGGGGCGGGCCGTCGAAGCGGATCTCGTAGCGGTGTTGTGAGCCGTCGAGTGCCACGCCATGTGCGTCCACGTCCGCCACCATGTAGAGGCCTTCTTCGGCGTCCACGCCCCAGATGGCGTAGAGCGCGGCGGCTGCTCTCCGAAGCAGAGCCGCAGCGTCGCCGGCCATGCGAGCGCGGTTTCCGCGCAGGTCGAGCGGCATTTCCCAGCCATTCGCACGGTCGTCGAGCCGTGCGGCCTTGGCCTCGATGCGGCGGTACGCCGCCACGACGCCGGCATCGATCGCCTCGCGCAGTGGTGGCGTCAGGCGATCCGCATCGAAGGGCGTTCCGGCGGCGATGCCGATCCTGGCGAAGCGCTCGAACATCGCGCGTTCGCTGGCCGGCACGTTGCACAGCGGCAGCAGAAAATTGAAGTAGCGAATGAAGTCGGCCGAGCGCGCTTCGAGCTTCGGTGCCGACGGTGGCGGGAACTCGATCGCCGCCGCGGCCGGTGGCGCACCCGCGCCGGTGAAGCGGCTCAGCGGTTCGAGCCGGTACTGGTCTTCGAGCGCATGGATGGCAGCGCCGTCGTCGGCGTGCTCGAGCAGGATGCGGGTCACGATCTTGACCAGCCGGGTCTCGGCATGCGCCAGGTGGTCGACTCCGGCTGGCAGCTCTCCTTCCCAGTCCGGTCCGGCGATCAGGATGCGCGTGGCCTCGTTGCCGTTCACGCGCGTGCCGAAGAACGCGAAGTTGTGCGTGAACAGGTCGATCAGTTGGACGTCCTGGAAGCGATGCGCCGGGAAGCTCGGCAGGCTCAGCACGAAGGGCTCGGCTCGCAGGTCGAGCCAGCCTGCCGAGTACGGTGTGTCGTTGTTGATCCAGGGAATGATGTTCAGGAACGACGGGCCACCGAGCTGCCGGAAGTGATGCAGCCGGTTCATGCCCTGGTGCATCTTGCTTTGCGGGTCGATGGCCTGGGGGTAGAAGTAGCCGTAGCCCATCAGCATGGGATACGCATAGATGTAGGCCTCCTCGGCGATCGCAGAGGCTTCCGACAGTGTGAGATCGGCGCTCACGCGTGCGCATCCGTCGGCACGTTGAATCGCTCGTGATAGAAGCGCAGCGCCTTGCGGCGCTCGCCTTCGTCGATGCCGAAGTCTTCGGCCGAGTACTCGTGCGCGCCGTGCTTGGCGCGCGGGTTGCTGGCCATCCAGCCGCGCATGGCCTGTTCGGCCGCGGCGGTGAGTTTTCGTCCGGCGGCACTGTAGATGCTGCGCACCATCGTGATCGGGTCGGCCATCAACGCGGCGAATTGCACGTCGACGAAGCGCGGGTCGCCCACCGCACGGTCGCGGTCGATGCCGCGCAGCAGCCGCTCGACGGCGCCCGACAGGCTCCGCCCCATCACGAGCGGGTTCGGGTGGTCGAAGTACGCCCGCACGCCATAGCAAGTCAGGCTGGCCAGCGACACGGTGGCGGTGACGGCATCGCGATGGGTCTGGATGACCGTTGCATCCGGGAACACCGCGAGCAGCGGCTTCAGCTGCTCCATGTGGCTGGGCGCCTTCAGCACCCAGCGGCTGCCGCCCCGCAGCCATTGCAGGGTCTGCAGCACACGGCGGAAGTAGCGGTACCCTGCCTCGTGGTCCTGGCTCGCGTAGTAGCGCACATACGAGGGCACGGTGAACGAGAACTCGAAGCCCATGGAACAGAAACCCAACGCCAGCAGGCCGAGCTCCTCGTCGGGCGCCTCGGCCTGCATCTCATGCATGCGCACCAGTTCCGGGGCCACGCGGTGCAGCGAACTCAGCGCCTGTTCGGCCAGCGCGATGCGAGGGTCGGGTTGCGGCGGCGGCACCTCGGCGGCAGGGACGATCTCGGTGTCGTTGTTCCCGAGCGGCAGCGGGTTCAATATCTCCCAGAACGGCGCGCTGCGCAGCGCCGGGTCTTGCGCGAGCAGGCGGTGCAGGAAGGTCGTTCCGCTGCGCGGCAGGCCGACGATGAACCAGGGCGACGGGACCTCGAGTTCGAGGATCTCGGGCCGGCGTTTCCACAGCGCCTGCAAGCGCAAGCGCGTGACGAGGATGCCGAGCAAGCGCCTGTGCGCGCTCTGCCGGCCGGCTTGGCTCAGCAGCATCTCCTGTTCGAGCGATTCGCACAGCACCCGCAAGGGCTCGTGGAAAGGCTCGTCACCAAAGTCGCTCAGACCGGTCTGCTCCGTGGCCTTGTCCATCAAGCTGCCGGGCGACAACGGCCACGCCTCGGCCGATGCATCACTGCCGCTGCCGCCCTGCCCTGCCGTCGGCTGTGCCGGATAGGCGAACTGCGCGGCGCGCTCGGTCAGGCTGCTGCGCGGCGGAACGGGAACTCCCTTGAGCATGGTGGCTCCTTTCAAGCGGCCGCGCGCTGCGCCGCGGCCGGGTGGTTGGTGGCAGTCGCCACGGGCATGCCGGCGTCTTCGAAACCGACGATCGTCGGCGCGCGCGAGGGCAGCAGAAAGTGCGAGAGCGCCGGGATCAACACCAGCGCGCCGACCATGTTCCATAGGAACATGAAGGTCAGCAGCAAGCCCATGTCGGCCTGGAACTTGATCGGCGACCAGGCCCAGGTGATGACGCCGGCGGCCAGCGTGAGCCCGACCATCGCGACCACCTTGCCGGTGAACAGCACGGCGCGCTTGTAGGCCAGCCGCAGCGGCACGCCGGCGCGCTGCTGCGCGAGCTGCACGCTCAGCAGATAGAGCGCGTAGTCGACCCCCACGCCGACACCGAGCGCGATCACCGGCAGCGTGGCCACCTTCACGCCGATGCCCAGCAGCACCATCAGCGCCTCGCACATGAGCGAGGTGATCACCAGCGGCACCAGCGCCACCAGCACCGCCCGCCAGCTGCGGAAGGTGATGAAGCACAGCAGCGTGACGGCGCCGTAGAGCACGATCAGCATCGTCCGGTTGGCTTGCCGCACGACGATGTTGGTCACCGCCTCGATGCCTGCCGAGCCCGCGGCCGGAAGAAACTGCAAGCCGGTGGTGTCGTGCTGCGCGGCGAAGCGCTCGGCGATGCCCAGCACCCGGTTCAAGGTCTCGGCCTTGTGGTCGGCGAGGTAGGCAATCACCGGCGTGATGGCACAGCCCTGGTTGCTGAGCTCCGGGTTGTTCAGCAGCGCCGGCCGCACGCCCTGGTTCACCAGCGTCTGGTTGCGCGGCAGCGTCATCCACTTCGGTGAGCCCTCGAAGCCACCGGCGGTGTAGCGGCGCACCACCTCGGGCAGCGAGATCACGTCCTGCACGCTCGGGTCCTGACGCAAGGCCCAACCGAGGCGATCGCTTTCAAGCAGCACGGCGGCCTTGTCGCAGCCGCCGGGCGGTGTCTTCACGATGATCGCGAACAGGTCACTCGACAGGCCGTAGTTCGCGGTGACATAGGCACTGTCACGGTTGTAGCGTGAGTCGGGCCGCAGCTCCGGCGCACCGGCGTCGAGGTCGCCGACCTGCAGCTTGAGGCTGATCGCAAAGGCGCCCACCGCCAGCAGCGCGGCGCAGATCACCGCCCCGCGCGCCGCCTTGCGTTCGGTGAACTGGACAAGCCCGTCCCAGACCCTGCCCATGCCGACACCGTGGGCCTCTTCGTCACCTTCGCGCAGACTGCGACGCGCGGCCGCCGGGCTGACGCCGATATACGAAAGCAGCACCGGCACCAGCAGCAGCTTGGTGAAGATCAGGATGCACACGCCGATGCTGGTGGTGAGCGCGAGTTCGCGGATCACCGGAATGTCGATCACCATCAGCACCGCGAAACCGACCACGTTGGTCAGCAGCGCGGTCAGGCCGGCGAGGAAGAGGCGTCGGAAGGTGTAGCGCGCCGCGACGTACTTGTCGGCGCCGCGGCCGATGTCCTGCATGATGCCGTTCATCTTCTGCGCGCCGTGGCTCAAGCCGATCGAGAAGATCAGGAACGGCACGAGGATCGAATACGGGTCGAGCACGAAGCCCAGCAGCTGCATCACGCCGAGCAGCCAGACCACCCCGAGCAGCGAACTCGCGATCAGCAGCAGCGTGCTGCGCCAGCAGCGCGTGTGCAGCCCGATGATGACGGCAGCGATCGCGGCGGCGACGACGAAGAACAGCATCACCTCGGCCAGGCCGCTGATCAGGTCACCCGCGAGCTTGGCGAAGCCGACGATGTGAATACGGATCGTCGGCGATTCGAAGCGCTGGCGTATCCCGTCGAGCGCCTGCGCATAGGCGCGGTAGTCGAGCGCCTTGCCGTCCTCCGTCCGGTCCATCAGCGGCACGATGATTATGCTCGAGCGCTGGTCGTTGCCGACCAGGCTGCCGACGATGCCGGCACGGCCGACGTTCAGGCGCAACTGGGAGAGTGCCGCCGACGTCCCGCTCTGGTTCTCGGGCATCACCGGGCCGCCCTGCAGCCCTTCCTCGGTGACCTCGGTCCAGCGCACCACCGGCGTCCAAAGCGATTTCATCCATGCCCGCTCGGTGCCCGGCAACAGGAAGAGTGCGTCGTTGATCTTCGCAAGCGTGGCGATGTAGGCCGGGTCGTAGATGTCGCCCTTCGTGTTCTCCACCACCACCCGCACCGCGTTGCTGATGCCGGCCAGGTCCTTGCGGTTGTCGAGGTAGTTGCGGATGTACGGGTGCGACTGCGGAATCATCTTCTCGAAGCTCGCATTGACCTGCAGCTTGGTCGCCTCGAAGCCCAGCCACAGCGAGGCGACGGCGCAGATCAGCACCACCCACAGGCGGTGGTTGAACACCAGCCGTTCGAGCCGGTTACCGGAGCGGGGGTCGAAGTCGAGGCGCTCGATCGCGCTGGGCATGATCTCGGGTGTTTCTCGGCGGTTCATTCGAGGACCTCGATCCGGACTCCGCGTGCGCCGACGAGCGCCAGCGCTCGGCCGCCCGCCGGGCTGATACCGAAGATGGGCTGTGGCTTGATGCCCGTCACCAGCTGGAAGCTGGCGGCTTTGTCGCGGCTCAAGAGCACCTGCCCGCCCTGGCTCACGAGTGCGATGCGGCCATCGCCGAGCAGTGCGGCGCCGGTCAGGCCGGTCAGCACACCAGTGTCGACCTGCTGCCAGCTCTTGCCTCCGTCGCGCGAGCGCCATGCGTTGCCGCGCAGTCCGTAGGCCAGCAGCAGGTCGGGCGTGGCCAGCAGGCCGAAGAACGTGCCCTGGTACGGGGTGGGCAGCGCGCTGAACCGCTGGCTCGTGCGGTTCAAGCGCAGCACGAGACCGAGTTCGCCGACCATGTAGACCTCGTCACCCACCGCGCGGATGCCGTAGAGGTGGTAGCCCTTCGGGTTGTCGGCCAGATCGGAGGCCGCCCGCCAGTGCTCGCCGCCGTCGTTGGTGACAAAGATCAGATTGAAGGCGCCGACGGCAAAGCCGTTGCGTTCGTCGGTGAACCAGACATCGAGGAAGGGCAGGTCCGGGCCGTCGGCCGACATGCGCCTGGCTTCAACGAGCGCGGCGTCGGCCTCGGTGCTGCCCGTTCTGCTGGCGTAGGCGTCAATCAGCAGTGCCGCCACCTTTCGGCCGTCGAGCTGACGCACCCAGCGGCGTCCACCATCGGCACTGTGCAGGATCACGCCGTCGTGGCCCACCGCCCAGCCCTGCTGTGCGCTCGCAAAGTGCACCGCCACCAGGTCGGTGCTGACTGGCACCTCGGCCTGCAGCCAATGCGCGCCGTTGTCGTCAGAGGTCAGGATGTGGCCGCGCTGGCCCACCGCAATCAGTCGCGTCCCGGCGCGTGCAATGGCGAACAGCGGACCATGCGCTGCGAGCGGGCTGGCGGACGCAGGCAATTCCAATGGATCGATCGGCGCAGCGGTGGCCGGCAGCATGCCGGCAAGCACCGCGGCGAGCGCCCCAGCCCATGCCAGCCGAAGCGCCCTTGCCCGCCTGCCGATGCGTCCCGCGTTCATCGTGTGGCCGCCGCGTGCGCCGTCAGCGAATGCCGGTGCCGGCCAGCGAGTCCGGCGTCCAGAACTTGGACGGCCGCGGCGCCGGATGCTTGACGCCGTAGTACTCGCCGGTGTGCGAGATCAGCACATAGATGCCGTTGACCAGGTCGTAGTGCGACACCATGATCGCCACCGGCGCCGGCACCTCGTACGACGGCGTGGTGTAGTTCATGATCACGCGCCAGAGCTTGCCGGCGGCGTCGTAGGTTTCGGCCATCGAGCCGCCCTGATCTTCGTCCACGTAGAACGTGCGCTTGCTGTAGATGTGGCGCTTGCCCGGCTTCAGCGTGGCTTCGACGACCCAGACGCGGTGCAGCTCGAAGCGATTCAGATCCGGGTTGATGAAGTTCGGCTTCAAGATGTCCACGAGCTTGCTCTGGTAGGCGAGCTTGTAGGTGTTGTAGGGCATGTAGACCTCTTTCTTGCCCACCAGCTTGAAGTCGAAACGGTCCATCTTGCCGCTATAGAACGACGACTCGTCGAACACCTGCACACCGCCCGACGAGTCGGTCGGTGTGTCGTAGGCGAAGTCGGGCGACACGCGCACGCGGCGCTGGCCAGGCGAATACGACCACGCACGGCGGCCGGTGGCCACTGGGTCCAGGTAGTCGGCAAACATCGCTGCATTGCCGGCGCTGCGGGCCAGCAGCTGGTCACCCCGTTGCCACATCACCACGTCGGAGTCGCTCTTGTCCGGGTAGTAGTACGGCATTTCCAGCGCACCGATGAAGTCGGCCGACAACACCGCGCGACCGCTGGCGTCGACGTAACTCGTCTTGGCGCGGAAATCGGTCGTCGTGCCGTTGAAGTGCGTCTGCACGTTCCACATCGCTTCGATGCCTGACTTCGGGATCGGGAACGGCACACCGCCGCGGCAAGCGCCGTCCAGCCCCAGCCCGTCCGCGACCGTCTTGCAGCGCGTCGCGTTCTTCACCGTGTTGTCGAGCAGATAGGCCGGAAAGGCCGCCGAACGGTGCGTGGGGTAGACGTCGACGCGGTAGCCGGGGTACTTGGCCATCATCGCCTTGACGCCATCGGTGAGCTTGTCGGCGTACTTGTCCATGTTCTTGGCATCGATCGAGAACAGGGGCTTCTCATCGGCATACGGGTCGGGGCGGATGCCGCTGCCGGGCTTGTAGCTCGCCGGCGGCGTGGTCAGGCCTCCGGTGTACTCGGGGATCGTGCCGTCCTTGTTGCCGGCTTTTTCGGCGCCCACTGCCGTGAGCGTCGCGCCCAGCGACTTGGCTTCGGCGTCGCTGACAGCGGCGTGTGCCGCCAGGGCCGTGCTCAGCAGGGCCAGCGCGGCCAGGGTCTTGCGTGTTGTCGTGTTCATGGTCGTTGTGTCTCCGTGCGGATCAGAAGCTGGTGCGGAAGCTGAGAGCCAGCAGCCCGCGGTCTTCGTACAGCGGGCCGTTGCCGACCGTCACGACGCTGCCGTTGTCCTTGTACTTCCCGAAGAAGTCGCTGTAGGTCAGCCCGATGACGTACTGCGACTGATAGTCCAGCGTCAGGCCGACGCTGTAGTTGCCGGCGTTCTTGTTGCCGCCGCTGAGCGTCGCCGCATTGCCCTTGATGCCGCCCTGCACGAAGATCGGGATGGACAGGTCTGCACTCGGGAAGACCTGCAGGATCTTCGGGTTGAACAGCGCCGACACGCCGAGGTAGTTCTTCGTCGCGCAAGAGAAGCCGGTGCCTGCCGCAGAGCAACCCGCAAAGCCCTCGCCATTGAACAGGTTCGGGTTGGTGGTGACCTTGTTCCAACGGCTGCCGGCGAGTTCGAACACCGCCGTGTAAGGCACGCTCGCACTGAGGTTGCCGAGCACGGTGGCATTGATGAAGCCGTGGTAGGTGTCGCCACGCGGGCCTTCGAGCGTTGCTGCGTTGATGCCGCTGTTGATCAGCGCCGTGTTGCGGCGCATCGACAGCTCGCTGGCCACGGCGAAGCCACCGATGTTCTTGTTGAGGCCGACGCCGAACACTTCGGTGCCCTTGGCGTAGACCAGGCGGTAGAAGCCGGCACCGCTCGCCGATGGCGGCACCACCTGCGGGGCCGACCACGGTTGGCGCTCGTCGAACTTGCGGTAGTAGACGCCGATCGTGCCGTCGACCCAGTCGGGCGACCACTTGAGGTTGAGGCCCCAGTTGCCCGTCTTGCCAGGTTCGAGGGCATCGGTGCGGCGCACGTTCAGCGTGGGCGCAGCACCCGGGTTGAGAAAGAATCGATCGGGGCCGTAGAACAGGAAGTCGGCCGCGCCGTAGTAGGTGCCGCCCTCGGGCAGGCGGTTCGGCTTCCAGTCGAGGAAGTACTCGCCGGCCACGGCCAGGTTGTCCAGGATCTGCAGTTGCGCCGAGAGCTGGTTCAGCGGCAACACGGTTTCCTTGGCCTCGACACCCGGGCTGCTCAGCGACTTGCGTGAGTCGCTGGGCATCTGCGAATAGGCCACGCTGTGGTTCGCGTTGAAGATCACGTCGCCCCAGAACAGCGAATGCTTGCCGGCCTTCACGCGCAGCGTGGTGCCGCCGAGTTCGACGTTGCCGAACACGAAGGCATCGAGAAACTCGCCCGAGGGTCCGTTGTAGTAGCGCTTGGTGAACGACGAGTAGGTGTTGTTGTCGTAGCTGCTGTTGGCGTATGCCGCTGCGGTCGGCACGTTGTGGTCGTTGTAGCCGGCGTCGTACCAGCCCGCCGCGCTGACACGAAAGCCCATCTTGCCCTTGTAGACGAGGTCGAGTTCGGACAGCAGGTCGAGCCGGTTGTTGACCACGTCACCGCGATCGAACTTGTTGTCCGACTCGTCGGAGTTCGCAGCGTTGGCGATCTTCGGGTCCTTGCCCTCGGCGCGCACGGCGATGTTGTAGCGCACGGTGTTGTCCCAACGCAGTGCGAAGTCCGGGTTGCCGACATCGAACTCCACGGCATTCGCAGCACCCGCTGCGCAGAGCCCGGCGACGGCCCAGGCCAGCCTCGTCGCACGAGGCGCGGGTGCCTGCAAAGACCGTCCAACAATCTGCATCCGTGTCATTGTCTCGCTCCTCTTGTGGGTGGAAGGATGGCCCCGGAATCCGGGCACCGAAAGGTGCCGACGTCGTGGTGCCTCGGCTGCCGTTTCTGTTTAATGTCTAACGTAGTTATCTAGGTTAGCGTTGTACAAAGCCGAGGTCACCAGGGTTTGCACCAGCCAACGCGCTTCTTCTCGATCCATGAGTTACGGGTGCGGCGCCAGCATGTCACCAATCGGCTTTTTCTCCGCGACGCGATGCCGAGGGTTAACGCCGATGAAGCTTAATAGATAACTAAGTACTCTATGTAGAGACTGTGGACCACTGTGATCCTTGGGCTGCGCTGCCACCTCACACCCGAACACCATCCGCCATGACTCCACTGGAATTGCTCGACCGCATCAGCGCCATTGCGCGGGCCGCCGGCACCGCGGCCATGCAGGTGTACGCGAGCGACTTCGCGGTGCGCGGCAAGGCCGACCAGTCTCCCGTCACCGAGGCAGACGAGCGCGCCGAGGCGGTCATCCTCGAATGGCTGGCGGAGCTGACGCCCGACATTCCGGTGATCTCCGAGGAGCAGTCTGCTGCCGGGCTCGCACCTTCTGCCTGCGATCGCTTCTGGCTCGTGGACCCGCTCGACGGCACCCGCGAGTTCATCCAGCGCAACGGCGAATTCACCGTCAACATTGCGCTGATCGAGTCCGGCCGCCCGACGCTCGGCGTGGTGGCGGCCCCGGCGCTCGACCGGCTGTTCGCCGGTGCACTCGGCTACGGTGCCAGCGTGCACGACGCAGCCGGCGCACACCGCATCGCGTGCCGCGGGCTGCCTGCTGAAGGCATCACCGTGGTCTCCAGTCGCTCGCACGGCGACCGCGACGAACTCGACCGCTTCCTCCTGGGCCGCAAGGTTGCGGCCAGCACCGGCGCAGGCTCGTCGCTCAAGTTCTGTCTGGTCGCTGCAGGTGAAGCCGACCTGTACCCCCGTCTCGGCCGCACCATGGAGTGGGACACTGCCGCGGGCCACGCAGTGCTC
Source organism: Rhizobacter sp. P2_G4 (assembly GCF_056403575.1). NCBI lineage: Bacteria > Pseudomonadati > Pseudomonadota > Betaproteobacteria > Burkholderiales > Sphaerotilaceae > Rhizobacter > Rhizobacter sp. P2_G4. Next base: position 89,598 of record NZ_JBFUFG010000009.1, on the reverse strand, counting down.
GCAGCCGCAGGTGGCAGCGTCAAGACGCTGGCCGGCGACGACCTGCGCTACGGCAAGCCGGGTCTGGACAACCCGCATTTCGTGGCCAGCGGCCTGGCCGGCCCACTCTGTGGCATGACCCGGGAGCACGCATGAGTTCAGCGGTGGTGTATGTGCTGACGCAAGGCCTCGACATCGGCTCGCCGCTCGCCGCCGGGCTGGCTGCGCGCGGTGCCCGTGTGGCCTGGCTCAGTGATGGTGCCGAAGCGCCCATGACGGACGCCGGCGCAGACGTGATGCAGATTCCAGCAAGCTTTGGCTCACGCGCCAACCTCGAGCGCGCGTTTGCCGCCGCGGCGCAGCGCGTTGGCCCGCCCACGCAGGTGGTGGTGAGCGCCCTTCCGCTCGTGGCCTTGCAAGCGCAGGACATCGGCACGCTCGACGACTCCCAGTGGCAGGCCGCCTGCGGTGCCGCGATGAAGAGCGTGCTCTACGCGTTGCAGGCCTCGTTCACGCAGTTCGCGCAAGGTGGCGGCTCGGTCGTCGTGATCGGGCCGTCGCTTTCGCTTGCCGGGGCCGGCGGGATGGTCGCGCTGTCCACGGCCGTCGAAGGCCAGCGTGGCCTCGTCAAGTCGACCGCGCGCCAATGGGGCCAGCACGGCATCACCGTGAACTGGGTCGCGGCGGCACCGCGCAGCCTGTCACCGATATTCGGCACCTTGCCGCTGCCGGTGAAACCCGATGCGGTGATGGTTGCCCTGGGTCGCTCGCTCGACCTCGTGACCGAGATCGCGCCGGTGATCGAATTTCTCGGCAGCTCCGCAGGGCGCGTGATGACCGGTGCCACCGTGATGCTGGACGGCGGCGAATGGATGGTGCCATGAGCACGCCGGGCCGCCCCAAGTGCGAATACTCCCTCTCGGAGGGGACGGCGCGAAGCGCCAAGGGTGCACAAATGAACGAACCCAAACTGCTGCAGGGGCGCACGGCGCTCGTCACCGGGGCCGGCGGCGGCATCGGCCGGGGCCTGGCGCAGGCACTCGCCGGTGCCGGCGCCAACGTCGTGATCGCAGCGCGGCGCGCTGCCACGGGCGATGAAACGCTCGCGCTGATCGAGGCCGAAGGCGGCCGCGCCATCTGCGTGCAGACCGACGTGGCGCAGCGGCGCGATGTGGAAGCAGCGGTCAGCGCAGCCATCGCCACCTACGGCGGGCTCGACATCGTCGTGCACAACGCCTCCAGCGGCCAGTCGTCGGCGCCCACCCGATGCGAAGACATCGACGACGCCCGCTGGGACGAGCAATACGCCATCGCGATCGATGCCGCCTTCTACCTCGCGCAGGCCACCTTCCCTCACCTGCGCGACACCGGGCGTGGCCGCTTCGTGATCCTGAGCTCGGCGCAGGCGCTGCATGGCGGCACCATGAACCCGATCTACGCATCGGTGAAGAGCGCGCAGCGCGGCATGGTCAAGGCGCTGGCACGCGAGTGGGGGCCGCACGGCGTGACCGTCAACGCGGTCGCGCCGGCCGCCGAAACCGACGCATCGAAGGCCTACTTCGAGCGCAACCCCCAGATGCGCGAGCGCATCGTGTCGATGATTCCGCTGCGCCGCATGGGCGACATGCGCGACGACATCGGCGGCGCGATCGTGGCACTGGCCAGCGACTCGATGCGCTTCGTCACGGGGCAGACGATCCCGGTCGATGGCGGCGCCTACACGGCGCTCTGACGCGGCTACGCCACCCATGGTCTTGCATGACTTCTCGGGCAAGGTCGCGCTCGTAACGGGCGGGGCCTCGGGCATCGGCCAAGCGGTGGTGAAGGCCTTTGCCGCGGTCGGTGCCAAGGTCATCGTCAGCGACGTGAATGCAGACCTGGGCACGACCCTGGCCTCTGACATCCGCCGCGCCGGTGGCGACGCGCTCTTCGTGCGGGCTGACGCCACACGGCGCGACGACGTGGCGCATCTCGTCGATCGCAGTTTGGCGGCCTATGGCCGGCTCGACATCGCGCACAACAACGTCGGCGGCGGCTCGCCGAATCCCAGCCTGACTGATCTCTCGGAAGCCGAATGGGACCGCACCTTCGAGCTCTGCCTCAAGAGCACCTGGCTGTGCATGAAGTTCGAGATCCAGGCCATGCTGCGCCAGGGCGGCGGCGTCATCGTCAATACAGCCGCGTTGGCAGGCCAGGTGGTGACCGAGATGGCCTCGCCCGCGTACTCCGCAGCGAAGGCCGGCGTGATCCACCTGACGCGCCACGCCGCCGTCACGCATGGCCGGCACGGCATACGCGTCAACGCCATTTCGCCCGGCCTCACCGCCACACCCGACGTGGTGGCCCACATGACACCGGCGCAGATCGAATCCGTCACACAGGCCTGCCACCCGATACCCCGCATGGCCACGGTGCAAGAGCAAGCCGCAGCGGTGCTGTGGCTGTGCTCCGACGCTGCGTCGTTCGTCAATGGCGTGACCGTGCCGGTGGACGGTGGCTGGGCAGCGAAATAACAGGAGGGAACCATGAGCATGAAGTTCGGACCGATCTTCCATGTCGGCTATGCCGTGCCCGACATGGACAAGGCCCTCGCCTACTGGACCGGCGTGATGGGCGTGGGCCCGTTCTTCCTCGAACGCCACGTGACGGGGCAGGACGAGGAGTACACCTACAAGGGCCAGCGCTGCGTACAGGATGTGACGGTCGCTCACGCCTACACCGGCGACATGGACATCGAGCTGATCTGCCCGAACCTCGTCTCACCCTCCCCGGTGTGCGACTACCTGGCGCGTCACCCGGAAGGCGGCGTTCAGCACCTCGGCGTTCTCATCGACGACTGGGATGCGACCCTGGCGCGGCCCGAGGTCAAGCCCCACCTGGTGCTCCAGGGGCACGCCGGCAACATCCGCATCGCCTTCTGCGACGGCTTTGCAATGGGCGGCACGGCGCTCGAGTTCATCGAAGCCAGCGACGAGATCCGCGGCAAGTTCTCGCGGCTCAAGAGCTTTTGCCACGACTGGGACGGGCGCGACCCGATCCGCGGCAAGATCGGCTCGGCGCACGCGGGCTGATCGCGATGGCCTACGACAACACCAACGCGTTCGCGCGCATCCTGCGTGGCGAGCTGCCGTGCATCAAGGTGTTCGAAGACGAGCACACGCTGGCATTGATGGACATCATGCCGCAGGTCGATGGCCACGTGCTGGTGATCCCGAAAGAGGCGGCAACGACCCTGCTCGAGCAGACGGCCGAGAGCGCCGCCGCCTGCATCCGCACGGTCCAGCGCCTGGCCCGTGCAGCGCAGCAGGCCATGGCAGTGCCCGGCGTTCTGATCGTGCAGGTCAACGGCGAAGAGGTCGGCCAGACCGTGCCGCACGTGCACTTTCACGTGATGCCGCGCACCAGCAACGAGGCGCTGCGGCCGCACGTCGCCGAGCGCGAGACGCCCGAACGGCTGCAGGCCTTCGCACAGCGCATCGTCGCCGCGCTGGCCGCGACCTGAAGGCCACGGGACGACACCGATGGGACGACTGCAAGGCAAGGTCGCACTCATCACCGGCGCAGCGTCGGGCATCGGCCGCGCCAGCGCGCAACTGATGGCACGCGAAGGCGCCCGCGTGATCGTGGCCGACTTGAACCTCGGTGCGGCACAAGCCGTCGCCGCGGCGATCAACGCGGCCGGTGGCAGTGCCAGCGCCACGCACCTGGACGCGCTGGATCAGCGATCGATCGAGGCCATGATCGAGCACGCCCGCAGCACCTACGGCGCGCTGCACGTGCTGCAGAACAACGTGGGCGGCACCGACGTGTCGCGCGACACCACCGTGGTCGGCATGGACTGGAGCTGCTGGGAAACCACCCTCACGCTCAACCTCACGAGCACCGTCTACGCCTGCCGCTGCGCGATACCGCTGATGCTGGAAAGCGGTGGCGGCGCCATCGTCAACACCACCTCGATGGTGGCCGTGAGGGGCGACGTGCGCCCCACCGCCTACGCCACGGCCAAGGGCGGCGTGATCTCCTTCACCCGCTTCGTCGCCGCGCAGTACGGCGCCCAGGGTGTGCGCTGCAACGCCATCGCGCCAGGGCTGATCCTCACCGAACGCGCAACGCCACGCCCGCAGGCCGTGCTCGACATCTTCGCGCGTCAGACGCTCACCCCGCAGCACGGCGAACCCGAAGACATCGCCCATGCGGCGCTGTTTCTCGCCTGCGACGAGGCACGTTTCATCAACGGCCAGATCCTCGAAGTCGACGGCGGGCTGCATTCGCACAACCCGACGACGGCTGATCTGGTGGCGCTGGCTGGGGCGACTGCGGCGGCGACGCCTGGCTAACGCAGGGTGCTGACTCATGTCGAATGAGCGGTCACACAATGTGGTTGTCTACGGCGGGCTGTTTTGCGGGATGTGAGCCGTCTGTGACTGCCTGGGACTGAACTGCGTCATTTGCGCTCGACGGCCGGAACGACCGCTTCGGCCATGACCGGCCAATCGACGGGCAACGGCAACGGTGCAGTGAAGCCGGGAGCGCGGAACTTCTGCTCGGACAATGAGCTACGCTTCGGTGCGAGGTGGCTCTACTAATGGCAACGATTCCCCTTGGTCGCCGCTTCAACGAGTGGCGCGACGACACAGACCAAGCCTGGGCGAGGCGGCGAAAAGTTCGCGTGTCCCACGAGACCCTGACGTGGTCCGATCTGCTGGCCAAGCGCCGTGTGGTCATCCTCGCGGAGGCTGGCAGCGGCAAGACGGCCGAGCTCATCGCGCAGGCAAGCCTACAGGTTGCGGCTGGCAAGACTGCCTTCTGCGCCACGGTCCAGGACGTTGGCAGGGACGGGCTGGAGCGGACGCTTCGGCCTGCTGATCGAGCCCGACTGCAGGCATGGCGGGCTGGCAGCGAGCCTGCGTGGTTTTTCATCGACTCGATCGACGAGGCCAAGCTCGACAACATCCGGCTGGAGCGCGCGCTGCGCCATTTGGCCGAGGGCATCGCTGGTGCAGAGGCTCGCGCGCATATCGTGCTTTCAGGCCGTCATACCGATTGGGAGTTCGCGCGCGACGCGCGACGCTTTGACGAGGAGCTGCCGCTCCCCGCCGCCGCGATCGACGCCCCGCTGCCGGCGCTGGAGGAGTTGATCCGGAAGTTGCTCCGTAACGAAAGGCCTGAGGAGCTACCGCCCTCCGAAACGTCGATGGTGGTCGTGATGGCGCCGCTGGACAGCGATCAGGTACGCGCCTATGCAAGAGGGAAGGAGGTTCCCGATGTCGAGGGGCTCATCAGCGCCATCGATGGCGCGAACCTGTGGGCCTTCGCGAGGCGGCCGCTTGACCTCGACTGGATCGTCCGCCACTGGCGACAGCATGAGCGGTTGGGCAGCCTGACCTCGATGATCAACGAAAGCCTTCACGAGCGGATCCGTGAGACGGATCCGGAGCGAGCGCGCCGAGGCACCCTGGATCACACACGGGCACGGCAGGCCTTGGAGCGGATCGGCGCTGCCATGGTGTTAGGTCGCAAGCAAACGATCGCCATACCGGACATGGACGCTCCGGCTGACCAGCGGGACGCGATCCTGTTGGAGGACGTCCTACCCGAGTGGTCGCCAGACGATCGCACCCAGTTGTTGACCCGTCCGGCATTTGACCCAGCCACGTACGGCCGCGCCCGCTTGCACAACGACAACGAGGGTGTGGTTCGGGCGTACCTGGGCGCGCGCTGGCTGCATCGCCTGCGCGGCGCCAACTTGTCGCAGCGACGGCTGCATGACCTGCTATTCACCCAGACGTACGGCATCGACCTCGTCAGGCCCTCCATGCTGCACACGGCGGCGTGGCTGAGCCTGTGGGATGACAGTGTCGCGACCGAAGTGCTGAAGCGTGCGCCGCATCTGCTGTTCACAGCAGGGGATCCGGCGAGCCTGTCTGCACCGATACGCAGGGCCGCATTGCTGATGCTGGTCGAACGGATGAAGCGGGGAGAAGACACTCCTTTGCTCGATCACGGGCTCGTGACGCGGTTCGCGCAGCCCGACATCGTCCCGACGCTGCGGGAGATCTGGGCCGCCAACCACCAGGACGAAGAGATCCGGCTGTTCGTGCTGCGGTTGATTTGGCTGGGAAGGCTTCGTGAATGTCTCGACCTGGTCGGGGCAGTCTCGTTCGGTCGCTATCCGGATCGGTACACCACCATCATTTCCGGGCGAGCGCTGCTGGATAGCAGAGACGAGCTGATGCTCCAAGCCTATGCCGACTACATCAAGCGTGATTGCGCTTTGATCCCGACGACGGCGGTGTGGGAAGTCGTGGAGGAGCTGTTTCCCCGACTGATCGACGTCGACGACCTGCTAAAGATCCTGGCGTCGATCAAGCTTGGTGATGATGAAGGCGGCGGATTCAGCCTGGACTGGCATGGCAAGACGCTGGTGAACAGGCTCACTGCTGCAGGGGATGTGGATCGTCTGATCGACGGGCTGCTCGGGCAGTTGGCTGGGCAGCCGGTCCCTGATATGAACGACTTCTCGTCGCCCGAGGCGCAATATGCGCCTGCGCTAGCAGCCGCCGCGACGCGCTCCTTGGAGCTGTCTGCGCCTGACGTTGTCTCAGCGGCGGCGCTGGATGCGATGCTGCGCCTGAGTGATCGACGGCTGGCCTATCACCATCGCAAGTCAGGCGATCTGGATGACGCCATCAAGCTCGCGAACAGCTCGCCGCAGCGCCGGCGGAGAGCACTCTGGCATGCGGCTGACCGACTGGCTCAACACGAATACTTGCATGGGCGTCCCTTGCAGAGTTTCTTTCAGCTGCAAGTCTTGGGATGGGGACCGACGCTGGTGCTGTCCGACGTCGATTGGCTGCTCGCCGACTCACCGAACCGGACCAAGCCATCGGAAAAGCAGCTTGCGACCAACGCGGCATTGGCCCTTTGGTTGAACGAGGGGAACAAGGACGAAGTCCTCCGGGGACGCATCCAGTTCGTTGCGGCTGCCGATGCAGCGATGCTGGAGGCCTACACCGAGTGGATGACGCCACGAGTTCAGTCGGCGGAAGAGATCAAGGCCGAACAAGAGATCGCCGAGATCACGCGCCAGGGCAATGAGGCGCAGGCCAAGCGAGAGCAGTCCTGGTTCGATTTCGTATCAGACCTGCGAGTGAATCCGGGCCAGCTGCGGACATTGGTGCCCACCTCCGCAGAGGGTGGGGTCGACACGCGCATCTACAACCTCTGGCGCCTGTTGAGCCAGGCGACGCGCAGCAGCTCGAAATATGCGATCGACAGCGTGGCGCCCATTGCGACCATCATTGGCAAGGAGGTTGCCGCAGACCTGCTGGATGGGCTCTCTCAGGTTTGGCGGGCATGGTCCCCCACGTTGCACAGCGACCGCCCGCCAGGTGAGCGCAATCAAGTCGGGAACATCGACTGTCTTTGCATCGCTGCCGTTTCACTGGAGGCGGCGAGCCGCCCGAATTGGGCGGCCTCCTTGACGCGTGAGGAGGCTGTACGCGCCGCGCAGATCGCGACGCTGGAGATCAATGGCTTTCCGGAGTGGCTGTTCGAGCTGGCCGTCATTTGGCCTGAGTCGGTCGCGCAGGTATTGGCGAAGGAGGCTGCCGCCGACCTCGACGATCCTGCACCTGGCGTCCACCACCAGATCCTTGAGTACATCGATCGCACTCCTCAGCCCATCGCCTCTTTGATGTGGCCGCACCTGTACAGCGAGCTACAGGCGCGGCCCTCGCTCGGCGCGCTCGCGTTGCGCCCTCTGCTGCCCACCTTGGTCCACGGCGTTCCAGAGAGCGAAAGGCCTCAACTGTGTGCGCTCGCCATTGACCGGTTTAACAGCGTGCAGGATCCTCAGATCAGCGCTCAATACCTAGGGGTGGCTTACGCAATGGATGCCAGTAAAGCGACCGATGCGCTGACTGCGAAGCTGGACCGGCTCGGCGAGCACGAGAGGACGCCGCTGGTAGAGCGCGTTCTGCCGCACATCTTCGGCTCGCACTGGTCGCACGCCCCGACGCTCGTCACATCCATTGACTTGCGGACGTTGGAGCGGCTTGTCGTGCTGGCGTACCGCATCGTCAAGCCAGAGGAGGACCGAGATCGGGCCAATAAGGGGGTCTACTCACCCGACGAGAGGGACATGGCCGAAGCTGCGCGATCCTCCGCGCTTGAAGCCTTGATCAAGACGCCGGGCCAAGCTACCTTCGACGCGATCAGCCGGATGGCCGAGCAGCACCACCTGCCCTTCGCAGTAGAGCGCTTGCGGTCGATGGCCCATGGCCGCGCGGCGGAGGACGCTGAGGACACGCCTTGGCTGGCCAGCGAGGTAGCCAAGTTCGAGGAAACGGCCGAGCGTCGGCCAGCAACTGGCAAGCAGCTACAGACTTTGGCGATGCAGCGTCTGGCCGACATGCAGCACGATCTGATCCATGGCGATTTTCAGCAGGGAAGGACGCTGAGCGCCTTGTCTGATGAGCGAGCGGTTCAAAACTGGATCGCCGATCGCCTGCGCCATCAGCAGGGCACGTCCTATTCGATCGAGCGAGAGCCCCACGTGTCGGACGAGAAGGAGCCGGATCTGCGTTTTCGGGCGCGCGCCAGCGATGCCAGCGTCGCGACCGAGATCAAGGTGGCAGGAGGTGGAAGTTGGTCCTTGGCGGAGCTTGAGGAGGCGTTGAAGACTCAGCTGTGTGGCCAGTACTTGCGTGCTCAAGACGGCCGAGAAGGGATCCTGCTGCTGGTGAATCAGAAGCCGAGGGCCAAGGGCTGGCAGTTGCCCGACGGAGCGTTCATCGACTTCAATCAGGTGGTGGACCATCTTCGCGTCATGGCTGCATCCATACGTAGCTCGCTGCCGGGTGGCCCTCAACCGGAAATCTGTGTGATCGACGTTTCCAGCTGCGCCAGCCCGTGAGATGGCGTGCCGGGCGAGCCCGCGAGGTGACGAGGTTTGCCCGCTGACCTGCAAGCCAGTCAGTGACAGGTATGCGGCCGACAGCGTGCGTTCGGCACTGGTGACCGAAGGGCCGGCCACGCTGCACGGCGGTCGCTCAGATAGAGATCAAAGGCAGCAACGGATCGAACCAGCCGCCGGGCCCGCTTCTGCCTCCTCTCCAACTGATGCGATAGCCCTGCTACCCACAGAGCGTAGCTGCCAGCCGCTGCGCGTGCCCTCGCAACTCCGGCACGGCAGTGCATTCCCAGTAGCGCGCCCGCAGCAATGGGCCGATGTAGTGCAGCACTTGCGAGGCACGCCCGTCTGCACGCATCACCGCGTGGTCGTCGGCCACGGCGAGCCCCAGGCGCAACGGGTCTTGCTGCAGCAGGCCGCGCGCCAGCAAGGCCCGCATCAGGGGTTCGCTGGCCTGCGGTAGCTGCGTGCCGGGGCCGGTGCAGTTGACGACGGCACCGACCTGCAGCACCTTCGCTTCTGACTTGCCCCGGGGGCGGAATCTGACATCGACCGATTCACCTTCGTCGACGATGGCCACCAGGTGACCGGCGTAGGTCTGCAGCGTGCCCGACGCGCGCAATGCCTCCAGGCGCGCCGCGGGTTGAGGTGCCAGGCGATGCCGGTGCACATCCCAGTAGGCCTGGAGATGGCGCATGAACTGCGATCGCTGCCGCAGGTCAAGCCGTTGCCACAACGCGGGCGTGGCAGCGCGCAGTGTGGCGAGCGTGTCGCGCCAGTCCATGCCCTGCGCCTCATGAGCACGGCACTGCACGCGCAGACGCTGCAGCCACAGGCGCAAGTCGGGCGGGCCCGAGAGCAAATCGTCCGGTAGCACCGCCTTCTCGCCGGGTGCTGCATGGCTGCGGTGAGCCTGCGGCAGCAAGCCGCGCCGCGACAGCGCATGCAAGCCAGCCGCATGGCCGCGCGCCCGCAGGGCCAACGCCGTGTCGACCATCGTCAGCCCGGTTCCGACCAGCAGCACGGGACGCTGCAAGTCAATGCCATCGAGCGCACCCGGTCCCCACGGGTCGCGCACATAGCGAGGGCTGCAATCGAAGAAGCTGCGATCGACCAACGCCGGATCGGCCGGCGCAAAGTGGCCGAGCGCGAGCACGATGCGGTCGACCTCCCAGGGCGTGGAATCGCCGACCTGCAGCGTACCGTGGTCGCCGGCATCCTGCAGGTCGTGCACATGCCCGACGAGGTGAACGAAGCGCCCCGGCTCGGCCAGCGCAGCCTGCGCGCTGCGAAGCGTCCATTCGAGGTAATCACCGTAACGCTCGCGCCGCACGAAACTGCCCGAGTGAAGCGACGCGTCCTCGCGCTGTGCGAAGCGCAGGAAGTGGCCCTCGTCATCGTCGAACGCGCTCATCCTCCCCGCCGGCACGTTGAGCACATGCGCGTCGCTGCGCGTGCCGTAGGCCACGCCGCGCGCCAGCGGGCCCGAGCGATTGACCAGTGTGATGTGCAGGTCGTCGCGCAGCGCACGGCGCATCAGGTGCACGGCCGTGAGCGTGCCGCTCAAGCCTCCGCCGACGATGGCAATGCGCCGAGTCATCGGCCTGCACTCCTAGACCGACGTGCGCGCGAGGTGGGCGCGCTGCCGCGCAAGCCGTCGGCGAACACGTCGACGATGAAGTCGGGCAAGGCCGCGCGCCGTGGGTCGGCCTTGCCGATCTTGCCCATGCTGGCCATCAGCATCACGAAACCCAGCGCAGCAAGTTCCGGGTCGCAAGGCCGCAGGTCACCACCAGCCACGCCTGCGGCAAAGACATCGCGCACCGGCGCCATCACGCGCGCTTCGATCAGTCGGCGCACGAGGTCGCGGTGTTGCTCGGGCAGATGCGCCGCCATGTCGATGAGCGCGTGGTACGGCCGCGTCTGCGCCACCTCGTTGAAGTGCGCGGCGATCGCCCGCAGCCGCGCAAAGGTGTCTGGTAGGCCCTCGATGGCCCGCGCCAGCAGCAGACCGTCGAGCACGGTGCGGCGCTCGACGACGGCGATGAAGAGCTCGTCCTTGCCGCGCGGAAAGTGGTGGTACAGGCTGGGCTTGCGGATGCCGATTGCCTGCGCCACGGCCTCGAGCGACATCGCCGCGTAGCCGCCCTGCGTGAGCAAACGGTCGGCCTGCTCGATAGCGCGTTCGCGTGTTCCCGGGGCGGTCGAGGGGTCGGTGTTTTCCATGAGTGAAAGCTAAATCAGTTAACTATGTGTTGACGAGACGATGGCACGTGCCTATGGTTGCGACAGTCTCCCTACCGACCGGTAGGGCGTCAACCGAACAAACACGGAGACGAGTCCCATGGAACTGGGTCTGCGCGACAAGGTGGCGGTGGTGGCCGGCGGCAGCCGGGGCTGCGGGCGAGGCATCGCCGAGGTGCTGGCGGCCGAGGGTGCGCGGGTGCTGTTGAGCGGGCGCCAGCGCGAGCCGGTGGAGGCGACGGTCGCGGCTATCCGCGCCGCCGGAGGCACCGCGAGCGGCGTGGTCGCCGACATGACGGAACCCGCCGGCGCGGCGCAGATCGTGCAGGCCGCGCGCGAGGCGTTCGGCGCGCCAGACATCCTCGTCATCAACTCGCCCGGCCCCGTGCCGGATCGTTCGACCAACCGCTGGCGCGGTTTCGAGAACTGCTCGGACGCCGACTTCCTGCACGTCTACCAATGCTTCGTGATGAGCACTGTGTATCTCGCGCGCCAGGTGCTGCCGGCGATGCGCGAGAAAGGCTGGGGCCGCCTGCTGAACATCGGTTCCATCGCGATGAAGACACCTCACCTCGACGACCCGATGCCGGCCACCAACACGCGCGTCGCGGTGGCCGCGCTGATGAAGACCCTGGCGCAGGAAGAAGGGCCGCACGGCATCACCGCCAACACCATTGCCACCGGCCCGTTCGAGAGCGAGCTCTCGCGCGACTACCGCGCCTCGGGCACCGGCGTGAAGACCGCTGACTGGTACCGGAAGATGCTTCCCGTCGGCCGCTGGGGCGAGCCGAAGGAGATGGGCGCACTGGCCGCCTTCCTGTGTTCGACACAGGCTGCGTTCCTCACCGGCGAGACCATCCGGCTCGACGGCGGCTACACGAAGAGCCTGTTCTAGGACGCGCCGCGATGCTCACCAGCTCACTGGCCACCGCAGCACAGCGCGAGATCGAAGCGCAGGCCTTGCGCCTGTTCGAGTCCGACGCCGTACAGCGCGCCATGGCCGGGCTGCGCCCGCAGTTCCTCGCCGACCCGCGCGCGCAAACCGCCGCCGGCCTCGCCACGCTGGAGCAGAACCTGCGCGAAATCGTCTTCAGTGCCACCACTTGCGCAGTGAGCATGGACCCGGCGAACCCGCGTGCCTGCTGGACCATCAACCTGCCCCACCGCTGGCTCGGGCATGAGGTGCCTGGCGCGCGCCACGGCGTGGACAACCCGGACAACATCTACCGCGTGATCGCGATCGACGATACCTCGCACTACGAGCTGCAGGGGCGGGTGCCACCCAAGAGCGGCCCCGACGTGAGCTTCACGGTCTTCAGCGCCTACCCCGGCAACGGCGAAGACTCGCATTCGCTGGGCGTGCTGACGCTGGACGAGATCGATGTCGATGCCCACGGCCGCTTCACCCTCAGCGTCGATCCGCGCCCGGCCGACGGGCGGCGCAACCACCTGCAGGTGAATCCGCGCGCCAAGCTGCTGTTCGTGCGCGACTCCTTGCACGACTGGGCCGCCGAATCGCCGATCGAGCTGGAGGTCACGCGCCGGTCCGGCCCGGTGGCAAGACCTGCTGACGACGCCGAACTCGCGCGGCGCGCCGTGCAGATCGCCGAGCGCGCGGTGCCGTACTGGATCGCATCGATGCCCAAGTGGTTCGGCCGGCTTCCGCACAACACCATCCCGATGGCCGGCGCCACGAACTTCGCCTACGCGAAACAGGCCACCGCCGGCGCGCAATGGCGGCTCGCAGACGACGAGGCGCTGGTCGTGACCATCGATCCGATGGGTGCCGCGTACCTCGGCTTCCAGATTGCCGACCCTTGGGGTGCGGCGCCCGACTACGTCGCCCACACCGCAAGCCTGAACGCCTCGCAGGCTGAAGCCAACGCCGACGGCACGATCACCTTCGTCGTCTCGCCGCGTGACCCGCAGCTGCACAACTGGATCGACACCGCCGGCCTGAACGAGGGCACGCTGCTGATCCGCTGGCAGGCCATGGCACCGGGTGCGCTGGTGCCCGAGCGGTCGGTACGGCACGCCGGCGTCGTGAAGCGGACCGGTATCGACGCCCTGCTGCCCTGCCCCACTCGCCGCCTGACAGCGACCGACCGTGCCGCGCAGATCGCCGCGCGCACGGCCGGCTACATGCGCCGCCTGCGCGAAGACTGAACCTTCACTCGAGAACCCGCGATGAGTTCACTCGATGACCAATCGATGATTGCCGAGGCCGAACGCGCGACCGGCCTCAACGACTGGGGCGGCGACGACTTTCGCGAGCCCTTGCGCGTGCTCGTGGACGCGCTCAATGACGAGGCGCAACTGCACGAGCAAGGCGAACGCATCGCGCAGCGCCACCTGCACGACGTGCTGTGCGGCCGCCTGAAGATGGCTGCGGACCGAACGCGCCTGCCCGGCATCGCCGCCGAGAAGATCATCGCGCCGGTGTTCGTGATCGGCCTGCCGCGCTCGGGCACGACCTTTCTGCACAACCTGCTGACGCAGGACCCGGCGAACCGCTCGCCCGCGACGTGGGAAATCATGTTCCCCTCGCCGCCCCCCGAGCGGGAAATGTGGCGCGACGACCCGCGCATCGAACAATGCCAGCGCAAGCTGCGGGAGATCGGCTTTCTGGACGAAGGACTGCAGGCCATCCACCCCTTCGGCGCGCGCCGGCCCGAAGAGTGCAACTTCATCTGGGAGTACACACTGCGCACCGTCAACTACATGGCGTGGTGGAACGTGCCCAGCTACACGAAGCTGCTCTATGGCGGCGACATGCGGCCGGTGTACGAAGCACACAAGCGCTTTCTGCAGCACCTGCAGCACCGGCACCGCGGCGCCCGCTGGGTACTGAAGACACCGGCGCACATGGCCTGGCTCGATACCTTGCTGGCGGTGTATCCCGATGCGTGCCTGATCCAGTGCCACCGGGACCCGGCCAGGATCATTCCGTCGCTCGCCAACAACCTGCTGCAGTACCGCAAGCTCTACTCGACGCTGCGGCCCGCCGGCAGCTTCGGCATGGTCGAACTGCAGGCCGCCGGGCTGCAGCGGGTGGACGCGCTGCGCGACCGGCCCGAGTACCGCGACCGCTTCGTCGACGCGCACTACGCCGACGTGCAGGCCGAGCCGATGTCGGTCGTGCGCCGCATCTACGACCACTTCGGCATGCCGCTCGGCGCAGAGGCCGAAGCCGCGATGACGGCCTGGCTGGCACGCGACCGCGGCGAGCATGCCGCCGGGCCGCAACACATCTACAGCGGCGAAGAGTTCGGCGTGGAGCACGCCGAGATCGATCGCCATTTCGGCGCCTACCTGCGGCGCTACCACGTGGCATTGGAGCGCTGATGGCTGCCGTACTGTCTGACTTGACCGACCTGTCCACGCTCGCAACGACCACCGCGCCGCTGCGCCTCACGCACCTGCAACGCCTGGAAGCCGAAAGCATCGACATCCTGCGCGAGGCCGTGGCCGAAGCCGAGAACCCGGTGATGCTCTACTCGATAGGCAAGGACAGCTCGGTGATGCTGCGCCTGGCCATGAAGGCGTTCTACCCGAGCAAGCCGCCGTTCAAGCTGCTGCACGTGGACACCACCTGGAAGTTCCGCGAGATGTACGCGTTTCGCGACCAGATGGTGCGCTCGCTCGGGCTCGAGCTGCTGGTACACCAGAACCCCGAGGCACTCGCTGGCGGCATCAACCCGTTCACCCACGGCTCGTCGGTGCACACCGACGTGTGGAAGACGCAGGGGCTCAAGCAGGCGCTGGACCGGCACGGCTTCGACGTGGCCTTTGGCGGCGCGCGCCGCGATGAAGAGAAGTCGCGCGCCAAGGAGCGCATCTTCTCGTTCCGCTCCGCGCAGCACCGCTGGGACCCGAAGCTGCAGCGGCCCGAACTCTGGCGCCTGTACAACACCCGCAAGAACGTCGGCGAGAGCATCCGCGTGTTCCCGATCTCGAACTGGACCGAGCTCGACATCTGGCAGTACATCCACCTCGAGAACATCCCCATCGTGCCGCTCTACCTCGCGCAACCGCGCCCGGTGGTCGAACGCGACGGCATGCTCATCATGGTCGACGACGAGCGCATGCCGCTCAAGCCCGGCGAGGTGCCGATGACCAGGAGCGTTCGCTTCCGCACGCTGGGCTGCTACCCGCTGACGGGCGCGGTCGAAAGCCACGCGGCAACGCTCACCGACGTGATCCAGGAGATGCTGCTCGCGCGCACGTCCGAACGCCAGGGGCGACTGATCGACCACGACTCCAGCGGCTCGATGGAGAAGAAGAAGCAAGAGGGGTACTTTTGAACCCCCACGCTCACATTCGTTCACTGCCCCCCGAGGGGGCGCTGGCCTCCCTTGGGGCGGCCCTGCGGGAGTCCATCTGATCATGGCCCACGTTTCCGACCTCATCGCCCGCGACATCGGCAAGTACCTCGAGTCGCACCAGCACAAGAGCCTGCTGCGCTTCATCACCTGTGGCAGCGTCGACGACGGCAAGAGCACGCTGATCGGGCGGCTGCTGTACGAATCGAAGATGCTGTTCGAAGACCAGCTCGCCGCGCTGGAAGCCGACTCGAAAAAGGTCGGCACGCAAGGCGGTGAACTCGACTTCGCGCTGCTCGTCGACGGCCTGGCCGCCGAGCGCGAACAGGGCATCACCATCGACGTGGCGTACCGCTTCTTCTCGACCGACCGGCGCAAGTTCATCGTCGCCGACACGCCGGGCCATGAGCAGTACACGCGCAACATGGTCACCGGCGCCTCGAGCGCCGACGTGGCGGTGATCCTGATCGACGCGCGCAAGGGCGTGCTCACGCAAACGCGCCGCCACAGCTACCTGGTGAGTCTGATCGGCATCCGCAACGTGGTGCTGGCCGTCAACAAGCTCGACATGGTCGGCTACGACCAGGCCGTGTTCGACGGCATCGTTACCAACTACCGCACGTTCGCGCAGGAGATCGGCCTGGGCTCGTTCACTGCCATCCCGATGTCGGCACTGCGCGGCGACAACATCACCGAGCGCAGCCCGAACACACCATGGTATGACGGCCCGTCGCTGATGGAGCATCTCGAACGCGTGGAGATCGACGCCGAGACGGCACAGGCGCAGCCGTTCCGCATGCCGGTGCAGTGGGTGAACCGCCCCCACCTCGACTTCCGCGGCTTCTCGGGCCGCATCGTCGGCGGCGTAGTGCGGCCGGGCGACCGCCTGCGCGCGCTGCCCTCGGGCCGCGAAAGCCGCGTCGCACGCATCGTCACGCACGACGGCGACCTGGCGCTGGCGGTGGCAGGCCAGTCGGTCACGCTGACGCTGACCGACGAGATCGACATCAGCCGCGGCGACGTGCTCGCTGCAGCCGATGCTCAGCCCGAAGTGGCCGACCAGTTCGAGGCCAACCTGGTGTGGATGAGCGACGAGCCGATGCTGCCCGGCCGGCCCTACCTGATGAAGATCGGTGCCCGCACGGTGGGCGCTACGCTGGCTGCGCCCAAGTACAAGGTCAACGTCAACACGCTGGAGCACCTTGCCGCGAAAACGCTGGAGCTCAACGAGATCGGCGTCTGCAACCTGAACCTCGACCGCCCGATCGCCTTCGACCCCTACGAGCGCAACCACGACACCGGCGGCTTCATCCTCGTCGACCGGCTCAGCAACAACACGCTCGGTGCCGGCATGCTGCACTTCGCGCTTCGCCGCTCGCACAACATCCACTGGCAGTCGATCGAGGTCAACCAGCGCGCACACGCCGCGCTGAAAGGCCAGCAGCCCGCCGTCGTGTGGTTCACCGGGCTCTCGGGCGCGGGCAAGTCAACCATCGCCAACCTGGTTGAAAAGCGCCTGCATGCACTCGGCCGCCACACCTACCTGCTCGATGGCGACAACGTACGACACGGCCTCAACAAGGACCTCGGCTTCACCGAAGCCGACCGTGTCGAGAACATTCGCCGCGTGGCCGAGGTGGCGCGACTGATGGTGGACGCGGGGCTGATCACGCTGGTGTCGTTCATCTCGCCGTTCCGCGCCGAGCGCGACATGGCGCGGGCACGTGTGGCGGATGGGCAGTTCTGCGAGGTGTTTGTCGACACGCCGCTGCCCGTGGCCGAAGAGCGCGACCCGAAGGGGCTGTACAAGAAGGCACGCAGCGGCGGCTTGAAGAACTTCACCGGCATCGATTCACCTTACGAGGCACCGGTCTCGCCGGAGCTGCGCATCGACACCACGCAACTCGCCGCCGAGGCCGCAGCCGACGCCGTGATAGCGCAGCTGCGCCGAATGAATCTCATTGACTGACTCACCTGCCGGAAAGCCTTCAGGCACCGGCTGGGGAAAGTCCGCATACAGGCCCTCGCAAAATTAACTAACCTAGGTAACTAGGTTGATTGTGTTGGTTGGCATTCCGGTGCCGAGACAGGAGGACATCATGCTGCGTCGATCTGCACTCGTGTTGGGTTTGCTGGCGGTTGGCGGGCTGTCCGCCTGGGCGGTTCCGGGGTCGATTGCAGTGCCTGCGAAATCGGCCGCAGACGCCGGGTTGGCGTCCACCATGGAACCAGGTCACGACCGGAGCACCACACAAGACCCGTCGTTTCATGCTGCGGACGCACAAACGCAGCGCCCGGGCCTGAACAATGCCTCGTGGGAGATTCTGGTGGCGACCCGCAGCCCTTGAGAGGCCTTGCCGCCGATCGGCCCGCCTGGGCCGTACCGAACGCGCGATCAGCGCGGATGCGCGAGCGCTCTCAGCGCGAACCTCTTCAAACTCAGCAGGCCGTTGGCTGCACCGGATCGGTGTCGGTCTTCTTGTGAGGCCACAAGGTCGGCACGCCGGAAGCGGTATTCCGGATCAGCCGCTTCAGCAGGTTGCGCAGCAGGTGCGTTTCCGAATAGTCGATCTGCTGCAGTGCGTCTTCCTCGGCGCCCTTCGCCACCGCAGCCAGTTCGATCATCAGGCGGCGTCCGTTCTGGGTGATGCCGAACTGTGCCATCGGCATCTCGGGCAGCAGTGCGCCCACGACCATGCCTCGGTAGACAAGCGCCTCCACACGCCCCGGGTCGACACGCCGGTCCGCAAAGGCCATCAGCGCATTGATCTCTGCGACGGTGCGCGGCTCGCCGGTGGAAAGCACGTTGAGGATGAAGTAGTCGTCGTCGTCCAGCCCGCGCGCATGCAGTTCAGGCCGCATCTTGCTCAGCAGCATCGAGTGCGCGCAGCCCAGCAGATAGATCAACGCATCCCGGTTGATGCTGCCCTCGATTTCCTCGCCTGCGGTTTCAGCAAGCGGACGGATCGGCGGCTTCTTCACGGCCACCGCATAGCCGCCCTTCTGGAACACCAGCGGTGCCGCATCGAAGTGCTCGAAGGTCAGCACCTCGCCGACGAAGATTTCGTGGTCGCCACCCTCGTGGCGGTACGCAGTGCGGCATTCGAAGCGTGCGGCACAGCCGTCTAGCAAAGGCACGCCGCCGTGCCCGCGCCCCAGCTCGATGCCGGCGAACTTGTCGGCCCCGCGCTTGGCGAACAGGTTCGACAGCGCTTCTTGCCGCGCGCCCAGGATGTGCACGGCGAAGTACTCCGCCTCGACGAACGCCGCCAGGCTGCCCGAGCTGCGCGCCAGGCTCCACAGCACCAGCGGCGGCTCCAGCGACACCGAGTTGAAGCTGTTGACGGTGAGGCCCACGTCGTGGCCCTCGGCATCGCGGGTGGTGACGATCGTCACGCCGGTGGTGAACGCACCCAGCGCGTTGCGGAAGCCTCGGGCATCGATTCCATTCATCGCATCACACCGGTGAAGCGGGCGCCGTCGGCACCTCGCGGAAAGGCCCACGATCGGACCGCGGCTCGGCCGGCAGGCCCAGTGCGCGTTCGGCCAGGATGTTGCGCAGCACCTCGTCGGTCCCGCCTTGCAGGCGGTGGATCGCGCCGAAGCTGAACATGCTGTGGAACTGGCGCACTTCGTCGTCGGTCGTGGCCAGGCCGCGCGCGCCGAGCAGGTCGAGCCCGAAGGCGGCGATCGCCTGCGTGGTGGTCGCACCGACGAGCTTGCCCACCGCCACCTCGGCGCCAGGCTGGCCGCCGCGCTCCAGCGTGCTGAGGATGCGGTACACGCCGAAGCGCATGCCGGTGACCTTGGCATACCAGTCGGCCAGGCGCAGGCGCACGTCTTCCGAATCGATGGCACTCACGCCGTCTTCGCCGGCGCGGTTGGCCAGCTCGAAGATCTCGTCGAAACCGACCGGGGTGCTCGCACCAATCGTCAGGCGTTCGTTGCTCAGCGTGGTGAGCGCGACCTTCCAGCCTTCGTTGACCGGCCCGAGCTGCTGTTCGTCCGGCACGAACACGTTATCGAAGAACACTTCGTTGAAGTGGCTTGCACCCGAGAGCTGCCGGATCGGCCGCACCGTGATGCCGGGTGTGTGCATGTCGACGAAGAGCATCGTCAGCCCCTTGTGCTTGGGCAGGTCGGGGTCGGTGCGCACGAGCACGATGCCCCAGTCGCTGTGGTGGGCGCCGGAGGTCCAGACCTTCTGGCCCGACACACGCCAGCCGCCCTCGCAGCGTGTGGCGCGCGTGCGCACACCGGCGAGATCGGAGCCGACGCCGGGCTCGCTGAACATCTGGCACCAGATGGATTCGCCACTGGCCAGCGGCGGCAGGAAGCGGCGCTTCTGCGCTTCGCTGGCATAGGCCATCAGCGTGGGGGCGACGAAGCCCTGGCCGATCATGAAGGGGCCGAAGAGTTCGGTGAACACGCCCTCCTCTTCCTGGAAGATCACGTTCTCGGTCGGGCTCATGCCGCGGCCACCGTACTCGCGCGGCCAGACCAGGCAGGCCCAGCCGGCATCGAACTTCTTGCGCTGCCAGTCGCGTGCAACACGCAGCCATTCATGCTCGCTGGCGAAGGGTTGCCCCGCGAAGCGCATGCGCCGAATCTCGCCCATGCGGTCCCAAGGCGCGTGGGCGCGGATCCATGCCCGCGCCTCGGCGCGGAAGGCTTCCTGGACAGGCAGGTCGGTCAAGGTCATCGTGGACACGATCAGGTCGCGGCGCCGACAAGCGCCGGTTCGGCAGCGCGCGACGTGGTTGCTGCAGTACTGGCGCGCCGGCGCAACAGCGCGACCAGCCGCTCCTTCCAGCTGCGCAAGGAGCCGGGGCTGGCGGCCAGCGCCTGGGCGCGGCGGTAGAAGAGATGGCAGTCGGCCTCCCACGTCACGCCGAGCGCGCCGTGGACTTGCGTGCTGCCGATCGCACAGGTGCGGAACGCCTCGGTCGCCGAGATGCGCGCCACCGCCGCGGCCTCGGTCAGCTGTTCGCCTCCCACTGCCAGCGCGGCAGCACCGAAGTAGCAGTTCGAACGCGCCAGGTCGATGCTGACCAGCATGTCGGCCATCAAATGCTTGAGCGCCTGGAACGAGCCGATCGGGCGGCCGAAGGCATAGCGTTGCACGCTGTAGGCACGCGCCGAGTCGAGGGCGGCCTGCGCCCCGCCGAGCTGCTCGAAGGCGACGAACAAGGCATGCGCGTCGACGATCTGCTCCCAGGCGTCCTGCGCGGCCGTGCCGCAGGCCAGCACCTGGGCGGGATGGTGATCGAAAGCGAGGTCACAGCACGGGTGCAGCAGGTCCAGCGGAACGTCGCCGGCCGGCACGCGAGAGATGCCCTCAAGCGTGACCAGCAGCAGCCGGCTCGTCGCGCCTGCTCCCTGCAGACACAGCGCATGGGTGGCCGATGCGCCATCGAGCACGTTGCGCGCCAAACCGCTGAGCGGGGCACGCTGTGCAGCGGTCTCGCCCAACGCTGGCGCATGTGGCCAGCATTCGGTGGTCAGCAACACGCCGCGTGCTGAGCCGTCGACCAGGCGGGCCATCAAGGCCTGCACCGACGGGTCGTCGGCAAAGCCCATCAGCCCGTGCGTGAAGCCGCAGGCCGACGCAGTGAAGGGCACGGCGGACAGGTACCGCCCGACCTCTTCGGCCAGCACGCACAGCGCGAGCGCGGGCAGGCCGCTGCCACCATGCGCCTCGGGCACGCGAGTCGCGAGCCAGCCGAACTCGGCGAGTTGACGCCACAGCGCTGCGTCCCCGATGCCGGAAGCATCGTGCGCCGCCTCGAAGGCCGTGCGCGGGTGCGCCGCAGCGAGCAGCTTGCGGAACTCCTGCCGCATCGCTTCGTGGTCGTCGGAAAAGCCCAGATTCATGTCGGTGCGTAGGTCGCGAGTCGTTCGTGGAGGCGAGGCTTCAGGTCCGGGCCTTCATTCCCATGGCCCGCGCTTCGTCGTCGGCGCCCTTGCGGTCGCCCATGCCGTCGAGCACCACGGCGCGCGTGTCGCTGTCGCGGCGCAGCTCCGGCACATAAGGTGTCTTGCGGTTGGTGTTCTGGCGGCCGGTGGGCGAGCGCGCCTCGAGCCGACCGCTCGGTTCGGCCTTGAAGCCGAACAGCGCGAGCTCTTCGTCTGAAAGCGAGGCATGCACTGCGTCATGCAGGTTCTCGACGATGTTGTCCATCGGCTTGACCCAGTGCTGCTGCCACAGCGTGGTGAGCGAATAGCGGGTCTTGTCGGAGGTGGAGATGCCCGACTGGTGCCAGGTGCGGCTCTCGAAGAAGATCACCGATCCGGCCGGGGCCTCGACCGCCACGGTGTCGATCGGCTCCGGGTTATGCGCGCCGCGCTCGGCGCTGAACGCTTGCGCCGGGTACGGGCCTCGGTGGCTTCCCGGCACCACGCGGGTGGCGCCCATCGCCTCTTCGAAATCGGTGAGGCAGAGCATGCAGTTCAGGTAGGTGGGCACCTCGGTATAGGGCATGAACTGCTGGTCCACGTGCACCACCATCGGCTCGGCACCGCGCCGCACCACCAGCCCGGTCATCGCCGACAGGTGAACCGAGGCGCCGCGAAACACGTGTGTGTTGTAGGCCTTGAACAGCGGGTGCCGAAGGTAGTCGACGAAGACACGGCCCTTGTTGTAGAGCGCCGCGATGCCTTGCCAGCCCGGCAGCACGCCCGGCTCTGGGTGGCCGTACCAGGTCTTGCCGCCGCGACTCTGGCCGCTGAGCAGCGCCACACCCTGCTCGCATTCGAGTTCGGCCTGTTCGATCAGGCGGTCCTTGATGGCCTTGAGCTGGTCGCCGCTGATGAAGGCCTCGTGCACGCACAGGCCGTACTCGTCCATGTCGCGTTTGCCCTGCTCGACGTCTCGCGTCGGAGAGGGCAGCTTCATCGTCGGATGGGAGGGATTCTTCAGGACGGCGCTCATGGTGTTGTCTCCGGTAGTGGGCGCTGTGGCGCGCCTCGTGTGTGCGATGGATATCAGCGGGGCAGTCAGGCGGCCAGTTTGTCGGTCAACGAGCGCGGCTGCACACCGTATAAACGCGCGGCCGTGCCGCCGAGGATGTCGGCCTGCACCTCGGGCGCGAGGCCCGCGTAGCCGAACACGCCGTCGATGACACGACGCGAGTTCGGGAAGGTGCCTTCCATGTGCGGATAGTCCGAGGCCCACAGCAGGCAGTCGTGCCCGGTGATCGGGATCGTCGTCAGGCAGGCGCGGTCGAACTGGAACGTGGCCTTGACCTGCCGGTAAAGAATCTCGCTCGGCTTGCGGCTCAGCTTGGGCTTGACGTAGTACTGGTGAGCCTCGTTCACCTCGTCGAGCCGCTCGCCCAGGCCCGCCATCCACGAGGCGCCGGCTTCGATGACCACCATCGTCAGGCCCGGGTGCCGGTCGAGCGCACCGCCGGCCACCATGTAGGTGACCAGTTCTTCGGTCGCGAAGCCAAGCCGCGTGTAATTGATGATCGCAGCGCCGGGGCCGCGCTCGGTGATCGGCGTCAGCCCCGAGGCCACGTGGAACGCGAGCGGGATCTTCTGCTCCTGCGCGTAGGCCCAGATGGGATCGAAGTCCTTGTTGTTGTAACGAAGGCCCAGCGGCGGCAGCGTGGGCAGCATCACCGAGCGGTAGCCCAGCG
Source organism: Rhizobacter sp. P2_G4 (assembly GCF_056403575.1). Classification (NCBI taxonomy): domain Bacteria; kingdom Pseudomonadati; phylum Pseudomonadota; class Betaproteobacteria; order Burkholderiales; family Sphaerotilaceae; genus Rhizobacter; species Rhizobacter sp. P2_G4. Next base: position 66,499 of record NZ_JBFUFG010000009.1, on the reverse strand, counting down.
CCACCACGCGGCGGAATTCGTCGAGCGTCTGCGCCACGTTGCGCATGGGCAGCACCGCGGTCGGCACGAAGGTGTCTCGGTGTGCGCCGAAGTTCTGCATGAGCCAGTCGTTGTAGACCTGCATGCACGCGAAGCTGAGTTCGTCGTCGTCGATGGCGTAGCACATCATGCCGAGGTTCGGGAACAGCAGCTCGGCGTCGATGCCGTCCTTGCGCATGTCCTGGAAGCGAAGCTCCGGGTTGGTGCCGCCGATGCGCGGGTTGTCGGAGTTGCCGTCGCCGACCTGCATGCGGTGCATGTCCTTGCCGTCGGCGGTCATCACGATGTAGCCATCGCGGCGCTCTGCACGCAAGGCGCGGTCGCGCAGGTGCGGCGGCAGGCCTTCCTGCCACAACGGGCGGGGCTCGACGACGTGCGAATCCATGCTGAAGACGAAGCGATCCATTCGGGTTCTCCTGCCGCCTCAGCCGCTGGCCAAAACGACAACATAGTTAACTAGGTTAGATTAAGCGTATGCCATTTGAGCGGCGGTGTAAATAGACGATTGCGCGGGTAAATCGGGTCTTGGGCGTGCGCGTCACGAGCTCACTTCTGCGGTGCGCCGCGCCAATGTGTCGACCAGCCGGTTGCGCCAGCTGGCCGGGTTGTCGAGCATCAGCGCCAGGCCCTTGGCACGCCGGTAGAAGAGGTGCATGTCGCCCTCCCAGGTGGCGCCGATGCCGCCGTGGGTCTGAATGGTTTCCTTGGCCGCGAACTCGAAGGCATCGCTGGCGGCGATGCGTGCGGCCGCCGCCGCCAGCGGCAGGTCAGCCGGGCTGGCGTCTAGCGCCCAGGCGGCGTACCAGGCGTTCGAGCGTGCCAGCTGGTTGCGCGTGTACATGTCGGCCAGCTTGTGCTTGATGGCCTGGAACGAGCCGATGGGCCGGCCAAACGCCTGGCGCACCTTGGCGTATTCCACGCCCATGGCCAGCGCCGCGTCGGCGCCGCCGATCTGCTCGAAGGCGATCAGCACCGCCGCGCGGTCGAGCACGCGGCGCAGCGCGGCAGCACCGTGCTCGATGCGCCGGAGCGGCTGGGCCGGCGCGTTGTCGAACACCAGGCGAGCCAGCGGACGCGTCGGGTCGAGCGACTGCAGGGGCTGGCGCACGACACCGGGGCCGTGCAGGTCGACGACGAAGAGACCGACCGCATCATCGGCCGCCCTGCCCGCCCGCGCGCTGACCACCGCGAAGTCGGCGACCAAGCCATCGGCCACCGGCATCTTCGTGCCCGAGAGGCGGCCACCGGCCACGCTCGTCGTGATGCGCTGCAGCGCCATCAGGGGCAGCGTGCCCTCGGCCGCGGCGAGCGTGGCGATGCGCTCGCCCGACGCGAGCGCCGGCAGCAATTCGCGCTGTTGCGCGTCGTCACCGGCCTGGAGAATGGCCTCGGCCGCGAGGTAGATCGACGACGCCACCGGCAATGGGGCCAGCGCCCGGCCAAGCTCTTCGGCAATGACGCACAAGGTGCTCGGACTCGAACCCAGCCCACCGCAGTTCTCGGGAATCGCGACACCGAGCCAGCCCAGCTCGGCGACCTGCTTCCACAGCGCGCTGTCGAACGCCTGCTCGCCTTCGAGAACCCGGCGTACCGCACGCAGGTCACATCGCTCGGCCAGCAGCCGCGCGGCCTGGTGCTGGATCTCTTTTTGCTCGGGAGAGAAGTCGAAGTCCATGGTCAGGTCACACCTTCGCCGCGCCGATCTGGTTGAAGGGCACGGCCTTGTCGACGCGCACGTCTTCCGGCAGGCCGAGGATGCGTTCGCCGATCACGTTGCGCATGATCTCGTCGGTGCCGCCCCCCAGGCGGTCGACCACGGAGCCAAGCCACTCGGTCTGCCAGACGCCGGCGAACGGCGAATGCGCCGGGTCCATCACCGCGCCCTGCGACTGCATCAACTCCAGCGCGAAGGCCGTCATCTCCTGAACCAGCGTGCCGAGCACGAGCTTGCCAATGGCAATCTCGGGCCCCGGCTCGACGTTGCGTGACAGCGCGGTGAGCATGCGCTGCACGGTGAAACGCACACCGGCTTCGCGGATGTAGTACGAGGCGATGCGTTCGCGCACGCCACCGTCTTCGATCGCGGGCCGGCCGTCGATCTCGGTGTCGCGTGCGAGCTGCACCAAGCTCGCGATCAGGGGCTGCAACTCCTTGATCGCAATGTTCGAGCGTTCGCCGGCGAGGAAGGCGATCACCACCTTCCAGCCCTCGCCGACCGCGCCGATGCGGTTGGCGTCGGGCACGCGCAGTCCGTCGATGAAGACTTCGTTGAAGTTGCTGCCGCCGGTGAGTTGCTTGATCGGGCGCAGCGTCAGGCCCGGCGACTTCATGTCGACGAGGAAGAACGTGAGGCCCTTGTGCTTGGGCACGGTCGGGTCGGTGCGCGCGACCATCACACCCCAGTCGGCGAGCTGCGCGTTGCTGGTCCAGATCTTCTGGCCGCTGACGATCCAGTCATCGCCCTCTTGTCCATGCTCGCGCTCGGCGCGGGTGCGCACACCGGCGAGGTCGGAGCCGGCGCCGGGCTCGCTGAAGAGCTGGCACCAGATCAAGTCACCGCGCAGCGAGGGGCGGATCAGGTCGCGCTGTTGCGCCGCACTGCCCTTCTTCATCAGCAACGAACAGCACCCGCGGTTGACGATCATGAAGTGGTTGGTGGCCGGCACGTCGCAGCGCGCCTCTTCTTCCATGAAGATCATGTTCTGCAGCGAGTTGCCGCCGCGTCCGCCGACCTCGGCGGGGAAGTAGATCGCACCGAAACCGGCGTCGAACTTCTTCGCCTGCCAGGCGCGCGCGAGCGGAAACTCCTTCACGAAGTCGCCGGTCTCCTGGTTCACCACCAGCGAGTTCGCGGCGTCGCGCGGTGCCGTGTTGGCCGCGAGCCACGAGCGTGCTTCGGCGCGGAACGCAGCTTCTTCGGGGGTGTCGTTGAAGTCCATCGAATCACTCCGCGATCTGCAGGCAGACCTTGCCGAACTGCTCGCTCTTCGGTGCCGCGGCGATCGCGTCGATGCCGGCCGCGAACGGCAGCACCCGCTCGATCACCGGCCGCAGTCCGGCCCCCGCGATGGCGCGCGCCATGGCGCGGTGCGACAGCAGCGAGCCAGCGTTGCTGCCATGCACGATGAGGTTGTGGCCCAGCAGCCACGGCAGCGAGACACCGATGTCGGGGCTGCCACCGGCACCGCCCAGCGCGTTGAACACGCTGACCCGGCCGCCGGGGCGCAGTGCCCGAAGCGACTGCGCCATCGTCATCGTGCCGCCGGGGTCGAGCACCAGGTCGGCACCGCGGCCTTCGGTGAATTCGAGCACCGCGGCCGACCACTCCGGCACGGCCTGATAGTTGATCGTGTGGTCGGCACCGAGGGTGCGGGCGCGTGCCAGCTTGTCGTCGTTCTTCGAGGTGACGATCACCTGCGCGCCAGCCTGCTTGGCGAACTGCAGTGCGAACAGCGGAATGCCGCCCGTGCCCTGCACCACCACCACGTCGCCGGCACCGATGAGGCCTTGCTCGCGCACGGCGCACCAAGCGGTAAGGCCGGCGAACGGCAAGGTGGCGGCCTCGGCGTCGCTCAGGTGCGATGGCACGGCGACCAGGCTCTCAGCCGGCACGACCATGTGCTCGGCAAAGCTGCCGTCGACCTCTGCACCGCCGAGCGTCGATCGGGCAATCGCCTCGGGGTGCGCACGCGTGCCCGTCCAGCGCTGAACGAAGAGCGGATTTACGCGATCGCCGATGCGCCACTGCACGACGCCAGCGCCGAGTTCGACGACCTCGCCGACACCTTCGCCGCCGAGCACGCGGGGCACGTGCGCGGCGCCGGATGCATAGGCGCCGGTGGCCACCTTGTAATCGCGCAGCGCCACCGCGGCCGCACGCATGCGCAGCAACACCTGGCCGGGTCCCGGCCGCGGCACGTCGCGTTCGACGAGCGCAAGCCCTTCGAGCCCCACTGTTTGCGAAACGATCGCGTGTGAGGTCATGACAGCCCCTCGCCCGACGGACGCGAACAGAAAGCTTCCATCATCACCCGACCGACTTCGCCGCCTTCAGCGAGGTGGCCATGCCCCGCGCGCCAATGTCCTTGAACTCTTGTGTGGACGAGCTCAGCAGGTGGGTGTCGAAGTGGGCCTGGATCGAATTGCGGAATCCCTGCATGTCGGCCGTGCGGTTGAGCGAGCGCTTCAGCATGCGCAGCGCCATGGGCGGCGCAGCGGCGATGCGCTCGGCCAGCTGCAGCGTGGTCGACTCAAGCTCCGCGCGCGGCACCACGTGGTTCACCATGCCCCACTCCTTGCCTTCGGCCGCCGTGATGCGCTGGCCGGTGAACAGGAACTCTTTCGCCTTGCGTGTACCCAGCACCCACGGGTGCACCAGCGCCTCGACCGCAGCGGCGCCCAGGCTGTGCGCGACCGGGTCGCTGAAGAAGGCGTCGTCGGCGGCCACCATCAGGTCGCACATGTTGGCCACCATGAAGCCGGCCGCGATGCACCCGCCCTGCACCTGCGCAATGGTGGGCTTGGGGAAGTCCCAGATGCGCAGCGCGTTGCCGAGGTAGTGGTCCTGTTCCCACACCCAGTGCTGCTCGGGGGTGTATTCGCTGCGTTTGGCGAAGCCGTCGAACAGGTCGTGGCCGGCACAGAAATGGTCACCAGTGGCGGCCATGATCAGCACCCGCACGCTGTCGTCGCGCGCAGCGCGTGCCAGCGCGTCGTCCAGCTCGGCAAGCAGGTTCTCGCTCTCGGCGTTGCGCTTGTTCGGCCGGTTGTGCGAGACGCGCAGCACCGGGCCGAGTTGTTCGTACAGGATGTCTTCGTAGTTCATCTTTGTCTCCTCAAACGATCTCTAGCAGCGCGGCTGCGCCCATGCCGCCGCCCACGCACATCGTCACCACGGCATACCACGCACCGCGACGCCGGCCCTCGATCAGCGCATGGCCGACCAGCCGCGAGCCGCTCATGCCGAACGGGTGGCCGATGGCGATGGCGCCGCCGTTCACGTTGAGCCGGTCGGGTGGGATGCCAAGCTTGTCGCGGCAATACAGCACCTGCACCGCAAAGGCCTCGTTGAGCTCCCACAGGCCAATGTCGTCAACCGTGAGGCCATGGCGCGCAAGCAGCCGCGGCACCGCGAACACCGGGCCGATGCCCATCTCATCCGGCTCACAACCGGCGACCTCGAAGCCGCGAAAAATGCCGAGCGGCGCGAGGCCCAGTCGCCCCGCGCGACGCGCATCCATCAGCACGCAGGCCGAGGCGCCGTCCGAAAGCTGGCTCGAGCTGCCGGCAGTCACCACGCCGATGTCACCGGCAACCGGCTTGAGCCGGGCCAGCCCTTCGGCGCTCGTGTCGGGCCGGTTGCCTTCGTCGCGCATGAAGTGCAGCCGCTGCTCGCCGCTGGCCTGCCCGGCCTTGTCGACGAGCAACTGCACCACGTCGATGGGAACGATCTCGGCGTCGAAGCGGCCGAGTTCCTGGGCTGCCGCAGTGCGGCGCTGGCTCTCGAGTGCGTAGGCATCCTGCGCGTCGCGATCGATCCGATAGCGCGAAGCCACGTTTTCGGCGGTCTGGATCATCGTTGCGTAGACGCCGGGGTGGCGCTCGAGCACGAGTTCGTCGCGGGCGCGAAAGCTGTTGCGGTGGTTCTGCACCAGCGACACCGATTCGACCCCCCCGGCCACGGCGACCTCGATTTCGCCGCAGCGGATGCGGTTCGCCGCGATCGCAATCGCGTTCAAGCCCGAAGCGCACTTGCGGTCGAGCGTGGCCGCCGGAACCGACACCGGCAAGCCGGCGTGCAGAGCTGCCTGGCGCGCGATGTTGCTGCCGGTAGCACCTTCTTGCCAGGCACAGCCGAGCACCACGTCATCGATCGCGTCGCCCGCCAGGCCGGCGCGCTGCACCGCGGCGGCGATCACGTGCCCACCGAGGGCCGCGCCATGCGTGTTGTTCAGCGCGCCGCGAAAGGCGCGGCCGATCGCCGTGCGCGCGGTCGAGACGATCACGGCTTCATTCATGCTGCACCTTCATCGCCTGTGGCCTGCATCAGCGCGGCGGCATCACCGCGCTGCGTCAGGTCGACCCAGAACGCATCGACACCCCGGGCGATCACAGCCTGGCCGAGGGTCTCGCTCCAGTGGCGGTCATTGCCGAACTCACTGCGCCACGACAGCAGGCGCTGCGTGAAATGGCGCAGGTCGTATTCGTGCGTGAAGCCGATCGCGCCATGCACCTGGTGCGCGACGGCCGCACCTGCGTCGATGGCGAGGTTGGCTCGCAGTTTGGCGGCCGCAATCTCGAAGGCCGCCTCGCCCAACGTGGCAGACCGGAACGCTGCGCGGGCCGCACAACCGACCGCGGCCACCTCGGCACCGAACGCGGCGAGCTGCTGCTGCACTGCCTGGAAATTGCCGATCGGCTTGCCGAACTGCACACGCTCGCGGGCGTACTGCACCGTGCGCGCCAGCACCGCATCGAGCGCACCGGCAATCTGCCCGACGCGCAGCAATGCGCATTGGTAGAGAAATCGGCGTGGCAGCGTCGCATCGCAGAAGACGGCAGTGACCAGCGCGGCGTCGAAGTAGAGCTTGTCGCGCGGCTCGCCGGCCGGGTTGTGGCCGGCGCGCAATGCGTTGGCTGCGGCTCGCGGCAACAGCAGCAGGCAAGCCTGCCCACCCAACTCGGCCACGGCGACGAGGTGGTCCACGTGCCGGCCCCAGGGCACCGCGTGCAGCGTGCCGGTGAAGCGCCAGCCGGTGCCGGCGTCACCCTCCAGCGCACCGATGGCCGTCGGCGCGAGGCCAACCGCGCCGGCAGGCGCATCGAGCCCGGCCTGCGCGAGCAACGCGTGGGCCAGCATCGCTTCGCAAATGGGGAGGCCAATGGCATGAGCCCCCACGGCCTGGGCGACGACCTGCGCGTCTTCCCAGGTACCGCCGATGCCACCGGCGTCTTCGCCGACCAGCAGCTGCGGCAGGCCCATCGCGGCCAGCTGTTGCCATAGCCCGACGTTCCAGCCTTCAGACACCGCAGCCTGCGTCGTGGTGCTGTCGCGAAGCAGCCGCGCCAGTGAATCGGCGAGCATTACCCTCTGCTCCGCTCTTTCTGCCTTTTCCGTTTGATCCGAACTCATCGCAATCCCAGTCCTCTGGCAATGATTCCGCGCAAGATCTCGCGCGTGCCACCACGCAGCGAGAACGATGGTGATGTCTGCAGCAACAGCGCGAGCACACGCGCGAGCGGCGCGTCGTCTTCGAGCGCAAGGCCGGCATCGGCCACGGCCTGCGCACGGCGCGGCAGCGCCTGCTCGAAGCTGTTGCCCAGGTCCTTGACGATGGCTGCCTCGACGGCGGGGTCGCGGCCGGCAGCCAGCTGGCCTGCGACCGAGAGCGACATCTGCCGCAGCGTCCACAGCTCGGCGACCGCGCAGCCCAGGAGTTGCTGCATCGCTTCGGAGGCCCGCGCGCCAGGCGCGGCAGCTTCGCGCAGCAACTCGACGAAGAGCGCATGGCTCGACAGGTAGCGCTCGGGGCCGCTGCGTTCGAGCGAGAGCTCGCTGGTGCACTGCTGCCAGCCCTGCCCTTCCTGCCCCAGCAGCCGGTCATGCGGCACCAGAACCTCGTCGAAGAACACCTCGTTGAAGTGCACGTCACCGACTAGGTCGGGAATCGGGCGCACGGTGATGCCGGGCGTGTTCATGTCGATCAGGAACTGGGTCAGGCCTTCGTGGCGCTTGGGTCCGCCGCCGGGCCGCCCCAAGGCGGACGCGCCCCCTCGGGGGGCCGGCGCCCCAGGCGCCTCGGGTGCGACATCATTCCCGTCACCGGTGCGCACGAGGGCGATCATCGTGTGGGCCTGCTGCGCATGCGTGGTCCAGACCTTCTGGCCGGTGATGCGCCATCCATCGCTTGTCTTCACGCCCCGCGTGCGCACGGAGGCGAGATCGGAGCCGGCATTCGGCTCGCTCATGCCGATGCAGAAGAAGCACTCACCCTGGGCGATGGCGGGCAGGTAGCGTTCACGCTGGGCCTCGGTGCCATAGCGCAGCAAGGCCGGGCCGCTCTGCCGGTCGGCGATCCAGTGTGCACCGACCGGTGCGCCTGCGGCCAGCAACTCTTCGAGCAGCACGTAGCGCTCCAGCGCGCTGCGCTCGCTGCCGCCGTAGCGCTTCGGCCAGGTCATGCCGATCCAGCCGCGCCGTGCGAGCTTGCGGCTGAACGCTGCATCGAACACCGACCATGAATTGGCCCGCCGCTCGGCCGGTGCGCTGCCGAGTTCGTCGCGCAGGAATGCGCGCACCTCGGCGCGGAATTCACTCGTGCCCTCAGGCATCTCGACCGGGTCGAAGGCGAAGGTCTGCATGGCTACTGGCTCACGCTCGCGAAGCGCTCGCGCAACTCGCGCTTGCTGACCTTGCCGGTGGCGAGCACCGGCAAGGCCTCGACGAAGACCACCGACTTCGGGCACTTGTACGAAGCGATCAGGCTGCGTGCGTGGGCAATCAGCGCGGCCTCGTCGGCGCTACCGCCGGTGCGCCGCACGACCACCGCCTTGACGGCTTCGCCCCAATGGGCGTCGGGCACGCCGATCACTGCCACGTCTTGCACATCGGCGTGCTCGAGCAAGGCCTGTTCGACCTCGCGGCTGTAGACGTTCTCGCCGCCGGTGATGATCATGTCTTTCTTGCGGTCGACGAGGAAGAGGTAGCCCTCGTCGTCGAGATAGCCCACGTCGCCGGTGTGCACCCAGCCGTCGCGCATGGTCTCGCGTGTGGCCTCGGGGTTGTTCCAGTAGCCGCTCATCGCGGTGTCGGACCGCGCGAGCACCTCGCCGGGAACGCCCGCTGCGCAGTCGCTGCCGTCGTCGGCCAGGATGCGCAGCTCGCTGCGCGGATGCGCCTGCCCAACCGACGCGAGCCTGCGCCGCTGCTCGGGTGTGCCATCGGGGAAGTGCTGCCACGCGTGCAACAGCGTCGGCAGGTTGATCTCGGTCTGGCCATAGCCGTTGACGAGGATGGGCCCGAAAGCGGCCAGCGCCCGGCGCAGCAGCGGCACCGGCATCGGCGCGGCGGCGTACATCAGCATGTGCAGGCTCGACAGGTCGTGGTCGGCGAACCCCGGCGCATCGAGCAGCGCCTGCAGCATCGTCGGCACCAGGTGCATGGCGGTGACGCGCTCACGCGCAATGCATTGCAGCACGGCCTGCGCATCGAAGCCTCGCTGCAGCACGATCGTGCCGCCTCGCCACTGCGCGCCGGCGGCAAGGCTGCGCGCGCCGATGTGGAACAGCGGCGCGATGGCCAGCAGCCGGTCATCGCCACCGAGCCTGAGCTCGCTGGACAGCGTCTCGGCCAGGCAAGCCTGCGCGCGGTGGCTCTGCACGACGCCCTTGGGGCGCCCGGTCGTGCCGCTGGTGTAGATGATGCACAGCGGATCGTCGGGCTGCGCCTGCGGCACGGGCAAGGCAGCACGGTCGTCGGCGATCAGCGCCTCGTACGGCTCGGCCCAGGCCGGGCACTCGGCCGGCGTGCCGATGCACACACAGCATTCGATGCCGCGCAAACGCGAACGCAGCGCCTCGACGAGCGCGGCGTACTGCGCCTCGAACAGCAGTGCACGAGGCTGCGCGTCGCCAAGAATCCACTCGATCTCGGCGGGGGCCAGGCGCCAGTTCACCGTCGTCAGCACGACGCCCGACCACTCCGCGGCACCGTAGACCTCCAGGTACTCGATGCCGTTCATCGCGAGGATGGCGACCCGCTCGCCGCGCCGCAGGCCGCGCTCGTGCAGGCCGCCGGCCAGGCGTGCGACGCGATCCGCGTACTGCGAATGGGTCAGGCGCTGCTCGCCGAACACCAGCGCCACACCGTGCGGAAAGTGGCGCGCGTTGCGTTGGATGATCTGGCCAGGGGTCGGCATCGGTGGGCTGAGCAAGGGTAAAAACAGAATCAGTTGAGCGAGGCTAACATAGTTAACTAAGTTGCCTATATGCGGGTCATCCCTGAGCGGATTTCGTCCCTGCCTGAAACCTTAATCACTAAACTGAGAACACTTAGATCACCATGTAAGGCACAGCGTGTCAATCGACCTGCATACCGACGGAGCCGTGGCCACGGTCACCCTGAACCGCCCCGAAAAGAAGAACGCGATGCTGCTGGCCATGCGTGATGCGCTGGCCGATGTCTGCGAACAGCTCAACGACAGGCCGGAGATCCGCGCCGTCGTGCTCACCGGGGCCGGCACCGACTTCTGCGCCGGTGCCGACATCGGAGAGATGGGCATGGGCGGGCTGAACGGTTCGTTCCTGCGTGCTCGCCACATGCACAAGGTGATTCGCTCACTGGCACGCGTGCAGAAGCCGATGGTGTGCGCCACCCGCGGCGTGGCGGTGGGCATGGGTTTCTCGATGGCACTGGCCTGCGACGTGATCATCGCGTCCGAGACCACCCGCTTCTCGCAGATCCAGAAAAAGATCGCGCTGCCACCCGATGCCGGCGGCGCCTGGTTCCTGACGCGCGCGCTCGGCGTGTCGCGTGCCAAAGACCTCGCGTTCTCGGCCCGCATGGTCGGCGCCGAGGAGGCGCTGCAGCTCGGCCTGGTGCAGCGTGTCGTGCCCGATGCGCAGCTGATGGACACGGCGCTGGCGCTGGCGCATGAATACGCCGCCGCGCCGACCATCGCACTCGGCCTGGCCAAGCGCATGTTCGACGTGGCCGCGACGCTGACCCTCGACCAGTTCATGGACCTCGAAGGCAGCATGCTGCCGTTGGCCGTGCAGGCCGACGATTTCAAGGAAGGCACGCAGGCCTTCAAGGACAAGCGCGCTGCGCGCTTCAGCGGCCACTGACCGCGCGAGCGCACCCATGATGGAAGCAACGACCCACCCTGAAGCGGAGTACCGCGACCACCTCGCGGCTGGCCGCTTCATGCTGCAGCGCAGCCGCAGCAACGGCGGCTTCGTGTTTCCCCCGCGCGTGGCCCAGCCCGGCAGCGGCGCCACCGACCTGGAATGGGTCGAGGCCTCGGGCCTGGGCACGGTGTACTCGTCGACGACAGTGCGGCAGAAGCCACCGGCAGCCGACTACAACGTCGCGCTGATCGACCTGGCCGAAGGCCCGCGCATGATGAGCCGCGTGGTCGGCGTGAGCCCTGGCGCGGTAACGATCGGCATGCTGGTGCGCTCGCGCATCGTGGTCGAGAACGACGTGTCAGTGGTCGAGTTTTACCCAGCCTGACAGGAACAGGGCGATGCATGGTTTCCCACGCGGCAAGACCGCGATCGTCGGCGCGGCCACCTTCGGTGTCGGCAAGTCGCCCGGCTTCGAGGCCATCGACCTGGCGGCACACGCCGCGCTGCTCGCATTGGCCGATGCGGGCCTGCGCCCGGCCGATGTCGACGCACTCTTCATTGCGCAGCCGCAAGACACGCTGGCCGGGCTGACCTTCAGCGAGTACCTCGGCATCCGGCCGAAGATCACGGACAACAACCGCAGCGGTGGTTCGGCCTTTCTGCTTCAGCTTGAACACGCCGCGCTGGCGCTCGACGCCGGCCTGTGCGACGTGGCCCTCATCGCCTACGGCAGCAACCAGGCCACCGCCAGCGGCGCGCTGGTTCAGACCAGCCGCTCGTCTCCGCATGAAGCGCCGTACAAGCCGCTGCGGCCGATCACGTCGTACGCGCTGGCTGCGGCGCGCCACATGCACCGGTATGGCACCACCAAGCAGCAACTCGCCGAGGTGGCCGTGGCCGCGCGGCGTTGGGCGCAGCTGAACCCTGAGGCTACGGCGCGCGACGATCTGAGCATCGACACGGTGGTCAACGCCCGCATGGTGAGCGACCCGCTCGGCGTGCGCGACTGCTGCCTCGTCACCGACGGCGCGGCCGCGATCGTGCTGACGCGCAGCGACCGCGCGCGTGACCTGCATGTGCGGCCCATCCACGTGCTCGCCGCCGCCGCGGCGGTGACGCACGCCGACATCTCGGCCATGCCCGACCTCACCGTGACCGGTGCTGTCGAGTCCGGGGCACGCGCCTACGCGCAGGCCGGCGTGACGGCAGCCGACATCGACGTTGTGCAGGTCTACGACGCCTTCACGATCAACACGATCCTGTTCCTCGAAGACCTGGGCTTTTGTGCCAAGGGCGAAGGCGGCGCTTTCGTCTCGGGCGGACGCATCGCCCCCGGCGGTGCGTTGCCGGTCAACACCAGCGGCGGTGGGCTGTCGTACTGCCACCCGGGCATGTTCGGCTTGTTCACGCTGGTGGAGTCGGTGCGGCAGCTGCGCGGCGAGGCCGGCGACCGGCAGGTGCACGGCGCCGAATTGGCGCTCGCGCATGCGAACGGTGGTGTACTTTCCAGCCAGGCCACCGCAATCCTCGGCACGGCCGCCACGCTCTGAATCAAGCAGGAGACAACATGAGCACAGACCACGACAGCTACGACAAGCAGTACATCGCGGCGCATGCCGAAGTTCACACTCCGCCGATCACGCTCGACGACGAGGTGCCCCGCTTCGAGGTGCTGCAGCACGAGAAGACCGACCTGTGGGAAGAAACTGCCTTCGCGCTGGTGGCCGAATGCGGTGACCACGACGTGCTGATGTGGACGGCGGGCTACCTGCTCAAGGGCAACGGCCGCGGTGTCTGGATCGACACGCAGGCGGCCGAGCACGACATGATGTTCATCGCCGTGCCTCGCGCGAACCGCGGCACCATGACCGACAACCCCTTCGCCCGCAGCGGCTGGCACCGCACCGAGCGGTTGGGCTTCGACGACGTGAAGGTCGAACGCAGCAGCGACCGGGTGTCATGGCAGTTCGAGGAACAGCAGTTCATCTCGCAACCGAACGCCCAGCCGCCGCTCTGGCAGGCCAAGGGAAAGGTCGCCGGGTTGGAACTAGACCTTGCCTACCGCCAGATGGGCAAGCCGATCTGGAACTGGGGTTCGTTCGCCTCAGCCGCCCAGACCGAGCGCGGTGGCTACGACGTGTTCGCCAAGGTCGACGGAACCATCAAGGCCGGTGACCGGACCTTCGTCGTCGAGAACGGCCAGGGCGTGCGCGAGCACATCCTCGTCGGCCAGGCCGCCGACCCGATCCGCAACCTGCCCGCACCGCGCGTGATGTGGTGGCTGTATGCGACCAAGGGCGACATCGGCATCAACTTCTTCCGGCCGGGCATCGTCGACATCGGCACGGTCTACGTGGGCGAGCGCGAGATCAAGTTCAACCCGGCCGCCGGCAAGGGCAGCATCAGCTACCACGCACTCGCGCACTGGGAAGACCCGCGCAGCGGCTACAACCTGCCCGTGCGCTGGCACCTGAACATGAGCTCGGCCGAATGCGTGGTCGACTTCGACATCCGCTGCCACGGCCGCGCCTACGAGTACTGGAACTGCGACGCCGGCGTGCGCATGTACTGCTACCAGATCTGCGTGTGCGACGGCTTCGTGCAGTTTCCCGACGGACGCAAGGTCGAGTTCAAGGACCACCTGATGCTCAACTCGTTCAACCGGACCATCCTGGTCAAGAAAGAACGCATCGACGGGCCAATGTACGAATAGGGTCGGCAGAAATGATGACGGCAGGTCGTTGACTGCCCGCAGCCACGCACACTCAACAGCACCCAACGCGCGGGCAGCGCCTTAGGAGCTGCGTGACGCAGCCTTGAGCGGCTCTCCCTCCGCTCGTTACGCTCACTCGGACGATTTACGCTCTCTCGCGAGCTTTGAACTTGCTTCGATCATCTCGCGCGCCTCTCGCAGAATCTCCTCCGAGAGCTTCGGATCGTCGACAGCGCGAGAGAGCATCAGTGCTCCCACCATCGTGGAAAGCGTCCGAATCGATTCGCTTCGCGCATTCTTCTTGACGCGCCCGCGGAACAGCCGCTGCAGCTTGTCAATCATCGCGACGAGGTGATGCGTCAAGACAGAGCGCACTTCCTTCTCACGCGAAATCTCGGAGGCCAACGCGGGCAGCAGGCAACCCTGGCCGGGCGCATCGCGGTGTTCCTCGCTGAGGTAACCGTGCAGGTATGCCAACAGGTCTTCAGGTGTGCCAGCTGCCGAATCCATGTCTGCCAGCGCCTTCTCTGAAGCGTCCTGAAGGCTCTCGGAAATCAGGGCCTCTTTGGATTCGAAGTGGTTATAGAACGGCCCGTGAGTGAGGCCGGTCGCCTGCATGATCTTCCCGACGCTGACGCCCGCGAACCCATGTTCACGGAACAACGCAGATGCTGCGCTGAGGATTCGCGAGTGTTTCTCCGCTGTCTCGGCCACTGGGTACCGCATCTGGAATCCCTTTCTGCTTCGGATTGAACGCTTGACATTTTACATGATGACCATCATGCTTCGCTCAAGCGTGATGGTCATCATGTTTGAAACGAAAGCCCGTGCGCACACGCACATCCCTGTTGGAGTACTGAATGTCTGATAGCAAGAACCTCGGCACCGCCGTCATCACTGGCGCCTCCGCCGGCCTCGGCCGCGTGTTTGCAGACCGCCTCGCCAAGCGCGGGTACAACCTTCTACTCATCGCCCGCCGCGGTGATCTGCTCGACGAAGTCGCCAAGAGACTCCGCAACTCATACGGTGTCACCGTCGAGACGCTCACCGCCGACCTGTCCAAGCCTTCCGAGCTTCAGGCCACGGCTGAGAAGTTGTCAGCCGACTCGAGCATCACCATGCTGGTGAACAACGCCGGTGTATCGACACTGGCCCCCATCGGCGGGACCAAGGCCGCTGAGGCTGCCAGCATGATTTCGGTCAACATCAGCGCGCTGACAGCACTGACCATCGCCGTTCTGCCGGGGTTCAAGGCTCGGGACAAGGGCACCATCGTGAACATCGGCTCGGTTCTCGGCTTTGCAGGCTTGCCCATCAGCAGCATCTACAGCGGCACTAAAGGCTACGTGTTCCTCTTCACGCGAGGGCTGCAAGAGGAAGTCGCAGGCACCAAGGTGCGCGTACAGCTGGTCGCCCCTGCCGCGACCGCCACCGATATCTGGGAGCTGTCGGGCGTGCCACTTTCGAACCTCGACGCAGCGACCGTCATGACCGCCGAGAACTGCGTAGACGCGGCGTTGCGCGGCATGGACCTCGGCGAGACCGTGACGATGCCGTCTTCCAACGAAGTGGAGCTGCTCTCCCGGTTCGATGAGTTGCGCATCAAGCTCCTCGTCACGGCACAGCACGGGAAGCCCGCAGACCGCTACGCCGCGGTCTAAGTACACCGGAGTACATAGCAACGGCCTCGCGACGCGCCGGCACCGGTGCGTCGCGTCGGTACGCCGACCCCCCGGGTTCCTTACCGCCGCGGCGTGGCCAGCAGCCTCTGCATGTCAGCCAGGAAGCGGTC
This sequence comes from Rhizobacter sp. P2_G4, assembly GCF_056403575.1. Lineage (NCBI taxonomy): Bacteria > Pseudomonadati > Pseudomonadota > Betaproteobacteria > Burkholderiales > Sphaerotilaceae > Rhizobacter > Rhizobacter sp. P2_G4. The sequence continues at coordinate 51,107 of NZ_JBFUFG010000009.1, read as the reverse complement.
GAAATCCAGCGGCTTGGTCCAGTAGTCCGCGACGCCATGGGCGCGAGCCTGCGCGACCGACTCGGGCATCGCGCTCGCAGACAGCGCGACGACGGTGAGGTCGCGGGTCGTGGGGTCGGCGCGCAATGCATCGAGCACCGCGAAGCCGTCGATGTCGGGCAGCTGCATGTCGAGCAGCACGAGGTCGGGTCGCAGCGAGCGTGCGAGTTCGATGCCGTTCGCGCCGTCTTCGGCTTGCACCAGGCGCACCCCGCTCCAGCGCGCCAACAGCTGTTCGACGAGCAGCTGGTTGACCGGGTTGTCTTCGATGTACAGCACCATGCCGACCGGTGACGCCGCATGGGCCGTCGCGTCGTCCAGCGTGGCGCGGATCGAGGGCATGAACGGCGGTGCATCGCCCGGCTCGGCTCCACGATAGGCCGGAAGTGAGACGCGCACGCGCGTGCCCCGCCCAACCTCGCTGTCGACGTCCATCAGGCCGTCCATCAAGCGCACCAGCTGGCGCGTCAGCACCAGGCCGATGCCGGTGCCTTGCACACCGCCGCGTTCCTGGCCGAGCCGGTTGAACGGCTCGTACAGGTGGGCCAACTGGTCGGGCGTCATGCCGACGCCGCTGTCGATCACGTCGATGAGCACGGCCTTGGCATCGCGGGCCACCTGGACCTGCACCGACCCACCTCGCCGGTTGTACTTGACGGCGTTGGAGAGCAGATTGATGAGAACCTGCCGCAGGCGGATCGGGTCCGCAAGCACCCAGGCAGGCGGCTGCTCAGGATCGGGCGCTGCCAGGCTGACACCCAACGGCTGCGCCAGCGGCTCTGCCATGTTGAGCGCCTCGACGAGCAGAGGGCCGAGCTCCACAGCCTGCGCCTGCACCAGCAACTGACCGATCTCGATGCGCGAAACGTCGAGCAGATCATTGATCAGCGCCAGCAAATGCCAGCCTGCGCCGCGCACGTGCTCGAGCTGCGTCAGCTGTTGCGGGGTGAGCCGGTTATGCGCATCCGCCTGCAGCAGCTGTGAGAAGCCGAGCACCGCGTTGAGCGGCGTACGCAGTTCATGGCTCATCCGAGACAGGAACTCGCTCTTGGCGCGGCTGGACGCCTCGGCCGCCCGCCTTGCTGCCGCCTCGATTTCGGCCTGCTTGCGCTCGGTGAGGTCGAGCACGAACGAGACGCCGTTGTCTTGCGAACCTTCCAGCAAGGCGCCACCAATCAAGACCGGGATGCAGCGGCCGTTCTTGTGGATCAATTGGGTTTCGTACGGCGAGGCCGTGCCGGTGCGGCGCAGCTCTTCGGTGGCCCGCACGTCGGCGGCCAAGTCGCCCTGCGGCGTCATCGCGGTCCACAAAAACTGGCCCGACAGCAGTTCTTCGCGGCTGTATCCGACCAGGCCCAGGAACGCTTCATTCGCATCCGATATGCGCCCGGACCGACTCCAGAAGAAGACGCCGATGACGTTGGATTCGACCAGCCGTTGCACGCGCAGCAAGCTGTCGCGCAAACGCGCCTCGCTGTGCTGCAACTCGCGACGAACCAGCAGGCTCGACAGGCCGTCGGCCAGGCGCCGGCCGATCTCCTGCAGGAGCTTCTCGTCGTCGGCGGTCCATTCACGCGCGTTGGAGCACTGATGCAACCCGAACAGGTAGGGCTTGTCCGTCGGCGGGTAGATGGCCATGCACAGCATCGACTGCACGCCGAATTGTTCCCGCACTGCGCCAGGCACTTGGTGCGTCGACTGCGCACCGAAGCGCAACGGACAGGGGGAGCTCAGCACGGCCCGGAACAGCTCGCTGAGCTCCGGGTCCATCGGCAACCCGTGCCCAAGCGCCGAGGCCCCAGGGTATTCGGGGCGCGTGCGTTCCATCGGCACGCGCCACGTCGGCGACTCGGGGTCGCACGGGTAAAGCAGCCATGCTCGATCGCATGCAAAGGTCGACAAGACCGCGTCGAGCACACCGCTCATCATCTGCTCGAGATCGTCCGACTCCTGGAGCGTGAGATTGATCCGGTCCATGCTGGCAAAGAAATGCAGCGTGGCCTGCTGCTGCTGCTCGAGGCGCTGGTGCTCGATGCGCGTGCGCAGCACCACGATGCCGAACGCCAGGTCGCCCGACAGTTCATGAAGCAGGCGCATCTCGTCCGCAGCGAAGACGGTGATGTCTTTCGAGTACAGGACGAGAACGCCAAAGGTGCGCTGGCGTTCATCTTTCAGAGGCAGAGAGATGATCGAACGAAAGCCGCATTGAAGGGCGCGATCGCGCCAATGTCCGGCAGGGAAATCGGCCTCGATGTCCTGCACCCACACGCTTTGCTCGTTTCGAATGGCGGTTCCGGAGGGGCCGCTTCCGAAGCCGGTGTCGGCCCAGGTGAGCGAGGCGTTGTCGAGAAACCCCCCATCGGCCCCTCCCCTGGCCACCAGGCGGATGCTCTGGGCTTCATCGTCCTCGCGATACCCCACCCATGCCATGTGGTAGCCGGCCTCGTCGCAGACGATGCGGCAGATTTCGTCGAGCAGCATCTGCTCGTTCCTGGCCCGCAGCAAGGTCTGGTTGCAGCTGCTGATGGCACGCAGTTCGCGGTTCAAGCGCCGCTGCGTTTCCTGGGCGAGCTTGTGCGCCGTGATGTCGCGGAAGGTCGTGACCACCGCATACGGGGCCGATTCGCCGCCCGCAACGAGCGGCTGCGAGTTGATGGAGATCCAGACCCGGCTCGCATCGGGCCGGTAAATTCCCATGACCACGTCGGTCTGCGGTTCTCCGGTGCGCAGGGTGACTGTCGCAGGATGGAGATCACCGGGGAAAGCGCTGCCATCTTCGTGGATCGCCCGCCACTGCACATGATCGGAAGCGCGGCCGAGCATCTGTTCGGCAGACCGCCCGTGGATGCGCTCGGCGGCGGGGTTGGCGGCCGAGACCTGGCCGCTCGCGTCCTGCACGCAGACGCCTTCGGCCAGGCTGTTGAACAGCGACCGATACAAGGTCTCCGTGGTGTCCAACGCCTGCTCCACCCGCTTGTGTTCCAGGCGGCCGCGCAGGGTCAGGATGCCGAAAGCCAGGTTGCCCGCCAGTTCGCTGAGGATGCCGATCTCGTCGACATCGAACCCGTTGACCTCGCTGGAATGGATCGCCAGCACACCGAAGGCCAGGCCTTCGGTCTTCAATGGCAGGGCAACGACAGACCGGTAGCCACGCCGCAGGGCCTCGCCACGCCAGCTGGCCACGGCCGGGTCGTTGAGGATGTCGCGGGAAAAGCAGGGCTGCCCCGTGCGGACCGCCGTGGCCCCCGGGCCGCGGCCGTACTCGCTGTCTTCCGCCCAGCTCGCGTTGGTGCTCTTGACGAACGCGCCTTCGACGCCGCCATAGGCTGCCGGCCGCCAGGACTTGGCCTCGTCGCGCTCTGCGAACGCGACCATGGCCATGCGGTAGCCGCCATCATCGACCGCAATGCGGCAAACCTCCTGCAGCAAGGCATCTTCGTCGGTGGCATGAATCAGCGCCCCGTTCGAACCACGCAACATTCGCAAGGCGCGATGGGTTCGAGCCAGGTCCACGACGGCTTGGGGCTCGCCCTTCGCGCCGGGATCGGTCGCCGGACCGTCGAGGTCAGACATGACGTCCGCGAGGCGTGACGAAATGAAGCATCGCTGCCTCCCTGAAGCGAGGTCCCGACCCTGATGGGTCACGCAGGTCGCCCAGCCTCACCCGGGAGATTGCAGCGATGTCTCTCCTGCGCGTCGGCTCATTGTCACCCCAAACACAGCCGTGGCCAGAGGGTGATTACGGGCCGCTCGCCCACCGCCATGCGGCGAATCGGACGATGCTCGCGGGCCTACTCCAGCAGATCGATCGGCCGATCCACCGCGTAGTTCTCGCGGATCAGCTTGTCGATGGTCTCGAGGTACTTGCGCCAGTAGGCCTCGGCACCTGCACCGTCTCCGGCTTCGATCAGGGCCAGTAGTTTCTCGTGCGCTTTCATGCCCCGCGTGCGCGAGGCGGAATCGAAGCGCTGCACATTGGCCGCCAGCGCGGTGGTCGAAATGTGGCTCTCGTAGATGTGCGTGAGCATGCTCATCAGCAGGATCAGCGGGCCATTGCCCGTGAGCTCGATCAGTGCGCGGTGGAAGCGCGCCGACGCGCGGGCGTGGCCGACTTCATCCTTGGCGGCGAGCGTGGCGCGTTCCTGCTCGATGAGCTGGCTCAGCACCCCCGGCGCGGTGCGCCGCGCGGTCGTCGCCACCAGGTACACGCACGAGGGCTCTATCAGCAACCGGGCGCCGTAGATCTCGGCCAGGGTCGTGGCCCGGCTCTGCAGCACCAGGCCGAAATGGCGCGCCGCCAGGCGAGGGTCGGGCAGGTGCACGCGCGGGCCGCCGCGCGAGCCGCGGGTGACCGTGAGCAGCGCCTCGGACTCAAGAATGCGCAGGGCCTCGCGCAGCGTGGGCCGCGAGACCGAATAGCGCGTCACGAGTTCGCCTTCGGAGGGCAGCGTGTCGCCGTCTTTCAGCTCGCCGCGAACGATCTTGCTGCGCAGGTCGCGGGCGACCAGCTCGGCTGTCTTCGGCACACGGAAGGGCTGGTCATCGCTGCTGCGAACGTCCAGCGATTGGCGCGCTCTGGCCAGCGCGGTGGCTTCGGGGTCGTCGGCCATGTCGTGCAATCAGGTAGCTAGGTTGACTGAATTATGACCCGAACACCGTCACCACACAGGCCCCTCCGAGCCCCACGTTGTGCTGTGCACCGAGCCGTGCGCCCTCGACCTGCCGCTCGCCGGCTTCGCCGCGCAGATGCCACACGATCTCGGCCGTCTGCGCGAGCCCCGTGGCTCCCAGCGGGTGGCCCTTCGAGAGCAGCCCGCCCGATGGGTTGGTGACAACGCGCCCGCCGTAGGTGTTGTCGCCATCACGCACGAACTGCTCCGCGCCGCCCTCGGGGCAGAGGCCGAGCGCTTCGTAGCTGATGATCTCGTTGGGGGTGAAGCAGTCGTGCAGTTCGACCACGTCGAGTTCATCGGCGGTGATGCCGGCCTGCGCATACGCCTGCTGCGCGGCGCGCCGTGTCATGCCGGCCCCGACGCCCTCGATCATGCTGCCAGTCTCGAAGCTGGTGCCGGTGTCGGTGGTCAATGCCTGGCCGGCAATCTCGATGCTGCGGGTCAGGCCATGCCGGCGTGCGAACTCGGCCGACACCACCAGCGCCGCCGCGGCACCGCAGGTCGGCGGGCAGCACTGCAGCCGCGTCAGCGTGCCGAAGATGTGTGGCGAAGCCAGCACCTCTTCGACCGTGGTCGGCTCGCGGAACACAGCGAAGGGGTTGCGCGCAGCGTGGCGGCGCGACTTGACGGAGACCATCGCGAAGGTGCTGTCGGCGATGCCGTATTTCTGCTGGTATTCGCGGCCCGCACCGCCGAAGTACTGCGCCGCCAGCGGCGCCTTCGCGTCCCACCCCACCGTGCGGTCGACCATCGCATTGAGCATGCCGTTGACACCCGGCCGGTCGTTGAACGGAGAGGACAGCGCGCCGGCGAGCATCTGCTCGAAACCAAGAGCCAGCACCACGTCGACGCTGCCGCTCTCGACGGCCTGGCGTGCCAGGTAGAGGGCGGTCGACCCGGTCGAGCAGGCGTTGTTGACGTTGACGATCGGGATGCCCGTGAGGCCCAGCGGGTACAGCGCCTGCTGGCCCGAGGTGGTGTCGCCGATGACAAAACCGACGTAGGCCTGCTGCACCTGCGTGTAGTCGATGCCGGCGTCGCGCAGCGCGAGACGCGCGGCCTCGGCCCCCATCGCGTCGTAGGCCGGGCTGCGGCCCGCCTTGGTGAACGGGACCATGCCGACGCCGGCGATGCGGGCCTTGTCTTTCATCGAGTCTCCTGAAGGCTGCGTGGCTTTGCCGCGCGCGGGTTGCCACCGATTGCTTGTAAGTCGAGATGGCCAGTATAGTTAACTACGTTAGCGATGTACAGAAAACTGGACGCGATGATCGACTACGAGAAATTGATGCGTTGGCCCTTGCCGCCAGTGACGCAGACCTACACCGAGCGCGACACCATCGTCTATGCCTTGGGGCTCGGCGTGGCGAACTCGATGCCGCTGGATGCGGCCGGTCTGCGCAGCGTTTACGAAGGCGCACCGGGTGGCTTGTGCCCGCTGCCTAGCATGGCCGTCGTTCTGGCCACCGGCCCTTTCTGGATGCAGGACCCGGCCACTGGCATCGACTGGCAGCGCATCCTCCATGGCGAACAGACATTGACGCTGCACAAGCCCCTGCCGGCCGCGGCCACCGTGATCGGCGAGCACCGCATCGAGGCCATCTTCGACAAGGGCCCCGACAAGGGCGCGGTGATGCTGCTGAGCCGGCAGTTGTTCGACGCAGCCAGCGGCGATCGACTCGCGACCGTGGGCTCGACCGCATTCATGCGCGGCGATGGGGGGTTCGGCGGCCGCAACGAGGGTGCGCCGAAGCCGCACCCTGTGCCGAGTGACCGCCCCGCAGACTTGACGCTGGACCTGCCGACACGCGTCGACCAGGCACTGATCTATCGGCTGAGCGGCGACCTGAACCCCTTGCATGTGGACCCGGCGGTGGCACGCGCCGCAGGGTTCGAGCGGCCCATCCTGCATGGCCTGTGCAGCTACGGCATCGCGGCACGGGCGCTGGCCACGCTGCTGTGTGCCGACGACCCGGCGCTGCTGACCCGGCTCGACCTGCGCTTCGCGAGCCCCGTCTACCCGGGCGAAAAGATCCGCACGGAGGTCTGGCTCGAAGCGCCGGGTCATGCCGCCTTTCGCGCACGCGTGGTCGAGCGCGACCAGTTGATCCTGAACAACGGCCGGGCCGAGTTCGCGCCCGCTGCCTGAACCCATACATCAAGGAGATTTCCATGGGCTTGCTCGACGGCCAGGTGGCCATCATCACCGGCGCAGGCGGCGGCCTCGGCCGCAGCTATGCACGGTTGCTGGCCAGCGAAGGCGCGGCCATCGTCGTGAACGACATGAACGCGGAGGCAGCGCAGAAGGTCGTGGCCGAGATCTCGGCCAGCGGCGGCCGGGCCGTGACCTGCGTGATGGACGTGGCCAGCGTCGCCTGCGGCGAAGCAATCCTGAAAACAGCGCTTGAAGCCTTTGGCGGTGTCGACATCCTGGTCAACAACGCCGGCATCCTGCGCGACAAGAGCTTCGCCAACCTGGCCGAGGAAAACTGGGACGCCGTGGTCAAGGTCCACCTCAAGGGCACGTATTGCGTCACCCAGCCGGTGTTCCGCTGGATGAAGGAGCAGCAGCGCGCCGGCGTGATCGTCAACACCAGTTCATCGTCGGGCCTGGGCGGCAGCTTCGGCCAGACCAACTACGGCGCGGCCAAGGCCGGCATCTGGGGCTTCTCGAACTGCCTCGCGCTCGAAGGACAGAAGTACGGAATTCGCGTGTGGACCTTGTGCCCTGCCGCCGCCACGCCGATGACGCAGGGCTTGATGACGGCGGAGATGGTGGCCAACTGGTCGCCTGACCGCGTGGCCTCGGTGGTGCTGTACATGGTGAGCCGGCTGTCCGGCAGCAAGACCAACAAAACACTGTTCGCCTCGGGCAGCAAGGTGATGGAGCTCAAGATGGTGGCATCGGCCGGCGTGCCGAACGGGCCCGACTTCGATGCCCACGCACTGGCCGCTGCCGAAGACCGCGTGTTCCTGCCCGAGCAGGCGCTCGACTTCAACGGCTGAGCACGACTCGCATGCCTGCGCCGCTGCCAATCGTCACACTGCATGTCGATGCCGACGGCATCGCGCTGATCACGCTCGACGATCCTGCACGCACGATGAACGTGACCTCGCCGGAGCTGATTGCCGAGCTGATGGCGGCGCTCGACCGAGTTGCCACCGACCCGTCGATCACCGGCGCGGTACTCACCTCGGGCAAGGCGGGCAGCTTCGTCGCCGGTGGAGACATCAAGGACTTCGTCGGTGCGCACGACCGCGGCATGACCGAAGCCGAGGCGTTCGAGATCAGCCACCGCTGGAACGTGGACCTGCACCGCATCGAGCGCTGCGGCAAACCGATCGCTGCAGCCATCAACGGCGTGGCGCTGGGTGGCGGCTACGAACTGTGCCTGTGCTGCCAACACCGCGTGCTCGCTGACGACGAGAACGTGCGCGTCGGCTTGGTCGAAGTGACGATCGGCCTGCTGCCCGCCGGCGGAGGCACACAGCGCCTGCCGCGGCTCATCGGCGTGGCGCCCGCGCTGGCGCTGATGCTCGAAGGTCGCCGCCTCCGCCCTGCCGAGGCGCTGGCCTGCGGAGCGGTGGACCAAGTGGTACCGCACGACCGGCTCGTAAACACCGCACGCGACTGGGTGCGCAGCCACCCAAAGGCCGTGCAGCCCTGGGACGCACCCGGCTACCACGCCACCGATGGTGGCTTCGACTGGCCGGCCGAACGTGCCGCGCTGCTCGAACGCACTCACGGCCGCTACCCGGCGCCGCTGGCCCTGTTCGATGCGGTGCGAGACGGCTTGCCGCTCGCCATCGAAGACGGCCTGCGCGTCGAGTCGGGCTGTTCCGCGACATTGCTGCCAAGCGCAGTGGCTCGCAACCTGATGCGCAGCGGCTTTGTCCACCGCCAGCTCGCGAAGCGCTTCGCCGGCCCGCCCGGCCCGTATGTGCAACGCCTGCGGCGGGCCTGTGAACAAGAAGTTGCTGCACTGCTCGACGAAGGCGTCGCCCCGGCCGCGATCGAGCAGGCAGCCCGCAGCGCAGACTGGTCCGCCCTGCCTTGGCCTGCTGAATCCATGGGTGCCACGGCAGGGAACGGTGGCATCGACACCGAAGCACTGGCTCGGCGCCTGCTCTGCGCCGCCGCACTCGAAGGCATCCGCTGCTTCGACGACGGCACGGCAAGCACTGCCGCCGAGGCCGATGTCGGCGCGCTGGCCGGCATCGGCTACCCGCGATGGACCGGCGGCGTGCTCTCGTACGTCGAGACCGTCGGCCTGGTGCACTTCTTGGCAGAAACCGAAACTCTGGCGGGCAAGCACGGAGTACGCTTCACGCCGCCCCCCGGTCTGGTCGAGCGCGCACGCGCCGGGCGCAAGTTCTACGACAGCGCGATGGAGACCCCAAAATGATCCAGCCTGCCCGAAGCAGCGTCGTGCTTGCCGCCCTCGTGCTCGCCGAGATCGTCAGCGCGGTCGAGGCGACGATGGTGTTCGCCGCCATGCGCGTGTTCTACCGCGAGTTCGGCGACCCGGTGCTGGTTGGCTGGGTCGTCACCGCCTTCCTGCTCGTGGCCGCGGCATCGGCATCTGTGTGCTCACGCCTGGGCGACATGTTTGGGCGCCGCCGGCTGCTGCTGATCGTGCTCGTGCTGGCGTGCCTCGGTTCGTTGATCAGCGCATGGGCCACCACGGCACCGGTGGTGATCCTGGGCCGCGCGGTGCAGGGCATGTCGGGCGCGGTGATGCCGCTGTGCTTCGGCCTCGTGCGCGAGAGCCTGCCCGAGCGCAGGGTTCCGTTCGGCATCGGCGTCGTCTCGGCAGCGGCCTTCGTGTCAGGCGGCGCGGCCATCTTCATCGGGGGGGTGCTGGTTGACCGGTTCGATTGGCACTGGATCTTCTATGTGGGCGCGGCCACCGCCGTGCTCGCGTTCGCCGCCGTCTGGTTCGGCGTGCCGCGTTCCGTCCAAGCGAAAACGAACGAGCCGGTGGACTGGCTCGGCGCGCTGCTGCTGGTGCCGTCGATCGCCGCGATCCTCGTGGCCTTGAGCCAGGCCAAGGCCTGGGGCTGGGGTGACATGCGCACGCTGGTGCTGCTCATCTGCGGCATCAGCGCCCTCGGCATCTGGGTGTGGCATGAGCTGCGCATCCGCACCCCGCTGATCGACGTTCGCCTGCTCGGCCACCGCCAACTCGCGCTGGCCAACATCGGCGTGGTGCTGCTTGCCCTCGGACCCCTGCAGTCGGGTCTGCTGCTGTCGCTGCTGCTGCAGCAACCGGAGTGGACCGGCGTGGGGCTGGGCCTGAGCGCCACGACGGCGGGCCTCATCCTCGCCCCGCCGATGGCACTTGCGATGTTCGTTGGCCCCGGCTGCGGCGCACTCGCGGCACGCTTCGGCGCACGCGTTCCCGCGCTGCTGGCCTGCGGCCTGCAGTTGCTGGGCTGGGGCGGCATCGCGTTGCAGCATGATTCGCTGCCCTTCGTTGCGGCGATGGTCGTCATGCAAGGCATCGGCATGGCAATGGCCTATGCGGCGGCCCCAATGCTGATCGTCGAAGTCGCACCTCCCGACCGCACCAGCGAGGTCACCGGCGTGTCGTCGGTCATCCGCTATGTGTTCAACGCCGTAGGCTCGCAGGTGATCGCCCTGATGCTGGCCAGCGCCGTCGTGAGCGACTCGGCGCACGGGCCAGGCAGGTACCCCGCCCCCTCGGCATTCGCGCTCACGCTCGCGGTGGTGGCGGGGTTGTGCGTTCTGAGCCTGATCGTCACGGCATGCCTGCCGGTGCGGGTACGGAGTTCGGTGCGAGAGGTGGCTGTCGGCGGGAAGGTGTCGGCGACGTAGCAGCGTGATGCGGACTGTGAAGTCCGCATTGCTATGGCAGTCTCACCGAATTTCGAATTCCTCCGCCCTGTTCTGAGTTCTCAGTCGATCCTCCTGCGGGCTAAATCAACGTCCGGAGTCGACCCAGTTCCTGACACTAGCGACCGGTGGCCTGCAGGTATCTCACCGCACTACTCCAAACTCAGGAGCGTCAGTGACCGTCCCATGTGGGCACCTGTAAGTTCATCGCCGACCGCAACGACGTACGGGCAGGCAACTGGCGGGCACACATGATCAACACACAGTTCCAAAGAGTCGTGCTGTCTCGGCTGTGGCTGACGTTCGTCGTCCTCGGAATGAGCTTCCTCGTGGGTGCGCTGGGAACTTTCAATCTCGTCAATCTGCTGTCGGCGAACTTGCGGCTGTTGCGCGACTACGGGTTGATGGCTTTGATGGACGGCGCATTTCTTCAATTGGTCGAACTTCTCGCGCAAGGCTTTGTGAGCTGCATTGCCTACGTCGTTTTCAAGACTTGCGAACATCGGCTGTCGGAATGGCTCGGCCACGGCTCCTGAGTACCCGTGGTGGTGAGAGGCCGCGCCAGGAAGTTAGGCGGCCATAGACAGCTTCTAGGCATCGAAGTCGTCGCCTCGTACGTCCACCGTGTGCTGCTGCGCGGCGGCGCGCCGTTCCGCAACGTGACCATCGAATTCCTGCAGCCACGGACGCCCTTTTTGGTATGCCTGACGGAAGGACAGATGACGCCAACGCGCGGCTCACGGCAGGACAACAAGATGAGTTGCGCCACGGGCGGCTTTCACCTGCTGGAGCACTCGGGCGCTGCCTCGCTGAAGAACGACGGCACGCACAGCATGGAGCTCGTTGTCATCTTCGTCCCATAGACATCGCAAGCCAGAGGCCCCGTCCATAACGGTTGGCCCATTCTCGTCCGCGCCGTGATGGACGCGACGCACCGACATCGAGAAGGCACGACCTACCGAACGGCCCGAAACCTCGGCAAGAAGATGCCAGCGGCGACCTGCTCGAACGCAACCTGCAGCGGCATGCCGATGCGGATGTTCTCCATCTCGACGCCGACCACATTCGAGAACATGCACGGCCCTTCGTCGAGCTCCACCACCGCCAGCACCAGCGGCACCTGGAAGCCCGGTGCCGGCGCCTTGTGCAGCACGGAGTAGCTGTACAGGCAGCCGCGCCCGCTCGCCTCGACCCATTGCCAGTCGGTCGCAAAGCAGTGCGTGCAAGCCACCTCGGGGCGGAAGAAATGGCGCTTGCAGGCATTGCACAAGGGCAGCATCAGCCGGCCCTGTGCGACGGCGTCCCAGAAGGGCCGGGTCAGCGGGGTGATGGCCGGCAGCGTCGGTGTCGGCATCACGCCCGGGGCAAGCCTGAACGGGGTGTCGGTCGTCATCTCAATCTCTCCCCAACACCATCAGTTCCACGTGCTGGGCACCTGACCCGGCGTTGCTCACGAACGCAGTCCTGGCATCGGGCACCTGGCGCGCGCCGTTGACGTGGCGCAGCTGCCGCACCGCTTCGATGACCTTCAGCGTGAGCTGGCCGGTGCCCGTCCAGCTGCCACCGAGCATGCCGCCGTCGAGGTTGGTCGGGCACTGGCCGCCAATGTCCAGCCGGCCGCCTTCGACGAAGGCCCCGCCCTCGCCTTCGCCGCACAGGCCGAGCATCTCGAACTGGCGCATCACCTCGAAGCTCACCGGGTCGTAGATGGAGAACACGTCGATGTCTTGCGGCGTTACGCCAGCCCGGCCGAATGCGCGCTGCACGGCGCCCTTGCCGAGATGGCGCATGTCGCGGTAGAGCGGCGGGTTGGCGTAGTTGCCCTGGAAGAACTCCATGCCTCCACCGAGTAGCCGCACCGGGTGGGCGGCCAGATCGCGCGCGCGCTCCGCGGTGGTGATCACGAGTGCACAGCCGCCTTCGTTCATCAGGCAGCAGTCGAGCCGGTGGAAGGGGCTCGCGATCATCGGCGAGGCCAGCACGTCGGCCACGGTGTATGGCCCGGCGCCGAACATCACGGCTTCTGGGTTCACGTGGCCGTGGTTCCGGATCGTGGCCGACACGCTCGCGATCTGTTCGGGCGTGGTGCCGAACTCATGCATGTGGCGCGTTGCGACGACCGCGAACTGCGCCATCACGAAGCTGCCATAGGGCTCGGCAAACTCCAGGTTCATGTTGGCGCCGGGCGACGTGCCATCGGTCGAGAACGGCCCGGCACGCCCGCTGCCGACCACGGCGGTCTCGCACAGGCCCATCTCGACCGCAGCGGCGGCCTTCAGCACGCCGCGCACGCCAGCGGTGTCGAGGTGGTGGCTGTCGACCCACGACAGCGGTCGCTTCAGGTACATGCCCCAGTTCTCGGCATCGCGCGGTGCGCCGCCCGGGCCCGGCCAGTCGATGGCCGCGCCGTCGATGTCGCGTGGCGTGAGACCGGCATCGGCAATCGCGCCTTTCACGGCCTCGATCACCAGGTCTTGCGATGTGCGGCCCGGTAGCGTGCGGGCCTGTTTGGTCTGGTAGACGCCAACGATGGTGGCGGTGCGTGCGTGGGTGCTCATGGGTCCTTCAAGCGCCTCGTGTGAGGCCGCCGGGGTAGCCTCCGCCGCCATGCGCAGCGTCGAGGGCCTTGTAGTCGAGCGCGCCGCCGGCGGTGCGCGGCAGTGCATCGACGAACACGACGAAGCGCGGCTTCTTGTATGACGCGATGCGCGCCCGGCAGTGCTCGATCAGTTCTTCGGATGCCGCACCCGCGCCCGGCTTCAGCACGACGAGTGCCTTGACGCTCTGCACCCAGGTCGCGTCGGGCACGCCGATCACGCCGCAGTCAGCCACCGCCGGGTGCGCCCGCAAACAACCTTCCACTTCGGCCGGATAGATGTTCTCGGCGCCCGACTTGATCATCTGGACCTTGGGCCCGATGAAGCTGAGCGAGCCGTCGGCCTCGCGCCGGCCGAGGTCGTTGCAGTGGTGCCAGCCGTCGCGCTGGCGCTGCGCATTCAGCTCGGGGCGACGCCAGTAGCCATGCATCACCGTCGGGCCGCGCACGCAGATCTCGCCGGTCTCGCCCGGCGGCAGCTCGCTACCGTCTTCGCCCAGGATGCGCACTTGCGCGACCGGCCCGGTACGGCCGTTCAGGCCGGTGTTGTGGCCCCAGCCGTAGTAGCTCCACGCCACCGGACCCATCACCTCGGTCTGGCCGTAGCCGAACAGGCTGCGCGCCGGCACCACCGTGACCATCGCATCCCATTCCGGGCTGACGCTGGCCGTGCGCAGACCGCTGAAGTCGAAGCGGCTGTCGTGGTTCAGCGCCACCAGTTCGTGGCACAGCGACTGCATCAGGAAGGCATAGTCGCAGCGGTGGCGATGCACCGCCTGCGCGATCTGAAGTGCATCGGTACGGCGGATGAACACGTTGCTGCCGCCGATGTGAAACACCGCCAACGTGACCATCAGCGTACCGACGTGGAACAGCGGGCCCGAGTTCAGGAAGCGCGTGTCGGCCGACAAGTCTTGAATATCGATGAGTGCGAGGCTCTGCCAGAGCATCGCGGTCTGGCTCAGCATCGCGCCGTTCGGGCGGCCGCCGAAGGCTGCGGTGTAGATGATCAGCGCAGGCAGGTCGGCATCGGTGTTGTAGCTGCGCGCGGCGGGCGCGCCGTTCGCGACGAAGGCCTCGTAGCCGCCCGCATCGTCACCGCCATCGAGGGCGAGCCAGAGCGCATCTCGATGGGTGGCCTGCGCGCGCGCAGCCTGCGCCGCCGCACCGATCTCAGCGTGCTGCCACACCACCACGAGAGGCTCGAGATCGTCGATCACGAAAGCCAGTTCGTCGGCCGTCTGACGCCAGTTGACCGGGCAGAACATCGCCCCCAGCATGCCCGCAGCGATGATGCCTTCGAGCACGCCCGGATCGTTCTGCGCCAGCCAGAGAATGCGGTCGCCACGGCCCACACCGGCGTCCTGCAATGCATTGGCCAGGCGCACCACGCGATCGGCCAGTTGCGGATAACTCAGACGCAGGTCTTCGGAAACAGCCGCCAGGTGTTCGGGCCGTGAGCGTCGGTGCTCTTCGAGCACATCATGCAAGGTCAGCGAGTGCAGCACGGTGGCGCCTTTGTCAGTCAACGTGCACGCGCCGCGCGGCGCCGTGCAGCTCTACGCGGCCTTGCACGCCAGTGCGCAGGCGCACGAACGGGCAGGCGCGCGGCGCCACGCTGCTGAGCAGCAGCTCGCCGTCGGGCGCTTCGATCAGCCACTCGCTCTCGTCGAAGCGTGCGCCATCGCCCATGGGCGACTCAAATGTGCAGATGGGACCGATCTGCCGCTGTGTCCACGGTGTGAGCCCAGCCGCACGCAAGGCTGGCAAGGCCTCGGGCATTGCCGCGACAACCGAGTGGCCGAGCAGCACCTGCAGGTCGCGACCCAGCGCCATGAAAGCGTCGACCAGCTCGCCACTCAGGCCCAACACCGCCTGCATGCGAAAGCGCCGCAGGAACATGTCGCTGCGCGGCGCGTCGATCGCCACCGGTTCGGCCACGCCGAATGGCACCTTCATGCCGATCAACGCGTTCTCGTAAGGCCACAGGATCTCGTTGTCGCAGCCGGCTCCGATCAAATGCAGCGGCAGCCCGGGGCGCACACCCAGCAACTCGAAAACCTTGCTGGCCCAGGCGGTGTCGCGTTCGATGTCGCGCAGGCTCACGGTGTAGGGCTGGTAGCCGCCGGGCAGGCGCAGCAGGCCGATGGCCCAGCGCTCGGCAAGGGAGCCGGCAGCCTCAGGGCGATCCAGTGACGCGCTCATTGCTTCACCGTCCGCGGGATCTTGTGCCGCGATCCCGACTGCATGATGAGCTCGTTGGGCACCAGCTCGATCATCGGTCGCAGCCCCACAGCCGCCTGCACCGAATCGGCAACGCGTTCGCGCAACGTGGACAGTTCAGGCGTGCCGCTGTAGCCGACGCGAATCGTCAGCACGTCCATCACGCGTTGCGAGCGCACGATCTGGAACAACCCGTTCGAGGTCTCGGGCACGTCTTCGATCGCACCCCACACATCCATCGGCAGGATCGAGCGCCCGCCGATCAGCGCCTCGTCGGCGCTGCGCCCGACTGGCGTGAAGCGCGCATGTGTGCGGCCGCAGCCACAGGTGTCGCGCCGCATGTCGACGATGTCGCCACCTCGGTAGCGGATCAGCGGGTCGATCGGGTTGACGAGCGAGGTGCAGACGAGTTCGCCACGGCCGTTGCCTTCGATCGTGACGCCGGTGTCCGGGTCGATGATCTCGGCCACGCCAATGTCTTCCCATGCGTGACAGCCGTCGTGTTCGCGGCAATCGTGCGCGTGGCCGAGGTCGCCGAAGCTCGTCTGGTTGAAGATCTTGCCGGCGAGGCCCCAGCGCTCGAATGTCTGCCGCATCTTCGGCCCTACCGGCCCCCCAGCGAACAGGATTCCCTTGTAGCTGGCGAACACGTCACGCATGTCGATGCCCATCGTGCGCTCGATCTCCTGCAGGCCGACGCCAAGGTAGGCCGTCATCGCGTAGAAGACCGTCGGCCGATAGCGGCGAGACAGGTCGATGAACTGGTGTACGTCGTCGGGCCCGTAGCCGAGCATGATCGGCGTGATCCCGAGCGTCTGCAGCAGGCGGAACATCGGCCCGCGCATGCGCAGCCCGAAGTACACGCCGTACTCGCCGGGCCGCAAGCCGATCTCCCACCAGTCGCGCAGCGTGCCGCCCCAGTAGCTCGACGGGCCATCGGCCGGCAGGCCCGGTGCCGCAGGCAGGTTGCCGCTGGCGTGGCCCCAGCGGTAGCCGAACAGCGTGGGGTCTCCGGTGGTGCCCGAACTCGAGCCGATGAAGCTCAACTCGGCAAGCTCGGTGCACAACAGCCCGCAGAACGGGTCGTCGTGCTGCTCGCGCCACGCGCGCATCTGGTCCTTGTCCATCAGCGGTGCCAGGCGCGTGAAGTCGGCTGTGCTGCGCACATCGCCCGGGCGAAGGCCGACCGCATCCCAGTGGTGGCGCACGAAGGCCGAGCGTTCGTACGCGTAGCCGATCATGTTCAGCAGGCACTCTTGCTGCAGGGCCAGCAACAGCGGGCGCGGCATCGTCTCAACTGGGTCGAGGCAGCGCTGGTCGGACGGCGGCAGTTCGAGCATGCGGGTCAGTGTCCAGTAAATCGTGGTGCGCGCTTCTCGTGGAAAGCACGGACGGCTTCGAGGTGGTCGTTCGACTGCAGCGAGGCAATTTCGTAGGCCAGGCCGGCATCGAGCACGCGGGCGGCCTGGTCCTTCAAGGCGAGGTTGAGCGTCGCCTTGGTCCATTGAATCGCCAGGCGTGCGCCATCGGCCCATCGCTGCGCCCAGCGGTCGACCGTCGCGTCGAGCTCAGCAGCCGGCACGCTGAAGTTAATGAGGCCGATGCGCTGCGCTTCGGGTGCGGCGAGCAGATCGCCCCCGAGCAGGTATTGCTTTGCCCGCGCCATGCCCACCAGCAGCGGCCAGGCGAGCGCGCCACCGTCGCCCGCCACGAGGCCCACGCGCACATGCGGGTCGCCGATGCGGGCGGTGTCGACGGCGACAGTCAGGTCGCACAGCAGGGCCAGCGTCGCGCCCAGGCCGATGGCATCGCCATTCAGGCGGGCAATGATGGGCTGCTCCACCTCGAGCAGCGTGTTGACGAAGCGCCGGGCAAGGTCGAACTCTTCTTTCAGCAGCGCGCTGTCGGCACGGATCTCGAGGCTTCGGTTCAGGTCGCCGCCGGCGCTGAAGGCCCTACCGGCACCCGTGAGCACGACGACCGATGTCGCGCGGTCTGCGCGCAAATCCTGGAACAGGCGCAGCAGCTCCGACTCCATGTCAAAGCCGATGGCGTTGAGCTTGTCCGGCGCGTTCAGGCTGACGCGGAGGACTGCGCCGTGCCGCTTGACGCCGAGCTGTCGGTACCCGGTGTGGTTCATGGTCGGCAACTCAAACCCGCTCGAGGCTGCGCGCCCTGGCGGCCATCTCGTCGAGCAGCGGTGCGGGCTTCCAGAGCGCACCCTGGCTCGCGTGATACTGCTGTACCGTCTCGTACACGCTGCCCCAGCCGCGCCGTTCGGCCCAATACATCGGCCCGCCCTGGTGGCGCGGGAAGCCGTAGCCGTGCACGTAGGCCACGTCGATGTCGCTGCTGCGCAGCGCGATGCCCTCGCCGACGATCTTCATGCCTTCGTTCGCCATCGCGGTCAGCACGCGCGTGACGATCTCGTCGTCAGTTACTGCGCGGCGTGCGATGCCGCGCTCGCGCGCCACCTGCTCGATCAGCACTTCGACCGCGGGGTCGGGCGTGCCGGTTCGGCCGTCGTACTTGTAGTAGCCCTGCCCTGTCTTCTGGCCGAAGCGCCCGAGCTCGCACAGCCGGTCGGCGATCGGCGAGTAGCGCAGCGTCTTGTCCCGAAACTGCTCGCGGTACTGGCGGATGCGCCAACCGACATCGAGCCCCGACATGTCGCGCATGAGGTAAAGCCCCATGGGGAAGCCGAAGCCCTGCAGCGCGCGGTCGACCTGCCAGGGCGTGGCGCCCTCCTCGAGCAGGAAGTCGCACTCTCGCCCGTAGACCGCGAGAATGCGGTTGCCGATGAAGCCGTCGGCATTGCCTGCCAGCACGCCTACCTTGTTGATCGCCTTCGCGAGCGCCATGGTCGTGGCGATGGTCTGCGCCGATGTCTTTGCGGCACGCACCACCTCGAGCAGCCTCATCACGTTGGCGGGGCTGAAGAAGTGCGCCCCGATCACGTTCTCGGGGCGGCCGGTCGCAGCGGCGATCTTGTCGATGTCCAGCGTCGAGGTGTTGGTGGCGAGGATCGCACCGGGCTTCATCACAGCATCAAGTTTTGCGAACACCCCCTGCTTGATGGCCATGTCTTCGAACGCGGCCTCGATGACGATGTCGGCCTCTGCGATGGCGGTGTATTCGAGCGTGCCGGTGATCAGCGCGAGCGCGCTGTCCATCTTGGCCTGCGTGAGGCTGCCGCGCGCCACCGAGGTGGCGTAGTTCTTCTCGATCAGCGCGCGCCCGCGAGCCAGGCCTTCTGCATTGGCGTCGAGCAGCCACACCGGAATGCCGGCGTTCGCAAAGCACATGGCGATGCCGCCGCCCATGGTGCCGGCACCGACCACCGCGGCCGAACGGATGGCCTGCGGCTGCAGGTCCGCCGGCTGGCCCGGGATCTTGGCCACGTCACGCTCGGCACCGAACAGATAAATCAACGCAGCGCGCTGCGGGCTGACCTTGCATTCGTCGAACGCCGTCATTTCCAGCGCATAGCCTTCGTCGAACGGGCGTGTGCACGCGGCCTCCACGCAGTCGACGATGCGTTGCGGCGCGATCAGGCCCTTCCACTTGCGAGCATTCTTCTGCCGCATGTCGGTGAAGAGGGCTGGGTCGATGTTGCCGGTGCGATCGGTCCGGTCACGCACAAGCTGCAGCGGCCTGCGCTCGGCAAGCATGCGCTGCGCAAACGCGATGGCGCCGGCCAGCAGATCGCTATCGACCAGTTCATCGACGACACCGTACTTCAGGGCCTCGGCGGCACCGATTGGCTTGCCGGTCGTGATCATGTCCAGTGCCTTTGCGCCACCGACGAGGCGCGGCAAGCGTTGCGTGCCGCCTGCGCCGGGAAGCAGCCCGATGTTGACTTCGGGCAGGCCGAGCTTGCAGCTGGGCAGTGCCACACGCGCGTGGCAGCCGAGCGCAATCTCCAGCCCACCGCCTAGCGCGTTGCCACCTAGCGCGGCCACCACCGGTTTGGCCGACGCCTCGATCGCGGCGATCACGTCGCGACCGCTCGGGCCGGTGATCGGCTTGCCGAACTCGCGGATGTCGGCACCGGGAATGAACTTGTCGTTCGCGCCGATCAGCACGATGGCTTCTACGGCTGCGTCGGCCGAGGCCAGCTGCACCGCGGCAAGCAGCTCGGCACGCACCGCCATGCTCATGGCATTGACCGGCGGGTTGGTGATGGTCAGGACGGCGATACCGCCAGCCATGCGGGTGTGAACGGTGCTCAAGAAAGTCTCCGAAGGGTTTGTGCTCATTGTCATCTACATAGTCAACCTAGTAAACTATGTTCACCCTATCGCAAACCCGACACCCACCGATGAGACCTCTTGTGTCAACGCAGCCGCGGACCGAGCGCCGGGCCGCTCCCAAGCCGGCCCGCATTCCCTCGGGGGATCGCCCGATGTACTCATTGGGCGAGGGGCTCCAATGAGCATCCGCGTTCCCTTTCTTCTGACCGAGCGGCACGGGCGTGTCGTCACGCTGACGCTGAACCGTCCCGATGAGCGCAATGCCATCGGCAGCCATGCCGACTGCGCTGAGCTGGTCGACGCCGTCGAGGCCGCAGCCGCCGACCCCGGCGTGGCAGTGCTGATCCTCACCGGCGCGGGCAGCGCCTTCAGCGCGGGTGGCAACCTGAAAGCGATGCGCGACCGCTCTCTCGGCAAAGACGGCATCGGCCCGCTCGACTCGCCGCTCGCCACGCGCAACAACTACCGGCGCGGCATCCAGCGCATTCCGCAGGCGCTGTGGGACTGCGAGCTGCCGATGATCGCGGCGATCAACGGCCATGCCATCGGCGCGGGGCTCGACCTGGCCTGTATGTGCGACCTGCGCATTGCCGCGCAAGGCGCGAAGCTGGCATCGAGCTTCATCAAGATGGGCATCGTGCCCGGCGACGGCGGCGCCTACTTCCTGCCGCGCGCGGTGGGCCTCGCGAAGGCCGCCGAAATGATGTTCACCGGCGAGCCGATCGGTGCCGACGAGGCGCTGACCTGCGGCCTCGTCTCACGCGTGGTGCCGGCCGACACGCTGCTGGCCGAGGCACGAACGCTGGCAGAGCGCATCGCCTGCAACCCGCCGCAGACGCTGCGCCTCGTCAAGCGGCTGCTGCGTGAAGCCGAGCACGCGCGTCTGTCCGAAGTGCTGCAGCTCTCGGCCGCCTTTCAGGCGCTGGCGCACGACACAGCTGATCACCAAGAGGCGCTAACCGCCTTCTTCGACAAACGAACGCCTCAATTCAAGGGACTGTGATGACCGACAAGATTCTTTCGCATCGGACCGGCGCCATTGGGCACATCGTCTTCAACAACCCGGAAAAGCTCAACGCGATTTCCCTCGAGATGTGGCAAGGCATGGGCGAGGCCGTCGAGCGCTTCGAGGCCGATCCCGAGGTGCGCGTGATCGTGCTCTCTGGCAGCGGTGACAAGGCCTTCGTGGCTGGCGCCGATGTCTCGAAGTACGAGGAAGAGCGCATGGGCGAGAACGCCGCCGAGCACTACGCGCAAACCGGCGAGAAGGGCCTGAGCGCGCTCTATTACTCGACCAAGGCGACGATCGCGGCGATCAACGGCTACTGCATCGGCGGCGGCATTTCGGTGGCCTCGTGCTGCGACCTGCGCGTCGCGACGCCGAAGTCGAGCTTCGGCCAACCGGCCATGCGCTATGGCATCGGCTACCGCTACAAGAGCCTGCGCCGCGTCACCGACCTGATCGGCCCGGCGGCCACCAAGGAGCTGCTGATCGGCGGCGCGAGTTTCGACGCGCAGCAGGCGCTGGCCAAGGGACTGGTCGGCCAGGTCTTGCCCGAAGACGGTTTCATGGACGCGGTGCTGAAGCAGGCCGGCCGCATCGCCGAAGGCGCACCGCTGACGCTGAAGCAGGTGAAGCACGCCATCGCGCAGATCGTGCGCGACCCCGACCAGCGCGAACTGGAACTCTCGGAGCAGTACTTCCAGACCTGCTATGCGAGCGCGGATTACCGCGAGGGCATTCGCGCGTTCGCAGAGAAGCGCAAGCCAGCCTTCAAGGGCGTGTGATGACAAGCGCCCGCGCCCTCGAAGGCGTGCGCGTGCTCGATCTGAGCCGCGTGCTTGCCGCGCCCATGGCCGCCCAGACGCTGGCCGACCTGGGCGCCGACGTCATCAAGATCGAGCGCCCCGGCAGCGGCGATGAAGGCCGCAGCTACGGTCCGCCGTTCCTGATGGACCGCGATGGCCGCAGCACCGGCACCGCGGCGTTCTTTCTCGCCTGCAACCGCGGCAAGAAGTCGGTCACCGTCGACATCGCCACGTCCGAGGGGCAGGACATCATCCGTGCGCTGGCGCTGCAGTCCGACGTGGTGCTCGAGAACTTCCGCGCCGGCGCGCTGCAGAAGTACGGGCTCGACCATGCGAACCTGCGCGCGCTGAATCCGCGCCTGGTCTATTGCTCGATCACCGGTTTCGGACAAGACGGGCCGTATGCCGAGCGGCCCGGCTACGACGGCGTGTTCCAGGCCATGGGCGGCGTGATGGCCGCCAATGGCCATGCCGACGAGCCGATGAAGATCGGCATCAGCATGGTGGACATCCTCACCGGGCAGCAGGCGGCGATCGCGATCCTGGCGGCGCTGCACCACCGCGACCAGGTCTCGGGTGAAGGCCAGCACATCGACCTCGCGCTGCTCGACTGCGCAGTGGCCTCGCTGTCGCACTTCGCAATGAACTACCTGGTCTCCGGCGAGGTGCCGGTGCGGCGCGGCAACGGTGGCTTCGGCGGCGTGCCGTCGCAGGCATTCGATTGCAGCGACGGCGGCATCTTCATCGTCGCCGGCAACAACAGGCAGTTCAGTGCGCTGTGCCAGGCGATCGACAGCCCGGCACTGGCCGAAGACGCCCGCTTCAACCACGCCGCCGGCCGCGTGATCCACCGCGACGCGCTGCTCCAAGCGCTGCGCGAGGTGCTGCGCCGGCGCACGGTGGCCGAGTGGCTGGCGCGGCTGGACGCGGCCGACGTGCCGGCCGGCCCCGTCAACGAGTTGCCCGACGTGTTCGCCAACCCGCAGGTGCAGCACCGGCACATGCTGGTCGAGACCGAGCACCCGCTGGCCGGTACGGTGAAGCTGCTGGCCAACCCGATGCGGTTGTCGGCCACGCCCATCGAGCACTACCCTGCCCCGCCTCTACTCGGCCAGCACACCCGCGAGGTGCTGACCGAGCGCCTGCAGTTCAGCGCCGAGCAGATCGACGCGCTCGCCGCACGCCAGGTGATCTGAGAGGCGGAGAAGTCTCGCAACCTCAGACACGACATCCCTTGACCGGAGCCTCACGATGACCACCAACCCCCTGCCCGTTCCCGTGCCCACCTTTGCCGTGCCACACGACGGCATCCCTGCTGCGCTGCACCGCGGTGAGAGCGAGTTGCCTTTCGTCGAGTTCGAACCCGGCATCGAGATGCAGGTGCTGCAGGTCGACATTCCGACCGGGCTGTGGGTCATCCGCATGCGCCTGCAGCCGGGCGCCACGCTGCCGACCCACCGCCACGGTGGGGAGGTGTTTGCGTTCACGCTGGCCGGCGCGTGGAAGTACCTGGAGTATCCGGAGGTCAACACCGCGGGCTCCTACCTCTACGAGCCGGCCGGGTCGATCCACACCCTGCACGCGCCGGCCAGCAACACCGAGGTCACCGACGTCTGGTTCGCGATCCGCGGGCCGAACCTGAACCTCGACGCCGAAGGCAAGGTGACGCTGATCCTCGACGCGGGGCTGGTCTTGCGCGTCTACCAGTCGAAGTGCAAGAAGGCCGGCCTGCCGCGCCCCGCCGTGATCGGCGCCTGAGGGACCCACATGGACCTGCGCTTCACCGCCGAAGACGATGCGTTTCGCGCCGAGGTGCGCGCGTTCATCGACACCGCGCTGCCGCAAGACGTGCGGCGAAAGATGGCCGAAGGCCGCTCGCTCACCAAGAACGAGATCGTGCACTGGCAGCGCACG
Source organism: Rhizobacter sp. P2_G4 (assembly GCF_056403575.1). NCBI lineage: Bacteria > Pseudomonadati > Pseudomonadota > Betaproteobacteria > Burkholderiales > Sphaerotilaceae > Rhizobacter > Rhizobacter sp. P2_G4. Next base: position 27,746 of record NZ_JBFUFG010000009.1, on the reverse strand, counting down.
CTGAACGCGCGGAACTGGGCCACACCGAGCTGGCCGCGGGAGCATGGCGGGCCAGGCTGGAGCGTCGTCCAGCGCTACATCTTTCTCGACGAGCTGCACCAAGCGCCGGCGCCCGAACCGCTGAGCTTCAACGTCAACATGATCGGGCCGGTGCTGTTCACCTTCGGCACTGCGGAGCAGAAGGCGCGCTTCCTGCCTCGCATCGCGAACCTCGACGACTGGTGGTGCCAGGGGTTCAGCGAACCCGGGGCGGGCTCCGACCTGGCGTCGCTGAAGACGTCGGCGCGGCGCGATGGCGAGCACTACATCGTCAACGGCCAGAAGACCTGGCAGGGCATGGGCCACCATGCCGATTGGATGTTCACGCTGGTGCGAACGGATGCCACTTCCAAACCACAAGCCGGCATCACGATGCTGTTGATCGACATGAGGTCGCCCGGCGTGACGGTGCGGCCCATCATCACGATCGACGGCCGCCACGAGGTCAACGAAGTCTTTCTCGACGAAGTGCGCGTGCCGCTGGCATGCCGCGTCGGCGAAGAGAACAAGGGCTGGGACGTCACCAAGTTCCTGCTCGGCAACGAGCGCACCGGCATCGCGCGCATCGGCATGTCGAAGCACCTGCTGCGTCGTGCAAAGACGCTGGCCACGCAAGTCGATGACGATGCCGCCGTGCTGACACGGGTGCGCGAGAAGGCGGCGTTGATCGAGATCGAGCTGAAGGCACTCGAAGTGACGCAGATGCGGCTGCTTGACGCGATGCGCGAACACTCGGCGCGGCCCGATGCGCGATCGTCGATCCTCAAGGTCAAGGGCACCGAGCTCCGCCAGGCTGCAGCCGAGTTGCTGCTGCAGGTGGCCGGGCCAGCGGCAGCGCGTTGCGTCGGCGAGTTCGACGACGCGGCCGATGCGATGAGCACGATCGCACCCATCGCGTTCAACCTGCGCGCCGCGTCGATCTATGGCGGCAGCAATGAAATCCAGAAGAACATCTTGGCGAAGGCGGTGTTGGGGCTATGAGCACGCCGAGCCGCCCCAAGTGCGAATGCTCCCGCTCGGCGGGACGGCGCGCAGCGCCCAGGGTGCACTTATGAACTTTGCCTTGAGTGACGACCAGCGCATGCTGCAGGACACGGTCGAGCGGCTGGTGTTGCGTGACTACGGCTTCGAACAGCGCAAGGCCTATGCGGCCGAGCCCGGCGGCTGGAGCCGCCAGATGTGGCGCACCCTGGCCGAGATGGGGCTGCTGGCCCTGCCCTTCCCCGAGGCGCAAGGCGGCCTGGGCGGTGGCGCAGTGGATGTGCTGCTGGTGATGCAGGCGATCGGCAAGGCGCTTCCGCTGGAGCCGCTGCTGTCCACGATGGTGATTGGCAGCGCGGTCCTGCGCGGCGCGAACCCGGCGCAACTCGACCGCTGGGTGGGCGCCATTGCGGCGGGCGACATGACGCTGGCCTGGGCGCATGCCGAGTCGGGCTCACGCTACCGGCTGCACGACGTGGCCTGCCGCGCGCAGCATGACGCCGAAGGCTGGGTGCTGGACGGCAGCAAGGCCCTGGTGCTGCATGGCGACAGCGCCGATCGATTGCTCGTCAGTGCCCGCAGCGCCGGCGCGCAGCGCGACCCGGCGGGAATCTCGCTGTTCATGGTCGATGCGCAGGCCCCCGGCATCGTGCGCGAGGCCAGCGCCATGCACGATGGCCGAAGGGCTGCGGACATCCGCTTCGACAAGGTGCGCGTCGACGAATCGGACCTGATCGGTATGGCGGGCGCTGCATTGCCGCTGATCCAGTCGGCCACCGAGGCCGCCATCGCCGCGCTCGCCGCCGAAGCGGTGGGCGTGATGGACACGGCGCTGGCGATGACGGTCGAGTACCTCAAGACGCGTCAGCAGTTCGGCGGCCCGATCGCGCGCTTCCAGGCCTTGCAGCACCGTGCCGCGGAGATGCTCATCGCGCTGGAGCAATCGCGCAGCATGGCCATGTATGCCGCGCTGATGCTCGACGAGCCCGATGCGCTCGAACGCAGCAAGGCACTCTCCGCCGTCAAGGTGCAGATTGGACAGGCGGCGCGCTTCGTCGGCCAGCAGGCGATCCAGTTGCACGGTGGCATCGGCGTGACGGACGAGTACACCGTCGGCCACTGCCACAAGCGCCTTGCGATGATGGATCTGCAGTTCGGCGACACCGATCACCACCTGGCCCAGTTCGCGCGGGCTGGCGGATTCATCAGCACTGAGGCCATTGCATGAATCTGCAGCGGGACCCGGCCATCGCAGCCTTTCGCGAAGAGGTGCGCAGCTTCCTGCGTGAGCAACTGCCGGCCGACATCGCGGCACGCACACTGCGGGGCTACCACGCGCGCAAGTCCGACATGACCGCCTGGACGCGCACGCTGCACGCACGCGGATGGTCGGCACCGCACTGGCCAGTCGAGCACGGGGGGCCGGGCTGGTCGCCGTTGCAGCGCCACGTGTTCGAAGAAGAATGCGCACTGGCCGGAGCACCGCCTACCTGCACTTCGGCGTTCAGCCTGGTTGCACCGGTCATCTACACCCACGGAACCGAGGCGCAGAAACGCCAGCACCTGCCGCCCATCTTGAGCGGCGACGCATTCTGGGGCCAGGGTTTCTCGGAGCCGAATGCCGGCTCCGACTTGGCAACGCTCCGCACCCGCGCGGAACGCGACGGTGACGAATACGTCGTCACCGGCCAGAAGACCTGGACCACCGAGGGCCACTTCGCCGACTGGCTGTTCTGCCTGGTGCGCACCAACCCCGAGGCAAAACCACAGCGCGGCATCAGCTTCCTGCTGATCGACGCCACCTCGCCCGGCATCACGATCCGGCCCATCGTTTCGATTGACGATGCGCACAGCCTGAACGAGGTGTTCTTCGACCAGGTGCGGGTTCCGGTCGCCAACCGCATCGGCGACGAAGGCCAGGGCTGGTCGTTCGGCAAGCTGCTGCTCGACAACGAGCGCGCGTTCAGCGCCGAAGTGCCGCGCAACAAGCGCATGTTGCAACGCTTGAAGGCGCTGGCGCGCGACCGCGGGCTGATCGCCGATCCTGTGTTCGCGCACCGCATTGCCGAACTCGAGGTCGAACTCGGCGCGCTCGAATGGATGACATTGCGGGCCTTGAGCGAGCACGGCAGCGCGGCAGCATCCGCGTGGCCCGCCGGTTCAGTGCTGCACGTGCTCGGCTCCGAGCTGCAGCAGAAGACCGGGGCACTGCTGGTCGAGGCACTCGGCGACCGCGGCGTGGTCGCGTATCCCGAATGGCAAGGCGCCGCGCCACCTGCCGACTACCCACCCGGTCCGCACGATGCGCCGGGCGTGACGGCCGACTTTCTCTACCGACGCGCGGTCACGATCTACGGCGGCAGCAACGAGATCCAGCGCAACCTGATCGCGCGGCACATGCTCGGCGCTTGAAACCATGGACTTCGCCCTCAACGAAGAGCAGACCCTTCTGCGCGACAGCGTCCGCCGCTTCGTGGACCAGGATTACGGCTTCGAGCAACGCCGCCGCCTCGTCGCCCACGAAGGCGGCTTCAGCGCGAAGCACTGGGCACAGTTTGCGCAGCTCGGTTGGCTGGGTGCCGGTTTGCCGGAGGCCGCCGGGGGCTTCGGCGGCGGCGTGATCGAGACGGCGATCATTGCCGAGCAGCTCGGCCGCGGCCTCGTCGTCGAGCCCTTCGTGCCGGTGGCCGTGCTGGCGGCACAGGCACTTTGGCATGCCGGCAGTGCCCAGCCGGTGTTCGGTGCGTTGGTGGACGGCGCCTATCGCATCGTGCCGGCTTTGAACGATGCTGTGGACGCGCCGGCCACGGTGCATGCAGCCGACAACGGTGCACGGCGTCTCGTCGGGCGGAAAACGCTGGTCGTCGGTGGCCCGCAGGCCGACCGCTTTCTGGTCTCGGCCGCAGAGGGCAACGGCGTTTCGCTGCTGCTGCTTCCCGTTGACGCACCCGGCCTCGTGCGCCACGACCACCGCTTGATCGACGGCACACCGGCCTGCGACCTGCACTTCGACACCGTGCTGCAAGCTGGCATGTGCCTCGGTGTGCCAGGTGCCGCCGCTGCCGCAATCGAGGTCGCACAACACCACGCCACGGCCGCCGTGTGCGCGCAGGCCCTCGGCGTGATGGACCTTGCCATTGAACTCACACGCGAGTACCTGCTGCAGCGCCAGCAGTTCGGCGTGGCGATCGCCAGCTTCCAGTCCCTGCGCCACCGCCTGGCCGACATGCTGATCGCACAGGAGCAAGCACGCGCCACGCTGCACGGCGCCCTGGCCGCGCTGCTCGATGACGAAGCGCAGAGCCGCGAACGTGTGCGGGCGGTGGCAATTGCCAAAGCCCAATCGGGCCGCAGCGGTCGCTTCATCGGAGCCCAGGCCATCCAGCTGCACGGCGGCATCGGCATGGCAGACGAAACCATGGTTGGCCATTGCTTCAAGCAGCTGATGGTGTTCGATGCGCAACATGGCAACACGGCTGCCCAGCTTCGCGTGCTGGCAGACGGACTGAATGGAGACCGACCGAGGGCGACGAATTCCACCTGATTGGCAACCCCATTCGGGGCCGCACGCCGAGATGTTTACTGTTGCAAGTGACAGTCGAACATATTGCGCGGATGTCAACTGTTACAGCTCGGCAGCTAACAGGCGAACACCAAACGGGTGAGGATAAGGGCGACGCTTCGCCCTTTGGGCCTGACAGCTGTTCGGCCTGTCGTCGCGGATACGCTACAAGATGCGTGCCGCAGAAGCGACGCGCGCTGTGCAGGTAGCAGTGTAGGTAGAAATGAAACACGGGCCGCAAGGGCCCGTGTTTACTAGGTTGCTGGAGGAGTCGGAGGGATTCGAACCCTCGATTCGCTTTTAAGGCGAATACTCCCTTAGCAGGGGAGCACCTTCGGCCACTCGGTCACGACTCCAGCACGAGGCGAGATTCTAAAGCAGAACGATCACGTCTTTCGCCGAACCACCCCAAGAAAGACGTGCGCCCTCAGGCGATTTGAAGCCGCGAGGGGCGCCTTGTACCGTCAGGCCGCAGCCTGCTCCAGATCGAAGGCCTTGTGCAGTGCACGCACGGCCAATTCCATGTACTTCTCGTCGATCACCACGCTGGTCTTGATTTCGCTAGTGGTGATCATCTGGATGTTGATGCCTTCTTCGGACAGGCAACGGAACATCTTGCTGGCCACGCCCACATGCGAGCGCATGCCGATGCCGACGATGCTGACCTTGCAGATCTTGGCATCGCCCATCACCTGCGCGGCGCCGGTTTGCGGCAGCACGGTGTTCTTCAGCACGTCGAGCGTACGCGCATAGTCGTTGCGGTGCACGGTGAACGAGAAGTCGGTCTTTCCGTCGTGAGAGACGTTCTGGATGATCACGTCGACGTCGATGTTCGCGTCGGCGATCGGGCCGAGGATCAAGGCAGCGATGCCCGGCTTGTCGGGCACGCCGAGCACAGTGACCTTCGCCTCATCGCGGTTGAAGGCGATGCCTGCGACAACAGCTTGTTCCATTTTTTCGTCTTCCTCAAAAGTGATCAAGGTGCCGGAGCGGGCTTCCTCGTCGATGTTGATGTCCCAGGGTGTGAAGCTCGACAGCACGCGAAGCGGCACACGGTATTTGCCGGCGAATTCGACCGAGCGGATCTGCAGCACCTTGGAACCCAGGCTCGCCATCTCCAGCATTTCTTCGAAGCTCACCGTCTGCAGGCGGCGGGCCTCGGGAACGATGCGCGGGTCAGTCGTGTAGACGCCATCGACGTCGGTGTAGATCAGGCACTCGTCGGCCTTCATCGCCGCCGCCACGGCCACGGCCGAGGTGTCGGAGCCGCCACGGCCGAGCGTGGTGATGTTGCGTTGCGGGTCGATGCCCTGGAAACCGGTGATCACCACCACCTTGCCGGCGGCTAGGTCGGCACGGACGCGGGTGTCGTCGATGCTCTGGATGCGCGCCTTGGTGTACGAGCTGTCAGTGGCGATGGGTACCTGCCAGCCGGCGTAGCTGACCGCCTCGAGGCCTTCGGCCTGCAGCGCGATCGACAACAGGCCGACCGACACTTGCTCGCCGGTGGACGCAATCATGTCGAGTTCGCGAAGGATGCCTTCGCTCGCCAACTCGGGCGACAGCTCTTTGGCCATGCCGAGCAGACGATTGGTCTCGCCACTCATGGCGGACGGCACGACGACCATTTGATGCCCGGCGCGGGCCCACTTGGCCACGCGTTTGGCGACATTGCGAATGCGCTCCGTAGAGCCCATGGAGGTGCCGCCGTATTTATGAACGATGAGTGCCATGAAGAACGGGTTCGCGGTAACGGTGAAGAGGGTTGCGTGCTGCGATGCAACCGCGCATTTTAACTGCTACGCCAATGAAGACTGAGCTGCGGCTGACCGGGCAGCGCCAACACCCGCGCGTCGAGCCCCAAACCGGGCACGAATACCAGCTGGCCACCGCTGTAGACGAGCGGGCCCTTGCGCTCCCATTCGGGGATGTCTGCGGCCTGGAACTGCTTCTTCAGGCTGCGGGCAGGGCGGCCGATGCCAGCCTGGAACTGCTCGCCGCCTTCTCGCGCGCGGAGCTCCAGGTGGGCAAGCCACGCGAGCGGCACACCACCCTCCATCACACGTTTGGCAATCAACTCGCCGCCCCATGCTGGAAGAGCGAAGCGGCCTGCTCCAAGAATGCTCAGCGACATGTCGCGCTCGCCTGGCTCTTCGGAAACCGGTTCATCGGAGGTGAACAACAGGTGTCCTCGATGGCGGCGCAGGAGGCCGTCGAGCAGTGGCCACTGTGCAGGCCCGCTGCCGGGCAGCTCTTGCTGCAGTCGCAGCACCAGGCTGGCCGGTGCCGCGTACCCGGTTTGCTCTTTCAACCAAGCGCGCAACGCGTTGGCCCGCCGCGGCTGGCTGAGGCGCAGCCAGTCTTTCACGCTCAGGCCCTTGGCATTCGACACCTCAGGCAAATCAATCGCCGCCAACTCGGCCAGGCAACTCGAGGCTTCGGCCGCCCACGCCGCGGCATCGGCCAAGCTGGCTTCGACCTGCGGAAAGGCTTGGCTCAAAGCCGGCCAAACCTTCAGCCGGAGGCGGTTGCGTGCAAAGCGGGCGTCCGCGTTGCTGTCGTCGTCGATGTAGCGCAAACGATGGTGCCGCACATAGCCCTCGATCGCCTCGCGCGAATGGTCGAGCCACGGTCGCACCCACGTGATGCCATCACGTTCGATGGTGCGCGGCATGCCTGCGAGGCCTGCAACACCAGCCCCTCGCAGTGCTTGAAGCAACAGCGTTTCGGCCTGGTCACGACGGTGATGCGCCAGCAGCACGATGCCCACATTGGCCTCGGCTGCCATCACTCGGAGTGCGCGATAGCGTGCCTGCCGAGCCCAGGCTTCGATGCTTTCTCCCGCGGCGGGCTGCTCGGTCAGTTTGAGAGTCAACAGCCGTACGGGCAGACCCTGTTTCGCCCACTGCGCGCATTGCGCTTGCGCGTGGGCCAGCCATTCGTCGGCGTGAGAACTCAGCCCATGGTGCACATGCAGGGCCGCTACCTGGGCGCCCTGCTCTGCCGCGGCGCGCGCGGTGGCATGGAGCAAAGCGGTCGAGTCGCGGCCAGCGCTGTAGGCGACCGCGATGCTGTGCGGAAGGTCAGCGTTCCTTGGTGTCGGTGAAGCGGCCATAGGCCTGCAGGCGCTCGTAGCGGCGTTGCAGCAACTCCTTCGGCTTGAGGTCGCTCACTTGGCGCAGCGCGTCGTTGAGTGCGCGCTTCAGGTAGGCAGCCATCTGCTTCGGATCGCGGTGGGCGCCGCCCACCGGTTCGTTCACGATCTTGTCGATGAGCCCCAGTGCCTTCAAACGGTGGGCGGTAATGCCCAGTGCATCGGCAGCCTCGGAGGCGCGCTCGGCCGTCTTCCACAAGATGGAGGCACAGCCTTCTGGCGAGATCACCGAGTAGATGGAGTACTGCAGCATCAGCATCTGGTCACCCACGCTGATGGCCAGCGCACCGCCCGAACCGCCCTCGCCGATGATCGTCACGATGATGGGCACTTCGAGTTGTGCCATCTCGAAGATGTTGCGGCCGATGGCTTCAGACTGGCCGCGCTCTTCGGCGCCGATGCCCGGATAGGCCCCCGGCGTGTCGACCAGCGTGAATACCGGCAGGCCGAACTTCTCGGCAAGCTTCATCAGGCGCAGTGCCTTGCGATAGCCCTCGGGCCGCGACATGCCAAAGTTGCGAGCCGCACGCTCCTTGGTGTCTCGCCCCTTCTGGTGGCCAATCACCATGCAGGCCTGGCCGTTGAAGCGGGCAAGGCCACCGACGATGGATTGATCGTCGGCAAACGCACGGTCGCCTCGCAGCTCCTGGAAGTCGGTGAAGACCTCGTTGATGTAGTCCAGCGCGTAAGGGCGTTGCGTGTGCCGCGAGATCTGCGTGACCTGCCACGGCGTGAGGCTGGAGTAGATGTCCTTGACGAGCTGGTGGCTTTTCTTGCTCAGCCGGTCGATCTCTTCGGAGATGTCGACGGCCGATTCGCTTTGCACGTAACGCAGCTCTTCGATCTTGGTTTCTAGTTCGGCAATGGGTTGCTCGAACTCGAGGAAATGTCGTTTGCTCATCCGGCTGGGATCCTGGGTTGATGAAGGCGTTGGGAGCGTCTTCACATGAGGCAGAAAGAGGCGCTCAATACGCCACAGGCAGAGGGTCGAGGCTTCGCCAAATGTACCATGTGGCTACCGAGCGAAATGGTGCCCAGGCGTCGCCGACTTCACGTGCTTCTGCTCGTGAAACAGGCTCGCCGCTGAAGTAGTTGACGCTGATGCCCTTGATGAGGCCGATGTCATCGAGCGGCATTACGTTCGGCCGCATCAGATGAAAGATCAGGAACATCTCGGCCGTCCAGCGGCCGATACCGCGAATGGCTACCAGCTCGTCGATGATGGCTTCATCATCCATCTGCTGCCATTGCCGCACGTGCACCTTGCCGGACTCGAAATGCTGAGCCAAGTCGAGCAGGTATTCGACCTTGCGCGCAGACAGGCCCGCCTCGCGCATGTGGGAAGGCTCGATGTCCACCACGGCCGATGGCAGCACGCGCATCGGCCCGCCATCGACCAGCGCGGCAAAACGATCCCACACGGCCTGGGCCGCCTTGACAGAGATCTGCTGACCAACAATGGAGCGTGCCAGCGTGGTGAAGGCATCTCCGCGGCTTTGCAGTTGACCCTCACCGCACTGAGGAATGAGCTTGCGCATCACGCGGTCGCGTTTGGAGAGGTGCTTGCACGCCTCGTCCCAATAGTCTGGGGTGACGGTACGCACCGGGTCAGCCCTTCGTCCAGGTCGTGCCTTGCGGCGAGTCTTGCAGCACGATGCCCTGGTCGAGCAAGTCTTTGCGGATCTGGTCGGCGAGCGCGAAATCGCGTGCCTTCTTGGCTGCTGCGCGGGCCTCGATCTGAGCTTGGATGGCCGATTCGTCCAGCGCGCTGCCCGACTGCAGGTAGGCGCGCGGGTTTTGCTGCAACACGTTGAGCGTTGCGCCGAGCCCCTTGAGCAAACCGGCCAGCTCGAGTGAACGCGTGCGATTGATCTCGCTTGCAAGCTCGAACAAGACGGCCACCGCCTCGGGTGTGCCGAAGTCTTCGTTCATCGCATCACGGAACCGCGCGGCCAACGGATGCGACCAGTCGACCGGCACGTCGGGCACATCCAGATCGGCCAAGGCCGTGTAGAGACGGCGCAGCGAGTTGCGTGCGTCGTCCAGATTGCCGTCGCTGAAGTTGAACGGGCTGCGGTAGTGCGTGCGCAGCATGAAGAAGCGGATCGTCTCGCCATCGAAACGCTCGAGCACTTCGCGAATGGTGAAGAAGTTGCCCAACGACTTGGACATCTTCACGTGGTCGACGTTCAGCAAACCGTTGTGCGCCCAAATGCGAGCAGGCCCTTTGCCGTACGCGCCTTCGCTTTGCGCGATCTCGTTCTCATGGTGAGGGAACTGCAGGTCGGCACCGCCGCCGTGTAGGTCGAACTGCTCGCCGAGCAAAGTGCACGCCATCGCCGAGCACTCGATGTGCCAGCCGGGGCGCCCCGCGCCGTATTCCGACGGGTACTTGGCGTCAGCCGGTTCCTCCGGCTTTGCGGCCTTCCACAACACGAAGTCGAGCGGGTCCTGCTTGCCATCGAGCACAGCCACGCGTTCACCCGAGCGCAACTCGTCGATCGACTTGCCCGACAGTTGGCCGTACTTCGGGAACTTGCGCACCGCGTAGTTCACATCGCCGTTGTCTGAGCGGTAGGCCAAGCCCTTGGCTTCGAGCTGGCCGATGGTGGCCAGCATCTGCGGCACGTACTCGGTCGCGCGCGGCTCGTGGGTAGGCTTGGCAATGCCGAGCGCACCAAGGTCCTGATGCATGGCGCCGATCATCTCGTCGGTGAGCTCACGAATGGAGATCTTGCGTTCGAGCGAGCGCCTGATGATCTTGTCGTCGATGTCGGTCACGTTGCGAACGTAGCTGACCTGGTAGCCGAGTGTGCGCAGCCAGCCGTAGATCACGTCGAACGCGATCATCATGCGTGCATGGCCCACGTGGCAAAAATCGTAGATCGTGATGCCGCAGACGTACATGCGCACGTGGTTCGGTTCGATCGGAACGAACACCTCGGTCTGTCGAGTCAAGGTGTTGAAGACGCGCAATGTCATCGGTGAGTGGCTGGAGTAGGTGCGCTCAGCGGCTGTTCGGCCTGGCATGCAACCGGGGAGCGCCGGGCTGCTTCAGTGCTGTACGCCGATGGCGAAGCGTTCTGTCGGAAGGGCTTTGAGCAGTGGGGCTGCGATACAATTTTGGGAGTATAGCGGCCTGCCCTTTTCTCTGAATTGTCCCTCGTCCGCTCGCTCGTCAGTGCCTAGATGCAGGCACTCGCAACCCACCTGAATGTCAATGGTCCGTACACGCACTCCGCTTTTTGGCCTGGTCGTCGCGGGCTTCGTGCTCACCGCCGGCGCGGCACGCGCAGATGACTACGCAGACATCGATAAGCTTTTCAGCGCGGGCCAGTGGACCGAAGCCGTACAGAAAGCAGACCAGTTTCTCGCGTCGAATCCACGCGATGCGCGCATGCGCTTTCTGAAGGGACTGGCACTGTCGGAGCAAGGTAAATCGGCCGACGCCAGCGCCGTGTTCGTCAAGCTGACTGAAGACTTCCCCGATCTGCCCGAGCCCTACAACAACCTCGCCGTGCTCTACAGCAAGCAAGGCCAGTACGAGCAGGCGCGCCGTACGCTGGAATTGGCCATTCGCATCGACCCAAGTTACGCGACGGCGTATGAGAACCTCGGCGACGTCTACGCCAAGCTGGCGATCGCGATGATTCGTGACCTGTTGGCGCCCAAGCCCTCAGCGCCTCACGCCGGCGAGAGGCTGAACTGAAAGTGGTGCCGATCCTCTCGTGGCTCGGTACCGGCGAGATTCTCATAGCCACCTTTGATGAAGTGCTGAAGGGTCAGCTCACCGGCCCGATGAAGCGCCAGTACTGGGCAAGGAGGGTGGACAATGGAAGATATTTTTCGAAGGAGTGATTGGATGAACAAACGCATACCTTGGTTGCCGACGCTCGCGGCCGTGGTCATCGGCCTCGGCGTGAGCCTGGCGGCCCATGCACAGAAGGTCAAGCTCGCCACTTCAATGGGTGACATCGTGATCGAACTCGACGCCGCCAAAGCACCGAAGACGGTCGACAATTTCGTGCAGTACGTGAAGGCCGGCCAGTACAACGGCACGATCTTCCACCGCGTGATCMSCGRYTTCATGATCCAGGGCGGCGGCTTCGCACCCGACATGTCGGAAAAGTCCACCCGCACGCCCATCGCGCTTGAAGCGCAGACCGGCCTGAAGAACGACCGCGGTACGGTCGCGATGGCACGTACCAATGACCCCGACTCCGCTACGGCGCAGTTCTTCATCAACGTCGTCGACAACGCGATGCTCAATGCCAACGGGCCGGGCAATGGCTACGCCGTGTTTGGCAAGGTCGTTCAAGGCATGGACGTCGTCGACAAGATTCGCGCGGTCAAGACCACGCGCAAACCGCCGTACTCGGACGTCCCCGCCGAGCCCGTCATCATCAAAAAGGCCACGCTGGAGAAATAACATGAGCAAGAAAGTCGAACTGCAAACCAACCACGGCACGATCCTGATCGAGCTCGACGACACCAAGGCCCCGGTGACCGTGGCCAACTTTTTATCGTACGTCGAAAARGGCCATTACAACGGCACGGTGTTCCACCGCGTGATCAAAGGCTTCATGGTTCAGGGCGGCGGCTTCGAGCCTGGCATGAAGCAAAAGCCTACCGACGAGTCGATCAAGAACGAAGCCAACAACGGCCTCAAGAACGACCACTACACACTCGCGATGGCACGCACCAGTGCGCCTCACTCGGCGTCGGCACAGTTCTTCATCAATACCACCAACAACGACTTCCTCAACTTCAAGTCGGAGTCGCCGAGCGGCTGGGGCTATGCTGTGTTCGGCAAGGTCATCGGCGGCAAGGAAGTGGTCGACGCCATCGAAGGCGTGAAGACGGGCAACAAGGGTGGCCATGGCGACGTCCCGCTGGACGACGTGGTCATCACGCAGGCCACGGTCGTCTGAGGGCCGCCATGCAGGCCGAGGTGAACGCACCGCCGGATTGGCAGTCCATCGACTTCATCTCCGACCTGCATCTCGCCGCAGAGACGCCTCGCACCTTCGAGGCGTGGGCCGACTACATGCAGCGCACCCCAGCAGACGCAGTCTTCATCCTCGGTGATCTGTTCGAGGTCTGGGTCGGCGACGACACGAGGTTCGAGGGCTTCGAAGAGCGTTGCGCCGAGGTGCTGACCAAGGCCACGCAGCAGCGCAGCGTCTTCTTCATGGTGGGCAACCGCGACTTCCTCGTTGGCACCGAGATGCTGGCAGCCTGCGGCGTTACGCCGCTGGCCGACCCGTGTCTTCTGACGGCGTTCGGTGAACGGGTGCTGCTGACACACGGCGATGAACTCTGCGTTGCCGACGTCGAGTATCAGAAGTTCCGCGCGATGGTTCGCAACCCTGCCTGGCAAGCCAAGGCCCTCGGCCAGCCGCTGGATGTGCGGCGTCACATGGGGCGCGAAGTTCGCAGCCAGAGCGAGATGCGCAAGCACGGCACGACGTCGCCGGCCGACTGGGTCGACATCGACCTTGCGATGGCCACTGCCTGGTTGCATGCTGGAAACGCGCCGACGCTGATTCATGGTCACACGCACCGGCCGGGCAGCGAGCCGCTTGGCGCTGCTGGCACCCGCCACGTGCTGTCGGACTGGGACATGGATCATGCGCCGCACCGTGCGGAAGTCTTTCGCTTTACGTCCGCCGGCATGGCGCGCTTGCCGCTGCACGATGCATTGACATAGCCAGCCGTGATGGAAGTTTTGCGCCGCTGGCGTGATCGGCGAACGCTGGCACGCCGGCCCATCCCCGATGCACTGTGGGCCAGCACGCTCGCCCACTTTCCCTTTCTTGCGGCGCTCGAATCCGCGGACGCAGGCAAGCTGCGAGAGCTGAGCACGCTCTTCCTCGACCGCAAGGAGTTCAGCGGTGCGCAGGGCCTGAACGTCACCGACGACATGGCGGTTGCCATCGCCGCCCAGGCCTGCCTACCCATCCTGCATCTGGGGCTCGACTGGTACGACGGTTTTATCGGCATCGTGGTTCATGCCGGCGAGGTGGTGGCCCGGCGCGAGGTCATGGACGAAGACGGCGTTGTTCACCACTACGACGAGCCCCTGTCCGGCGAAGCGATGGAGGGCGGCCCGGTCACGCTGTCATGGCAAGACGTCGCGGAGGCCGGCGATTCGGCCGAGTGGGGCTACAACGTGGTGATCCACGAGTTCGCCCACGTACTCGACATGAAAGACGGCAGCGCCGATGGCATGCCTCCGTTGCCCAGCCGTGCCGCCCAAGTCGAATGGCAGGCGGTGTTCGCCGCGCACTACGACGCGTTCTGCGAAAGGGTCGAAGCCGAAGAGGACACCCTGCTCGACCCGTATGGTGCAGAGGCACCAAGCGAGTTCTTCGCGGTCGCGTGCGAGGCCTTTTTCGTGGCGCCTCTGGATCTGCAGGCTGAACATGCCGAGGTCTATGGACTGCTGAGCCAGTTCTTCCAGCAAGACCCTGCCTCGCGCACCTGACCGCACAGACAACACCGGTCCGCAAAAAAGAAACGGAGCCAGAGGCTCCGTTTCTCGTTTCAGCTTGCCACGATCACGCTGTGGCCGGCTCGGCCTTGGGCTTGTCGCTCTTCTTCGGCGGCTGGATGTCGAGAGTCGTCTTGCCCTCGGCATCAATGTCCACCGACAAGCGACCACCGTCGACCAAACGACCGAACAACAACTCGTCCGCCAGTGCACGACGGATCGTGTCCTGGATCAGGCGCTGCATCGGGCGCGCACCCATGAGCGGGTCGAACCCCTTCTTGGCCAAGTGCTTGCGCAGCGCGTCGCTGAACGTTGCTTCGACCTTCTTCTCGGCCAACTGCCCTTCGAGCTGCAGCAGGAACTTGTCGACGACGCGCATGATGATTTCTTCATCCAGCGAGCGGAAGCTCACGGTCGCGTCCAGACGGTTGCGGAACTCCGGCGTGAACAGGCGCTTGATGTCAGCCATTTCGTCACCCTGCTCGCGCGAGTTGGTGAAGCCGATGGTTGCCTTGTTCATGGTTTCGGCACCCGCGTTCGTCGTCATGATCAGGATGACGTTGCGGAAGTCGGCCTTGCGCCCGTTGTTGTCGGTCAGTGAACCGTGGTCCATCACCTGCAAGAGCACGTTGAAGACGTCGGGGTGCGCCTTCTCGATTTCATCGAGCAGCAGCACGGCATGCGGCTTCTTCGTGATCGCCTCGGTCAACAAGCCCCCCTGGTCGAAACCGACGTAGCCCGGAGGCGCGCCGATCAAGCGGCTGACGGCGTGGCGCTCCATGTACTCGCTCATGTCGAAGCGGATCAGCTCGATGCCCAGAATGAAAGCGAGCTGCTTGGCCACTTCGGTCTTGCCAACGCCCGTGGGTCCGCTGAACAGGAACGAGCCGATCGGCTTGTCGGGCTTGCCAAGACCGGAGCGCGCCATCTTGATGGCGGCCGACAGGGCTTCAATGGCAGGTTCCTGACCGAACACCACGCTGTTCAGGTCACGCTCGAGCGTCTTGAGCTTGGACCGGTCATCGCTCGAAACGCTTGTCGGCGGGATGCGCGCGATCTTCGCGACGATCTCTTCGACCTCGTTGCGCGTGATGGTCTTCTTCTGCTTGTTCTTCGGCAGGATGCGTTGCGCAGCGCCGGCCTCATCGATCACGTCAATCGCCTTGTCGGGCAGATGACGGTCATTGATGAACTTGGCCGACAACTCGGCCGCAGCCTGGAGCGCACCCAGCGCGTACTTGACGCTGTGGTGCTCTTCGAACCGCGACTTCAAGCCCTTGAGAATTTCAATCGTCTGCTCGACCGATGGTTCGACCACGTCGACCTTCTGGAACCGACGTGACAGCGCCGCATCCTTTTCGAAGATGCCGCGGTACTCGGTGAAGGTGGTTGCACCGATGCACTTCATCGCACCCGAGCTCAGCGCCGGCTTGAGCAGGTTGCTTGCATCCAGCGTGCCGCCGGACGCTGCACCGGCACCGATCAGCGTGTGAATCTCATCGATGAACAACACCGCGTTCGGCTGGTCCTTCAGGTGCTTGAGCACGCTCTTCAGACGTTGCTCGAAATCACCGCGGTACTTGGTACCGGCCAGCAACGCGCCCATGTCGAGCGAGTAGACCTGCGCGTCCGCCAGGATCTCGGGCACGTCGTTCTGCGTGATGCGCCAGGCAAGGCCTTCGGCAATGGCCGTCTTGCCCACGCCAGCTTCACCCACCAACAGCGGGTTGTTTTTGCGGCGGCGGCACAGGATCTGGATGACCCGCTCGACCTCGAGCTCACGGCCGATCAACGGATCAATCTTGCCTTCGCGGGCGAGTTGATTCAGGTTTTGAGTGAACTGGTCGAGCGGGGAGCCCTTGGATTCCCCCTCTTCCTTTTCGCCCTCGCTGCCGGAGCTCTCGTTCGACTTGGGCTGCTCGGGCGGGTCGGTTTTCTTGATGCCGTGCGCGATGAAGTTCACCACGTCGAGGCGCGTCACGCCCTGCTGGTGCAGGTAGTAGACGGCATGCGAATCCTTCTCGCCGAAGATGGCGACCAGCACGTTCGCGCCGGTCACTTCCTTCTTACCGCTGCCCGTGGACTGCACGTGCATGATCGCGCGCTGAATGACGCGCTGGAACCCGAGCGTAGGCTGTGTGTCGACTTCATCGGCACCACCCACCGTGGGCGTGTTCTCCTTGATGAACTGCGCAAGGCTCTTGCGCAACTCGTCGATGTTGGCCGAGCACGCTCGCAGTACTTCGGCAGCAGAGGGGTTGTCCAACAGCGCCATCAACAGGTGCTCGACCGTGATGAATTCGTGGCGCTGCTGGCGCGCCTCGACAAACGCCATGTGCAGGCTGACTTCAAGCTCTTGCGCAATCATGCGGCCTCCATAATGCATTGCAACGGATGACCGCCGCGCCGTGCGGCGGTCAACACCAATTCGACCTTCGTGGCTGCGACATCCTTGGTGTACACACCGCAGACGCCACGACCTTCCTTGTGTACCTTGAGCATGATCTGCGTCGCCGTCTCGAGGTCGCGTTTGAAATACTCCTGGAGCACCATCACGACGAACTCCATCGGGGTGTAGTCGTCGTTGAGGAGCACCACCTGGAACATCCTCGGCGGCTCTGTCTTGGCCGTCTTGCGCTCGGCCACGACCGCGCCCTGCCCACGGTCAGGCGGAGTGCCCTTGGGTGGCGCTGGCAGTTTCGGTGTGTCGTCGGGCATGGAATGATTCTATAGAGTTGGAGCTTAGCGATTCACTGTCTCGGATATTGCGCCAGATGCCGGGAGCTCAAGCCCATAAAAGCACTGCGAGAGGCACATTTTTAGAGCCTTCCAAGAACGGTGCCGCACCCCCGCCGCTTGCCTTGACAGCCCGCAAACCGAGATTGAGAATGCCGCCGATCAATGGGAAGGGAGCCCCAGCATGGCGATCGGAACGGTGAAATGGTTCAACGATGCAAAAGGTTTTGGCTTCATCGAACCTGAGGGCGGCGGCGAAGACGTTTTCGCCCATTTTTCCGCCATCCAGATGGACGGCTTCCGGACGCTGAAACAGGGCGGCCGGGTCAGCTACGAAATCGTTCAGGGCCCCAAAGGCCAACTCGCTCAGAATATTTGCCCCCAGGACACGCCGGCCGATCTGCTGGTCGCGGCGGCAAACCAGGCTGGCACCAGCGCCGGCCTTTCTCCGAACTGAGGCCGTATCGGCATAAAAAAAGGCCCACCTGCGGTGGGCCTTTTGCTTGGGTGCGCCAAGACTCACATGTTTTCGATCATCACCTGACCGAAGCCGGAGCAGGACACCTGGGTGGCCCCGTCCATCAAGCGGGCGAAGTCATAGGTGACCTTCTTGCTCGCGATCGACTTCTCGAGCGAACTGATGATCAGGTCAGCAGCAGCCGTCCAACCCATGTGGCGCAGCATCATCTCGGCCGAGAGAATTTCGCTGCCCGGGTTCACGTAGTCCTTGCCGGCGTACTTAGGCGCGGTGCCGTGGGTAGCTTCGAAGCATGCCACCGAGTCCGACATGTTGGCCCCGGGGGCAATGCCGATGCCACCGACCTGTGCAGCCAGCGCGTCGGAGATGTAGTCCCCGTTCAGGTTGAGAGTCGCGACCACCGAATACTCGGCCGGGCGCAGCAGGATCTGCTGAAGGAAGGCGTCGGCGATCGAATCCTTGACGATGATTTCCTTGCCCGTCTTCGGGTTCTTGAACTTGCACCACGGGCCGCCGTCGATCAGCTGAGCGCCGAATTCCTTTTGCGCCAGTGCATACGCCCAATCACGGAAGCCACCTTCGGTGTACTTCATGATGTTGCCCTTGTGCACGATGGTGACGCTGGGCTTGTCGTTGTCGATCGCGTACTGCAGTGCCTTGCGCACCAGGCGCTCGGTGCCTTCGATGGAAACCGGCTTGATGCCGATGCCCGACGTATCCGGGAAGCGGATCTTCTTCACGCCCATGTCTTCGAGCAGGAACTTGATCAGCTTCTTGGCCTTGTCCGACTGGGCTTCGTACTCGATGCCGGCATAGATGTCTTCCGAGTTCTCGCGGAAGATCACCATGTTGGTCTTCTCCGGCTCCTTCAGGGGCGAAGGAACGCCCTTGAAGTACTGCACGGGACGCAGACAGACATACAGGTCCAGTTCCTGGCGCAACGCGACATTGAGGGAGCGGATGCCGCCGCCGACCGGCGTGGTCAGCGGGCCCTTGATCGAGACCACGTACTCGCGCAGCACCTGGAGCGTCTCTTCGGGCAGCCAGACGTCGGGGCCGTAGATCTTGGTCGACTTCTCGCCAGCGTAGACCTCCATCCAGTGGATCTTCTTCTTGCCGCCGTAGGCCTTCTCGACGGCCGCATCGACCACCTTGATCATCACCGGCGTGATGTCGAGGCCGGTGCCGTCACCTTCGATGAACGGAATGATGGGTTGGTCGGGGACCTGGAGAGAAAAATCCGGGTTAACGCTGATCTTCTGCCCGCCTTGGGGGACCTTGATGTGCTTGTACATGGATGACTCCGCTCGCTGCGATGGGTATCAGGGTTTGTATCCAAAGATTCTATGTCACGGCATCTGTCAACCGCCCGACAACAAGCCACGTTAGCCGGATGCCACTCGACAGTCGGGTGGTGGATTCAACTTTCGAAAGGTAAATCACAATGAACAAACTTCTGGCCGCTCTGATCGCTTCCTTGTTCGCCGTTGGCGCTTTCGCTGCTGACGCAGCCAAGCCTGCCGCTTCCGCTGCCTCCAAGGCAGAAGCCAAGGCCGAAAAGAAGGCTGAAAAGAAGGAAGAGAAGAAAGAAGCTAAGAAGGAAGAAGCCAAGAAGTAATCAACGTCTCGTTGATTGCCTTGGTGCTTTGCAGGGAGACTGCAAACGCTTCGAGAAACGCCCGGTGCTTGCATCGGGCGTTTTTCATGGTGGCCCCACCGATAATTGAAACCCGCTCAACTTGCTCGCATGGACAACATGATGAAACGCGCTTCGCTAGCGTTTATGGCCCTGGTCTGGAGTTGCGCGTCCCTCGCGCAAGATGGCCCGCAAAATCTRCCCGCCGTCACTCTGAAGGCAGGCATCTACAACATCCAGGCGCAACTGGCGCAAACACCCGACCAGCGCACTATCGGCCTGATGTTTCGGAGCAGCATGGCGACCAACGAGGGAATGCTCTTTCGCTTCGAGGAGCCGGGCATGCAGTGTTTCTGGATGAAGAACACCTTGTTGCCACTGTCTGCCGCGTTCATCGCGGACAACGGCACCGTCGTCAACATCGAAGACATGAAACCGCAGGCGCTGGACTCTCACTGCTCGAAGCAGCCAGTGCGCTTCGTCCTTGAAATGAACCAAGGCTGGTTTGCCAAGCGCGGCATCAAGCCCGGCACCAAGTTGTCCGGACCACCCTTTGCGCCCTGAATGAAAAAGGCCGGTCAGTGACCGGCCTTTTTACTTGCAGCCCGCCTCTTCGTTCAAGCGAAGTTCTTGGCTGCGAAGTCCCAGTTCACCAACGAGGTGAGGAAGGTCTCGACCCACTTCGGACGCAGGTTGCGGTAGTCGATGTAGTAGGCATGCTCCCACACGTCGATGGTCAGCAGCGCCTTGTCGGCGGTGGTCAGCGGTGTGCCGGCGGCACCCGTGTTCACGATGTCCACGCTGCCATCGGGCTTCTTGACCAGCCACGTCCAGCCGGAACCGAAGTTGCCGACGGCGCTCTTGGTGAACGCTTCCTTGAAGGCAGCAAAGCTGCCGAACTTGGCGTTGATCGCCGCGGCCAATGCGCCAGTGGGCTCRCCGCCGCCCTGCGGCTTCATGCAGCTCCAGAAGAAGGTGTGGTTCCACACCTGAGCCGAGTTGTTGTAGATGCCGCCGGACGACTTCTTGATGATGTCTTCCAGGCTCATCGACTCGAACTCGGTGCCCTTCTGCAGGTTGTTGAGGTTCACGACGTAAGCGTTGTGGTGCTTGCCATAGTGATACTCCAGCGTTTCCTTGCTGAGGTGTGGAGCCAATGCGTCCTGGGCGTACGGCAACGGGGGCAGAGTGTGTTCCATGGAGTTTCCTTTCTGTGGTTCGGAAGCGGAGAGCGTCGAATGATTGTAGGCAGCTTGTACGGCGCCGCATTGCCCAACGCGGAATTCAGCGCTCGCTGCGCGGGTTCAGCGTCACGCTCGACAGCGTGGCCGTGGCTTGGCCATCCACGAGTTCGGCGCGCACTTGCTGGCCCGCCGACAAGGCAGACGCCGTCGTGATCGGTACACCCAGGTCATCGCTCAACCAGGCGTAGCCACGCGCGAGAACTTGGCGAGGATCCAGAGCCCTCATCCGATCCTCCAGCGACCTGAGTCGCTGATGACGCTGCGCCAGCGTGACGCCCGCGGCGCGCTGTAGCCGCGCACTCCCTTCGTCGCAACGTTGCCGTTGGCGCGGCGCGTATTGCAGCAACTGGCTCGCCATGCGCTGCTGCAGCAGCGTCAGCCGGTGAGCATGCCGGCGAATGTTGTCCATCGGCCGCGTCAGGCGAAGTGCGGCGTGATCGAGCACCTGCGCCTGGGTGTCGAGCACGCGTCCCATGCGGCGCTCCATCACCGAAGCCACGGCGGCGAGCAAGGACAGCCCCTCCTCTTGCGTGGGCGATACCAGTTCGGCCGCGGCCGTCGGCGTGGGAGCACGCACGTCCGCCGCGAAGTCGGCCAGGGAAACGTCAGTCTCGTGCCCAACGCCGCACAAGACCGCCAACGGGCTGGCCACGATGGCCCGCACGACACGCTCGTCATTGAAGGACCACAGGTCTTCGAGCGAGCCTCCACCGCGGCAGACGATCAGCACGTCGACCTCCGCACGCCGCGCCGCGGCCTGGATCGCATTGACGATCGTGGCGGGCGCGTCTGCCCCTTGAACGAGACAGGGATACACGACGACCTCCACATGAGGCGCGCGGCGTGACAGTGCCGTGAGCACATCGTGCAGGGCCGCAGCAGCCAGCGATGTCACGACACCGACGCGGCGTGGAAAGCGCGGCAGCGCCCTCTTTCGCTCTGCGTCGAACAAGCCTTCGGCCTCGAGGCGCGCCTTGAGTTTCAGGAACTGCTCAAACAGCGCACCCTCCCCGGCACGCTGCATCGACTCGATCACGAACTGCAGTTCACCCCGCGGTTCGTAGACCGCGAGGCGCCCGCGTACCTCGACCAGTTGGCCATCCGCAGGAGCGAAGTCCACCAGGCTGGCAGCACGCCGAAACATCGCGCAGCGGATCAGCGCCGCACCGCCTTGTGCATCCTTCAGGCTGAGGTAGCAGTGCCCGCTGGAGGCGCGAGAAAACCCTGAGACTTCGCCACGGATCGTGCAGGCCGAGAAGCGGGCAGCCAACGCGTCGGAGACCGCATTGATGAGCGCCGAGACACTCCAGACCATGCGTTCACCGCGGGGGAATGGATTCTCAATCACAGGCAAACCCAGCGCTGATGCGGGTCGAGAACTCCACAAGCCCGCCAAACAAGGCATGGCGTGGTGATTTGACTGTCACGAGGCTTTCACAATCATGCAAGTGTTTGATTTTCAAGGATATTTTTATGCCTAAGTTTTAAGCAATCTGACGCAGCGCCTGAATTCACGCGGCTTGCGCGTCGCCACAAGCAGGTTGCCCACAAAGTTGTCCACAGTTGCAGTGGACGAACGCGACAACGGTCGCCGGCCGTCTTGGTGCGAGCGGAGATGCAGTGACAAGATCGAACCAATCACCGCGCGACAGGCCGAGGCTTGGGGCCATAATCGCGCCTCTCGAACGGCACATAACTCACCAAGAGGACCGGATTGTTTTCGATCATACAAGCCGCTGGCTGGCCCATTTGGCCCCTTCTCCTGTGCTCCATCGTCGCTCTGACGCTCATCATCGAACGCTTGTCGAGCCTGCGCGCGGCGCGCGTTTCACCGCCTCGCCTGCTTGACGAAGTCGTGTCCGTCACCCGTGCTCATTTGCCCGGCGCCGACGTGGTCAACAAGCTGGCCGACAACTCAATTCTGGGGACCGTGCTCGCAACCGGCCTCCGCACGGTGATCGCCGACCCGCGCTTGAGCGAAGCCGTGCTGCGCAGTTCGTTCGAGTCTGCCGGACGTGCGGCGGTGCACCGCATGGAGCGCTACCTCAACACGCTGGGCACGATCGCCTCGGCCGCACCCTTGCTGGGGCTGCTCGGCACGGTGATCGGCATGATCGAGATCTTCGGCTCACAGGCGCCGACGGGAGGCAGCAACCCGGCCCTGCTCGCACACGGCATTTCGGTCGCGCTCTACAACACCGCCTTCGGCTTGATGATCGCCATCCCGTCGCTGATGTTCTACCGCTACTTCCGTGGCCAGATCGAGGCCTACACGCTTGAGATGGAGCAAGCCGCCGAGCGCATGGTGCCGCACCTGATGCGCTTCTCGGTGCCGGCCAAGAAACCCGCGGCCTGACCGAGCATGGCGATGAACTTTCGCAAGCACCACCCCGAAGAACCCGAGATCAACCTGATCCCGTTCATCGATGTGTTGCTGGTGGTGCTGATCTTCCTGATGCTGTCCACCACCTACTCCAAGTTCACCGAGCTGCAGGTCGTGCTGCCGGTGGCCGACGCCGACAAGCCACGCGAGAACCCACGCGAGATCATCGTGTCGGTGTCCGGCGAAGGCCGCTACGCGATCAACCGCAAGACGCTGGAGGGTCGCAGCGTCGAGATGCTCGCAGCCGAATTGGCCGTAGCAGCCGAAGGATCGCAAGACACGGTGGTGATCATCTCGGCCGACGCGACGGCCGCCCACCAGTCGGTGGTGACGGTGATGGACGCTGCACGGCGCGCCGGCTTGGCCAAGTTGACCTTCGCCACCCAGGCAGGCCAAGGCCGCTAGCACCGATGTCCCCCGTCGCGGCCTGCTCAGGCCACTGAGGAACGTGTCGGCTGTATCCAAACTGCAGGCAGCGTGGATAAAGCGGGGCTGGCTCGCCTGGCTGCTACTGCCGATCTCGTGCCTGTACGGCTTCGTCGTGGCTCTGCGTGCAGTCTGCTATCGGCTTGGGTTGATGCAATCGATGAAGCTGCCGGTGCCCGTGATCGTCGTGGGCAATCTGGTGGCGGGTGGTGCAGGCAAGACCCCGACCACCATCGCGTTGGTTCGGCTGCTGCGCCAGCGCGGCTTCAACCCCGGAGTCTTGTCGCGAGGCTACGGTCGACAGGCCCGTGACGTCGCGCTGATCAGTCGGGATACGCCCGCAAACATCGCCGGCGACGAGCCGTTGTTGATCCAACTTCGCACCGACGCGCCCGTTGCCGTCAGTGCCGACCGAATCGCCGGTGGACGAGCACTGTTGCAGTCCGCACCCTCAGTCAACATCCTGATCAGCGACGATGGCCTGCAGCATCGCCGGCTCGTGCGCGACGTACAGGTGATCGTGTTCGACGAACGCGGCATCGGCAATGGTTGGCTGCTGCCCGCCGGGCCGCTGCGCGAACCCGCGCTGCGCACCGTGCCGCCCCGCAGTGTCGTGCTGTACAACGCGCCTGCACCGACCACCATGCTCCGTGGTCATCAGGTCGTGCGCCGCCTCAGCGGCCTCGCCTCGTTGTCGGATTGGTGGGCGGGACAACCCGCGAGGGCAGATGCGTTCATTCAGCTGTCGGGCCGCGAAGTATTGGCGGCAGCCGGCTTGGCGCGGCCGCAGCGCTTCTTCGACATGTTGCGCACCCAGGGCCTCTCGATCAAAGAACTCCCGCTGCCGGACCATCACGACTTTGCCACCCTGCCCTGGCCATCCAACACGGCCGATGTGGTGGTGACCGAAAAGGACGCCGTCAAGCTCAAGCCCGAAGCCATGGGCAGCACGCGCGTGTGGGTCGCGACGCTAGACTTTGACCTGAGCCCGGCGTTCGCAAACGAACTGATGCAGTGGCTGCCACCGAACGACAAACCGTGAAGGATCCGACATGGACACCCGACTGCTTGCACTGCTGGTCTGCCCCTTGTGCAAGGGGCCGTTGGAACACCAGCGCCCTCCGTTTCAAACGAACCATGAGCTGATCTGCCGCGCTGACCGCCTGGCCTTTCCGGTGCGCGACGGCATCCCGGTGATGCTGGAGTCGGAGGCCAGACCTCTCGATGCCGAGGCTCCTGCGTCCGAGGGTGCAGTGTGAGCTTCACGGTCCTGGTGCCGGCTCGCCTGCAATCGACTCGCCTGCCGCGCAAGATACTCGCCGACCTGGGCGGAGTGCCGATGGTCGTTCGAGTGGCGCAACGCGCGGCACTGTCCCAGGCAGTACGCGTCGTCGTGGCGGCGGACGATGCCGAGATCGTTCTGGCTTGCCAAGCGCACCGCGTTGACTGTGTACTGACCCGAGCCGACCATGCCACCGGCAGCGACCGATTGGCGGAAGCCTGCGCCTTGCTTGGCCTGGACGGCGCCGATGCAGTGGTCAATGTGCAAGGCGATGAACCGCTCATTGAGCCGTCACTGATCGACGCTTGCGCAGCGCTGTTGGTGAACCGCCCCGATTGCATGATGAGCACTGCTGCCCATGCCATCGATGACCCGAGCGAACTGGCCAACCCGAATGTCGTCAAGGTGGTGGTGGATGGCGCCGGCCGCGCGCTCTACTTCTCGCGCGCACCGATCCCGTGGTGGCGCGACGGGTACGCGCAAGGCATCAGCACCCTGCCGCCTGGCAATTTGCCTTTGCGCCACATCGGCCTCTATGGCTATCAGGCGGGGTTTCTGCGACGCTTCCCAAAACTCCCGCCCTGCCCGCTCGAAGCGGTCGAGTCTCTGGAGCAACTGCGCGTCTTGTGGCACGGCGAGCGCATCTCGGTGCATGTGAGCGCCGTACGACCTGGGCCGGGCGTCGACACGCCCGAGGATCTCGCCCGCGTACGCGCCCTGCTCGGTTGAGTACCCATGCTATTCTCATCAGCAAAGCTGGACCGCAGCCACTGCAGGTACCGCGCAAGATTCCATAAATAGAGGACGACAGATGAGAATGATCCTGCTGGGCGCGCCAGGCGCCGGAAAGGGGACGCAAGCCGCGTTCCTGTGCAAGAAGTTCGGCATCCCACAGATTTCGACTGGCGACATGCTGCGCGCTGCGGTGAAAGCCGGAACCCCTCTCGGCTTGGCCGCCAAGCAGGTGATGGACGCTGGCGGACTGGTCGGCGACGACATCATCATCGGTATGGTGAAGGAACGCATCGCCCAGCCCGATTGTGCAAACGGCTTTCTCTTCGACGGATTCCCACGCACGATTCCGCAGGCTGACGCGATGCGTGCAGCCAAGGTCAAGCTCGACGCAGTGCTCGAAATTCATGTGCCTGACGACGTGGTGCGCGAGCGAGTGACCGGGCGTCGCGTTCACGGCGCCTCAGGCCGCGTGTATCACACCAAATTCAATCCGCCGAAGGTGGAAGGCAAGGACGATGTGACCGGCGAGGACCTCGATCAACGCGTGGACGACACACTGGAGAAGGTGAACACCCGGCTCGAGAAATACCACGCCGAAACCGAACCTCTGGTTGGCTACTACAAGCAATGGGCCGCAAGCGGTGACCCGGATGCCCCGCGCTGCAGCAAGATCAGTGGCCTCGGGGCCCTGGATGAAATCACCGCACGGGCTCTGGCTGCGCTGCAGTGAAGCCGCTTATCGCATAAGGCAAAGCCGCTCGTTGAGCGGCTTTTTTCATTCAGAATCGCGGTCGACAAAATACTTCAGGAGCACTGCATGGACATCACGGGCAAGGTTTTCATCGTGACTGGCGGCGCGTCGGGTCTGGGCGAAGGCACCGCACGCATGCTGTCTGCACACGGCGGCCAAGTCGTCATCGCAGACCTGCAGGCCGATAGAGGCGAGGCCGTCGCCAAAGAACTGGGGGGCCTCTTCGTCAAATGCGATGTGAGCCAGGAAGCAGATGGTCAAGCTGCTGTTGCTGCGGCTGTTGCTGCAGGCAAATTGATGGGTTTGATCAATTGCGCCGGCATTGCGCCTGCTGCCAAGACGGTTGGCAAGGAAGGTGCGCACGCCCTTGCGCTGTTCAGCAAGGTCGTAACGGTTAATCTGATCGGCAGCTTCAACATGATCCGCCTGGCCGCCGAGGCCATGTCCCGCAACGAACCGGAAACCACGGGTGAGCGTGGCGTCCTGATATCGACCGCGAGCGTCGCGGCCTATGACGGACAAATCGGCCAGGCGGCCTACTCGGCCTCAAAAGGAGGCGTCGTGGGGATGACCTTGCCCGTTGCGCGCGACCTCGCAAGAAACGGCATTCGCAACATGACGATTGCACCGGGAATCTTCGGCACGCCGATGTTGTTCTCAATGCCACAGGACGTGCAAGACGCGCTGGCGGCCGGCGTGCCGTTCCCGAGCAGGCTCGGCACGCCAGCCGACTACGCCAAGCTCGTCCACCAGATCATCACCAATGACATGCTCAACGGTGAAGTGATCCGGCTGGACGGAGCGATCCGCCTCGCACCCCGCTGACCTCTATTTCTGGCGAGCGACAAGAGACCACAGTCGCGCGAGATCGCCGGTGCCGTCCGTGCCYGTGACTGTCTTGAAGACGGTCTGGGCACGCGCATTCTGACCCGCCAACAGCCAGGCGATGCCCAAGTGCAGCTTGGCATCGTCGGCGCGCTTGAGGCCGCCCTTGGCAATGCCCTGTTCCATCTGTGCAATACCGGCTTTGGGGTCTCCGAGGAAAACCTGAGAGAAACCCAAGTCGACCAATTCGTTGCCGGTCTTGGATGCAGTGGCTTCGGCCTGACGCGCAGCCATTGCCTGTTTCTCTTCTTCGCTGCGCTTGGCGACCAGGTCCTTGAGCCGGCGATGACGATCGGCTTCGGCAGGAGCACCAGTGCCCAGGACACCAGCGGCAAACCCCTTGTCGACTACTTGCTTGCCTTCGCCAGGCAAGCCGGCCTGCACAGCGAGCTGTGCCATTTCCATGTAGTCGGCCGCGTTCCGCATGCTGCCAGTTGCCAACATGAGCCGATAGGTGTCCAAGGCCAAGCGATCGCTGAAGTTGGGTTTGCGCTGCACGCGGCCCAGCATGTCCGCCCAGTACTCCTTCTTCGGGTAGTACGTGACGAGGCGTTCCATCGCCATCACATAGCTGCCGTTGTCGTTCACACGCTGGGCAGCGTTGAGCAGCAACTTGAGCCGATCTTCTGCAGGCGCTCGCCCCGCCTTCTCATCAGCCTGCACCTCGACCACGAGCTCCTTGGTCGCACCGGCGTAATCGCCGCCGAGATATTGCGACTGGATCACCAGCGTACGGATCTGGCCGTTGGTGCCACCTTCGGCCAGATAGCGCTTGCCCCACACCACGGTCTTTGCATAGTCCTTGGCTCTATAGAAAGCACCGGCCAGGGATTCGAGCATGCGAAGCTGGTCGGCTGCCGGCAGCTTGCCTGTGGCCTTCAGCGCCTCGAAAGACTTAGCAGCGGTTTCAGCATCACCCGCCCCTGACGCTGCAGCGATGCGCATGCGCTCGATCAAGAAG
>NZ_JBFUFG010000008.1:0-197792 GCF_056403575.1 Rhizobacter sp. P2_G4 | reverse complement strand
GTCTTTGGGGCGTCGCGCCGAACTCGCTTCGCGGCCTGCGGCCGCTGCGCTCAGACAGCCGCGCGAAGTCAGTTGACGAAGCGCGCTGACGCGCGCGGCCCCAAACCCCTGCGCTCCTCGACGCCACCCACGGGGCCCAAGAGCAATACGGTCGTTTGCTTCGCAAACATCCCCATCCACGCCTCGCTTCGCCTCGGCGCCAGGGCGCGTAGCAGCCCGAAGCGTCAACGAGACGATGCGTAGCGAGCCAAGTGGTGGGGTACTTCGAACAGGTGTGCTGTGGTCCGGGTCTGTCCGCCGGAGACAAGTCGCGGAAGGAAGCAGCCGAAGCGGTACAGCAAAGTGGAAAGCGTCTTTGCTTTGGTTACTTTCATTTGACGCGACAAATGTTCGCGCAGCGGGAGTTCGCTCACTTCGCGCAGCGAAGTTACGCGAACACCAAAGTGACTCGCCCTGCCGGGGCGAGACCCGGCGCACCCGCCGGCAGGCAGAAGAAACACCCACGCGAAGCGGCCAAAACAGGCTCACCCCACCACCTCAATCACCGACCTGGAATCAGACACAGCCCCAAACACCCCCCCTTGCATCGTCACCATCTTCAACGCCGCCAAGTGATTCCCCAGATCAGTCGCCGCCGTGCAATCCGACAAGATCAAGCACTCATACCCACGATCATTCGCATCGCGCATCGTCGTGTGCACACACACGTCGGTGGTGATGCCCGTGAGGATCAGGTTGCGGATGCCACGCGTGTGCAGAACCAGGTCGAAGTTGGTCGCGTAGAACGAGCCCTTGCCCGGCTTGTCGATCACCGGCTCACCAGGCAGCGGCGCCAGTTCGGGGATGATTTCCCAACCCGGTTCGCCGATGGTGAGGATGCGGCCACACGGCCCCATGTCGCCGATGCCTATGCCGTCGGTGCCGATCTGCCGCGAGCGCCAGCGCTTGTTGGCCGGCAGGTCGCTGAGGTCGGGCTTGTGGCCTTCGCGTGTGTGGATGACGGTGTAGCCCGCTCCGCGCATCGTCGTGAACAAGCGCTTCAACGGCTCGATGGGCGCACGCGTCAGCGAGATGTCGTAGCCCATCTTGTCGACGTAGCCACCTTCGCCGCAGAAGTCGACCTGCATGTCGATCACGACGAGCGCGGTGTTCTGCGGTGTCATGTTGCCGTCGTAGGGCCAGCGGTAGGGGTCTGCGGCGATGTAGCGTTGCATGTCAGGCCACCTTCTTGATCGTGACGGCGGATGAATCGGGAACGAGCGGGTGCGACTCCGGCCCGAGGTAGCTGCGCGTCGGCGCAGCGAAACCACAGCCCGTGCCGTCGGTTACCTGCACGCTCGCCTTCCACGGCAGCGCGTAGCGGCCTGCCGCCATGTCATGCATGTAGGTGTACGGGCAGTCTTGCGCGCCGCCCTTCACCGCCACGTAGCCGCGGTGGTAGAGCTGGTAGATGTTGTTCTCGACGCCCCAGCCGGCACGGGCTTCTCGCAGGAGGTCGGGCCGCAGCTCGCAGGTGATGATTTCATCGGGGCGGCCGCTGCCTTCGACCATCACGGTGCCGTCGAAATGGCAGAACATGCCCTCGCCCATCGAGTCGAAACTGCCGTCGCTGCCGCACATGCAGACGTTCGCGGTGTAGCTCAGGTTGCAGAAGGCGTTGGCCTGGTTGGTGATCTTCCAGGCGTGGCGAATCGGCGCTGTGTAGCCCGCAGTGCGCAGGATGATCTCGGCGCCTTTGTACGTGGCCTCGCGTGCCATCTCGGGGAACATGCCGTCGTGGCAGATGATCAACGAGAGCTTGCTGCCGTTGGGGCCGTCGCACACCGGCACGCCCAGGTTGCCGGGCTCCCAGGGTTCGACGGGCACCCACGGGTGCAGCTTGCGGTAGTAGAGCTTGATGGCACCGGTGTCGTCGATGATCAGCCCGCTGTTGTACGGGTTGCCTTGTGGGTTGGCCTCCATGATCGAGAAGCAGCCCCAGATTTGGTGGTCGATGCAGGCTTGCTTGAAGGCCGCAACCTCGGGCCCGTCGAGGCTGCACATCATCTCGGGCGACGTGTCCATCGACAGCCCGTGCAGCGAGTACTCGGGAAAGACCACCAGGTCCATCGTGCCCTGGTTGCGGCGCGCCTTGGCCACCATGTCGCAGATGCGCTGCGTCTGCGCCGCCAGGTCGGCCGGCGTCTTCACAACGGGCAGCTGCAACTGCACCAGGCCGATCACAACGCCGTGCGCCGATTTGTTCAAGCCGCCGAGTCCACTCATCGCCAACCTCCTAGCGCGTGACGCCCAGTTCCATCGGCGCACCCTTCACGCTGCGGGTGGGCGAGCAGGTCCAGATCAGGATCACCAGTGTGAGCACGTAGGGCACAGCGTTGAAGAGGTAGTAGCCGCTGCTGATGCCCACTGATTGCAAGGCCGAGCCGAGCGCCCCGGCGCCACCGAACAGCAACGCGGCTCCTAGACAACGCCACGGGTTCCAGCGCGCGAAGATCACGAGGGCCACGGCGATCAGGCCTTGCCCGCTGGAGAGCCCTTCGTTCCAGCTGCCGGGGTAGTAGAGCGACAGCGATGCGCCCCCCAGGCCCGCGATGAAGCCGCCGGCGCAGGTGGCTGCGATGCGGATGCCGTTGACCGAGTAACCCAACGCGCGTGCCGCATCGCTCGAATCACCGGCCATGCGCAAGACCAGGCCGAAGCGTGTTGCCTTGAACCCCCAGGCGAGCAGTGCTGCCAGGGCCACGCCGATGGGGAACAGCATGTTGATCTGCAGCGCCGACTTGATCTGGGCCGAGCTGCTCCAGTCTCCGAGGTTCAGCGAGGGAATCTGCGGCGCCTGGGGCTGAATCAGCGGCTTGCCGAGGTAGAACGCGAGGCCGCTGCCGAGCAGCATCAGCGCGATGCCGGTGGCGACGTCGTTCACTCTCGGCAGCGAGCAGACGAGGCCGTGCAGCAGTGCGAGCAGCGCGCCGCTCGCACCTGCGAGAAGGACGCCGATCCACACGTTGCCGCTGAGGTAGGCGCCGCCGAAGCCCGCCATGGCGGAGAAGACGAGCACGCCTTCGAGGCCGAGGTTGATGCGGCCGGATTTTTCGGTGATGCATTCGCCGAGGCTGACCATCAGGAAGGGGGTGCCTACGCGGATGGCGCCGCCTAGGACGGCGACCAGGACGTTGAGGAAGAGGTCCATGGTGCTCATGTGGTTCTTCTCATGGTTCGCAGGTTGCGTGGGCTGAGCAAGTCCGCACACCACCACCTGTTCAGGCTGAGGTATCGAAGCTCTGTGCCTGCATTCGCATGCAGCAGTCGTTCACTGCGTGAGGCCGCGTCGGGATGTGCCCCCGACAGGGCAGTCCCTTTTCTTTGCTTCGCCAAAGAAAAGGAACCAAAAGAAAGGCGACCCGACGGTGGCGGTCCGGCCAGGGCCGGACTGCTCTGCGGTGCTCGGTCTTTGGGACCTCGCGCCGAACTCGCTACGCGGCCTGTGGCCGCTGCGCTCAGACAGCCGCGCGAAGTCAGTTGACGAAGCGCGCTATCGCGCGCGGCCCCAAACCCCTGCGCTCCTCGACGCCACCCACGGGGCCCAAGGGCAATACGGGTCGTTGCTTCGCAACATTCCATCACGCCTCGCTTCGCCTCGGCGCCAGGGCGCGCAGCAGCCCGAAGCGTCATCGAGACGATGCGCAGCGAGTCGAGCGGTGGGGAAACTTGAACAGGTGTGCCGTGATCCGATGCACTTCTTCGGCGACAAGTCGCGGAAGGAAGCAACCGAAGCGGTACAGCAAAGTGGAGAGCGTCTTTGCTTTGGTTACTTTCATTTGACGCGACAAATGAAAGTGACCCGCCCGCCGGGGCGGATTCCCGGCGCACCCGCCGGTAGGCAGAAGAAGCACCCACGCGAAGCGGCACAGAACTCATACGCTCGCCTTGATCACAGCAGGCAAAGGCTTGACCTCCACCACGACCTTAGGCGCCCGCGCCGCAAACAACTTACCCCGCAGCGCTTCACTGGCCAAAATCAACAAAAACGCAAACCCCTGCAGCACCATCACCGATGCATCCGGCACATCCATGCGCCGCTGCAACAAACTCCCCGCTGCCCCAAACCCACCGAACAGCACAGCAACAGGTATCACCGCCCAAGGGTTGTGCCGAGCCACGAAGGACACCAAGATCCCCGTGTAGCCCAGACCCGCGATCAGCGAGGCGTTGGCGTTGTTGTGGACCGCAGCGACTTCGATGCCGCCCGCCAACCCCGCGCAAGCGCCACCGATCGCGCAAGACACCACGATGATCCGTGGGCTCGGCAGGCCGACCAGCAAGGCCGCGCGCGCATTGCCGCCGACGATGCGCGTCGCAAAGCCAGACGTCGTGAAGAAGAGCCACAGACCCAGCACCACGCACACCACCACGCCGAAGACCAGGCCCCAGTGGATGTCAGTGCCAGCGATGCCGCCGATGCGCAGGCCCTCGACGATCGTTCGAGTCGACGGCTTGTTCAGGCTCGCGGGGTCGCGCATCGGGCCTTCGACGAAGTGCTTGAACAAGGCAATCGCGGTGTAGGCCAGCAGCAGGCTGCTGATGGTTTCGTTGACGCCGCGCTTCTGCCGCAGCACACCGACCAGCGCGATCCACACCCCGCCGGCCAAGGCCGCTGAGAGCAGCAAGATCGCGGTGCCGAACGAGTTCTCCGGCGGCGCGAACACGTAGGGCACTGCCGCACAGGCCAACCCGCCGAGGACCAGTGCACCCTCGCCGCCGATCACCACCAAGCCTGCGCGCGCCGGAATGGCGACGCACAGCGCGGTGAGCATCAGCGGCGCGGCGCGTTGCAGCGAGTTCTGCCACGAGAACCAGTCGCCGAAGGCTCCCTTGAACAGCAGCCCCCAGGCTTCGACTGGGTCCTTGCCCCCCGCCCAGATGAAGACACCGAACAGCAACAGCGCACCGGCCATGGCCATCACCGGCAAGGCGATGGCCTCGAGCGTATCCGTCGTCCGGGTCGTAAGTGCCATGTGCGACCTTGGATTAGCGCAGTGCCTAAGGGAGGAAAAGGTGCGGCGCAGACGGGATCAAGCAACGGCCGTCCGCCGGGCCGCCCCAAGGGCAGGCCGGCGCCCCTCGGGGGCAGGAGCGAAGCGACTGGGGGGCCGTCATTTATGCTTTTCCGACCACACCCTCGACCAGGTAGTTCATGCCTTCGAGCTCGATGTCGGTCTGCTTGAACGACTTGCCTGCAGGGATGACGACCTTGCCGGTGTTGTCCTTCAGCGGACCCTTGAAGATGTCGAACTTGCCGGCAACCATCGCGGCCTTCACGTCGTCGGCGCCCTTCTTTGCGGCCGCCGTGACCATGCCGCCGTAGGGCGATGGCTTCACGAAGCCTTCCTTCAAACCGCCACGCACGAAGTTCGGGTGCGGCTTGCCGGTGCGGGCTGCGTCGATGATGGTCTTGTAGGCGGTGATCCAGTTCCACTCGGCGCCGGTGAGATAGGCGTTCGGTGCGAGCTTGGCCTGGCTGGCGTGGTAACCGCAGACGAACTTGCCGCGCTTGGCGGCGGTCTCGACGATCACCTTGGGACCGTCGACGTGCATGGTGAACACGTCGACGTTCTGGTCGGCCAAGCTGTTGGTGGCTTCGGCCTCTTTCACCGGCATCGACCAGTCACCGGTGAAGATCACCGTGCAGGTGATGCTCGGGTCGACCGAGCGTGCGCCCATCGTGAACGCGTTGATGTTGCGCAGCACCTGCGGGATCGGCTTGGCGGCAATGAAACCGATCTTCTTGCTCTTGCTCATGTGCCCGGCGACCACGCCGTTGAGGTACTGGCCTTCGTCGATGTAGCCGAAGAAGCTGCCGGTGTTCTTGGGGTGCTTGCCTTCGGTCCACATGCCGCCGCAGTGAGCGAAGCGCACGTTGGGGTTCTTGGCGGCCACCGCCAGCATGTGCGGGTCGAAGTAGCCGAACGAGGTGGGAAACAGCAGCGTGGCGCCGTCCTGCGAGATCATGCCCTGCATGGTCTTCTGCACGGCCGTGGTCTCGGGCACGTTCTCTTCTTCGATGGCCTTGATGCCGGGCAGCTTCTTCACCTCGGCCACCGCCTCGGCCTGCGCCTGGTTGTAGCCGTAGTCGTCTCGCGGGCCCACGTAGATGAAGCCGACGGTGATGGGCGCTTGCGCCTGCACCAGCCCGCTCAAGCCACCGAGTGCCGCAGTCGCGCCGACGGCGCCCGCACTCTTGAGAACATCCCGCCGATTGAATTCTGTGCCTGCCATCGCTGCGCTCCTGTGCCGTTGAAGAAAGCCATCGCACGAGTCGTGCCTGTCTGCACGCACCGGCGCGAGGCCGTAGTGAACACCTTCTTGTATACAAGCAATGGGTGTGCCAACCGTGATGAGGCGTCTTGGTGCATCGGTAGCCCGCCCCCTGTGGCTTCATCACTCAAGCTGTGGAGAAGACGAGTTTGTGAATCCCTCGACGTGATCCACAATCCCGCGCCATGCGACTCCTCCCATCACTGCTTCTGTCCGCACTCGTGCTTCAGGGCTGCGCCGCTACGCCGCCTGCGCCCAAGTCGGACAACTACGTCGATTCGACATTCAACGCACCTGCGCGGGGCTCGCTCTTCGTGCTGTTGCCAGTCAAATCGGGGTCACCGGATGTCGCTCAAGGCGAGCGCTTGGTCACCGATCAACTCCACCGCCAGCTCATCGGCGCGGGCTACAAGGTGGTGGCGCTGGACGAAGCGAACTACGAGGTGATCTGGAACCAGGAGATCCAGGCCGTCGGTGGCATCTACGACGGCAAGACCGGCGCGCTCAAGACACAGGCCTATTCGCGGGCCCTTGCGGCTTTGACGCGGCGCGTGGCCCTCGATACGCGTTGCGCGATGGTGCTCAAGCCCGCACTCGTGATACGCCAAGCACGTTTGTCCGGCATTGGTGCCGACTGGGACGGTCAGCGCCGCCCGGTTCCACAAGTGCGGAACTACGGCGCAGAGAGCCGGTACGACGGCAGCATCCCGGCCATTTCGATCGAACTGCTGGGCCTCGCCAGCAATGGCAACGTCGCCTTCAAAACTCTGGGCGGCATCTCGTTGCCTTACCGCGCCGATAGTCTCGGCGCACGCTTCGAAGTGCGACCCGACCTCTTCGCGGACGCCACCGAAACCGCCAGCGGCGTATACATCGCGCTGGCACCCCTGCTCAAGAACTGAAGTCGCCTAAGCGGACATCAGCTTCTGCTCGGTAAGCCGCACCAAGCCAGGGCAAACCCGCCACACGCTTCAGAGCGCTGCCATGCGGTATGTGTTGCGGCCACTGGCCTTGGCTTCGTAGAGCGCCTTGTCGGCCGTTGCGAGCAGCTGCTCGGGTTGGCTGTGGCCGTCGGCCTGATAGGCGATGCCGATGCTGGAGCCGACGATGATGGCGCCGCTCGGGAGTTCGAATGGGCGGTTGATCGCCGCCACAATCTTCCGCGCAACGAACTGCGGTTCGGCCGGTGTGTGCAGGTCTTCGAGGATCACGACGAACTCATCGCCGGCCAGGCGCGCCACGGTGTCGGTTTCGCGAACGCTGCCTTGCAAACGCCGCGCAAAGATCTGCAGCACCTCATCGCCGGCGGCATGGCCCAGCTGGTCGTTGATGGACTTGAACTTGTCGATGTCCAGAAACAGCAGCGCGATCGGTTGCTTGCGGCGACGGCTGCGCGCGAGCGACTCGACCAGCTTCTCGTTGAAGTGACGGCGATTCGGTAGGCCGGTCAGCGCGTCGGTTCGCGCCATCGTCAGCAGTTGCTGCTGGGCTGTCTTGGTGTCGGTGATGTCGATGGCGAGAGCGTAGACGCCGAGCACCGCGCCCTGCGGCGACAAATCCGGCAAGTAGGTCGTATGAAGCTGGCGCTCAGCGCCGTGGATGATCGTTGTCAGCTCGAACTCGGTGCGCTCACCGGCCAGCGCCTTGTGCAGCATGTCCTTGCGCGCGGCGTAGTCGCGGCCATTGAGCGTTTCAGGCACCAACCGGCCGACAACGTTCCTGGCGTCGACGCCAAGCCAGCTGTCGTAGGTACCGTTGCAGAACTGGTAGCGCTCTTCCTTGTCCACGTAAGCGATCAGCACCGGCAGGTTGTCGGTGATGGTGCGCAGCCGCTGCTCGCTGTGGGCCAGTGCGGCGGTGCGCTCGGCGACACGCGCTTCGAGGGTGGCGTTCAGTTCCCGCAAGTGAGCGGCGTCTTGCGCCTGGCGCATCGCATAGCGATCGAGTGCTTCGCCCAGCAGGTCGGCCTCGCGGTAGAGCGGGTTCCCGGTCGAACCCGCGGGTGCAGCGGCGCCTTCGCCTTCGAGTCGTTCGGTCAGCTCCCACATCGGCGCAGCCAGCCGTCGTGCCAGCAGCCACAGCAAGGGCGCGAGAAAGGCGCACAAGGCCACGGCGGCGAACACCATGCGCGACTGGAGCACATGGAACTCCGCCATCGCCACCGCCTCGGGCTGGCGCAGCACGACCTTCCAGCCAAGCCCGGGGTAGCGGCCGGAGCCACGCGTTTGTGATTGCACCGCCAGGGTATCGGGCACGGCCTCGAGCTTCTTGCCTTGCAACGGCAAGGCCCCGAGCAGCACGGTGCCGTCGGCCGCCAGCACCAGTGCCTCGGCCCGGTGCTGTTCGATCACCTGGTCGACGAGTTCGCGCTTCATCTGCGCCGCCCAGGTCCAGCTGAGGTGCGCGCCGAGGATGCCGCGCAGCTCGCCGTCGGCGCCGTGCACCGGGATCGCCACATCGACGAAGCGCCACGGCTCGCTCTGCGCCGGCAGCAGCTTCTCGAGCATCACGGCGCGGTGCACGTCGCCCACGAAGCTGCCGCGCTGAGCACCGCTGAACCATGGCCGTGCCGAGACATTCGCACCCTGCAGCAA
The DNA here is from genome assembly GCF_056403575.1 of Rhizobacter sp. P2_G4. Taxonomy (NCBI): domain Bacteria; kingdom Pseudomonadati; phylum Pseudomonadota; class Betaproteobacteria; order Burkholderiales; family Sphaerotilaceae; genus Rhizobacter; species Rhizobacter sp. P2_G4. Next base: position 188,883 of record NZ_JBFUFG010000008.1, on the reverse strand, counting down.
GCCGTCGACGGACGCAATGACAACACCTTGCGTATCGGTCAGACCCAGCCAGGCGAACTGCGGGAAGCTGCTGTGGACGCTGTCGAGCGCGCGGCGCACGGCCTGCGGATCGCTGCTGCGCGCCACCTGGTCGAGGTGTGCGATCACGTTGACTTCTTCGTAGTGATGCGCCATGCCGCGGTCGAGCGCGTCGCGCAGCGCATCGGCATGGGCCTGCAGATACGTGGTGGCCTGGCGCCGGTCTTCGTCGCGCACGAAGCGGTTGATTACCAGCGTGCACGTCAGCACGGCAGCGATCGTCGCACCCATCGCTCCGGCGAAGAGCCAGGTGGCGAGCGCGGGGCGGGAGCGGCCTGGGCTCGCGTTCGCGTCCATCACCTCAAGGCTCTCAGTTCGCCGGACCTTTGATCAGCCGCCCGCCTGCCGACTGGATCGGCCGGGCGTTCATCGGGTACAGCCGCGCAAAGATGCCGATCTGTTCAGGCGAGATCGACACGGGGTTTCGCATCACCATCCACAACACGCCTTCGCTGCACGGCGGCGTGGTGAGCGAGCCCATGTAGGTGAAGTAACCGCGCTCTGAGGGCAGCAGGTTGTTCAGGTCGAGCAGCGCCTTGGCGGGCAGCTCTTCACCTTTTTCGAGCGGCAGGTTATTCCACACCGTTTGCACGATGGGCTGCACGCTGCCGCGGTCGAGCAGCACGGCCACCACGGCCAGCTTGCCTTCGAGGTCCTTGTGCACGAGGTGGGCCACCATGTCGAACTGGCGGCCGTTGATGCGCTCTTCGGACGGCCGATGGAAGTGGAACTGCACCAGTTCGAACCGGCGGCCCATCACCTCGATGCTGTTGCCGGGCGCGACGTTCACCTGCACGGTGTGGCCGTTGTCGATGACGCGGAAGTTGCTCGGCTTGTAGTCGAACTGCACCGGGTCCAGCTGCACCGAAATGCCGTCACGGATGTCGATCGGGCTCTGGCGCTTGCCGCTGGAGCAGGTTGCGAACTCGGGTTTCATCTCGGCCCACTGTTCCGGACCGCCCTCACCCTGGTACGACCATTGGTCGGCACGCAAGCGCTTCGGCGCCGGCGGCTTGGCGACCGCCGCAGCGGGCCGACGCGGCTCGGTCCAGTGGATGCCGGGCGCGGGTGCGCCGCCGGGCGACACGCCCACCGTATCGGCGACCGGCACCGCGGGGCGGGCGATCACGCGCATCACATTCGGGTCGCTGGTCTCGATCGCCTTGGCTGCGCCGAGTTTCTGGGCCAGACGCTCGCGGACCCGGTCCATCGCGTCTTCGGCACCCAGCGGCGGCTTGGGCGACGGTTTCTTCGCGAGCTTGCCGAGATTGGCTTCCGCCTCCGGCTCGGCCTCGCGGCTCAGTGCTGGCTTGCCCGGCGAGGTCTTGATGCCCGTGTCCGACGCGTACACGGGCGTCCCGGCCCACAGGCCGGTGGCAAGAAGCGCAGCCACCAAAGGGCGGGGCAGGAATCGCATGTTGAAGCTCCGACGCATGGCCCCGCATGTCGGGGCGTCTGGGTCAGATATCGGCTGCGAGGCGGCAGGCTTGAGCGTTGGAGCCCTGGAATAGCCCCAGACCGGGCTTCAAGTCACCCGGGGTTTGACCCAGATCCAGGCAACGATGCCGATGCTCATCATCAGTAACGAGGCCACGGCCAGCCACTGTGTGGAATGCATCACCAGCGGCGCGATCACGCCGGCCACGAAGCCGTTGGCGGTGCTGCCGATAAATGCCTGGAGGCTCGAGGCCATGCCGCGCCGCTCGGGCACCAGGTCGAGCACCATCAGCGTGACCACCGGCACCATCAGCGCCCAGCCGAAGGCAAAGATCGCGATCGGGAACAACGCCCACCAGGCGTGCGGCACGAAGAGCAGGTTGAGCACGAGGTTGACGATCGACACCAACAGCATGATCAGGAAGCCGTGGCGGATCTGGTGCTGCGGCTTGATGCGCCCGGCCAGCCGCCCCGAGAACCAGGCGCCGCCCATGATGCCGGCGATGGTCAGCGTGAACAGCCAGAAGAACTGGCCCGGCGCGAGATGCAGGTGCTCGCCCAGGAACACCGGCGCCGACAGCACGTAGAGAAACATGCCGTTGAACGGAATGCCGCTGGCCAGGGCTAGCATGAGGAAACGCGGGTTGGCCCCCAGCTCCCAGTAGCCACGCATCAGGTGGCGCACGTTGAACGGCTGCTTATGCGATTCATGCAGCGTCTCGGGCAGCAGGCGGTAGTTGCTGATCCACAGCAGCACGCCGACGAGCGTGAGAAACCAGAAGATCATGTGCCAGCCGGCATGCACGAACAGGAAGCCGCCCACCATCGGCGCGATGGCCGGTGYGATGCCGAAATAGATCGTCACCTGCGACATCACGCGCTGTGCATCGGCGGGCGGGAACATGTCTCGAATGACCGCACGCGACACGACGATGCCCGCCCCCGCCGACATGCCCTGCACCGCACGCCAGAACACCAGCGCGCCGATGTGGTTGGCCAGCGCGCAGCCGGCCGAGGCGATGGTGAACAAGGCGATGCCCCACAGCACCACCGGCCGGCGGCCAAAGCTGTCGGACAGCGCGCCGTGGAACAGGTTCATCACCGCAAAGCCGAACAGGTAGGCCGACAGCGTCTGCTGCATCTCGACCGGTGTGGCACCGATCGACTGGGCAATGCCGGTGAAAGCCGGCAGGTAGGTGTCGATGGAGAACGGCCCCAGCATGCCCAGGCAAGCCAGCAGGAAAGCGAGGGCCCAGCGCGGGGCGCGCCAGAGGGTTTGGGCGTCGGGGTTCATGCGAGCGCCGAGTGTAGCGAGCACCCTGCCTGCAGGCAGGAGCAAGGTCGTTGCGGTTCGCTCGTGACTGCCTGATTTGCAGCGCTATTCGCCTCATTGCCGAGCGCGCCGCTCTGTTGGAATGGGTAGCCATGGCCGGATTTCTGAGGCATCAGTTCGCGTGTGCCGCCCTCGTGGTGGCCGGCCAGCCTGCGCCTTCCCTTTTTCGGCGGGCGCTGCCCGTCGCGATTGCCGCGTCGCTCGCCGCGCATGGAGTGATGGCGGGTGTGATGGCCGTTCACCTGCTGGCGAAACGCACACCATCGTCCGCCTCTTCAGCGGGGCCAGCTGTGCGCGCTCGCACCATGACAGTCAGCTTGGCCAGCAGGGAACCGTTGGCGGCTTCTCCTGCGCCTGTGCCCATGAGCCCGGCTCCGGCGCCGCGAAAGCCGCGTGGCATCGCCAAAGCAACCGTTGCAGCAGCTGTCACGCCTCTCGTCAAGGCGGCAGCGCCAGTGGGACCGCTTGCACCGCCGCCGTCACCCATCGCTGCGCCGCCGCTGCCAAGCTCCGCGCCACAGTTCGCCGGCTTGTTCTCACCCATCATTCGCTCGTCGCTCGGGCGCGGCGGCTGGGGCCGTACGGGTCCGTCATCGCCCCCTGCACCACCCCACAATGCGCAGCAGCAGCGCGAGCAGGCGGCATTGGCTTGGCAGATGGCCGTGCACGGCCGGTTGACCTCATTGGCCGAAGCCTCGCGCGACACGGCTCGCGCGATGTCGTGCAAGGTCACCATCGACACCAACCAGCGCATCGGTGAAGTCGATTGCGCCGACGCTGCGGACCAGGCTGCGCCGTGGACCTACCTTCAGGGCGTGCTGACAGCCGGCACCGTGGCCCAGTCGGCCCAGCGGCTTTGCTACACGTTGGCTGATCGCCAGTTGTTTGCGCAAGCCTGCCCGGCTGACGTGCCAACGCCCTGAGCGGCGACGGCTCACCTGCCCGTAGGCACACGCCAGAAGCAGAAAAGCGGCCGAAGCCGCTTTTCTTTCTAAGCTCTCACTCGGTTACTGCACGATCCCGTCGATGACGGCCGGCTTGGCGCTGGGCAGTGTGGGCGAGGCGCCGTTCGTGGTGACCGGGTTCACGTTCATGCTGCTCGCATCGGGCAGCGTGAGCGAGACGCTGGGCAGACTGAGCGACAGCTTGCAGCTGGCATCGGCCGGACCCGACAGCTGCGACAAGCGCAGCTCGCGTTCCAGGTACTTCACGTAGTAGGTGTTGCCACCACCGGTGACAGCAGAGCCGTCGACGATGTCGAAGGCCGGTACCCAGCGCACACCGTTGCCGCATTGCACCGGCGCATTGGTGTCCGGGTCGACGCACTGGCCCGGGAGGCCCTGCAGTTCACCGAAGCCGTTGAACTGCAGCTGAACGGTGGAGCCGAGGTACTTGGTCTTGTCGGCAGCGCGAATGTTGCTGTTGGTCACGGCAAAGGCGAGCTGGGTGGGCGGGTCGACGGTCACGCCGACGGCACCGAAGTATTGGTTCCACTGGTTCGGGCCGGTCTCCCACTGGTAGACCACGTCGGCCTTGTCCACGAGGCCCGGGCACAGATGGGTGCCCGACGCGTTGGCCATGCCATTCGCATCGCAAGCGGCGCTGGACAGATCGGTGCTCGCAATCAGCGATCCGCTGGTCAAGCCGCCTTGGTACATGGACATTGCGCTCTTGGAAACGGCTGACGCATCCACGTTGCCGCCCCCGTCGCTGAGCATGCCGGCGCTGTAGCTATAGGTCGATGCCGAACCCACCAGCACGGGTGACCACGACTGCATGCTGAAGGGCTGCGGCGGGTTGGCATTGAAGGCGTCGGTCAATGCCGTACCCGACTTGGGGCAGGTGCCCAGGCACACGAGCGAGGCCGGCGCGTCACTTGCACCGGGCGCAACGATCGAGCGGGTGCGATAGGCCAGCACGCTGGTCGCATCGAATTCACCCGAGGCGGGTACTGCGAGGGCGCCGTTGCCGCCACCCGAGGGGAAGAAGATCGGCACCATGGACGCGCCGGCCGTGCGGAAGTCGCTGGCGTGCAAGTCGATCGCCGGTGAAAGCGCTTGCGGCGAGCAGCCGTTCTGCGAGCACTGCTGCGTGCCGATGGCTTGCAGGGTGGTGCCGTTCCATTGCAGCTCGTAGCTCGTGCCTTGCTGCAGCGAGCCGATGGTGTTGGGCACCCAGTACATCATCGACACGCTCTTGAAGTCGCCCAAGGTGGCGGCCTGGCGTGCCAGCTTCCACAGCTTGCCGCCGCGCTTGACGACAGTCAGCGGCACGTCTTCGGTGCCCACATGGCGCGTCAGCGTGCCCGAGCTGCCGACGGTGGCCAAAGCCGACTCCGGCAGCCACAGGCCCCAGAAGCTCCAGAAGCCGAAGTAGGTGTCAGCGCCCAGCTCGTACTTGACCGGGAAGCCAGGGTTGGTTGCGTCCAGGCGTGACCCATCGGCGTTGTAAGTGCCATAGCGCCAGGTGGAGTAATCGGCCACGGCTTTGTCGCGTGCAAAACAGGCGTCGACCGCGCCATCGCTGCGGCGGAAGTTGCTGCTGTTATACGCGAAGGTGTAGTTGTACGGCGCGCCGTTGTCGGTGCCCACCACGCGGCCCAGGCCGCTGTCGGTGCTGGGGGTCGACTGCAACACGAGCGCCTTGGTCGAGTTGCCGCCACCGCCGCCGTGGCTGGCTTCCACTTCGTAGTAGCCCAGGCCGCTGGCGTCGGACTTCAGCACGCCTTGGAACATGCACGGCGCGTCGGCGGCCGAGCCGGCGGCCTTGCCGCAATAGTGGATGCTGAAGAGGCCGTTCGGGTTGGCGTCGGACTTGCCTGCCGTGGCCACGCTGTAGAGATAGATCTCCGACTTGTCGCCTTGCTCGCCTTCGTCTGTGATCCACGCTTTCATGATCAGCGGATCAGTGTTGGAGGCCTGGGTCGACACCACCGTGGTCGTCATGAAATGCGTGGCATTGGACTCGCCCGCATTGGTGCTGGTGGACTTGCTGCTGTCGCCGCGGCCACTGCACTTGTTCTCGTCCACCAAGGCCAGATAAGGGCCCTGGTTCACCATGGCATCGGCGCGCATGCTGCTCACGATGCACATGATCATGTTGACGGTGCTGATGCGGTCGCCCACCCGGTCTTGTACCCAGGTGTTCTGAGCGTCGGTCACGTAGGCGCCCGAGGTCGGCTCGGCAGCGAAGGCCGCAGGCGCGACCGCGGCGGCCAATGCCGCGCAGACCAGGCCAAGGAGTTTCGAGGTCATCTTCATGGAGGTGGCCTCTGCATCAATTGGCTGTGACCACCTGCACCGACGAGGGCAAGGTGATGTTGGACTGGGTCAGCGGTGCCGCAGGCGCCGGTGCCGGGGAGCTGCTGCTGCCGCCGGCACACGCCGACATGCCGGCCAAGAGTGCAACCGCACCCGACAAGACGCAGGCTTTCGCCAAGACCGAATCGCGCAATTTCATCGCAGGCTCCAAGAACCAAAGGGGTTAGACCGGGTTCTTCGGAGGGATCGCAGCGCAGCATGAGGGCGCGCTGGGCGGCATGCGAGGAGCCGCCGTTAACGAGTGCACGTTAATCGTGTGCCGTTGGGGCACGGCGAACCCGTTGCCGCCGCAGCCGCGAAAAAGTGTGAAGCAAGCCGATAGGCCGGATTCTGTGCGTCCGTCTCTTCCGAAGAAGAGCCGAACGTGACCGCCATTCCTCTGGGCCGTGCATCACTGCACGGCTCGGTGCCACCTACCCGCCAGCTCCGCGGAGCCACATCAACGCTGGCCTATTTGGTGTTGCTGCGCGTAGAGATTGCCCGTTTCACCCTGCGTGCTCTCTTGCGAGAACACGCCGACTCGTCTCTGTTGCTCTGATCCTCACCTCACGGTGGACAGCCGTTAGCTGCTACGCCGCCCTGTGCAGTCCGGACCTTCCTCCAGTGCCTCCTTTCGGAGATTGCACCAGCGGCGGTCTGGCTTGCTTCACGGGGCGGATTATCGCCCGCGGTACTGGACCTTGTTCGGTTGACGTTCGGGTGTCAGCACGAAGAAGTCGAGATGCTTCTTGAAAAGCTTGGTCGACGGCGCGTTCTTGGCCAGCAGGCCTTCGCCGCGCAGGCGCTCGGCAGCAATGCCCAGCTCGAGCTTGCTGCCGCCTCGCAATTCGGGCAGCGCATCGAGGATGCGCAGCACGTCGTCGGGCAAGGCTGGGGCTGGCGGCGGTGCAGGAGGTGGTGGTAGCGGCGCGGGCGGCATGGGTTCCGCCCGAGTACGACGCGTCGAGGCCGCGCGCTTGCGCGGTGCTGTAGCGCGCTCGGCCGCTGGCTTCTTCTGATGCAGCAGGTCGGCGAAGTCGTCGTACACCGGTTTGGAGTCGTCACCGGTCTTGCCGAGCTGGCCGATACCTTCGACGCGGCAGCCTTTCTCACGCAAGCGAATGACCAGCGGCGCGAAATCGGAGTCAGACGAAACGATCACGACCACGTCGGGTCGCTCGGCCACCGCGAGGTCCATCGCGTCGACGGCAAGCGCGATGTCGTTCGCGTTCTTGCCGCTGGAGAGGTTGACGATCGGGCGAATCGAGCAGTTCTTGAAAAGCTTCTGGTGCGTGACCGCGGACTCGGCGGTGCAGTAGGCGCGCCGCACATGGATCGCGCCGTGCTCGGCCATCACCTTGGCGATGGCTTGCTCGATCACGCCGGCCGACACGTTGTCGGCGTCGATCAGCAGCATCACTCGCTTTTGTGAATTCATGAAAGCTTCCAGCTGAGGGTTTCACCGCCTCGCAGCGGTTTGAGTTCGGCATCGCCGAAGGGCAGCGCCTCGGGCACGGCCCACGGCTGCTTGCGCAAGGTCACCGTACCACTGTTGCGCGGCAGGCCGTAGAAGGCCGGGCCGTTGAAGCTGGCGAAGGCCTCGAACTTGTCGAGCGCACCGGCCGACTCGAAGGCCTCGGCATACAGCTCCAGCGCGTTCAACGCGGTGTAGCAGCCCGCGCACCCGGTGGCGTGTTCCTTCAGGTGCGCGGCATGAGGCGCGCTGTCGGTACCGAGGAAGAAGCGGTCGCTGCCCGATGCGGCCGCTGCCACCAGCGCTTGCCTGTGCTCTTCGCGCTTGAGCACCGGCAGGCAGTAGTAATGCGGGCGAATRCCGCCGAGAAAGATCGCGTTGCGGTTGTAGAGCAGGTGGTGCGCGGTGATGGTGGCGGCCGTGTGTGCGCCAGCCTCGTTCACGTACTGCGCCGCATCGCGCGTGGTGATGTGCTCGAAAACGATCTTCAGTTCGGGGAAGTCGCGGCGCAACGGAATCAGCTGCGTGTCGATGAAGGCCTTCTCGCGATCGAACAGATCGATGTCGGCACTCGTCACCTCGCCATGGACCAGCAGCAGCAGGCCCTCGCGCTGCATGGCCTCGAGCGTCGCGTAGGTCTTGCGCAGATCAGTGACGCCAGCGTCGCTGTTCGTCGTGGCCCCGGCGGGGTAAAGCTTCAGCGCCACCACGCCAGCCGCCTTCGCACGCTTGATCTCGTCCGGCGGCAGGTTGTCGGTGAGGTACAGCGTCATCAGCGGCTCGAAGCTCAAGCCCTTCGGCACTGCAGCGAGGATGCGCTCGCGGTACGCCACCGCCTGCGCAGCCGTCGTCACCGGCGGCCTGAGGTTCGGCATGATGATCGCGCGGCCAAACTGCCGCGCCGTGTCCGGCACCACAGCGGCAAGCGCCACACCATCGCGCACATGCAAATGCCAGTCGTCCGGGCGCGTGAGAGTCAAGGTCTGAGTCATGTGCAGATTTTCGCACTCGTCCGACCGGAGCCACCCCCTCGCACAAGCGAAGCGAAGTGCACATCAAGCAACGCCCGCGGAGCCGGCTCTGCCGGTCCGCCAGGCGGCGCCCCTCGGGGGCAGGAGCGAAAGCGACTGGGGGGCCCAGTCAGTGCGCGAGGATCTTCGAGAGGAACTCTTTGGCCCGCGGCGACCGCGCATCCGCGCTGCTGAAGAACTCGTCGCGCGTGCAGTCTTCGACAATCTTGCCCGCGTCCATGAAGATCACGCGGTGGGCCACCTTCTTCGCGAAACCCATCTCGTGCGTGACGACCATCATCGTCATGCCTTCTTGCGCGAGCTTGACCATCACGTCGAGCACCTCGCCGACCATCTCCGGGTCCAGCGCCGAGGTGGGCTCGTCGAACAGCATCACGATGGGGTCCATGCTGAGCGCACGGGCAATGGCCACGCGCTGCTGCTGGCCGCCGGAGAGCTGGCCGGGGAACTTGTCTTTGTGCGCCATCAGGCCGACGCGGTCGAGCATCTTGAGGCCTCGCGTCTTGGCTTCGTCGGTATTGCGGCCCAGCACCTTGATCTGCGCGAGCGTGAGGTTCTCGGTCACGCTGAGGTGCGGGAACAGCTCGAAGTGCTGGAACACCATGCCCACCCGGCTGCGCAGCTTGGGCAGGTTGGTTTTCGAATCGGCGATCGAGATGCCGTCGACGACGATGTCGCCCTTCTGGATCGGCTCGAGCGCGTTGACCGTCTTGATGAGCGTGGACTTGCCCGAACCCGACGGCCCGCAGACCACCACCACTTCGCCCTTCTTGATGGCGGTCGTGCAATCGGTCAGCACCTGGAAGCTGCCGTACCACTTGGAAATGTTCTTGATGTCGATCATGGTTTCAATCCTCAGCGGATGATCTGGATGCGTTTTTGCAGCTGTCGGACAAGCATCGACAGGCCGAAGCACATCACGAAGTAAACGACGGCAGCGAGCAGATACGACTCGACCGGCCGGCCGAAATTCTTGGCCACGGTGTCGAAGCCGTGGAAGAGGTCGTACGCGCCGATGGCATAGACGAGAGAGGTGTCCTGGAACAGGATGATCGTCTGCGTGAGCAGCACAGGCAGCATGTTGCGGAAGGCCTGCGGCAGCACCACCAGTTGCATGCACTGCGGGTACGTCATGCCGACCGCATAGCCTGCATACACCTGGCCCTTGGGCACCGACTGGATGCCCGCACGCATGATCTCCGAGTAGTAGGCTGCCTCGAACACCGTGAAGGTGACGATGGCCGACATCTCGGCGCCCATGCGCATGCCGGTGATGAGCGGGATCAGCAGGAAGAACCACAGGATCACCATCACCAGCGGAATGGAGCGCAGCGTGTTGACGTAGAACGCCGCCGGCATCACCAGCCACTTCTTGCCCGACAGCCGCATCAGGGCCAGCAAGGTCCCGATGATGATGCCGCCGACCATCGCCACCAGCGTGAGCTGGATCGAATAGAAGAAGCCCTTGGCGATGAAGCTGGAGACAACGCCCCAATTCACAAAAGAAAAATCGAGATTCATTTGCCGACCCCCATGCCGGGAACCTGCAAGCGGCCCTCAATGAACGTCGCAATCCGGTTGATCGCAAACGCCGAGATGAAATAAAGGATCGTCACGGCGAGGTACATCTCGACCGGCCGCGAGGTTTCTTCGCCCGACTGCATCGCGAACATGGTGAGTTCGGCGATGCTGACTGCGAAAGCCACCGACGAATTCTTGATGATGTTCATCGACTCGGAGGTGATCGGCGGGATGACGATGCGAAACGCCATCGGCAGGATCACGTAGCGGTAGGTCTGCGGCAGCGTGAGGCCCATCGCCAGGCCGGCATAGCGCTGGCCCTTGGGCAGGGCATTGATGCCGGCCTTCACCTGCTCGGCGATGCGCGCCGAGGTGAAGAAGCCCAGCGCGAACACCACCAGCAAAAAGCTGGGGACCGCACGCAGCGACAAGAACAAGGTGGGGATCACGTGGTACCAGAGAAAGATCTGGACCAGCAGTGGAATGTTGCGAAAGAGTTCGGTCCAGGCGTTGCCGAGAAACTGCAAGCCCTTGCTGGGCACGGTGCGCAAGATGCCCATCAGCGACCCGACCAGCAGCGCGACGATCAAGCCCAGCAGCGCCACCGACAGCGTCCAGCCCCAGGCGGACATCATCCACTCCAAGTAGCTCTGCCCTCCCCCAGTGTCCTGCAGAAATATCTGCCAGTCCCATGTGCTGCCCAAGGCGCACCTCCGATTGATCTTCTATCCAGAAAACAAAAAAGCGCGGTGCGGTGAAGCCGCAACCGCGCTTTCCGACTGTAAGCAAGCTCTGCGCCAAATCGCGCTAGGGCTTACCTCCATTCAGCGCATGGAGGCCATTACTTCTTGACGTAGTCTTCCATCGGCTTGTCGTTCGGGTTCGCCCATGCCGCCTTGGTGGCTTCGCTGAGCGGCAGGCCGACCTTGGTGTTGCTCGGCGGGATGGGTTGCATGAACCACTTGTCGTACAGCTTGGCGAGTTCGCCGCTCTTGACCATGCCCTTGATGCTGTCGTCGACCGCCTTCTTGAGGGCTGGATCATCCTTGCGCATCATGCAGGCGATGGGTTCGACCGACAGCACTTCACCGACGATCTTGTAGTCGGCTGGGCTCTTCGACTTGGAGATGTTGCCCGCGAGGATCTGACCGTCCATCACGAATGCGTCGGCACGGCCCGATTCGAGCAGCAGGAAGCTGTCTGCGTGGTCTTTGCCGAACAGTTCCTTGAACTCGACGCCGTTGGCGCGTTCGTGCTTGCGCAGCGTCTGGACGGACGTGGTGCCGGTGGTCGTGGCCACGGTCTTGCCGACCAGATCCTTGACCGAGTTGATACCCGAATTCACCTTGGTGGCGATGCGCACTTCTTCCACATAGGTGGTCATCGCGAACGACACGTCTTTCTGGCGCGTGGCGTTGTTCGTGGTCGATCCGCACTCGAGGTCGACGGTACCGTTCTGAACCAGCGGAATGCGGTTTTGCGAGGTCACCGGCTGGTACTTCACGTCGAGCTTGGTGAGGCCGAGCTGCTTTTGCAGGTCCTTGGCGATGCGCTCAGACATCTCGGTGTGGAAGCCAACGTACTTGCCGTCGCCGAGGGTGTAGGCCAACGCGCCAGAAGACTCGCGTGTGCCGAGCGTGATCACGCCGCTGTCCTTGATCTTCTTCAGCGTTTCGCTCTGCTGTGCCTGCGCCATGCCAGCGACGGCCAGCAAGACGGCGGCACTCAGCCATGCTTTTTTCATACGATCTCCTTCGGTTTGAAAAATTGGGGGTTGTGGACCTACCCACAACGAAATTCTAGGGACGCGAGTCTACGCACTTCCACTTAGACGACAGACATGAATCAGATCAACCGGGCACCTGGTCTGACGGGTACTTCCAGAAGTCGCGCAACAGATAGTTCATCGGCAGGTTCAGCGGCAGGTTCTTCGGGGGAATCGGCTTGCTGAACCACCGATCGTAGATGGTGTAGGCCTCGTGGCTGTAGATCAGGCGCTTCATCTCTTCATCGCAGATTTTCTTGAACTCGGGGTCGTCCTTGCGCATCATGATCGCGAGCGGCTCGATGGTCAGGAACTTGCCCACCACCTTCAGCTTGCTCGGGTCGGCGCTGGACGCAATCAGGCCGTACAGCAGCACGTCGTCCATCACGAAGCCATCGGCCTCGCCGGCCAGCACCATCTGCATGGCCTTTGCATGTTCGGGCGCCTCGATCACGTTGATGCGCAGCAGGCGCTCGCGGTTCACGCGATCCACTTCCTTCAGTGGTGTCGTGCCCTTGGTCGACACCAGCTTCTTGCCTTCGAACATCGGCAACTCGCTGAGCAGGCTGTCGGCCAGCACCATGTAGCGCGCACCGGTGATGTAGTGCGGCACCGTGAAGGCCACCTTCTGCCGGCGCTCGGCGTTGTTGGTGGTGGAACCGCATTCGAGGTCGGCCTTGCCTTCGGACACCATCTGGATGCGATTGCCCCCCGTCACCATCACGTACTCCGGCGTGATCGTCTTCAGTTCCAGCCGCTTGCGCACTGCCTCCGCGAGCTTCAGGCACAGGTCGACGGCATAGCCGATCGGTTTCTTGTCTGCATCGACGTAAGAGAACGGCACCGACGACTCGCGGTGCGCGATCACGATCTTCCCGGTCTGCTTGATGTGGTCGAGCACCGGACCCGTGGGAACAGGCATTGCGGCAGGCGGCGCCGCGCGCGCTGGAAGAGAGGCTGCCACCAGGGCTGCGACGGTGGCGGCCACGAGCAGGAACGACGAGGTTTCCAACGTGAAACCGCGGGGGAACTTGAGGCGAGAAGGGGGGTACTTCATGAAGCCAAATCTTGCAACCTTCATGCCACTGGCAGGGGTTTCGGCCACCGCCCGCAAGATGAATTCTCCGAAGGGGAATGTGCCTGCGGGGTCGCGTGAAAAGCGTCACGTTGTGGCACGAGCGGAAATCCATGTAGGCGAGTCGAAGATTCGGTGGCGTTGGGCGCGCACTCTATTCGCCGGCAGAGCGGAACGCCAATGCAGATTGGCGGGAACGCCATGCACCGATTGCATGGCTGCCAAGGGAAAACCCCGCTGGCCGATCGCTCAGCGCTGCGAATCCCGCAGGAAATCCCAGAGCGCCTGGGCGCCCGGTTTGGTGTGGCGCGCCATCTCCGGTCGCTCGCGGTAGATGCGCACTTCCATCGACAGCTCGCACTCGCCAGGCGCCGAAGCGCGCACGAGGCGGCTGCTGCTCTTTTCCTTGTCCACCGAGCTGTTGGGCAAGAAAGCCAGGCCATGCCCTTCGAGTGCCATGGCCTTCAGGCCTTCGGCCATGTCGGTCTCGTAGACGGGGTCGAGCAGCAACGGCACCGGCGAGAGCTTGATGATCTGCTCGACCAGGCGCCCAAGGTAAGCACCGGAGGCGTAGCTCAGGAAAGGCACCTTGTCGCCCTGCCGTGACGGCAGGCGGAACATCGGCTGGCCGTGCACATCGGCCTTGGCGTAGGGCGCCAACATCTCCAGCCCCACGCTCAGCATTTCATAGCGGTCGGGGTTGAGCTGCAAGGGCTGCGAGGGGTGGTGGTAAGCGATCAGCAGGTCGCAGCTGCCTTCGGTGAGCAGCATCACCGCATCGTGCACGTTGAGCGCCATCAAGCGGCTCTTGAGCGCTCCGAAGCGCTTGCGCAAGTCCATCACCCAGTGCGGAAAGAAGGTGACGGCGAGTGAATGCGGCACGGCGAACTCGAGCATGTCGCCGCCAGCCACCTGGTGGCTGTTCATCATGTTGCGCGTGGTCTGCAGCGCGCCGAGGATCTCGAGCGCCTGCGAGCGAAAGGTTTCGCCGGCAGGCGTGAGCCGTGTGGGGTAGGAAGACCGGTCGACCAAGTCGATGCCGGCCCAGGCTTCCAACGCCTGGATGCGCCGCGAAAAGGCAGGCTGCGTCACATGACGCAGCTGGGCCGAGCGCGAGAAGCTGTGCGTCTCGGCCAAGCTGACGAAGTCTTCAAGCCACTTGGTTTCCACGCGGCGCAGTGTAGCGAGCCACGCGGAGTGGCTCTCCCGTTCTTGCTTCTTACTTCCCGGCGGTTACTTGGTGACGGCGGCGGCCACCGCCACGCCGAACTGGCCGGCCAGTTCACCAGCCAGGCGGCTCACCATCGTGCGGTCGAGGGAGGCCGAGGCGGCGCGGACGGTCAGGTCGCCGGTCCAGCGGCGGTTAACGGCGCGCTGATCGACGGCCGTGGCGCGGAAGGTGATCTGGCTGTCTTGGCCRTCGCATGCGAGCTTGCCTTCGACCGGGGTCAGCAGCATGAACTGGCGCGAGTTCAGCTGCACACCGCTGGCACGCAGCACGTCGTCCAGGCCGGCGCTGGCTTGGGCGCGCAAGGCGCTCACCGTGGCGGCGATCTGCTCGGGCGACGGCGTGACCGGTGCCGAAGTACAGGACGCCAATTCGAAGCTTTCGTTGTCCACCCACACCAGGGTTTCGTCACCCGTTTGGGCAGCGGCGCCAGCGCAGGCTCCAACCAAAGCGAGTACCAAGGTCCAGTGACTGATCTTTGCCGTTGAAGCGTTCATCTCGTCCGTCCCGTTGAATGAAGTGGTGACCGGACTCTAGAGAACTTGAGCTGGTGTGACACATGGTTTCAATTGAGAAAGCCCTCGGCCGTTGTCGAGTTCACGGCAGAAAATCACGAGTGCGCATTCGCAGTCGTCTAGACGATCTTGAACGCCCTGAGTCGCGGTAGTTTTTCACGCCCGCGACGGAACTTGCGCTCAGGTTTGTGCCACCGGCTCGCTGTTTTCGCCGCTTTGCTGCAAGCGCCACATCTCTGCGTAGCGCCCATCCGACGCCAGCAACTCCAGGTGCGTGCCGCGTTCGAGGATGCGGCCGTGCTCCATCACCAGGATCTGGTGCGCGTCCACCACGGTGGAGAGCCGGTGCGCAATCACCAGCGCCGTCTTGTTGCGCGCCACGCCCTGCAGCTCGGCCTGGATGGCGCGCTCATTGGCCGAGTCGAGCGCCGAGGTGGCCTCGTCGAAGATCATGATCGGCGGGTTCTTCAGCAAGGTGCGTGCGATGGCCACACGCTGTTTTTCGCCGCCACTGAGCTTCAGGCCACGCTCGCCCACGGGGGTGTCGTAGCCCTTGGGTGTGGAGACGATGAAGTTGTGGATGCGTGCGGCCTTGGCAGCGGCTTCCACCTCGGCCTGGCTCGCGCCTGCTCGGCCGTAAGCGATGTTGTAGGCGACGGTGTCGTTGAACAGCACCGTGTCCTGCGGCACGATGCCGATGGCCTGGCGCAGACTGGATTGCGTGACCTCGCGGATGTCTTGCCCGTCGATGCGGATGGCGCCGGCATTCACGTCATAGAAGCGGTACAGCAGCCGTGCCAACGTGCTCTTGCCCGAGCCCGAGGGGCCGACCACCGCCACCGTCTTGCCAGCAGGGATCTCGAAGCTCAGGTCGTGAAGAATCGGCCGCGAGGCTTCATAGGCAAAGTTCACGTGCTCGAACTTCACGTGGCCATGGGGCACCTGCAGCGGCTGGGCGCCGGGCGAGTCGGCAACTTCGCGTTCGCGCTCCAGCAGGCCGAACATCTTCTCCAGGTCGGTGAGGCTCTGCTTGATCTCGCGGTAGATCACGCCCAGGAAGTTGAGCGGGATGTAGAGCTGGATCATGAAGGCGTTGATCATCACCAGGTCGCCCAACGTCATGCGGCCGTCGACCACGCCAGTGGTGGCGCGCCACAGCATGGCCACGAGGCCGGTGGCGATGATCAGCTGCTGGCCGGTGTTGAGGATCGACAACGTGGTCTGCGATTTGAGCGACGCACGGCGTAGCTTCTCCAGGCTCTCGTCGTAGCGTTTCGCCTCAAAGCCTTCGTTGTTGAAGTACTTGACGGTCTCGTAGTTCAGCAGCGAATCGATGGCCCGGGTGTGGCTCACCGAATCGAGCTCGTTCATCTGCTTGCGGAACTGCGTGCGCCAGTTGGTCACGCTGATGGTGAAGGTGATGTAGACAACCAGCGCGATGAGGGTGATCCAGGCGAACCAGGCGTCGAACTTCACACCCAGCAGCGTCAGCACCAACACCACCTCGATCAGCGTCGGGACGATGCTGTAGAGCGAGTACGAGATCAACGAATGCACGGCACGCGTGCCACGCTCGATGTCGCGCGTCATGCCGCCGGTCTGGCGTTCCAGGTGGAAACGCAGGCTCAGCGCATGCAGGTGCCTGAAGACGTTGAGCGAGATGGTGCGCGCCGTGCCCTCGGTGGCCTTGGCGAAAATCAGTTCGCGAAGTTCGGTGAACAGCGATGTGGAAAGGCGCAGTCCGCCGTAGGCCAGCAGCAGGCCGAAGGGCACCACCATCACCACGCGCACGTCGCCCGGCTTGAGCGACAGGCTGTCGACCAGGTTCTTCAGCAGCAGCGGCACGCCCACGTTGGCCAGCTTGGCGCCGACCATGAACGCGAGCGCCATGCCCACACGCCAGCGGTATTGCCACAGGTACGGGAAGAGCTTGCGCAGCGTTGCCCAGTCAGACCGCACGGCGGGCGGGCTTCCGGGCAAGGCCGGCACATCGGGCGCGGAGGCGGAAAGAGAGGCTGGACGCATAAGGGGAAAGAAGCAGGTGAAGCGGCAGGCGCGATTTTCAAGGTCGATGCCCGAGTGTGACAGCCGCCACGGCCCATCCCCTGGCAGACAATGCCGCATCACGACGACCGACCTTGCCCATGACACACGACCCCACCACCGATTCAACGCCGGTGACCCTGCCCACAGATGGCGACCTGGTGATGCGCGTGATGCCGATGCCGGCCGACGCCAACAACAACGGCGACATCTTCGGCGGCTGGATCATGGCCCAGGTTGACCTGGCCGGCTCGGTGCTGCCGGCACGCATTGCGAAGGGCCGCATCGCCACCGTGGCCGTGAACCAGTTCGTCTTCAAGCAGCCGGTGTCGATGGGCGACCTGCTCAGCTTCTATGCGCACATCGAGCGCGTGGGCCGCACGTCGATCACGGTGCGGGTGGAGGTGTACGCGGAACGCAACCCATCCGATCTGCAGGTCGTGAAGGTGACCGAGGCCAACCTCACCTACGTGGCGATCGACATGCAGGGCAAGCCGAGGCCGCTGCCGACGACTTGAAGCCCCGGGCCTGCTGGCGTCAGGTCTTCGGGCGCCGCGTGGGCGCGGTGGCCGGCAGGCGCGGAACGATGTCGTTGGTGATCATCCCCGCCAGCTGCTCGGCCCACAGCGCATAGATCGCCGGGCCGGGGTGGAAGCCGTCTTCGGCCATCAGCACGCTGCTGTCGGAAGGCTGGTCGTTCTCGAAAGGCAGCGGCAGCCACCAGCGCTCGGGCCAGCGCTTGACCCACTGGCTCAGCGCACGGTTGTAGGCCAGCGCATCGGCCCCCAGCACCCAGCGCAAGGGGTTCGGGAGCAAGGGAAACGAGTGGATCGGCGGAATGCCGGCGTGGACGATGTGCTTCACGCCCGCGCGCTTGACGGCAATGCGGTCAAGCTTGTCGAGCCGCGCGAGCCAGACTTGCGGCGGGACCTGCGCCACCACGTCGTTCAGCCCGAGCGCAGTGACCATCACGTCGGCCGGGTGCACCGACAGCTTGCGCAGCGCCGTCAGCGAGACACGCGTGGTGTCGCCGCTGCGCGCGATGAGCTGCCACACCACCGCGCCGCCCAGGCGCTGCGACAAGGCCTCGCTCAGCCGCCCCGCCAGCGCCTGCGTCTGGTTCTTGGCACCCACGCCAGCCGCCGAAGAGTCACCCACGATGAGCACACGCAGGCAAACCTTGCCGGTGCCGGCCACGCCTTCGCGCGGGCCTTCGGCCTCGGGCAGGCGCAGCGCGTTGCGGCGCACCTGCCGGCCCTGCCATAGCAGCACTGGCGCAAGCGCCAGCTTGGCCGCCGTGAGCAGCCAGGGGCTCACCGGGGCCCTCTGGCTGTATCGATGCCCCTCGGCAGGCGGCTCAAGAGAACTGCGAGAAGTCGGGCTTGCGTTTCTGGAAGAAGGCGCCGACCGCCTCCTTGGCCTCGGGGCTGGTCAGGCGCTCGGCGAACACTTCGTTTTCGCCGGCGATGGTCTTGAGCAGCTGGTCGGCCACCGCGCCTCGCATCAGCTTCTTGCTGGCACGCACGGCGCCCGGCGGCAAGGCATTGAAGCGCTCGGCAATGCGGCGTGCATGCGGGGCCACCTCGGCCGCCGGCAACACCGCGTTGGCGATGCCGCACTCCACCGCATCGGCGCCGGTGAAGGGGTCGCCCAGCAGCAGCTTCTCGGCCGCCTTGCGCTGGCCCATCAGCTGCGGAATGAGGTGGCTGGACGCAAACTCGGGCACCAGGCCCAGGCTCACGAAGGGCATCACCAGGCGCGCTTCGTCGGAGACGTAGACGAAGTCGCAGTGCAGCAGCATCGTCGTGCCGATGCCGATGGCCGCGCCGGTCACCGCAGCGATCACCGGCTTGTCGCAGCCGATCAGCGCGCGCATGAAGATGGCGGCAGGCGACTCGCTGACGCCGCCCGAGCGCTTCATGAAATCTTCGAGGTCGTTGCCCGAGGTGAAGATGCCGGGCTGGCCGGTGATCAGCACGCTGCGCACCGTGCCGTCGGCCATCGCTGCATTCAGGCCCTCGGCCATGCCGACGTACATCGCGCCGGTGAGCGCGTTCTTCTTCTCGGGGCGTGCGATCTCGATGGTGTAGACGCCATTCAATACCGCGGTCTTGATGCTCATGGGTTCTCCTGGTCCTGGGCGCTTAGGCCGGTTCTTGGGCTGAAGTATGCGCGAGCCACTGGGACACCTGCGGCCACAGCGTCGGCGCGAATCGCTGGCGGAAGAAGCCGAAATGGCCGATGCGCTTGGCGCCGATGTCCTGCGGCGCGATGCGGCGCATCTCGCGCGGCGCACTGGCATAGAAGGCGTGCATGTTGGTGGTATTGCGGGCCGACATGTACTCGTCGTCTGTGAACGAGAGCGACAGCATCGGCGTGGTGATGGCGGCGTACTCAGCGCGCACCGCATCACCGCCCTCGCCCACCAGGTAATCGCGGTTGAGGCACCAGCGGCGCCACTGCTGCATCACGCCCAGCGGCAGGTCGCCCACCTTGCGCAGGCGCTTGCCGGGGAAGTAGCCGTACAGCGGCATCACCAGCGGGCAGATCACGTACCACAGCCACCACACATACGAGCGCGCCTTGGCCGCGTTGTGCAGCCAGTAGCCGGTGCCCACGCCGATGGTGACGACACGCGACACCCGGCCACGGTTCGGCACCATGCCGAAGATCTGGCCGCCCAGGCTGTGGCCGAGCCAGTGGATGGGCGTGCTGGCCGGCAGCTTCGAGTCGAGCCAGGCAAGCGCCGCCGAAGTGTCCTGCTCGGCCCAGGTGTTGACGTTGGCGGCCAGGCCGCGCAGCGAGTGCTTCATCTGCGCCGGCCGCGAAGCGCCCATGCCGCGGTAGTCGAAGCTCATCACCGCGTGGCCTTGGCTGGTCAGCCACTCGGCAAAGTCGGCGTAGAAACGCTGCGGCACACCCATGGCCGGCACGATCAGCACGGCCGAATGGCAGCGCGACGGGTCGCCGTACAAACAGCCTTGCAGGCTGAAACCATCGGCCGCCTTGAACTCAATGGGCTCCATCGCGAACCTCCTGCCAGTGGTTGGCAAAGTGCATCAGGTGGGCGCGGGTGTAGTTGGCCTTGTCCAGATCGCCATAGGCGAAGTGCGGCGCCAACACGCCCGTGTACTGCTCGAAGGCCTGCAGCGCCGTGATGGCGTGGTCCACCGCCGCGGGCAGCGGCTGGCCCTGCGCGATGTCGGGCGCACCGGGAATCGGCTCGGCCAGGTCGTGGTTCATGCGCCCACGGGCCGAAAAGACGGTCGCTGCCAACGGCCCCACGGTGGAGAGAAACCACGCCGGCTTGGGCTGCGGGAAGCCCTGCATCGAGTACTCGACGCTTTGCGCGGTGTGATGCAGCACATGCGCCAGATCCCAGGCGCCGGTGCTGTGGGCTGGCTGTGCCTTCAGCGCGGCCAGCGTCTGCAAGGCGCTGGCCACCGAATCGAAGGCCGGCAGCTTGAGCGGTGCCGGCTGGCTGGCCCACCAGACAGCCGGTACGCCGACAACCACGGCTCCGACCCCAAGACGTCGCAGCGTGAGCCGGCGTGTGCTGTTCATGGCGCGCTTCAGACGCGCTCGAAGATGCCTGCCGCGCCCTGGCCCGTGCCCACGCACATCGTGACCATGCCGTACTTCAGGTTGTGGCGGTGCAGTGCATGCACCACCGTCGCGGCGCGGATGGCACCGGTGGCACCCAGCGGGTGACCGAGCGCAATCGCACCGCCCATCGGGTTCACCTTCTTCGGGTCGAGGCCGAGGCTGTTGATGACGGCCAGCGACTGCGCCGCAAACGCCTCGTTCAGCTCGATCCAGTCGATCTGGTCGTGCGTGAGGCCGGCGTACTTCAGCGCCGCGGGAATGGCTTCGATCGGGCCGATGCCCATGATCTCGGGCGGCACGCCGCGGGCAGCAAAGCTCACGAAGCGCGCGAGCGGCTTCAGGCCGAACTGCTTGACCGCCTTCTCGCTGGCGAGGATCAGCGCGCCGGCGCCATCGCTCGTTTGCGAGCTGTTGCCTGCGGTGACGCTGCCCTTCGCGGAGAACACCGGGCGCAGCTTGGCCAGGCCTTCGAGCGAGGTGTCCGGGCGAGGACCTTCGTCGAGCTTCACTGTGCGGGTCTTCGTGCCCTGCTCGCCAGTGGCAAGGTTCGGGAAACGATCGATCACGTCGATCGGCGTGATCTCGTCGGCGAACTCACCGGCGGCTTGCGCCTTCAGCGCGCGCAGGTGCGATTCGAGCGCGAACGCGTCTTGCGCTTCGCGGGTCACCTTCCACTGCGCCGCCACCTTCTCGGCGGTGAGGCCCATGCCGTAGCCGATGCCGACGTTCTCGTCCTTGATGAAGATCTCGGGGTTGAACGAAGGCTTGTTGCCGCCCATCGGCACCAGGCTCATCGACTCGGCACCGCCGGCGATCAGCACGTCGGCCTCGCCGACGCGAATGCGGTCGGCGGCCATCTGGATTGCCGTCACGCCCGAAGCGCAGAAGCGGTTGACGGTGACCCCGCCAACGGGGTTCGGGAACGCCAGGCCCATGACGATGCGGGCCATGTTCATGCCCTGCTCACCCTCGGGGAACGAGCAGCCGATGATGGCGTCTTCGATCGCCTTCGGGTCGAGCGTCGGCACCTGCTTCATCGCACTGCGCACTGCGGCCAGCAAGAGGTCGTCCGGGCGGGTGTTCTTGAAATAGCCCCGGCCCGAGCGGCCGATGGGCGTGCGGGTGGCGGCGACGATGTAGGCGTCTTGAACTTGTTTGCTCATGTTCTTTGCTCCGATCAGTTACGAACCGGCTTGCCGGTCGACAGCATGCCCATGATTCGCTCTTGGGTCTTGGGGTGTTCGAGCAAGCCGCAGAAGTGCTTGCGCTCCAGCGCCATCAGGTAGTCCTCGTTGACCAGCGAGCCGGCGTCGACATCACCGCCGCACACCACGTCGGCGATCAGCGCGCTGATGTAGAAGTCGTGCTGGCTGATGAAGCCGCCGTCGCGCATGTTGACGAGCTGCGCCTTGATGGTGGCAATGGCATTGCGGCCGGCCACCGGGAACAGCGATTTGGCGGGCGCGCGGTAGCCGCTCTCGTACATCGCCTTGGCTTGCTGGGTGGCGACGTAGAGCAGTTCGTCCTTGTTGGGAACGATCACGTCGCTCCACAGCAGGTAGCCGTTCTTGCGGTTCTCGATTGCGCTCGTGCCGACCTTGGCGGTGGCCGCGGCAGTGAAGCCGTCGGTCAGGAACTTCATGATGTCGGCGTTGGCATTGCCGGCGGCCGCCATCTCTGCAGCGCGGCGGGCGATGTAGGTCAGGCCGCCGCCGCCGGGGATCAGGCCTACGCCCACTTCCACCAGGCCCATGTAGCTTTCCATGGCCGCGACGCGCTTGGCCGAGTACACCGCCAGTTCGCAGCCACCGCCCAGCGCGATGCCGCGCAGCGCCGAGACCACCGGCACCGCGGCGTAGCGGATGCGCAGCATGGCGTCCTGCAGCTTCTTCTCTTCAGGCGCGATGCCCTTGGCGCCGCTCTTCATGAAGACGGGCATCAGCGCCTCGAGGTTGGCGCCCGCCGAGAACACGTCGTCCGGCGACCAGATCACCAGGCCCTTGTACTTCTCTTCGGCGATGTCGACGGCCTTCAGCAGGCCTTCGGTCACCAGCGGGCTGATGAGGTGCAGCTTGGCGGTGATGCTGGCGATCAGCACCTCGCCGTCGAGCGACCATACGCGCACCTCGTCGTTCTTGAACTCCTGCGTGCCGGCCTTCAGCGGGTCGACAGCACCGGCGCCGAACAGCGCTTCAGGGAAGTACTGGCGCTCGTAAACCGGCAGCGTGCTTTTCGGCAGGTACTTGCTCTGCGCCGCGCTCCACGAGCCTTCGGCGGTATGCACACCGTCGCGGCCATCGAAGACCCACGCGGGCAGCGGTGCCTTGCTCAGCGCCTTGCCGGCGTCGATGTCGGCCTTGACCCACTCGGCCACCTGCTTCCAGCCGGCTTGCTGCCACAGCTCGAACGGGCCCTGGCTCATGCCGAAGCCCCAGCGCAATGCGAGATCAACCTCGCGGGCAGAGTCGGCCACGTCGGCCAGGTGCACGGCAGCGTAGTGGAAGCCGTTCCGCAGAATGGCCCACAGGAACTGCGCCTGCGGGTTGGTCGATTCGCGCAGCAGCTTCAGGCGCTCGGCCGGGGCCTTCTTGAGCATGCGGGCGACGATCTCGTCGGCCTTGCCGCCACCGGCGACGTAGTCCTTCTTGGCGGGGTCGAGGCGCAGGATGTCCTTGCCGACCTTCTTGTAGAAGCCCGCACCGGTCTTCTGGCCCAGAGCGCCCGCGGTGATCAGGCCGCCCAGCGCGGCCGGGGTGGCGTAGGCGCTGTAGAACGGGTCGTCCTTCAGGTTGTCCTGCATCGTCTTGATGACGTGGGCCATGGTGTCCAGACCCACGACATCGGCAGTGCGGAAGGTGCCACTCGATGCGCGACCCAGCTTCTTGCCGGTGAGGTCGTCGACCACGTCGTAGCTGAGGCCGAAGTTCTCGGCTTCCTTCATCGTCGACAGCATGTTGGCAATGCCCACGCGGTTGGCGATGAAGTTCGGCGTGTCCTTGGCGCGCACCACGCCCTTGCCGAGCGCGGTGGTGACGAAGGTCTCGAGCTGGTCGAGGATCTGCGGCTCCGTCGCGGGGGTGGGGATCAGCTCCACCAGGTACATGTAGCGCGGCGGGTTGAAGAAATGGATGCCGCAGAAGCGGTGGCGGATTTCTTCCGGCAGCACATCCGACAGTTTGGTGATCGACAGGCCCGAGGTGTTGCTCGCGACGATGGCGTGCGGGGCGATGAACGGCGCGATCTTGGTGTAGAGGTCGAGCTTCCAGTCCATGCGCTCGGCGATGGCCTCGATGATGAGGTCGCAGTCCTTCAACAGCTCGCTGTGCTCTTCGTAGTTGGCCTGCTGGATCAGCGCAGCGTCTTCCGGAATGCCGAGCGGCGAAGGCTTCAGCTTCTTCAGGCCTTCGACCGCTTTGGTGACGATGCCGTTCTTCGGGCCTTCTTTCGCAGGCAGGTCGAACAGGATCACGGGGACTTTGACGTTGACCAGGTGCGCGGCGATCTGCGCGCCCATCACGCCGGCGCCGAGCACGGCCACCTTGCGAACATTGAATCGGCTCATGGCTTCTCCTAGGAATTATTTGAAAGGGTGGCGGGGGCTGTCATTCCGCTTTCTGCCAGGTCTGCGAACGGCCGAACACCGGCGTGCCGATGTAGCCGCGCACCTCCAGCTTCTTGCCGTCTTCAGATGGCTTCAAGCGCAGCTTGTAGGTCTTGCCGTTGTTGGGGTCGAGGATGGTGCCGCCGTCCCAGATGCCCTCGGTCTCGGCGCTCTTCTTCACGCCGCGGATGATGGCCATGCCGACGATGGGCTTGCCCTTGCGGTCATCGGTGCACTGTTCGCACACCGCGTCTTGCTTGGCATCGGCGCCGAGCAGCTTCTCGATGCGGCCACCAAGCACACCACCGGTTTCGGTGATGCGGATCAGCGATCTTTCGGTCTTGGTCTCGTCGTCGATCGTCTTCCACAGGCCCACGGGTGTGGGCTGTGCAAAGGCCACGCTGGCAGCGAAGGTGGCGGCCAGCGCCATCAGCACTTTCTTCATCGTCTCTCCTGGCTTTACTCTGGGGTGGAAGTCAGCTTAGAACAAAGCTTCTTCCATCTCCATCAGCGGCTTCAAGCCCGCGCGCGCGGTGCGGATCAGCGAAGCCGTCTCGGGCAGCAGCTTGGCAAAGTAGAAGCGCGCGGTGGCCAGCTTGGCCTTGTAGAACGGGTCGCCGGAGCCTTGCTTCTCGAGCGCCACCTTGGCCATGCGGGCCCAGAAGTATGCGAACACGAGGTGGCCGGCCACGCGCAGGTAGTCGACAGCGGCAGCGCCCACTTCGTCCTGGTTGCCAAAGGCTTTCATGCCCAGCTCGGTAGTGAGCTTGGTCAGCTTGTCGCCCAGATCGGCCAGCGGATTGATGAACTCCTGCATGGCTTCGTCGACGCCTTCGTCTTCCACGAACTGCTGCACGATCTTGCCGAACTTCTTCAGCTTGGCGCCGTTGTCGCCCAGCACCTTCCGGCCCAGCAGGTCGAGCGACTGGATGGTGTTGGTGCCCTCGTAGATCATGTTGATGCGCGCGTCGCGCACGTACTGCTCCATGCCCCATTCGCGGATGAAGCCGTGGCCGCCGAAGACCTGCATGCAGTGCGAGGTCGAGATCCAGGCGTTGTCGGTGATGAAGGCCTTGATGATGGGCGTGAGCAGCGCCACCAGATCGGCGCACTCCTTGCGCTCTTCTTCGTCGCCGGACGACAGCTCCTTGTCGAGCTGCAGCGCGGTATAGATCTGCATCGCGCGGCCGCCTTCGGCGTAGGCACGCGCGGTCAGCAGCATCTTGCGCACGTCGGGGTGCACGATGATCGGGTCGGCGGGTTTGTCCGGCGCCTTCGGGCCCGACAGCGCACGCATCTGCAGGCGGTCTTTTGCGTAGGCGACGGCGTTCTGGTACGCCACTTCGGTCAGGCCCAGCGACTGGTTGCCCACGCCCAGGCGAGCGGCGTTCATCATCACGAACATCGCGGCGAGGCCCTTGTTGGGCTGGCCGACCAGCGTGCCGACAGCGTTCTCCAGCACCAGCTGCGCCGTCGCGTTGCCGTGGATGCCCATCTTGTGCTCGAGACCCGCGCAGAAGATGCCGTTGCGTTCGCCCAGACTGCCATCGGCCTTGACCAGGAACTTGGGCACCACGAAGAGCGAGATGCCCTTGGAGCCGACCGGTGCGTCCGGCAAGCGAGCCAGCACGAGGTGGATGATGTTGTCGGCCATGTCGTGCTCGCCGGCCGAAATGAAGATCTTCGCACCGGTGATCTTGTAGCTGCCGTCGCCCACCGGCTCGGCCTTGGTCCGCAGCAGACCGAGGTCAGTGCCGCAGTGCGATTCGGTCAGGCACATGGTGCCCGTCCATTCGCCGCTGGTGAGCTTGGGCAGGAAGGTCTTCTTCTGCTCGTCGGTGCCATGGGCATGCAGTGCCTCATAGGCGCCGTGCGACAGGCCGGGGTACATGGTCCAGGCCTGGTTGGCCGAGTTCAACATCTCGTAGATGCACTGGTTCACCGTCACTGGCAGGCCCTGGCCGCCGAAGGCCGGGTCGCAGCTCAAAGCCGGCCAACCGCCTTCGACGTACTGCTTGTAGGCCTCCTTGAAGCCCTTGGGCGCGGTGACGTCGTGTGTCTGCTTGTCGAGCGTGCAACCTTCTTCGTCACCGCTCTGGTTGAGCGGGAACACCACTTGAGCGGCGAACTTGCCGCCCTCTTCGAGCACGGCGTTGATGGTGTCGGCGTCGATGTCCGCATGGGGCGGCAGCGCCTTCAGTTCTTCGGGCACGTTGAGCACTTCGTGCAGCAGGAACTGCATGTCGCGCAGCGGCGGGTTGTACTGAGGCATCGTGGACTCCTTGAATATGGAAAGGGAAACTGAGCGATCGGGTTATCGATTTGCAGCGCGCTTGGCGGGCCGCGGGCCGGCAGCCACGGCTTTCACCGGCGAGGTCGCGTAATAGGCGATCACGCGTTCGAAGCCCGTGCGAGCGCGGTCGAGCGCGCCGGGCAGGCGCAGGAAACGCGCGTCGTGGTGCACCGCAAGAATGTGGCCGTGGATCTCGAACAGCATCTGCAGCGGGTCGGTGTCGGGGCGCAGCTGGCCTTCGTCGATCGACATGCGGATGGCGCGCTCCAGGGCCGAATGCCAGGCGCGAACCATGGTCACCAGCGCATCGCGCACCGGCCCGGGCCGGTCGTCGAATTCGACAGCGCCGCTGATGTAGATGCAGCCGGAGTCGAGCTCAACGGAGACGCGCTTGATCCAGCGCTCGAACAGCGCGCGCAGGCGAGGCAGGCCACGTTCTTCACGCAACGCTGGGAAGAACACTTCTTCTTCGAACTTGGCGTGGTATTCGCGGATCACCGAGATTTGAAGCTCTTCACGCGAGCCGAAGTGGGCGAAGACGCCCGACTTGCTCATGTTCATCACGTCCGCCAGCGCACCGATCGACAGGCCTTCGAGGCCCATGTGCGAAGCCAGGCCCAATGCGGCTTCGAGAATGGCGGCGCGGGTCTGCTGACCCTTTTGCATCTGCTTGGGGCTTTCGCGAACGGGCTTCTGGGCGACACTCATGCGATGGCTCTGCGGTTGCAAATAAAACGAACGATCGTTCTATTCTCCCCGAGTTTTTTGGGCAGCGCCACGAGTTTTCCGACTTCTTCGTCACCTTTTTTCTAGGCGCTGTCGCCTAGATGCGATCACAGCTCTCACACGCAAGGGTTAACCCGCAAATCACATGACCATGATGACTGAGCGAATGAAGATCACCGTGGTGGGCCTCGGCGCCGTGGGCGGGTTGATTGCCGCCAAGCTGGCCCTCGCAGGGCATGAGGTCAGCGCCCTTGCGCGTGGTGCCAACTTGAAGGCAGTGCGAGAACAAGGCTTGCGCCTGCGCATGGACGGTACCGAACAAACCGCGACGATCGCCGCCAGCGACGACGCTCGCTCGCTGGGCATGCAAGAGCTGGTGGTCATCGCCCTCAAGGGCCAAGCCCTGCCCGACATCACTCCGACGTTGGCTCCGCTCATCGGCCCGGACACGCTGGTGCTGCCTGCCATGAACGGCGTGCCTTGGTGGTTTCTGCGCACACCGGCATTGAGCCGGCGGCTCACGCCCGAGCAACAGCATCTGACGAGCGTGGACCCGAGCGGCGCAATCGATCAGGACCTGCCATTGCAGCAGGTCCTCGGTTGCGTGGTCCACCTCACCTGCTCGCAGCCGCAACCGGGCGTGGTGGTGCATGGATTCGGCAAGCGCTTGATCATTGGCGAGCCAATGGGTGCGCTGAGCGATCGCGTGCAGCGCGTCTCGCAGGCGTTCGCCGGTGCGGGTTTCGAGGCTGAGCCGAGCGCCGACATCCGGCGCGACATCTGGTTCAAGCTGTGGGGCAACATGACCACCAACCCGGTCTCCGCACTCACCGGCGCCACCGCCGACCGCATCCTCGACGACCCGCTGGTTCGCAGCTTCATGCTGCGCGCGATGGCCGAAGCAGCAGCCATCGGCGAGCAGCTGGGTTGCCCCATCGATCAATCGGGCGAAGAGCGGCTTGTGGTCACCCGCAAGCTGGGCGCATTCAAGACCTCGATGCTGCAAGACAGCGAGGCGAACCGCTCGCTGGAGATCGATGCGCTCGTTGGCGCCGTGCACGAGATCGGCCAGCGGCTCGGCATCCCGACGCCGAACATCGACACCGTGCTCGGCCTCACTCGGTTAATGGCCCGAACGCGCGGTCTCTATCCGCTGGATTGATGATCGCTTGATGACATGTGTGTGGCGCCTTCGCTGTCACCAAGTGCATCGCTCTTGAGCGAACACTATGGAATGGATTACTCTCCGTATAGGAGAGTGACCTGTGGAAGTGCTGCAACTTGATGTATCCGGCCGCCCGCAATCGTGGATCTCGGCCAAGGAAGCGGCGATCCTCTACGCCAGTGATGGCGTAGCCTGGACGCTGGGAGACGCGTTCCATGTGCTTCGCGGTGGCATGCAGCGCCGCACCGGCATGCAGTCGCGCATCGAAGTGCACCCCATCATCGCGGTGCGCGGCGCCGTCCCCAGCCGAGCGTGGCGGCAAACGCCGGCGCTGTCCAACCCGAAGCTGTTCAACCGCGATCGGCTGGTCTGCGCCTACTGCGGCGGGCGCTTCCATGTGGACGACCTGACGCGCGAGCACATCGTGCCAACCTCACGCGGCGGTCATGACACCTGGATGAACTGCATCACCGCCTGCCGCCCCTGCAACGGGCACAAGGGCAACCGCATGCCCGAAGAGGCGCACATGTCGCTGCTGTACCTGCCCTATGTGCCGAGCCTGCATGAGGACATGATCCTGCGCGGGAGACGCATCTTGGCCGACCAGATGGAGTTCCTGCTGGCCAGCGTGCCGAGGCACAGCCGGCTTCGCGTCTAGAGAAGCATCAGCAGTTCACGCTCGCACTGGACTGAGTTCCGGAAGTGAACTGCCTGCCATCCATGCGCGCGGGCTGCTTCGACGTTGTGCAGTACATCGTCAATGAAGATCGTGTCTTTTGGGACTACGCCGAAGCGCTTCGTCGCCAGTTCGAAAATCTCGGGCTCGGGCTTGATGAGTTGAACGCGTGCTGAAAAGATGCCGTCGGTGAAGCGCTCGAAGAATGCATTGCTCCGCTCGAGATGCTCGGCATAGCCGGCCGGCATGTTCGACAGGTAGAACAGCGGGTGACCGTTGGCATGCAGGCGGTGCAGCAGGTCCACCGTGCCCTCGAGTGGCTGCAGTTCGCCAGGCACGGCGGCGATGACGGCGTTCACTTCGTCCAGCGACAAACCCAGGCGCTGGGCGATACGGGGTGCGAGTTCGGGCACGGTGATCGTGCCGCGGTCGAAGTTGCCCCAGTCACCGCGGTAGCCTTCGAAGAAGGCGTCCACCATCGCGTTCGCCGAAGTCAGATCGCGCGCATGCCGGGGCAACAGGCGCAGCATCAGCTCATGCGGCTCCCAGCAGAAGACGACACCGCCGAAGTCGAAGACGATATTCTTCACGCGAGCAACCGCTTCATCAGGCCAGCGGTCGACGCGTCCAGCCCAGTCACGTCGCCGGAGGCAAGGCGCGGCAGCAGGTCGTTGCACAGGGCCTTGCCCAGCTCCACGCCCCACTGGTCGAAGCTGTTGATGCCCCACAAGGCGCCGCTTGTGAACACACGGTGTTCGTACAGCGCGATCAGGGCGCCCAGGCTGCGCGGCGTGATTTGATCCAGCATCAAGGTCGTGCTGGGGCGGTTGCCGGGGAAGGTGCGGTGGCGCGCCACGGTCTGCGCGTCGAGCGAAGCCGAAGCCGTCGGCGCCTTCTCGCCCAGCGCCTGGGCGGTGCTCTTGCCCAGCATCAGCGCCTGGCTTTGCGCGAGGCCGTTGGCGATCAGCTTGGTGTGCAGGTCGTGCAGATCGTGGGTTGGCCGCTTGACGAGGATGAACTCGACCGGGATCACATCCGTCCCTTGGTGCAGCATCTGGAAATAGGCATGCTGGCCATTGGTGCCCGGCTCGCCCCACACGACCGGGCTGGTCGCGAAAGGCAGCGCCTCGCCATCGAGATCGACGCACTTGCCATTGCTTTCCATCTCCAGCTGCTGCAGGTACGCCGGCAGGCGCTTCAAGCCCTGGTGATACGGCGCGACGCTGCGGCTGGTGAAGCCGTGGAAGTTGCGATACCAGACATCGAGCAGCCCGAGCATCGCCGGCAGGTTCTTGGCCAGCGGCGCCTGTGCAAAATGCTGGTCCATTGCGTGTGCACCAGCGAGCAGCGCACGGAAGTTGTCTGCGCCGATGGCCAGCGCAATGGGCAAGCCGATGGCCGACCACAGCGAATAGCGGCCGCCCACCCAGTCCCAGAAGCCGAAGGTCGTGCTGATGCCGAACTCGGCGGCGGCCTTCACGTTGGTGGTGGTGGCGACGAAATGCTTGTGCGTGTCGGTTCCCCCATTGGCGAGAAACCAGGCCTTGGCGACCTGCGCATTGGCCAGCGTCTCCTGCGTGGTGAAGGTCTTGCTGGCGATCACGAACAGGGTATCGGCCGGGTCGAGGCCGCGCAGCACCGGCGTGATGTCATGACCATCGACGTTGGAGACGAAGTGAAACTGCAGGCCGCGGTGCGCAAAGGCGTCGAGCGCCGGCAGCACCATCTGCGGCCCGAGGTCGCTGCCTCCGATGCCGATGTTGACGACGTGCCGAATGCCGCTGTTCGCCGTGTCGCGCACGGTTTCGGCGTAAGCCAGCATGCGGTCCAGCACCTCGTGCACCTCGGCGCTGAACGGGCCCTCGCCTTTCGGTGCGCGCAACGCCGTGTGCAGCACAGCGCGACCCTCGGTGATGTTGACCACATCGCCGCGCAGCATCGCGTCGCGTCGTGCTTCAAGCTGGCACTCGGCCGCCAGATCGAGCAGGAAATGCCGCGTGGCCACGTCGATCAGGTTCTTGGACAGATCGGCAAACACCTCGGGCGCTTCGATGCCGAAGCCGGCAAAGCGGTCGGCATCACGCTCGAAGGCGTCGCGCAGGTCGAAGTCGCGGCCGTGTGCTTCGTAGTGGCCCTGCAGGGCGGCCCAAGCCTCGGTGCGGTCGCAGCGTGGTGCAGCAGCGTTCACTTCAGGCCCTCGATGATCTTGTCGAGCTTGATCGCATCGGCCGCGAACGCACGGATGCCTTCGGCCAGCTTCTCGGTGGCCATGGCGTCCTCGTTCAGGGCAAAGCGGAAGCTCGGCTCGTTGTAGGTGAGCGCATGGATGCAAGCATCACAGGCCGCCTTGGGATCGAGCGCACGGCTCAACGGTTGCTCGCTCGACTGCAGTTGCGCCAGCAACTCGGGGCTGATGGTCAACAGATCGCAGCCAGCCAAGGCGACGATCTGGCCGACATTGCGGAAGCTCGCCCCCATGACCTCGGTCTCGATGTCGAACTTCTTGTAGTAGGTGTAGATCTGCGCCACCGACTTGACACCAGGGTCGTTGGCTCCGGCGTTCGCGGCTTCGTCCCAGCTGGCGCCGGCGCTCTTCCTGTACCAGTCGTAGATGCGGCCGACGAAGGGCGAGATGAGCCGCACGCCGGCGTCACCGCAGGCCACCGCCTGGCAGAACGAGAACAGCAAGGTCAGGTTGCAATGGATGCCTTCGCGCTCAAGGATGCGCGCCGCCTGGATACCCTCCCAGGTGGCAGCGATCTTGATCAGCACGCGGTCGCGGCCCACGCCGTTGGCCTCGTACAGCGCCATGATGCGCCGCGCGCGTTGCACGGTGCAAGCGGTGTCGAAGCTCAGCCGCGCATCGACCTCGGTGGACACGCGCCCGGGCACTACCTTCAGGATTTCGAGGCCGAAGCGCACCAGCACTTCGTCGATCACTTCATCGTGCAGGCGCCCGCGATGGGCCGCCACGGTTTCTGACAGCAGCGGCGCGTAATCGGGCTGCTGCACGGCCTTGAGGATCAGTGACGGGTTGGTGGTGGCATCACGGGGCGCAAAGGCGCTCAACTGCTTGAAATTGCCGGTATCAGCCACCACGGTGGTGAACTGTTTGAGTTGCTCGAGTTGGTTCATTTCCTGGCCTTAAACAGAGGCGATATGCCATTAGAACCGAGCGAGTGCCGTAGTTCTATGGCCCGACCCCACAGTTTGACGCAAGGAAGAAACGTGGGCATCATTCCGATGAAACTAAATTACATCGGCCACGCGTATGTCATTCGACCTTGTCTTCTTCGGCGGCACCGGCGACCTCACTTGGCGCAAGCTGATGCCGGCGCTGTTTCAGGCCTTTCGCCACGGCAAGCTGCCGGCGGGCGGGCGCATCTTGTCGGTCGCCCGCGATGAGCAGAGCGATGACAAGTACCGCCACTGGTTGAAAGAGCGCTTCCAGGAAGTTGAAGGCGCAAAACGGCCGAGCGACGAAGAATTTGCCCGTTTTGCCGAGCTGCTGCACTACAAGCGCATGGACCTGTCCCAGCCTGCCGACTACGGCAAGCTCAAGTCCTGGCTGGAAGAGCGCAATGCGGACACCGCGGTGCTCTACCTCGCCACCAGCCCGCACCTTTTTCCCCAGATCTGCGAGCAGCTGGGCGCCGCCGGCCTGAACGGGCCTCGCATTCGCGTGGTGCTGGAGAAGCCGCTCGGCCACGACCTCGCCAGCGCACAAGAAATCAACCGGGTGGTGCGGTCGGTCTTCAGCGAAACCCAGGCCTTCCGCATCGACCACTACCTGGGCAAGCCGTCGGTGCAGAACCTCATGGCCCTGCGCTTCGGCAACGCCTTGTTCGAGCCGCTGTGGCGTCGTGAAAGCATCGCCAACATCCAGATCACCTTGGCAGAAGGACTGGGCGTGGGCACACGCGGCGACTTCTACAACCGCACCGGTGCGCTGCGCGACATGATTCAGAACCATGCGCTGCAGCTGCTGACGATGGTGGCGATGGAGCCGCCGTCGAGCTACGACGCCGACGCCATCCGCGACGAAAAACTGAAGGTGTTGCGGTCGTTGAAGCCCTTCACCGATGAATCGGTGGCGCGCGACGTGGTGCGCGGCCAGTACCGCGCCGGCAGCGCCGCAGGCAAGCCGGTGTTGGGCTATCTGCAGGAAGAAAAAGTGCCGGCCGGCAGCCAGTGCGAGACCTTCGTCGCGCTGCGCACCGAGGTGCAGAACTGGCGCTGGGCCGGCGTGCCCTTCTACCTGCGCACCGGCAAGCGACTCGCTGCACGCGATGCGCAGATCGTGGTGAATTTCAGGCCCACGCCGCACAGTATCTTTCCCGGCCGGAACCAGCCGAACAAGCTGGTCATCAACCTGCAGCCGGAGGACGGGCTGGAGCTGCATCTGCTTGCGGCCAAGGGAGCCGGCCAGCAGGAGATGCTGTCACCGGTGTCGCTGGACCTGGACTTCGACAAGGCCTTTGCCGAGAACCGGGTTGGCGCCTACGAGCGCCTGCTGCTCGATGCGATTGCCGGCCGGCTGAATCTTTTCGTCCGCAGTGACGAGCAAGAGCAAGCATGGCGTTGGGTCGAGCCCATCCTGGGCGCCTGGGTCAGGGACACGAGTGGACCGCGCCCGTATGCCGCCGGCACCTGGGGCCCGGCAGCAGCGAGTGCGTTGGTCGCCCGCGATGGCTTCGCCTGGTCTGAAGAGCAGTGATGACGACACCTCGCTCCACGGGTACATGGGGCGATCCCCGAGTGGGATCGGCCCTGGCTTTGGAGCAGTCCGCAGCAGCAGCCCGACGACTCTTCAAGAGCGCGGCGTGATGCTCGATCGCATTCGGGCATCCATTCCCGCGCTGCCGCCCGCCGAACAACGCGTCGCTGAACTGGTGCTGGCGGACCCGCGCAGCTTTGCCACGCTGCCAGTGACCGAACTGGCCCTGCGAGCCAATGTCAGCAAGCCCACTGTCGTGCGCTTTTGCCGCAGCGTGGGCTACGACGGTCTGACGGATTTCAAGCGCAAGCTGGCGGGGAGCGTCAACGAAGGCGTACCTTTCGTGCACCGCGCGGTCGATGAAGACGACAAGCCCAATGACATCGTCGTCAAGGTGATCGACAACGCGGTGAGCGCGCTGCTGAAATACCGCAACGACGCTGCCGCGCACGCCTTCGAGCGGGCGTTGACCGCTCTGGCCACAGCTGGCCGTGAGGGACGGCGCATCGAGTTCTATGGCGTCGGCAACTCGGGCATCGTCGCACAGGACGCGCAGCACAAGTTCTTTCGCCTGGGCGTGAACGCCATGGCCATCAGCGATGGCCATGTGCAGGTGATGAGCGCCACGATGCTGCAACCTGGCGACTGCCTGGTCGTCATCTCGAACTCCGGGCGCAGCCGTGACCTGATCGACGCCGCAGAAATCGCACGCAAGAAGGGCGCGACGGTGATCTTCATCACCGCCAGCGGGTCGCCATTGGCCGTGATGGGCCAGGCGGGTGCCAACCAGATTCTGCTTCCGGTCGATCACCCGGAAGACTTCGATCGTTACAGCCCGATGGTGTCGCGCCTGCTCCACCTGGTGGTGATCGACATCCTGACGACCGGCGTGGCGTTGAGGTTGGGCAAGGAATTGCGCGCAACGCTGCAAGACATCAAGCGCAACCTGCGAGCCAAGCGCTACGCGCCGCTGGACTGAAGCTTCAGGTCTTCGGCTCGGCGGCCGGCATCAGCAACGCGTCAACGCCATACAAGCGCGCCAACTCAGCCAGCTTGGTAGGTGCGTTGCGCACCGCAAAGCCTTTGCCCCAGGCCTGCGCCAGGCGTTGGCATTCGAGCAGTACCGCCAAGGCAGCAGAGTCGAAGTGCTGCAAGCCAGCAGCATCGACCGTGACAACAGGCTCGTCCTGCGTCTTGATGCCCTGCTGCAGCGCCTGCGCGAGCATGCGCTGCGTGTCACGTGCTTCCTGCGTGGTGATGGTCGCTGGCAGGACGAGCCTCATGGTCAACGGGCCGAAGCCTTGTTGAGATCGACCAGCGCCTTGATGACACCGTCGATGCCGCCAGAGCTGATCACCGGCTTGAATTGGCCCTGGAAGTTGGCAACCAGCCAGAGGCCGGACACGTTCACGTCCCAGATCTTCCAGCTGCCCGTGGAGTTCTCAAGGCGGTAGTCGAGCGGAATGGGTTCGCCGGATCCGCGAATCTTGCTCTTGACGAGCACTTCGCCGGACTCGGCAGCGCCTGCGCGCAGCGGCTCGACTTGGACGGTCTGGTCTTTCACTTGGGCGAGCGCGCCGGCATAGGTGCGCACCAACAGAGTCCGGAATTCGTCCTGCAGCTTTTGCTTCTGCTCGGGCGTGGCCTGCCTCCACTGCGGACCGATGGTCTTGGAGGTCATCAACGGAAAGTTGACATAGGGCATGACCTTCGTTTCGACCAGCGCGCTGATCTTCTTCATGTCGCCTGCTTGGATGGACTTGTCAGCCTTTGCCGCGTCAAGCACTTCGCTTGAAATCTGTTTGACCAGTGCGTCGGGGGTCTGTTGAGCATGGGCAATGCCCACGGTGGCCATCAACACGGCAGCCGCTGAAAACCATGACGTGAAACGTTGGCGGAGCATTTTGTTTCCTTTCTATTTGCGAGCCCACGAAACGTGGCCTGGATTGGAGGAGCCTGCGCGCGATGAGTTCACGCTCAAGCGGCTCGCATGATGATCAACGCACCATGCACGCTGACGGTTGGCATGCATTACACAGCAGCAACACAGCGCAGCAGCCTAGCCCGGCTGGGATGCAGCCGACGCTGCGGGTGTTGGTGCAACGGGAGCAGGCGCTGGAGCTTCTGCAGGTGGGGCAGTTTTCTCTTTTTCGAAGGCGGGCTCGTCGTCCGCAGGGTCTTTCTCTTCCGGGGGGTCGCCGTCGAACACGAGGCTTCGACGACGCTGCAGATAGCCGTCCCGCACGAATGCGTACTTGTCCAGTGCGATGTCGTTCAGCAACCCGCTGGCCCCCAGCAGGTTGGCCCGCGTGTTCACGAGCTGCAGGCCGGTGACCATGTATTGAGCGGCCTCGTTGGTGACGATCCCCGCGGGTGTGACACTCATGTCCAAAGGCAAGGCCAGCGAGTCTCGCAACGTAGACGGTCCGAGCACAGGCCAGACGACGTACGGCCCTGGCGCCATGCCCCAGTGACCCAAGGTCTGACCGAAATCTTCGCTTTGCCGATCGGCCCCGAACTCACTGGCGACATCAAGAAAACCGCCCAGGCCGAACAAGGTGTTGGTTCCCACGCGAACCACATCTTGAAAGCCGTTGGCAAACTTGCCTTGCAGGAAGTTGTTCACCGCCGACCACGCGTCGGAAAAATTGCCGAAGAAGTTGGTGACACCACGTCGTACCGGCTGCGGCACCACGTTGGTGTAAGCCGTGGCCACTGGCTTCAGCACCGCTCGGTCCACCCGGTCGTTGAAGGCGTAGACCTTGCGGTTCCAGTTCTCCCACGGGTCGATCTTCTGTGCGGCCGTCTTCGGCGCACCGCCCGTCGTTGCACAGCCAGTCAGCAGTGCAAGCAAGCTCGCGATCAACAACAAGCCGAGTCGTCGCATCATTTCTTGGGGGCTGGTGCTGCAGGCTGGGCGGCGGGCGTGGCAGGTGCAGTGGGTTCGGCAGCCTTGCTGTACAGGAACTGGCTGATCAGGTTCTCAAGCACCACGGCCGACTGGGTTTGCGTGATGGTGTCACCAGCGGCAAGGTTCTTCTCTGCTGCGCCAGGCTCGAGGCCGAGGTACTGCTCACCCAGCAAGCCGGATGTGAGGATCTTCGCGGAGCTGTCCTTGGGGAAAGCGAACTTCTTCTCCAGCTGCAGCATCACGCGAGCCTGGTAGGTCTTGTCGTCGAAGCCGATCGATTCGACGCGGCCCACCACCACGCCCGCGCTTTTCACGGCAGCACGCGGCTTCAGGCCGCCGATGTTGTCGAACTTGGCGGCCACTTGGTAGGTTTCATCGAAGTTCAGTGTCAGCAGGTTGCCGGCCTTGAGCGCCAGAAAGAGCACCGCCGCCGCGCCGATCATCACGAACAGACCTACCCACACGTCATGACGAGATTTTTGCATCGCCTATTTCTCCCACGAATCCCATCAAATCGAAAACATCATCGCCGTCAAGACGAAGTCGAGCCCCAGCACGGCCAGTGACGCCATCACCACCGTGCGCGTCGTCGCAGCCGACACGCCTTCCGGCGTGGGCTTGCAACCGTAGCCTTGCAGCAAGGCGATGAAGGTTACCGTGAAGCCGAACACGACGCTCTTGATCACGCCATTGCCCACGTCGGCCCACACACCAACGCCACCTTGCATCTGAGACCAGAAACTGCCGGCATCGATGCCGATCAAAGGCACCGCCACGAGCCAGCCGCCAAGTATGCCGACCGCGCTGAACACCGCGGCAAGCAGCGGCATCGCAATCACACCCGCCCAGAAACGCGGCGCAAGAACGCGCTTCACCGGGTCAACGGCCATCATCTCCATCGCGGCCAACTGCTCACCGGCTTTCATCAAGCCGATTTCAGCAGTCAGCGAGGTGCCGGCACGGCCGGCAAACAGAAGCGCCGTGACCACAGGGCCCAGTTCACGCACCAGCGACAAGGCCACCAACAAACCGACTGCCTCGGCTGATCCATACCGCTGCAACGTGTAGTAGCCCTGGAGCGCCAACACGAAGCCGACGAAGAGTCCAGACACCGTGATGATCGACAGCGAACGATTGCCGATGAAGAACAGCTGATCGATCACCAACCGCATGCGGCCAAAGGTAGCGCCGACCAAAGCAACGAGGCGCAAGAACAGGCTCGTACCCTCACCAACATCGGCGAGGGCACTCCGCACCGACAAACCGACCGCTGCCGGGTTGAGCCAATTCATCGCGAAGCCCCCACACCGAAATCTTCAGCCACCGGCACAGCGGGGTAGTGAAAGCGGACCGGGCCGTCAGCAAGACCGCCAACGAACTGCCGCACCAGCGGGTCCTCGCTCGCTCGCATCTCAGCGGGTGTGCCCTGGGCCGCGATGCGACCGTTGGCCACGAACACCACGTGATCGGCGATGAGGAAGGTCTCGTCTACATCGTGCGACACGACGATGCTGGTCAGGCCGAGCGCGCTATTCAAGTCCTTGATCAGTGTGGCTGCGACGCTCATCGAGATCGGGTCCAGCCCGGCGAAGGGCTCGTCGTACATGATCAGGTCGGGATCGAGAGCGATGGCTCTTGCCAAAGCAACACGCCGCGCCATGCCGCCTGACACCTGGGACGGCAACAGATCGCGCGCGCCCCGTAGACCGACAGCGTTGAGTTTCATCAGCACCAGGTCACGAATCATTGCCTCGGACAAGTCGGTGTGCTCTCGCAAGGGGAATGCGACGTTCTCGAAGACCGAGAGGTCGGTGAATAAGGCTCCGAACTGGAACAACATGCCCATGCGGCGGCGGGCCGCATAAAGCCCTTGGGCGTCAAGTGTTGCCATATCAACGCCGTCGAGCAGCACTTGACCGCTCATGGGCTGAAGCTGTCGACCAATGAGCCGAAGGACCGTCGTTTTCCCGCCGCCGGAAGTCCCCATGAGAGCAACAACCCGCCCACGGGGGATCACCAAGTCAATGTTCTCCAGAATGACTCGGTCACCGTATCCACAGGAAACGCGTCGCAACTGAACAAGCGGAGTATCTGAAGACATGGGCTCGGATTATTGGGGGCTGTTTGCTCACGTTGTCGGCAGCGTCATCCGACTGAGCACGTTGATGATAGAGGAGAACGTTTGCCTGTAATCCGTCACGCCTCGCGACTACAAGGCCGCCATGTACGAACGGACAGGGCGGACAAGCGGCACAAACCATCTGATGTGCGGCACGCAGCACCTAAGGCCGCCCACGGAAAATGAAGCCTCAATGAGGAGTAGTGATGCAGATGAACACCCGGACCGCAAAGCCGACCACGAACTATCGTGGTTTTACGCTGATCGAAGTGATGATCGTCGTGGCGATCATTGCGGTTTTAGCGGCCTTTGCCATCCCGCAGTACCGGGAATACGTGTTGCGTGGCCAGTTGGTGGGCGCCACCAACCTGCTCTCCACCTTCCAGGCACGCATGGAACGTCACTTCCAGGATAACCGCACGTATCAAACGGTTGGGACTTTTACTACCCCCTGCGACGCACCTATCGCGCAAAGAACGGACGAGTACTTTGGTCTCACCTGCACGGTGCTCACGCCCAACACTTTCACCCTGCAGGCTCAAGGAACTGGTCCGACAGCAGATTTTCGGTTCACCGTGACTCATGACAACACGCGCGCCACGACAGGCGTGCCCACGGGCTGGAGCCAATGTGMGACCAAATGGATCCTCAAGAGGGGGCAAGCGTGCTGAACTCCTCCTCATCGCTAGCACGTAATCGTGGCAGCGCATCCGCACGGGGCTTCACGCTCGTCGAGCTGATGGTGACGGTCGTGTTGCTGGCAATCCTGTTCTCGCTAGCGGTTCCGTCATTCACCGGCATGGTGAGAAACAGTCAGGTTCGCAGCGTCGCTGAGTCGCTTCAGAACGGGCTTCGCTTGGCACAGTCAGAATCGGTGCGGCGCAATCGCCAGACGGTCTTCACGCTCACGAATGCTGAGCCGAGCACCAACTCGGCCGCAGTTGCGAATGGCCGCAACTGGGCCATTCACACTGTGCCGCGCACCACGGAAGACCCTGCGTCGCATGTCTTCATCCAGGGCGGCTCGCTGTCAGACACAGCCGGCAACGTGACCGTCTCCAACGCCCCTGCAGCCGTGTGCTTCAACTCTGCTGGTCGCGTTGTCGACAACGCCGATCCAGCCGTGTCGGGTGCGGTGTGCACGGTGACCGCCACACCCGTGAGATACGACCTTGCACTCACCGGGGCCGACCGCCCGCTGCGTGTGACGCTGGCCGTGGGCGGCCAGATTCGCATGTGCGACCCGAACAAGGCCCTCTCCGCAACCAACCCCGACGGATGCTAGCCATGAAGCCATCACTGCGACGACAGATGGGCATGAGCCTGATTGAAGTGCTCACCTCGTTGCTCATCTTCTCGATTGGCATCCTTGGGATGCTGAGCCTCCAGACGCGAGCAACTCAGTTCTCCACCAGCGCCGAAGACACCAACCGTGCTGCCTTGCTGGCCAACGAAATTGCTTCTCAAATGTGGGATCAGAAATCGTTGACTGTCGACACAACCACGTGGGCAGCCCGCGTGGCAGACACGCAGAACGGCGGCCTCCCCTCGGGCACGGGCACGGTCACGGTGGCCGGAGGCGTCGCCGACATCACCATCACGTGGAGACCACCGAGTGCACCAGCCGGTGAAGTGAATCGCTTTGTGACGCAGGTGATGAATGTCAACTAACACCATGAGTACTTCACATCGGCCCCAGAACTCCGGCTTCTCCCTGGTCGAGTTGATGGTCTCCATGGTCATCGGCCTCATCTTGACGCTCGCTATCACCAGCGTGATGACCAGCGGCGAGAGCAACAAGCGCAGCACCACGACGCTCAACGACGCCAACCAGACGGCCACTCACATTTCCTTCGTACTAGACCGTTCCTTGCGCAGTGCGGGCTCAGGCTTCGTGCAGAGTTGGAGCGCTGCCGCAGGGGGTGGTGCCCTGGGATGTCTCGTGAATGCGTCTCGCGATGGCAGCGCCATTTTGCCGAGGCCGAGGGCGGTCGCTGCACCGTTTGCAAGCGTACCACTCAACCTTCGCCTCGCCCCGGTTGTCATTCAACGGGAGACCGATTCCGACGTTCTGACAGTGATGTCAGGCAGCGCGGGATTTGCAGAGGTCGGCAGGCGTGTGCTCCCGGCATCGGTCACCACCAACAGCGTGCGGCTGCTCAACACCCTTGGATGGAGAGAAGATGATCTAGTCCTGTTCTCTGAGGACGGAACAGGCTGCATGCTGCAGCAAGTAAGAGCACTCGTTGCCGGAGCCGACCAGGAGCTGCCGCTTGGAGGGCGCTTCTTTCAGGCGGCGGGAACTACCGTGAACCTCAGCGCATTCGGCGCCAGCAACACCTTTGCCATCGCGCTCGGAAGCGTCAGCGCCACCGCCGCCCGCAACAACCCGCCCCAGTTCCAGCTTTTCGGCGTAGACACTGCCGCGCGCAGGCTCGTCAGCTACGACCTGTTGCTCAGCGCCCTTGACGAGGCTCCGGCTCCGATTGCCGACGGCGTGGTGGAAATGCGCGCGTTGTACGGCGTCGACACCAATGGCGACGGTATTCGCGATTTGTGGCAGGCACCTACCGGCGCTTTCTCCAGCACCTCGTTGCTCAATGGCACGCCAGCAGCGCAAGCCAGCTTGCGGCAGATCGTGGCTGTTCGGGTCGCGGTGGTCCTGCAAACCTCGCTGATTGAGAAGGACCTGGTTGCTCCAGCAACCTTGCCACTCTTTGGTGATCTGGCGGACACGAGTCTTCATCTGCAACGAACGCTTTCCGTCGATGAGCAGCACATCCGCCACCGGACGATCGAGTTCACTGTTCCTTTGAGAAACATGCTTTTGCTATGAGCTCCACATCCTTTCGTCCATTGAAGAGCCTCCATGCCCAGCGTGCCGAACGTGGCGTTGTGCTGTTGTTCTGCCTGATCGCGCTCATCGTGATGCTCATCGGCAGCGTCGCCTTGGTGCGATCGTTCAATACAACCCTATTCACTGCAGGCAACGTGGCGTTCAAGCGCGATCTGCAGAACCAGGGAGAACGTGCCGTTACCGTAGTTCTGGCTGCGGTGGCCGCCAGTGGTCCGCTTGGAACACCTGTCGCCAGGTCGCTGAACCGACCAGGCAACAACTACAGCGCCACCATCCTGCCGACCAATGCGCAGGG
The DNA here is from genome assembly GCF_056403575.1 of Rhizobacter sp. P2_G4. Lineage (NCBI taxonomy): Bacteria > Pseudomonadati > Pseudomonadota > Betaproteobacteria > Burkholderiales > Sphaerotilaceae > Rhizobacter > Rhizobacter sp. P2_G4. The sequence continues at coordinate 147,118 of NZ_JBFUFG010000008.1, read as the reverse complement.
GATTCCGAATACGCTTCTGCTCAACGCCCAGGATTTCGACGCCGCTTGGACGGCCCCAGCGATTTCGACACCCGCCGGGCAAGGCGTGACGATTCGTTACGTGATCGATCGCCTGTGCGACAGCACGGGTCTCGACAGCGTACTTGGCTCTGCACGCTGCCAGATCGTCGACAACGGGCCCATGGGCGGCAGCGGTTCCCATTTGAACGTGGCCGGAGATGCCTCTTCGGGCGGCGCTGGTGCAACCAGTCTGCAGATCGTCTACCGCGTCAGCGTTCGGGTAGACGGACCTCGGGAGACTCAGGCCTTCTTCCAGACCACCTTCACCATGTAATTCTGCGAGAACACCATGAACACTCTAGCGAAACCCTCGGTGAAGCATGTTCGAAAACACGGGCAGAGTCACGGCCCTGTCAGCAAGGTATTGCTGGCCTTCCTTTGTGCCGCGCTAGCTTTTACCGCCGGCGCAGCCACACCGCTCGCAGACCAACCTCTGTTCACGACAACAGGCGTCCCAGGCAACGTAGCGCTTGCCTTGTCAGTGGAATACCCGACCGCCATTCGAGCGGCTCACACAGCGGCTTACGCCTCTGCAACTGAGTATCTCGGCTACTTCGACCCAGGCAAGTGCTACACGTACCAATACGGCGTAGCAGAAGACGATCGCTATTTCACCCCTGCCGGCGCAGCGTCGAGTCGTACGTGCGTTGGCAAGTGGAGCGGCAACTTTTTAAACTGGGCCACGATGCAGACCATCGACCCGTTTCGCTGGGCTTTGACAGGCGGCTATCGCAAGCACGACACCACCACACTGACCGTGCTCGAGCGGGCGTGGCAATCAAGCCAAGCTGACGGCCTGTCGCCTAACAAGGCCTTGGGCACGAGCGGGCTGGTCGCTGGCGCCACCCCGCTGGGGTTCGGCAATCTGAACATCCGGGTGGCCAGTCTCGGCAACAAGTTCAGGTTCACCCGCTCGGGCGACCTCAACGCCACCACGGCCGTTCACTATCAGAATGGTCTGAATGACGTCAATGCGGTGTACGAAGCCTTCGTGCGCGTCAAAGTGTGCGACGCGACCGCCGGTTCCGGCGGTGTGGAAGCCAATTGCCGCCAGTACGGCAACAACTGGAAGCCCGAAGGGCTGATTCAGCAGTATTCCAACCGCATGCGGTTCAGCGCATTCGGCTACCTGAACGAAAGCGGCAACGGGCGCGATGGCGGCGTGATGAGAGCGCGGCAGAAATTCGTGGGGCCGACACAACCCGTTCCAGGCCAAGCGGATCAAACCAACGCCCTGCGTGAGTGGGATCCCACGACCGGCGTGTTCCTGGTCAACCCCAACCCGGCGGACGCCACCGACACGAACACGCTGTTCGGCCCGAGTGTCCCGGTCACCAACAGCGGGGTGATGAACTACCTGAACAAGTTCGGGCAGATCACGCCGGGCAACTACAAATCCAACGACCCGGTCGGCGAGCTGTACTACGCCACCCTACGCTACTTCAAGAACCTGGGGAACGTGCCCGAGTGGTCCGACATGAGCAGCGTGAACGCTGCGGGCAAGACTACCCGGATAGATGGGTTCCCCGTCATCACCCGATGGGATGACCCGATCCAGTACTCATGCCAGCGCAACTTCGTCCTCGGCATCGGCGACATCTACACCCACGCCGACAAGAACGTGCCGGGGAACACCATCACCACGAATGAACCCCCGCTGCCGGCGGCGGTGGCGGCGGACACCACGGCAAATGCCGTGACCTGGACCAACCGCGTCGGCGTGCTGCAGGGCATGGGCAACTCCCTCGGAACCCAGAACCCAATCAACGCCTCGGCCTGCTGCAGCAACAACTCGGCCCGCATGGCGGGTCTGGCCTATCAGGCGAACACCGAGGACATCCGGCCAGACATCCCCAACATGCCCGGCACCCGAGGGCAGTCTGTCCAGACTTACTGGGTGGACGTGCTGGAGAAGGCCTTCGAACGAAACAACCAGTTCTATCTGGCGGCGAAATACGGCGGGTTTGCCGTCCCGCTGGATTACAACGTCACCAATACGGTCGCCCTGGACCAGAGCCTCTGGGCCACCACCGCGGACACCGTGGGCACGGGAACCACGCTCCAGCCCCGACCTGACAACTACTTCACCGCAGGGCGACCTGACCAGATGGTCAGTGGCTTGACGCGTGCGTTCGCCAGCATCGCCGCACAACTGCGGGCTTACACGACCTCGTTTTCTTTGGCGTTGCCTCAGGTCGATACAACCGGCAATGCCAGCTTCAGCAGCCAATACGACTCCAACAATTGGACTGGTGAACTCACCGGCAACGAGTTGGCGTTCAGCGCCACCACGGGTGAACCTACCGCAGTCCAGCGTTGGCTCGCATCGGACAGGCTGGCAACTCAGTTCGCCGGCAACGGTTGGAACGTCAATAGACGTGTGGCCACCTGGAACTCCGCCACCAATGTTGGCGTTCCATTCCGTTACACCGACATCTCGCCGGCGCAACGCACTGCGCTGGACACCTCGTACCGTACCAGCGCGGACGCCAGCGACTATCTCAACTACCTGCGCGGAGAACGCACTTACGAGGTGTCTTCGACCGTGGTTGCTAATAGGTTCTACCGTGCGCGCAGCCGCTTACTGGGTGACATTGTTGGATCAAAAGTCCGCGCAGTGGGCCCGCCCAGCCTGCCCTTGTCCAATTCAGCCAATCCTGGCTACACGCTCTTCAAGGGAGCTTGGTCTTCGCGCCCAACCGTCGTCTACGTAGGCGCCAATGACGGCATGCTCCACGCATTCAATGGATCAGTAGCCGCCAACGATCTCCAGGGAGGGACGGAGCTGTTTGCCTATGTGCCCGGTGCGCTTTACCAAGGGCCGAGCAGTACACCCAACATAAACGGACTGGCAGGCTTGGGCAGTCCTGACTTCTCACATCACTATTACGTGAACGCCTCGCCCACCGTGTACGACATCGACTTGAACCGCACGGAAGGAGTGGCTGCTAATTCCGTGCCCAACTGGCGCTCGATCCTGATCGGCGGCTTAGGCAAGGGGGGAAAGAGCTACTACGCCATTGACGTCACCGACCCTGCTTCAATGACAAGCGAAGGTGCCGTGGCCGGCAAGATCATGTGGGAGTTCGCCGATCCAGATCTTGGCTTCACCTATGGCGAACCTTCCGTAGTCAAGACACGCAAGTACGGCTGGGTTGTGATCCTAGCATCCGGTTACAACAACACAGATGGTCGGGGCTACTTCTTCATAGTGAATCCACGCACCGGCGTGTTGCTGGAAAAAATCTCCACCGGGGAGGGCACTGTCGCGGCGAGCGCTGGTTTGGCGCATGTGAACACCTACGTGAACGATCGGAGCGATGCCACGGCTGATTCCGCCTATGCCGGTGACCTGCTAGGGAATGTGTGGCGTTGGGATTTGACGGCAACGAGCGGTTCGTACCCCGCTCCCGTCCGCATTGCCACACTGACCGACCCCATCAACGGCGCAGTTCAGCCGATCACGTCGCGTCCACGAATCGAGATTCAGCGTTCGACGAGCAAGCGCTTCGTGCTGTTCGGCACCGGAAAGCTTCTCGATGTCTCCGATATTGGAGACATACAGGAGCAGAGTTTCTATGCCGTAGGAGACGGCCTGGCGAACCAGTTCGACACCACGGGGCCGTTCCCTTTGACCCGTACAAACCTGACGTCCAATGCAGACCCGCTTGTCGGGCTGGTGAACGCACCACCCACGTCGAAGGGCTGGTACATCAATCTGGGCCGCAGTTCCGCCGGGATTGGCTGGCGCGTTATTTCGGAAGCGGACATCCTCTCGGGAATCGTTGGGTTCGCTTCCATCCTTCCGAACGGCGATGCCTGCAACCCAGCCGGTATCAGCCGCCCGTACGCAATCAACTACGGAACGGGGGTGACTGCACTCCGGAACGATGCGGGCGCTGCCATCGTCTTTGCCGAATTGCCAGGTATCGTGACAGACCTGCGATTCCTCAGTGTCAGCGGAACGCCTCGATTGATTGTCGGCACCGACTCAGGCAGCTTATCTTCCCTGCCCGGCAACTTCACCGAACCCACATCCCTGCGCCGGCTCAACTGGCGTGAATTGAAATCTGTAGATTGAGATAAAAGAAGAGCGTGATTTTCACAAACCACGCTCTTCCAGCAAAAACGGCGCCTACGCAAGCTCAAAGAGGCTGCCGCAGCGGCCGCTCGCCCTTATCTAGGCAGGTCGCTCGCACCCAACAAGAACTCGTCGACTGCCCGCGCCGCTTGGCGCCCTTCGCGGATGGCCCACACCACGAGTGATTGGCCACGGCGCACATCACCAGCGGCAAACACTTTTTCGACATTGGTTCCATAACCACCGATGAAATCAGTGGTGGCCTGAGCATTGCCACGCGCATCCTTGTCAACGCCGAAGGCCTCGATCACGCTGGCAACCGGGCTCACAAAGCCCATCGCCAACAACACGAGATCAGCAGGCAGCATCTGCTCAGAGCCGGCGACTTCGACCATCTTGCCACCCTGCCATTCCACACGCACTGCCTTCAGCGCCTTGACCTTGCCCTTGTCTTTTCCCTCGCCACCAATGAATTCCTTGGTGGCGATGGCGAACTCGCGTTCGCACCCTTCTTCGTGACTTGAGCTGGTACGCAGCTTGGTCGGCCAGTAAGGCCACACCAGCGGCTTGTTTTCCTGCTCGGGAGGCATTGGCAACAACTCGAACTGCGTAACACTCTTCGCCCCATGGCGGTTGCTCGTGCCGACGCAATCGCTGCCGGTGTCGCCACCGCCGATCACGATCACGTGCTTGCCGTCTGCGCGCAATTGATCTTTCACTTTGTCGCCGGCGTTGATCTTGTTCTGCTGCGGCAAGAACTCCATCGCGAAGTGCACACCGTCGAGATCCCGCCCCGGTACCGGCAAGTCGCGTGATTGCTCGGCGCCGCCAGCCAGCAACACGGCGTCGAACTCTTTCTTCAATTCGTCGGGCGTGATGGTTTCGCGTGCCCAGTTGGTGACCTTGCTGCCCTCTGGCAATTTGCCAACCATCACGCCGGTGCGAAATTTGACGCCTTCTTTCTGCATCTGGTCCACACGCCGGTCGATCTGCGACTTCTCCATCTTGAAGTCGGGGATGCCGTAGCGCAGAAGACCACCCACGCGATCATTTTTTTCGAACACCGTCACGTCATGACCAGCCCGCGCCAATTGCTGAGCGGCTGCCATTCCCGCCGGGCCGGAGCCGACCACGGCCACCTTCTTGCCCGTCTTGATTTTGGGCGGGCGCGGTTGCACCCAGCCTTCGGCCCAGGCGCGATCGATGATGGCGTGCTCGATGCTCTTGATACCTACCGCATCGTCGTTCACGTTCAAGGTGCAAGCCGCCTCGCAAGGCGCGGGGCAGATGCGGCCGGTGAACTCCGGGAAGTTGTTGGTCGAGTCGAGCGTCGTCCAGGCGTTCTTCCAGTCACCGCGGTAAACCAGGTCGTTGAAGTCCGGGATGATGTTGTTGACGGGGCAACCGTTGTTGCAGAACGGCGTGCCGCAGTCCATGCAGCGCGCGCTCTGGATCTTGGCTTCGTCTTCCTTTAGGCCGATGACGAATTCGTTGTAGTTCTTGACGCGCTTCTGAACGGGCTCGTAGCCCTCTTCCAGACGCTCGTACTCCATGAAGCCGGTGACTTTTCCCATGATGTTTTGTGAGTCCTGATTTAGGCTTTGGCGCGGCTCTTGCCGGCGGGCTTGTCAGCGGCTTTCGCCTTGGCGATCGTGTCACCAGCTTGCTTGGCGGCATTCAACTCGCCGAGCGYACGCTTGTATTCGTTGGGGAAGACCTTGACGAACTTGCCACGTGCTTCAGCCCAGTGGTCGAGGATCTCGCGCGCGCGCAGGCTGCCCGTCCAACGGTGGTGATCGTTGAGCAGCTTCTTGAGGATGGCCTCGTCCGTCTCGCCGCGATGCCACACCGCCTTGTCGGAGCTGGCCTCTTGCTCCGCTGCACTGAGCACCTTTTCGAGCAACACCATCGAGGTGTTGCAGCGTTTGGCAAAGGCACCATCTTCGTCATAGACGTAAGCCACGCCACCACTCATGCCGGCCGCGAAGTTCCGGCCTGTCTTGCCGAGCACGGCTACGGTACCGCCCGTCATGTATTCGCACCCATGGTCGCCCGTGCCTTCTACCACTGCCGTGGCCCCCGACAGGCGCACTGCGAAACGTTCACCGCCCACGCCGCGGAAGAAAGCCTCGCCGCTCGTCGCTCCGTAAAGCACGGTGTTGCCCACGATGATGTTGCGCGTGGCGTCACCGCGGAAGTCGATGCTCGGCCGCACCACCACACGGCCACCCGACAGACCCTTGCCGGTGTAGTCGTTCGCATCGCCGATCAGGTACAGCGTGATGCCCTTCGCAAGGAAAGCGCCGAAGCTTTGACCACCCGTGCCCTCCATCTGGATGAAGATGGTTTCGTCGGGCAAGCCTTCGGGGCGATGGCGCACCAACTCCCCAGAGAGCATGGCACCCACTGTGCGATTGACGTTGCGAGTCTGCTCGATGATTTGCACCTTCTCGCCGCGCTCCAGCGCGGGCTTGCACTTCTCGATCAGCCGCACGTCGAGTGCCCGCGCCAAACCGTGGTCTTGCGTTTCGACCTGGCGGCGCGACACTTCGGCAGGTGCAGCTGGCTGATGGAAGATGCGGCTGAAGTCGAGGCCCTTGGCCTTCCAGTGTGAAATGCCCTTCTTGGTGTCCAGCAGGTCAGAGCGGCCAACGAGGTCGTCGAACTTGCGAATGCCGAGTTGCGCCATGATCTGGCGCGCTTCTTCAGCCACGAAGAAGAAGAAGTTCACCACGTGCTCGGGGCGGCCCTGGAACTTGGCACGCAGCACCGGGTCTTGCGTCGCCACGCCAACCGGGCAGGTGTTGAGGTGGCACTTGCGCATCATGATGCAGCCCTCGGCCACCAGCGGAGCAGTCGCGAAGCCGAACTCATCAGCGCCCAGCAGAGCGCCGATGACGACGTCACGCCCTGTCTTCATCTGACCATCCGCCTGCACACGAATGCGCCCGCGCAGGCGGTTCAGCACCAGGGTCTGCTGCGTCTCCGCCAAGCCCAGCTCCCAGGGCGTGCCGGCGTGCTTGATCGAGCTCCAGGGCGATGCACCTGTGCCGCCGTCATGGCCGGCAATCACCACGTGGTCGGCCTTGGCCTTGGCAACGCCGGTAGCGACTGTGCCCACGCCCACTTCGGACACGAGCTTCACGCTGATGTCAGCGCGCTGATTGGCGTTCTTCAAGTCATGGATGAGCTGTGCCAGGTCTTCGATCGAATAGATGTCATGGTGCGGCGGCGGCGAAATCAAACCCACACCGGGCACCGAGTAGCGCAGCATGCCGATGTAGTCGCTGACCTTGCCACCAGGCAGCTGACCACCCTCGCCCGGCTTGGCACCTTGCGCCATCTTGATCTGGATCTGATCCGCAGAAGCCAGGTACTCGGCGGTCACCCCGAAGCGGCCGGAAGCCACTTGCTTGATCTTCGACCGCAGCGAGTCACCGTCCTTCAGCTCGTAGTCGGAGGCGATCACCTTGGTGCCTACGACGTCACTGAGCTTGGTGCCGTCGGTGATCTTGATGCCCTTCAGCTCGTTGCGATAACGAGCAGGATCTTCACCGCCCTCGCCCGTGTTGGACTTGCCGCCAATGCGGTTCATCGCGACGGCCAGCGTCGTGTGGGCTTCGGTCGAGATCGACCCGAGCGACATGGCGCCTGTCGCGAACCGCTTGACGATCTCCTTGGCCGACTCGACCTCGTCGACAGGGATGGCCTTACTCGGATCGAGCTTGAACTCGAACAGCCCGCGCAAGGTCATGTGGCGACGCGATTGGTCATTCACCAGTTGCGCATATTCCTTGTAGGTCTCGAACTTGTTGGCGCGCGCGCTGTGCTGCAGCTTGGCGATCACGTCGGGCGTCCACATGTGCTCTTCGCCGCGCACGCGCCAAGCGTATTCACCGCCGGCGTCCAGCATGCTGTCGAGCACGGGGTCGTCGCCGAAAGCCGCCTTGTGCATGCGGACCGCTTCTTCAGCCACGTCGAACACATCGATGCCGCCCACTTGGCTTGCCGTGCCACGGAAGTACTTTTCGATCAGCGTCTTTTCCAGGCCGATTGCTTCGAACAGCTGCGAGCCGCAATACGACATGTAGGTCGACACGCCCATCTTGGACATGATCTTCGACAAGCCCTTGCCGATCGCCTTGACGTAGTTGTAGATCGCCTTCTCGGCCGAAAGCTCACCCGGCAGTTCCTTGTGCATGGACGCGAGCGTCTCCATGGCCAAGTAAGGGTGGACGGCTTCGGCTCCGTAACCCGCCAGCACGGCGAAGTGATGAACCTCGCGCGCAGAGCCGGTTTCCACGACGAGGCCAGCCGTGGTACGCAGCCCTTCGCGCACCAGGTGCTGGTGAATCGCCGATAAAGCCAGTAGCGCCGGGATCGCAATGTGATCGCGATCCATGTGCCGGTCGCTGATGATCAGAATGTTGTGCCCGCTCTTGATCGCATCCACGCTTTCGGCGCACAACGAAGCCAGCTTGGCTTCGACACCCTCATCACCCCATGACAGCGGGTAGCTGATATCGAGCTCGTGGCTACGGAACTTGCCGTAGGTGTATTTCTCGATCTCGCGCAGGCGGCCCATGTCAGAGAAGTCGAGCACAGGCTGCGACACCTCGAGGCGCATTGGAGGGTTGACTGCGTTGATGTCGAGCAGGTTGGGTTTCGGCCCAATGAATGACACGAGCGACATCACCACCGCTTCGCGAATCGGGTCGATCGGTGGGTTGGTGACTTGCGCAAAGAGCTGCTTGAAGTAGTTGAACAGCGGTTTGTTCTTATCGGAAAGCACAGCCAACGGCGAATCGTTGCCCATCGAGCCCGTGCCCTCTTCCCCGGCCTGCGCCATGGGGCTCAAGAGGAACTTGATGTCTTCTTGCGTGTAGCCGAAGGCCTGCTGGCGATCGAGCAGCGACTCGGTGAATTCGCTGGCACTGCCGGTCGCTTCGATGGAGTCGAGCCGCACGCGCACGTTCTCGATCCACTGGCGATACGGCTTGGCCAGAGCGAATTGGTTCTTCAGCTCTTCGTCATCGATGATGCGGCCCTGGTCGAAGTCGATCAGGAACATCTTGCCCGGCTGCAGGCGCCACTTCTTGACGATCTTGTTCTCGGGAATCATTGGCAGAACGCCGGACTCGGAGGCCATCACAACCAGATCGTCATCAGTCACGATGTAGCGCGACGGACGCAGCCCGTTGCGATCGAGCGTGGCGCCGATCTGGCGGCCATCTGTGAAGACCATCGACGCCGGGCCGTCCCAGGGCTCGAGCATCGCAGCGTGGTACTCATAGAACGCGCGGCGACGCTCGTCCATCGTGGCATGCTGCTCCCAGGCTTCTGGAATCATGATCATCGCGGCATGAGCCAGCGAGTACCCGCTCATGGTCAGCAGCTCGAGCGCGTTGTCGAACGTTGCCGTATCAGACTGGCCTTCGAAACTGATCGGGTAGAGCTTCTGCAGGTCGTCCCCGAGCACAGGCGACTTCATCACGCCTTCGCGAGCGCGCATCCAGTTGAAGTTGCCTTTGACGGTGTTGATCTCGCCGTTGTGCGCCACCATGCGATACGGGTGGGCAAGCGGCCATTCCGGAAACGTGTTGGTCGAGAAGCGCTGATGCACCAGCGCCAACGCCGACACGGCACGCGGGTCCAGCAGGTCCTTGTAGTACTTGCCGACCTGGTCGGCGAGCAGCAAGCCCTTGTAGATGATGGTGCGGCAGCTCATGCTGGGCACGTAGTACTCATGGCTGTGCGTCAGCTTCAGGCGCTGAATCGCGCTCGAGGCCGTTTTGCGGATCACGTACAGCTTGCGCTCCAGCGCGTCGGGAACGATCACGTCGGGGCCACGCCCGATGAAGATCTGGCGAATGATGGGTTCTTTCTGACGCACCGTCGGTGACATCGGCATCTCGGTGTCGACAGGCACATCACGCCAGCCCAACAGGACCTGGCCCTCTGTCTTGACGGCCCGCTCGAGAGCCTGCTCACAGGCCAGTCGCGAACCATGTTCCTTCGGCAGAAAGATCATTCCCACGCCGTACTCACCCGGAGGCGGCAATTCGACGCCTTGGGCCACCATCTCCGCACGATAGAAGTCATCGGGAATCTGGATCAGGATGCCAGCGCCATCGCCCATCAGCTTGTCAGCACCGACGGCGCCGCGATGGTCGAGGTTCTCGAGGATCTTCAGACCCTGCTCGAGAATGCTATGCGCCTTGTGACCTTTGATGTGCGCCACGAATCCGACGCCGCAAGCGTCATGCTCATGCGACGGGCTGTACAAGCCGAATTCAACTGCGTCATGCACTTCTGCGGGCGCAGCGGCCCCGTGAGTGGCCTGGGTCATGGCACACGCTCCGTTTCAAAGCTATGGAAGCCGGAGAATACTGCAGTGCAGCAGGGACTTCAACGAAAACAAAAAGGGGTCTGACACTAATTATTTTGCGGCGACGTCCTCATTCAAAGAATTGGGGTCAGATGTTTTGCCATGAGTCTTTACCGGCCTTCCGCGTGGCAAAGGCGCGAGACGCCGATCAGTACTGCCCGAGAGCTTGTCGAGAAATGATGGCGAACCTAGTGGCCACCCTTTTAAGGCGGCATCCGAGATCAGGTTCAGCTCAACAGACGTGAGTGCCCGCTGAGACAATTCTCTGTAAGTAGCCTCTCGGTCGAATGGTGTATTGCCCAGCAACCAGTACTCACGATGATCGCTGACACACGGGTCGCTTCGCTCGCCCAGGTGATGCGGAGCACTTGACCAAGGAGCGAGCTCCGCACCGCTCTCTTCACTAAGTGGACGTTCGACGTATCGCATGCACGTTAGCAAGTGCCGTTCCGGTTCGATGACCGTTGCCCGGAAGCGCCCCTCCCACAAGCTACCAATGTGCGCATGGCGCCGATTGAAGTTGCTCCCATAGCGGCGGCCGATCGCCTGCATCATCCGGCTCAGGCTGTCGAGCTTTGACGGAGTTCCCAGCAGCCGAACCTCACCGTCGCGCAGGGCGTAGGCGTGAATTGCCACACCATGTGTGATCGCAGCCTCACGAAGCAGGTCGAGGAACAAGCGTCGGTCGACGTCATCCCTGAACACGGCTTGGTGACCGTGCCCCAGTTGTATCAGCAGATGCGGCCATCCCGGAACGCACAGTCGCGGCAGACGCGCCATGACGTCACTCGTCGAACAGTCGGCGACCCGTCAATCGCTCATGCTCGCGCATGGCAAAGCGGTCGGTCATGCCGGCGATGTAGTCTGAAAGCTTGCGCAGGCTTGCTGTCTCGCCTTCCGTTGCCCACTCGTCCGAGTGGGCCCTATAGGCCGCGAAGAGGTCGCGAATGACTTCTTTGGCTCGATCGGTCGTCGATACCACCTGTGGGTGTCGATAGAGATTCACACGCAGAAATTGCTTGAGTTCAATGCTTTCTCGAGCCATCGCCTCGCTGAAACAGACCAGCACTGGCGCGTCGCGAACATCGTCCACGTGATTCGGTTGCGCGTTGTTGAGCGATGCACGTGTCGCATCGAGCACGTCGTAGACCTGCGCCGAGAGCATCCGACGGATGGTGTCGAACAGTAGGCGGCGCCCCGTCAGACTGGGGCGCTGGGCCAACGCCTCCCGCTGGAAGCGAGAGAACAATGTCACCTCTTCCAATTGCTCGATGCGGATTAGCCCTGAGCGCACGCCATCATCCACGTCGTGCGCGTTGTAGGCGATTTCGTCGGCGAGATTGCACAACTGAGCTTCCAGGCCCGGCTGCGTCCGGTCAATGAATCGGCGGCCGACGCCCCCAGGTTCACGCTCTTCCAGCCTCGCAGCGTAACGCCGCGAACAGTGCTTCAGGATGCCTTCTCGAGTCTCGAACGTGAGATTGAGGCCATCGAAATCCGCATAGCGCTCCTCCAAAGAATCTACAACTCGCAAGCTCTGCTGGTTGTGTTCGAACCCACCGCTGATGGGATCGGCGGCGCGAAGGCAGTCATTCAACGCATCTTGCCCCGCGTGTCCGAAAGGCGTGTGGCCCAAATCGTGAGCGAGCGCAATGGCCTCAACAAGATCTTCGCTTAAGCCCAGCGAGCGCGCTATGGAGCGGCCCAGCTGCGCCACCTCAAGAGAGTGGGTCAGCCGGGTCCTGAACAGATCACCCTCATGGTTGAGAAAGACCTGAGTTTTGTACACCAGGCGTCTAAACGCCGTGCTGTGCACGATGCGGTCTCGATCACGCTGATATTCGCTCCGCGTGGGCGCCTGAGCCTCTAGATGACGCCGACCGCGTGAAGCCGCAGGGTCACACGCATAGGGCTTGAGCATGAAGGAAAGGGTGCTGTCCACGCCTTCGTCAGGCCGTATGTGCGCTGATGACGTCACTGACAACGTCGTCATTGGCCGGCCGGATAGACGCTCGCCCTGGAGCGTCTATCACGACAAAGCGGATTTCGCCGGCCTCGGACTTCTTGTCGATACGCATCAGGTCGAGATACCGGTCCACCCCCAACGCCGGTCCTTGAATGGGGAGCTTCGCGCGCTCGATCAGTCGAGTCAGACGTTCGACATATGCCTCATCGATCAAGCCGAGGCGGCGCGAAAGATCTGCCGCCATCACCATGCCACAACCGACCGCCTCACCGTGCAACCAAGTACCGTAGCCCATGCCTGCTTCGATCGCGTGACCGAAGGTGTGGCCGAAGTTCAGAATGGCACGCAAACCTGACTCACGCTCATCTTGCCCCACGACCCATGCCTTGATCTCACATGAGCGCCTCACCGCGTAAGCCAACGCCTTCTTGTCGCGCGACCAGAGTGCATCAAGATTCGTTTCGATCCAACCAAAAAAGGCGTCGTCTGCAATCGGTCCGTACTTGATCACTTCCGCGAGGCCAGCCGACAACTCACGATCAGGGAGCGTGTCCAGCGTATCCAGGTCGGCGATAACTCGGAGAGGCTGATAGAACGCCCCGATCATGTTCTTGCCTAGCGGATGGTTGATGGCAGTTTTCCCGCCGACCGAAGAGTCCACTTGCGCCAGCAATGTTGTAGGAACTTGGACGAAAGGAATGCCTCGCATGTAGCTTGCCGCAGCGAAGCCTGCTACGTCTCCGACCACGCCTCCGCCAAGCGCGAAGATCACCGTCTTGCGGTCGCAGTGAGACTTGAGGAGGAACTCGAAGATCAGGTTGAGCGAACTCCAGCCTTTGAATGCCTCGCCATCAGGTAGCTCAACAACGAGAACTTCCTTGTATCGCGTTGCAAGTACCGCCAGCAACCGATGGCTGTGAAGTTTGGCCACCAACGGGTTGCTCACGACGACGGCTGAGTTGCCGCCCTGAAGGCCATCGAAGTGTGACTCGTCGCTTAAAAGGCCCGCGCCAATAAGAATGTCGTAGCGTCGGTCGCCCAAGGCAATGGTCACTCGATCTATTGGCGTCCGCATGACGTCAGTGTAGCGGCGACGCCGATCAGTCTCGACGTGGGTCAACGGGTGAGGGAACAGCCTCAGCGTCGACAACGCCAGCTAGTTCAAGCTGCATAAGTACGATGTTGATCAGGTTCGCAACGGAGGGACGACCTGTATCAACCACGGAATGAGCAGTTTCCCGATAGAGCGGATCTCTTACTTCGAAGAGTTGGCGGAGCCGAGCCATGGGGTCGGCTACTTGTAGCAACGGCCGCACGGTATCGTGCCGTAATCGCCTAAAGAGATCCTCGGGAGAGGATCGTAAATACACCACGTGGCAGCGCTCATGCAGCAGACCTCGATTGCCGGCGCGCAATACAACACCACCGCCTGTCGCGAGTACCGCGCCTCGCAGGCTGGTGATCTCGTCAATCACCGATTCTTCGACATCACGAAACGCGTCTTCTCCTCGCGCTTCGAAATAGGAACGGATCGGTTCCCCGATCCGCTTTTCGAGCACTACGTCGCTGTCAACAAACTCTCGCCCTAGTCGCCTTGCCAGTTGTCGACCCACGGTGGACTTTCCGCCGCCCGGCATACCGACAAGCGCTATGCTTTTTTTTGGCTCGGCGGTAAGGCGCTCTTCAGCAGTATCACCGCCCACGCCAGCTTTAGCTTCCCGAGCCAGACGCCGCAGTAACTGAAATAGTCGCGACCCGCTTCAATTGGTCCAGCACCGTAACTATCCCAGGATCAAAACAGCCAGTCACGAAGATCGCAACTTGATTATTCCGATTTGGAATCTCGTATGTGCCGGCAACCGTTGGGGTTGTACTGCCAGCTGGCCCGAAGGTAATATTCTGATGATCAGAACTGAAAGCTGTATACGGTGCCGTACCCCCAATGACCAAAAAATCTCCGACCTTGGTATTCGTTCCCGGGCAATTCGCTGTCCCGGTACTATATCCAATCTCGTCCGGGGAGACTTGGAACGCTGATAATTGCCCGGCATTATCATCACCACTTCCGCCGCAAGCAGTCAGAGCACCCAAGCCTATCAAGAGGATGCAACCAATTCTTAAATTAGCTTTCATCAAATCACCCGTTCTTCAAGTATCTTATGATCAAATCCAAACTATCGTGCCGCGGACCTATCAGAGATCACCTTAGGCGTGAGGAAGACTAGGAGTTCGGTCTTGCTCGTTGTGCGTGTCTTGGTTTTAAACAGATTACCCAAGAACGGGATATCGCCGAGGAAAGGAACCTTCGTGGTATCTTCCCGCTCATTTTGGGTGTAGATGCCGCCAATAACCACTGTTCCACCATTTTCAACAAGAATCTGCGTGCGTACATGCTTGGTGTCAATGGCGAAACCTGCCGCTGTGCTTCTGCCAACGCTGTCTTTATTCACGTCCACGTCCAGAATAACATTTCCCTCAGGAGTAATCTGTGGTGTAACTTCCAACTTTAGATTTGCCTTACGAAATGACAGGGCAGTAGCACCGCTTGAGGTTGCAGTTTGATACGGCAATTCCTCGCCTTGCTCGATCAGGGCTTTAACTTGATCAGCGGTAATGACACGAGGACTTGAAACAATCTTGCCCTTGCCATCAGCCTCCAAAGCGGAGATTTCCAGGTTTAAAAAGCGATTTGCTGCGGCACTAAATAAGGAGACAGCAAATGTTGACGCATTGAACCCATTTTGACCGGATGCAGGCAAATTGACAAACTGAGTGTCACTGAAGGGAATGGTTGTCCCGTTCACTTGACCGGTTTGAAGCCCAATAGCATTCATATTGCCACCAATTCCGACGCTAGCATCAGATGTGCCGTAACCTGATACGCCACCTCGCAGACCGCGCAAATCGGTAGCTCCCAGCTTGACACCGAGCGATCTCCCGAACGAGTCGGCAGCTTCAACAATGCGTGCCTCGATGAGCACTTGGCGAACAGGTATATCAATCTTCGCAATCATGGCCTGGATCTCTTCCAACTTGGAAGGTATATCGCTCACGAAAAGCTGATTGGTACGCGATTCAGAAATAACGCTACCCCGCGTGGAAAGAATGCGAGATGCAGTGCCACCACCCCCTGAGCCTCCTTGACCGGACAAGCCTTTCGCTACCTCTTCTGCTTTTGTATAGTTCAATTGGAACGATTGAGTGCGAACCGGCTCAAGATTGGCGATCTGCGCCTTTGCCTCGAGATCGACTTTCTCTTTTGCAGCCAACTCGTCTTTTGGCGCAATAAGAATGACGTTGCCTGATTTGCGCAAGCCCAAGCCTTTGGCCTGAAGGATAATGTCGAGCGCTTGATCCCAGGGAACATCTTTAAGCCGAAGGGTCACGTTCCCAGTGACCGTATCACTGGTCACAACGTTGAAGTTGGTGAAGTCAGCGATGACCTGCAACAAAGCGCGAACTTCAATATTCTGGAAGTTCAAAGAAAGCTTCTCGCCAGCGTAGCCCGGTCCTTGCACGAGTTTATTAGGGTCGGTCTTTTGCACGCGGACTTCAAGCACAAACTGATTATCGGTTTGATACGCACTATGCTCCCAAGCGCCGCGCGGTTCGACAACCATTCGGACCCTGTCGCCGTTCTGGAACGTAGAGACAGATTGCACAGGGGTACCAAAGTCTGTTACGTCAAGCTTACGACGCAGATTCTCAGGCAGTGTCGAACGGAGAAACTCCACCACGAGACTTTGCCCTTGCTGCTTGATGTCAACCCCGACTTGGTTATTCGGGAGATCAACGACGACTCGCCCGGACCCGTCTTGGCCACGTCGAAAATCAACACCCTTCAGCGCCAATTGCGACTGATTCAAGCTCTCGGCAAAATGAACGGGTTCTGTAGTCGTGCCAGCTGCTGCACTGGGCGAAGCTGAGTTATCCATCACGACCAGCAAAACCTTGCCCTGGATTTGAGTCCGATAGTTGGATGCCTGCTTGAGATTCAACACGAGTCTCGTGCGATCTCCTGCTTGGGCAACGTTCACTGACCTTAGATTACCTTGATTAATTTCGATATTGGAGCGCCCCATCGCATTTCCAACATTCGGCAAGTCAAGGGCAATACGAGGTGGCGTTTGCACCGTAAAACCAGATGGGGCTGATGCGAGAGGCTCGGACAGCTCGATACGAACGACCTCTGAACCTGCTTGTTGCGTGCTGTTGATCGACTGGATTGCGTTCTGAGCGAAAGCCCCTCCGCATGTGCCGAAGAGCAACGCGAGCGCAACGACACGAGCCCGCAAATTACCCATGATCTGAATCTCCTGCATGTTCTTCATCGCGCCTTCTCCTGAAGCTGAAGGGAGCTGGTGCGCTCAATCCACTCGCCCGCTGCATCCTGGACGATCTCGCGAAACGAGATGTCGGTTTCGGAAATCTTGGTGATTTTTCCGTAGTTTTGCCCCAGATAATCACCTTGCTTAACTTGATAAAGAAGGTTGTCGACCTTTAACAACGCGTATGGACGCCCTTGCTTAGTCACACTGCCGACCATATTCATGCTGTCCACAGGGTATGCTTCAAGAGGTTCTTTGCGGCGGTTGATTTCAGCCGCGAGCAAAGAATTGGACTGTCTTGCCTCTTGTTTAATAGCTACCGTCAGCTTTTGATTGCTGAACGGCTCAACCGCACCACCCGTCAAATAAGCCTGCGGATTGAATTTCTTCGGCGCGGAGAGTGGAGAAACATTTGGCTTGACTTCCCGCCGCTGCTGCTCGACCCACTGAGTCAATTCGTCTTGGGACCCGCTGCAACCGACCAGCGCAGCTGTAACAGACAGAATGGCGTAAAGAGACATCCGAAAGCGCAAGCTGGTGATCTTCATTTCTTCACCCCTGCCTTCGCCCCTGCCGCCTTGGCTGCCGCAGCTTTTTGCTCACTCACTTCGTTCGCGTCAAGGTATCGATAGGTTCGAGCGGTAGCTTCCATCGAAAGAAGCCCCGACGCATCCTTGGCGCCGCTGATGGTCATGTTGTGCAGGGTCACAATGCGGGACAGGTTTGCCACATCTGCAGCAAAGTTGCCGATGTCGTGATACCGCCCGGTGACGCGTAGGGCGATTGGCAGTTCAGCGTAGTATTCCCTGACCAGTACTTGCCCGGGGCGGAACAACTCGAACTGAAGTCCACGTCCAAGACCAGCTTGATTGATGTCGGACAACAAAGCATCCATTTCAGCCTTGCCTGGCAACTGCTTCTCGAGTTGCGTCACGTACTCTTCAACTTGAAGCTTTTGCTTGCGCAGCTCTTCCAAATTGACCGCCTGCGCCAGCTTTCCACGATAGTCCTGCTTTAGGGCCGGCTCTTTGTCGCGTTCTGCTTGCAGTTGATCATCCGCGCTGGAAAGCAGCAGGAACCAGCCAAGAACCACCATCGCGAGGGCGAGTGCCACCCACGTGGCGATTTTTGGCAGCACAGGCCACTGGCCTGGTTCGTTCGGATTCAGCCCGCGGAACTGCGAGGCAGCGGCACCGAAGACCGAGTTCAGATCAACGTTGATGGATTTAGCTTGCGTTGCCATGGCTTCAATACCTTCAGGGCTTCGGCGACTTCGCTGCCACGGCACTGGCAGCAACCGATTGAGAAGCCACGACTCCCGAAGCTGCCGCGGCGGCCTTAGCATCTACATCTTGGGGTCGCTTAATCGAAACTCGCATCGAAAAGTCAAACAGGCGCTTCTGCTCCTTGTTCGCTGCTTGAAGCGTTGCCGCCTTGATCTCGACCAACTCTGGCCGAGTGACCCACTCCGAGTTATTACCGGTGTTGCGAAGCAGCTCAGACACTCTCTCATTCGTCTGCGCGATACCCGCTAGGTTAAGCACTTGCCCGTCCTGTTTGACAGTGCTGTAGTAAATACCTTCTGGTGTTTGCTTGACCAGTTCGTTCAGCACATGCACAGGAATATTGCGATCGATTTGAAGATCCTCGACTGCCTTTTGCCGAGCCTTGAGGGCATCAATCTCAGCGCGCAAGGTTGCGATGTCCTTGATTTGCACTTCAAGCTTGCGAATTTCGGCCGTTAGAAACTCATTTCGCTGCTGCTGACTCGTAGTCATCTGCTGCAGAACCAAGTACCACATACCAACGACCGCAAGCCCCGCAGCAGCGGCCAAGCCAAGCCCAAGGAAGAACGCGGCCTTGCGCCGCTTACGCTTCTCTTCCCGATGCGGGAGCAGGTTGATCAAGATCACTGCAGGAACCTCCGCATCGCCAACCCGCAAGCCGTGAGATATGAAGGCGCCTCGCGACGAAGCTTGCTCTCGCGTACAGCCGAGCCAAGCTTCATGTTGTCAAAAGGATTCACCACCATCGACGCAAAACCGGTCAACTCGGTCACCCGATCCTTCAGACCAGGCAGAGTAGCCGTGCCACCCGCAAGCATCACGTAGTGCACCTTGTGGTGTGGCGTGCTGGTAAAGAAGTACTGCAACGCCCGGCCAATCTCTTGGGACAAACTGTCGACAAAGGGCGCCAGGATCGATGCCTCGTAGTCTTCAGGCAGATCTGAAGCAAGCTTCTTCTGCTCAGCCTCTTCAAATGAGAAGCCGTACTGACGTGAGATCAGTTGCGTGAGCTGGGAGCCACCAAATGCTTGATCACGGTCGTACAGCATTTCATCGTCACGCAGCACCTTCAAACTCGTGGTATCAGCGCCAATTTCGAACAGCGCGACGAGTGCGTCCTTGCCTTCATTGGGCAGCGCCTCAATGAGTCGGCCCATGGCAAGACGAGAAGCGTGCGATTCGATGTCAAGCACTACTGGCTTCAAGCCCGCAGCCTCAGCGAGACCCTGACGGTCCTGGACGCGGTCTTTGCGCGACGCCGCAATCAGCACCTCCACGTCCCCAACCGAGGTAGGGCTGGGCCCGATTACAGAGAAGTCAAGACTGACTTCATCGAGCGAAAACGGAATGTACTGGTTCGCCTCGGATTCGACCTGCAGCTCCAACTCTTCCTCGCGCAATCCCGCCGGCAACATGATCTTTTTAGTGATCACTGCAGATTGGGGCATGGCCATCACGACCTGCTTGGTTTTGGTGCCGCTCTTGGTGACAACACGCCGAACGGCGTCGGCCACCTCATCGAATTTCTCGATCTGGCCATCGGTGATCCAGCCTTTTTCAAAGCTCTCTGCCGCGAAACGCTCCAACACATATTCACCGGATGCGCTCTGCCCCAGCTCGACCAACTTGACGCTGGAAGAACTGATGTCCAAGCCGATCATCGGTGAATGTTTGCGGCCCAACAACAAGTCAAGGAAGCTCACGACGCCCTCTCCCAACGTGCTTTTTTGTACGCTGGAACTGTTAAGAAGTTACTTCAATGCTAGCAGTAAAGTCTTTGTGCAACAAAGATATTTCCAATTTTCACAACCTCGGCTCGTTGCGAAACGCAGACGTGAATGGGTGCCAAAAATTGGCACTTGCGGGTCAACCCTGATGGCCTCCTTAGCAACCTGCCAAAGAGTTCACGATCCACGGCTTGGACCCAGCCGCTTCCTATAATCATTTCGACTTTTGTTGGAGTTCCATGAGCGAATCCGAGCGAGCGGGGGCGTCCTCGTCCCACAACCGTGCATCACTGCCTTCATGGGCGCGCTTGCTGGCCCGCGGTTCGGCTTGGCTGGTAGGTCTCTTGGTGGCAGGGGTGCTCATGGTCGCCATGTTGGCTGGCTTGGCGTTGGCCGTGGCCTATCCAAATCTCCCTGAGATCAGCGGGCTGCTCGATTACCGGCCCAAGCTGCCGATGCGCATCTATTCATCGGACGGCGTCTTGCTGGGTGAGTTTGGCGAAGAGCGGCGCAACTTCACGCCGATCTCGCAGGTTCCCAAGGTGATGCAGCAGGCGGTGTTGGCGATCGAGGACGCTCGCTTCTATCAGCACAGCGGCGTCGACTACAAGGGTGTGCTGCGTGCCGGCCTTGCCCAGTTTGCCGAATCGCGCAGTCAAGGCGCTTCGACCATCACGATGCAGGTGGCACGCAATTTTTACTTGTCGACCGAGAAGACCTTCACCCGCAAGATCTACGAAGTGCTGCTGGCGCTGAAGATCGAGAGCCTGCTCACGAAGGAGCAGATTCTCGAGGTTTACATGAACCAGATATTCCTCGGGCAGCGGGCGTATGGCTTCTCCGCTGCGAGCGAGGTCTACTTCGGTAAACCACTGAAGGACATCTCCATCGCCGAGGCTGCCATGCTTGCCGGCCTGCCGAAGGCGCCGTCCGCGTATAACCCGATCACCAATCCGCGAAGGGCGACCGTCCGTCAGCAGTACATCATCGACCGCATGCTGGAGAACGGCTTCATCACCACCGAGCAGCACGATGCCGCCCGAAGCCAGCCGCTGAAGTACCGGACGCCCTCGGAGGTTGCGGTCCATGCCGAGTACGTGGCAGAAGCGGCCCGTCAGATGATCTTCAGCCAATACGGCGATGAGGCCTATAACCGCGGTCTCAACATCTTCCTGACGTTGAACTCTGCCGAGCAGACGACGGCCTATCACGCGTTGCGCAAGGGCATCCTCGATTTCGAGCGCCGTCAGGTCTACCGTGGACCCGAGGCATACATCGACCTGCCGGCCAACCTGAAGGAAGTAGACACTCGCATTGCTGAAGCGCTGGACGAGCATCCAGACAACGATGAACTTCGCGCCGGGGTGGCGCTTGAAGTCAGCCCGCGCAAGGTGGTGGCCGTGCTTCAGAGCGGTGAGTCGATCACGGTGACGGGCGAGGGCCTCAAGCCCGTGACCTCTGGGCTCGCCGAAAAGGGCAACCCCAAGACGCAGATTCGGCGTGGCGCAGTGATCCGGATGGTCAAAGGACCCAAGGGTGACTGGTCAATCACCCAACTCCCTGAAGTGGAAGGCGCGTTTGTGTCGCTGGACCCGCGTACCGGTGCCGTGCGCACGATGGTCGGCGGTTTCGACTACGCCAAGAACAAGTTCAACCACGTGACGCAGGCATGGCGGCAACCCGGCTCCAGCTTTAAGCCCTTCATCTACTCGGCTGCGTTAGAAAAGGGCTTCACACCAGCAACCGTGATCAACGATGCCCCGCTGTTCTTCGACGCAGGCACCACCGGCAGCCAGCCTTGGGAACCCAAGAACTACGACGGCACCTTTGACGGCCCAATGTCGATGCGCCGCGGCTTGGCCAAATCGAAGAACATGATTTCCATCCGCATCCTGCAGTCCATCACTCCCGCGTATGCGCAAGATTGGGTCACGCGTTTCGGGTTCGATGCCGACAAGCATCCGGCATATCTCACGATGGCTCTCGGTGCCGGATCGGCAACGCCGCTCCAGATGGCGTCGGCCTATGGCGTCTTCGCGAACGGGGGCTTTCGCATCAACCCGTTCCTCATCAGCAAGGTCACCGACGCCAAGGGCCGGGTGCTGAACGAAGCCAAGCCACAGCTCCTGAACGGCGACAACCGCACCCTGGATGCGCGCAACGCCTTCGTGATGACCAGCCTGCTACAGGAAGTCACTCGCTCTGGCACTGCCGCCCGAGCGCAAGGCACACTCAAGCGGCCCGACATCTATGGCAAGACCGGTACCACCAATGATTCAATGGACGCCTGGTTCGCCGGCTTCCAGCGCAGTGTGGTAGCCGTCGTGTGGATCGGCTACGACAACCCGCGCAAGCTCGGTGATCGCGAAACCGGCGGAGGTCTGTCGCTGCCGGTATGGATCGACTACATGTCGCAGACCCTGAAGGGCGTGCCGGTCGAGGAGCCCTCAGCTCCCGAAGGACTGGTGAACCTCGGCGGCGAGTGGTACTACGAAGAATTCACCCACGGCAACGGCGTCAGCAGCCTGGGCCTGGACGACAAACTGCCCACGGCACCCAGCGAAGAAGAGAAGAAGAGCATCCTCGATCTGTTCAAGCGCTGATCGAGGGCAGACAAGCCCGTTCTCAGACTGGCGGCACAAATCGCAGCGCCAGCCCCGACTGCTCGCTGGCACACGCAGACAACGAATCGAAGAACTCCCGCCCCTCGCGGGTGTCGAGCCATTGCCCGTTCACATGCTTGTAGTGATAACCACCCGAGCGTGCCGCGAGCCACAACTCGTGCAACGGAGGCTGGGTGTTCAGGACAAGCTTGCTGCCGTTGGGGAAGCTCAGTTCGAGCAAGCCGCCTGTGCGATGGCTGTCGATATCCACCACGTCGTCTTGCAGCCAGCGGTCGACAGTGGCTTCAACCGATAGCAGAACCGAATTCGCCAACGCGTGGAACTCGGTGTCGGTGAGTGATGTGGGGGTAAGTTCGACAGACATGGCCGCTAGAATTCTTTGCATGTGGAAACCGAAATTCAGTGTAGCGGCCCGGTCCATGCGACTGACGACAGTAGGCTCTTTGCTGGCGGTGGTGCTCCTGTCAGGCTGCGGCCAGAAAGGGCCACTAACGCTGACGACACCACACGCGCACTCATCGGCATCGGCCGCGTCCACCCCGCGCTGAGGTCAGACACGCCCCTCTTCCACCGCGTGGCAAGCGATGCGCACGCCCCGAATCTGCAGCAGGGCCGGCCGCTCTTGTCGGCACCGTTCATTCGCGTGAGGACAGCGTGGGTGAAATGAACAGCCCGTCGGGGGGTTGAGCGGATTCGGCACCTCGCCTTGCACCGGCGTTCGCGAACGGCCGCTCATCGCGATGTCCGGGATCGCATCCAGCAGCATCCGCGTGTAAGGATGGCGCGGCGTCGCAAACAGCGAGGCCTTGTCAGCCAATTCGACCACCCGCCCCAGATACATCACGCCCACATGGTCACTCACATGGCGGACCACGGCGAGGTTGTGCGAGATGAACAGATAGGTCAGACCGCGGCTGCGCTGCAGGTCTTTCATGATGTTGAGCACCTGGGCCTGTACCGACACATCAAGAGCCGACGTCGGCTCGTCGCACACGAGGAACTCCGGCTGAGTAGCCAAGGCTCGCGCAATCGACACCCGCTGGCGCTGGCCGCCCGAGAACTGATGCGCGAACTTGTCCATGTCGGCAGCCGCCAGCCCGACCGATTGCAGCAGTTCGACGACACGGTCCTTCAGCTCCGCATCGTTGCGAACCAAGCCGTGCTCGGTCAGCGGCTCGCCAATGATGCCGCGGACCTTCCAACGCGGGTTCAGRCTCGCGTATGGGTCCTGAAAAATCATCTGCATGCGTCGGCGCACGGCAAGCGCCTGCGGACCAACCAGTGTGCTGGCGATGCTCTGCCCATCGAAGAGCACTTCGCCTGCACTGGCGCTGTGCAGGCCCACGAGCAAACGCGCAACGGTGCTCTTGCCGCAGCCCGATTCGCCTACGAGCGCCAGCGTCTTCCCCCGCTCAATGGAGAAGCTCACCCCATCCACCGCATGCACCCACTGGCGGGGCCTGCGTTCGATGACACGGTTTAGCCACGGCGCCGATACGTCGAAGCCTTTGGCCAGATCGCGTACTTCGACCAGCGTGCTCATGACGCGACGCCCACATCGTGAAGCCAGCAGGCGGCGCGTGTGGCGCTCGCATCCAGCAACTCAGGTCGCTCAACGCGACAACGATCCATCACGCGAGGGCAGCGTGGGTTGAATGCGCACCCGGCCGGGATGGCCGTGAGGCGAGGCATGGCGCCGTCAATCTGCAACAGGCGTTCACGGTCTTCAGCCATCGCCGGTATCGCGCCCATCAGCCCAGCGGTGTAGGGGTGCGCCGGCTTGTGGATCACGGCCTGTACCGGGCCGATCTCAGCCAGGCGGCCGGCGTACATCACTGCCACGCGATCACAAGTTTCGGCGATGACGCCCATGTCGTGCGTCACCAGCATCACCGCAGCGCCATGCTCCTTGCACAGGCGTTTGAGCAGCGAAATGATCTGCGCTTGCACCGACACGTCGAGTGCGGTGGTCGGCTCGTCCGCCACGATGAGCTTGGGGTTGGCTGCCAGCGCAAGGGCAATCACGACGCGCTGCCGCATGCCTCCGGAGAACTGATGTGGGTACTGGTCGATGCGTTCCGCCGCGGCGGAGATGCCGGTCTCTTGCAACAAGCCAATGGCCCGCTCGCGAGCTTGCGCCGCGTTGAGTGGCAGGTGAGTTCGAATCGTTTCGGTCAGTTGGCGCCCCACGGTGTACAGCGGGTTCAGTGACGTCAACGGGTCTTGGAAGATCGCGCCGATGTAGCGGCCTCGGAGCTTGCGCATTTCTTCATACGGCAAGTTGTCGATCCGCCGGCCCTCGAAGCGAATCTCACCGCCAGCCACCCGGCCGGGCGGATCAAGCAAGCCGATGATGGCCGCGCCGGTGAGCGATTTGCCTGCGCCTGACTCGCCCACAACACCGAGGATTTCACCCGGCGCGATGTCGAACGAAATGTCGTCGAGCGCCAGCAAGGTGCCGTGACGCGACGGAAACTCGACGCGGAGGTTCCTGACTTCGAGCAAGGGCGAAGTCATGGGTTCAGCGGAGCCGAGGATTCAGGGCGTCGCGCAACCAGTCGCCCAGCAGGTTCACGCTCAGCGCGACCATCACAAGCACGACGCCCGGAAAGATGGTGATCCACCACTCGCCCGAAAGCAGGAAGTCGTTGCCCACACGGATCAGCGTGCCGAGCGACGGTGACGTGACGGGCATGCCGACCCCTAGGAACGAGAGGGTGGCTTCGATGATGATTGCCGACGCTACCTGAATGGTGGCGAGCACCGTCACCGGACCCAACGCGTTGGGCAGCACATGCCGGCGCATGATGCGCAGCGGCGGCACGCCGATGACCCGTGCCGCCTGTACGTACTCCTTGTTGCGCTCCACAAGCGTCGAGCCGCGTACCGTCCGCGCGTATTGCACCCAACCGGTCAAAGAGATCGCGACGATCAGCACGGCAAAAGCCAGCGTGTCGTGCGCTTGGGGGAAGAGCGCGCGCCCCACCCCGTCCACGAGCAGGGCCACCAGGATCGCGGGGAACGATAGCATCACGTCACAGATCCGCATGATGAAGGCGTCGGTGCGGCCACCGACGAACCCGGCCACCAGGCCCAGGGTCACGCCCACCAGCATCGAGACCAGCACTGAGGCGATGCCCACGGCAAGAGAGATGCGCGTGCCGTACATCAACGCGGAAAGAATGTCTCTGCCTTGCGCATCGGTTCCGAAGAGGTACTTGGCCTTCCCCTCAGGCAGCCAGGCAGGCGGCATCAATGCGTCGGCCAACTCCAGCGTGGCGAGGTCAGTCGGGTTGTGGGGCGCTACCCAGTCGGCAAATAGAGCGCACACCACGCAGAAGAGCGCCACTGTGGCCGAGGCGATCGCCAGGGGCGATCGCCTGAAGCTGTACCAGACGTCCCCTCCGAAGAAGCGCGCCAGCACATCGCTGCTCATGCAGCACCCTCTGGTCGTCGGAATGACCTGAGCCGACTCTGGGTACCGATCACTTCACGGTGACCCATCGGTAGGGCATGTAGTTGTCCGGCAACTGGGTGAGATCGATGTTCTTCTTCATCGCCCACGCCAGCGCCTGCTGGTGCAAAGGCAAGTGGCCGATGTCCTGGCTGTGCAGGTCGAATGCTTCCTTGATCATCGCGTTGCGTTTGGCCTGGTCTGTTTCGCCCTGAATCATGACCGTGAGTTCATCCACCTTGGGGTTGCTGTAGGCACCCAGGTTGAATTGACCCTGGCCTTTGTCGCTGGGCGTGGCGATCAGAGACGAAAGCGCGTTGTGGGCGTCGTAGGTGCTCGGCGTCCAACCGAGTAGATAGAAGCTCGTGTCGCGCCGCAGGATCTTCGGAAAGTAGGTGGTCTTGGTCTCGGTCTGCAGATTCACCTTCACCCCGATGCGCGCAAGATTGGCGGCCACCGCCTGGCAGATGTCCGCATCGTTGACGTAGCGGTCGTTGGGACAGTTCAGGCCGACCTCGAAACCGCTTGCATATCCAGCGTCGGCCATCAGCTTCTTGGCAGCGTCGACGTCGTACGGCAGGCGCTTGTTCTGTTCCGCCGAGAAGCCGCGGACGCCCGGGCCCACCATCAGCGCCGTGGGCAACGATGCACCGCGCATCACACGCGTCTTGATGGTCTCGATGTCGATCGCCTGGTAGAAGGCCTGCCTCACCCGCTTGTCCTTGAACGGGTTCTTGCCCTTGACGTTGGAGAAGAGCAGTTCGTCGCGCTTCTGGTCCATGCCGAGAAAGATCGTCCGAAGCTCCGGCCCTTGCATGACCTTGAGATTGGGGGAAGCCTTGATGCGCGCAACATCCTGCAGAGGCACCGGCTCCATCAGGTCGATCTCGCCCGACAGCAACGCGGCAACCCGCGTCGCCGCGTTGCCGATAGGCGTGAAGATCACTTCGTCGACGTTGCCGTCCACCTTTCCCCAGTAGGTTCCGTTGCGAACCAGAACCGTGCGCGACGACGGTTGACGCTCCTTCAATCGATATGGCCCTGTGCCATTGGCGCGGAAGCTGGCCGCGTTTTCGATGCCCTTGCGCCGGTCGACAGGGATGGTCGCCTTGTTGTCCTCGCACCATTTCTTGCTCATCACGTAGAGATTGGTGAGCGAGTCAGGAAGGATGGGAAACGGCGTCGTGGTTTCGATCTCGACCGTGTACGCATCGATCTTGCGTGCTTCCTTGAACGACGACGTGTAGCTCTGCATGTCGGAGCCCGGCCCGGCTGCGCGGTTGATCGAAAAGACCACGTCGTCGGCCGTGAACGGCGTGCCGTCTTGGAAGTTCACGTTGCGCCTGAGCTCGAAGCGCCACACCGTCGGCTTGGTCTGTGTCCACTTGGTCGCAAGGCCCGGCGTGAGGGCCAGCTGCTTGTCTCGCGCCACCAGCGGCTCGTAGATGTTGTTGGTGAAGGTGAGTTGCAGCGACTCGTTGAGTGAGTGGGGATCCATCGATTGCGCATCGCCCTGATTGGCGACACGCAGTGTCACCGCGTGAGCCCAGCCGAACGCAGAAACGCAGGCCAGCGCCAGCAACCGAGATTTCAATTTCATCGCCATCTCCTTGTGGGAATGAGGTGTCAATGCACTTTGCTGCCAGGTTCGGCACGCAGGCGCGGGTCCACCACGAAGTACAGCAGATCAACGACGAGGTTGATCGAGACGAACACCAGAGCGATCACACACAGGTAGGCGGCCATCACCGGAATGTCGGCAAAAGTTACCGCCTGAATGAACAGCAGACCCATCCCCGGCCACTGGAAGACTTGCTCGGTGATGATGGAGAAAGCAATCAGCGAGCCCAGCTGAAGGCCCGTGATGGTGATCACCGGCACCAGGGTGTTCTTCAAGGCGTGCCCGAAATACACCACACGATTCGGCAGACCGCGGGCTCGTGCAAAACGGATGAAGTCGGTGCGCAAGACCTCCAGCATCTCGGCGCGCACGAGACGCATGATGAGGGTGAGCTGAAACACCGCCAGCGTGGTAGCCGGCAACACGAGATGCTTCCAGCCGTCGACGCTCAGGAAGCCCGTGGCCCATCCTCCCAGATCGATCAACTCACCACGGCCAAAGCTGGGCAGCCACTGCAGCAACACCGCAAAAACCAGGATCAGGAGGATGCCGATCAGGAAGGTGGGCAGAGAGACGCCGAGCAGCGACAAGGTCATCAAGAGCTGAGACATGAAGCTGCCACGCCTTAAGGCAGCGTAGACGCCCATCGGAAGGCCCAGAAGCAATGCGAGGAGCGCCGCCACGACAGAGAGCTCAAGGGTTGCCGGGAATCGTTCGGCGAACAGAGACGAGACCTTGCGTCCCTGGCGCAGGCTGAGGCCGAACTCTCCTTGCAGTGCATTCCCGACGAACCTTGCGAACTGCAGCGGGAATGGCCTGTCCAGCCCCAGATCGGCGCGCAGTTGATCGCGTTGCGCTGGCGTGGCGTCTTGCCCCAACAGGTTGGTGACGGGGTCACCCACGTACTGGAAGAGCATGAAGGCAATGAATGCCACCGCCAGCATGACGGCAATGGCTTGTGCAACGCGGCGAAGGATGAAGGCGAGCATGTGGTGCGCAGTTGTACAAGGACCCAGAGCATTTACCGCGCCCACCATGAAAAAGGCCGCCCGGAGGCGGCCTGAAGTTCAAGCCTGCGCGTGAAGCGCAAGCAATCGATCAGAACTCGTGGCGAGCGCCAAGGGCCCAGGCGTTGTTGTTGGTACGGGTGTCTTCCTTGCCTTGTGAGACCTCGGCATAGACCCGGGTGCGCTTGCTGAAGAAGTAGTCGTAGCCGACACCGATCTTGGTCTGCTTCAGACCAGCGGTCTGCACCCCAGTCACAGTGCCTTCAGGGTCAAGCTTGCTGTAAAGCGCCTTCACAACACCAGGGCCGACAGGAGCGGTTATCGCGATATGCGCGTATTTGTTCGTGGCCGAACTACCAGGCCCCGTCTTCGAACGCGCGAAATAGACAATCGGGCGCATGAACTTGAAGTCATAGGCTGCGCCTACGTTGATCAAGGAAGCCCCATCTCCGCTGGGCGCGGCGACGGTGGAAGCGATGTGCCCCGTAATCTTGTCATAGGAGATGCCCAGGTAAATCGGACCCGCCGTGTACTCAGCATTGATGCCTTGCTCGCGATTGGTGGCTGCTTCGCCGGCGGCAACGGCTGCGTTGGCCGTGAATCCCCCCAGGTTAGGTGTCTTGTAACCCACAGTATTGGCGTATCGCACGCCACTAGGTCCCGTGTATCCAGCCCAACCCTTTGCACCGACTTGCGCAATACCACCATAACCGAAGGGGTCGGTTTTCAAATTTACCCAGAAGGCAGGCGCGTAGTTGCGGCCCAGATAGACGCTGCCGGCCTGTGCACTGGTCAACTGAACCCAGGAGTTGCCAGACCAGAAAATGGTCGACGGTGTCGTCGATGACCCAATGTTCCCGGTATCAGGGGCGAACCGATGGTCAAGGAAGAACTGAGCCGATAAACCTCCGCCCATGTCTTCATTGCCGCGAAAGACAATGCGCGAACCTGGACCGTTGTCTCTGACGGTATAAGCCTTGGAGAGCCCATTTGCACCGTTGTTGACAGCAGTACCGCCGTTGCCTTTGACAACGCCTTCATCGATCATCCCGGAAATCGTGATCGACGATTGAGCTGACGCAACACTGGCGAAGGCGCTCAACACAGCAAGAGCGAGAAGAGATTTTTTCATTGCGACTATCTCCTAGGTTGAATAAGGGTCCCGGGCAGCCCGTCTCCTTTGGGCGGCCAGGCCGAACTCCTCAGCGGAAGTTGGATGTATTGCATCAGAGCGCTTCTGGGCACGCACCGGGGATAAGCACCAAATGTTGTCGCCTAACAACGAGCGATAAGGACACGCCTGGGTCCTAAATCACCCATGATTGGCGCTTCAAACCAAAGCAAAATATAGTCTTTACTAGGGTAATCTCGGGGGCAATGAACTCACATCACGGCAAGCAGCCGCACTCAATCGTCGACGACTGGCTCAGCGCAGCAGACGGCGCCTTGCGCACTCTCTCGGGGGTGACCGCCGCAACACGACCGCCGCCTCAAGCCGCCAACTCGCAACCGTCGTTGGATGCCGTTGAGGCCAAGCTTTCAGCGTCATTGATGCGGGTGAATCATGTGGGTGAGGTTTGCGCGCAAGCGCTATACAGAGCTCAATTTCTGGCCACGCGAAACCCGGAGCTGCGCGCAAGTTTTCGTGAGGCTGCGCGCGAAGAGACCGACCACCTTGCCTGGACACAGCAGCGTCTGCGCGAACTGAATGCGCGACCGAGCCTTCTGAATCCGCTCTGGTACGCCGGGGCATTCGGGTTGGGCTGGGTGGCTGGGCGCCTAGGGGATCGAGTCAGCTTGGGCTTTGTCGTCGAAACGGAGTCTCAAGTCGAACAACACCTGGCTACGCATCTGGATCGCTTACCAGCTGCTGATGGGGCGTCCCGAGCCATCGTGCAGCAAATGAAGGAAGATGAAGCCCGCCATGGCGCCCAAGCTCAAAACGCCGGAGCAGCGAAGTTGCCCCTGCTGGTGCGTTGGGGAATGCGCATCGCCGCCAAAGTCATGACGACGACGGCGCACCACATCTGATCGAACATCGGGCTTTCAACCCTCAATGATCTCGTAACTCGTGCTGATCTCGGCCGTCTTGGCCAGCATGATGCTCGCCGAGCAATACTTCTCGTGCGACATCTGGATGGCGCGTTGCACAGCCGAATCAGGCAGGTCCTTTCCAGTGATGATGAAGTGCATGCGGATGCTGGTGAACACCTTAGGATCCGTCGCTGCCCGTTCTGAGGTCAGCTTTACTTGGCAGCCTTTCACCTGGTGCCTGCCGCGTTGCAGGATGAGTACCACGTCGTAGGCCGTGCACCCGCCGGTGCCGGCCAGCACGGTTTCCATAGGCCTCGGTGCTAGATTTCGCCCGCCACCGTCCGGCGCGCCGTCCATCATCAGCACATGGCCGCTCCCGGTTTCGGCCATGAAGGCCATTCCGCTCGCCGCCACCCAGTTCACCGTGCATTCCATCGCTCGCTCCATTTGCTAAATGCCTTCTCCACGCGGGCAATTGTGCGTTCTGAGAAGAATGCACTCCCCGTCCATGCTTATGCATAGAAATTATTGCGGCGCAACATGCGCGCAGATATACTTGCCGCACTGGTGTTCAGCGTGTTTCGTTCCGCTCCACCAACCGTTTGTCTCCTCCACCTCCTCCAATTGGTGGATTCAACCCAAGGCAGCAATGCCTTGGGTTTTTTTCTGGGTCAGCGGTTTACGGAAGTGCATGCAAGCGGGCCGTATGATCCGGCGCCCCAAGACACGCTCCACATGCCGCAGGAAACGCCATGACCGGCTCCGCAAGTTCCTCCAAGCCCCTCCGTTCCAAAAACAAAGTTGAACTTAGCCTCGCCGGCTACCTGCAAAAGATTCTGACGGCGCGTGTCTATGACRTCGCGATGGAGACCCCTCTCGATCTGGCCAAGAACCTGTCAAAGCGCCTAGGCAACCAGGTCTGGCTCAAGCGCGAAGACACGCAGCCCGTGTTCAGCTTCAAGCTGCGCGGCGCCTACAACAAGATGTCCGGCCTCAGCGCCGCTCAACTCAAAAGGGGCGTCATCTGCGCCTCCGCCGGGAATCATGCCCAAGGCGTCGCCCTCGGCGCACATAAACTGAGCTGCAAGGCCTTGATCGTGATGCCGGTCACCACGCCTAAGCTCAAGATTGACGCGGTTCGCGCACTGGGTGGCGAGGTGATTCTGCATGGAGAAAGCTACTCCGACGCTTATGTTCACGCGCTTGAACTCGAGCGCGAGCACGCGCTGACCTTCGTTCACCCCTTCGACGATCCTGAGGTCATTGCCGGACAAGGCACCATTGCCGTCGAGATCCTGCGCCAGCACCAGGCACCGATTGACGCCGTGTTCGTTGCCATCGGAGGAGGCGGCCTGATTTCAGGCGTAGCGGCGTACATCAAATCGGTGCGACCGGAGATCAAGGTCATCGGCGTGCAGACCATCGATTCCGACGCCATGGTGCGTTCGGTCAAGGCCGGCAAACGTGTTCAGCTGAACGACGTCGGCCTGTTTTCCGACGGTACCGCGGTCAAGCTCGTGGGTGAGGAAACCTTCCGCCTGACCCGCGCGCTTGTTGATGACTTTGTCATCGTCGATACCGACGCCGTATGCGCCGCCATCAAGGACGTCTTCCAGGACACGCGGAGCATCCTGGAGCCGGCAGGCGCCCTCGGCGTCGCCGCGATCAAGCAGTACGTGGAAACCCACAAGCTCAAGGGCAAGACGCTGGTGGCCATCACCTGCGGAGCCAACATGAATTTCGATCGGCTGCGCTTCGTCGCCGAGCGCGCCGAGGTCGGCGAAGAACGTGAAGCCGTCTTCGCCGTCACCATCCCCGAGGCGCGCGGCAGCTTCAAGCGCTTCTGCGAGCTGATCGGCCCGCGCAGCGTCACCGAATTCAACTACCGGATCTCCGACGAGAAGAAGGCCCACGTGTTCGTTGGCCTCGCCACAAGCAACCGCAGCGAGTCCGACAAACTGACTCGCAGTTTCGCCAAACACGGCTTCGCGACGGTCGACCTGACCCACGACGAACTTGCCAAGCAGCACCTGCGGCACATGGTGGGTGGCCGCAGCGAACTCGCGCGCGACGAGCGGCTCTTTCGCTTCATATTCCCAGAACGGCCAGGCGCGTTGATGCAGTTCCTCTCCAGCATGCACCCGAGTTGGAACATCAGCCTCTTCCACTACCGCAATCAGGGAGCCGACTACGGCCGCATCCTCGTGGGTATCCAAGTGCCGAAGGGCGACAAGAAAGCGTTCAAGACGTTTTTGGAGGGGCTCACGTACCCCTGGGTTGACGAGACCGAGAACCCCGCCTACCAATTGTTTCTTCGCTGAAACGCAGCCTGCATTGCGCCCGCTGGTAGCGCTGCCTCACAATCCCGCCCTGGGCACTGCCAATTGCGGCGGTGCCACCGCCCACTTCAGCGCCCTGATTCTCAGACGCCGCCCATGCCTGTCAGCCGATCGCTCATCGCTCCCACCGCCAACCCGCTGCTCGAGCGGGCATTGCGTGACAAGCTGAAGCGGCGCAGCGAAACCACAGGCAAGCTCGGCGAACTCGAGCCTCTGGCGGTGCGCCTGGGCCTCGTTCAAAACTCCCTCAAGCCCCGCTTCAAGGCGCCGCAGATTGCCCTGTTCGCGTCGGATCATGGATTGGCGGTCGACGGCATCAGTGCAGCCGGCCAGCCGCCCACAGCGCGCTTGGTGCAAAGCCTGTTGACGTCGCAGCTCCCGGTCTCGGTGTTCGCGCGCATCCAGGGCATGGAACTCAGCGTCGTCGATTGCGGCGTGGCTGAACCCGTCGCCCCGCATCCTCGGCTGCTCGCCCG
The DNA here is from genome assembly GCF_056403575.1 of Rhizobacter sp. P2_G4. Taxonomy (NCBI): domain Bacteria; kingdom Pseudomonadati; phylum Pseudomonadota; class Betaproteobacteria; order Burkholderiales; family Sphaerotilaceae; genus Rhizobacter; species Rhizobacter sp. P2_G4. The sequence goes on along the minus strand of NZ_JBFUFG010000008.1, from coordinate 113,727 downwards.
CAAGATCGCCCATGGCACGCGCAACTCACGCGTCAACATGGCCATGACGCTCGATCAGGCTCATGCCGCCATCCGTGCCGGCATGGAGATCGCCGATTCGATGGCAGGCAACCTCATCGCCTGCGCCGGTGTCGGCGTGGGTTCGCACGAAAGCGCCGCGCTGGTGCTGGCAGCGCTGTCCGGCGAGCCGGTGCACAACCTCGTGATGTCGCCCACATTGACGCCCGAGGACGAAGGCCGGCTGATGATGGTGCTGCAAACCGCCCAGGCTCGCCATCGCGAACTGACCGATCCGGTCGAGGTTCTGGCAGCCTTTGGCGGCTTCGAGATTGCGATGATGGTCGGCGTGATGCTCGTCGCTTCCAGCAAGCGGCGCCTCATCATGGTCGACGGCATGCCGGCCTGTGCCGCGCTGCTCGTGGCCGCACGCATCGCGCCCACCGTCACCGACTATTGCGTGTTCTGCCGCAGCCACGGCCATCCTGGCCTGTCGGTCACGCTTGGCTTGTTCAAGACGCTAGCCCTGCTCGAGTTGGGCATGGAGAGCACCGACGGCACCGGTGCCACGCTGGCTTTCCCGTTGGTACAGAGTTCTGCTGCGTTGCTGACTGAAGTGGCGGAAGGCGAAGACGCCGGGCCGTCGCAGCCCGCCGACATGCCGCCTTCAGGCCCTGGCCGCCTCTAGGCGGCAAGCTTCAACCCGACGATCAGCGCGACGAGTTCGGGTTGCCCATGCCCGGCCGCTGCATGCGGGGACCAGGCGGCTGCGGCGGCGGGGCTTCATTGGCCGGCATCGGCCGCTGAGCCATGGCTGGCACCGGTGGAACCGGCGCCGCCGTTGACGCCCCTTCGACCGCAAGCTTGGGCAATGACCCAGTGGCCGGGGCAGGCAAGGCGGGAATCTCCAACGTAAAGGCGGAACCACCCTGCGCCGATCCAATCGAAGCGCTGCGCAGACTCACGTTCTGCAACACCAATTGATCTTCGACACGAGCACCCGAGGTGAACGCACGCGCCGGCTTGCCATCAATGGAAATGAGCGCTACCCCAGGTGTCATGCCCTCTGGGCTGGCTTTAGCCGCCATCACCCCAAGAAGACGAAAACGACTGCTCATCGCGGGCGCGGCGGCCACCGCAGCCACCGGTTCCGCACCGAGCAGGCGAGAGAGGTCCCCGCGCACCGGGGCGGATTCACTGACAACGACGGCATTCATCGGTACCGGATCCGGGCGCACGAGAAAACGCATGCCCCAGAACACGGTCGCCAAAGCCACCAAAGCCCAAATCACGAAAGCTGACAATCGCGCAATCATCGGACGATTATGATTCAACGCCTTAACCGTACGCCACCCATGCCTGTCATGAAATCTTTCGCCAAGCTTCACGCACCGCGCCAAGCCCGCGGCTTCACCCTGATCGAACTGATGGTGGTGCTGGTGATCATCGGCGTGCTGGCGGCGCTGATTGCCCCCAACGTGCTCGACCGCGCCGATGACGCGCGCGTTACTGCCGCCCGTACCGACGTCAACAACATCATGCAGGCGCTCAAGCTCTACAAGCTCGACAACCAGCGCTACCCGTCCAGCGAACAAGGGCTGCAAGCCCTGGTGGCCAAGCCCACGGTGGGCGCCATTCCCCCCAACTGGAAGCCCTATGTGCCCAAGCTTCAGAACGACCCCTGGGGCCGGCCCTACCAGTACGCCAACCCCGGCGTGAAAGGCGAGATCGATGTGTACAGCTTGGGTGCCGACGGCCAGATCGGTGGCGAAGGCAAAGACGCTGAAATCGGCTCCTGGCAGTAAATCCCGGGGCGGCCGCGTAGGTGTCCGTCGCGAGGCGGGCTTTACGCTCATCGAACTGATGGTGGTGGTGACGCTGATCGCCATCGCATCCGGCCTGATGAGCCTGGCGCTGCGCGACCCCGCGGGCACGCAACTCGAGAACGAAGCAGCACGCCTTGTGGCACTTCTCGAATCGGCGCGCGCCGAATCGCGCGCCTCTGGCATATCTGTTCGCTGGGAACCGCACGCTGCCGAAGCCAATGCCAATACGACGGCTGATGCCGATGAAGGCTTCCGATTTGTCGGCGTCATCAACACCGCCGACTTCCCCAACCACTGGCTGGGCAACGGCGTGTCGGCCGAGATCGTCGGGGCGCGCGCCGTGCTGCTCGGGCCGGAGCCCATGATTGCGCCGCAGCGCATCATCCTGCGGCTCGAAGACCAGCGTCTCGCCCTGGCAACCGATGGCCTCGGGCCGTTTGTCGTCGTCGACAACGACGCCGCGCCGAAACCATGACGCGCCGCATCCCGCGCTCCCAGCGAGGCTTCACGCTGATCGAGGTCATGGTGGCGCTCGCCATCGTGGCCGTCACGCTCGGTGCGGGCATGAAGGCCGCGGGCGCGCTGGCCGACAACGCACAGCGAATGATCGAGGTCACTTCGGCGCAATGGTGCGCCGAGAACCAGCTCACAGAACTCCGGCTGACGAAGTTCTTCCAGGTGCCCACCGAGATCGAGTTCACCTGCGAGCAACTGGGTGTTTCGTACAAGGGCAAGCTGGTTTCGCGCCGCACACCGAACCCGAACTTCCTGCGGGCCGACGCTCAGATTTCCAACGAAAACGATCGGCCTGTGCTCACCTTGTCGACAGTGCTGGGCCGTTGACCGTGCGAACGCCCTCACGTTTGAAGCCGCGCGGTTTCACGCTCATTGAAGTGCTCGTCGCGATGATGATCATGGCCATCCTAGCGATGATGGCGTGGCAAGGTGTCGACGGCATCGTCAACACCCGTGCTGCTAGCCAGGCACGGCTCGAGCAGCTGCTGCGCCTCAACACCGTGTTGGCGCAGTTCGAACAGGACCTTCAGGCCTCGCAAGACAGCGGCGCGCTGCCGCAAACACTGCCCAGCTTCGACGGCATCTCGATGCGCCTCACACGGCGCGTCCCCGAGGGCCTGCAACTCGTCGTGTGGTCGTTGCGCGGGGGCACCTGGCTGCGTTGGGCGGGGCCGGCCGTCACGAGCACGCGTGCCCTGCAAGACAACTGGCTCACGAGCCAGCAGTTCATCGGCAACGAGACGGGCCAGCTTCGCACGCTCACCGGCATCACGGAGTGGCAGGCCTACTGCTACCGCGGGTCGGCGTGGAGCAATTGCCAGTCGAGCGCAGGCACCACGACGACTCAGCCGGGCGTCGTGCCGGCCGGAGGCACGTCGGTTGTCGACCCGCTCAAAGGCGTTCGCGTCGTGCTCAGTTTTGGCGAAGGCAGCGGCTTCAACGGCAGCATGACGCGAGAGATCGCGCTGGGTCCGCAATGACGCAAGCCCTGCGCAATCGCCAGCGTGGCGCAGCCCTGTTGCTGGCCATGATCATCGTCACTCTGGTGGCGACGCTCGCTGTGTCGATGGTGTGGCAGCAGTGGCGCGCGGTGCAGACCGAGACAGCCGAACGAGCGCGCTCGCAATCGGCGTGGATTCTCTCCGGCGCGCTCGATTGGGCCGGCCTCATTCTGAAAGAAGATGCCCGCCCCTCGGCAGGCCATGTCGATCACCTCGGCGAGCCGTGGGCCGTGCCGTTGGCTGAAGCCCGCCTGTCGACCTTTCTCGCCGCCGACAAGGACAACACCGACGACGGCCCCGAGGCGTTCCTCTCGGGCACCATCACCGACGCGCAATCTCGCTTCAACCTTCGCAATCTGGTCGATGCCAGCGGCCAGATCTCGCTACCCGACCAGGTGATCCTTCGCAGGCTTTGCGAAAACGTGAACATCACACCTGCGGTCGCCGATCTGCTGGCCAACGGACTCAAGGCCGCTTACGCCACGCCGGGTACGCCGGGCGCGCCAGCCGATCCGCCGTTGGTGCCCAAGCGCGTCTCGCAACTCACTTGGCTGGGGATCGATCCACAGGCCCTGCAACGCCTTGAGCCGCACATCGTGCTGCTGCCCGAAGCCACCAAGGTCAACATCAACACCGCCAGCCGTGAAGTGATCGCCGCAGCCATCCCGGGGCTCAACGTCGGGGACGCCGAACGCCTCGTTCAGTACCGCCAGCGCACGCCTTTCAAGAAGGCACAGGACATCCAGAGCCAATTGCCGGGTGTGAAGCTGGAGGACCTGCAGGGGGTGAACTGGGAGTCTCGGTACTTCGAGGTGCGCGGGCGCCTCCGACTCTCGGACCGCGTGCTGGAACAGCGCTCGCTGGTGGAGCGCAGTGCGCGAACCATCAACGTGCTGAGCACCGAGCGCGTCAGCTCGAACGACAGCGGCCGCTGAGTTCATAACGAAACCCGTTGCAACAAGCACTACAAGAAAACGCCGCAAGCCTTTGATTCGGGTGGGTTTGTACGGCCGCTCACTTACATTTCCGCTACCCTCGCATCCTGTATGAGCACGCTCGTCGTCCAAATCCCATCACGCGCCAGGTTGCAGGCCCGCAACCCGGGCCAAGTTGCGTCCGAAAGCGGCCTCAGCACCGAGTACCCGTATGCCCTGAGCCCCGACGGCTTGGCACTCTCGTCGCAGGGCCGCTGTTCCATTGCCTTGCTGCCCAAGGCCGCCGGTGCGGTGGCCGTGCTGGCAGATTCCGATGTGAGCTGGCACCGCATCACCCTCCCCAAGGCGCCAGCAGCGCGCCTGCCGGCCGCGCTCATCGGCGTGCTGGAAGAAGCCTTGCTGGAAGAAGCCGCGAGCGTGCACATCGCCGTCGCCCCCGACGCCACGGCTGGCGAGCCGACCTGGGTGGCCGTGGTCGACCGCGCCTGGTTGACCAGCGAACTCGCCATGCTCGAGAAGGCCCATGTGTTCATCGACCGCGTGGTGCCGATGTCGTGGCCCGACGAGCCGCCGACCGGCCACTTCGCAGAACTCGGTGACGCCTCGCAAGGCGCCACGCTGACCTGGGCTCATCCCGACGGCGTGGCCCAGATCAGCCTGCAGGGCACCCTGGCCCGCTCGCTGCTGCCCAACCCTTTGCCCGAAGGGGTGCGCTGGAGCGCGACACCAGCGACGGCCGCGGCGGCCGAGCGCTGGCTTGGCGTGCCGGTCACGGTGATGGACTGGCCGCAGCGCGCGCTGCAGGCCTCGCGCTCGCTGTGGAACCTGCGCCAATTCGGGCTGGCCCGGAAGAACCGCGGCACGCGGGCGCTGCGCGACGTGTGGCGGCAGTTCTTGAACCCCGCCTGGAAGCCCATGCGCTACGGGCTGGTGGCGCTGGTGGTGGTGCAGGTGCTGGGGCTCAACCTGTGGGCCGCCCATCAGCACCGCACCATCGAAACCAAGCGTGAAGCCATGGTCAAGCTGCTGCAAAGCGCGCACCCCCAGGTGCGCGGCGTGCTCGACGCGCCGCTGCAGATGCAGCGCGAGACCGACACCCTGCGCGCTGCCGCCGGCAAGCCCGGTGAAGCCGACCTCGAGCCCATGCTGCAGGCAGCTGCGTCGGCCTGGCCCGGCGACCGGCCCGCCGTCGACGGGTTGAGCTACGAGCCCGGCAAGCTGACGCTCTCAGCCGCCGGCTGGGACCCATCGCAGATCGATCAATTCCGCAATCAGCTGCAGCCTCGCGGCTGGCAGATCGAAGCCGTCAACGGAAATGTCGTCATGAGCCGCTCTACTTCCAACTCCAACGCGGGGCGCACACCATGATCGGCCGCAAGGTCAACCTGCCGACGCCGGTCAAGGCGTTGAGCACCGAAGCATCCGAGCGCTGGCGTGCCCTGCCCCCGCGCGAGCGCCTGGGCCTCACGCTGGCGGGCATCGCGATCGGCATCGCGGTACTGTGGATGATCGCCGTGGGACCGGCCCTGCGCACTCTGCGTGAAACGCCCGCCCAGATCGACGCGCTCGATGCACAGCTGCAATCCATGCAGCGCCTGGCCGCCGAAGCGCGCGACCTGCGCGGGGCGGCGCCGGTGGCGGCCACACAGGCCGCACTGGCGCTGAAGTCAGCCACCGACCGCCTTGGCGACAAAGGCCGCATCAACATGCAAGGCGATCGCGCCACGCTCACACTCAACGGCGTCACCGGCGACGGACTGCGCGCCTGGCTGACGGAAGCACGCAGCGGCGCCCGCGCCCGCCCGATCGAGGCGCGGCTCACGCGCGGCCCGCAAGGCTACGCCGGCACGCTGGTGGTCAGCATCGGCGGAGGTCAGTGATGGCACGTGCCCTGCCACGCCGCGGCCTCAAGCGCCGTTTTGCCTCCAGCGCCGTCTCCACGCAGTGGCAGGAGTCGTCATTCGCCGAATTGGCCTGGGAGAAATCTCGCAATGCGGCATCGCGCTGGGCTCTTACGGGCGCCTTGCTGGGTCTCCTGATCGGCCTCATCGTCTTTGCGCCGGCCACCTGGTTGGCCGGTGCGGTGTCGAGCGCCACCGGCCAGCGTGTGCAGCTTGCCGACGCGCGCGGAACCATCTGGTCCGGCAGTGCCGTGGCCGTGCTCACCGGCGGGCCGGGCAGCCGGGACGCGAGCGCGCTGCCGGGCCGGATTGAATGGTCGCTCGGGTTCAAGGGCCTGGGCTTCGAGTTGCGCCTGCGGCAGGCTTGCTGCCTCAACAGCTCGGTGAACCTGCTGGTGAAGCCCGGCCTGGGTCGTTTCTCGATCACGCTGGCGCCCAAGCCTGACTGGATCGGCCAGTGGCCAGGCTCCTTCCTCGGCGGCATGGGCACGCCCTGGAACACGCTGCAATTGGGCGGCTCGCTGCGTCTCGTCTCCACCACCGGCTTGAAGATGGAATGGGTGCAAGGCCGCTGGATCATCGACGGCCAGGCCGATATCGAGATGATCGGCGCCTCGTCCCGCGTGTCCACCCTCGAGCCGCTGGGCAGCTACCGCTTCAGCGTCTCGGGCAGCCCGGCGGCGCCGACCCAGCTGCGCCTGAGCACGCTCGATGGCGCCCTGCAGTTGACAGGTGAGGGCACTGCCGGCCCCAATGGAGTGCGGTTCCGCGGCGAAGCCCGCGCCGCCACCGAAGCCGATGAGGCCGCCCTGAACAACCTGCTCAACATCATCGGGCGGCGCAACGGCGCCGTGTCTGTTATTTCGATCGGATAAGCATGAACAAAAGTTCCACCCTTCGAACACCGCGACGGCCGCTCACCGCCGCGTTCGCCGCCGCGATGCTGGTCACCTCGCTCGCCCCGACCCCGATGGCTTTCGCGCAGCAACCGAAGGAATCACGCTTCAAAGGCGAGCCCGTCACACTGAACTTCGTCAACGCCGAGATCGAGGGCGTGACCCGCGCCATGGGCGCCATCCTGAACCAGCAGTTCGTCGTCGACCCGCGCGTCAAGGGCAACATCACGCTCTTCAGCGAACAGCCGCTGTCACCGCGCGAGGCCTACCTCAACTTCCTCGCGGCGCTGCGCGGCCTGGGTTTCACCGTCGTCGAATCGGGTGGTCTGTTCAAGGTGGTGCCTGAGGCAGACGCCAAGCTGCAGTCGAGCACGGTGACGGTGGGTTCATCGGTCACGCGCCAGGGCGACCAGGTGCTGACGCAGATCTTCAAGCTCAGCCACGAGAACGCCAACAACCTGGTGCCGGTGCTGCGCCCGCTGATCAGCCCCAATAACACCATCAACGCCAACACTGGCAACAACACGCTGGTCGTCACCGACTACGCCGACAACCTCGCGCGCATCGGCAAGATCATCGCGGCGATGGACACGCCGAGTTCGGGCGACGTCGAGATCATTCCGCTCAAGTACGCCGTGGCCACCGATCTGGCCACGATGGTGCAGCGCCTGAGCGATGGCGGTTCCACAGCAGCGCCGGTACCAGGCGTCGGTGCCACCTCGTCGATCCTGGTCGACGCGCGCAGCAACGCGCTCATCGTGCGCGCCTCGACACCGGCCCGCATGGCGAGCATCAAGGCCATCGTCGAGAAGCTGGACCAGCCGACCCAGGGCAGCAACCCGATGGGCAACATCTACGTCGTCTATCTGAAGAACGCCGACGCAGCCAAGCTCGCCACGGTGCTGCGTGCCGCCTATGGCGCCGGCTCGGGTTCGAGCGGAGGCAGCGGTGGCGGTGGAACGAGCAGCACGCCAACGGCATCACCCACGGCGCAGACCAATACGTCGAACAGCGGCGGTGCCTCGGCCCAGGCCACGGCACCGCTCAGCGCCTCTGCCTCGCCATCGACGGGCGGCTTCGTGCAAGCCGACCCGGCGACCAATTCGCTGATCATCACGGCCCCGGAGCCGATGTACCGCCAGCTGCGCGCCGTGATTGACCAGCTCGACTCGCGCCGTGCGCAGGTATATGTGGAGTCGCTGATCGTCGAGGTCGATCCCAGCACGACGGCGAGCTTTGGCATCCAGTGGCAAGGCATCCTGGGCAAGAACGGCGACACCAATGTCGTCGGCGTAGGCACAAATTACGGCAGCGGGCTCAACAACATCCTGAACGGGTCGGTCGCGGTTGCCCAGGGCACCAAGGCCGTCGGCACTGCACTGGCGGCTGGCCTACCGAGCGCCGGCTTCAACATCGGTTTGGCCCACAAGATCGGCAACATCTACACGCTCGGTGCACTGGCCCAGGCGCTGAGTTCGACCTCGGGTACCAACATCCTGTCGACACCGAATCTCGTCACGCTCGACAACGAAGAGGCCAAGATCGTCGTCGGCCAGAACGTTCCCTTCATCACCGGTTCGTTCACCAGCACGGGCACCGGCACCACCAATCCGTTCCAGACCATCGAGCGCAAGGACGTCGGCATCACGCTGCGCATCAAACCGCAGATCGGCGAGAACGGCACCGTGCGCATGACGATCTTCCAGGAGTCGTCATCCGTCGCCACCACCACGGCGGCAGGCACCGACAACGCCGGCCCGACGACCAACAAGCGCTCGATCGACTCGACCATCGTCGTCGATGACGGCCAGATCGTCGTGCTCGGCGGCCTGATCGAAGACACCTACAACACGACGCGTTCCAAGGTCCCCCTGCTCGGCGACATCCCGTTCCTTGGCGCGCTGTTCCGCAGCGAAACCCGCGAGCGCAAGAAGACCAACCTGATGGTGTTCCTGCGCCCGGTGGTCATGCGCGACCAGGCCGCGGCCAACCGCGTGTCGCTCGATCGCTACGACTACATCCGCGGCGAGCAGCAGGCAGCCCAGCCACCGTACAACGGCGTGCTCGGGATCAACCAGTCGCCGCAATTGCCTCCCATCCGCCCTGACGTCGCCACCCCCACGGGCGTGCCGCGCCCGCTGGGTGATAGCCCGCCGCAACCACCGGTGGCCGTGCCGTCGGTGCCGCCGCCCGCATCCGCACCTGCCAGCGGCGCCACGCCAGCCCCAGTGAGCAACTGACCATGGGCGCACGACATCCCCTGCCCTACGCCTACGCCAAGGCGCACAACCTGCTGCTCGAGGACGATGGCGAGCGCCTGGTGCTGTGGGCGCCCGAGACGGTGTCGCTGCCGGCGCTGAGCGAGGTGCTGCGCTTGTACCAGATCGACTCGCTGGAGCGCGAGGCGGCGTCGACGCTCGGCAACCGCATTGCGGCCGCCTATGCGGGCGGTGAGTCGAGCGCCGCCACGGTGATCGGCGAGGTCGAAAGCAAGGTCGACCTGAGCCGCATGATGCAAGACCTGCCGGCCGTCGAAGACCTGCTGGAAGCCGCGAACGACGCGCCCATCATCCGCATGCTCAACGCCCTGCTCACGCAGGCGGCCAAAGACGGCGCGAGCGACATCCACATCGAGCCCTACGAGCGTTCGAGCTCCGTGCGCTTCCGTGTCGACGGCACGCTGCGCGAGGTGGTGCAGCCCAACAAGGCGCTGCACGCCGCGCTGATCTCGCGCCTGAAGATCATGGCCGAGCTCGACATCTCCGAGAAGCGCCTGCCGCAAGACGGCCGCATCTCGCTGCGCATCGGCGGCCGCGCGGTCGACGTGCGGGTGTCGACGCTGGCCTCCTCGCACGGCGAGCGTGCCGTGCTGCGTCTGCTCGACAAGGGCGAGTCCAAGTTCACGCTCGAAGGCCTGGGCATGGGTGGCGACACGCTGAAGAACTTCGACAAGCTGGTGCAGCAGCCGCACGGCATCGTGCTCGTCACAGGCCCGACCGGCTCCGGCAAGACCACCACGCTGTACGCATCGCTCGGCCGCATCGACACCGGCACGACCAATGTGCTGACGGTGGAAGACCCGGTCGAATACGAACTCGGTGGCATCGGCCAGACCCAGGTCAATTCGAAGATTGACCTCACCTTCGCCAAGGCACTGCGCGCCATCCTCCGGCAAGACCCGGACGTCATCATGATCGGCGAAATCCGCGACTACGAAACCGCGCAGATCGCGGTGCAGGCGTCGCTCACGGGCCACCTGGTGCTCGCCACGCTGCACACCAACGACGCGCCCAGCGCTGTCACCCGACTCACCGACATGGGCATCGAGCCCTTCCTGCTCAGCTCCAGCCTCTTGGGCGTGCTGGCCCAGCGCTTGGTGCGCAAGCTATGCCCGCATTGCAAGAAGCAAGACGCGAAAGGCCGCTGGCACCCCGTGGGCTGCAGCGAATGCGGCCAGAGCGGCTACAAGGGCCGCACGGGCGTCTACGAGCTGATGGTGGCCGACGACAAGGTGCGCGGCCTGATCCACGCACGTGCTGCCGAGTCGCAGATCTTCGTCGCAGCCGAAGCCAACGGCATGCGCTCCATGCGCGAAGACGGCGAACGGCTCGTCGCCGAAGGCATCACATCGCCTGAAGAAGTGATGCGGGTCACGAGGGAATGATGAAGGCTCTGCCACGGCCCAATACTCGCCGCGCGGGCATCGAGCCCGCAGGACTCGCCGGCCGTTGCGCTGGTCGATCCCCGTAAACGGGGCCTCTCGCCCTTCGCTTCACGTCCTATGCCCGCCTACAAATTCGAAGCGCTGAACGCCGCCGGCAAGACCAGCACCGGCCTGCTCGAAGCCGACAACATGAAGGCCGCTCGCGCGCAGCTGCGCGCGCAAGCCCTTGTGCCGCTGGACGTAACCCAGGTTGCGTCGGCCGGCACCCAGGCCACCGGCGGATTGCGCCTCACGCGCCGCGTCTTCAATTCCACCGGCCTGGCGGTGTGGACACGCCAGCTTGCCGGCCTGGTCGGCTCCGGCTTGCCGTTGGAACGCGCCCTCACTGCCCTGAGCGAAGAGGCCGAAGACCAGCGCCAGCGCGAACTGGTGGCGCATCTGCGCAGCGAGGTGAATGCCGGTTCGCCATTTGCGCGCGCCCTCGCGAGCGCCCCGCGGGAGTTCGACGACGTCTACCGCGCCGTGGTCGCCGCCGGCGAGCAGAGCGGTGCGCTCGGCACGGTGCTCGAACGCCTGGCAGACGACCTGGAAGAGCGCCAGGCCCTGCAGGCGAAGCTGATCGGCGCCACGCTCTACCCCGCCATCGTCTCGTTGATCGCGGTGGTGATCGTGATCTTTCTCGTCACCTATGTGGTGCCGCAGGTGGCCTCGGTGTTCACCAACTCCAAGCGCGCCCTGCCCGGCCTCACCGTGGCCATGCTGGCGCTCAGCGCCTTCATCCGCAGCTACGGCTGGCTGCTGCTGCTGGGGATCATTGCAGCGGTGGTGGCACTCAGGCTGATGCTTCGCAACGAGGTCTTCCGCGAGCAGTTCGACGCCAGCTGGCTCACGCTGCCACTGATTGGCAAACTGGCCCGCGGCTACAACGCAGCGCGCTTCTCCGGCACGCTGGCCATGCTGGCCGGCGCCGGCGTGCCCATCCTGAAAGCGCTGCAGGCGGCGGCGGAAACGCTCTCCAACCGCGCGATGCGCGCCGACGCCATGGACGCGCTGGTGCAGGTGCGCGAAGGCGCGCCGCTTGCCTCGGCCTTGGCCGGCAAGAAGCGCTTCCCCGGGCTGTTGTCCATGTTCGCCCGCCTGGGCGAACAAACCGGCCAGCTGCCGCAGATGCTCGACCGCGCCGCCCGCCAGACCGGCATGGAAGTGCAGCGCCGCGCCATGGCCATCGCCACCATCCTCGAGCCCTTGCTCATCGTCGCCATGGGTGGCATCGTGATGTTGATCGTGCTGGCGGTGCTGTTGCCGATCATTCAGCTCAATACCTGGGTGAAGTAGGCCCCCCAGTCGCTTTGCTCCTGCCCCCGAGGGGCGCCGCCTGGCGGACCGGCGAAGCCGGCTCCGCTGGCGTTGCTTGATCGATGCCTGCGTTGCTCGACATTGTCGTGATTGGCATGGGTCGTGCATGCCCTTCGATTGCAAAGTGGGTGGCATTTCGGGTTGTTATCGATGGCTGCGCAGCCGCGTTGTTTGCTTCAATGAATCCGCGGTCTGCGTTTTCTGGAGGTCACATGAGCGCATCCAAGGGCTTGGTCACCGTGTCTTCGGGCACACATCGCGGCAGCATTCCAATTGCTCGCATGCGCAGCCTCTACCGCGTCGACGATGTCGGCCGCAAGCTCGACAAGCTTCCCGACAAGGAGCACGAAGGCCTGCGCTCCACCTACGAGCGCATGATCGAGAAGGGCCCCGAGCGCTTCCAGGTCAAGCCTTCCGGCCTGCCGGCCATGGACCACCTCTACGACGACCTGCCCAACTTCTCGGACGTGCTCGACGACGTGAAGCGCCAGATCGCGCTCTGTGAAGACAGCCGCGACGCACTCGAGATCACGCCCCTGCTGCTGCTCGGCCCGCCGGGCGTCGGCAAGACGCATTTCGCCCGCGAGCTCTCGATGCTGCTGGGCACCGGCATGGGCTTCATCTCGATGAGTTCGCTGACGGCCGGCTGGGTGCTCTCCGGCGCCTCGAGCCAGTGGAAAGGCGCGCGCCCCGGCAAAGTCTTCGAGACCCTGGTCGACGGCCAGTACGCCAACCCGGTGATGGTGGTCGACGAGATCGACAAGGCCGGTGGCGAGCACGCCTATGACCCGCTCGGCGCGCTGTACAGCCTGCTGGAACACGACACCGCAGGCAGTTTTACCGACGAATTTGCCGAAGTGCCCATCGACGCGAGCCAGGTGATCTGGGTCGCCACCGCCAACGACGGCCGCAGCATCCCCGAACCCATCCTCAACCGGATGAACGTGTATGAGGTGCTGGCACCCGACCGCGACGCCGCACGGCACATCGCCGCCAAGCTCTACCGCAGCATCCGCGCCGACCACGACTGGGGCAGCCGCTTCGCGCCAGAGCCCGGCAACGACGTGCTTGACTGCATGAGCGAGATGGCCCCGCGCGAGATGCGCCGCGCCTGGATGACGGCCTTCGGCAATGCCAAGCTGGCTCGCCGCGACCGCATCGAACCTTGCGACCTCCCCGAGGCCGGGTTCAAGAAGTCGAGCATCGGCTTCGTGCAGTAAACCGCCGCCAACGCAACCAACGAAACGAAGTGCCCGCACCGGCGAAACACCGGTGAATCGGGCCGGCGCGATGCTGTGGGCTCCTGATACCCGGAGCCTTTTCACCATGACCCCTGTCCAGATCGGACACGTGCGCCGCAGCTTCGCGCTGATCGAACCGATTGCGCCCCAAGCCGCAGCCTTGTTCTACGAGAACCTTTTCACCGCCGACCCGAGCCTGCGCAAGCTGTTCGAAGGCAACATGCATCAGCAGGGCGACCGCCTGATGACGATGATCGGCGCCGCCGTCGACCTGCTCGACCAGCCCGACAACCTGATCCCGGTGCTGCGCAAGCTGGGTGCGCGCCACGTGAACTACGGCGTGCGCGACGAGCACTACACCACCGTCGGTGGTGCGCTGCTGAAGACGCTGGGGCAAGGCCTGGGTGCCGCCTACACCGACGACGTGCACGCCGCGTGGGTAGCGCTCTACCGCGTGGTCAGCCACACGATGATGGATGCGGCGCAAGGCGTCTCGTCGGCCCGCGCAGCCTGAGGCGACTGCGGCCGTGCAAGCTCAGACGACGAGCTTTGCCACGGCCGCCAGCAGGTCGCTCTTGGAGAAGGGCTTGTCGAGCCCGATGCAATGCGCTTTGCGCAAGAACTCGCTCGCACCCGGAGACAAGGTGTCGCCGGTGACGAACAGCATGCGCCGCGCGAGGGTCGGGTACTTCTGCGAGACTTCGCGCCACAGCGTGGCGCCGTCCATGTCGGGCATGCGCAGGTCGGAAACGATGGCATCGAAGCGCGCCGTCTCCAGCAACGCGAGTGCCACGGCGCCCGATTCGGCCGTCGCCACTTCGTAGCCCGCGCCTTCCAGCATGTCGCGCATCAGGCCGGCGATCTCGAGTTCGTCGTCGACGACCAGCACGCGCGATTGCGGCAAGGCCTCGGCACCGTGCAGCGGCATCGGCTCCGAATCCTGCACACGTTCACCGCTGATCGGCAGGTTGAGCCGGAAGGTCGCGCCGCCTTCGTAGGCCGTGGGCTCCAGCGTCAGGTCGCCGCCGTGGTCGCGCGCCAGCGAGCGTGACACAGCCAGGCCCAGGCCGGTGCCGATGCCTTCGGGCTTGGTGGTGAAGAAAGGCTCGAACAGCTTGTCGCGCAACTCGGGCAACACGCCCGGCCCGTTGTCGGACACACGCAGCCACACGCGCGGCTCACGGTTCTCGCGCCGCACCTCGACACCGGTTTCGATGTGCACGCGGCGCTCACCCGTGGTGGCGGACAGCGCCTGCTGCGCATTCACCAGCAGGTTGAGCACGATCTGGCCGATCTGGTCGCCGTCGGCCTTCACGCTCGGCAGGCCGTCGATCAACTGCAGCCGCATCTCGACTCCGTGGCTGCGGTAGCTGTAGCTCAGCATCTCGGCCGCGGCGCGCGTCAGGTCGTTGAGCGACACGCTTTCGCGCGTGGCGGGCTTGCTGCGCGCCATGTTGAGGAAGGTGCGCACGATGCGCCCGCAGCGCTCGGCCGCTTCGCGGATGCGCTGCACATCGCCGCGCAGGTCGGGGTCGTTGCACTTCTCTTCGAGCAGGCTGGCGCGGCCCATCACGATCGCCAGCGGGTTGTTCAACTCGTGCGCCACGCCGGCCAGCAGGCTGCCCATGGCCGAGAGCTTTTCGCTCTGGCGCAGCGCGTCGCGCTGGCGCTCGATCTGCTGTGTGGCGTTGGAGCGCTCGGTCACGTCGACGAGCGACGCGGTGTAGTAGGCCGTGCCACCGACGTTCGTGCGCCACAGCACCATCTCGATCGGGAATTCGGTGCCGTCGGCCCGCAGCGCATGCAGCTCCATGCGCTTGCCGAGCACGCGGCCCTCGCCGCCGGTTTCCAGGCGGCGAATGCCGGCTTCATGCGGTGCGCGGTAACGCTCGGGCATGATGACTTCGCTCACCGGCCGGCCCACCACCTCGGCGCGCTTGCGGCCGAACATGGCCTCCGCCGCCGGGTTGAATTCGACGATCACGCCGTGGCCATCGGTCGAGATGAGCGCTGCCAAAGCGTGGTCGACGATCGCCGCCTTCAACGCCTCGCTCGCCTGCAATTGGCCCAGCTGTTCGGCGAGCTGCTCCTCGCGCATCTTGAGCTCGGTGTGGTCGCGGCCGAACACCACGATGCCTTGCACCTCGGCACCGGCGGGCGCAAACGGCACCATGGTTTCCTGCAGGAAGCGGCGCCCGCGGTGCGGGTACTCGACCCAGCCCTGCCAGCGCAGCGTGTCGCCGGCGAACAGGCGCTCTGCCCACGGCAGGTAACCGGCATACGTGGCCTCGCCGAGCACGGTCGACAGGTGCTTGCCGATCACCTGCTCGGCTGGGCGGCCGTAGAACTCAAGCGCCTCGCGGTTCGCGTAGATGAAGCAGTGGTCGCGCCCCACCACCGCCACGCGGGCGGTGATGTTGTCGAGCAGCGCGCTCATCAACTCGGGCGCAAGCGCCGGCAGAGGCGATTTGTCTTTGCCCCACTGCGCAGGGCCGGTCCAGACGAATTCGCGCTCCAGACTTTTCATCGGGTGCCCGTCACGTCGCTACAGGCGTGGCGGGCACGAACACATAACCCACGTTGCGCACGGTCTTCAGCACCTCGGGCTTGTCGGGGTTGGTTTCTATCTTGCGGCGCAGCCGCATCACGCGCAGGTCGATGGAGCGGTCGAACACGTCCCAGCCGCGGTTGTGCGCCTGCTCCATGATCTGGTCGCGGTTGAGTGGGCGGTTGGGGTTGCGGGCGAAGAGCGCCAGCAGGTCGAACTCGGCGGCGCTGATCTCGATCTCGTTGCTGTCGACACCGAACAGGCGGCGTTCGTCCAAGTCGAGCTGGCAGACGCCGAACTGCACGCGCCGGGATTCGACCGCCTGCGCCGCCGCGGCAGGTTGCGACGCCTTCAGCCGCCGCAGCACGGCGCGCGCTCGCGCCAGCAGCTCGCGCATCTCGAAGGGCTTGGGGATGTAGTCGTCGGCACCCAGCTCGAGGCCGACCACACGGTCGACCGACTCGCCGGCGGTGGTGAGCATCATCAGGCCGACGCGCGGGTGGGCGTCGCGCAGCCAGCGCGCGAGCGACAAGCCGTTTTCGCCGGGCATGTTGATGTCGAGGATGGCCAGGTCAGGCAGGGATTCGGCGATGGCTGCGCGCGCCGCCAGCGCGTCGGGCGCGGTGCGGACTGCAAAACCGTGGCGGCCGAAGTACTCGCTCAGCAGTGAGCGCAGCTCGGGTTCATCGTCCACCACCAGAACGGTGATGCCGGTGCTGGCGTCGCCCTGTGGCATGGCTTGCGCTCCCGTGTGCAGTGTTGGCTGGAGCGGATCATATCGGTCTGCCGACGGAGCGCAGCGTGCCCGGTCCGCGCGGCTCAGCACGGCGCTGAGCCAATCGCGCGAAGGCGAGCCGGACTGCGGATGCGAAGCGACGGCGTTCACAGCCACACCCGCCACATCGTCGACAACCGTCCCACGATCAAGCGGCACCGTGGGTCAGCGCCAGGTCTTCGGCGAAGGCTTCGCTGCGAAACACCAGCGGGCGGGTCTCGGCGAAGTCGGGGCGGTGCTGGCGCACGTCACGCGAGCCCGCTGCGGCTCGACGGCCAGAGCGGGCCGATCGGCCAGACGTCGATGCCTGGCGGGCGAAGATGCGTTGCAGCGTGAGGGTGACAAGCTCGGTCATGAAAGGCTCCGGGATCGGGCAGCGCGGGGTTGCTTCTGCCTATCTCGCCACTGTCGCGCTGCCCGGTATCGGTGCCGTTTCGAGTCCAGCCTCGGCGTGTTTCGTTTGTTTCACAGCGGCTCTTATCATCTGCCGCATGCCTGTCACCCTTGCCGGCCAACTGGTCGTGGCCATCTCCTCGCGTGCCTTGTTCGACTTCGAAGAAGAGAACCGCCTCTTCGAGGCCGGCGACGACCGCGCCTACATGCAGCTGCAGCTGCAGCGTGTGGCCGAGCCCGCCAAGCCGGGCGTGGCCTTTTCGCTGGTCAACAAGCTGCTGGCCTTCAACGCCAAATCGCCTGCCGTCGAGGTGGTGATCCTGTCGCGCAACGACCCGGTCTCCGGCATGCGGGTGTTCCGCTCGGCCAAGCACTACGGCCTGCCGATCCAGCGCGGTGTGTTCACACGCGGCGAGTCGCCGTGGCGCTACCTCAAGCCGCTGAACGCGCACCTTTTCCTGTCGACCAATGAACCTGACGTGCGCTCGGCGCTTCACGCTGGTGTGCCCGCTGCCCGCGTTTACCCGCATTCGGCGCGTGCGTCCGACGCGCACCCGAACGAGGTGCGCATCGCCTTCGACGGCGACGCCGTGCTCTTCTCCGACGAAGCCGAGCGCGTGTTCCAGCTTGCGGGGCTCGACGCCTTCCAGGCCCACGAACTCGACCGCGCCGCACTGCCACTCGCAGCCGGCCCCTTCAAGCCGCTGCTGGAGGCGCTGAAGACGCTGCAAAACCAGGAGTCGCCTGCGATGCGGCTGCGCACCGCGCTCGTCACTGCACGCAGCGCGCCAGCGCATGAGCGGGCCATCCGCACGCTGATGGAGTGGGACATCGAGATCGACGAAGCCATGTTCCTCGGCGGCCTGCCCAAGGGCGCCTTCCTGCGCGAGTTCGAGCCCGATTTCTTCTTCGACGACCAGACCGGCCACGTCGAGAACGCCTTGCTGCATGTGCCATCGGGGCACGTGGCGGCGGGGGTGTCTAACCCCTGAGCTTCGCCAGCCAGCCCAGGCCCGCCGACGTGCCGCCGCGCGGCCGGTACTCACAGCCGATGTGGCCGGTGTAGTCCAGCGAGTCGATCAACTCGAAGAGGTAGGGGTAGTTCAGCTCGCCGCCATCGGGCTCGTGCCGCTCGGGCACACCAGCCACCTGGATGTGGCCCACGCGGCCGGTCGGCAGGTACTGCCGCAGCTTCATCGCAACGTCACCTTCGACGATCTGGCAGTGGTACAGGTCCATCTGCACCTTGAGGTTGGCAGCGCCTATCTCGGTCACGACTGCGTGCGCCTCGTCTTGCCGGTTGAGAAAGTAGCCCGGCATGTCGCGAAGGTTGATGGGCTCGATCAACAGGTCGACGCCCACATCGGCCGCCTGCTGCGCGGCCCATGCCAGGTTGTGCAGGTACGTGGCCCGCAGCGCACTGCGATCGGCTCTTGGCGAGGCGATGCCCGCCATCACATGCAGGCGTGGGCAGGCCAGCACGTGTGCGTAGTCGAGCGCTTGCCGCACTGCGCTCTTGAACGTCTCTTCGCGCCCCGGCACGCAGGCCAGGCCACGCTCCCCCGCCGCCCAGTCGCCCGGCGGCACGTTGAACAGCACCTGTTGTAGGCCATGTGCTTTCAGCAGGCTCGCGACCAGCTGCGGCGCGTGCTCGTAGGGGAACAGAAACTCCACGGCGCGGAACCCATCCCGCGCAGCGGCCTCAAAGCGATCGAGGAACGGGTTTTCCCCGTACATGAAACCCAGGTTGGCGGCAAAGCGTGGCATGGTCGGGGACGATAGCCGATCGACCGCAGGCAAGCCCTCTCTTGAATTCGTTCAGCTTGGCCTCATACTTCTTCCACGTAAGGTGGGGTGTTCCCACCATTCCCGAGAAACCGCATGAAACGCATTCTGCTGAGCCTGCTCGTTGCTGGTCTGAGCCTGGGCTTCGTCGCCACGCAAGTCGAGGCCAAGCGCCTGGGCGGCGGCACCACCTCGGGCATGAAGCGCCAAACACCGCCCCCTCAGCCGGCGCAGCCGCTTCCGGCCAAGCCTGCTGCCACCCCGGGTGCCACCGCTCCGGCCGCGGCACCCGCAGCTGCCGCCGCGCCCAAGCGCTCGTGGATGGGTCCGATCGCCGGCATTGCCGCCGGCCTGGGCATCGCTGCGCTGATGAGCCATTTCGGCATGGGCGAAGGCATGGGCAACATCCTCACGATGGTGTTGATGGCCGCAGCCGCCTTTTTCCTGATTCGTTTCTTGCTGGCCCGCTTCGGGCCGGGCGCCGCCGCGCGCAACCAGCCCATGCAGCTGGCAGGCGCCGGCCCGCTGGGCAATGCACCGGCTTTCGGCTCGGGCGCCGGGATCCAGAACCCCACCGAACCGAGCTTCGCGGCAGCTCCCGTGAGCAACCTGCCAGCGGGCTTCGACGCGCCGGCTTTCGAACGCATCGCCAAGCTGATCTTCATCCGCATGCAGGCAGCCAATGACGCCGGCAACCTGGAAGACCTGCGCCAGTTCGCTACACCTGAGATGTTCGCCACCTTCCGGCTCGAGCTGCAAGACCGCAAGGTCTCAGGCCAGCAGACCGACGTGGTGCAGCTCAATGCACAGGTGCTCGACTTCGCGCAAGAAGCCGACCGCCAGATCGTCAGCGTGCGCTTCCACGGCTTGATCCGTGAAGAGACCGACGGCCCCACCACCACCTTCGACGAGGTGTGGCACCTGGTCAAGCCGACCGACGGCCACAGCGACTGGGCCATCGCCGGCATCGCTCAAAGCGAAGCGGCTTGATCGCTTAGTCTGATGAATCGGGTTGGGTCGGGATGGCCCAACCCAGCAACTCGGCCAGCCGCCGGGTGACCCACTCAGCCTCGGCGGCATTCACGCCCGCCTCTCCGGCGAGCAGCCCGCCGCGAATGCGCGCCAGCACATCGCTCTCGGTGATGCCCAGCTCCCACAAGCGGCTCTGCGCCGTCTCGGTCAGCATGCTCGCGAGGTCTTCACAGAACTCGTAGCGCTGCTGTATCTCTGCGCGGGATGCGTTCGGCTTGATGCGTCCCGGCTCGACGAACAGCGCGATGAACGACGGTGGGATCTCGATCTGGCTTTCGTCTGACATGGCCGCGATTGTCGCAGTGCGTTCGCATGTCGACGGCTTGTCTGCAGCATGTCGCAGATGTCCAAGACCGCCGCTTCTCGCATCAAGACACTGGGTGCTCCTTCACTCTTTGCTTGATCGAGGCCGACATGCATCACCTTCCCTTTGCACTCCGTACCCTCACCGCGGTGGCCGCTGCCGCCGCACTGCTCGCTGCCTGCGGCGGTGGCTCCGATGACCCGGCCGCCGCCGCGCCACCCACCGCCGTTGCCGACAACGACGATGCCGACGCCGCCACGCTGGAACAGGTGGCGCAGGTTCGCGCTGAGGTTGAAACACAGCTGCGCGCGGTCAACATCCCACCCGCCGGCGACCAGCCGGTCAATGGCCCCGGCGGTGGTGAAACAGCCGCCCAGTCGCTCGGCTGGTTTCCCGGCGTGAAGCAGACCAACCTCATCGCCAACAAGCCCGAGTTCGGCGCGCTGATCGTCGACCCCGACCTGAAGAACCCATGGGGCATCGCCATCCGCCCGGCCGGTCTGGGCGGCCACTTCTGGTTTGCCTCGGCGGGCAGCGGCAAGTCGCTGCAGTACGTGGGCGATGTGGGCGGCACCCCGCTGTTTCAGGATGACCTGAAGGTCGTCGACACGCTCGGCCCGGCCACCGGCACCGCGTTCAACCCGGGCTCCAACTTCGTCATCACCCAGCCGCATGAGAACGGCGCGATCACCAACGCGACCAAGTTCTTCTTTGCCAACGCAAGTGGCACCGTCACCGCATGGACCGAGCGCGCCCGGCCTGAAGGCGGCTTCGATCGGCCGGCCGATTCCAAGGTCGTGGTCGACGGCAGCGCCAAGCACGCGAACTACCTGGGCGTGACCGTGACGCCCGACGCCAGTCGCATGCTGGTGGCCGACTTCGGTGCCGACGCCGCGCTGCGCGTCTTCGACGGCAGCTTCGTCGAGCAGGCGCCATTGAAGAACCCTTACCAACCTGCCGGCCAGCCGAAACCCGGTGGTTTCGAGGCCTTCAACGTGCAGACCCTGGGCCAGAGTGTGTTCGCCACCTACGGCCGGCACGTGGCACCCGACCCCACGAAGCCGCCTCCTGCAGAAGGCCGCCTCGCCGAGTTCGACACCCAGGGCAAGCTCATCGCCAAGTGGGCCGGCCGCGGCTACCTGAACTACCCGTGGGGCGTGGCCATCGCGCCGAAGAACTACGGCCTCTACTCCGGCTGCCTGCTGGTCGGCAACTTCGGCGACGGCACCATCGTCGCCTTCCACCCGCGCTACAAGGTCGCACTCGACTACGTGCGCGACGACCACGGCAAGCGTGTCGTGGTCGACGGCTTGTGGGGCCTGCAGTTCGGCAACGGCGCCAGCCTCGGCGAAGCCAACCACATGTACTTCGCGTCGGGCCCGAACCAGGAAGCCGACGGCCTGGTCGGCAAGCTGGAAGCCAACCCGAAGACGCTGCCCTACATCGGTGGCATCTCCATGTGCAAGTAAGAAAGAAGGCCTGCCGCGTCGACCCCGATCCGACGGGCGACGCGGCGCCACTGGAGGCGACTCATGGACACCCTCACCTTGCTTCATCAGGGCGTGCTCTACCTGCACGCCCTCGCGTTCGCGGTGGCGTTCTCGACCGTCGCGCGTGAAGACCTGGCGCTGCTGCGCGAGCGCCGCATCGACCTGCAGCGGCTGAGCCGCACGGCGCACACGCTGAGCATCGCGCTGGCGGTGCTGTGGCTCAGCGGCATTGCGCTGCTGCTGTTCGACGTCGGCCTGGATCTGCAGCGGCTGCTAGCGAGCCCCAAACCGATGGCCAAGCTCTTGGTCGTGTCGGCACTCACGGCCAACGGCTTCGGGCTGCACACGCTGGCCTTCCCGATGCTGCGAGACGCCCAAGAAGGGCGCGAAGCAACCGCCGTGCTGCCCGTGGTGCTCGGCGCCACCAGCAGTGCAAGCTGGCTGTATGCCTCGTTCATGGGCGTGTCGCGCGTCATTGCGCCAGCCATGTCCCTGGTCGACTTCATGGCGCTCTACCTCGCGCTGCTGGCGATGAGCATTGCAGCAGCGATGGTGTTCGTGCGGCCGCGCGTCGCGCGGTGGCTGGCGGCAAACGCCCACCTGCGCTGAGTCGTCGCAAATGTTCAAGACCCGCGCCATGTGACCTGTCGAAATGGTCGCCTTCGCAGACACCCCTATCGAAGCTTGTTTCACAACCCACATCACCCAACATCATCATGAAGCTCTACTACTCTCCCGGCGCCTGCTCGCTGTCCCCTCACATTGCCCTGCGTGAAGCGGGCCTTGAGGTGGAACTGATCAAGGTCGACCCCGCCACCCGCCGGCTCGAAGACGGCACCGACTTCCTCACCATCAACCCACGCGGCTACGTGCCCATCCTCGTGCTCGATGACGGGCAGCAGCTCTCCGAAGGGCCGGCCATCGTCCAGTACATCGCCGACCGCGCGCCGGCTGCACAGCTGGCACCCGCAGCAGGCAGCTTCGAGCGCACACGGCTGCAGGAGTGGCTCGGCTTCATCAACTCCGAGCTGCACCAGAACTTCGGCCTGCTGTTCAACCCGGCCCTGCATGCCAGCACGCGCGACACCGTGGTCCGCAAGCTGCGCGCACGTCTTGACTGGGTGAGCCAGCAAATCCAGGGCAAGCGCTTTGCGCTCGGGGAGCAGTTCAGCGTTGCCGACGGCTACCTCTTCGCCGTGCTGGGCTGGACGCGGTTCTTCGGCATGAACCTGGCCGACTGGCCCGTGCTCGCGGAGCACTCTGGTCGTGTGGCCAGCCGGCCCGCGGTGCAGGCTGCGTTGCGTGCGGAAGGCTTGACGGCATGAGTGCCACTGCGAGGCAGCTCGTCCCATGAACGCGCTCCGCATCCGCCTGCGAGGAGCACTCGCCGCAGTGACAACGTAAAGCCCGGGCGGTCGACGCCAGCGCGAACGAGGTGGCGCCACAATCGGCCCCACCTCCACGCCCCCTCGCCACCGCCCATGCACGTCACCATTGCCCCCGGGGTTCGTCTCTTCGTCGACATCCAGGGGCCGTCACTCGTTCCAGATGGGCCGGTGATGCGCGAGAAGCCCACGCTCGTGCTGCTGCATGGCGGCCCGGGTTACGACCACTCGGGGTTCAAGCCCGCGTTCTCGCGCCTGGCCGACATTGCCCAGATCGTCTACTACGACCACCGCGGCCACGGCCGCAGCGACCGCCGCCCCGCTGCCGAGTGGACGCTCGACACCTTCGCCGACGACGTGGTGCGGCTGTGCGACGCGCTGGGCATCGTCAAGCCCATCGTGCTCGGCCAGTCGTTCGGTGGCTTCGTTGCGCAGCGCTACATCGAGCGCCACCCGGCCCATGCGGCCAAGATCGTGCTGTCGAGCACCTCGCCCCACATGGGCCTGCCGCGCAAGCTGGCGATGTTCGAGCAGCTCGGCGGCCGTGAGGCGCGAGACGTGGCCGAGCGCTTCTGGACCCAGCCCAACGAGACCACCTGGGCCGAGTACGAACGCGTCTGCAAGCAGCACTACAACACCGTGTCGCCGACGAACGACGATGCGTCGCGCCGCATCGTGTTCAACACCGACATCCTCTTCACCTCGGCGAGCGGCGAACAGCAAACCATGAACCTGCTGCCTGGCCTGAGCCGCGCCCAATGCCCGGTGCTGGTGATGGCAGGCGAGCTCGACCCCGTCTGCCCGCTGGACGACGCGCGAGACATCGCCGCGGCGCTGCCGGCGCAGTGGGTGCAGTTCGCAAGCTTTGCCAACTCCGGTCACGGTGCCTGGCGCGACGAACCCGACGCGGCCTTCGCACGGCTGCGCGAGTTTGTGCTTCAGTAGGCAGATAGCTACCGCGGCATCACGCCGCGCGGCGTGCGAAAGGTGATGGAGTACCGCAGCGTCTCGACCTCCGGCACGCTGTGCTGCCAGGCCCAGCGCGCCGGCCCCGTCAGCTGGTAGACCGACCGCGGCTGGACCTCGAGCGTGACGATGTCCTTGCGCTGCGGCTTGTCAGGCGGATAAGGGCGAAAGCGCAACCGCGCCGATGTGCCGAGCGAGATCCCAACCACGCATTCGAACTCCGGCACATCGCGGTGCCAGCCGAGCGGCGTGCCGGGCTGGTATTCGGCAACAAGCGCATGCGTGATGTCGTCGGGTGACACACCAAGCCAGGTCGCCGCGCGGTCGCGTAGCCACTCCAACTCATGCGGCAAGGCACCGGCCGGCTTCAGCGTCAACGCGTCGTAGTCGAACACACCGCCATAGCTCACGACCCGGCGACGAGCGGTGTACTGCTTGTATTGCGCCTGCTGCAACGGCAGGTCCGCGATGAACGCCAGCAGGCGAGCCTCTTCGTCGCGGCTGATGAACTCGGTGGCGTACACGCAGCCTTCAGGCAAGGCCGAAGGCAGGTCGGAGAAAAGAGAGGCTTGCACGTTCACTTCGAACCCTGAAGCACAGCGAGGTTCCTTCGGTCAGATGTGATCGAGCGGGCTCCGATGCCGAGCCCGAGCGGTTAAGCACAGGGGTATAGATCACCGTTGTCTTCACATCCGAATGACCCAGCCACGCACTCGGTCTAGGAGACGAGGCGGACCTTGATCCGCTGGACTGGCCGGGGGTCCACTGCCAGGTCACGACCTTGCTCTCACAATGGGTCTCGACATCGAAAGCACCGACATTCCGTTCATGCCGGAGCTYGAGCGGAATGCGCGGGCCTAACCTTCGATTGGGTGAACGCCCTCATGAGGATCAGAATCAAGGCCAGGCGTCCATGAGACGTTGCCATGAATAATCGTTTGGGCCTGGCGCGAGCGGGCGCCTAAAGAGTGCCGCAGCAGGAGTAGCACGACATGAATGCAGATCAACGAATCAAGGACCTTGGCATACAACTTCCGACCGGAAGCGGCCCAGCCGGAAACTACGCGACGGCCGTTCAATCAGGAAATTTGCTTTATCTGTCGGGCAAGGCCCCGCTTCCGATCGACGGCAAGATGCCCAAAGGGCGCCTGGGAAGCGAATATTCAACGGCTGAAGGCTATGCGTTTGCGCGCTCTGCGTGCATCGACCTGCTTGCCACGATGAAGAGTGCGATTGGTTCTTTGGACAAGGTTGCTCAAGTAGTTGAACTTCATGGTTCGCTCTGTACCACTTCAGAGTTCGAAGATCACGCGAGAGTCTTGGATGGTGCATCCGATCTTCTGGCGGAGATCTTTGGCCCTTCAGGCTTGCACGCTCGTTCGGTCATAGGGGTTTACTCCCTACGCAACGGCGTACCGCTTACTCTCAAGGCGACGGTAGAGATCAAGGGCAAGTAGCCCCCGGAACGCAACCATGCTGAATGTTGGCCGGAAATTCTCACGGTCTGGCAGGCACCAATGAGTACACGACTCACCCACCAAGGCTCCTGTCACTGCGGCCGAGTTGCCTTTGAGCTCGACGCAACGCTGGACTACGTCATGGCGTGCAGCTGCTCTCTGTGCCGGCGCGTGGGGGCTCTGTGGCACGGCGCTTCAGACGGGAGCTTTCGCATCACCGCAGGAGAGAGTGAACTGACGCTGTACCAGTTCAACACGATGACGGCCAAGCACTACGCTTGCCGGGTCTGTGGCGTTCATCCCTTCTGCAGGCCACGCCTTGACCCGAGCCGGTGGGCGGTCAACATTCGTTGCATCGATGGCGTGGACCTTTCTTCCATCCCATTGCGTCAGTTCGATGGTGCGAATTGGGAGCAAGCGGCAAAGGCACTGCATGCACAGCGCAGGTAGCAGAGTGCTGCACGAACACTGGCCTGAGGCGGCGTGCTCGGCACGCCAGATGCGCGCGCATGACGTGAGCAACGTCAGGACCTGACCCAATGAATCAGCGCATCGTCGGCTTTCACCTGGACGACCAGCAGGATTGGGTCGCCGAGCTGGAGTGCGGTCACAACCAGCACGTTCGCCACAACCCACCCTGGACCAACCGCCCCTGGGTGACGACACCTGAAGGGCGGCAGGCCACACTCGGGCGCACGCTGGCATGCAAGAAGTGCGATGAGCACGCGCCACGCGATTGGCCGTTGCCGCCCTGAGTGGCTGTGACCTCATTCGATTCACCTCGCCAACATTCCAAGGAATCAACATGGCCCGTCAAATCGTCTTCACGTCCAAGGCGGCCAAGCCGCCACCTGCGTACAGCCAAGCGGTCAAAGCCGCTGGCCTGGTGTTCGTCTCCGGCACCGCTCCCGCGGACCCGGCCACCGGAGCCATCAAGGGCACGACCATTCAAGAGCAGACCCGGCAGTGCCTGACCAACATCCAGGCCATCCTCGAAGAGGCGGGCAGCTCGCTGGACAAGCTCGTCAGCGTCACCGTCGTGCTGGCGGACGAAGACGATTTCGCCGGCATGAACGAGGAATGGCTCCGCTGGTTCCCTGCCAACCCCCCAGCGCGACAGGGCGCCAAGCTGCCTGCGCGCATCCCGGGTCTCAAGGTCTCCATTGCGGGCATCGCCGAGGCGTAACCTTTCGGGTCTTCAGCCGCCAAGAAACTTCCGAATCGAACCATGCGTGCAGCGACCTTCTACGCCCTTCCCGCCCTCTCGGCCCTCCTCGCCTTCCTCACGGCCTGCTCAACGCCCACCGGTGGGCCAGCCGCCGCACCAAGCCCGGAAAAGGGCAACACGACGGCCTACCTCACGGCAGCCACCGGCTGTGCGGTGGTCGCTGGTGGTGCCATCGGCAGCAAGTTCGACGACCCGAAGATTGCCGCCTTCTGGGACAAGGTGAATGCCTCGGTGACCACCGAGCTTCATGACCGGCTGGTGCTCGGCCAATACAAGACCGTCAAACTGCTCGTGCCCACCGTGGACGCCGCCAGCAACCAACAGGTCGTGCTCGCGGCGCTTGCACAGAACCGATGCAATCGTCTGCTACAGGTGTCTCACACGGTCGACGAAGACAGCGCCGGAAAGTACTTCCGCTTCGATGTCGCGGTGATGCGCCTCGAACCCAAAGGCGACCGCCAGCCCGGCGCCAGCGGCACGAGCGTCAATACCGTCGGCGAGTTTGCGCGTGCGTACCGCTTCCCGCGCACCGCCGCGAGTTTCGATTCTTTCTACACCGGCACCTTCGCCGAGACGGTGCTCGCGGACCTGAAGCAAAGCGGCGCACTTGAAAAACTTCGATAGGCCATGAGCACACGCACCGCCTCTTGCACCTGCGGCCAGCTGCGCATTGAAGTGCAGGGCGAACCGCGCGGCGTCGGCATCTGCCACTGCCTCGCCTGCCAGCAGAGAACCGGCAGCGTGTTCGCGGCGCTGGCCAGCTTTGCCGCGCCCTACAAGGTCACGGGCACTGCCACCGAATACATCCGCACCGGGGACCAGGGCGCGAGGTTCATCTTCCGGTTCTGCCCCGTCTGCGGCACCAACCTCTTCCACACCGAAGAGGGGGAATCAGGCGGCGTGGGCGTGGCCGTGGGCGCATTCGCAGACCCGAGCTTCCCGGCACCGAAGCTTTCCATCTACGACTGCCGCAGGCACCCGTGGGTCCAGTTGCCGCCGGGCACGGTGGCATTCGACAAGGACCCCACGTGAGCGGCACGGCGAAGCCTTCTCGCCAGGTGACGGTGTCGTTGACGCCGGCGGAGGCGAACGACGCCGAAGCGCTCGTGCAACTCCGCATCGAAGCGATGCGAGACAGCCTGGAGCGCATCGGCCGGTTCAACCCGCTTCGTGCACGCGAGCGGTTCCTGTCGGGCTTCTCGCCTGAGCACACACGCCACATCGAAGTCGAGGGACGAAGAGCCGGGTTCGTGGTGGTCAAGCCCCAGGCCGATTGCCTGCTTCTAGACCACCTCTACATCCATCCGACGAGCCAAGGCCTGGGCATCGGTGCCGCGGTTCTCGCCGATGTCATCGAGCAGGCAACCGCCAAAGGGCTCGCCATCCGGGTGGGTGCGCTGCGCGAAAGCGATTCCAATCGCTTCTACGCGCGCCATGGCTTTCGGCTGGTCGAGCAGACCGAGTTCGACAACCACTACGTTCGCCTGAGTTCAAGCGCAGCCTGACCGGTCTGCTGGATCAACAGCGCGCTAACCGGCTGAACGACCACCGACTCGGCGCTGCCCTCCCGTTCGCTCAAGGGTGACAGCCGCGGCGGCAGCTGCGGCGTGTCGTTCTCCGGGAGCACCTGGCGCACATCACGCGGCAACTCGCGCTGGCGTGCACGGATGTAGTCGTAGCGGTCGAGCGAGAGTTCGTCCGCCGCCGCTTCGTCGCGCATCACGAGCGGCCGCAAGAACACCACCAGATTGGTCTTCTTGCGTTCGCGCTGCAGGCTGCGAAACAGGCCTCCGATGTAGGGCAGCTGGCCGAGCCACGGAATCTGGTTCGCTTCGCTCGCGTACTTGTTTTCGATCAGGCCGCCGAGCACGATGATCTTGCCGTCGTTGACCATCACGGTGGACTCGATCGAGCGCTTGTTGGTGGTCGGCCCCGAACTCGTGCTGATGCTGTCGACCGACGACGACTCCTGCTGGATCGTCATGCGGATGGCGCCGTTCTTGCCGATCTGCGGCCGGATGCGCAGCGTGAGGCCCACGTCCTTGCGCTCGATGGTCTGGAACGGGCTGGTCGAACTGCTGCTCGTGCTGGTGTAGGAGCCTGTCACGAAGGGCACGTTCTGGCCCACCACGATCTTCGCCTCTTCGTTGTCGAGCGTCACGATGTTGGCGGTGGACAGGATGTTGGTGCCCGTCATCGTCTCCAGCGCCGTGGCCACCGTGCCGAGCGTGAGTTCGGTGGAGCTGCTGATGTTGAAGATCTGCTTCCACTGCAGGCCCACGTCGAGCGACTTGCTGGCGTCGACCTCGACCACGAGCGACTCGACGTAGAGCTGCGCACGCCGTGTGTCGAGCTGGTCGACGATCGCGCGCAGGTCGCGGAACAGCGCATCCGGCGCCGTGATGATCAGCGAGTTGCTGGCCGGGTCGGCCTGGATGTAGCCGCCCGTCGACGGCTGCGCGGCGCCGGACACCGATGCCGTCGCCTGCCCGCTGCCCGCACCACTGCTGCTGGCGCTGCCGAGATTCGATGAGACCGCCGAGCCGCCGCCCACGGAGCTGCCAGCGCTCGACCCACCCGCGCGTGCCGCGTCGGAGGCCGGCACCGCGGCCCTGAGCACTGCGGCCAGCCGCGTCGCTTCGGCATGCTGCAGGTAGATCACGTGGATGCTGCTGCCGCCAGCCCCGCTGGCACCGGCCTGGTCAAGCTGCGCCACCAACGCGCGGATGGCGGCCAGCCGCGCCCGGTTGGGCGCACGCACCAGCAGCGCGTTGAGCTTGGTGTCGGCCAGGATCGAGGTCGAGCTGCCGCTGGACGCAGCCGTGGCGGTGGCTGCGGTTGCACCGCCCGCTGCTGCGCCCGCCGTGCCCGCTGTCGACGACTGCGCCGCGCCCTCGCTCAGGCGCTGCACCGTCACGGCCAGGTCGGACGCGAGCGCGTACCGCAGCGGCATCACTTCCACATCGGTGGCACTCGGTGTGTCCAGCGCACTGATGATCGTGCCGAGCCGCGCGAGGTTGCTGGCGTAGTCGGTGATGACCAGCGTGTTGTTGCCGGGGTTGGCGTTGATGATGTTGTTCGGGCTGATGAGCGGGCGCAGCACCACAATCAGGTTGGTCGCGTTCTCGTGAACGATGTGGATCACCTGCGTGATGACCGGGTCGCCCTGGGCCCCCGCCGGCCCCACCGTCACCGGGCCTGTCTGCAGCTTGGCATCGGCCTCGGGCACAACCTTGAGCAGCCCGTTCGATTCAACGATCGCGCAACCCAGGCCGCGCAAGGCTGCAGTGAACAACGCGTAGGCCTGCGCAGGCGTCACCGGCTGCTCGGCGTACAGCGTCATCTTTCCTTTTGCACGCGGATCGACGGCGATCTGGCGCCCGAGGATGGAGGCCATTGCGCGCGCCACAGCATCCAACTCGGTGTCAGGAAAATTCAGCGTCAAGGTCGCGGGCTTCGACGTGGCCTGCACTGCGTGCGCCGGTTGAAACGCGCCCGCCACAACCAGCGATAGGCACAGCGCCAGGAAAGGGGCCACGGCCTGGCGGGCCGAGGCGGTTCGGTTCAAGCGCGGCAGCGATGACAAGGCCGGCGCACTGCCCGCGGTACTGAGTAGGGGCACGATGAAGCACATGGGAGATGAGGGCACGCGATGGTGGCAAGCGCGTGTCACCGCGGTGTGAAGAAGCGTGCCGCGTGTGTAATGAAGCATGAAGCGCGAGGAGTGCGCTGCAGCCCCGTCAAGCCAGCGGCAGTTCGACAAGAAACTCCGCGCCGCCCTCTGGACGGTTGAGCGCGTACAACCGCCCGCCGTGCTGCTCGACGATGCCATAGCTGATCGACAGGCCCAGGCCCGTGCCCTTGCCCACCGGCTTGGTGGTGAAGAAGGGGTCGAAGATGCGAGACAGGTTCTCGGGTGCGATGCCGGGGCCGTTGTCCTGCAAGCGCAGCACGGCCTGGCCATCGCGCACATCGATGGCGATGGCCAGCGCCGGCTCGCGGCCCGGCTCGGCCGTGACGGCGTCGAGGGCGTTCTGCACCAGGTTCATCACCACCTGCTGCAACTGGCCGGCGCTGCCATTGACGATGCAGGGCGTGCCGGGCTGCCAGTCGAGCTTGAGGGGCTGGGCGGCACCCTTCGTGACCCACAGCACTGCGCGTTCGACCACCTGGTTCAGATCGACGGGCTTGCGCTCCTCCGAGTCCACCGCCGAGAAACGCTTCAGGCCATGAACGATGTTGGCCGTGCGCTGAGCCCCTTCCAGCGTGCCTTCGATCAGCGACGGCAGGTCGTCCAGCAGGTGCTCGATGCGCAGCTTGGCCCGCAGGCTCACTACCTCGTCCGCCGTCTGCCCCGCATGGATGGCGGCCAGGTAGGTGCGAAGGCGTTCGCTGTAGCGGCTGAGCGCATGCACGTTGCCCAGCACGAAGCTGATCGGGTTGTTGAGTTCGTGCGCCACGCCGGCCACCAGGCGGCCCAGCGAGGCCATCTTCTCGGAGTGCAGCAGTTGCTGCTGCGTCTTCTTCAGCGCCTCGTGTGCGGCGCGCAAGTCCTGGTAAGCCCGCTTCAGCTCCGCCGTGGGCCGGGCCACGAACACCGTGCCCACGCGCCGCTGTGACGCAGCGATGCGCGGCGTGCAGTTGGCATCGACCGGCACGCTCTCGCCACGGGCACCGCGCAGGTTCAGTTCGACGGCCTCGCCGCGGCGCGTTGGGCTGGCGTTGTTCACCACCGCTTGTGCACGCGCGATGCTGCTCTCGTCGGCTAGCAGGTCGAACAGCGAGGTGCCGCGCAGCTCGTTGTCGCTGCGGCCCACCAATTCGCACAGCGCTGCGTTGGTCTCCTCGATCGCTCCGCGTTCGTTGCAGACCACGAGCACGTCCGACATGGCCGACAGCACGCTGAAGATGAACTGCTGCGACTGCTCCAGTTCGGAGTTCTTGGCCTCCAGCTCGATCTCGTCCTGCACCAGCTGCGAGTAGACCTCGTCCATCTTCTGGATAACGTCCATCCAGGTGGAGTCGTCGATGCCGGCCAGCGGCGCGCCGGCGCCTTGCTCACTCGTGAGCACACTCAGCTCCGGCGGGCGGGTCGGCAGCGATCGGTTCGGCACGGCCATGTCTCCTTCAATGCACCGTGCAGACCATGCACGGGTCGAAGGAGCGCACGATGTGCTGTACCGCCACGGGCGTGGTCTCGCCCTCGCGCACCGGCGCGTCGACGAGCGCCTGCTCGAGCGCGCCGGGCGTGCCGGCGGCGTCTCGTGGCGAGAAGTTCCAGGTGGTGGGCGCCACGATCTGGTAGTTGGCAATGCGGCCGCGCTGTGCGATCACCCAGTGGCCCAGGCTGCCGCGCGCGGCTTCGCTCAGGCCCACGCCCAGGCCTTCGTCGGGCAGCGGGCTCTCGACGCAGTAGGCCTCGTTGGGCCGCAGCGCCTGCAGCCACTGCTCCATCATCGGCACCACACGCGCGAGTTCGAGCACGCGGGCGAGCACGCGCGTGTAGACCGTGCCGCCATGCCGGCCGACGGCATCGCGCACCAGCGGGTGGGCCGAGGCGAGCTGGCGCGCGATGGCGCCCGTTTCGACCACGCGCCCCGCCAGGCGCGGCGCCTTGTTCCAGGTGTAGGCGCCGGGCTTGTCGATGTCGGGCACGGTGAGGCCGGTGCGTGGGTGCTGCGGGCCGCCGGCATCGGCCAGCCAGGCGTGGGTGGCGTCCTCGCGGATCGCGCTTTCATCGACTTCGCGCAAGACGTTCTCTGCCGCATGCCACACGCCGCGGCCGAGCGCGAAGCCGCCTTCGGGCTGCGGATAGGCACCGTAGCTGAGGTAGCGCCCAGGCCCGGGGCCGAGGGCCGCCAGCGACACGTCACCGACCATGCTCAGGAACAGCCGGAAGTCGCCACGCCACGGGTCCTGCGCATGCCAGGCCCACAGCTCGGCCTCGCTCACCAGTGCGCCGACCTCTTCCAGCTTCGCGGCGAACAGCTGCCGCTCCAGGAAGCCGCGGAACTCGCGCACCCGTGCCAGCAGGCGCGTGCGCTCGGCGGGTTCCACCGCACGCGTCGAGCCGCCCGGCTCGATGCTCTGCGTGTGTGGCCATTTGCCGGCGAGCGTCCCCAGCAATTCGAACCAGCGCTGGCGGGCAGCGATGGCACCGCGCACCTGTTCGCCGGCCTGCGGGTCGAAGCGGCGCACGGCCTCGGCATGCCAGGGTTGCGCGGCGTACACCGCGCGGCTGAAGTCGGGCATGAAGAACAGGTAGAAGTGCGTCAGGTGGTCGGCCAGGTTCTCGGTGGCGAGGATCACGTTGGTCACGTGCTGGCCGTTGGGTGGCATGACGATGCCGCCCAGGTCGGCCAGCGCACGCGCGGAGGCCACCGACTGCGACACCGAGCAGATGCCGCAGATGCGCGGCACGAACACCAGCGCGTCGTGCGGCTTCTTGCCCTGCAGGATCTGCTCGAAGCCGCGGTACATCGGCGAATTCACGTGCGCCGACGTGACCCGCCCGCCGTCGATGTCGAGTGTGACTTCGAGGTCACCCTCGACGCGGTTGAACGGGCCGACCAGCAAGCGGGCCATGCGCTACTTCAGCCGCGTCTTGCGCGCGGCCGGCGTCACCACCAGGTGGTCGGCCGTGGCGTTGAGCTTGACGCGCCGCGGCGTCGCCGACTTCGACAGCGAGGCCAGCGCCACGAACCAGGCCTTGGGCATGTCGGTGGGCAGGCCGATGGGAATGCCGGCGATCTTGGGCGTCTCGTGGAAGGGGTGACCGGGCTCCTGGAAGCCGGGCTCGGTGCAGGCGATGCAGGCATAGCCGCCGCGGGTGCACGAGCCCTCGCCGTTCCACAGCCGGGTGTTGCAGTCGGCGTGCACCTGCGTGCCCTTGCAGCCCATGTGCTCCATCATGCAGCCCAGGTCCGAGGGCTTCTCGGCGCTGGCCTTGAACTCGTAGTACTCGTTGCGCGTGCAGCCATGGTGCACCAGCTGGTCGGCGTAGAAGCGCGGGCGGCCCAGCGTGTCGAGGTCTGCGGCGGCCAGCGTGTCGGCGGCCAGCGCCATCAGGCTGTCGATGACCCAGCCAGGGTGCGTGGGGCAGCCGGCGATGTTGATGACCGGCAGGCCGCTGCCAGAGCGGAAGTCGGCGCCCAGCAGGCCGCCCTTGCGGTCGTCTTCGTACTGCAAACCACAGGCGTCGGTCGGGTTGCTGCCGCCGGCCGTCACGCCGCCCCAGGCGGCGCAGCTGCCCACGGCCACCACGTGGCGTGCCTTGGCGGCGAGTTGCGACACCCAATGGATCATCGGGATGCCGGTGCCGGCCAGCACGTGGAATCGGCCGGTGTTGTTCGGGCCGCGCAGCAGCGAGCCCTCGATGCACAGCGCGTCGACCCGCAGCGCGCCGTCGCACACGGCCTCGAGCATCGCGGTCACGTCGGTGCCGCTCTCCAGCGACAGCGAGGGATGCCACAGCAGGTTGATGCCGGCATCGCGCAGCTGGCCGTGGAAGTCGGTGGTGTCGGCACAGAGCAGCGACATGCTGCAGCCACCGCAGCCACCGGATTGGAGCCAGAGAACGTTGAACATGGTCAGCCTTCCAATCCGAAGCGCAACATCTTGCCGCGCAGTCCCACGCGAGACAGCCCGAGTTCCTTCGCCGCCCGCGTCTTGTTCCACCGATGCCGCAACAGCGTCTCGCGCAGCACCATGGCCTCGATGGAGTCGAGCCGCTCGGCCAGGGTTCCACTGGCCGGCAGGGCCAGCGACTGTGCGCTGGCGCTGCGGCCGGCCTGGCCCTGCAGCACGCGCGTGGAGAAGGCCTGCCCTTCGATCTCGGCGCCGAGGCTCAGCGCCACAGCGCGCGAGATCTCGTTGCGCAGCTCGCGGATGTTGCCGGGCCACGGGTAGGCCATCAGGCAGGCCAGGGCCTCGTCGCCGAGCATGGCTTCGGGCCGGCCCAGTGCCGCACCCACCTCGCTGACCAGGCGGCGGGCGATGGGCTCGATGTCGCCGCCGCGCTCACGCAGCGGGGGCACGGTGATCGTCACGCAGGCAATGCGGTAGTACAGGTCTTCGCGGAACGCGCCCTCGGCGACGCGCTGCTCCAGGTCGCGGTGAGTGGCGGCGATCACCCGCACGTCCACCGGAACGGCGCGCGTGGCACCCACCGGCCGAACCTCGCCCTCCTGCAGCACGCGCAGCAGGCGCAGCTGGAAGGCCGGCGAGGTCTCGCCGATCTCGTCGAGAAAGACGGTGCCGCCATCGGCGCGCTGGAACAGGCCCACGTGGTCTTCGTAGGCGCCGGTGAACGAGCCGCGCTTGTGGCCGAACAGCTCGGACTCGAGCAGCGTGTCGGTCAGCGCCGCGCAGTTCTCCACGACGAACGCGCCCGAGGCGCGCGGACTCGCGTAGTGCATGGCCCGCGCCAGCAGCTCCTTGCCCGTGCCCGACTCGCCCAGCACCAGCACGCTCAGGTCGTAGCGCGACACCCGCGCGGCCAGCTCGCAGATGGCGTCGAGCGGGCTGCCGGGCGCGCGCTCGATGCGGTCGAAGTCGAACACGCTGCGAGCGCGCTCCAGCTTGTGCGCCGCACGCTGGCGCAACACCGGCGTGCTGGTGCGCAGCTCGAGGTCGAGCCGGTGCATGTCGCGCTGCAGGGTGCGCGCCTCGGCGGCGTTGCGCACGGTGCCCAGCAGGTGGTCGGGCACCCAGGGCTTGAGCACGTACTGGTAGATGCCGGCGTCGTTGATGCCCGCGATGATGTCTTCCGAATCGGTGTAGCCCGAGATCACGATGCGCACGGTGTCGGGCCAGCGCTCGCGCACCTCCTTCAGGAAGGCCACGCCGGTGAGGCCGGGCATGCGCTGGTCGCACAGGATCACGCTCACGTCGTGGCGCTCCAGGTGCACGCGGGCCTCGTCGGCGTCGGTCGCGGTGAGCACGGTGAAGTCTTCGTCGAGGGTACGGCGCATCGCGTCCTGCGAGCGCACCTCGTCGTCGACCACGAGCACTGCCGGCAGCGCGAGCGCGGGGCTCATGGCGTGGCCTTCCGTTGGCCGGCGGGCTCGCGGTGCAGGGCCAGGTGGCGCGGCGTCCAGGCGTGGGGCAGCTTGTGGACGAAGTGATAGCGGGCCACGTGGTAGCTGGGGTCGAAGCCGTAGAAATTGCGGTGCATGCGGGAGAGTTCGTCCTGGCGGTAGTCGGCCAGCGGCCGCACCGCTTCGTCGGTGGCACGCTGGCGCTGCTTCAGCGCGATCCGGTCACCCACATTGTGAGACGCCGCCAGGGCCAGCGCATGGGTAATTGCAGCAGGCTCGAAGGCCAGGGCCGGCAGGTCGAAGCACCGGTCGATCAGCCCCAGTGCCTCAGCCTCCACCGCACCCACCGGCAGGCGCCGCTGCATCAGCGCCGCTGCGCCCTGCTCGCCGAGGCGGCGCGGCAGCAGGTAGGTCCAGTATTCCGACCCATAGAGGTTGCCCATGTTCTTGTAGTGCGGATTCAGCACCACACCGCGGTGCGCCCACACCTCGTCGGCCGCCAGCGCCAGGAAGGCGCCGCCCGCACCGGCGTTGCCACGCAGCACCGACACGGTGAGACGGTCGGTGGTGGTTATCCAGGCCAGGGCGAGGTCGTCCATGGCCTCGATGTTGCGCAGCGATTCGTCGGCCGCGCTGTCGCCGGCGCGATGGGCCGCGGCCTCGATGCAGTTCAGGTGGATGCCGTTGCTGAAGAAGTCCGCGCCGCCCATCATCAACAGCACACGGGTGTCGCGTCGCCTCGCCTCGTGCAAAGCCGCCAGCAGACGCCGGCATTGGCCGGTGGACATGGCGCCGTTGCAGAAGTCGAAGGACAGGCAGCCCACGCGGGCACCGGGCGGGCCGAGCTCGCGGTAGCGAATTTCACTCCATTCATCGCTCCATTCGTCATCCAGGCGCTCCAGCGGCACAGGCAATTCGGGCAGGGCCGCGGCCTGTTCCGGGAATGCCAATGTGCAAGGCAGCTTGAAGGCCGGCGCATCGCCACAAACGCCTGGGTGACGGGCCTGGCCGATCCACACCGCGCCGTCGACGGTGCGGCGCAACAGCGCGCCATCGCGGTGGCCCAGCAGCGTTCCGGGTGCCGAGGGCGGCAGGCCGGCGAGCAGGCGCGCGCTGGCAGGGTGTGGGTCGTGCAGGTGGCAGTCGATTCCAAAGAGGCGGTCCGGCACACCGGGCTGGCCATCGGCGCTGTTCAGCTTGGCAAGCACCGTGGCGGTCGTGTCCAGCATCCAGTCGATGCGGCGCTCGTCCGACTGCACCAGCGGCCTCCAGCCACGCGAGGCTTCGCTTTGCGTCGGCAGCGGCCCCTGCCCTTGCGCGAAACGCTCCACCGCGCGCAGGGTGCAGGCCACCGCGGCCTCGGCCACCTCGCGTCGGTAGAGGCTGCCCTTGGCCGCCTTGCGAAGCAAAAACGACTCATGCGCCCACACCGGGCCGGCATCGAAGTCGCCGGTGGCCTGCAGCACGGTCACGCCCCATTCCCGCTGCCCTTCGAGCACGGCGCGATCGAGCGCTGAAGGGCCGCGGTCGCCCGGCGGACCTGGGTGCACGACCAGGCACGGCACGCGCTCCCACACCGAGGCTGGGATCTTCCGTTTCAGGAACGGCGCGACCACGAGATCGGGTCGGAACAGTTCGACGGCCTCTTCGGTGACACGATCGCCAACGTCGAGTTCGACCGACACCTCGTGGCCGGCCGCCCGCAGCTCGCCGAAGACACGCTGGCTCAGGCTGTTGAAGCCGTGGCACAGCAGCAGGATGCGGCTCACGTCACAGCCTCAGGTCGGCCACGGTGCGCGCCGCCTGCGCCTTGCCCATGTAGACGGCGAGCTTGCGCTCGATATGGGTCAGCCCCTCGTTGAAGGCCTGGCGGTCGGTGGCCTCGAGCAGCGGCTTGGCGACGATCGCCACGTCGGGCCCAAAGTGCGGCGTGAGCCGGGCGATGACCGCACGACGGATCGGCGCCAGGTCTTCGGCAGGCGCCGAGGGCCGAGCGACACGCTGCTCCTTCGCCGGCTCCGCCAACGCCACATGCCCGGACTTGAGCAAGCCGTCGAGCGCGGTCGAAGCATCGAAACCCAGCAGCGCATTCAGCGCCCGCACGCTGCTGTGCCCATCGACCACGATCAGCACCGTGCGCGCCGCGCCAAGCAAGCGCCGCGCGCGCGATTCGAGCTCGGCGCGCCCGCGTTCCGTCTTGCCATAGACGCGGTCCAAGGGGTCGCCCACGGGTCTGCTCCTGGCGGGAAGCCGCCCTCAACAGATGCGCGGCAGTTGCTCGCCGCTGAGCCAGTCGACCACGCGGCGGCCGCCGAACCGGGTGTCCATCTGCACGAAGCGGTGTGGGTCTTCAGTCACGGTGCCGATGCGAACGGCCTCCGCGCCGCGCGGGTGTGCGCGCATCGCGGCCAGCACCGCATCAGCCGCCTCCGGTGCGCAGATGGCGACGAGCTTGCCTTCGTTCGCGACATAGAGCGGGTCCAGCCCCAGCAGCTCGCAGGCCGCGTCGACCTGCGGCTTCACGGGGATGGCCGCTTCGTCGAGCAGCATGCCTGCCTTCGACTGCCCCGCGATCTCGTTCAGGGTGGTCGCCAGCCCGCCGCGCGTCGGGTCGCGCAGCACGCGCACACCGCCGGGCGCGGCGTCGAGCATCGCGGCCACCAGCCCGTGCAGCGCGGCAGAGTCGGACTGCAGCGTGGTCTCGAACTCCAGCGACTCTCGCTGGGACAGCACCGCCACGCCGTGATCGCCGATCGTGCCCGACAACAGGATCACGTCGCCCGGCCGGGCGTTCGATCCCGATACGTCCACGCCCATCGGCACCACGCCGATGCCGGTGGTGCTGATGAACACGCCGTCGCCCTTGCCCTGCTCCACCACCTTGGTGTCGCCGGTGACCACCGGCACGCCGGCCTCACGGGCAGCGGCGGCCATCGAGTCGACGATGCGCTTCAGGTCGGCGAGTGGGAAGCCCTCTTCCAGGATGAAACTCGCCGACAGGTAGAGAGGCTTCGCCCCGCACATCGCGACGTCGTTGACGGTCCCATGGACGCTGAGGCTGCCGATGTCGCCACCTGGGAAGAACAGCGGCGAGATGACGTGCGCATCGGTGGCCATCACCATCTTGCCGCCTTGAGGGATGGGCAGTGCGGCGCCGTCGTTGCCCTGCGCCAGCCATTCGTTGGCGAACGCGGGCTTGAACAACTCGTCGATGAGCTGCGCGGACGCGCGCCCACCGGCGCCGTGGTTCATGTCGATGCGGCCGTGCTTGATGTCCAGCGGGCGGATGTAGTCTTTCTTCATGGGAGCACTGGGCAAGCCGCCTCCACCCGCACCGGGATGTCGCGGAACCTGCCGTACGAGTAATGCGCTGCGCAAGCTCCTTCCGAAGACACCATGCAGGACCCCACCGGGTTCTCCGGCGTGCACACCGTCCCGAAGATCTTGCAGTCGGTTGGCTTCTTCACACCGCGAAGGATGGCACCGCACTCGCAGGCCTTGTTGTCCGGCACGGCCCGATACCCCAGCCCGAAGCGCCGCTCCGCATCGAACTCGGCGAACGCCGCGCGGATCTTGAGCGCGCTGTAGGGCACCTCTCCCAGCCCTCGCCACTCGAAGCTCGGCCGCAGCTCGAACACCTCGGACACCAGCGCCTGCGCATGCAGGTTGCCATCGCGGCTCACCGCCCGGGTGAACTCGTTCTCCACCTCCGCCCGCCCCTCGTTGACCTGCCTCACCAGCATCAGCACCGCCTGCATCACGTCCAGCGGCTCGAACCCCGCGATGACGACCGGCTTGCGGTACTCCTGCGAGAAATGCTCGTACGGCGCCGACCCGATGACGATGCTCACGTGCGCCGGCCCCACGAAGCCGTCGAGCGGCACTGTGCCGAACTGCCGCACCTCGGGCGATTCGAGAATGTGCGTGATGGCCGAGGGCGTGAGCACGTGGCAGCACAGCACGCTGAAGTTCTTCAGCCCCTCGTCCTTCGCAAGGCGGATCGTCAGCGCCGTCGGCGGCGTGGTGGTCTCGAAGCCGATGGCGAAGAACACCACCTCGCGGTCTGGCTCGCGGCGCGCGATCTCCAGCGCGTCGGCACCGGAATACACCATGCGGATGTCGCCGCCGCGCGCCTTGGCCCGCACCAGCGACAGGTTGTCTGACGCGGGCACGCGCATGGTGTCGCCATAGGTGCAGACGATGGCGCCGCGCTCGAGCGCGAGCTGGATGGCCAGGTCGATGCGGCCGATGGGCAGCACGCAGACGGGGCAGCCGGGGCCATGCACCATGCGCACGTTCGCGGGCAGCAGCTCGGCGATGCCGTAGCGCGAGATCGCATGCGTGTGGCCGCCGCAGAACTCCATGAAGCTGTACTGGCGCTCTGGCAACGCCTCCTCGCGCAGGCGTGCGCCGATCTT
Source organism: Rhizobacter sp. P2_G4 (assembly GCF_056403575.1). NCBI lineage: Bacteria > Pseudomonadati > Pseudomonadota > Betaproteobacteria > Burkholderiales > Sphaerotilaceae > Rhizobacter > Rhizobacter sp. P2_G4. Next base: position 73,575 of record NZ_JBFUFG010000008.1, on the reverse strand, counting down.
GCGGGCGATGTCGCCGTCGCGGAATTCGTCGATGTACTTCATGTCAGTGCAGCCTTCCGGGCGGTGTCGCGAGCTGCGCCAGCTCGCCGAACATCTGCAAGGTGCGCTCGGCCTCCTCCGGGTCGATCTGGCCGATGGCGTGGCCCACGTGCACGATCACGTAGTCACCGACCACCGCATCGGGCACCAGCGCGATGGAGATCTGCTTGCGGATGCCGCCGAGTTCGACGATGGCCTGCGCACCGGGCCGGATCTCGATCAGTCGCGTGGGGATGGCAAGGCACATGAAGCGCTTTCGGTGAAGGTGGAAGAACGAGTCGCCGCCAGCCCGCGCGCGGCGACCCAGGCCTGGCCGAGTGCCAGCCCGCCGTCGCCGCAGTTCGTGGACCGCGGCGCCAGCACGCGCAAGCCATGCGCGACCAGGTGGCCGACGACGTGGGCGGTGAGCACCGCATTGAAGAAGCAGCCGCCGCCCAGGCAGACCGTTCGCACGCCGGTTTCGCGCGCAGCCCTCGCAGCCCAGTCGGCCAGCGAACGGGCCAGCGACACATGGAACCAGGCCGCCGCCTCGGCCACGGCGCGGCCGGTCGGCGGTGTGTCCAGCAGGCGCGCCAGCAGCGGCCGAAGGTCGAGCCGGTGCAGTGACCGCGAGTCGACAAGGCTGTCGGCCGGCTCCACCGCGCAGGCATCCAGATGCCGCGCGGCCAAGCCCTGCAACGCGATCGCGGCCTCGGCCTCGTGCGCTTGCCGCACGCTCAGGCCCAGCGCCCCGGCGGCCGCATCGAACCAGCGGCCCGCGCTGCTGGTGATGGCGCAATGGAGCTGCGTGGCCAGCATGCGCTGCACGCCCTTCGCGTGCGCCGCACCCACTACCGGACTGAAGCGCGACTCGATCTGCGCGCCCTGCCCCAGCGCATGCATCGCCGCCGCGGCCATTCGCCAGGGTTCGCGTGCCGCCACGTCGCCGCCCGGCAGGCCGAGCGGCCACAGGCCGCCGAGGCGAGTCCATTCCGTGGGGGCGACCCACAGCAGTTCGCCGCCCCAGGCGGTGCCGTCGGTGCCCAACCCCACGCCGTCGAGTGCAAGGCCGATCACCGGTTCGTCGAGGCCATGGTCGGCCATCACGACGGCGATGTGCGCGTGGTGGTGCTGCACGCCGAGGGCGGGCACGCCCCACTCGGCGGCCAGCGTCTGCGCGAGCCGCGTGCTGAAGAAGTCGGGGTGCAGGTCATGCGCCAGCGCAGCGACAGGCCGGCGCGACTCGCGGGCCAGCCGCCGCAGCGACGCGTCGAGATCGCGGCAGGCCTGGGGGTCGCCCAGGTCACCGTGCAGCGCGGACCACGTCGCGTCGTGCCCCTCCAGCAGGCAGGCGGCGTTCTTCAGCCAGGCGCCGCAGGCGAGGACCGGAGGCAACGAAGCGGGCACGCCTCAGGCCTTCAGGCTGGCGCGGGCATCGGCCAGCGCGGCTTCGAGTTCGGCGACGCGGGCGCGCAGTGCGGCTTGTGCGTCCTCGGGCTTGCTGCGCTCCAGCAGCCACGAAAGCCACGCATCCATGCCCTCGCCGGTGGTGGCCGACAGCTGGATCACTTCCAGCGCCGGGTTCACGCGCCGCGCGCCGGCGATGCAGCGCTGCACGTCGAAGCTCAGGTGCGGCAGCAGGTCGATCTTGTTGAGCACCATCAGCTCGGCAGCAGCGAACATGTCGGGGTACTTCAGCGGCTTGTCTTCACCCTCGGTAACCGACAGCACGACGACCTTGGCAGCCTCGCCCAGGTCCCACAGCGCCGGACACACGAGATTGCCGACGTTCTCGATGAACAGGATGTCGGCCCTCTGCCCTCCGTGACCATCACGATGGTGATGGTGATGTGTGTGGTCGTGCAGCTGCGCGAAAGCCTCCGCCACCATCGGTGCATCGAGGTGGCAGCCCTTGCCGGTGTTGACCTGGATGGCAGGTGCGCCCGTGGCGCGAATGCGGTCGGCGTCGAAGCTCGTCTGCTGGTCGCCCTCGATCACGCTCGTGCTCACCTCGGGCGCGCGGCGCTTCAGCGCCTCGATGGTGGCGCACAGCAAGGTGGTCTTTCCCGAGCCGGGGCTGGACAAGAGGTTCAGCGCCATCACGCCATGCGACTCGAAGTGGCGGCGGTTCTGCTGCGCGATGCGGCTGTTTTCGCCCAGGATGTCGGCCTCGATCTTGACCGTGCGTGCCTGGCTCATGCCGGGCACCGAGACGCGCGCAGCGCCGGCACCGAAGTGCAGGTCGCCGTGCTGCGGGTCCACGTGCACGTGGTCGTGCGCGTGTGAATGACCACCATGAACATGCCCGTCATCGTGGCCGTGGGCCTTCGTCGTTCCGTCGCCTGCATCGGCGCATCCGCACACCACACACATGCTCGTCTCCTTCAATGGCGTTTCAATCGCCTGTCAGTCATCTTCCACCAGCATGTCGACTACGCGCAGCTCGGTGCCGCCGGTGGGCTGCAGCTGGTAGCTTCCGCACAAGGGGCAGGCGTCGCCGCGCCGCGGCAAGGCGACGCTGGCGCTGCAGGGCAGGCACCAGGCCTGCCCTTCGGGTTCGTCGATGGCGATGCCGGCACCTTGCAGCACCGTGCCGGGCGCGATGGCCTCCAGCGCGAAGCGCAGGGCACGCACCTCCACGCCGGCCAGGTGCCCGGCCTCCAGCCGCAGCCCTGTGACGCGGCGAAAGCCTTCGCGGCGCGCGGCGTCCTCGACGAGCTTCAAGATCCCACCGGCCAGGCTGGCTTCATGCATGGACGCTCTCCGCAACAGACCGTGGCTCCACCTCGAAGCGCACGCAGGGATCGTACGCGGCCATCAGGGCTGCGACACGCTGTTGCGACTCTTCCGGGTCGAGGCCCTGCATCGCTTCGAGCGCACCGGCCACTGCGCCTTCTGCATGGAAATTCCACTCGGTGGGCGCTAGCACGCGGTAGGAGGCAACGCGCGGTTCGGGCGACGCGTGCTCCAGGCGCACGTGGTGCACGAGCAGGCCGCGCGCCGTCTCCGCCCACGACAGGCCTTCGTTCGGCGCGATGTGCAGGGCACCGCTGGCCAGCCAACCGCTGCCGCTGCGCGCCTGCACGTCAGGCAGGCTCAGGCGGGCCAGCTCGGCCACGCGCGCGCCCAGGCGCAACCACGGGTTGAGCGGCATGGGGCGATCGGAGTCGTGCAGGCGCGTCCAGCTGCCGGTCTCTGCGCAATCGCCCTGCCAGCGCGGTTGCCGCGTGTAGCCGGCGTCTTCGCGCAGTCGCCCCGCCAGCTGGCGCAGCGACGAGGCGCCCGCATGCACATGCAGCGGCTGGGCGGGCTCCAGGTGCCACGCTGCCGAGGCGCGGCACTGGCGCATCAGCCGCGGCAGCCATTCGTGGTGCGACTCGCACCACGCGGCCCACCAACCGGGCTCTCGTTCCCAACCGGCCAGCCAGGCCGAGGCGGGCATGCCGAGCAGGTGGCGTTCGAGCCAGAGCCGGGTGTCGAGCACACGATTGCCCGCGCGCTGCAATGCGGGACAAGCAAGCAGCGCCTCGTTGGCATCGGCGGCAAACGCATCGCGGTCGTCGGACAGCTGTGCCGGCCAGTCGAGGCCGATGCGCCGCACATGCTCGATTACCGTCTCGCATTGCAGGGCGCGCTCCATTCCCGGCAAGCGCGACTCGGTGCGGCCGGCGGCTGCGCGCAACGCCATCTCGGCGCACAGGCGATGGGCGTGGCCGCACAGGTTGTACAGGCTGGACAGCAAGCCCGGCACCACGCTGGCGGGCTTGCCGCGCACCAGCGTCTCGGCCCAGTCGGGTCGGTGGCTGGCCAGGTTGTGCGGGCGCGGCTGGCCCGGGCGCACCCGCAGCACACCGGCCAGGGTGTCGAGCGTCTTCATGCAGCGTGCTCCGCAGCGGCGCGGCCGAACAGGAACGCGCGGCGGGCAGGCGGCTTTTCAACCGGCGTGACAACCTTCACCGCGCGCAACTCCGCCAGCACGGCCAACGCGGTTGCACGCGCCTGGAGGTGGTCCGCAAACTCGAACACCGGTGACATCAGCGAACACGCCTCGAAGGACCCGATGCGCTCCTCGTGCGACGCGATGAACTCGAAGCTGGTGTCACCCACCGCACGCGAGCGATGCAAGCCCACCCGCGCCGGCGCGTCCTCGCGCTTCAGCGGCAGCCACACCAGGTTCATGAACCATGGCGTGAGCAGCACGCCGAACGCGGCCGGCACGCCCTCCTCGCCCGCCACCGCCTCGAAACCGAGCGCCTCGACACGCAGCACGCGGTTCATCACCGGCACGCTCGCCATGCGGGTCTGCGCGATGTCGGCGAACAGCGCTTCGAGAGCCTGTGTGCGAGAAGCCAGCTCGTTCACGAGGCCGCACCTCCAGCCAACACCATGAACTGCTCTGCATCGCCATCGCATTGCGGACAGCGCCAGTGGACCGGCAGCTCGCTGAAGGCCGTGCCGGCCGGGACCTGCCAGACCTCATCGCCCAGCGCGGGGTCGTAGACCCACCAGCAGATCTTGCATTCCAGGCGGGCGTCCGCCGGCAACTTGGCCGAATTGCCAAGATAGCTGCCTTCAAATCTGGCGCCACTGCTGGACTTCATGCGCCCTCCACCCACTCCAGCACCTCCTTCAGGCGCTCGTGCGAATCCTCCAGGTCCTCCTTCGCAGCGAGCGCCACCTCGGGCAGCTCGCTGACCTCGACCGTGTTGAGGATCACCACGTCCTGAGAGTTGTAGTACACGACACGCCAGGTGTTCGGCCGGCAGGTGTTGGTGATGCGGCAGTTGCCGTAGCCGCGCGACAGGATCAACACGCGGCCGGTGCCCAGGTGGTGGTCCAGGAAACCGATGTCTTCCACCGACATCGGCAGCAGCGTCAGGTTCACCACGTGCGCCGGCTGGCCCACACGCCACACGCGCCACTGGTCCTCGATCTCCGACAGCAACGTCGGCGCGTTCTGCACGTTGGGCGGCAACTCACCCTGCCAACGCGGCACGTCGGGCTCGACGTCGTTCCGGGCCGCTTCCTTCAGGCCCTCGGGCACGTGGCCGAGCTCGATCGTGTCGGCCACCACCTGGCCATCGACCGAGCTCACCACCCGCCACACGCCGGCGAACACCGCCTCCTGCACGCGAATCTCAAGCTTGCGGTCGCCCAAAGGCCGCACCACGGCGCTGACTTCGCCCTCGCCCAGCACTTGGTTGACGAGCTTCAGGTCGTCCTCCGGCAGGCCGAGCAGGTCGACGGTGCGGTTGCCGCCGCCGTGGCACACCACTTCCAGCTGGGCGAGCGTGTCGCGCAACGCCCGGTGGGCGCGGTGGCGCACCGCCATCTCCTCGGGCTCGGGCAGTACCGGCGCGCGGAATGTCTCCATGCCCTGCGGCATAGGCATGTACTCGAGTGTCTCGTCCTCGACCTGGCTGCCGGGGCCGATGGTGCGCACGGGAATGGGAAAGTCCTTCATGGGGTCAGCGTCCTTCGGTTCAGTGGCATGAGCTGTCGGTGGCATTCGCATTCACGACGGGGATGCCGATGGTCGGCGCGCGCGACTTGGGTGCCGCGAGCGCCTCTTCGGTCTTCTGCAGGAAGACGTCCCAGTCGTGCATGCCCGACAGCGTGGTCACGTAGTCGCCGTCGCGCAGGAAGAGCAGCGTGGGCCAGCGCTGGGAGCCGTAGCGCCGCGCCAGCGCCTCCTCGAGATGGCGCTGCACCACACCGATCTCGAAGCGGCCCGACAGGCAGCGCCGCAGCTCGGGCAGCACCACCGCCACGTCCTGGCCCTCGGGGAAACGCACCGCATCGCCGGCGAAAAGCACCACGCGGTGACCGCCTTGCGCGGCCCAGTCGGCAATGGTGTCGGCGTCGACCCAGGTGGCGCCGAACGAATCCACCAGGCGGCTGATCAGGGGCGAGGTGTCGGGCAGCGCCTTGGGGGCCTGCACGGGCAGGTTGACCACAGCGTCGGTGCTGGTCGAAATGTCGAGGCTCATGGGGTGTTCTCCAGCGGTTCGGGATGAGAGGGCGTGCGCTGGCCGGACAGCGCCAGCAGTTCGTCGCGGTTCATGCGCGAAGGCAGCGCGAATGCGGCCTCCGCGTCGCCTGCATGGACGGAGCCCAGCAGATCCAGCGTGGCATCGACTTCGAGGGCTCGCTCGGCGCTGATGCGCTCCTGCGCGCTGTCGATGAACACCAGCAGCCAGTCGCCGGGCAGCACCTCGCCGACCAGCGCCGTGCGCACGCGGCGGCGCTCGCCGCGGCCATCGCACTGCGCATGGTCGGGTTCCACTGCCATCACTTGCATGGGGATGCCGATGCACATGGTCAGGCGGGGTCGGCCACGGGAAAGAAACGCTCGTCGCCCAGGCGGCAGGCAATTTCTTCCGGCGGGCGCTGCGACTCGTAGCAGCCGAGCGAGAGCTCCGAGAAGGTGACGGTCTCGACCTCGCTCAGCGGCCGCTGGCGCGCCATAGGCCGCGCACCCCAGCGGCGCAGCGCATCGATGCCGAGCGCGAGCGCATCTTCCATCGCCTGCTTGACCACGGGCCGCAGGCTGCCGCCGTAGTCGTCGATCTCCTCGGGCTGGCAGCCGACGAGCAGCACCTCTTTCGGGTACTGCTCGGTCAGCACGGCCAGCATCAGCACCTCTTGAAAGCCGGTCTGATGCAAGCTCATCTTCTTGGCGCCCATGAAGCGTGGCACCTCGTCGTTTTCGACCAGCTTGAGTTCGCCGGGAGCAAGGCCGTAGTCGATGGCATCGAAGATCAGCAGCCGCGTGGCCTGCTGCACGTGCTGGATCAGGTACAGCCCCTGCGTGCCGCCATCGACCAGCTGGACATGCGGCGCAAACTCGTAGCGCTGCTGCAGCGCTTCGATGCAGCGCACGCCGAAGCCCTCGTCGGCCCACAGCAGGTTGCCGATGCCGAGCACCACGATGCTCTCGGCCGTGTGAGTCCCATCAAGCGGCCGCCGCGGATCCGGCTCTGCCGGGCCGCTGGCGGCGCCCCCTCGAGGGGGTGCGCCGAAGGCGCTACGAGGGTGGTCCACGTTCAGTCCTTGAACGTCCGGTGGCCGGAGATCATGGTGCTGACCACGCTGGAGCGGCCCATGATGTCCTCACGGACTGCGGCGTACACGTGCACGATCACGAAGACGATCAGCCCCCACATGCCCAGGTGGTGCCAGGTGTGCACGTCCTGCGACTGGCCGAAGAGCGGGATCACCCAGCCGAACAGCCGCTCCTGCCACGAGCCCATCTGTGCGCCTTCGCCGTACAGCGCGAAGCCGGTGACGATCATGAACAGGCACAGCAGCAGGAAGCCGAAAAACATCGCGAAGCGCGCCAGCGGGTTGTGGCCCACGTAGCGCCCGGGTCGCGTGCTGACGAAGGCATACCACTTCACCATGCCCCACAGCTCGGCCCAGTAAGCGCGCTGGAAGATGGGCACCCAGAACAGCTCACGCGCATGGTGGTTGCCCACCAGCGCCCAGTACATGCGGCCGAGGATGCCCACGGCCAGCAGGTAGCCGGCCGCAAAGTGGGCGAAGCGGATGTAGCCCATCAGGAAGTTCGCGCTGGCCTCGCCCGGCTGGGTGGGCAGTGGCGAGCCGATGAAGTAGCCGGTGACCGCCAGCACAGTGATGGCGGTCGCGTTGATCCAGTGCCAGATGCGCACCGGGGCTTCGTAGACATAGACCGACTTGATCGACTGGCCTTCGGCAACGGTGTGGTCGTCCGCGGCCGCCGCGACCTCGGCGACGCTTCGGGGAGTGGTGGTGGACATGGTGGTCTCCTGCGAGGGTGCGCGCTCAGAGCCGCGTGGCCAGCATCAGCACGCCGCTGCCACCGACCAGCGCGGCCGCGGCTCGCCACAGCCAGGCGCGCCGTGCCTGCAACCAGCTGCCCGCCATCAACCCGGCGAGGTGCAGCAGCGCCGAGGCCAGCATGAAACCTGCCGCGTAGCCGGCGAACGACTGGCCGGCAGCCATCTCGCCGCCGTGGGCCACACCGTGCAGCAACGCGGCCACGCCGATGAGGGCGAGGCCTGCGGCGGCCGACATCTGCCGCGCGCCGAACATCAACGCGCCAAGCACCACGACGCTGAGCGCGACGCCGGCCTCGATGCCCGACAAGGCCATGCCGAACTGCGGCAACGCCGCACCCAGCAGCAGCATCGCCAGGAACACCGCCGGGCCCGCCAGCCGGCGCGAGGCCGGCAGCGCGGCGGCCGACCACACGCCCACCACCGCCATCGCCAGCAGGTGATCGAGGCCGAGGAAAGGATGGCTGAAACCACTGGCGAAACCGTCGGCACCATGGCCGGGGTGCGCCTGGGCCGCCGACGCGGCAAGCAGCATCAGGGCGGTAGCGCCCGTGGTGCGGACAAGGGTCTTGGGATGCATGTCGTCTCCTGTTCTTGTGGGTGTGTTCAGCGCACCTTGACGGTGGTGAGTTCCTGGCCGTCCGGGCTCATGACGTGGGTCGAGCAGGCCAGGCAGGGGTCGAACGAGTGCAGCGTGCGCAAGATTTCCACCGGCTGCTCGGGGTTGGCCATGGGCGTGTTCATCAGGCTGGCCTCGAAGGCGCCGATCTGGCCCTTGTTGTCACGCGGGCTGCCGTTCCAGGTGGTGGGCACCACGCACTGGTAGTTCTCGATGCGGCCGTCCTTGATGCGGATCCAGTGGCCCAGCGCGCCACGTGGCGCGGCCACCGTGCCCACGCCCTTGGCCTCCTTGGGCCAGGTCGACGGGTCCCACTTGTCGACGTTGGCGGTCGAGGTGTCGCCTGCCTTGAGGTTGGCGACGAGTTCCTTGAAATCGTCGTACATCATCTCGGCGCAGTACTGCGACTCGAGCGCGCGCCCGAGCGTGCGGCCGATGGTGCTCGGCAGCAGCTGCTTCAGCGTGTACTGCGTCTCGGGCATCCCCAGTGCCTTGGGGAAGGTCTTGTTGATGATGGTGGCCGAGGTGTCGACCTGCTCCTTCACCCGCTGGCAATGCTTGTGGCCCTTGAGCGCATGCGCATAGCCGAGGATGTAGCGCGACAGCGGCCCCACCTCCACCGCGTTGCCGCGCCAGCGCGGCGACTTGATCCAGGAGTACTTGGCGCTCTCGTCGAGCTCCTCGATGTTCGTGCGCGTGCCCTTGGTCTTGGCGCCCAGCACGTAGTTCGCGTCGGTGACGCCGTCCCAAGGGTGCAGGCCCTTGGTTTCGTCGGCGTACTTGTACCAGCTGTGCGGCACGAACTCCTGCACCTGCTCGGGGTCGCGTGGATCGATGGGGAATATCTCGTCCCAGTTGCCGTTGAGAATGACCCCGCCCGGCAGCTGCTGGGTGTCGTGGTGGCCCATCACCTTGTCGTAGGTGCCGTAGTCCATCACGTTGGTGGCCGACAGGCCGCCGCCGTACAGCCAGCCCGCCTGCTTGTAGATCGTGCCGATGGCCAGCACGTCAGGCACGTAGACGTTGTTGTTGAAGTCGATCATCTCCTTGATGCGCGCCTCGACGAAGTTCAGCCGCTCCATGTTGATGGGCGCGCCGGCTGCGCCGTTGCCGTCGATGTTGATGGCGCAGGGCACGCCGCCCACCAGGTAGTTGGGGTGCGGGTTCTTGCCGCCGAAGATGGTGTGCACCTTCACCCACTCCTTCTGCAGGTCCAGCGCCTCAAGATAGTGGGTCACCGCCATCAGGTTGGCCTCGGGCGGCAGCACGTAGGCCTTGCTGCCCCAGTAGCCGTTCATGAAGGGCCCCAGCTGGCCGCTCTCGACGAACTTCTTCAGCCGGTTCTGGATGTCGCGGAAGTAGCCCGGCGACGACATCGGATGCGAGGGCGACACCGTCTGCTGCAGCTCCGACGTCTTCTTGGGGTCGGCCTTCAGTGCCGACACCACGTCGACCCAGTCGAGCGCGTGCAGGTGATAGAAGTGCACCGCGTGGTCGTGCACCTGCAGTGTCTTGGCCATGATCTCGCGGATGAGATAGGCGTTCTTCGGGATGACGATGCCCAGCGCGTCTTCCACCGCGCGCACCGAGGCGAGCGCGTGGCAACCGGTGCACACGCCGCAGATGCGTTCCACGAACGCCCAGGCATCGCGCGGGTCGCGGCCCTTCAGGATCACCTCGAGTCCGCGCCACATGGTGCCGGTCGACACCGCGTTGCGGATCACGTTGTTGCTGTCGACGTTGACCTCGCAGCGCATGTGGCCCTCGATGCGCGTCACCGGGTCCACCACGATGCGGCGGCCGGTGTTGTCCATCTTGAAACCTTGAGTTTCGTAAGCACCCATCTTTTGTCGTCCTCAGGCCTTGGTGGTCGTGTCGTTGTTCTGTTCGCGCTTCTGGGCAGCGCGCTTGATGGCAGACGCAGCCGCATGCGCCACCGCCGCAGCGCCCACCACCCCAGCCGCCACGCCGCCGACCTTGTCGGCGTTGGCCTCGATGCCGAACTGATGAATGTCGGTGAGCCGGTTGTAGAACGAGCCCTTGTCCCAGAAGCCGTCTTCCGAGCAGCCGATGCAGCCGTGGCCGGCCTTGATGGGGAAGCTCGTCCCCTCGTTCCACTGCACGGTGGAGCAGGCGTTGTAGGTGGTCGGGCCCTTGCAGCCGACCTTGTAGAGGCAGTAGCCCTTGCGTGCGGACTCGTCGTCCCAGGCCTCGACGAACTGGCCGGCGTCGAAGTGCGGCCGGCGGTAGCACTTGTCGTGGATGCGCTGGCTGTAGAACATCTTCGGGCGGCCCTGGCGGTCGAGCTCGGGGATGCGATCGAAGGTCAGCATGTAGGTGATGACGCCGGTCATCACCTCGGCGATGGGCGGGCAGCCCGGCACCTTGATGATGGGCTTGTCAAAGATCACCTTGTGCACCGGCGTGGCCTGCGTCGGGTTCGGCTTGGCCGCCTGCACGCAGCCCCAGCTCGCGCACGAGCCCCAGCTGATGATGGCCTTGGCGTCTTTCGCCACGTGCTTGAGTTGGTCGATGAAGGGCTTGCCGCCGATGATGCAGCTCATGCCGTCCTGGTTCAGCGGCGGGTTGCCCTCCACGGCCAAGATGTAGTTGCCCTTGTACTTGACCATGATCTCTTCGAGGATCGCTTCGGCCTGGTGGCCGGCGGCAGCCATCAGCGTGTCGTCGTAGTCGAGCGAGATCATCGAGAGAACGACGTCTTTTGCTAACGGGTGTGCCGAGCGGATGAACGACTCCGAGCAGCAGGTGCATTCCAGGCCGTGCAGCCAGAGCACCGGCGTGCGCGGCTTGTTCTCCATCGCGTGGGCGATCTGCGGCACGAAGGCCGGGCCGAGGCCGAGCGACGTGGCGGTGAGCGAGCAGTACTTCAGAAAGCTGCGACGCGAGATGCCTTGTCGGCGCATGACCTCATAGAAGGTTTCCATCTGGGCGTGTCTCCTTGCCTCGTTGTGGCGATTGCTGGGGCCGCTCGTCGGCGGGTGCCGTACTTCTTACAAGTCGCGCGCCAGTTCGGCAGCCTCGCGGGAAAACCCCGTGCAGCGCATGCAAGCCCTTGTTTCCGTTGGAGAAAAAAAGCAGCATGCGCGATTCAGGTCGGGCCTCCTGGCGCGACCTGCAAGCAGTGCTTCCATTGACCCGCGCGCAATGGAAGCGCTGCTTGCGCCCCAATGGATGTTCCCGGTCAGCCCGTCACGCTGACGGAAGGCGCACTTCCAGTGGCATCACCCCTCGGAGCTCAGGTGCCTGCGCAACCGCCTCAGGTTGAGCATGACCAGCAGCGCCACCACCGGCACGGCGGCCACCACCAACCAAGACTCGTTGATGTTCAGTGCCTTGGCCACCGGCTTCAGTGCATAGGCTGCCAGGCTCACGCCGTAGTAGGTCATGGCGATCACCGACAGGCCTTCGACCATCTCCTGCAGCCGCAGCTGCATGCCCTGGCGCCTGTCGAGCGAGGCCAGCAGCGCCTGGTTCTGCCGCTCGCGCTCGACCTCTGAGCGCGTCTGCAGCAGCTGCGCGGCACGTGAAATGCGCTCGGAGAGCTGCTCCTGCCGAGCCGCGGTGGCGGCGCAGCTATCAACTGCCGGCCTGAAGCGGCGCTCGAGAAATTCCGACAGCGGCTGCAGCCCCGGCACCACCGCCTCGCGCAGCTCGGCCATGCGCCGGTCGACGATGCCGCTGTAGGCCCGTGTGGCCGAGAAGCGCGCGCCATGGTCGGCCAGCGCATGCTCGACACGCGCGGCCAGGCCCACCAGTTCGGCCAACAGTTGCTCGTCGCCATCGGCCGAGCTGCGGAAGCGCTCCATCAGCGAAGCGAGCTGCGCCTCCTCGGCGCCCATTTCACCCATGCGGCGCGCGGCCAGCGGTAGGCTCAGCAGCGCCATCATCCGGTAGGTGTCGATCTCGACCAGGCGCTGCGCCGTGCGGCCAGCGCGCCGGCGATTCAGCGAATGATCGAACACCAGGAAGCGCGTGATGCCGTTCAGCGCGCGCAGGTCGGTGACCACCGTGGCGGCGCCATCGGCGATGCGGTTGCCCACCACCAACTCGCTGCCGAACAGCGGCGCCACCTCGCGCACGTGCGGCGGTTCGCCGGGGCAGGCGACCAACGCCACCTGCGTGGCCGCGACCATCTCGCCCGGCAGCCGCGCGAGCCAGCCGGCGGGCAGCACGCCGAGCCAGTCGGTGTCGAAGGCCGACGCCAGGCCGGCGGGACCGTCTTCGGCGAAGAAGGTGAAGCTGAAGAACTCGGTGTGCCGCTCCCACTTGATGCGCAGGCCGCGCCACGCAAAGAGCAGGTGCGTGACACCGCCCAGGCCGACGGCAGCGGCATCGAGCTCGGCGAGGTGGGCCAGGCACAGCGCGTCTTGCTCGGCACCGGTGCGCAGCGTGGCCACCGACAGCACCCGGCCCGGCGTGGCAAGCGACTCGAAGGGTCGGGCATGAAGTTCGTCGGCCAGGCGCTGGCGTTGCGGCAGCTCGCGAGGGAGAGAGAGCGGAGCGGACACGGCTTGCAGAGTCATGTTTTTTCTTTTCGGATGCCACGGGTTGATGGCTTCTTGGCACCACTCGCGGCGCCGGTGTTGCGGGGCGCTGCAGACAACGGTGTGCGCAACTGCTGGTGGATCAGCCGCTGGCCTTCGTCAGCCAGGAACTGCTTGAACGCCGAGGCCACCTGCGGCAGCCGGCGCGAGGCCAGGTGCATCGCGTACCAGTCGCGCTGCAATGGGTTGCCGGCCATGGGCAGCAGCGCGAGCAGGTTGGCCTCGAGTTCCAGCGCGCAGGTGTGCAGCGAGAGAAACGCCACGCCGAAGCCGGCCGCGCACATGTGCTTGATGGCCTCGTTGCTCGACATCTCGGAGCCGATGCGCAGCGGCACGCCGGCGTCCTTGTAGAGCCGCTCGAGCGTCGTGCGCGTGCCGGAGCCGCGCTCGCGCACCAGCAGGTTGGCCGCCACCAGGTCGGGCAGCGCCGGCTTGCGCTGTGCCATCAACGTGTGCTTGGGCGATGCGAGAAAAGCCATCGGGTGCTTGGCGAAGGCCACCGAGGTGGTCTTCAGCTCGGCAGGCGGGCGGCCCATGATGGCGATGTCGACCTCTTGACCAGCGAGCATGCGCACGATCTCGTCGCGGTTGCCGACCTGCAGCTTGACCTTCACGCCGGGCTGATGGCCGGCAAAGGCCACCAGCAGCGGCGGCAGCAGGTACTCGGCCGTGGTGACGGCGCCCACCCGCAAGGTGCCCGAGAACACGCCGCGCTGCGCCGCCATTTCGTCGCCGGCTTCGCGCCAGAGGTCGAGGATGCGCGCCGCGTAGTCGGCCATCAGCTCGCCCGCCGCCGTGAGGCGCACGCCCCGGCCTTCTTTCTCGAGCAGCGGCGCACCCGCGCTTTCTTCGAGCAGCTTGAGCTGGATCGACACCGCCGGTTGCGTCAGGTGAAGCTCGCTTGCGGCACGTGAAACGCTGCCGAGCCGCGACACGGCGTGGAAGGCGGCGAGCTGTCTGAAAGTGGCGTTCTTAAGCATCAGTTGGAGCTTATGAGTCAGGCAAAAGAATTAACTATTACGAATGCAATGCGCTTCGTACATTGAACCTCATCGGTGGTTCTGAAGGCAATTCGAGAAACAGGACCGAGACAACCGAGCCGCATTCCGAAGACCACACCAGCAAGGAGAGTGCCCATGGGCCACATGTCAGAAGCAACGCAGATCACCGATGCCAAGAAGCGCTATTCGGCCGGTGTCTTGAAGTACGCCCAGATGGGCTACTGGAACGCCGATTACGTGCCGAAGGAGACCGACATCCTGGCGCTCTTCCGCATCACACCGCAAGACGGTGTGGACCCGATCGAGGCTGCCGCCGCGGTGGCCGGCGAGTCGAGCACCGCCACCTGGACGGTGGTATGGACCGACCGCCTGACCGCCTGCGACATGTACCGCGCCAAGGCCTACCGCGTGGAGCCGGTGCCCAACAACCCGGGCCAGTACTTCTGCTACGTGGCCTACGACCTGAGCCTGTTCGAAGAAGGCTCGATCACCAACGTGGCGGCCTCGGTCATCGGCAACGTGTTCAGCTTCAAACCGCTGAAGGCAGCGCGGCTGGAGGACATGAAGTTCCCGGTCGCCTACGTGAAGACCTTCGCCGGCCCGCCCACCGGCATCGTGGTCGAACGCGAGCGGCTCGACAAGTTCGGCCGCCCGCTGCTGGGCGCCACCACCAAGCCCAAGCTCGGCCTGTCGGCGCGCAACTACGGCCGCGTGGTCTACGAAGGCCTGAAGGGTGGCCTCGACTTCATGAAGGACGACGAGAACATCAACTCGCAGCCGTTCATGCACTGGCGTGACCGCTTCCTCTTCGTGATGGACGCCGTCAACAAGGCGAGCGCCGCCACCGGCGAGGTGAAGGGCAGCTACCTCAACGTGACCGCGGGCACGATGGAAGAGATGTACCGCCGCGCGCAGTTCGCCAAAGACCTGGGCTCGGTGATCATCATGGTCGACCTGGTGGTGGGCTACACCGGCATCCAGTCGCTCAGCCACTGGTGCCGCCAGAACGACATGATCCTGCACCTGCACCGCGCAGGCCACGGCACCTACACACGCCAGAAGAACCACGGCGTGAGCTTCCGCGTGATCGCGAAGTGGATGCGCCTGGTGGGCGTGGACCACATCCACGCCGGCACGGCAGTCGGCAAGCTCGAAGGCGACCCGATGACGGTGCAGGGCTACTACAACGTCTGCCGCGACACGCACACCGTGGTCGACCTGCCGCGCGGGGTGTACTTCGACCAGGACTGGGGCGCCATCAAGAAGGTGATGCCGGTGGCTTCGGGCGGCATCCACGCCGGCCAGATGCACCAGCTGATCGACCTCTTCGGCGACGACGTGGTGCTGCAGTTCGGCGGCGGCACCATCGGCCACCCGCAAGGTATCCAGGCCGGGGCCACGGCCAACCGCGTCGCTCTCGAAGCCATGGTGCTGGCGCGCAACGAGGGCCGCGACATCAAGAACGAAGGCCCCGAGATCCTCGTCGAGGCCGCCAAGTGGTGCAGCCCGCTGCGCGCCGCCCTCGACACCTGGGGCGAGATCTCCTTCAACTACACCTCGACCGACAGCTCCGACTACGTGCCCACACCAGCAGTCGCCTGACTACCCCGTTCGCCCTGAGCTTGTCGAAGGGCTTCGACAGGCTCGGCCCGAACGGAGACAAGGCTTTCAACGTTTCAAGGAACCACCATGCGAATCACCCAAGGCACCTTCTCGTTCCTGCCCGAACTCAGCGACGAGCAGATCATCAAGCAGCTCGACTACGCGCTCGGCCAAGGCTGGGCCGTCGGCATCGAATACACCGACGACCCGCACCCGCGCAACACCTTCTGGGAGATGTTCGGCAACCCGATGTTCGACGTGTCGGACGCGGCCGGCGTGATGCTGGAGCTGCAGCAGTGCCGCAAGACCTTCCCCGACCACTACATCCGCGTGACCGCCTTCGACTCGTCGCACGGCACCGAGTCGGTCGTGCTCTCGTTCATCGTCAACCGGCCGAAGGTGGAGCCGGGCTTCCGGTTGATCCGCACCGAAGAGCCGGGACGAACCTTGCGATACAGCATCGAGAGCTACGCCGTGCAGCGCTCGCCCGAAGGCCAGCGGTACTGATTGCTCCAGTAACGAACAGTCTGTCCCATGAATGCCGCCCTGCCCCTTTCTGTTGCTGACCCTGCCACCGGACCCGCCAACGACTCGGCGGCCACCCCCAGTCAGATGCTGGAGGCGTCGGGTGCGCGCGCAATGCTCGACCAGCTCGACGCCGAGCTGATCGGCCTCGCGCCGGTGAAGGGCCGCATCCGCGACATCGCCGCACTGCTGCTCATCGACAAGCTGCGCGCCGAACAAGGCCTGCAATCGACGCCGCCTTCGCTGCACATGTGCTTCACCGGCAACCCCGGCACCGGCAAGACCACCGTGGCGATGCGCATGGCCGCCGTGCTCAAGCAGCTCGGCTACGTGCGCAAGGGCCACCTCGTGGCGGTGACGCGCGACGACCTCGTGGGCCAGTTCATCGGCCACACCGCGCCGAAGACGCGCGAGGTGGTCAAGAAGGCGATGGGCGGCGTTCTCTTCATTGACGAGGCCTACTACCTCTACAAGCCCGAGAACGAACGCGACTACGGCCAGGAGTCGATCGAGATCCTGCTTCAGGTGATGGAGAACAACCGCGACGACCTGGTCGTGATCCTCGCCGGCTACCGCGACCGCATGGACACCTTCTTCGGCAGCAACCCCGGCATGGCCTCGCGCATCGCGCACCACATCGACTTCCCCGACTACAGCGAAGCCGAGCTGATGCAGATCGCGCAGCTGATGCTGGGCCAGCTCAACTATCACTTCGACGACAGCGCCGAGCCGGCCTTTGCGCGCTACGTGAGCCTGCGCCGGCAGCAGCCGCATTTCGCGAACGCTCGCTCGATCCGCAACGCGCTCGACCGCATCCGCCTGCGGCATGCAACGCGTCTCTTCACCGCCGACCGCAGCCTCACACGCGAGCAGCTGTGCACCCTGCAGGCCGAAGACGTGCTCGCGAGCCGCGTGTTCGGCGGCTTCACCACGGAGCAATGACATGAGCATCGAGGCCCTGATCTTCGACGTGGACGGCACCCTGGCCGACACCGAAGAAGCCCACCGCATCTCCTTCAACATGGTGTTCGAAGAGCGGCACCTCGGCTGGTCGTGGAGCCGTGCCGAGTACCGGCACCTGCTCAACGTCACCGGTGGCAAGGAGCGCATCGCGTCGTACATCGCGTCGCTGCCGCTGGGTGCCGGCGAACGCCAGCGCCTGCTGACCCTGGTGCCCGAGCTGCATGCCGAGAAGACGCGCTTCTACGGCGAGGTGGTGACCGAAGGCGGCGTCACGCTGCGCGAAGGCGTGGAACGGCTGTTGAACGAAGCGCTGGACCAGGGCTGCCGCCTCGCCATCGCGAGCACCACCACCGCGGCCAACATCAACGCGCTGCTCACCTCCACGCTGGGTGCGCGCGGGCTCGACCTGTTCTCGGTGATCGCCTGCGGCGACCAGGTGCGCGCCAAGAAGCCGGCACCCGACATCTACAAGCTCGCACTCGAAACGCTGGGCCTGCCGCCCGAGCAGGCACTGGCGATCGAGGACTCGGCGAACGGCCTGCGTTCCGCCAACGGTGCCGGCCTGTGGACGCTGGTGACACCGACCTTCTGGACGCAAGACAGCGACTTCAGCGCCGCCGGCCTGGTGTTGCCGCGCCTGGGCGGCCCCGACCGGCCGCTGCCCGGCGAGCCCGGCGGTGTGTTGCGCGAGCAAGCCTGGCTCGGCTTCGACGACCTGATCCGCATCGCCCGCCCTGCCCGCCCTCTGTCGCCGGTGCAGGCGCTCTACCAAGGAGCCACCCGATGAACGCGCCCATCCGCATCGCCCCCAGCCTGTTGTCGGCCGACTTCGCGCGCCTGGGTGAAGAAGTCAGCGCTGTCATCGCTGCCGGCGCCGACCTGATCCATTTCGACGTGATGGACAACCACTACGTGCCCAACCTGACCATCGGGCCGATGGTGTGCCAGGCGATCGCGCCGTATTGCAAGCGCGGTGACAAGCCGGTGCCGATCGACGTGCACCTGATGGTCAAGCCGGTCGACGCACTGATCCCGATGTTTGCGCAGGCCGGCGCGTCGATCATCTCCTTTCATCCCGAGGCGAGCGAGCACGTCGACCGCACGATCCAGCTGATCAGCTCCTTCGGCGTGAAGGCCGGTCTGGTGCTGAACCCGGCCACACCGCTGAGCGTGCTCGACCACGTGCTCGACAAGCTCGACCTCGTGCTGCTGATGAGCGTGAACCCGGGCTTCGGCGGCCAGGCCTTCATCGAAAGCGTGCTGCCAAAGATCGCCGCCGTGCGCCGCCGCATCCAGGCCACGGGGCGCGACATCTGGCTCGAGATCGACGGGGGCGTCAACGCGAAGAACATCGCACGCGCCGTGGCCGCCGGTGCCGACACGCTGGTTGCTGGCTCGGCAGTGTTCAGCGGCGGCGACTACCCGAAGGCCATTGCGTCCCTGCGCGTGAACGCGCAGCTTCATGCGCACGCCGCCGAAGCCCTGGCGGAAAGCCCTTGATGAAGATTGCCGCGATCTTTTTCGACCTCGACGGCACGCTGGTCGACAGCGCCGCCGGCGTGGCGCTCGCGCTCAACACCGCGCTTGCCGAAGCCGAGCTGCCGAGCTTCGAGCTCGCCACCGTGCGCAGCTGGATCGGCGACGGGCCCGATGCGCTCATCCTGCGCGCGCTAGAAGCCAGCCGCCTGCGCGACGTCGACCTGCCTTCGCTCGCCGCTCGCCTGCGCCAGCGCTTCGACGCCGCCACGCTGGCCACGCCTTCCGCGCAGGGCGATGCCTTCAACGGCATCAAGGCGCTGCTGTCGCAACTCGACGAGCGTTACCCGATGGCGGTGGTCACGAACAAGCCAACTCCGCTGGCCCGCGTGGTAATCGAGGCCGCCGGCCTGCTCGATCACTTTGCACAAGTGCATGGCGCCGACGTGGCCGAGCAGCGCAAACCCTCGCCGCTGCTGATCCAGCAGGCGGCCCGCCAGCTCGGCATCGCAACGAAAGATGTGCTGCTGGTCGGCGATGGCCCGGCCGACCTCGCCTCTGCCCGCGCGGCAGGCTGCCAGTTCGCGTGGGTCAGCTGGGGCTACGGCCCGGCGCCGACCGGCGACGTGTGGCGCCTCGATGCCCCGGCCGAGCTGCTGGCGCGGCTGCCCGCGCACGACGCGCAGCGCACACCCATTCATTAGCAAAACAGGAGACTCGCCATGCTCACCGGAGGACGATCGACACTGACCCAGTTCCTGATCGAGGAACGCCGCCACCACCCCGATGCCACGGGCGACCTGAACGCCCTCATCACCGACGTCTCGCTCGCCTGCAAGACCATCGCGCGCAAGGTGGCCTACGGCGCACTCGACGGGGTACTGGGCAGCGCAGGGACGGGCAATGTGCAGGGAGAAGAGCAGAAGACGCTCGACGTGCTCAGCAACAACATGTTCCTGCGTGCCAACGAGTGGGGCGGCCACCTCGCGGGCATGGTGTCCGAAGAACTGGAGAAGCCGTACACGCTGCCGCCCGAGTACCCGCGCGGCAAGTACCTGCTGCTGTTCGACCCGCTCGACGGCTCGTCGAACATCGACGTCAACGTGTCGGTGGGCAGCATCTTCTCGGTGCTGCGCGCCGTTACGCCGGGCGAAGACCCCTCGCCGCAAGACTTCTTGCAGCCCGGCACGCAGCAGGTGTGCGCCGGCTACGCGATCTACGGCCCATCGACCATGCTGGTGCTCACGCTCGGCCGCGGCACGCACGCGTTCACGCTCGACCCGCTGCTCGGCGAATGGGTGCTCAGCCACCCCAACCTGCAGATCCCCGAGAAGACCTGCGAGTTCGCGATCAACGCATCGAACAGCCGCTTCTGGGAGCCGGCCGTGAAGCGCTACGTCGACGAATGCCTGGCCGGCCAGACCGGCACGCGGGGTGCCGACTTCAACATGCGCTGGATCGCCTCGCTGGTGGCCGAGACGCACCGCATCCTGATGCGCGGCGGCGTGTTTCTCTACCCGAAGGACAGCAAGGACCCATCACGCGCCGGCCGCCTGCGGCTGCTGTACGAGGCCAACCCGATCTCGTTCCTGATCGAGCAGGCGGGCGGTGGCGCGAGCACCGGCCGCACGCGGCTGATGGAGGTGCAGCCCGAGTCTCTGCACCAGCGCATCGGCTTCGTGTTCGGCTCGCAGCACGAAGTGGCGCGCATCGAGAAGTACCACCGCGACGAACCGGCTGCGAACTACGACTCGCCCTTGTTCGGCAAGCGCGGCCTCTTCGCCGCCACGGTCTAAACGCTTCCAAACGACTTGCACACGGAGGCACAGCCATGTCCGCCAAACACCCCATCGTCGCCATCACCGGATCGTCCGGCGCCGGCACCACCTCGGTCACCAAGACCTTCGAGAACATCTTTCGCCGCGAGAACGTGTCCGCCGCCATCGTCGAGGGCGACAGCTTTCACCGCTACGACCGCCAGGCCATGAAGGTCGCGATGGCCGAGGCCGAGCAGAACAACAAGCCGCACTTCAGCCACTTCGGTGAAGACGCGAACCTGTTCGCCGAGCTGCAGGAGCTGTTTCGCAGCTACGCCGAGACCGGCACCGGCCAGAGCCGCAAGTACCTGCACAACGATGAAGAGGCCGCGCCCTACAAGCAGCCGGCCGGCACCTTCACCGCGTGGGAGCCGCTGCCTTCGAGCGACATCCTGTTCTATGAAGGCCTGCACGGCGGCGTAACCACCGACAAGGTCGACGTGGCCCGCTTCGCCGACCTGCTGATCGGCGTGGTGCCGGTGATCAACCTCGAGTGGATCCAGAAGATCCACCGCGACCGCAGCACGCGCGGCTACTCTACCGAGGCGGTGACCGACGTGATCCTGCGCCGCATGCACGAGTACGTGGAGTACATCTGCCCGCAGTTCACGCGCACGCACATCAACTTCCAGCGCGTACCGGTGGTCGACACCTCCGACCCGTTCATCGCACGCACCATCCCCACGGCCGACGAGAGCCTGGTCGTGATCCGCTTCGCGAACCCGCGCGGCTTCGACTTCCCCTACCTGCTGAGCATGCTGCACGACTCGTTCATGTCGCGCGCCAACACGCTCGTGGTGCCGGGCGGAAAGATGGAGCTCGCAATGCAGCTGATCTTCACGCCGATGATCATGCGGCTCGTCGAGCACCGCAAAAATCTGCTCGCTGCGTGAGGGCCGCCATGAAGACGAATCAACTTCACGCGACCCGCACCCAGTGCGCCAACGCCCTGCGCATGCTCGCCGTCGATGCGGTGCAGGCCGCAAACTCCGGCCACCCCGGCATGCCGATGGGCATGGCCGACATCGCCGAGACGCTGTGGCGCCATCACCTGCGCCACGACCCTGCGGACCCGCAGTGGCCCGACCGCGACCGCTTCGTCGTCTCGAACGGCCACGGCTCGATGCTGCTGTATGCGCTGCTGCACCTGAGCGGCTACGACCTGCCGATCGACGACCTGAAGCGCTTTCGCCAGCTGCACTCGCGCACGCCCGGCCACCCCGAGGTCGACGTGACGCCGGGTGTCGAGACGACCACCGGCCCGCTCGGCCAGGGCATCTCCAACGCGGTGGGCATGGCGCTGGCCGAGAAGCTGCTGGCCGACGAGTTCAACCGCCCCGGCCACACGGTGGTCGACCACCGCACCTACGTCTTCCTTGGAGACGGCTGCCTGATGGAAGGCATCAGCCACGAGGTGTGCTCGCTGGCCGGCACCTGGAAGCTCAACAAGCTCGTCGCCTTCTACGACGACAACGGCATCTCGATCGACGGCGACGTTCGCGGCTGGTTCACCGACGACACACCCGCGCGCTTCGAGGCCTACGGCTGGACGGTGCTGCGCAATGTCGATGGCCACGACGTTGACGCGCTCGACCGCGCGATGGAGGCAGCCCACGCGTCGTCCGACAAGCCGGTGCTGGTGTGCTGCAAGACGACCATCGGCCACGGCTCGCCCAACCGCGCCGGCACGGCCAAGGCCCACGGTGAAGCGCTCGGTGCCGACGAGATCGCACTGACACGCGCGGCGCTGAACTGGACGGCCGCGCCCTTCGAGGTGCCGGCCGACATCGAACAGGCCTGGTCGGCACTCGAGCGCGGCGCCGCATTGCACGCTGCGTGGCAGGCGCGCTGGGATGCCTACACGCTGGCCTACCCCGAACTCGCGCGCGAGTTGCAGCGCCGCCAGCGCCGCGGCGGCCCGCTCACCGTGCAGGCCGAAGACGCACTCGCTACCGCCTGCGCCACGGCCGAAAGCACGCGCGCTGCCATTGCCACGCGCAAGGCTTCGCAAGACGTGCTGCAAGACATCGGCCCCGCGATGCCCGAGCTGCTCGGCGGCTCCGCCGACCTCACCGGCTCCAATCTCACCGACTGGAAGGGCCACCGGCCGCTGAAGGGCAGCGCCACCGGCAACCACGTGCACTACGGCGTGCGCGAGTTCGGCATGGCGGCCATCATGAACGGCGTCGCGTTGCATGGTGGCTTCCGCCCGTTTGCCGGCACCTTCCTCGCGTTCTCGGACTACGCACGCAATGGCGTGCGCATGTCGGCGCTGATGAAGCTGCCGGTGGTCTACGTGTTCACGCACGACTCGATCGGCCTCGGCGAAGACGGGCCGACGCACCAGCCGGTGGAACACGCGTCGAGCCTGCGCCTGATTCCGAATGTGGACGTATGGCGGCCGGGCGATGCCACCGAAACCGCCGTGGCATGGCGCCAGTCATTGCGCCGCGCCGATGGGCCGAGCTGCCTGCTGCTCTCGCGCCAGGCGCTGCCGCATGCCGGTGATGGGCGCGCTCGCGTCGAGGCCGTCGCCCGTGGCGCCTACGTGCTGCGCCGCCCTGAGCATGAGGCGGTTGCCTTGCTGGCCAGCGGCTCCGAACTCGGCGTCGCACTCGCCGCCGCGCGCCTGCTCGCCTACGAAGGCATCGCCGCACGCGTGGTGTCGGTGCCTTGCATGGACGTGTTCGAGCGGCAGGACGAGAGCTATCGCCGCGAGGTTGTGCCGCGCCATCTGCCGCGCCTGGCCATCGAGGCCGGCAGCACCGGCCTGTGGTGGAAGTTCGTCGGCGAGTACGGCGACGTGGTGGGCATCGACCGCTTCGGCGAGTCGGCTCCCGCGGGTGACCTGTTCAAGCTCTTCGGCATCACCGCCGAGGCCGTGGCCGCACGTGCCCGCGCGCTGGTGAGCAAGGCGCCGCCCGATGACGCCGTTGCTGCCGACAAGCGCTTCGTGCTGTCGTCCAACTGATCTCTCCTCTTCAACCATCCACCATCTGCGAGGCTTTCTCTTGAGCACCCGAATCGCCATCAACGGCTACGGCCGGATCGGCCGCAATGTCTTGCGCGCCCTGTTCGAATCGCAACGCCTGCGAGCGTCGTCCGACATCGAGATCGTGGCCATCAACGACCTCGGCGACGCGCGAGTCAACGCCCACCTCACACGCCACGACACCACGCACGGCCCCTTCGGCTTCCCTGTCTCGCACGAGGGCAACGAGCTGGTGGTCGACGGCAAGCGCATCCAGGTGAGTTCCATCCGCAGCCCGTCCGAGCTGCCGTGGAAGACGTTGGGCATCGACATCGTGATGGAGTGCACCGGCCTCTTCACCACCAAGGCCAAGGCCAGCGCGCACATCGCCGCCGGTGCGAAGAAGGTGCTGATCAGCGCACCGGGCGGTGCCGATGTCGACGCGACCGTGGTCTACGGCGTGAACCATGGCGTGCTGCGGGCCGAGCACACGGTGGTGTCGAACGCCTCGTGCACCACCAACTGCCTGGCACCGGTAGCCAAGGTGCTGAACGACGGCGTGGGCATCGACAACGGCTTGATGACCACCATCCACAGCTACACCAACGACCAGGTGCTGACCGACGTCTATCACGAAGACCTGCGCCGCGCCCGCTCGGCCACGCAGTCGATGATCCCGACCAAGACCGGCGCCGCCGCCGCAGTGGGCCTGGTACTGCCGGAACTCGCGGGCCGGCTCGACGGCTTCGCGGTGCGCGTGCCGACGATCAATGTCTCGCTGGTCGACCTGGTGTTCACCGCGAATCGCGAGACCAGCGTCGACGAGGTCAATGCGTTGATGCGCGAGGCCAGCGCGGCAGGCCCGCTGGCCGGCCTGCTGGGCTACACCGACGAGCCGCTCGTGTCGGTCGACTTCAACCACGACCCGCGCTCAAGCGTGTTCGACGCCACCTGCACCAAGGTCTCGGGCCGGCTGGTGAAGGTCTGCGCCTGGTACGACAACGAGTGGGGCTTCTCCAACCGCATGATCGACACGGCCCTGGCCATGGCGCGCGCCTGACGCACCGGGGCACGAGATGGCTTTCAAGACCCTCGATCAGATCAACCTGCGCGGCCAGCGCGTGTTCATCCGCTGTGACCTGAACGTGCCGCTCGACGCAGCCGGCCGCATCAGCGACGACACCCGCATCCGCGCCAGCCTCGATGGCATCCGCCAGGCCACGCAGCAAGGCGGCCGCGTGATGGTGACCTCGCACCTCGGCCGGCCGACCGAAGGCTCGCTGGAACCGCGGGACTCGCTCAAGCCGGTGGCTCAGCGCCTGAGCCAGTTGCTGGGCACGGCGGTGCCGCTGGTCACCGACTGGCTCGACCGCCCGTTCGACGTGCGCCCCGGCGAGGTGGTGATGCTGGAGAACTGCCGCGCTCACGTCGGCGAGAAGGCCAACGCGCCGGCGCTCGCACGCCGCATGGCCGCGCTGTGCGATGTCTACGTGAACGACGCCTTCGGCACCGCCCACCGCGCCGAGGCCACCACCGAAGCGCTGGCCCGCCTGGCGAACGAAGCCTGCGCCGGCCCGCTGATGGCGTCGGAGCTGCAGGCGCTGGGCCGCGCGATGGCCCAGCCCGAGCGGCCGATGGCGGCCATCGTCGGCGGCTCCAAGGTGTCGACCAAGCTGGCCATCCTGAACGCGCTGGCGCAGCAGGTGGAGTTGCTGGTGGTGGGTGGCGGCATGGCCAACACCTTTCTGCTCGCGGCCGGCCAACCCGTGGGCAAGTCGCTCTGTGAGCCGGGGCTGGTGGACGCGGCGCGCGAGGTGATGGCCACGCTGCAAGCGCGTGGCGGGCGGCTCTTTTTGCCGAGCGACGTGGTGGTGGCGCACGAGGTCTCGGACGCCGCGGTGCCGGCCATCAAGACCGTGTCGGAGGTGGGCGGTGCCGACCTGATCCTCGACTTCGGCCCGCAGTCCATGCGCCAGCTGGTGGACGAGCTGGCGCGGTGCAAGACCATCGTCTGGAACGGACCGCTGGGCGTGTTCGAGATCGAGAAGTTCTCCCACGGCACGCGCATGCTGGCCACGGCCATTGCCGAGTCGAAGGCGTTTTCGATCGCCGGCGGCGGTGACACCGTGGCCGCCGTCAACCAGTTCGGCGTGGCCGACCGCATCGACTACGTGTCGACCGCGGGCGGTGCCTTCCTCGAATTCCTGGAAGGCAAGACCCTGCCCGCCGTGCGTGCGCTCGAAGACCGCGTGCACTGACGGACCCCTTTTTCAAAACCGACCGGAGCCCACCATGGCCATGATTTCCCTGCGACAACTGCTGGACCACGCTGCCGAGCAGCGCTACGGCGTGCCGGCCTTCAACGTGAACAACCTGGAGCAGATCCAGGCCATCATGCAGGCCGCCGAGAAGACCGACAGCCCGGTGATCCTGCAGGCCTCGGCCGGCGCGCGCAAATACGCCGGCGAGCCCTTCCTGCGCAAGATGGTCGAGGCCGCCGCCGAGATGTACCCCGACATCCCGATCGTGATGCACCAGGACCACGGCGCGAGCCCGTCGGTGTGCATGCAGTCGATCCGCTCGGGCTTCACCAGCGTGATGATGGATGGCTCGCTGATGGAAGACGCCAAGACGCCGTCGAGCTACGACTACAACATCGGCGTGACGCGCCGCGTCACCGAGATGGCGCATGCGGTGGGCGTGTCGGTCGAGGGCGAACTCGGCTGCCTGGGCTCGCTGGAGTCGGGCACCGCGGGCGAGGAAGACGGCGTCGGCGCGGCTGGCCAGCTCACGCACGACCAGATGCTGACCGACCCCGAGCAGGCGGCCGACTTCGTCGCACAGACCGGCGTCGATGCGCTGGCGATCGCCATCGGCACCAGCCACGGTGCCTACAAGTTCAGCCGCAAGCCGACCGGTGACATCCTCGCGATCGACCGCATCAAGGCCATCCATGCGCGCATCCCGAACACGCACCTCGTGATGCACGGATCGTCGTCGGTGCCGCAGGAGTGGCTGGCGATCATCCGCGAGCACGGCGGCGACATCAAGGAGACCTACGGCGTGCCGGTCGAAGAGATCCAGGAAGGCATTCGCCACGGCGTGCGCAAGGTCAACATCGACACCGACATCCGCCTCGCAATGACGGGTGCGATGCGGCGCGCGATGAACCGCGACCGCGGCGAGTTCGACCCGCGCAAGTTCTTCAAGGACGCCACGGTCGCTGCGCGCGATGTGTGCATCGAGCGCTTCGAGGCCTTCGGCTGCGCGGGCATGGCGTCGCGCATCAAGCCGATGCCGCTGGACGCCGCGGCGCAAGCCTATGCAAAGACGGCGCAAGGAAAGCACTGAAGTCTGAAAGCTGCGCTGCGGGCTACCATGCCCGTGGCCATGCACACCGCTTCTTCATCGCGCACGTTCTACCCCGAGCTTGCACCGTATCGGGTGCATGAGCTGCCGGTGACGAGCGGCCATGTGCTGCATGTGGAAGAAGCCGGCCGCGCCGATGGCATTGCCGCACTGGTGCTGCATGGCGGCCCCGGCTCCGGCAGCTCGCCGCTGCTGCGCCGCTTCTTCGACCCGGCCCGCTACCGCATCGTTTGCCCTGACCAGCGCGGTGCCGGCAAGAGCCGGCCGCGAGGCAGCACGGTCGACAACACAACCGACCATCTGATTGCGGATCTGGAGACGGTGCGCGAGGCGTTGGGTATTGAGCGCTGGCTGGTGGTCGGTGGGTCGTGGGGTGCTGCGCTCGCCATCGCCTATGCAGCCGCGCACCCCCGTGCGGTGGCCGGGCTGCAGCTGCGCGCCACGTTTCTTGCGCGTGATGAAGACATCACACGGTTCTTCCAACCGGCGGATGGCGCGCATGCCGGGGCGTGGGCGCAGTTCGCTTCCATTGCACCGGCGGATCAGCGGCATGCACTGCTGCCCTTCCTGGCGCGCGAGCTGAACCGCGACGACGACACGGCCCGCCACGTCGCAATCGCCTGGTGGCGCTGGGAGAGCACGCAGGCCACCGGCACGGTGACGCAGCAACCGCCCTCAGGCGCAGCGCTCGAAGCGCTGGTCGACCGCTACCGCGTGCAAAGCCACTACCTGCTGCACCGCTGCTGGCTTGATGCACCGCCGCTGCTCGATCGCTGCGCATTCGTGCCCAAGGTGCCGACCCTGTTGCTGCACGGCGCCGACGACCGCATCTGCCGCCCCGAGGCCTCGCTCGCGGTGCACTCGCGTTTGCCGCACAGCCGGCTGCAAATCATCGAAGGCGCTGGTCACGACCCGACCCATCCGGCCATGGTGCAGGCCACGGTCGAGGCGCTGGATTCCTACGCGGCGGATGGCAACTTCGAGGCTGTTGCGTCATGACACTGCGGCTGAAGATCCACATCATCGTCGGTCTCCTGACGCTGCTGTTCCTGTTCGCGATGCTGGCCCTGCAGCTGCGCAGCATGCGCGAGTCGGTGAACGAAGAAGTGGTCGCAGCCAACCGCGTGGCGGCGCAGTTTCTCAACCGCACCGTGTGGCGCTACGCAGCGCAAGGCACGCCGGCGGTGCTGGGTTTCCTGCAGAGCATGGGGCGCGTGCGCTCCAACGACATCACGCTGGTCGACAAGCAGGGCGAGGTGCTCTACAGCTCGCCGGTATCACCGTACAAATCGGGCCGCGATGCGCCCGACTGGTTCGACGCGTTGGTCGCCCCGCCGCTGGCCGTGCAGTCGCTCGACCTGCCCGACGGCAAGCTCACCGTGCAGGCCAACGCCTCGCGCGCGGTGCTCGATGCGTGGGATGAAGCCATCACGCTGGTGCTCGGCGCGATAGTCATGCTGGTGGTTCTCAACGGGCTGGTGTACTGGCTGGTGGGGCGCACCCTGCGGCCCTTCGGACAGATCGTGCGCGCCCTCAACCAGCTGGAAGGCGGCCGCTTCGACGTCACCCTGCCGCCCTTGCCCGGGGCGGAGGCCGGCACCATCGGCAAGGCCTTCAACCGCATGGTGGGCATGCTGCAAAACCACATCGAAACCGAACGCCGCGCCGTGCGCGCGGAGCTGCAGCTGTCGGAAAGCCGGGAGCTCACCCGTTGGGTCGACCACCAGATCGAACAGGAGCGCCACCTGATCGCGCGCGAGCTGCACGACGAACTGGGCCAGTCGGTCACGGCGATGCGCAGCATGGCGCTCTCCATCGCGCAGCGCATGCGCACGCTCGACCCGCAGGCCGAGCAGGCGGCACGCCTCATCGCCGAAGAATCTTCGCGCCTGTACGACGCGATGCACGGCATCATCCCCCGCCTCACGCCGCTGGTGCTCGACAACTTCGGCCTCGCCGAGGCCCTGGCCGACCTGGTCGAGCGCACGCGCCGCAGCCACCCCGGCGTGCAGATCGACCTGCACGCCGACATGGCCGATGCACAGCTCGGCAGCGAAGCCGCGCTGGCGCTGTACCGGGCTGCGCAAGAGGGCATCACCAACGCGTTGCGCCACGGCCGGGCGCAGCACGTGGCCGTGCGCCTGAGCCCCCGCAACGGCAGCATCGAACTCGAACTGATCGACGACGGCGTGGGTCTCAACGGAGACTGGGCCGACAAGAAAGGCCACCATGGCGTGCGCTGGCTCGCCGAACGCGTGCAGGGCCTGGGCGGCAACTTCGAGCTGGTGCCGGCCCAGCCCCGCGGCGTGAAACTGACCGTTCTGCTTCCCCTGCCCGCTCCACGAACCGAGGCGATGACCGAATGATCCGAGTGATGCTCGTCGACGACCACGCGCTGGTGCGCATGGGTTTCCGCATGCTGCTGGCCGATGCCCAGATCGAGGTGGTGGCCGAGGCCGACACCGGCGAACAGGCTTGCATCGACTACCCGAAAGTCAAGCCCGACGTGGTCGTGATGGACCTGTCCATGCCCGGCATGGGCGGGCTCGAGGCTGTGCGCCGCCTGCTGGCGCAAGACCCGAAGGCCCGCGTGCTGGCGCTGTCGGCCCACGAAGACACGGCGCATCCACGGCGGGTGATGCAGGCCGGCGCGCTGGGTTACCTCAACAAGCGCAGCGCTCCCGATGCGCTCATCGCGGCCGTCACCTCCGTTGCGGCGTCCCGCCCGTATGTGGACGCGCAAACGGCTCAAGTGCTGGCGCTGGCCCAGGTGAAGGGCGATGCCAACCCCGCCGAGACGCTCAGCGAACGCGAGTTCTCGGTCTTCCTGCAGCTCGCTAAAGGCCTCAGCGTGGCGCAGATTGCCGCCAACCTGAACCTGTCGCCCAGCACGGTGGGCACCCACCTGTACCACGTGAAGCAGAAGCTCGGCGCCAGCAACCAGTCCGAGCTGACGCTGGTGGCGCTGCACTGGGGATTGATCCAGGCCTGATACGGCGTGGATCAGGCCTGGCGCCGCCGGGAACCGCATTTGCCCGTGCAAGACCGCACGGCGCCCCCCGATTCGAGGTAACCCCCTAAGGTAAACCCTTGGATCGGGCCCGCTTATTGCGCCGTAATAGCCCATAAGGGCCTGCGGTTCGGGCCCGGTGCGGGAGTTTTGACATGCGGTGGTGGTGGTTCATCGGAGTCGCACTGGTGGCGGGCGTTGCCCGCGGCGAAGACATCGTCGAGGTGCTGGAACGCTCACAACAAGTGCGCCTGGACGGCCTGCCCGCCGCACCGGTCGCCAGCGAGCGCGCCCAGAAAGTGCGCGACAGCTTCGACATGCTCGTGCGCACCCTCGGGCTGGAAGGCAGCGTCGAGCTGCGAGTGATCCGCGGCAGCACCCTGGCCGAGACCCTGCACGGTCGGGTGGTGGTCGCTAACGAAGCCATGGGCGACTGGCCCGAAGAAGATCGCCTGTTCGTGCTGGCGCACGAATTGGGTCACGTCGCGCTGGCGCACTGGTCGCAAATGGGCGTGATGTACCAGAAATGGGTGCCCGGCATGGTCACCCCGCAGCAGACCGACGCGGTCTCGGCGCTGCTGGGGCGCGAGGCCTCGCAGCTGGCTTACCAGCAGGAGTACGAGGCCGATGCCTTCGCGTCACGCACTCTGGAGGGGATGGGCGTCTCGCGGCAAGACGTGTTCTCCGTCTTCGTGCACCTCGGCCCGCGCAAGGACACGGCCACCCACCCCGGCACGCAGAAGCGCTTGGCCTCGTTGCGCGCGGCAGAGGCCAAGCCGACCGCGGCGCCTTGAGTAGGCTGAGCGGACTTCCTGAAGTCTGTCAGCAGCAGTCCCTAAGGCGACGCTGAATGAGTCCCTGCGAGGCGGCGCGCCTCGGTTTGGGATGGGCTGCAAGGCGCAAAGCGCAGCGATACCCGCAGGTATCGCGAGCATTTGCAACGCCGCAGACCGCCCCAAGCGAGGATGCGCCGTCCGCGAGGGACTTGTTCAGCGTTGCCTAAGCCTCAGGCCACCACGCGGAACGAACTCATCGCCTCGGTGAGCCGGCCCGACTGGCCCTTGAGCGACTGAGCCGCCGCCGCCAGCTCTTCCACCAACGCAGCGTTCTGCTGCGTCATCGTGTCGAGCTGCGAGATGGACTGGTGCACCTGGCCGATGCCGCTGCTCTGCGATTCGCCCGCTTCGGCAATGCCTTTGATCAGGCTCGCCACCTGGCTCACGCTGTCGACGATCTCACGCATCGTGCGGCCGGCGTCGGTGACGAGCTTCGAGCCGGCGTTGACCTTCTCCGTCGAGTCGCCGATCAGCGTCTTGATCTCGCGCGCGGCTGTGGAGCTGCGCTGCGCCAGGCTGCGCACCTCTTCGGCCACTACGGCAAAGCCCCGGCCCTGCTCGCCGGCACGTGCCGCCTCGACCGCTGCATTCAGCGCGAGGATGTTGGTCTGGTAGGCGATGCTGTCGATCACGCCGATGATCTCGCCGATCTTGCCGGCGCTGGTGTTGATCTCGTCCATGCGCACGATCACGTCCTGCATGGTCTGTGCGCCGCGCGCCGCGATCTCGCTCGACACGGTGACCACGCTGTGGGCCTCGCGCGTGCTTTCTGAATTGCTCTGCACCGTGGCGGCCAGCTGCGACATCGAGCTCGCCGTCTGCTGCAGCGCGCTTGCCTGCTGCTCGGTGCGGTTCGACAGGTCGGTGTTGCCGCTGGCGATCTCGTCGGAGGCGGTGTTCACGCTCTCCACCGTCTGCCGCACGTCGAGCACCATGGTGCGCAGCTTCTTGCGCATCGAGTTCAGCTCGGCACGCAGCCAGGAGATCTCGTCCTTGCCGTTGGACGTGATCTTGGTCTCGAGATCACCGCCGGCAATGCGGACCACGCACTGCACGGTCGATTCGACAGACTCCTTGATGCTGCCGCGGATCAGCCACCCGGCGAGCAAGGCCAGCGCGCACCCGACTGCCGCGCACAGGCCGAACCACCACGCGGCCGCGTCAGCGCGCTCGGTCAGTGAGGCGCGCAGCGCTGCATCGGTCGACTGGGCGTCGGCCGCCAAGCCCTGCACGAACCATGAGGCCGCAGCGCCCATCGAGAGCACGATCACGCCCATCAGGACGAAGCCGATCATGACTCGCCTGACCAGACTGACTTGCCGAATCCATTCCATGAACTTGTCTCCTTACTGCCGAGTTCGGACCCCACGGGGTGAGGCCAGCGTTCGGTCTGTAGCCAGGGAGGATAAGCCGACTCCTCCAAATCCGTGTACTGAGAAAAACGGAGAAACGGCCCTCAAATCTCCCTTTCAATCACGGGCCAAGCGGCTTGCACGGCATGTTCACGCAAGCTCGCATCCGGGCTCACCGCCACAGGGTGCGACACGGCTTGCAAGAGCGGAAGGTCACTCCTCGAATCGGAGTAGAACCACGATTGTTCGAAGGACCGCAGGCCCTCGGGCCATGGCGGCGTCTGTTTGGCGAGCCAGTCGAGCACGCGGGTCACCTTGTGTTCCCGGTAACAAGGCTCGCCGGCGATCTCGCCGGTCAGGAAGCCCCCCTTCTGCTCGGCTTCCGTCGACACCAGCTGCGTGATGCCGAAGAGGCGCGAAAAGGGTTCGGCAATGAAGCGCGTCGTCGCGGTGACGATGGCGCACAGGTCGCCCGCAGATCGGTGCCGCGCCACCAGCTCGTGCATGCTGCGCGGCACCTGCGGCGCCATCGCGGCTTCGAACTCGCGGCCCCAGGCGTCGATCTGCTGTCGGGGGTACACCGACAGCGGCGCCACGGTGACACGGTGCATGTCGTGGATGTCCAGCGTGCCGGCCACGTACTGGTGGCAATACCCGAGGTAGGTCTCCGGCGCCTCGGGCGGCAAGACGCCGCGTGCCACCAGGAAGCGCGTCCAGGCCATGCCGCTGTCGAAGGAGATCAGGGTGTGATCCAGGTCGAACAGCGCGAGGTTCATGGGTGCGTCACGCGGAGGCCAACTCGTGGGACAGCAGGTGCGCGGGCAACACGCCGCGCAGGGAATTGCACACCACGATCGCCTGTGCGCGGCGCAGATCCGCCATGCCGAGACTGCGCTCGACGGTGGCCCACCCCGGGTCGGCCAGCAGCCGCGCGCGCATCACGCCCGGCAAGGCGCCATCGCCGAGCGGCGGCGTGCACCAGCGGCCGTCGATCTGCAGGAACACCGAGCTCCGGCCTCCTTCGACCAGGCGGCCATCGGCGGTGAAGAAGAGGCTGTCGAACGCACCGGCCCGCTCGGCCGCTTGAACGCCGGCGTCGTAGTGCTGGCGCAGCGTGGTCTTGTGGGCTGCGAGGGGGTTGCACTCGGGCAGTGGCTGCGATGCAATCAGCACGCCGACCGGGCCTGCCGGCAGCGGCGCCAGCGGCGCATGGGTGATGGCAATCTGACCGTCATGTGCGAGCGCCACGCGCAGGCGCGACGGTGCCTTGGCCGGCAGCTCGGCGATGGTGGCATCCACCGCGGCGCGCACCTGCTCGCCGTCGAAAGCGAAACCGAGTGCCCGTGCACTGCGCTCCAGCCGGGCCAGGTGCTGGTCGAGGTGGCGCGCTTCGCCGCGCCGTGCCCACAGCGTCTCGAAGAGCTGGAAGCCGGGGTCGAGCCCGGTGAGGAAACGCGCTTTCAGCAAACACTCTTCGAATTCGTCGTCGGCGCGGCTGTCGAGCACGATGCCGGCGCCGACACCCAGGCGCGCTGGCCGCAGCCCGCGCTCTTCGGCGCCCAGCGTGAGCGTGCGGATGGCCACGCTCAGGCAGAAGTCGCCGATGCGTGCCTCGTTGGTGTCATCGCCCTGCGGCGCATCGACCCAGCCGATGGCGCCGCAATACAGCCCGCGCGGCGTCGTCTCCAAGCCCGCGATCAGCTCCATCGTGTGGTGCTTGGGCGCGCCGGTGATCGAGCCGCACGGGAACACCGCACGCAGCACGTCGGCAAAGCCCAGCTCGGGCTTCACCTGCGCGTTGACGGTCGATGTCATCTGGAACAGCGTGGCGTAGGGCTCGATCGAGAACAGCGCCGGCACCTTCACCGAGCCCGTCTGCGCGATGCGGCCGAGATCGTTGCGCAGCAGGTCGACGATCATCAAGTTCTCGGCGCGGTTCTTGATGTCGAGCGAGAGCAGGCGCGCGGTTTCGCTGTCGCTCTCGGGAGCATCGATGCGCGGTGCGGTGCCTTTCATCGGCCGCGCCGTCAGCAAGCCGCCGTCGTTGCGCAGAAAGAGTTCGGGCGAGCGTGACAGCACGTGCGTGGTGCCCACGCCTTCGCCTTCGGCGGGCAAGGCGATCAACGCGCCATAGGCCACCGGCTGTCTCGCACGCAGGCGCCGGTACAGATCCACCGGCGAACCATAGGCGTCGCCATGCAATCGATAGGTGTAGTTGACCTGGTAGGTCTCGCCCGCGCGAATGGCCTCGTGGATGCGGTCGATCGCCCGCGTGAAGCCCGGCCGGTCGACACTGGGCAGCAGGTTCATCACGCCGGAGGCGCCCTCGCCGCCGCGCGATGCCAACCACTCGGCCACCTCGTCGCTCGACAACCGCGCGAGGTCGCGGAACATCAGCACCCGCAGCGACGACGCATCGTTCGGCTGCAGCGCCGCATGCCCCGCCTTCATCAGCTTGGCGCCCCACTCGTAGTCGCCCAGCAGCACCGCATGCAGGCCGGCCCGCAAGTCTGCGTCCACCAAGGCCCACACCGCGTCGAGCGTCGACGGGTCGACGCAGCGGTGCTCACGCTCGAAGCCGGTGTAAAGCCGGCTCAGCGGATCGCCACGCGTCGCGTGGCAGTCATCGAGCAAAGCAAAGACATCGCTCATCGAGAGATCAGCTCCAGTCGTCCATGTCGTGTTTGATCTTGTGGCGGTTCGCGATGAGTTGATCGACGGACGGCTCATTGTTCAAGGCACGCTTGATCGCCAGCATCGTCGCCTCGTGGTTCGTGCGGTACATGTCTTTCTTATCGAGGTTCGGGTCCTTCGCGCAGCGCGGGTCGATCCACACCAGGCTGATGATGCAGAGCTCGTTGGCGATGTCTTTCGGGATCGTGCCGTCGATCAGGCAGTCGACCACCGCATCGGCGGTGGCGCTCTGCACCACGCCGCCGTAGAGGTCGATGTTGGCGAAGTCCTTCAGCGTGACCTTGGGCACGATGATCGTGGCCGGGCGCACGAGCTGATTGCAGGCGCGGATGGCAAACATCGCGGTGTGGCCCTTGCTCTGCGCCATCATGTTCGCGAAGGCCTGGCCGACCGGGCCGTCGGTGCGGCCGATCAGGATCTCGGGCATCGCGTCGGTGAACTGGCCTTCGCGGGCGAACACGGTGGCTTCGCCGGCGTGGAAGAGATAGTCCTTGCTCATGGTTCAGTGTCTCGGAGAGTTGAATGGAAAAGGGTGAGCTTACCGAGCCACGATGAGCTCGCCCCGGCCGTCTGACGCCAAGTCGCCCAGGTGGCGCTCGACGGCACGCGCCGGCAGCTGCGTGAACGGCCCGCCATGGCGCGCGAGGTCTCGTGCCAGCAGTTGCCAGAACACCCGCGCTTCGACCAGCGCCGGCACGAAAGTCATCGCGATGTCGGGCGCTGCCCCCGTGAACACCACGCTGCCGCGCCGCATGCCGTAGCCCACGTGCGCACCGACCTGCCCGCCGATGCCGATGGTGCCAGCCACCATGCGCGAGGCGGCAAAGTCGCCCACGTTGCCGAACACCAGTGCCGTGCCGCGCCGCATGCGGTCGCCGAAGCGTGCGCCGGCGTTGCCTTTCACGATGAGCGTGCCGCCGCGCATGCCGTCCACGCTGCCGGGCAAGGTGCTGGCTGCGAAATCGCCTGCATCGCCTTCGACGGTGAACTGACCGCCTGCCATTTCGCAGGCAGCGAGCAGGCCGGCATGGCCTTTCACCTGCAACTCACCGCCGCTCATGCAGCCGCCGGCGTAGTGGCCGGCCGGCCCGTTGACGGTGATGCGCCCGCTGGCCATCTGCCAGCCCACGCGGTCGAAGCGCGACAGGTCGCCTTCGAACGCCAGCGCGTCATCCTTGTCGTCTGCCTTGACGGTGAAGAACTCGCCCAGCGGCACCAGCGCATTGCCGTGGCCCACGCGCACCTGTTCGATCTGTGCAGGCGACAGCCCCGCAAGCGCGGCCGGCAGCACGCCCCGCATGTCCACGCGCAACGCAGGCGCCTGCCGCAGTGTCAAACGCCAGCCGCTCATGTGGATGCTCCCGCCGCGAGCAGCTTGCGCAAATGAAAGTGGAAGGGCCCGAGCTTGCCGCCGTAGTTGCCGGCGGAGATGCGCAGCAAGCCGCCGGCTGAGCCGAGCGCAATGCCGGCCTGCATGCCGGCGAGCATGGCCGCGCCCACATCGGCTTCGGTGAGGCCGTCGATCACGATCTCCATCACGCAGCGCGTTTCGGGCGTGATCTCGCTCTTGGCAGCGAGGCCATACAGGCTGGGGCAAAACGCATCGTTGGTCGACGCACTCAGCGTGGCGTACTTGCTGCCCACCTTGGAGCCGGAGCGCACCACGCCACCCGGGAACGGCATGATCACGTTGGGCAAGGCCTTCATTGCCGCGACCGCCGCCTCGGAGACTGCAAGCGCCGCATCGGTGTCGCGGCACAGCAGCAGCAGGTTGCCGCCGCCCACGCACTTCACCACCGCCGTCGTCTCCTGCGCGACGAACTCGCCGTCCATCACCGGGATGCGCCAGTAGCGCACGCCGTTGATCACCTTCGAGATCTGCCAGCCATCACCGAAGAAGCGCAGGTTCTTGCCGAGTGCAATGGCCTCGCCTTCAGCGATGCCGGCGAACACGGCCGTGGTCGGGCACGTCAGCACGCATTGGCCCACACGCCGCTCGACCTGCTTCGCCAACTCCTTGCCCGACATGGAGAAGATCAGCACGCTGACGCCCGGCCGGCCGTCGGGTGTTTCATCGCCGCTCAGCTCGCGCTCGATGCCGGCTTCGCAGCCGCAGGCGATCACCGAGGTGGCAAAGCCGGTGGCCGACACCGCCGCGTTCAAGGCCCAGGTCAAGTTGTGCGCCGTGATGATGAGGCGCGTGGCCTTCATCGGAAAAGCTTCGGCAAAGCTGTCGTCAATCGCAACGCCGTTTTCGATCATGCGGCCACCTCCGCAACGACGAAGCGACTCGATCCCGTGCGGCGTCGGCGGCTTGACCGCATTGCGCTGGTCGATCCCCCAAGGGGGCCCCTCGCCCTTCGCTTCATGTGGCCGCCTCAAAAAGAGCCGCAGGCAACAGCCGGCCGCCATTGCAGCAACTGCACAGCTCATCGTGGCTGATGGCCGCAGAGTCGAAGTTCACCGAACCATGAGATGCCATGTGTTTTCTCAGGTAGGTCTCGATGCCGCGGTCGTATTCCGGCTCGACGAAATGGGTGCCGCCCGTCGGCACAGCCATCACGCGGCCGGCGCGTGCGACCAGCGTGCCGTCTTTGTAGACATGCTCGGGCGTGCTGAACATGGCTTCGCGGTCGGCGTTCTCGCGGTACACCGCGATGTCGGCCGCCGCGCCCACGCCCAGGTGGCCGCGGTCTCGCAACCCAAGCAGCCGGGCCGGGCCAGCGCGGGTCATGATGGCAATCTCGTGCAGGCTCAGTTCGCGCGTGATCGAGCCGAGCGCGCTATTCGCCGCCACGTTGGGGTGGATCTTCGCGAGCTGCTCGTTGCGGAAGCTCTTGTCCATCAACAGGCGGATCAAGTGCGGGTAGCTGGTGAACGGCCCGCCGTTCGGGTGGTCGGTGGTCAGCGCCACGCGCCATGGGTCTTTCACGAGCAAGAAGATCTCCAGCCCGATGGCCCACTGCAAGGCGTTGACGTAGCTCTGCTCGCGGTAGCGGAAAGGCACGACACCACAGCCCGCATCGCACTCGATGTCGGCGCCGACCCACTTGCGCGGGCTCGCGAGGCCCGACTGCGCGTGCTGGCGCATGCTGTCGCCCGACGCGGTGACGGTCTGGCCGAACATGATCTGGCCGACGTCGATGCTGATGTTCGGGTTCGCATTAACCGCCTCGGCCAGCTGCAGCGCAGCCGACGAAAACTTCTTCGCGCCCTCGGTGCCGTAGGCGTGGAACTGCACATGCGTCAGGTGCGCCGGCAGGCCTTCGAGCGCGTCAATGGTGTCGAGCGTTGATTGAATGTTGCCCGCCACGCCCAGGTTGCTGCCATGGATGTGCAGCGGGTGCGGCACGCCGAGCTCGCGCAGCGCGCGCGCCAGCGTGTGCACCACCTGCCGCGGCGTCACCTGCCAGTGCACGTGGTTCTCGTCGACGTCGAGCTTGCGCTGGTTGAACTTGAAGGCCGAGATGCCAGCCGGGTTGACCACCTTCACGCCCATGGCCTTGCTGGCGCGGATGGTCCAGGCCATGTAGTCGCGGATGCGCTCGAAGTCCTGCTTCTCCGCCAGCATCTGCAAGAAGAGCTCGTCGTTGCCGAGCATCACGTAGGCGCCGTGGTCGAGCACGGGGATGTCGCCCATCTCCATGTGCGTGTGCCGCGCGTTCGACGGCATCATGGCCGGCTCAAAGGCCGCCGTGTAACCCATCTCCACATAGCGGTACCCGGTGGCCAGCGTGCCCGGCGTGCAGCCGTTGCACGAGGCCAGCTCCAGCAGGTTGTCGGGCAAGGCGTACGGGTTGGCGCCGTTGCGCTGCATCTCGGGCAGCAACAGGCGCGACAGGTTCACCTTGCCGCCGCCGATGTGCGTGTGCATGTCGATGCCGCCGGCCATCACGACGCAGCCGCTCGCGTCGACCTCTTCGTCGACGGGCTCCTGCGGCGCCAGCGCGACGATGCGGCCGTCGCGCACGCCGACGTCGCGCACGTCGGCACTGCTTCCGTTGGTTGGGTCGATCACGCGCCCACCGCGTAAGCGCAAACTGCTCATCAAACCTTCTCCAAGATGCGGTCGACCACGCTGGCCAGCGTCGGCAGCGTGTCTTCATACACCGCGTACAGCGGCAGCACCACCGAGCCGTCCGCGCGGAACAGATGCCCCGGCGAGCCGATGCCCGGCGTAGACACCGGGATGAACACCGAGGCCCGCGCTCTCGCCAGATCGGGATGGCCGAGCATGATGGTCGGCAGTGCCGTCGCAGGTAGCGCTACGTCGGGGTCGAAGCTCGACACCCACAGCAGGCTGTCGACCGCCTGGTCAGCCAGCAGGCGCTGCGCATCGAAGCACATCGGTTCGTGTTCCAGGCCGAGCGGCCCCGCGCGCGAGCGCAGCGGCAGGCCCGACATCCACCCAAACACCTGGTTCACCGTGCCTGCACCGTTGCCGCCACCCAGCCACATGGCCGCCGCGCGCGTGCTCATGTTGAGCGTGCCGACCGTGCGGTTCATGCTCTCGACGATCAAGGCGCCTTGCGCCGGCAGCTTGCGCGTCTCGCCGACGAACACCGCGTAGCGGGCCTGCTGCAAGCGCGTGGCCAGCGCCTTCAGCGCAGCCGGCGCTTCACGCACCGCGCGCCCGGACACCAGTGCCGACAGCGTGGCCACCGTCGCGAACAAGTCGCCTTGCAAGGGAATGGATTCGACGGTGACACCGGGACGCGTGGCCAGGCCCGCGAGCACCGCATCGTCGGCCGCGCTCGCGCCGATCACCACCACATGCCGCTTGGCGACCAGGGCCTCGCCCACGCCGCAGCGCTCGAAGAAGTTGGGTGCCTGCTCGACCGGCGTGCCGCCCACGCAGACGATCACGTCGGCGCGCGTTCGCACTTCGGCCAGCGTGGTGAAGAAGGCACCGCGGTCTTGCGAGGCCCGCAGCGTGGCCATCAGGGCCGTGCCTTCGGCAGCATCGGAGATGGCGCCCGTCTTGCACGCCAGGCGGTACAGCGCACGCGCGCCCGACACGTCGGTGCCCAGGCCGCCGAACAGCGGTTGGCGGCTGGCGGCGAGCAGCTTGGCGGCCGCGGCAACGGCCTCGTCGAGGGTGCAGTCTTTGCCATCCACTTGCGGCGAGGCCGTGCTGGGCTCGGCCGAGAACCGCGCCAGCGCGCGGCTGGCACAGGCGCAGCCGGTGCCCGACAGGGTCAAGGCACCCGAGGCATCGACCTGCACGGTCGAGGTGTCGCAAAGCAGCAGGCAGAACGGGCAGGTCCAGCGCGTGGCGCCAGCGCGCGGGATCACGGAGGTTTCGGTCATGTGCCCACTTTCACGCAAACGATGTGCCACGAGACAAGCCCGGGCAGCGGCGATTTTTCACTCGCTGCGCCGGCCAGAACCGAGACACTGTGTCGCGTTTCTGGCGGTTCGAAGGCCTTGCGGCTGCTGCGAGCCGCGGCATCGGCTGGCACGAAACGTGATGCATCGCCGGGTCATGAACGCATGTGCTTCATCCGCAGCAACCCTTAGAACCCCCCCTCAAACCGACAGGCGGGGCAGCTTCAGGTCGTGCAAGGCGCTGGCCACCAGCCAGGCCGATGCGTCGGCTTCGCGGGCCAAGGCC
This sequence comes from Rhizobacter sp. P2_G4, assembly GCF_056403575.1. NCBI lineage: Bacteria > Pseudomonadati > Pseudomonadota > Betaproteobacteria > Burkholderiales > Sphaerotilaceae > Rhizobacter > Rhizobacter sp. P2_G4. The sequence goes on along the minus strand of NZ_JBFUFG010000008.1, from coordinate 33,323 downwards.
AGGTCGGCTTCGCTGTTGATGCCGCCGGCGCCGATGAGCTGGGTTTGCGGCGACCGCGCGGCCACTTCAAGCAGCGTGGCTACGTCGGGCCCGGTGCCGGCACCGACGCGCTCCAGCGTCATCACGATGACGCGCGGCGGCCACAGCGCGGGCGACTCCCAGCAGCCGGCCGGGTCCATGCGCTCGCCGTTGCGGCGGTCGAGCGACAGGATGCCGCGGCCCGGTGATGTGAACTGCGACGTGAAACACGCTTCGAGTGCCTTGCGCGAACGCAGCGATTCGCTGCCGAAGACCGGCACCAGGCGCTCTGCCATTGGCCCCAGCCCTGCACACAGGGCCTGGGCCTGCGACGCGTCGGCAAAGCCGGCGTCCAGCCACAGCTCGATGCCCGGCAAGGCCTCGAGAAGTTGCCGCACAACGGCGACGTGGCCCACCCCGCCTTGCAAGGCATCGAGGTCGGCGACATACAGCTGCCGCGCCGCGCTGTGTTCGCACAGGATGCGCGCGACGGTCAGCGGCTCGCTGCTCGCACACAGTGCCGAGACGATCGGTTGGTAATGCTGCCGATCACCACGCACGGCACGGACCACCTGGCCTTGCAGCAGGTCGATGACGGGAATCACATTCATGTGGGACGGACAGGAAGCATCGATGAAACATGTGTTCGTGTACGAGTATCTCAGCGGGGGCGGGCTGATCCCTTCTGCCCACGACCCTTCCATCAACGACGAAGCCGCTGCCGCCGAATTGCTGCCGCTGGGCTTGTCGATGCGCGACGCGCTGGCGCAAGACTTGTTGCAGGTCGACGGCGTGCAGTTGACGGTCGCCGCCAGCTCGCGCGCACCGCGCGTGCCGGGCAACGCGGAGCCGGTGCGGCCGCGCGCGGGCGAGTCGGCCTTCGATTTCGTGGCGCGCCAGGCCGCCTTGCATGACGTAGTCTGGATCGTCGCGCCCGAGACCGGCGGCCTGCTCGCGCAGATGCAGCAGCTGGTCGGCCCTGAACGCTGGCTGGGCTGTGCGGCACCCGCCATTGCCCTTGCCTCCGCCAAGCGCGCCACGCTGCTGCGACTGGCCGAGCATGGCGTGGCCACGCCGCTCGCCTTCGAACACGTGCCCGAGGTGCGGCGCTGGGTCGTCAAGCCCGACGACGGCGCGGGCGGCGTTGCCACCCACGTGCACAGCTCGCAAGACGACGCCATGGGCGACTGGGACCGCCGCTCCAAGGCCGGCAGCCCGATGGCCATCGAGCCCTGGGTCGAGGGCGAGCCGCTCAGCGTGTCGATGCTGTGCAAGGCGCATGGTGTCGAGATGCTCAGCGTCAACCGACAGCGCATTGCCATCGATGCCGAAGGCGCCCTGTCGTTCGAAGGGGTCGACGTGAACGCCATCGCGGTCGACAGCCACCGTGGCCGCGTGCTGTCTCGCCTCATCACGCAGGTGGTTGGCAGCGTGCCCGGCCTGCGCGGCTTCGTCGGCATCGACCTGGTGTGGCACCCGCGCTGCGGGCCGGTGGTGATCGAGGTCAACCCGCGGGTCACCTGCGCCTATGTGGGCCTGTCGGCCTCGCTCGGCCGCAACCTCGCTGCAGAGCTGCTTGCCGACCACGCGGCGGGGCGGCTCCATGGCTGAGCACACCGTGATCGGGTGGGACATCGGCGGCGCGCACGTCAAGGCCTGTTTGCTGCAGCAAGGCCGCGTGGTCGACGTGGCGCAATGGGCCTGCCCGCTGTGGCAAGGCATCGAGCACCTGGAGCGCGCGCTGCAGTCCGCACGCGAACGCTGGCCCGCGGCAGCGCAGGCTCGGCATGCGGTCACGATGACCGGCGAGATGGTCGACCTCTTCGAGCACCGCGAAGCAGGCGTGCAGCGCATTGCCGCGTTGCTGTGCGATGCCTGGCCCGCGCCATCGACGGTGCAGTTCTTTGCCGGCGACAAGGGCTGGTGCGGCCGTGATCGCGTGGGCCGGCTGTGGGAACACATCGCCTCGGCCAACTGGCTGGCCACCGCACAACACGCCGCGCGCGAGTTGGGCGAAGGTGTGCTCGTCGACATCGGCAGCACCACCACTGATGTCATCGCGTTCAAGGGCGGCCGCGTCGTCACGCACGCGCGCAGCGACGTGGAGCGCCTGGCCACCGGCGAGCTCGTCTACCAGGGCGTGGTGCGCACACCGCTGTGCGCGCTGGCGCACCAGATCCCGTGGCAGGGCAAGTCGCTCAACGTGATGAACGAATACTTCGCCACCGTGGCCGACGTGTACCGCCTCACCGGCGAGCTGAACCCGGCGCACGACCTCTACCCCAGCGCCGACAACGCGCCCAAAGACCTGCCCGCCACGCGCAAGCGCCTGGCCCGCATGATCGGCATGGACGCGCGCGACGCCAGCGAGGCCGAGTGGCTCGTCTTCGCGCATGCGTGGCGCGCCGCACAGGTGGCCGAGCTGGGCGAGCAGCTGCGCGGCGTGATGGCGCTGCATGCCATGTCGGCCGACGCCGTCGTTGTGAGCGCCGGCTGCGGTGACTTTCTCGTGAGCGACGTGCTCGCCCACAGCGCGATTTGCCCGGCGCCGGGCCGCCCCAAGCCGGGCAGCGCCCCTTGGGGGCAGGAGCGGAGCGACTGGGGGGCCGACCGTCCCTCGCGTGCCTGCCGCTCTTATGGCGCTGACCTCGCCCGCCTCGCGCCCCACGCCTCGGCAGACGCAGCCACCTGGGCACAGGTGTGCGCGCCCAGCGTGGCCGTGGCCATGCTGCTCGACATGGAGCTGCGCTGATGTGGATCGTGAAGCTCGGCGGCAGCCTGTGTGCCGATCCGATACTGCCGCAATGGCTCGACCTGCTGGCCCAGCTCGGCGGAGGCCGCGTCACGCTGGTCGGCGGCGGCGGCACCTTCGCCGACGAAGTGCGGCGCCTTCAATCGCACTGGCAGTTCAACGACCTCGCGGCGCACAACATGGCCGTGCTGGCCATGGCGCAGACGGCCTACCAGCTCAACGCGATGAACCCCACGCTGAAGCTCGCCAGCAGCCGCAGCGACATCCGCCGCGTGCTGCACAAGGGCCAGACCGCGCTGTGGCTGCCCTTCGAGCTGCAGCGAGAACAAGCCGATGCGCAGACCACGTGGGACGTCACCTCCGACAGCCTCGCACTCGACCTCGCTCGACGCCTGAACGCCGAACGCATGGTGGTGATCAAGTCATGCCGCATCGAACCCAAGGCCACGCTCGCGCAGCTGAGCGAAGAAGGCGTTGTCGACAAGCGCTTCGCATCCCTGGCGGAAGGGGCTGCGTTCCCGATCGAGATCCTGCACAAGGATGAGCTGGATGCGATGCGGGCGTTGCTGTTTGGGGAGATTCGGATGCTGGGGGTTTGAGGCGAGGCGCCTGAAAATCATGGCATTGGGAGTAGCGCGGGGAGCCTGACGGTTTGCTGAACCGTGGCTCGGCAATCAAAATGCACACTGGAGACTGCACGACAGCAGCAGCCCCAAAGTTCGAGGTACGTCTTCGGTCAGCGCATAACCCAAACGTCCCACGCCCCGCCAGAATTGGAGCGGGTCAGCCCAACTAAGGCTGATCCCATGCCAGTCACGGAATCCATTTGTGGAGCGCTCGGGACAACCCTCGGGTACTCCAAGTCCGCAGTCCCCTCGCCTGCCCCGAACAGCGCCAATTGCGTGACGCCCGGAGTTGTCTCCGCAGGCTTTGCCCCGGCTGCCCAGAAGCCAGAAGCGAGGCCCCGTGGAGGCACACGCTATGAGGGATCAAGGGAGCTGTTGGTATACCGGCCTGTCCCGACAGGCAACCAGTTGCGTAGGGCAGTCCACGCTGTCGCTCCAACACTGAGCCGACTTTCAACAAGCCCTTCATAGTTCCCTGTAGCGCTACGAGCGCGGGAAATCATGCGCAGGTCGCCTCCGGCACTACCGATGCATAACTGGATAAGACTTGCGAGACTGGCTCCGCCTGCGGAAACGACCCGCGCATGAGGGGCCCAGCGAACTGCAATGCAGCGTTTAGCCGCATCATGACGACCCACGATACAACTGAATCTCTTCGGGAGGGATATGAGAAAGATGTGCTTAGTTCTGGGCCTTGCTGCGGCTCTTTCATGCGGCATGACCCACGCGCAGCGACGGTTCCTTCCAGTCGTAGACCTGGTGGACGTGCCGGTCTCGATAGCCAATAAAAAGGCCCTTTCAGTTGACCAAGTCCGCGCTGCCATCATCGCGGCCGCGCTTGCCGCTCAATGGGACGTTGAGCCTATGAGCGACGGAAGCATGGTACTAAGTACCCTGCGAGACATGGAGTACCGCATCACGATGCGTGCCACATACACGCCGACAACATACTCGTTGACTTATGTCAGCAGCCAGAACCTCAAGACGTTAAAGGCTGATGACTACATTCCAATCAAGCACGGTGAAACGCTGGAAAACTATGCAAAGACTTGGAGGGAGACCCGGGGAGCACTGCAGCCCGAGTACACGTACGCAGTAAATCGAGCTGACCTGTCTATCCACCCGACCTACGAGTTGCTGGTTTATGAGCTTTCCGCTGGGGTACGACGGCACTTGCGGCTAGTGCAATGACTGGAGTAGCCATGAATCATTTGCAAACCACGTGGCGCCTCTTTTCAAGCTCGATATTTGGGCGCCCAGGCATGTCAAACACGGAGCGCTTCGCCGCTGCTGGTTTGAAGCTTTTGGCTATCAGCGTGCTCGCCGTATGGACGGTCATGGCCGTGTACTTCTGGAAATTCGCGCCTGGTCATTGGTTTGAGTTGTCGTCCAACGGCGCAGATTGGAACAACTTCGGTACCTTCTTCGGCGGCATGCTTGGGCCATTCTTTGGGTTTCTGGCATTTGGAGGAGTGCTGTTCACAGTTGTCCTGCAAGCACAACAGATTGATTCGGCCAGTGAACGCGGGGAACTTGAAGAGATACAGCGCGTTATGGCGAGCCTTTGGAGTCGGATTGACGATGGTTTCCAGAAGCAACCCTGCGGCGACTATCGGCGGTTCGAGCACATCGAAACCCCAAGAACCTTGTTCGATGTGCTGAGGGGCGTGGGTAACACTGCTATTGAAGAACTTTCCCACAACACCGCTCGATCGGAAGGCTCGCGGCGAATCAACAACGCCATGTACGACTTGTGCAGGCAAGAGCTTCAGCAAACTCGAGTTGATTTCAACTCTCTCGGGTGGTGCATATCGCGATTCAAGGCAAAAGGAGGCAGCGCCGATGTCGTCACTTTCTACGTCGATCGCTACGTCGTCCCGGTGATGTGGTTGTATGCCTTGGCAGCGCCTCTAGACGAACATGTAGTCGAGGCATTCAAGCCTGATCAAACCTTGAAGGCGGTTCTAGCGTCGGAGTCGGCGCAGGAACATTCGGTGTAGCACCGTAGCCGCGGGGTCCGTTCGCCAGACTTCGTGTCAACAAGATCGAAAGGGGAGGCATTGAGCACCGGGAAATCACAAGTCAGACCCTGGTATCACGATCCTTGGGAATGGTTGCTTCGAGTTCTGGTCTGCAGCCTTGCCGCAACTGGGGTGCTGTTAGCGCTTCTGCGAGATGCCGAGTCATGGAAGCAGTTTTGGGATTCAATTTCTGGGCAAACCGCAGCGGCCTGGATTCAAGCATTCGGTTCGATCACAGCGATCTTGGGTGCAGTGTTCGTGGCGTCGCTGCAAATGAGGGACGCGCGGGACAAGGAACTACGGCTCGCCAACTTCAACATGATCAAGCGATACGTTGCAATTCGGTCGATTGCTCAACGTGTTGGCTATTACTGCAAGGTAATGGATGCACACTTTGCGAACTGCCCTCCAGGCAAGGAGCTCGACGTCTTCTCTCTCCCGGAGTTCCTCGAGTTCTCGGAATACAAGGAACTGGTGCAGGGCTTTGATCTCGTTGAGATGCCTCGTCCAGTGCTGATCGAGCAGATGAGTAGTCTCGCGTCATATCTAGGTCGCGCAGCACGAGCGGTTGCCAGCACAAACTCTCAGCTCAAGAGCGGAGTGCCGCTCAATCCTCAACTGTGGCCGGTTCTAATCATGCAAGTTGGTGACGCAAAACTCGAGGCAATTGAGTTGTTTCACGAATGCAATCGAGGACTTGTCGATCTAAATGCCAATCACCTAGTCAGAGAGCTTCACAGCCTCTTTGATGAACCGGTTGTTTAGGCGCTGTACGGAACAGTGGAACAGAAGCGCATCGCCATGTACCAGCCCGCCATTGGCTACGACGAGCGTTCGCCGGGTTAAGGGCGCTGTGAGGCTGATGACCATCGCCGCCTTCAGTGAGCTGAAGGCGGCTTGGACATTCGTTTTTGGAGCCTTACCGTGATGACGGAGTCAATTCTGGCAGTGCATTACTCGATCGGGCACTGTCAGATGTTGCAGTGTCGGGACCTGATTTGAGCGAAAGAGCACGCTCCGAGGACCCAATTGGCGCGTCGGAGGCACCCGGGGACGGCACTGAGGCCGCCGCTACATGCCCGTGCAGCCGTTCAGCCAACGCGCGCACGCGCTGCACATCGAGCGCCGAGCTGCGGTCGCTGGAGCAAACCGCACTGCGAAAACCGGCGAAGTCGGGTGCCAGCTGCTGCAGCTCGGGCAGATGCGGTGTGCGCAAGGCGCCAGCCAGGCCAACCAGCTTGCCGGCTTCGCGGACGCTGCGTGCGAAGCGCTGCAAGTCGCCCGGGGCGACGCAATCGAACAGGCTCCCGCGCAGCTTGTCGGCGGTATCGGCCATCACCGCCGGGAAGCGCAGGCGGCAGGCGTGGGCGACGAGGTCGGCGTCGATGCCGCGGTCGGCGATGAACACCGGCACGATGGCCAGGCCGGTGGCGTCGAGCATGTTCAGCACTTCTGCGGCCTCTGGGGTGCGCTCGATGCCGACCTTCACGTAGTCGACACCACAGGCGGCCACGGCTTGGGTTGCGGCGGCGATGCGGCCGATCTGGCTCATCGACACGTCACCGATGGTGGCGCTGAGCGGCAGATCGATGGCGTGCTGGCGCAGCGCCGCCACGATGGCCCGGACGGTCGCCACCGGCAGGCCGCCCAGCGCGCCGTCGCGCGGCTCCTTCAAGTCGATGAAATCGACGCCGCCTTCTGCGGCGAGCAAGGCCTCGGCCTCGCTGCGAACACTGACCAGCAGGCGCATCAGGACGGCTCCGCCACCTTGGCGCGGTGCTTGGCGATCGCCTCGCGCAGCCAGCTCCAGGCTTCTTTCTCCGCCGAGCCGGCGGTCTTGTCGATGGCGATCTGCAGGTAGGCCATTTCACTGTCGATCTTCTCGGCCGACAGCATGTGCAGGCGGCTCACGAGCACCGACCCTTCGACCACTGCGGCCTGTGCGCGGTTGAAGCCCATGAAGGGCGCGTGGAGGCCTTCGTGCACACGCGCCATCTGCAGCACCGGGCGCTGCGGGTCGTCGCGCCGCCGCTCCAGTTGCAGCTCGATGTGGCCGAGCGCGTTGGCGAGCCGCGAGCCCTTGACCTTGTCGGCCGGCACCAGCGGCCACGTCTTTCGGCCGGTGACGCAGCCGGCGAACACGCGCGTGTCGGTCAGCAGGTTGAGCACCGCGAATTGCGTCGCGATGATGTTCTCGTGCGTGGTCGATGGCTTGAAGGGCATCAGCACCACATGCGCGTCTTGGTAGCGCACGCCCATCGGCGCCACGTGCGGCACGCCGTCGACCGACACCGTCGTCACCACCGTCTCGAAGATCATGTCATTCATGTGTGAACCCCTCGTCAGATGAATACATCAGCCGATCCCCCGAGGGGAGCCGGCCGGCTTGGGACGGCCCGGCGCTCGGCCGGTGAATGTCCCCCTTCATGGTTTGCTCCTTGCGTTGCCCGTCACCATAGTCGCCCCCGGCGCACACCAGCTGTTGAGATCTTGCGCCTTGTTCTCGGCCGCCACGCCCCAATCGAGCGGCTGGTCTTGTACGTAACGTTTGCCGAGCTTCCACGCGATCTCGGCATGCGCCAGCTCCACGCCCATGTAGAAGGCATGCGCGGCATCGTCTTCGAGCTTGAGCTGCGGCCACAGCTCGAAGGCGCCCTGCCCCAGTCGCAGCCCGTCGCGGTTGTAGACGTGCAGGCCGAGCGGCGACACCTGCACGCGAAAGTTCGGGTCGCGCACCAGGGCCGCGGTGTCCGCGATCTCTTGCGGCGTGTCGGGGAACGGGTGCTTGGCGTGCACCGTCATCAGCTTGTCGCTGATGCCCTTGGGCAGGCTGCTGTGGCGAGCTGCGGCATGCATGATGCGGCGCGCCCAGTCGGCCTCGCGCACGGCGCGGCGCGCATGGTTGCTGACCTGCGTGGTGAGCACCGCCGCCACGTTGAGCTCGGCCGCAATGCCGAACAGCACGGCGTTGATGCCGCTGGTGTCGGCCTCGGTGAGCTCGGTCACGTTGCCGATGCCCATCATGATCGGCGCCTCGGGAAAGCGCTCGCGCAGGCGGTGGTAGCGCACGATGGAGCCGGTGAGCCCGAACGGAATCGGGTCGAGGATGGAATCGGCGAAGAAGGGCTTGCCCATCGCCTGCATCTGCTCCACGGCTTCGAACAGCGAGGCTTCGTCGGCCGGCGTGCGCGGGATCAGCACCGGCACGGAGTCGACTTCGCCGGCCACCCACAGCGTGTCGAGCGTGAGGCTCAGTAAATAGTCGGCACCGGCCTGGCCGCCACGCAGCAGCTCTTGTGCGTCGTTCGAGTCGACGCTCACCGAGAAGCCTTCGGCCTTGAGCGCCTTCACGCTGTCGACCAGGTGATCGAAGCGCGTGGCGGGCAGGCTGCCGAGGTCGATCACGTCGGCACCGTCGGCCTTGAGTTGCCGCGCGCGTTCAAGAATGCCATCGACCGACAGGCGAGGCGCGTCGACGATCTCGGCAAAGATGGCGACCTCGTACTCGCTCAGGTCCATGGGCTTGGCGGCGCGGTTGAAGAACAGCGGCAGGTCTTTCAGTTCTTCAGGGCCGCGTTGCACCGGGATGCCGTAGTGCTGCGTCAGCGCATCGAGGTCACCACGGCAACGGCCGGGCACGAGGATGCGGTCGGCCTTCACCGGGCCGGGGATGCGGCGGGCAATCATCTCGGCTGTCATCAGCGCAGCCACCTGCAGACCGAGTTCGCGAACCTCCCAGGTGAATGGCGCCGACTCGATGCCGTTCAGCACGCGCTCGAGGCTCGGCTGCGCGAGACGGCCAGTCAGGAAGACGATGTGTTCCATTTCAGCGCGCCCTCGGCGGCCGATGAACAAAGTGAGTCAGGTGCTGGTCCATGCGAGCGACAGCTCCGTCAGGCGCGCGCCGAGCGCGGCCTCCAGTTCGGCGGGCGAGCACACCACATGGCAAAAGTCGATGCTGCGAAGACGGTCCACGTTGTCCAGTTCGATGCGCCGCGGGCGCAGCGTGACCCAGTCGTGTGGCGACTGCGTCACCACCACCGGTTCGGTGTCACATGCAAACACGATGCCCGGAATGCCGAGCTTGCCGGCCTGCGCAAACATGTTGGTCGGCAGCGTGTCGCTGAAGCCGAAGGCGCACTTGGCCACCGTGTTGCTGGTGGCCGGTGCGAGCACCACGGTGTGATAGACGTCGTCGTACAGCATGCCGACCGGCACGGCACTCGCGGTCTTGTCGCGAAAGATGCGAAAGCGCTGCCGCAGTTCGTCGAGCGGGAGCTTGTAGATGGAGAGCACCTCTTCGGCTGCGGCCGAGAGGAACAGGTCGCACGAGGGCAAGCGCGCCGCCAGCGCGAGCGATTCGGTCAGGAAGTGGCCTGAGCCGGTGATGCACCAGGCAAAGCGGGAGCGCGGCGCTGTGTCAGCGGGCAGGGAGTCTTCGTCACCCTGCAAGGACAAAGCGTCACTCGGGATGCGAGATTTCGATGTGGAGCTTGTGGAGCTTGCGGTAGAGGGTGTTGCGGCTGACATCGAGCGCCTTGGCGACATTGCTCACATTCCAGCGGTGCTGCTCGAGCATCTGCAGCAGCACCTGCCGTTCGTTGGCCTGGATCGGGTTCAGTTTGAGAGGGGCCGAGGCATTCTCGGCAGAGGCATGCGCGAGCGGCGCGCTCGCGCTGGGCGGTGCGACCAAGGCAAGTGGCACGGCCAGCACGGGTGCGGGGGCGGCGGCGCTGTCGTGCAAGGCGGGCAGGTGCACGGAGTCGATGGTGGCGCCATCGGCGAGTGCAGCTGCGGTGCGCAGCACGTGGCGCAGCTGGCGGATGTTGCCGGGCCAGGCGTAGTCCATCAGCATGCGCTCGGCTTCGGCGCTGAGCGTGGTGCCGTGGCCGCCTTCGGCTTCGAGCACGCCGCGGATCAGCTCGCGCTTGTCGGTGCGCTCGCGCAGCGCGGGCAGCAACAGCTCGATGCCCGACAGGCGGTAGTACAGGTCTTCGCGGAAGCGCCCTTCGCGCACGAGCTCGGGCAGGCGCTGGTGGCTGGCGCTGATGAGCTGGAAGTCCACCGGGTGGGTGTCTTCGGTGCCGAGCGGCGTGACCTGGCGTTCGTCGAGCACGCGCAGCAGGCGGGCCTGCAGGTCGAGCGGCATGTCGGCAATTTCGTCGAGGAACAGCGTGCCGCCATCGGCCTGAAGGATCTTGCCGCGGCGGCCGGTGCGCTGGGCTCCGGTGAAGGCGCCGGCACGGTAGCCGAAGAGTTCGGATTCGATCAGCGTCTCGGGCAGGCTGGCGCAGTTGATGGCAACGAACGCACCGCCCGCATGCGGGCTGGCCTCGTGCACGGCACGTGCGAACACCTCTTTGCCGGAGCCGGTTTCGCCGCACAGCAGCACCGGCGTCTGGCGTGCGATCACGCGGCGCGCGGTTTCCAGGTGGGCCGACAGGCGCTGGTCCTTGAAGGTGGGCGACTGTGCTGCGGCACGCGATGAAGCCAGGCGCGGCGCGGGGCGCGACACCGCCGGAACCGACGACGTGCCGGCGGACGAGGCAGCCGCCGCCGACAGCGTGCGCACCGGTGTGTCTGACTCGGTGGCCGGCCGGCGCGCGACCGCGAAGAAGCGCAGGGCCGCATTCGCGCGGAAGGTCACGATCGGGTGGAACGACGACTGCGTGCTTCGCTGCAGCATGTCTTCGAGCGAGGTCTGGAACAGGTCTTCGATGTGGCGCGAGCGGATCTCGTCGACCGACTGCAACCCGAGCTGGAACAGCGCGCTGCGGTTGGCCGCGAGGATGCGACCGTCGTCGCCCACGGCGAGCTTGCCTTCGTGCAGCGTGTAGACGAACTCGGGCCGGCTGTGGAAGTGCAGCGGGTGCGCATTGCGGAAGCGCCGGTCGATCAGGCGGTTCTCGATCATGCGGGCCGTCATGCCGAGCAGCACCAGCAGGTGCTGCTGCATCATGCTCGAGCGGCTGCTGACGTCGAGCACCGCGGCGATGTGGCCGGAGGGGTCGTACACCGGCACGGCCGAGCAGGTCAGCTGCGTGAACTGGGTGAAGAAGTGGTCTTCGCGGCGAACCGAGATGGGTGCAGCGGCAGCGAGGCAGGTGCCCATGCCGTTGGTGCCGGCCTCGGTTTCGCTCCACATGCCGCCGGGGCGCAGGCCCAGCGGGCCCATCTCGGCGGCGAACTCGGTGGAGGTGACCATGTGAACGATCACGCCATCGGTGTCGGTAAGCACGACGGCAGAGTCGGCGTCGGCGAGCTGCTGGTACAGCGTGGTCATCTCGTAGCGGGCGCAGTCGATCACGTCGGCCTGGCGTGCGCGCCGCTCTTCGAGCGCGGTGCGGCTGATGACAGCGGGCTCGCGGGCCTTGTCGGGGTGCAGCCGGTATTCGTTGAGGCAGCGGCTCCAGGAGCGTGTCACCACGTCGTTGGCCGACTCGTGCAGGCCGCTTCGGACCACGTCCAGGACATGCTCTGCATGTCGATCGTCACCCGTTCGCAACACCAGGGTCATGTGGGTCTCCAGAGTCCGGGGCCGGCAGGGTCATTAGGCCGGCAGAAGGCCGATTCTGGTGGGATATCGGCCGGTGCATACCCGGTGAAACGATGAGTCGATCGCTTCGATTTCGTAGTTGCTTTTCGACGGCATGCCGGGTGGCCTGCTTTTTGCGATCCGCCCCTTGATTCTGAACAGACTGCGCGCACGTGCATCTGTAAGGTTTTCATCCAAAAACAACCCGGAGACTCGATTGAACAGCCACAGCCGCCCCCTGAGCGTCGCCCTGAACGGACCGGCACATTTGACCGATTCGACCACCAGCCTGGACATGATCTTCATCGAAGGCCTCACCGGCGAAACGGTCATCGGCATTCACGAGTCTGAACTCCACCGACCGCAACCTCTGGTGATCGACGTGCATGCCGGCCTGCCGCGCGCACGCGCCTGCGACACCGACCGCATCGGCGACACCATCGACTACAGCGTCGTGCGCGAACGTCTGCTGCGCCTGCTGGCTGAGCACCAGCTCAAGCTGCTCGAAGCGCTGGCCGAAACCGTGGCCGACATCCTGCTCGACGAGTTCGGTGCGAGCTGGGTCCGCGTGAAGATCGTCAAGCCGCGCAAGTTCGACGACGTGGCCTCCGTCGGCGTGCAGATCGAACGCGTGGCGAGCCCTGTTTCTGCGGCAGGCCGCTCGGCCACCGTCGTGCAGCTGCTCGGTTCGGGCATGGTGGTGCCCGGCGAAAAGAACTCTGCACCGCACAACAAGCCTTAAACGACCCGCCCCTGAAACAGCAAAGCCGACCCGGTCAGGGTCGGCTTGCATAGAGCTAGTTTCTGGCTTGTTTCCGAGATCGTCGGGATCAGCCAGCAGCGAACGGGTGCGGGCTCGAACCCTTCTTGGCAACCACTTCAGCAGCAGTCGGCGAGCCGGTGACGGCACGCTTGATCGACTCCTTGACGGCCTGGTAGTTGTATTGCTGGATCTTCTTGTCGTCTTCAGCCAGCCAGTGGATGAAGACGCCGACGCAGATGAAGAGGTTGTCGGCTTCGGCTGCGGGGATGGTGCCGTCTTCGACACAGTCGGCCACGGCCATGGCCACGCCGCGCTGTGCAGGGCCGAACATCTGGACGGCCTGCTTGGCGCCCTTGATGGTGACCTTGTTGAACATCACGGTTGCGGGTTTGGTCAACAGGTTCGGGGCCACCACTGCGAGCAGCGAAGTGAAACCGTCCTTGTTGTTGGTCAACGCGTTGGCGAACGCGGCTTCGGCAGGGCTGCCACGCGGTCCGATGAGCAGGTCGATGTGGGCAACTTCATTGCCGTCTCCGACGAGCGACTCACCGACCATCATGCGATCGATCTTGGCCATAGTTTTGTCATCTCCTGTTAGCGGTTCTAGGGACGTTCCCGACACTGGCGAGACGCCAGTGCTTCAAGGCTGTTATCACGTTCCGTGCCATCAAGTGCACAGGCCGGAGATCATCAGCGTGGCCACCGTCAAATCGGCGCTCGTACCGGGGTTGATACCCCGTGCCTTGAGTGATTCGTCCCACGCGGTGAAGGCCGGCGACACATCGGTGTCGGCGACGCCGCGCCACGCTTGCGCCGAGGCCATGACAGTGTGTGCCACGGCCTCGCCGTGTTTCCGAACAATGTGTGAATCGGGAAACGCCCCGACCAGCGCGACGTAAAGCTGCTGCACGGATGCGGTGGTGGCGGCGTCGGGCGACTCGCAGCCAGCACCCGTCGGACATGCAAAGCGCGGACCCAGCGCCGGCAGCGCCATGTTGAACAAATCGGCATAGCCATCTCGATATTGCCGCGCAATCAGGTCGCGCCCGGCGGACAGGGCCATGGCCGCGCGCAGGTCGATGGTCGGCGCGTCGTGCACGTCTTCGGCTGGCGCCTTGCCCAGGCCGCCCGGGTTGGCCCGCACGATGGCGCGGTAGGCGTGTTCGGCATCGGCCACGGTCAGGCCGGCCAGCACCTCGCTGATGGCACCGCGCAACGCGGCGGGGCTCGTGGCCTCGGGCCGCCGCTCTGCCGCCACCGCGACCGGCGCGCACAGCAGCAGGATGCCGAGGTTGGTGTTGCAGTGCGCAACGGCCCAGCTCGCCTCCACCGCCGCCTCGATGCGCTCGCCGACGCTGGCGCCCAGCCTGAACAGCGGCTTGGCCGCAGCGCGAGCGCTGTCGATGAACATCGAGGCCTCCATGCGGTGGCCGGCGGAATGCAGGCTCACGTTGCCCGGCTTGCGCACGGCCACATCGAGCGAGCACGCACAGAGAAAACTCGCCTTCGCGCGCTCCATGGCCACGTGCGCGGCGCGACTCACGCTGCCCTCATGCGCGGCGCTCGGCCGCCTCGTCGTCGAGCGTGCGAAGGGCAGCGCACTTGCGGTCGAGCAGGTCGTCGACGATGGCGCGGGCGATGTTGAAACCCGTCACGCGCTGCAGGCCACGCCAGGCCGCCACGCCGTTGACCTCGATCACCTGCGTGCCTTGCGCGGAGGGGATCAGGTCGACACCGGCGTAGTCCATGTCGAGCGCGTGGGCGGCTTGCTGCGACAGCTGCGCGAGTTCGGGCGTGAGCTCGGCCGGCTCGCAGCGCGCGCCTTGTGCCACGTTGTGGATCCAGTTCTCGCTGACGCGACGCATCGCAGTGACTGCGCGACCGCCGATCACCAGCACGCGCCAGTCGTAACCCGGCGTGCTCACCGGCGGCACGAAGCGCTGCAGGTAGGCGAGCGACCCGTGGCCCTGGCTCAGCACCGGCAGCGTGTGGTGCACGCCGTTCACCTCGCCCACCAATTGCAAGCCCTTGCCTTGCGAGCCGAACAACGGCTTGAGCACGAGCGCGTGGCCGGCCGCGCCTTCGCGCACGGCGATGCGTTGGGCATGCGCCTGCGATTCGGTGGCCCAGGTGGGTGGCGTGGCCACACCGGCCGCATGCAGCAGCAGGCTGGTCATCGACTTGTCGACACTGCGCTCGATGGCACGCGCATCGTTGTAGACCGGCACGCCGAGTTCGCGCAGCGCATGCAGCACGCCGAGCCGCTTGGTGACTTGCTCGAAGCTGCCACCCGCCACACCGCGCACCAGCACCGCGTCGGGCAGCTCGCGGCCGAAACCCGGGAGCACGAGGCCGTGCCAGGAGGCGGTGGTGTCGATGTGGCAATCGGCCAGGTCGATGCAACGGCCAACGGCGCCACGCGCGCGCAAGGCCGCTTGCAGCTGGCGCGTGTGCCAGCCGGTCTCGTCGGCCATGATGGCCACACGCAAGCTCATGTGAAGGCCCGCCACGTGATCCCGGGGAACGCCGGGGTCCCCTCTTCAAGGGACACAGCTTCGGGCAAGGTCTTTTTGGACGCAAGGATCGCGAAGAAAGACGCAAAGCTCGCAGAGGAATACAAGGCTTTCCTTGCGACCTTTGCGTCTTCCTTTGCGTTCTTTGCGTCCAAAGAAAGCGTTCGAATGGGGAGATTCGGCATCACGCCTCCTGAAGCCAGAGCCGGCGGAGGAGCGCCATGTTGAGGCCGCCGCCGTGCCAGGTGTTGCCGCTGTCGATGTTGCTGACCCACACCTCGGCCGGCGCGAAGAGGCCGGGGTCGATCTTGTAGAAGTCGTAGCCGGCTTCCTTGAAGATGTCGGTGAACGAGCGGCCGTGGTCGCGCGAGTTGGTGGACGGCAGTTGCTGCGCGAGTGCGCGCGCGGCGTCGTCGTCGCCATGCACGGTGAGATGCACCTTGCCGCCGTAGAGGATGGCGTCGTTCGTGCGGCCCATCGCCAGGCTGCCGTCGGGCGTGGGCGATGGCAGCGGCGCAGTGGCCGTTCCCTCGACGATGTGGCCCAGCGCAAAGCCCAGCGTGTGGGCCTTGTGCAGCGCCGTTTCGAGCACGCGCGCGACGATCTGCGTCGTGCCGGCGATGCTCGAGGTCGGCGTGAGGATGATCGTCAGCGCCTCGGGCTTCAGCGCGCAGTCGTGCAGCAGCTTGTCGATGATCACCTTGGGCGGCGGGCGGTCGACCTCCATCACCAGCACACCGCTGTCGCAGCGATCGCGGTAGCCGAGTTCCTTGAACAGGTCTTCCTTGCCGGCGAGCGAACGCGCCGGGCCGGAGCCGAGCGAGAAGAACTTCTTGCCGCCGGTTTCTTCTTTGGTGGCCGCGAGGCTCCAGCCGGCGTACTGGCTGCCGAGGCAGGCCAGCACCGGCTTCGAGCTGCGCACTTCGATCCAGGTGGGCCAGCTCTCGAGGCCACTTGCGTGCAAGCCGGCCTGGCCCAGCCCCCCCATGCAGATCTCGCCGATCAGCAGGCCGGCGGACACGCTGCCACGCACGTCGATGCCCGCGTCGACGATGCAGACGCCGCTCTCGTCGCGGCGCACCGCCACTTGAAAGGCCTCGGCCTCGGCGATCAGGCGCTGGACCAGCGGAAGCGCACGCGCGTTGACGCTCAGCGTCGTGGCCGCGAGCGGCGGAGTGGTGTCGGTCATGGGGGTGTCTCCAGTGTGTCCAGCAAGGCCTCGCGGGCCTGTTGCAACGCGGCCCTCACCTCAACCGCATCGGCCCCGCTCGCGCTCAGGCTGCACAGCGGGTCGCCGGCTTCGAGGCGGGTGCCGGCGCGCGGCAGATCATGGGCATGGGGCCAGGTGCTCAGGCGGCGCGCCGCCGTGTCGTCGATGAGCCCATCATGGCGCGCAAACACGATCTCGGTGCCTTCGACATGATCGGGCTCGCCACGCGGTGCGGGCAGCGCGTCGTGCAGGCAGGCTTCCACGTGC
Source organism: Rhizobacter sp. P2_G4 (assembly GCF_056403575.1). NCBI lineage: Bacteria > Pseudomonadati > Pseudomonadota > Betaproteobacteria > Burkholderiales > Sphaerotilaceae > Rhizobacter > Rhizobacter sp. P2_G4. The sequence goes on along the minus strand of NZ_JBFUFG010000008.1, from coordinate 16,618 downwards.
GCCGCCATCAGGCCGTCACCGTACAGGGCCATGCTGGCGGGCGGGCGGGGGTTGACTTCGAGCACGGCGATCTCGTCGGCATCGAGCATGAAGTCGAGGCTGCACAGACCACGCAACTCGAACTCAGCGGTCAGCGCACGCACGGCGGCCAGTGCGCGCGATGCCGCGAGCGCGGGCAGCGTCACCGGCCCCACAGCGCCGCAGAACACGAAGGGCCGCGTGCCGAAGTGCCGCACCGTCAGCTCGTTGAAACCGAGGATCACCGCCTGGTGGCCGTTCGCCACGAAGGTGGCCGACATCGGCACGCCCGGCGCCTGCTGCTGCAGGTAGTGGTGCGCGGGCATCTCGGCCACGCGGCGCGGCGTGGCACGCCACACATGCCAGCCGCCGCAGCCCAGCGCGTCTTTCACCAGCCACTGCGTGCCGTCGTCCGGCAGCGTGCGCGCGAGGGCACCCAGCCGCACCGGCGGATAGTGAATGCCTTGCGGCGCGAGAAAGCCGAAGAACTGGACCGGGTCGCGCACGCGGCACACCGCCGCCGCCGAGGTGCCGACCAGCGGCAGCAGCGCCGCCGCTTCGGCGAGCAGGCCAGGTCGGCTCTCGAAGCCGCTGCCGGCCACCCAGCCGCTCACGTCACCGCGCTTCGCCAGCTGGCGCAAGGCCGAGAGCGTTCGCTCGTCGTCGATCGTGAGCGAGGCGGGTTCGCCCAGGCTCATCCATTGCGACGCGGCCTCGCGGGTGTCTGCATCGCCGAACAGGTCGAGCGCCACCACGTCGAACCCATCGCGCGCCGAGGCCTCGGCCATCATGCGGGCGGACAGCGCCGCCACGGCGATCGTGCCGGCAGGGTGCGCTGGGTTCAATCCGACTCGCCGGACCCGCGCTCCGCAAGAAACGCCCGCGCCGTGGCGAACGCCTCCGTGAAGCCGAGCACCAGTGCCTTCTTGTTGGAGTCACGCATCTGCACCAGCAGGCGGTGCTGCGTCTGGTACTTCACGTTGCCGATCGCGAGCGCACCGATGCCCACCGCGGCCGTGCCGGCCAGCGCCTTGCCTTCGTCCATCACGCCCACGCCCGCAATGCCTTCGGGCGGAACTGCATTCACGTCGGCCGCGACCTTCAAGCGCTTGGCTTCTTTCAGATCGTCTGCCGTGACGACCTGCACGCCGGCGGCTGCGCACGCGAGCACCACGTCGGCATCGGCCAGAGAAGCGCGCACCGCGGCATGGTCGGCGCCCGAGACGCCATGCATCGTCACCTTGAAGCGCGTGGCGGTTTCATGGGCGCCCTCTTCCGCTGCTGCCGCACCGCTGCGGCTCGAGAGCGACACGAGCGCACCCTCTTGCGCAGCGATCACGCCGGCGATGCGGCCCACCGGCCCGAGGCCACCGAGCACCACCACGCGTTGCCCTTTGAGGCCATGCCCATGCTGCTTCTGCAGTGCAGCCTCGGTGCAGGCCACCATGGCCGCGGCCGTGGTGTAGGCACCGCTCGGGTCCGCCATCACCGAGACGATGAAGGGCTTGACCATCGAGGCGGTGGCACGCTCCATCATGTCGGCCGCAAGCATTGCGTTGCGTCCGCCGATGAAGATGCCGGTGCGTGCCACGCCCTTGGGGCCGCGCGAAAAGATGGCGTCTTGCGTGAGCGCGGTGATGCCATCGAGCTCGACGTCGCAATACGGCGCGAGCACCTGGTAGCCGGCGTCGGCGGCCATGTTGACGTCGAAGGGGCTCATCTGCTTGCCCGGCGTGAACATGTGGAGGATGTAGGGGCGGTCCATGGCGGTGTTTTCTTGGATGTTTGGTTGTTCTCGGATCATCAGGCGGTGCCGGCGTGCTCGCTGAGCACCGCCCCGCGGTTGAGGCCGGCGACGATGCTCACGGTGAGGCCGGGTTCGAGAAGGTTCGCGGCGCGCAATGCCTGCACGGCCGCTTCGGCGCTCGCCTGCGATGGCAGGATCGCAAACCCCGTCGGGCCCCATGAGCTCTGGCCGATGGCAGCGCCGTGTTCGAGGGACTTGTCTGCGCCACGCAGCTCGCGCCCCGCGTCGGCGATGAACTGCACGATGCGCCCCACCGCCACGCTCGTGTACGCGCCCCCTTGTGCGGGCGCAAAGTGGTTGCCGAGCAGCTGCTGCACGCGGTTGATGCCAGCCGCGAACGGCGCGAACTCGCCGCTCGCGGCACCGGGCAGCACGCGCATCAGCACCTGGTGGCAGATGTCGGCCGACTGCGTCTGCGGCAAGGGCTCCAGCGTGGCAATGGCCTTTTTCTCTTGCGTGCCCGACAGGCCGCGGTGGCGGTCGTCCTGAACCACCACCACCCGCCACGCGTCAGGAAAGGCGATGCGCGACAACAGCGGTGCTGGCATGCCGTCGACACCGGGCCCACCGTCCACCAGCAGGCCGCCCTGGTCGAAGCCGGCGATGCCGATGCCCGAGCGCAGGCCACGCGCCAGCCAGTGCGCGAGCGTCATGCTGCTCAGCTGCAAGCCGTGCCAGTGTGCGAACACGCGCCCGATGGACAACGCGAGCTGCGTGCCCGAGCCGAAGCCCGCATGCGGCGGCAGCACGCGCGAGAGCTGCAGGCGCAAGGGTGTGTGCAAGCCGGTGTGCTCGCGCAGCAAGGCCAGGTAGCGGCTGGCGCGTTCGATCTCGACCTGCGCGCTCGCGTCGCCAGCGACGACTTCGTCGACAGTGGCGGCGCTCAGCTCGACCTCGGTCCCGATGCCGTCGATCACCAGCCCGAGGCTGCCGAAGCGGCGGCCCAGGGTGCCGGCCGGGTCCAGAAACCCGAGGTGCAAACGGCCCGGCGCGCGCAGCGTCAACACACGGCGGCCGTCAGTGCGCATGGCGTCTCTTCATGAGGGCGGATCGGGCTTCGGCAGGGCGTGTGGCAGCGGACATTCGCGCGTTGATAAGCAAGCCCCGTTCCGCACAGGTTTACCCGGAGAAAGCGGGGTGCGAGCCCCATGAAAAGACCCTGCGCCTGTCCCGGCAAGGTGACACAGTGTCATGGCCTCGCCTGACGTGCGGCGCGAGACGACCTGCCCGCCGAACTGCCGTCTCGCGTACCGAACTCAGTCGTACTTGATGTACTTGAAGCGCGGATCGTCGGGCGTACCTTCCAGCGCCGAGCCTTCCACCGCGCCGGGCTGCCACATCACCACCTCTTCGATCTTGGCGGCGAGCGCGAAGTCTTTCTCGGTGATGCCCTTGGCCGCGTGGTTCATCAGCTTCACGGTGACGAAGGCATATGAGACGGTGAGGTCCGGGTGGTGCCAGGCCGCTTCGGCCAGGTGGCCCACGGTGTTGACCACCATCAGCGTGCCCTTCCATCCGCCGGTCTTGTACTTGCGGCGAATCCAGCCGTCTTCAAAGGTCCAGCGGGGCAGCTCGGCCTTGAGCCGCTCCTCGACCTCCTCGGGCGGGTACACCTCGTCGGGGGTTTTCTTGCGCCATTGCGTCATGTCGGTCTCCTCGGGTTGTCGTGCGGGATCTGAGGCAGGGTTCACGGCCTTGATCTTCTGCGCCGCACCGCACAGCATCATTGCTCCACCGGAGCAAACACTGTGCGCAGAAGGGTCTGGAACGTTGTCGTCGCATCTGCCGTGCTGGGCTTGGGCAGCCGCCGGGCGTGGGCTGCGCGGCTCACTGCCGAGCAGGTGCGCGAGCGGCTCGCTGCGGCGAGCGCGCAAAGCCCGGTCGACCTGTCGGACCACGATCTCTCCGACCTCGATTTGAGCCGCCTCGATTTCCGGCAGGCGCGGCTCACGAATGCGAACCTCTTCGCATCCAAGCTCGTGATGAGCAAGTTCATCGGCACCGACCTCACGCGCGCCAACCTCAACGGCGCGTGGTTGATGGGTGCCGATTTCAGCGGCGCCGCGCTGATGGGCAGCAGCATGCTGAGCGTGGTGGTGCTGGGCGGTGAGGTGAAGACGCCGCCCAACTTTGCCGGCGCCGACCTGAGCGGCGCGCGCATCATTGCCGACTTCCCGGGTGCCAACCTGCGCCGCGCCAAGCTCGTCAAGACCAACCTCGGCGTCAACATCAAGAACCAGGGCATGGGGCAGATGCGCACCGACCTGTCGGGCGCCGACCTCACCGAGGCCAACCTCGAAGGTGCGGACCTCAACCGCTCGCTGATGGCCTTTGCCAAGCTCGCTGGCGCCAACCTCCGCGGCGTGAATTTCTTCAACGCGAAGATGGCCGGTGCGGACCTGCGCGGTGCCGACGTGACCGGCGCCGACTTCACCGATGCCGACCTCGACGGCACGGTGTTCACCGACGCGAGGGGGTTCGACAGCGCGAAGGGCTTGGGCAAAGTACGGCGCTGAGGCCGCTCGGCGACGTGCGCGGCCTGGCAGGGCAAGATAGCGCGCATGCCGACCGATCACACCCTGCACATCCGCCCCCTCGACTCATCGGACGCCAGCGAGTACCGGGCCTTGATGCTCGAAGGCTACGAGCTGGCGTTCGACGCCTTCACGTCCACGGCGGCCGAACGAGCCGCCAAGCCCCTGGCCTGGTGGGAGAACCGCGCCCACGACCCGAAGGGCCTGGGCCAGGCCTTCGGTGCATTCCACGACGGCGCGCTCGTCGGCACGGTGGCCGTCGAATACTCGGCGAGGACCAAGACGCGGCACAAGGCGCTGGTCATCGGCATGTACGTGTCGCCCACAGCGCGCGGACTCGGTGCCGGCAAGGCCTTGCTGCAATCGGCCATCGAGCACGCACGCGCACGGCCCGAAGTGAAGGTGATGACACTCACGGTGACGCACGGCAATGCCGGGGCGACGCGCCTGTACGAGTCAGCCGGCTTTCAAGCCTTCGGCCTGGAGCGCATGGCCCTCTTCAACGGCACCGAATACATGGACAAGCTGCACATGCAGCTGATGCTGGATACCCCATGACACTCGCGTCCAAGCCCTACTTGCAAACCGTCTCCATTCGACCGGATGCCGAGATCGACTTCGATGTCTACCCGTTCACCATCCCTGCGGTTCGCGAACTCGGGCACCTGGAGCTGCACCCCGACGTCACCTTCTTCGTCGGCGAGAACGGTGCCGGCAAGTCGACAGTACTCGAAGGCATTGCGCTGGCGCTCGGCTACAGCCCCGAAGGCGGAACGAAGAACTTTCAGCTGCGCACCGCAGAGTCGGAGTCTTCGCTGCACGAGGTACTGCGCCTGGCGCGCAGCTTTCGCAAGCCACGCGACGGCTACTTTTTGCGGGCCGAGAGCTTCTACAACGTGGCCACCTTCATGGACGAGACGGGTTACCTCGGTGGGTATGGCAACAAGTCACTGCATGCGCGGTCGCACGGGGAAGCGTTCATGACCCTGCTCACCCAGAAGTTCAGCGGTCGTGGTCTGTACCTGATGGACGAACCGGAAGCTGCGCTGTCGCCCAACCGGCAACTTGCAGCGCTCACGGCCATCCATCAATTGGTGCAGGACGAGTCGCAATTCATCATCGCGACACATTCGCCGATTCTGCTGTCATACCCGCGCGCAAAGATTCTGCAGTTCGATGGCTCGGGCATCACCGAAGTGGCGTTCGAAGACACCGAGCACTACGCCGTCACACGGGATTTCCTGAACAACTATCCGAGGCGGCTGGAACAACTGCTGGCAGATGAGTGAGTGCTTCACCTGCTCGCATCCGAGCAATCAAGCCATTCGGTGGGGCTCGCCGCTGAATGCCAAGAAGGGCACGCTTCGCCACAGAATTGCGGTGCAGGGGTGAAACCGGGTGTGTGCTGTCGTTCACGGAGAATGTATAAACCGACGCCGGTGCAACGATCTGTGCACGGCGCGTGCTTTACCCATCCCATGAGCCACGACAGTCCCAACGACCCTCGACCGATCACCGAAGCGCGCCTGCTCTCCATGGTGAATGCGAGCGGCGACAGCTTCTGGGAGTCGGACGTGCAACGCCGCTTCGTGCACATCAGCGACAACATGTGCCGCATGATGGGCTACGCACGGGAAGAGTTGCGCGGCCGCTCGGTGCTGGAGTTCATGACGCCGGAGTACCGCGACGAGATCATTCGCCACGCCACGCAACGCGGCACCGCGAACGATGCGCCGGCGAACATCGGGCCGATCCGCCACGAGGGCGAGTTCTTCCGCAAGGACGGCTCGCGGCTGTGGATCGAGACCGTGTCGGTGCCGGTGTTCGATGACGACGCGGTGCACATCGGCTACTTCGGCATCACCCGCGACATGACCGACCGCAAGCTGGCCGAGCACGCGCTGCGCGATGCGAACCGACAGCTCGAAGACCAGCTTCGCCACATCAACGAGCTGCATGCGCGGATGCGCGAGCAGGCCATTCGCGACGACCTGACCGGCGTGCACAACCGGCGCCACTTCGTCGAGGTGGCCGAGAACGAAATCGAACGCGCGCGCCGCGACGGCACGACGCTGTCGCTGGTGATGCTCGACATCGACCACTTCAAGAACGTCAACGACGCGCATGGCCACTCCACCGGCGATGCGGCGCTGCAGGCCGTCGGCTCGATGCTGAGTGCCACCACGCGCGCCGGCGACCTGGCGAGCCGCCTGGGCGGAGAAGAGTTCGCGGTGCTGCTGATGGGCATGGACCACGAAGGCGCGATGGAGCGTGCCGAGAGCTGGCGCTCCACGCTGGCCGCGATGACCATCCTGGCCGACGGCGCGGCGTTGAGGCTCACCGCCTCGTTCGGCGTGGCCACCTTCCCGCAGCAGGCGGGCACGCTGGTGGAGCTGATGAAGGTGGCCGATGCGCGCATGTACCGCGCGAAGTCGCTCGGGCGCGATCGGGTGAACGGCGAGAGCGTCGGATAGCGCAACGCAGAGGCGTCGCGGGCAGCCTTCAGGGACCGGTATCTGGCTGCGTAGCCGCAAAGCGCAGGCGCACCGTCGTACCGGCACCGGGCGCGCTGTCGATCTCGACTGACCCACCGAGCAGCCGCGCGCGCTCTTCCATGCCGAGCAGGCCGTGCCCGCTGCGATCCACACTCGGGTCGAAGCCGGCTCCGTCGTCGGTGACGGTCAGCATCCAACCGGCGGCGTCGCGCCGCAGCGCCATGTTCACGTGGGCCGCCTGCGAGTGGCGGCGCACGTTGTTGAGCGACTCCTGGGCCACGCGGAAGACCTGCGTGGCGGTGTCCGGTGCCAGGCTGTCGGCGGCGGTGTCGACGTCGGTACGGCACGGCGTGCCGGTGGCCTTGGTGCATTCGGACGCCAGCCATTCCAGCGCTGCGGCGAGGCCGCCATCCAGGGCGGGCGGGCGCAATTGCTTCACGAGCGCACGGAGGCCGCCGGCCAGCTGGTCGATGCGGTCGAGCAGCAGCTGGAAGTGCTCCATCGCCGGCGGCCGCTCGCTGCGCGCATGTGCCTTCAGCACCGAGGCCTCCATGCGCAGCGCAGCCAGTTGCTGGCCCATCTCGTCGTGCAACTCACGCGCGATGCGTTTGCGCTCTTCTTCGAGCACGCGCGTGTTGTGCTCACCGAGCCGACGCAGCGTCTGTTGCGAGGCTTCGAGTTCCGAGGTGCGATCGGCCACTGCGTGTTCCAGGCGCCTGCGGTCGGCTCGCTGCCGCCGGTTCATGACGAGGTTCGCAAGCCACCAGAGCAGCACCAACCCGGCCACGGCGGCGAGCTTCGCTGGCGGCGACAGCCACCATGGCGGCGCGACGGTGAAGGCAACGCGCAGCGGCGGGCCGGCCTCGATGATGGAGCGCCCGTACGCCGCCCGCGCCTCGAGCACATGAGCGCCGGCATCGGACGATTCGATCGTCACCACATTGCCTTCGATCGCTTCCCACGTGGTGCTGCCATCCAGCCGGTACTCGACGTGCAGCGCACCAGCACGGCCGATGTTGGGCGTGGCCACCGTGAGCTGCAGGTGGCGATCGTTCCAGGCAAGCTCTCTTTCTCCCACAGCGGCCATCTTGCTGCCAACCCGCAGCGTCTCGATCCGCAGCACCGCCGGCGCTTGCTTCGCAAGCGCTGCACGGATGCGCGTGACTCCGGCGCTGGTGCCGATCCACGCCGTACCGTCCGCCTCCAGCAGAACCGCGTTGCCGTCGACGTCATCCCACAACAGCCCGCTCGTGCGATCGCGGTGCGACCAATGCGTGCCGTCGAAGACAAAGACGCCCTGGTCGGTGCCGAACCAGATCTTGCCGTCGGGCGCGGTGTTCAGGAAGTACGCAGTCGGACCACCGAACGATGCCAGATCGACGCGGCGCTGAAGCCGTGCAACGCCCTCGCCGTCCAGCGTGTAGATGGCCAGGCTGCCAGGTTCGAACGCCCAGAACTCGGACGGGCTGGCAAACGTCCCATACCCATAGACCTCCACCAACTGCCCGTACTGGTCGCGCATAGGCGCCCAGGCTCCATCGACGATCCGCGAGGCACGGTGCTCGCTGATAAACCATTCGGTCGCTCCCGCTCCCGATCCGGAGACTGCAATGCCACCCACCCATTCGCGGTCCGGCAGGCCGCTTGCGACCGGTTCGCGGCGCGGCCCCGAGGCCGAGACGACGACTCGATCAACACCGTTGCGTCCTGAGACGTAGATGCCGCCATCGCTGCCCCGGATGACTTGGCTCAGCGAAGGGTCGCTGAAGACCTCTTCGGCGCGGGTGGCGCCAGCCTTCAGCCGCATGACGCGAACTCCTTGGACCCACCACAGGTCGCCGCCCGCATCGAGGGCCAGCGAGCCGACTTCTGCGCTGTGAGAACCAGGCGATGGAGAGAGCAACGGCTGGAAGCGCTGCGTGGCCTCGTCGAGCCACGCCACGCCCCCTGCTGTGCCGACCCACAGACGGCCGCGGCCATCGCGTGCGAAGGAGAAGGCGGCCGGTGCCGGAAGCCCGAGCGCCGGCGTCCAATGATCGGCCTGCTGGTAGCCGACCCAGTGGTGCAAACCGCGGCCATTGGTTCCGAACCAGAGTTCCCCATCGGCGTCGAACAGCAGCGTGCGCACGAGGGTCTCGGGCAGGCCCTCCTTCGGCGTCCACTCCTGCCACCGGCGGCCATCCCACCGGGCGAGGCCTGCATCGGTGGCGGCGACGATGCTGCCTGTGGTGTCCTCGACCATCGCCGCCGTGCTCGTGAACCGGCGTGCCGGTGGGGCCTCGACGGCGCTGAAGCGCCGGTCGCCTGGCCGCAGGCTGGCCAGCCGATCGGTGCTGCGTGCCCAGACGCTGCCGTTGCGGCCGATCACCAGGTTGTTCCACGTCTGTGCGGGCAGGCCTTCGGCCTCGCCCCAGGTGTGAAGCACACCGCTGCGCCATTCGCACAACCCGTGGCCACAGCCGAACCAGAGAGCCCCGTTGCCGACACGCAGCGGTCCGGAATCGGCACCCACGCCTTCCGGCGGTGCCGGGAACGCCGGCGTCGGCACCCGCTGCCCGATCGGCGCCGTCTCTTCGGACGCCGTGACGTCGATCGACCAGATCTGACTCTGGCGATCGATGGCGTAAACGATGCCGCGCTCATCAATGTCGAGGCGTTGCCCCGGCTCGACCGCGATGCGTGCTCCGCTGGACCGCGTCACCGGGGCCCAGTCCGGCGCGCCGTCCTTTTGGCGCCGCAGGAACAGGCCATCTTCCGTCGCCACCCAGAGCCTGCCGCGAGCATCTGCCTTCGCGGCGAGCACCGACGCCCTTTCGGAGCCCGGCGCCAGCGGCTCGCGGCGAACGCGGAAACCGTCGAAGCTGAACAACCCGTTCTCGGTGCAGAGCCACAGCGTGCCGTCGGGTGCCTGGGTGAGGCACCTGACGGTCATGTTGGTCAGTCCGGCGGACTGTTGGTAGTTCTCGAACACCGCATGCTGCGCATGCGCCGCCATGGCGACCCCGAACAGCAGGAGCGCCGCGAGCGCTGCCTTGCCGCGCTCAATCGACCAGGCCATGCCTCAGCGCGTAGCGCACCAGGTCGCTCAGCGAGTCCTGGCCCAGCTTTTCCATCAGGCGCGCCTTGTAGGTGCTGACGGTGTTGGCCGCGAGGTGCAGTTCGGTGGCGATGTCGGTGGGCGCCTTGCCCTTCACCAGCGCGATCAGCACCTGGCGTTCGCGGGCCGACAGCAGCGCCATCGGCTCTGCCTGCGTCTGCTCGGCGCGGATCAGCTCGGCGCTCAGCGACGGATCGACATAGCCCTTCCCGGCGGCAACGCGGTGGATTGCGTCGAGCAGCTGTTCGGGCGAGACATCTTTGGTGAGGTAGCCGAGGGCGCCTGCCTTCAGCGCGCGGCGCGCGATGTGCGGGTCGGCATGCATCGTCAGCACCAGCACCGGCAGCTTCGGATGCGCAGCGACCACCCGCTCGATCAGGTCAACGCCGGTGCAACCAGGCATCAGCAGGTCCAGCAGCAGCAGATCGACCCCGCCGGCTTCGAGCCCGGTCAGCACCTCGGAGGCCGACGCCGCCTGGCCGGCGAGCACCAGTGCGTCGTCGAGCTCGAGCATCTTGCGCAGGCCCTCGCGCACGAGCGCGTGGTCGTCGGCAACGAAGACGCGGGTCTTGGCCGCACCAGGTGAAAAGGTGTTCATGGGCGCCCCCCTGGGCGGGTAAATCGGTGTAGTGATCAGTCTACAGGATGTAGGTCACCTAGTGTTTATAGGTATGTGGCAACAAAACGTTGGAATCTGAGAAAAAATTCCATCGACATGCGTCGATCTATTTGTAGATAATTCTCTACACGATTGGCAGTAACTCTACACCACGAGGTCTCCATGTTCAGCTTTCCGTCTCCGCGTCACCCCTTCGAGATCACTTCTCTCACGGCAGCCTCATCGCCGCTGGACACCACGCTCTCGAGCCGGTCTTCGCAGTCTGCGAACCGGGCGCGCCCCGTGTATCGCTTCGGGCGCTGCGAAGTCCGCGTGGCCTCGCGTGAGGTGCTGGTCGACGGACAGCTCCGGCCGCTGCAGCCGCGGCCCTTCGATCTGCTGATCTGCCTCATCGAAAGCCGCGACCGCGTGCTGCACACGAACGAGCTGCTCGACGAGATCTGGCGCCAGGCGATCGTGCAACCCGGCTCGCTGGCCGCCGCCATCACGCGAGTGCGCAAGGCGCTGGGCGACACCGACCTGGGCGTCGGCCAGATCATCCGCACCTACCCGCGGGTGGGCTACCGCTTCGTCGCGAAGCTGGACGGCGAGATGCGCTGAACGACGCGCCGAACGCGCCGATTCGAGCCCAGCCTCCCCCAACGGAAACGCCATGAAGAACCGAACCCGGGCCGCCGCATTGGCTGCCACTTTTGCCCTGGCCAGTGCCGGCGCGTTCGCCCGCTCCGAAGTCTGCATGGACGTGAGCGACGCGCAGATCGCCGCCCTGTTCGATGGCTGGAATGCATCACTGCAAACCGGCGACGCGAAGCTGGTGGTGGCCCGGTATGCACAGAAGTCGGTGCTGCTGCCGATCTTGTCTGACTCGCCGCGGCTGACGCCGCAAGCGAGGGAAGACTACTTCGTGCACTTTCTCGCGCGCAAGCCGGTCGGCCACATCGACAGCCGCAGCATCGAGATCGACTGCAACACCGCCATCGACACCGGCCTCTACTCCTTTCGCTTCGGCGACGGCAGCGAGTTGAAGGCCCGCTACACCTACACCTACAAGCGCTTCGGCAACCAGTGGCTGATCACCAGTCACCACTCTTCGGTGCAGCCGAAAAACTGACCGCATCGAGACCATGATGAGCCGCCGTATGTACCGGACGGCCGTGCGGTTGCGCGGTCGCGGTCTCACCACTGCCCGAAAGATGGCGATCGCCACGGCGATCCTCGCGACTTTTGCCGGCGTCGAGTGGTGGGTCTATTGCGGCCGTGACATCGCCTTGCGCAGCCACCTCGTGGCCGGCACCCAGGCACTCACCGAGTTGCGCATGCGCATGGAGCAATACCGCGCTGAGCACCACACCTACCTGACGGTCGACGGCCACGTCGTCAGCCCCTGCGACGCCATCGCAGCCGCGGGAACGTTCACGCTGGCCTGCCCGACCTTGTCGGAGGCCTCGTACCAACTCGCCGCCACTGGCTCCGGCCCGACCACCGGCTTCGTCTACACGACTGATTCACAAGGCAACCGCAACACGATCCGTGTGGCCGATGGCTGGAGCCACGCCGCGCCGTATGCCTGCTGGGTCACCCGCGAGGACGAATCGTGCTGATCAGCGCAGGCCCCATGACGGCGCCAGCCCACAACGATCGACGTGCCGCCACGCCTGCAGCACGCGCGATCACGACGTTAGCGGCTCACGCCGAGCCCGCAGTTTCAACCAGGCAACGAGGTAACCCGATGCAGATCTCCCAACGTTCAGCGCTGCGCCGCTGGCTTCGCACCACCCGATGTGCCATCGGTCTGGCAGCACTTTCGCTGCTGGCCGCGCACTCGGTGCGCGCCGAGATCGTCGTCGGCCAGGTCGCGCCCTTCAGCGGCCCGCAAGCCGTCACCGGCAAGGCCGTTCGGGCAGGCGCCCAGCTCTACTTCGACTCGGTCAATGCACGCGGCGGCATCAAGGGCCAGCAGATCCGCTTCGTTACCCGCGACGACGAGCAAAAGCCCGAGCAGACCGTGCGCCTCGTCAAGGAGCTGATCGAGAAGGACGCCCCGGTGGCCCTGCTGGGCACCGTCGGCACGAGCAACTTGGAAGCGCTGGCCGCGGACGGCGTGCTGCCGCGCACTCACGTCACGTTGATCGGTGCAGTCTCCGGCGCCGCCTCGGTGGCCCGTGCCGACGGCATGCTGGTCGTCAAGGCGAGCTACCACGACGAGGTCGCTCGCCTGCTCAGCCAGTTGTCGCACCTGGGACTGCGCCGCATCGGTCTTGTCTACCAGGACGACGGCCTCGGCAAGGACGTGCTGACCGGCATGGAAGAGTCCGCCGCGCGCTTCGGCATGACGCTGGTGGTGCGCGCCGGCTATGCGCGCAACACGGTCGACGTGAAGGGCCCCGTCGAGCAGATGCTGAAGGCCGCTCCGGAGGTGGTCCTGATGGGCGCGACGACCGCGGCGGCCATCGAGTTCATCCGCCAGTACGACAAGGCCGGCGGCCGTGCCCTGCTGTACGGCATGTCGATCATCGACACCGACGCGTTGCTGAAAGGGCTGGGCGCGCAGCGTGCACGCGGCTATGCATTCAGCACCGTGCTGCCGCAGACCTCGCAGCAGAGCCGTCCGGTGGCACGCGAATACCAGGCGTTGCAGGCCGTGGCGCGCAACCCCGACTTGTCGGTCCGCTCGATGGAAGGCTTCATCGCCGCCAAGGCACTCGTCATGTCGCTCGAGAAGACGCCTCGCTTCACCGCCGACGCGGTCGGCACCGCGCTGCGCACGGCCGCGCCGTTCGACGTCGGCGGCTACGTGCTGGACTTCAGCACCCCGAAACGCAACGGCTCGCACTACGTGAACTTCGGCATCTTCGGTGCCGACGGACGCATCGTGCAGTGACCTCCTCCCTTCAATTCATCTGATCGCGAAAGGCCAAATCATGCGTCTCCTCAGCGCCCTGTGCACCATCGCCTGCTGTTCGTTTTCCATGGGCAGCCAATCGGCCGAGCCCGACCTCGTCGGCAGCACCATCTTGCTCGGCCAATCGGCACCCTTCAGCGGGCCGTCGTCTCAGCTGGCCACCGAGTTCAACCTCGGCGCACGCACCTACTTCCAGTCCGTCAACGAAGCCGGCGGCGTGGCCGGTCGCAAGATCGAGCTGCGCACACGCGACGATGCCTACGACCCCACGCGCACTGCACAGAACACGCAAGACCTGATCGAGAAGGACGGCGTGTTCGCGCTGTTCGGCTACATCGGCACCTCGACCACGCTCGCAGCGCTGCCGGTGATCAGCGCCGCACAGGTGCCGCTGTTCGCGCCGTCGACCGGTGCGGCCGCCTTGCGCCAGCCGTTCAACCGCTACGTCTTCAACATCCGCGCGGGCTACGACCAGGAGGCCCAGCACATCGTCGATCAACTGAGCGTCACCAACCTGACGCACATCGCGGTGTTCCACCAGACCGACGCCTTCGGTGCGGCCGGCCTGGAGGCAGTGACCCGCGCCCGTGCCAAGCGCAACCTGCAGCTGGGCACCGTGGCATCGATCGAGCGCAACAGCACCGACGTGGGAGCAGCCGCCAAGACGCTGGTCGCCGCGCACCCCGATGCCGTCGTGCTGGTCAGCTCCTACGTGAGCAGCGCCGCGCTCGTCAAAGAGATGCGCAAGGACGGCTACAAGGGCCAGTTCGTGAGCCTGTCTTCGGTGGGCGGCAAGTCGCTGGCCGATGAACTGGGCAATGCCGGCTCGGGCGTGCAGATCTCCGAGGTGGTGCCGTTCCCCTGGGGCGAGGCGAACGCGCTCCAGCGCGAGTACTCGCAAGCCATGCGCAAGGCCGGCGTGCCAACGCACAGCTTCGGTTCGATGGAAGGCTTCATCGCCGCGAAAACAATCACCGAGGGCCTGCGCCGCGCAGGCCACGCGCTCACACGCGCCAAGCTGATCGCCGCGCTGGAATCGATGCACGACTGGGATGCCGGCGGCTTTCACGTGACCTTCGACGCGAACAACCACAACGGCGGCCATCTCGTGGAGATGACCATGATCGGCGCCGACGGCCGCTTCGTGCACTGAGGCAGGCAACGCGCCATGGCAGTCATCGAAAGACGCCGGCTGAAGTTGCTGGCGCAGAACCTGACGGACGTCGACCAGGCACGCATCGCGGCCTTCCTGCGCGTGAGCAGCGCCCGCTTCTACTGCCGCTGGGAGCTGGTACCCGAGGGCGATGCCCACCTGCTGCTCTCGGGCTGCGAACTGCCGGACAGCCCAACCGACGAGACGCCGGTTCTCACCGTGATGGACCCGCAGATCGGGCGGCCCGACGATCGCCTGGTGCTCGTGCGACCGCTGGAGTACGAGCCCTTCGTCGAAGCCTTGTGCGCGCTGGAGGTTCGGCTGCTCGGGCTCGAGCCGTCACCGCCCTCCGGGCTCACCTGGCTCACCGCGCAGCCGCTGGGCGAGGTCACGCCGGTGCTGTTGCCCGCACTGATGCCTGGCGCACTGTGCCGTCTGCGCCGCTGGCCGCCGGTGGCGATGCTGCAGGCGCACCGCCACAACCGTCGGCTCGCAGGTTTCATGGCCACGCGCTACATCGGCCTCGACGAACTGGCCCACCTGACCGACGTCGACCGCCGCCAGTGCGAAGAGTTCGCCGAGGCGCTGCTCGGTGCCGGCCTGCTCGACGTGCAACCGGGGCGACAGGCCAACCGAGGCCACACCACGGTGCCTGAATCGTCGGCCGGTTTCGGGCTGTTCAAGCGCATCCGCCGAGGCCTGGGGTTGGGCTGATGAACGACTTCAAGATCGTGTTCACCGGCCCGCCAGGCGTTGGCAAGAGCACGGCCATCGCCGCGCTGAGCGACATGCCGCCGGTGCGCACCGAGGTGCGCAATGCCGATGCCAGCCTGGGCCCGACGCACACCACCGTGGCGCTGGACTTCGGCCAGGTCGATCTCGGCCGCGGCCAGTCGGCCCGCCTGTTCGGCACGCCGGGGCAGGCGCGCTTCGAGTTCATGTGGCGCATCGTCGCGGCCGATGCGGCGGGCGTGGTGATCCTGATCGACAACTCGCGCGTCGACCCGCTGGGCGAGTTCGTCGCCTACCTCGAGGCGTACCGCGATCTGCTGCCGCAGATGACCTTCGTCGCCGGCATCGTCCGCACCGAGGTTTGCCGCCAGCCGTCGGCAGACGACTACGTCCAGCAACTCACCTCGCGCGGGCTCGCCTTTCCGGTGCTCGAAGTCGACGTGCGGCGCCGCGACGACGTGCAGGTGATGGTCGACATGCTGCTCACGAAGGTGCGCTCACGCCTGTGAAACGACGCCTCGCATCAGCTCCGTTCTCGGTTGCCCCGCCCTCCGACTCTGCACTGGCCGATCAAGCACTCGGTGTCGTGCTGGCCCTGCTCGTCGACCTCGACGGCACGGCTGGCATCTTGGTCGCGAGCGCCGACGGCGTGCAGCTGGCCCACGGCGGCCGGCTGCACGGCGACCCGGAGCGGCTCGCCGCCATGGCGAGTTCGGTGGCCGCGCTCAGCGATACCGCTGGCCGCGAAACCGGCATCGGCTCGCCACGGTGCACCGTGATCGAGTCGAACGACGGCCGGCTGGTCGTGCGCGGCATGCCGCTACGCGACCGCGCCGTCGTCGTGGCCGTGCTGACCGGCCCTGATCTGCCGCTTGACCGGGTCAGCAACAGCATGGCCACGGCCGAGGCCCGGGCCGCCCTCCAGCGAGGCTGAGGCGGACAGGGCCCGGCTGGCACATCACGGCCGCCAGGTCAGCGTGGTCTTCTTGTTGATGTCGGTATCCGAGCCCACGTTGGACGTCGGGTCCACGAACCCGGACCGCGTGCCGCTGCTCAGATTCAACCCAGTCCCCCGGTACTCCACATCCCCCACCAGGTTCAGCGTGCCCGACGCCCCCTGGTTCGGCTCGAAGAAGCCCAGCGGGTAGAACGTGGTGCGCACCTGCGCCGAGCCCGACACCGTGAAGGCGTTGTTGCCCCACGGACTGCCGCTCACCCCGATGACGCTCAAGCCCCCCACTGTGCCGCCGGTGACCGACCC
>NZ_JBFUFG010000007.1:0-336496 GCF_056403575.1 Rhizobacter sp. P2_G4 | reverse complement strand
GTGTTCTCCAGCGTGTTGGCGGCCAGGGTCAGGTCGGCGTCGGAGACGGCTTCGTCTGAGTAGAAGGCGAAGTGGGCGGATTCCTTGACGAGCCTGAAGCCGGATTGCTCGGGGTTGGGGCCGGCTGCGCGCCAGGTGCCGGGGGTCACGGTGGGCTTGGTGGGGGTGCCGGTGGCCCAGGTGGTCAGGCTGGTGCCTTGGTCGACCACTGGGGCGGGTGCGGGTGCGGGAGCAGGAGCAGGAGCAGGAGCAGGAGCAGGAGCAGGAGCAGGAGCAGGTGCTGGAGCAGGTGCTGGAGCAGGAGCAGGAGCAGGTGCTGGAGCTGGAGTTGGAGTTGGAGTTGGAGCTGGAGCTGGAGCTGGAGCTGGTGCCGGTGCCGGTGCCGGTGCCGGTGCCGGTGCCGGTGCAGGCGTGCCACCGACAGGCGCGCCGGACTTCTGGTCGTCGGCACCGCCGCACGCCGCCAATGCGAGCGACATCCACAGTGCGCTGGCTGTGTGCAGGCGCCTCGATCCCTTGTTCATGTTCATCCTCCCTGTGTTGTTTTGGTCCGCGTCAGCCGGGTGGGTCACTTCGCGACGTACACCTTCGGCTGCGCGGGTTTGGTCATGCCTGCGCCGAGAAAGAAGCTTGTGTTGGGCGGCTGGTTGTAGGCTGAGTTCTGGTTGGCGATGGCCGAGCGGTATTGCGTGTCGTGCATCAGCGTGCGCAGGCGCTCCGTGGTCGGGATCGTGGTCGTGAAGATCAGCAGCTCGGTGTTGTTGCCGTTGCGCCAGATCACTTCTTCGCGCCAGTCGCCGAAAAGGTCTGCCGACAGGTTCGGCGTGGCCTTGGTCGTGTTGTTGGAAGCTGCGCCGAAGTCGTAGGCCGTCAACAGCCGTTCGAGCTTTTCCGTGGCGGGGTTCCACTTGTCGATGGTCGTGCCGTCGAGCAGCTCGCGCAGCAGGTCGCCGTCCCAGTACACGCCGAAGTTCACGCGCGACGGGCGCTTCGCCGAGATGGACTCACCCTTTGCGCTGGTCAGACCGCCGACGGTCGCCCAGCTCTCGGCGCCCGGGTAGCGCGCATCGATGTCCATCACCACGCCGCGGCCCACGTCGGCACCGCCGCCCGGCAGGCTCCACAAGATCTTGCCGGTGACCGCGTCGTGCATCTCCACGCCATGTGCGCCGTAGGACCCGGGCTCTTCGTGAACCATCATCACCTCCTTGCCGGGGTGGTTCGGGTCGAAGTCGGACACATGCAGCGCGTCCCCGTGGCCGAGGCCGGTGGAGTAGAGGCCCTTGCCGCTGGAATCGATGGTCGCCGCACCGAAGACGATGTCGTCCTTGCCATCGCCGTTCACATCGGAGATGACCAGGCTGTGTGCGCCCTGGCCGCGATAAGCCGAGTTGCCACTGGTGTTCGAGTCGAAGGTCCAGCGAGGGGTGAGTTGGCCGTCACGCCAGTCCCACGCTGCGATCACTGCTCGCGTGTAGTAGCCGCGGCTCATGACCAGGCTCGGGCGCTGACCGTCGAGGTAAGCCACGCCTGCGAGGAAGCGGTCGACACGGTTGCCGTAGCTGTCGCCCCAGGCCGATACCGTGCCACGTGCGGGCACGTAGGCCGTGGTGGCCATGGCCTTGCCGGTCAAGCCGTTGAACACCGTCAGGTACTCGGGGCCGCTCAGGATGTAGCCGGTGCTGTTGCGGTGGTCGGCGGTGGCATTGCCGATCACGGTGCCGGCGCCGTCGATCGTGCCATCGCCGGTCTTCATTGCGAGTTCGGCCTTGCCGTCGCCATCGAGGTCGTACACGATGAACTGGGTGTAGTGGGCCCCGGCTCGGATGTTTCTGCCGAGGTCGACGCGCCACAGCCGTGTGCCGTCGAGCCTGTACGCGTCGACGAACACATTGCCGGTGTAGCCCGATTGGGAGTTGTCCTTCGAGTTGGACGGATCCCACTTGACGAACAGCTCATAGCTGCCGTCACCATCGACGTCTCCCACGCTGACGTCGTTCGGGCTGTAGTCGTAGGCCACGCCGTCGGGCGTCGTGCCGCCGGCAGGGCGCTGCAGCTTGACGGTGAGGTACTGCTGTGCCCACACGGCGCTGGCGCTGCTCAATGGTTGTTCGACACCGCCGACGACAGCGGCCACGCTGTACGTGGCGGTGGCGTTGCCCGCCGTGTCGATGTAGTTGGTGCTGTTGGCAATCGGGCTGGCGGTGAGCTTGATGCCGTTGCGGTAGACGTTGTAGGTGACGTTGTCTGCCTCGATGCCGAGCATGCGCCAGCTGACGAACGCGCCGTTGCTGGTAGCAACAGCGACCACGCCACGGTCCAGGAACTCGATCTGGCGTGAACCGGCGACAGGAGCAGGAGCAGGAGCGGGAGCGGGAGCGGGAGCAGGGCTGGGAGCTGGTGCTGGTGCTGGTGCTGGTGCTGGTGCTGGGCTCGGCTTACCAGACAAAGGCGTGGACGCTGCGTCGTCGGATGAGCCGCCGCAGGCCGTCAGCAACAACGACATCAGCAATGTGCCGACCGCACGCGATCGGATGGACCCCTTCCCCTGGTTCATTCTTTTCTTTCATCTTGTGAGGCATCGCGAGGCGGCGCTGATGGCCCGTGCCGTGTCTTTTGGCTGCTAGCTGGCGAGCCGATTTCGCACCGTAGCACGGCGCCGACAGGTGTCGGTGTCCAATGATTACAAGACGGGAGGCGGATTCACGCCTTCACGGGGGCGCGCGTCCTGTGCGGGCATGACTCTGTGGAGGCGGCCTCTGCGACGAGGCTGAGAGATGCAACCGGCTACATCTGGTTCGCGGCATCCGAGCGGCCGGGGTGCGCCAAGCGTTGACGCACGGCCGAGTCGCATTTACCGGCGATTGCAAATTGGTGAGACGAACGCGCGAGCGCCCGCTGCTGGCTGTTGAACGCCGGCCAGTGCGATGAATGTCATGCGATGGATGCGAGGCGTCAGCGCTCCTTCTTGGGTTCCGCAGGCTTGCAGGCACCTGGCTTCAAGGTCCAGTCGACGGCATCCTTGGCCGTCTCGATTCGTTTCTCGGCGGCCATGGCCGCGGTCGGTGAAATGGGATCGCTGGCAGGGAAGGTCTGGTCGAGGGCGTCATCGAGCAGTTCCTGGTAGGTGGGTACTTTCTCTGCGGCGTCTGCGGCTTTGCCGTCGAGCCGTTCCTCCACTTTCTTGACGGAACGCGGGTCCTTGCGGGCGGTTGGTTTGGAAGAAGAACTGGTAGTGCGACGTGCGGTCATGGCAGAACTCCATGCTGTATGGGTTGCTTGCTGCGCTGGTCCACTCGCGCGAGGGCGAGGAAGGTCCAGTGCAGTCCTTGCTCGGGCAGCAGCTTGCTGAGAACCCCGGCATATCGATAACTCAATGCAGCAACCGGCGTGCCCGTGGAGTCGACCGCCGGCGGAAGGCCATGCCGTCAGCAGCGCGCTTCGCGCACAGGCGTCACCGGGGCAGGATGTCGGGCACCAGCGGCCGTTGCAGCCGCGTACGCCACCACTTGAGTGCCTCGCCGGTCTGCGCTGTTCTCCACGCCAGCCAGAAAGGCTCATCGGGCCGGGGCTCTTCCGAGGGCAGCTCGATCAGCGTGCCACGCTTCAATTCCGTTTGCACGCAGGCCCGTGGCAGGAAGCCGTGGCCGAGGCCCGCGACCTGGCAGGCGATCTTCGCGGCCATCGACGGCACCGTGATGCGCTTCTGGCCGGCCAGCAGGCCGATGGTGCGCTCGGTCAACAGCCGGGCGCCATCGCCGACCACCACGGCCGTGTGCTCGAGCAGGTCGCCGCGCGTCAGGGGCCGCTGCAGCCTGGCGAGCGGGTGCGTCGGTGCGACGCAGAACACGAACTCGAGGCTGCCCACCGCCACCGCCTTGTAGCCACCGCCGGCAGGTCCGTCGCTCGCGGCGACGGCCAGGTCGGCACGGCCGTCGCGCAAGGCCTCCCAGGTACCCGTCATGGTCTCGCAGGAGATGCGCAGCCGCGTGCCGCAGTTCAGGTCTTCGAAGGCCCGGATGTCGTCGGTGAACGCGCTGGTCGGAATGAGCGAGTCGTGCACGAAGCGCAGCTCGGACTCGAAGCCGGTGGCGATCTGGCGCATGCGCGATTCGAGGTCACTGGCGGCGGTCAGGAGCCAGCGGCCTTCCTTCAGCATCTCCTCGCCGGCCGGCGTGAGGCTCACCCGCGGGCCCTGGCGTGTGAACAGGGCGAGGCCGAGTTGCTCTTCGAGCTTGCCCACTGCGTAGGAGATGGTGGACGGCACCTTGTTCAGGCGTTCGGAGGCGGCCGCGAAGGAGCCGTGGCGCGCGATCGCGTCCACGAGTTCGATGGCTTCGAGCGTCAGCTTCAGCACCTTGGCGGCTCCTTCGAAAGAATCATCGAAATATTCGATCGAAGCGGCCCAAAACGTTCAATCTGAAGGGTGGCGAGATGGCGGAAACTTCTTTCACGCCGCCGAACGTACCTATGAAGAGAATGGCTCATGAGGACGATTGTGGCGCACGAGTTGATTGTGAATTCGGTCGAAAGACCCGCAACAGGAAAGGACCACACCATGATCGAAATCCGCAAGGCTGACCAGCGCGGCGTCGCCAACCACGGTTGGCTCAAATCCCGCCACACGTTCTCGTTCGGTCACTACCACGACGCCAAGCAGCAGGGCTTCTCTGACCTGCTCGTCATCAACGACGACCGTGTCGACCCCGGCATGGGCTTCGGCACGCACCCGCACCGCGACATGGAGATCTTTTCGTACGTGCTCGAAGGTGCACTGGAGCACAGCGACTCGATGGGCACCGGCTCGGTCATCCGCCCGGGCGACGTGCAGATGATGAGCGCCGGTACCGGCGTGCGCCACAGCGAGTTCAACCACTCCAAGAGCGAGCTCGTGCACTTCCTGCAGATCTGGATCGTGCCCGATGTGCGCGGCGCCGCACCGCGCTACCAGCAGGTGCACTTCACCGAGGCCGAGAAGCGCGGGCGCTTTCGCTTGATCGTCTCGCCGAAGGGCACCGACGGATCACTCGCGGTGCACCAGAACGCGAGCATCTACGCCGGGCTGTTCGACGGCGCCGAAACTGCGACGCTGGATGTCGGTGCCGACCGCTTCGTCTACGTTCACGTTGCGCGCGGCAAGATCGAGGTCAATGGCCAACGCCTCGGGGAGGGCGATGGTGCGCGCATCCGCAACGAGCAGCGGCTCGAGTTCGCCAAGGGCGACGGCGCGGAAGTGCTGGTGTTCGATCTGCGTCCGCACGAGCTTCCGTCCATGTGAGGCGTGCGGGCACACGCCCTCGCCGTGACACCACAGAAAAATCGGCGCTAAATCGTTCAAGCCAGATGGGAAGGGGCTGCTGTGCCCTTGCCCAGGCTCCGTCATCACCACAGAAAGGAAAACGATCCATGAGCACCAGCACCATCACCACCAAGGACGGCACGCAGATCTTTTACAAGGACTGGGGCCCGAAGACGGCACAGGCCATCGTGTTCCACCACGGCTGGCCGCTGAGCGCGGACGACTGGGACGCGCAGATGCTGTTCTTCGCGGCGCAGGGCTTTCGCGTCATCGCGCACGACCGGCGCGGTCACGGCCGCTCGTCGCAGACGGCCACCGGGAACGAGATGGACACCTACGCGGCCGACGTTGCCGCGCTCACGAGCCACCTCGAACTGAAGCACGCCTTCCACGTCGGCCACTCGACTGGCGGCGGCGAGGTGGCACGCTACGCCGCGCTGCACGGCGATCGCGTTGCCAAGGCGGTGCTGATCGGTGCCGTGCCACCGATCATGCTGAAGACGGCGGCCAACCCCGGTGGCTTGCCGATGGAGGTGTTCGACGGCTTCCGTGCCCAGCTGCTGGCCAATCGTGCGCAGTTCTACAAAGAGGTGCCCACACCGTTCTACGGCTACAACCGGCCAGGCGCGAAGGTCTCCGAAGGCGCCAAGGACAACTGGTGGCGCCAGGGGATGATGGGCGGCAGCCAGGCGCAGTACGACTGCATCAAGGCCTTTTCTGAAACTGACTTCACCGAAGACCTGAAGAAGATCGACGTGCCCACGCTCGTGATGCACGGCGACGATGACCAGATCGTGCCGATTGCCGACTCGGCACTGCTGTCTGCCAAGCTGCTGAAGAAGGCCACGCTGAAGGTCTACCCAGGCCTGCCGCACGGCATGTGCACGACGAACCCGGACGTGATCAACGCGGATCTGCTCGCGTTCTTCAAGGCGTGAATCTCAAAGAGTAAGCACGGGTGAATCGGCTCCTGCCTGGCGCGCCAGGCAGGGCCTTCGTTTGCAGCTCGTGCTCAGTGCACCTTCACTGACACCTGCCGGCGCCGCGCGCTTTCGGCCTTGGGCAGTTCGATGCGCAGCACGCCATCGCGGTAGCTTGCGCGTGCCTTGTCGACCCGAACCGCCGACGGCAGTGCCACGTTGCGCTGGAACGTGCCGTAGGCGCATTGCACGAGCGCGTAGCCACCGCGCTTTGTTTCCCGGTCGAAGCGCTTCTCGCCGCGGATGCTGAGCGTGCCGCCGAGCACTTCGATGTCGAAGTCCTCGCGGCGCATGCCGGGTGCCTCCAGCCGCACGATCACGCGATTGTCGTCGTCGATGACGTCTGCGGCCATGAAGGCCCAGCGGCTCATGCTCGAGGGCTCGAATGCCGTCACGTCGCCGCTGCTGCTGCGCCTGTCACTGAAGCGAAAGCGCGTGAGCGCCTCGTCCGCACGCGACCTGAGTTCGCGCCACCCGTCGGAGAGCGACTCGATCGCATGCCCGACCCCTTGCTTCAACTGTTGTGTCACGCTGTTCATGTCTTCTCCTTTCCGAAGTTGACTGTGCGTTCGCTGCTGCACAAGAGCGACGAACTCATCCCTCTCGTCATCGCCTTCGCCCAGCAGAGAACTGCCACGGTTTGCGCACCGAATTGGTGGTCGCACTCGGGTTTTCATGCACCTGGCGAACGGAACATCGACCGCGAAGATGGCTCTAAAACCGCGTCCTGTAGCGTCATTTCTCTGAAGAAAGGAGGTACACCATGACGCGATTCAAACGTTGGCAAGACGTGGTGAACGCCGTGCTCGGTCTCTGGCTCCTGGTTTCGCCTTGGGTCATTGGCTACGACGACGGCAGCACAGCCATGTGGAATGGGGTTGTCTCTGGTGTGGTGCTGGCTGCTCTGGCACTCGGCGCTGTGTTCATCCCCCGGGCCTGGGAAGAGTGGGCGCAGGGTGCGATCGGCGCTTGGCTCATCGCCTCGCCGTGGGCGCTCGGCTTTGCCAACCGCGAAGCCCCGATGCTGAACGCCATGTGGGTCGGCATCGCGGTGGTCGCACTGGCCCTGTGGACGCTGTTGGCCGACAAGGAAGAAAGCGCCGCTGCGCGAGGTCGCGAGACCACAGCGGTGCATTGACGATCGGCGGGGTCAGCCTCCGCCGATGCCGAGGTTGACCTTGCCTGTGCCTCCACATTCGGGACACGCTCCCGAATCAATGCGGCCCGTTCCGCCGCACTCCGGGCAGACAGCCTCTCCGGTCCCTGGCGTTCCCGGTGGCGCTTCGTCACCGGGAGCTGCCGGGATGTTGCTGGAGGCCAGCTTGTCGACCGGCTTGCCGGCTGAATGGCTTCCTGCATCACCACGTCCCGCCGGCTGACCGGAGGTTCCTGCGCCGGCGGGCGGGTCGAGCGAGAGATCCGCCGAAGCGCCCGGGTCTTCCTCGCCTGCCACCGATTCGCTCGCCAGATCAACGCGCGGTGATTGCGGCTGCGTGGGTTCAGGTTTGTGCATGTCCATCTCCTTGTGGCCTCGCGTGCGGGCTTGGGTTCGCCAAGAATCGATGTCGGTCCTGCGACTAAATCGGCAAGCCACATGCCGCGGGAGCGACGCTCATTGCACGGACGCGCGCAACGCCAGCAGGTTCTCACGCCGGCTGTTCGCCGCTGCCATGCATTGCTGGATCACTTCCTTCACGCGGTCGGGCAAGCCTTCCACCCGCAAGGCGTCTTGGCAACGGGCGGCGTTTGCTTCTCCCTCGGCGATGCAGGCCTCGAGAAGTTCGCGGTCGTCCTGGCCTTCGACCGGCGGCGAGAACCAGAGTGGGTCGGCCAGGACGGCGGTCGTCTCGCCCGAATGCGGCGTGCCGCGAAGCTCGACCACGAGGTGATGAAGCCGCTCCGACTCAGCCTTGTGTTCGGCGCCGCGCAAGACCAGTTCGGCACGCAGCTGCGGCGTGCGGGCCAGCGCGGCGGCCACGGTGCACCGGCGCTCACCGGCTCGTTCCAGGTCCATCAGATCATTGACAAGCTGGCTCACATCCATGGTTGCATTCAAAGCAGTGCAGGCGCACAGCCGCCAACGTGGCAAGTGGCGTTCCGCACCACGAAGCCGCGGTGCCGCCGAGGGACAGCCGAGGAAAAACTTGCGGCAGTGAGCGTCGTGCGCCGCATGCGCAATGACGTTCACCTCGCATCAGTCCTCGCCCGCGGGGCCCGTGCCGCTGACGCCCAGAAGTGGCACGCCGTTTGCCCACTCTCAGTCGCCTCAGCTTCGGGAGTGGACATGAATGGCGGCGGTAGCAAAGGCGATGGACAGGATTGGGGGCGAATCAACGTCCAGGATTACTACGAATTGTTTTACTGGGCGACCGAGTTCGGGGTCACTGCAGACCAGATCCAGCAGGCGGTCGCGAGGGTGGGAAACAGCGTCGCCGAAGTGCATCACTACCTGCGCCAATCCGGCACCTTGCTGCATGACGACCCCGAGACCGTGCCGGCGTTCTGGAACCCGAGGCCGGGTTGACGGTGCGGCAGGCAGACACCTTGCGTTCGTTCTCGCCATCGTCGAGGGTCCCTGCGTGAGGACGGGCCAAGACTTGCCCCCGCATCTGCTCGATGCCACCATGTTCTGGAATCCCTCCGGCGGCGTGCACCGCTACCTGTGCGCCAAGCGCCGCTGGCTTCGGCAAAACACGAATTGGCGCCACACCGTGGCCTCACCGATGCAGGACGAGGTCAGCACCTTGCGGCTGCCTTCATTGCCGCTGCCGGGCAGCCGCGGTGACTACCGGTTTCCCTGGGCACGCCGCCGTCTGGCGCAGATGCTGCGCGACAGCCGGCCCAGCGTGATCGAGTCCGCCGATCCGTACCGGCTTGCGTGGGCGGTGCTCGACGCCGCACGCGAGCTCGGCATCGGCAGCATCGCTTTCTGCCATTCGAACCTCGCGCAGATGGCGCGGCTCGGCGCCGGCCCCTTGCTCGGATCGCCAGCGTCTGCCGCAGCGCGGCGCTATGCCGTTCGCCTTTACCGCCAGTTCGACTTGGTCCTGGCGCCCAGCCGTGCCATGGTCGCGCACCTGCATGACTGGGGTGTCTTGTCCGCGGTGCACCAGCCGCTGGGAGTCGACACCAGCGTCTTCCATCCCACGCGCCGCAGCATGGCGTGGCGAGCCAGCCTGGGGTTGCCACCGTCGGCACGGCTGCTCATCTATGCAGGCCGCTTCGCGCCCGAAAAGCACCTGTCCACGCTGGTCGATGCGGTCAACCGGCTGGACGCTCGTCATTGGCTGGTTGCGCTCGGGTCAGGCCCCATGCCGCCGAGCGGGCCGCGGGTGAAGGTGCTGCCGCCTTGCCGCAACGCGATCGACGTGGCCACCGCACTCGCGAGCTGCGATGTTTTCGTCCACGCGGGTCGGCAGGAAACGTTCGGACTGTCGGCGCTCGAAGCGCTGGCCTGCGGCCTGCCGGTTGTCGCGCAAGGCTGCGAAGGGCTGGCCGAGCTGGTCGACGATCGCGTTGGCCAACGCGTCATGAAAACCGGTGCGCGCGATTTCGCAGACGCCATCACCGATGTCTTCGAGAGCGACAGAGACGCGCTGACAGTCGCTGCCCGGCAACGTGCTGAAGAAAGCGACTGGAGCCGTGTGCTGCCGCAGTTGCGAGCGCGCTATGAACGGCTGATGCGCGGTGAACG
Organism: Rhizobacter sp. P2_G4; assembly: GCF_056403575.1. Taxonomy (NCBI): domain Bacteria; kingdom Pseudomonadati; phylum Pseudomonadota; class Betaproteobacteria; order Burkholderiales; family Sphaerotilaceae; genus Rhizobacter; species Rhizobacter sp. P2_G4. Next base: position 326,523 of record NZ_JBFUFG010000007.1, on the reverse strand, counting down.
ACAGGGGGAGGTCTGCGATGTCGCCTAGGTCGATCCACATCGTGTTGCACGACGTGGCGCCGGCCACGCGGTCCGCGTGTCAGCGGGTGCTCGATGCACTGGATCAGGTCGGGTCGTTTCCGCTCACGCTGCTCGCAGTGCCTCACTACCGTGGTGCTGGTCGTAACAGCGCTTTCGAACGCTGGCTGGTGGACCGCGCCGAGCAGGGCGACGAAGTGGCGCTGCACGGCTACACCCACCAGGACGCCGGTCGACCCCGTGGCCCGAGGGACTGGGTGCTGCGCCGTCTCTATACGCGGGCTGAAGGGGAGTTCTTCGACATCGGCCGCGACGAAGCGCTGAGCCGGGTCGACGCCGGTCTGGCCTGGCTGCGCGATCTGTCACTGGAGCCGGCGGGCTTCGTGGCGCCGGCCTGGCTGATGGGCGAGAACGCGTGGAGCGCCGTGCATGAGCGCGGCTTCGTCTACACCTGCACGCTGCGCCGCCTGCATCTGCTGCGGGTGAAGAGCAGCGTGGATTGCCAAAGCCAGGTCTTCAGCACGTCGTCTGCGTGGCGCCGGCGCATGTCGACCCATTGGAACGAGACCTTGGCGCGCATGCAGCAGGCCGAGCCGATCGTTCGCCTGGAGCTGCACCCATTCGACGCCGACCACTCTGCGGTGCGCACATGCTGGCAGCAGCTGGCGCGGCAGCAAGCGCGTGACCGCGAGGCGACGACTCTGTCGGTGCTGGCGTCGCGGCTCGAGGCGCTGAGAATGCCGTCGATCGGTGCGCCAACCGGGTAGTGCCGCTTCAGCCGTCACGCCGCGTACTGAGCGGCGGGGCGGTGGCTTTCCTGTGCGTCGCAGGCCTCCAGCAAGTGCTGTTCGAACTGCGCCAACACGCGGCTCCATGTGGCCGCCAGCGCCGCTTGCCGCGCCCGCAAGCGCATGCCGTACGCCGTGACCTCGTCGAGCCCGGCCAGATGGCAGGTGGCCCGCACGAAGGCAGCGCTGTCGTTGGGCGAGATCAGGTGCCCGTCGACGCCGTCTCGCATGTGCTCAGCGGCCGCGGCACGGTTGAAGGCCACCACCGGCAGGCCGCTGGCCAGCGCTTCGAGCGTGACGTTGCCAAAGGTGTCCGACAGGCTGGGGAACATGAACACATCGGCACTCGCATAGCAGGCCGCGAGTGCATCGCCCGTTTGCATGCCGAGGAACAAGGCTTGTGGAAACTGGCGTTGCAAGGCGCTGCGCATCGGCCCGTCGCCCACGACCACCGCTTTCGTTCCCGGCACCCGCGCGGCAGCGGCGGCCGCGGCACGCAGTGCCAAGGCGACGTTCTTTTCGGCGGCCAGCCGGCCGACGTGCAGCAGGATGGGCCCGCCCGCCGAGTTCCACCGCTCTCGCAGCGCTGGGTCCCGGCGGTTCGGGCTGAAGTGATCCACGTCGACGCCGCGGCCCACCACCGCGAGACGTTCGAAGCCTTGCTGCGCCAGCCGCTGCCGGCAGAGTTCGGTGGGCACGAAACTGCGCTCGGTGCGGTTGTGAAACCAGCGCAGGTAGCGGGCGACGGAGTTGCCCAGCCAGCCGAGGTGATAGTGGCCAGCGTAGTCGCCGAAGTCGGTGCGGTAGTCGGAGGTCGTCACGATGCTCAGTTGCCGGGCGAGCGAAACCGCCGCGAGGCACAGCGGCCCGGGTGTGGCCACATGGACGAGCTGCGGCCGCGTGGCCCTCAATCGCGCGGCGACGGCCGACACGCTGGGCCAGCCGAAGCGCACCTCGGGGTACATGGGGAGCGAGCTGCCGGCGACGCGAAGCTCGTCTGCATCGCCACCGCTCGACTCGTCGGTGCGGCGCGGGCGGATCAGGTCCACCGTGTGACCTTGCTGGCGCAGGTACGCCACCGCGCGAGCCACCGTGAGTGCCACGCCGTTGATCTCGGGCGGGTAGGTCTCGGTGACGTAGGCGATGCGCATGCTGCCTTGAGGCAAGCGGCATTCCCTGTTTTGCACAGAGGCGCTGCGAGCGCGGCATGTCGCTTGCTGAAAAGTTGGCCGACATCGCCGGCGCCACCGAGATTCGATGCCATGCCTCCGCCCGGCGCGAGCCGAGAACGACCTGCATCCGCTCGGGCTTCGGCGCCTTCCAGCCGGGCCGAGTTCAGGTCTGCGGCGGGCAGCCGCGTGGCGGGTCTGCCGATGCCCTGGCTGCAGCGCATGCTGCTCTGGGTCGGCTTGCTGGTTTGCCTGCGATTGACGGCAGCATTTACGGCAGCGATGGTGGTCACGGCGTTACTGGTGTTGCTGTTGGGGCCAGCCGCTGAAGCGCTGCAACGGCGGGGTGTTCCAGCGCTGCTGGCTGCCGCGACGGTGGTGTTTTTGCCGGTGGCCGCATCGGCCGGGCTGCTCTTCGTCTGGGCGCCTTCCGCGCTGCGGTGGCTCGACGGCGTTTCACAGGCGGTCGACCACCTGCGGCTCACCGTTCAGGGCCTGGCCACGCAACACGATCCCATCGGCCGCGTGGCCGGCCTGGCCGAACACGGTTTGCAAGGTTGGCGCCCTGATGTCGCCGACTGGCTCGCGGCCGAGGGGCTTGGCGCGGCGCTTGTCGTGGCGTCGGTGCTGATGCTGACCTTCTTCCTGTTGCTGGGCCAGCGCTCGTTGTGGGCCAGGCTCCTGCAGGCCATGCCGCAGCGGCGCTCGCGCTCGCGCTTGCGGTTGGTGCTGGCGCTGGAAGCATCACGCCGCGGCGTCGTGAGGTACCTGGTGACGATGGCGGTCATCAACGCGGGGCTCGGTATCGCAACCGCCTTGGTGCTGTGGGGGCTGTGGGGGCTGGCCCTGCCGGCCGTGGTCACCTGGGCCGCAGTGATCACGCTGCTCTTGTTCGTGCCTTACCTCGGCCCAATCGCGATTGCTGCTTTGCTGGCCACTGCCGGCCACGCCATTCCAGGGGCGTTTGCCAATGGCCTGGTTGCGCCGCTTGCGTTCCTGTTGCTGCACGCGATCGAGGCCCACTTCATCAGCCCCTGGGCCACGGCCTCGCAGTTGCGCCTGGGCCGCTCAGCGTTGCTGGCTGCAGTGATCGCAGGCTCGTGGGCCTGGGGCATCACCGGCGGCCTGCTTGCGGTGCCTCTGTTGATTGCTTACCGTGCGGCCTTGCGCGGCGCTGGTGGCCATCGCATCGCGAGGGCAGTGATTGCGGCCGAGGATGGCAACGCGCCGAGCTTGGCCGAATCGACCGCGGCAGCGCTGGCCCGGGACAACGGGCCGTCGGACGCTGGCTCTGACGAGGACCCTCCATCGGCGATGGCCCGACTGCGCCCTGTCGGCTCGTCCCACGAGCCGCCTGTGCAGCAACCGGCCGTTGCTCGTCCTCGAGCGCGGAACCGCACGTTCTCATGAACTAACGATTGCCCGGCATCCACTCCGTGGTGTCTTCCGCACCCGGCCCGCCCGGCACGTAAGCGTCGACATGGAAGGCAACCACGAGTGGAGATGGTTCCATCTCAGTGGGCAGTTTCGGTCGAGCTGCCTGCAAGACAGCTGCCGTTGATGGGCTGCTTGTTTGCCACGAGAAGACTGGCGCCGCAAAGCATCCAACGGCAAAGCCCACGGCGATCCAACAAGGGGGCGAAGCCAGGCGAAGTACCTTGAGCCGAGCCGTCGAAATGGATGAGGTGCTTGGTTTCATTCATCCAGTGTGGCCACGGCGTGTATTACTTTGATTTCGTCTGGATGGATTCCGTGTTTCGTCTGTTGCGAGGGGAGGTTCTCCGCGCTGAGGCTCGCCGATCGAGTCGATCAGTGCCCCTGTTTCTTGGTGGGCTGCAGGTAGTCGGTCAGACCTTGGAACCACATCACTTCGACGAAGTCGCCCTTGATGACGAGGTCTTGGTCGTGCAACGCACCCATGAACGCTTCCTTGCCATCCTTGGCGGAAAGGGTTGCAAACCCCCTGGCGGCGTCTCTGAAGGTCATGGTGAACTGGGGCGACTGAGTGAGCCCGCCGGCCGACTTGATCTTGCCGTTCTTGATGGTGAAATGACGACCGATTCCGCCACGGGTCTGGATCTGGAAGATCAGTTCCTTACCTTTCACATACGCTGCACATGCAGGGTTGTTGTTGATGGCCCGCTGCAACAGCTTCGTCAAGGCCCAGAGCAAGAGTTTGAACTTCAGCATGGTCGTTCCTTCTGTGCGGTCAATGAGTGTTCAGAAAATCCACACGTCGCCAGACTCACTCGGCGAGGAACTGAACGGCATGCTTCAGGAAGCGCTCGGGGAACTGGAACTGAGCCGCGTGGCCGGCATCCGGATAGATGAAGAGCTGCGCATTCGGGATGTTCTGGCCCAGGTACCAGGAGTTGATGGTGGCGATCATCACGTCGTTGACGCCATTCAAAACGAACGTCGGTTGCTCGATCCCTCGCAGGTAAGCAAACGGGTCCTTGGGATCGAGCTTCGGCAGGTAGTGCATGTGAGCCTCGATCTGAGCCTGGATCACTTCTCGCGAGCTCGGCGGATCTTGGTCCACGCGCTGATGACGGCGGTCCCAGAAATCTCGGCCCGCTTGTTGCGCGGCCTCAGAGCGGCCGAAGAACAGGAACAGGAAGTCGTCCAAGACCGGAACAGGGCGCGGTGCCCGCTCCAACACGCCGGGATCGGAGTCGGAATTTCCGCCACGCGGCCCGGTGCCCAGGAGCATGAGCTTGCGAACAAGGTCAGGATGGCGCCAGGTCAGGTCCAGGGCCACGAAGCCGCCGATCGAGAAGCCCAGCACGTCGACCTTCTCGAGCCCCAGTGCGCGAATCACCGCTGCTGCGTCGTCGGCCCACAGCTCGATCCGCGCGCGCGGTTTGCCCGAGGATGACGCAATGCCACGCCCGTTGTAGAGAATGACTTCGCGGCCTGCGGCCAGGCCGTCTGTCATCAGCGGGTCCCAGTGATCCATGCCGCCGCGGAAGTGCTGGATGAAGAACAGCGGCGGCTGGTCAGACGTGCTGTTGCCCCATCGGCGATAGGCGAAGCTGTCGCCATCGACTTCCACGAAGCAAGTGGGAGCGGTGAGGTGCGTAGGGGTCATGATCTGGTCTTCTTGCATCAGGCCTAGCGAGCGAGGAAGTCGAGGGCTTGAGGCACGAAGTCGGCGTGGAACTGGAACACGCCACCGTGGCCGGCATCGGGGTAGATGGTGAGGGTGCTGTTGGGGAGGCGCCGCGCCAGGTCGTATGAGTTCTTCGTCGGGACCATCCGGTCATCGTCACCGTTGGCGACGAACACGGGCTGCTTGATCACTGAAAGATCAGCCGGCCGTTTCTGGCCCCATGCGCTCAGGGCATGCAACTGCGCGACGTACGCGCTCACGCTGATGTCCTTGTCGCGGTTCGCCGAGCGTTCAGCCAATCGCTTCAAGTACGCCTTGCCGGCCTCGATGCTGTTGGGCGTGCGTGTGAAGAACAGGAACTGCTTCGGGTCCTGTCCGCTGAGTGAGGCACGAATGAGGTCGTAGTTCGCGACGCCAGCCACCGTGCTGATGCCATCGCCACCAGCAGGGCCGGTGCCCGCGAGGATCATCTTGCGCACGAGCTGCGGCTCGTTCAGAACGATCTCCTGGGAAATCATTCCGCCCATCGAGAAGCCGAAGAGGTCAACCTGTTTGAAGCCCATCCCCTTGATGAAGGTGATGGCGTCGTCTGCCATTTGCTCCATCGAATTTGCGGGCGAACCGGTGGACGCGCCGATGCCACGGTTGTCGAACACGATCACGTGGTGCTTGGCCGCAATGCCGTCGACGACGCGAGGATCCCAGTTGTCCAGCACGGCGGCCAGGTGGCCCAGAAACACCACGGGTGTTCCGCCGTTGCGCTGGCCCAGCTCGCGATAAGCGAAGTTGACTCCGCCTGCGGAGAGGGACTTCGTTGGAGCGCTTGTCCAGTTGATGTTCGCTGCCTGCTCCACCGACGGTGCGCTGGGCTTGGGCGATGCATCGCTTGGGCCTGCTGCCAGTGAAATGAACGGTGCAGCCAGGGCGAAAGCCAGGACGCCTGCTTTCAGTGAGTGATGCATTGCATGAATCTCCAGGGATAAAACTTCTCGATGGGAGCTGAGCCGATCAGGCCGCCTGAGGCAGGTAGCTGGGCCGCGTTGCGGTCATCCCGCTCTTGATCTGCCGCGTGATTTCGTCGGCGAGCACTTCATCGAGGCCCGATTCGAGTCCGTCAAGCGCATGCCCGACGATCTGTTCGGGGCTGGACTTCGGGACATCGAAGCCGCGTGTCAGGTCAGTATCGACATAGCCCATGTGCAGCCCCAGCACCTGGGTCTTCTGTGCTGCGAGTTCGCTGCGTAGCGCGTTGGTGAGCGACCAGGCTGCGGACTTGCTGGCCGAATAGGCCGCCAACTCGCCGCCGTTCACCCACGAAGCCACCGACAGCACATTGAGCAACGCACCACCGCCGTTGGCTTTGAGAACCGGCGCGAAGGCCTTGCTCACGCGCAGCACGGCGAAGAAGTTGGTCTCGAAGATGCGCCTGGAGACCTCTTCGCTGTCGGCTGCGAGAAAGCCACCGGGCTGTGCAATGCCGGCGTTGTTGATTACCAGCGTCACGTCCGATGCCAGTGCGGCAGCAGCAGCCACGTCTTCAGGCTTGGTGACGTCGAGCCGGAGCGCCTGAACGCCTGCTTGGGTGATCGTCGCCGGGTCGCGGGCGCCGACGTAGACCTTGCGGGCACCTCGTGCGAGCAGCTCACGAGCGAATGCCAGGCCGATGCCGCGGTTGGCGCCCGTGACGAGGGCAACGGAATTTTCAATCTTCATGGTGATCTCCAAAGAGGGATGAACAGAATCAGCTGCCGGCTTCGAGGGCTTGCGGCAGCGCCGAAATGAACGAGCTCACTTGACCTTGATGACGACCTTGCCCTTGGCGCGGCCTGCTTCGACGTAGGCCAGCGCGTCGTTGGTCGATTCGAAGGGGAAGACACGGTCCACCACTGGGCGGATGAGGCCGGCCTCGAAGAGACGGGCGATCTCGCCCAGCTGGCCGCCATTCGCCTTCATGAAGAGGAACGAGTAGCTCACGCCGCGGCTCTTTGCCCTTCTCCTGACGCCTGAGCTGAGCAGCCGCATGACCAGCTTCACGAAGGCGGGGGCCTTGGCCTCGTTGCCGAATTCAGGATCGGGCGGGCCGGAGATGGAGATGAGCTTCCCGCCAGCCTTGAGTACGCGAAGGGACTTCTCGAGCGTCTTGCCGTCCTGGCTGTTGAGGACCACGTCGTAGTCGCGCAAGACGTCTTCGAAGTCCTGTGTCTTGTAGTCGATGACGACATCTGCGCCCAGGCTCTTCACCAGTGCCACATTGGCGGCGCTCGTCGTCGTGGCGACGGTCGCGCCCAAGTGCTTGGCCAACTGGATGGCAAACGTGCCCACGCCGCCGGAGCCAGCCTGAATGAAAACCTTCTGGCCCTTCTTCAGATTGGCCTTCTCGACCAGCGCCTGCCAGGCCGTCAAAGCCACCAGGGGAATGGAGGCGGCTTCTTCCATCGAGAGGCCTTTGGGCTTGAGCGCCAGCGAGGCTTCCTTGACGGGGACAAACTCGGCGAAGGTGCCGATGCGGAAATCATCCGGCCGTGCATAGACCTCGTCGCCCGGCTTGAACTGCCGCACGCGGGGGCCCACCTTGACGACCACCCCAGCCACGTCGTGGCCCAGGATGAGGGGCATGCGATAGGGGAGGATGAGCTTGAACTCTCCGTTTCGAATCTTGGCGTCAATCAGGTTCACGCCAGCAGCATGGACCTGCACCAGCACCTCGTCGTCGCGCAGCTCGGGCGTCGGCATGTCTGCCAAACGCAATGCGCGCTTCTTGCCGTATCCCTCGAGAACAAAAGCTTTCATGGTTTTTCCTTGTTCCTGGTCTGCCCAGGGTTGCGAACGGCCCAGCATCGACAGGTTGCGTTCATTTCGCATGATGACTGTCATATGTGAAGGCAAAAAAATAGGTGGACTTGGGTGTGGGGCTTGTCGGTGGATTCAGGCCGGGGCCAGGTGCTTCAGCGCAGCCTCGCACAGGCTCTTCGACAGCGCCGGCTCGTCGACCGCGCGAGCCAACAGCAGGGTGCCCACCATGGTGGCGACGGTCACGAGCGCTCGTTCGTGGGCGCCGGGCTGCCCCCAGTCCGGCGACTGGCGGGCGAAAAGATCGATCGTTTCCTTGATGTGCCGCGTGGTTGCCCGGCGTACTTCGGGTGTTTGGCGCGGCGTCTCGGAGGCGAGCGCGGCCAAAGGGCACCCCATCTCCACCTGCTTCACGTGCTCCTGCGACAGGTAGCTGTGAAGCATCGATGTCAGAGCCTGCTCGGGAGGCACGGTGGCGACCAACTGCGCCGCTGCAGCCGCGGACTCAGCACACGCGCGGCTTGCCGCCTCGGCCAACATGGCCTCGCGCGATTCGAAGTGGGCGTAAAAGGCGCCATGGGTGAGGCCGGCCTCCTTCATGATGTCGGCCACGCCGGTACCGTCGTAGCCGCTGCGGCGGATCGCCCGCGCTGCCACCGACACGATTCGCTCGTGTGAGGCTTCTTTGGCTGCTGCTCTGGTATTGGTTTTTGCGTTTCGCATGATGCTTATCATACATCACTTGCGAAGCAGGAGCATGTTTTATTGGCTGATCGAATCGGAAACGGGCCGGGCCGTGAACAAGTTGCGCCAGCAACCAGCGCGGGCGCCGGCCTCGCTTCTATCCGCGAGTTCGCTTCGACGCCCATCCAATCACGCCCAATCCGGCCAGCATCAGCAAAAGGCTCTGGGCCTCTGGCACGGCGGGCACCACCGAAAGCAGGTAGGCGTACCGCGTGCCGAGGGAGTCGTTGTAGGCCGAGCCGGTGATCCAGCCATGGTCGTTGATGGCGTTGGCGCTCTGGAGTGACCAGCCGGTTGCCAGATCGGCTTGACTGAGAAAGCTGTTGAGGTCGATGGCCGTGCCGTCGGACCACAAGGTGGCTCGACTGTTCGCCCACTCGGACTGCGGGTCAGTGAAACTGCCGACCACCTGGCCCACGTTGTTGATGTCGCTGGCCGCGCTCCCCGGTGCACCGATGAGTGACAAGGCGCCGGCCGTCCACACCGCAGCGCGAGAACCCGCCTGGCCTGCGATCTGTCCCGATTCGTTGATGCCGTATGCGTAGCTGCTCTCGCCGGATGGCGAGGCGAGGGCGGTAACCGTGCCATCGCGCCACAGGGACGCCCTGAACGAATCACTTCCCGCCAACTGGCTGGCTCCGACCACCCAGCCGCTGCCGTTGATGTCATAGGCCGCGCTGTACGAACCTCCCAACGTTCCCAGGTCGATGGCCGAGCCGTTTTGCCAGAGTGTTGCCCGTCCCGTGCTGTCGAAATTGCCGGTAAAGCCCACGACCTGTCCAGCATCGTTGATGCCGAGGGCCGTGGATTGCGTACTGCCCGCCGACGGCAACATGATCGCCGTTTGACTCGTCCAAACTGCAGCTTGGTAAGTGTCTTCACCAGCTACCTGGCCGAAGCTGTTCACTGCATGAGCCCATGTTTCCGTGTAGGTACAGCACAAACTTGAGTAAAGCGGAGTGGGCGACTTGTTGTTCCAGATGATGGCCAAGGGGTCGTGCGTGTTGCCCGTCGTGCCGACGACCTGGCCAGCGTTGTTGATGTCGCTTCCGCTGCCGAAACGTTCCCCCGTCCCAAACAAGATGTCGAGGTGATAAGCCGGCACGCTTATCGCCGGCGACGCGGCACATATCAACGACAGCGACACCAGGACACGGCGTGCTGTGGAGTGGAGTGACGAGGTCGAGGTGGCATTCATCACCTCAACTTAGGCGATGCATGGTTCCTCGTCAAACCAATGCGCAGACGAGGTCGGAGAACCGTTTTGGTTCGCCACGAATTCGCCTCGGAGCCTACGGCGCCCAGGGTTTATGGCGCTCGCTCAGTGAGCGCCGCCCACACTCACATTGCTGGGCATCTGTGGAGGGCTGAGCTTGTGGATGCGCTGCGCCAGACCCGGCTCTATCTTGCTGGAGTAGATGGTGAGTCGGGCGGTCTCGTCACCGCTTGCCGCCAGATCGGCACGTGTGCCCGACGCCTTGGTGCCCCACGAAGCCGATTGGCCTCGACGAGCATTCGGAGCGCCATAGGAACGCGCGAAGTCGGCGATGAACGTCTTCGACGGAACGGGTGCATCAAGCATCACCACGAACAACCGGTCTTGATGAAAGCAATAGCGAACGGCATTCAATGCGATGTCGCCAAACAGCATGTTCTCCCGCTCGCGCAGGTAGCAGGTTGCGTCACCCACGGTCTGCACCACCGTGGCGGCGCCCAGCGCATCTGCACCTTCGCCCCAAGACACGCCGCGGAAGCCACGGAGCTCGAAGGCTTGTGCTCCGACAGTGGTCAGGCCCATGCAGCACACGGCAAACAACCTGGCGGCGGTGCTGAGGGGGGTCTTCATGGCAGTTTGTTTTGAGATTGAGCGAAGTGGCGAAAGTGTGTCCGCAGTTGCCAAACTGCGTCAATTCACAAACCGCTGAGAAGCAATGCGAAGGGGCACAAAGTCGCGCTTGCTCCAAACGATTGATGAGAGCGCGTGTTGAACACAGACCGCGTGGTTGCAACCAGTGTGCAGCGAAGTATCAATTCGTAGCAAAGCATCAAGCTACCGGCTGCAACGGCCGAAGATAGACCACCCCCGTCAGCAGGAGCAATCACATGAAGCGCAGACACCTTGTACTCAGCGGCCCCGCGGCACTCGCCGCCAACATGATGAGCAGCTTTCCCAGCAGGGCGACCTCACCGGGCAACGTGATCAAGTTTGGCCAGTCGGCTGCGCTCACGGGCGCCCAGGCGAACTACGGGCGAGACATTCGCGACGGCATCATGGCTGCCTTTACTGCAGCGTCTGCGGCCAGTGCAAGCACGGGCGGTCCACGCTTCGAGCTGGTAACGCTGGATGACGGAGGCGTGAGGAGCCGTTGTTCCGAAAACGTCTCTACGCTGGTCGAAGGCGGCGTGTCGGCGATCGTGGGGTTGACCAATGGTGTCGCCGCCGAAGCGTGCATACCGCTGATGAACAACAACCAGATGGCGCTCTTGGGTACGGCCAGCGGCAACATGGGCATTCGCAATGCCGCCTCTGGTGGGGGAGCCTTCCATGTGCGCGCTGGGTACGACCTCGAATACAAGCGCATGGCGAACTACATCAAAGATTTCGGCATGCGCCGTATCGGCTACGTGTACCTGAGGGACACGTCGCCTGCCAATCTCGCCGCCATGTCGCAGGCCTTGAGCGCTTTGTCGATCGTGCCGGTGGAAACGATCGCGGTGGACCGCAACGCAACGTCGTTCAGCGATGTCAGCACCAAACTGCTCGATGCCAAGCTCGACTGCGTGCTGTTCTCCGTCAACTCAGGGCCGACCGCGACGATCATCAACGAGATGTCTACTGCGCACTACGCGGGCCTGTTCTATGCCTCGTCGTACGCGGGCCAGGACTTGATGGACGCGCTCACCACCAGAAAGCAGAGCTGCATCATGAGCATGGTGGTGCCACGCCCGAATTCGGGTAGCGCGAATGTGGTCTCCCGTTGCCGCCAGGATCTGGCGGCCCTCGGGCCGGACGTGAAGCTCGGCATGACCACGCTGGAAGGCTACATCGCCGGGCGCATTGCCGTCGAGGCTGCACGGGCCGCGCTCAAGGTGGGTGGTGGTGAGCGTGTCAGCCGCAGCCGCTTGAAGGAATCACTCGCTGCGTTGCGTACCGATCTCGGCGGCTACCGCGTGGAGTTCGCGCCCGGCGTGACTCAAGGTTCTCAGTACGTCGACCTGATCGCCATCGACCGCTACGGCCGACTCGTCGGTTGAGTCAAAAGCCGAGGCCGATGCTTTCATCGCCTCGGTTGACCTGACGAGCTCGACGACGGGCTGTGAAGCTTCGTCGTCGCGGCTGCTGGTTTGGCGTGAGAGACGCGTTCACGCAGCCTTTGCTTCGCTTCGAGAGCTAACGAAGTCAGGCAATTCTCGTTGCTGGGGGACCGCCGCGGTGGCGTGAGTCGCGAATCAAGTACTCAGAGCCACAGCGCGCTGACCGCAGGTCAGGAACACCAGACCCTGCGGCTCGACTCAGAAATCAAGAACTTAACTGCGCGCCTGCGGTGAGCCTCGATATCGAGGCGTGCATTTCGCAGTGACTCGAACGATCAACGGCGGAAGGTGCCGTCGGCCGAAATGATCGAAATGTCGACGTAGTCCAAGCCAGAGTGGTCAGACGAGCTGTAGCTCAACTCCGTGCCTCCAAGACCACCACCGATATCGAGGTGGTTGAAGGATTCAAGGGCACGCTTGATGGAAAGGCGTGTGACTCCCTCTTTGGAGCTAGCCGCTCTCTTCAAGGCAGCGACAAGAACCTTGGAAGCGGCGAATCCTTCGATCATGGCCGGGGTGAGCTGCTTGATGCCTTTGGCGTTCGCCAGCCGTGCGGCTTCAGCGATCATGGGTGAGGCAAGCCGGCGTTCACCCGGAAAGACTTGGCTGACGATGACACCCGCCTTGTTCTCGCCAAGCGCGTCGATGAAACCTTGGGCGGCGTTGTTCGACAGCGTGGCGACCGTCGTAAGCGAACCTGCAGCTCGCAATGCCTTCACGCCCGCAGAGACGGAGACAGGTGTGCCGATGAGCAGAAGCCCCAGCGGCTTGGCCGCAAGTGTCTTGGCGACGCACTGCGAATAGTCGGGCTTGAACTTGTCGATAGGCTCGCTGAGCGCTGGCGTCTTTCGGTCGGCAGCGTCGGGCTTGCTACCTGACTCCACGTACGGCTTCAACGCGCCCTGCAGCCCATCCAAGCCGAAGGAATCGTCGACGTAACAGATGCCCACCCGCTCGAGCCCGCCCATGCCGAGATGCCGCACGACGTGCTCTGCTTCGCGCTGATAGGTCGCTCGGACGTTGAACACCCAGGGGTTGACTGGCTTGTGCAAAGCCATGGCACCGGTTGACGGAGCCAAGAGGACGATGCGACCTTCCTCCAGCAACTTGAGCATGGCCTGCGCGTGAGGCGTTCCCCGATTGAGGAAGAGTGCCATCACCTTGGGGTCGTCGATCAGCTTCTTGGCATTCTGCGCAGTGACAGGTGCCTGGTTCTGGTCATCCAGTGTCACCAGCTCGATCTGCTGGCCCGCTATGCCCCCGTCGGAGTTGACGGAGTCGAGGTACAGAGTGGCGCCTTGGTTGATTTCCTTGACGGCTGCAGCAACGGGCCCCGTGATACCGGTCGTTTGACCGATCCGGATCTGCGCTGATGCGGCGCCAACCGCAAACAGGTTGATGAGTGCTGCGGAGAGCAGTGCGCGCGCTGTGAACTTAAGCATCAAATGTCCCTGCATTGCAAAATGTGTGACCCCTTGGTCTTGCGATCGCTAGCCAATATTGGTATGGCGCGATTCCACACTCAGTTTAGCCCCCGAGTCAGGGGGGCGAACTGAGCGTTTGCCTGGTTTTGGGCATAAGTGCGCAGCAACGCTACTTTTCCAACAGAGGTCCGCTTGACGTCTCGGATGCAGTGGTGTCGCCTGTCGGGGCCGCATTGCTTTCGGCTTTGATCTCGGAAGCCTCAGGAAGCGACTTGCGTACTGCGGCGATACAGGCAACGGACCCGAGCAAAGCGACGGCACTTACAACGAACAACGGACGGTATGAGTCGACGTAGATGACCGCGCTGGCCATGAAAAAGCCGCCCACTCCCTGCGCAAGTGAAAAGCTGAAGGTCGCCTTGCCCCAGACTTGTCTGTTCATGGCCGGGCCCACAACCTCGAGCGTGTAAGCCGATACCAGCGCCAGGACTCCAGGCGTGCAGATGCCCATCAGCAGGGACGAGACGAAGAGCGCAGGGGCGTTGCTCGCCCACACAGGCAACATCGCAGCGAGCGCCTTGAGCGCAAAGCCAATGAGCAAGCAACGTCGCGTGCCGTACGCGTCGGCCAGCTTGCCGGTAAGAAGCGGACCGACAGCGGCCCCGAGGCCAAACACCGACCAGTAGAAGCCGCCGCTGGCGAGCGACATTCCCATCTCGCGCACCAGGTAGTCCACCCAGAACATCGTGTGCGCCAGGTAGCCGACAGCGTTGAGTCCGTGAGCGACAAGAATGAGCCATACGGTCCGGCTGACTGCACTGTCAGCCTGCTCGACTTGCTCGACAGTCGGTGTTGCCTGCTCGGTGGTGACGGCCGGGGCATGTTGTGTCGACCACTGACGCCACGAGGCCAAGGTGAGCAGCAGGCACACCGTGCCCAGCCCCAACCATGCCCCCTGCACGCCGCTGAAGGCCAGCGGATGGATCTCGCCACCATAAATGGCGGCGATGCCCAATCCGGCAACCAACGCTGGCACCAACAGGCCTGACACGATCGCGCCCAACCCGACCCCTGAGAACACGATGCCGCTGACTTGCCCGCGGATGGCGGAATCATGTTGCGGAACGACGAGGGGGGCCGGCAGAACCATGAGCACGGCACCACAGGCGCCAGCAAGAACTCGCCAAAAGTAGTACCAAGCAATTGGCCACTCGCTGATGGCCGATGCAAAGAAACTGATCGATATCAGCAACATGCACCAGCGGATCAGCGTGGTGGGCGAGTACCGATGCGCAAGCCAATCTGAACGCCAGGCACCGACCACGTAGCCAAGCAATGTGGCCACGCTGAGCTGGGACGCCTCACCCTTCGTGAACCAGGCCGCGTCGATCAACGCAGGCATGAGCGCGATGAAGGCAAAACGCCCGATGCCGTTCCCTACCAGGGTCGCCGAGAGGCCGGCAAAGCTCAGGCGGTTCAGCGCGCCTTGAAGCATCGCGTCATTTCGAAGGGCGCATTCAAGTCATCCAGACGACTACGACAGCGCGCCATAGAGCGATGCGAAGGCGGAAGCATATTCAGCGGTTGGAACATCCGCACTGAGGACTTCGGTAGGCTCAACGGCGTGGCCACCGATCATCGAAAGCATCTTGGTGACAGCGCGGCCAGCGTCGACAAGGGCTGTCGAGTTGACGCCCGATCTCGGCACCACAAAGGTATAGAACTTGACGCCCTCCGTTGGGATGCCGAGCGCCCAAGCGTTTTCGACCGCGGAGCCGTCTTCCGAGACCCAGTTGAAGTTGCGGTTGACCTCGATCCCACCGGGATGAAAGGCGCCGTTGTGGAACAGGCGCACGTGGCCATCATCGAGCAGGCCCAACAGCAACGGTGAAGCATCCTCTGCCGGGCTATGCATCGAGATCCTTGCGTGGACCAGCACATCGACCTCAATCCCCCGCTCGGGCCATTTCGAGGACGCGATGCGCATCCTCTTGCCGGCCTCTGCCACTTTGCAGGTAGCACCGGGGCCAAAGCCAAAGTCGAGGACGCCTGCCTCAACGAGGGCAAGCAGCTCGGCTATTCGTGATGCGGGCGGGCCGACAGCGATGCGGTTCATGATCGGCGCGAATTCGGAGAGGACCCAGCGGTGGGATTCCTCGGTGAGGCCTCCGAAATCAATGGCAGCACGCAAGTTGTCGCGAAGATCTCGAACGACGTCGCAAGCAGCTTTCAGCGGCCCGTCAACGTTGCCCCTTTTCGCTTCGATCAGATCCTGGCGCAAGTGCTCGGTCATCCACGTCTGGAAGGACAGCGCCGACGCCAGTGCTGCCGGAGGGATTGGATCGATCAGGCTGTCCCACGAGAAGCGGTCTTGTGCCGGGATGTACTGCGTGACCAACGCTTCTCGCTCAGCAACGTCTGCACACAAAAATTGGTTGCAAAAGAGCATTGCTGTAACAGGATCGCGGCGATTGCGAAGGTAGGCCTCGTAGTAAGCGAACTGCATGTCAGCCAGCAACAACGGAAAGACATCGGACTGAAAGTCCAGCTTCCGCGTCGCGCGGAGCGCCCGAATCTTGTCGGCCACCAGAAACTTGGCGCGGTACTGAATGCTCACGCCTTTCTGGTTTGCGGCACGCGCTGTCAGGGGGAGGCCGGAGCGCGAAAACGCGGCGATGCGCGGCTCGCGCCCGGAGGCGATGTACTGTTTTGCCCCCGATGGCAGATCAACAAACCGCCCACCGCGACCGACCGTGAGGGTGGCCAATATGTCAAAGGTCGTGAGCCCCATACCTTCAATACCCACCGTCATTTCCGGCGTGATGAAAGAAAGCTGCTGGCGAACCGGGTATGGGTCGGTGACCGTAATCGTTTCCAAGCCCGGTTTCCCCACATGCCGCTGGGCAGGTTTCTGCGACGAAGGCTTGGTATGCCCGGACGTCAGGTAGAGATAGTCGACGCAGAATGGACTCTTCTGGGTGGCGAGGACCCAGCAATCATTGGCACCACGTTCTGCGCTCAGGACAGAATCTCGAACGAGTCGAATTTGCACGTGGGCTGGGGCGAGGGCCACCAGGTAGTGATAAACCCAATGCAGGTAGCGTCCGAACAACGCGCGAGAGTAGTAGCCATCGCGGTCGATCGTTTTTTCACCTTGGCGCTCGCCA
Source organism: Rhizobacter sp. P2_G4 (assembly GCF_056403575.1). Classification (NCBI taxonomy): domain Bacteria; kingdom Pseudomonadati; phylum Pseudomonadota; class Betaproteobacteria; order Burkholderiales; family Sphaerotilaceae; genus Rhizobacter; species Rhizobacter sp. P2_G4. Next base: position 309,996 of record NZ_JBFUFG010000007.1, on the reverse strand, counting down.
CGCCTGCTGAAGTTGGCGTTCTCCAGCCATTCATGAAACGAAGGGCCCTCCAGTATGGGGCCTGCTCCCAGCAGTGACTGATCGGAAAATTGCGTGATTTGCCCGGCAACGGTATTTACCAGTAGGTAGTCTTCCTGCTCCGGGTCGTGGCATCCGACACCTGCGGGATTAGGATCGAACAGATATATCTCAAAATTGGCAGATTGTCTGACGCGCTCGTTGGCCACGATGCGCTCGAGAACTGTGAGGCCGCGCGGGCCCATCCCAACTATACCGACTTTAATATTCTTCATTTGATCCCTGCCCTGTAGAGATACTCTGGCGGAGTATCGTTGCCGATAAAAAGGTTGGTACTTCTTCTTGTCGCCTCGCCAACTCTCTAACTGCACTCCTTACCCAGGAGTTCACGATTTAAGTGGTCGCACCCCCTTGAACAGGGGATTGACTCAACATCGACATGATCTATGGCAACTGAAGTTGCGTGTGTGTCTTCGTGTAACCGCGAACCATCGGAACATGCGATCACTTGTTTGAGGCTGGTCGCGGTCGATGCGGCACCGTCAATGAGCTCGGTGCGTGAGCGATCGACCGCCGATGCACTTGCAACGCACGTGCGCCATGCAATCCGCCTCAGTCACTTAAGTGGGCGCGCTGGCGCCCGTACGCATGCGCGCCGCATGAGGCTGCGCGCCTTTGCAAGCGTGTGTGATCGCGGCGTGCTTCCGTCCGTGCGCGGCTAATCTCTGCTTAGCAGGAGTTGCTCGCGGGACGCCGTTGGTTGTAGTCGCGGATGAAAGAACCGAAGGGCAACTTACGCCGTACTGCGTCGCGCGACATCGCAGGATCCTGCGTCCGAGAACTCAGACGATCCAGGAATGCGCTGCGGAAATGAAAAAGCGTTAGCAGATGAATACCTGCTAACGCTTGTCATTGGTGGCTCCTCGACCTGGGCTCGAACCAGGGACCTACGGATTAACAGTCCGGCGCTCTACCGACTGAGCTATCGAGGAACAGCCTCGCATTATAGCGGGAGTTTTTGGTCGTCTTAAAGGCTGGCTTCCACAGAAAGTCGGAAGGTGCGTGCTGCCAGTGGGTACAAGTACACATGGCCGAACTGGAAGGGCGATTCGCGCCATGCGCGGCGGTCGAAAAGGTTGTCGACGCCAGCGCGCCAAGTCAGTGTGCTGCCTGCGAGTTTTTGTTCGTAGCGGGCGGACAGATCGAACTGCGCATAGCCGGGGATGCGCGCGCTGTTGTCTTCGAGCACCATGCGGTCACTGACACCCAAGGCATCAGCTTGCACACTGAGGCCCGGTACGATGGCGACCTGGTAGCGGGTCTGCAGCTTGAGGGTGCGATCGGGGACGTTGGTGGGGCGCCTGCCATTGATCTCAGGCTTGGCGCTGCTGTCGCGGCGGCGAGCTTGCAACGCCTGTACACCGCCTTGGAACGACCAAGCGCCAGCGCGCCACGCCGCATTTGCTTCGACGCCTCGGTGTCGTGCATCCCCGTCTTCGACACGCGTGCAGCTGTCGCGCGCGACGCAGGCACCAACGTTGGACCAGGTCGGACGCACGATGTCGAACACGGCCAAACCCCACGCAGCGTTGGCGGTTGCAACCTTGAGGCCAAGTTCGATCTGCCTGCTCTTGCTGGCCGGCAACGCTTGCCCCGCATTCGTGAAACGCTTGGTCCCGACGTCCACCAGGCCCGAGCTGTCGAGGCCAGGCAGGTTTGGAGCCACATCGCTCTCCACACCGCGCCCCCAGCTTGCATAAAGCATCTGCTCAGGCGCGAAGACGTAGCTGATGGCCAGTGAGGGTGTCGAGAACGATTGGCTGTAATTGGTGGCCTCGCTGCCATCGGTCTGAACAGCATCGCGTTGCAAACGYGTGTGGCGCAAGCCGACCCAGGCTGTCACGCTCTCGTTCAGCTTGACGGCGTCGTTGACGAACAACTCGGTCGAGTCCTCGTCGCGGTTGGTGTTGGTGGCGTTCTGTGTGTTCTTGGGCGGCGTGAACAACGTGCCTTCCACGTTGCCTGTGCCGGCAAAGTCGAAGGTCTGCGGCCCGAAGCGGTTCTTCACCTTGCTGCGCAGTGCACCGACAGCCCAACCGTGTTGCACGGACCCGGTGGCCGTCTCGCCGCGCGCGGCAAGCTCGAGCGCGTCAGTGCGCCGTCGCTCGCCTTCGCTGCGGAAGTCCCACAGGTCATACGTGCCGTCACTGCAGTAGCGGTCGTAGTTGCCTTCTGCATCGCAGCCGTAAGGAAAGGCGAGGCGGTCGTCTGTGCGCAAGCGCTGGGTGGCGGCGTGCGCTGTGAGCCGCCAGCTGCCCATGTTGTGGGTGGCGCGGACTGAGGCGGTGTTCGCGTCCATCACCACAGGCTGCGACCAGGGCTGGTTGTTGAGGTTGATGCGCGGATCGACCGGCGCCGGCACCGTGGAGCCGAGCATGCTGAAGCCCGGCTGGCTCAGCTGCGAGCGATGGCTCGTCTCGAACTCGGCTTCGAGCAGCGTGCTCGGGCTGATGCGCCAGTCGCCTGCCACCGACATCAGGTTGCGTTCGCCCTTGGCATCACGCAGCCGAGGGTCGATGTGTTCATAGGCTGCATTCACCCGCACGCCGAACACCTGCTGCTCGCCGAACCGCTGGCTGATGTCGACGGCACCCAGCACCGAGCCGTGCTCGCGCCAGCCGAGTTGCACGTTGCGCAGCGGCGCGTCGGTAGGGCGCTTGACCACGAGGTTCACCAGCCCGCCCGGCGAACTGGTGCCGGCCTGGATGCCACTCGTGCCCTTGAGTATCTCGATGCGGTCCTTGTTCTCGAGCGGGATCGAGGTTTCCGCGTTGATGGGCAAGCCATCGCGCCGGTAGTTGAAACGGTTGTCGAGCACAAAACCGCGGACGGCAAGGAAGTCCCAGTAGCCCTCGGAGTTATAGGCGTCGCTGACGGACGGGTCGATCTTCACGACATCGGCCAGGCGCAGTGCGCCGCGGTCACTCAGCTGTTCAGCGGTGAGGACGGTGGCCTGTAGCGGCGTCTGCGACAAGGGCACATTGCCCCAGCCCGAAACGCCGGCCGCAGGGTCGGCCCTGCCCGTGACAGTGACAGGCGCAAGCGTCGTCGTCTGTGCATGGACGACCGTGGCGAGCAACAAGGCCGCAGCAGCAATGGGAGAGCGTGAAAAGCGGAACGAGCGATTGGTTGCCATCGTGATGTCCATAGATCGATGGCAGGTCGGCTGACACGGGCCACGGATCCGTGAACACGGCCGGGCTTTTGTGCATGCTTCCCTGCGCGAGGATTACCTCAATCAGGTTCAAAGGGACTTTCTCAGTCGACCGCTGCTCTGCCTTCAGAACGAGCGTTCAACACCCCTAGCGAGTGCTGCGCAGAGCGCGCAGCGAGCGGATTATCAACCGATTCAGAGATCGGGAAGTTGCGTACTGCTATGCGCTGCGCCTCGAGACCTCAGCACGAACGGTGCTGAGCAGACAAACAGCACGAGCGAAGCGAAGTGCCTCATCAAGCCACGCCCGCGGAACCGGCTTTGCCGGGCCGCCAGGCGGCGCCCCTTGGGGGCAGGAGCGCAGCGACTGGGGGGCTCAATCAAACGTCGGCGTCTCGACGCCAAGCACCTTGTGCAACTTCGGGCTGGTGGTCGTGTACTGCAGGTGAATGCGCTTCTCCGGAAAGATGTATGGCGCCGCGCCAAAAGCAGCGAGCGCCGCTTCGTGGAAGCCCGACAGGATCAGCTTCTTCTTGCCCGGATAGGTGTTGACGTCGCCCACGGCAAAGATGCCCGGCGTGTTGGTCTCGAACTTCTCGGTGTCGACGACGATCTGCTTGCGCTCGAGGTTCAGGCCCCACTCGGCAATCGGGCCGAGCTTGGGGCTCAGCCCGAAGAAAACCATCAGCACATCGAGCGGCACCACGCGGGTGATGCCGTCGCTGCCGGTGACCTTCACGCTGGTGAGCCGACCATCGGTCTCTTCGATACCGGTGATCTGGCCGATGAGGAACTGCATCTCATACGCGTCGCACAGTTCCTTCATCTTCGCAACGCTGGCCGGCGCGGCCTTGAAGCCGTCACGGCGGTGCAGCAGGATCACGCTCTCCGCCTTGTGCGGGCCTTCCTGCACGAAGTTAAGTGTCCAGTCGAGGGCCGAGTCACCGCCGCCGACGATCACGAGGTTCTTGCCCGCGAACTGGGCTGGGTTCTTCACGCGGTAGAACACCTGCGACTCGTTGTGCTTGTCGAGCCCGTCGACCTTCAGCAGGCGCGGCTGGAAGGAGCCGACGCCGCCAGCGATGAAGATGGTCTTGGTGAGGAAACGCGTGCCCTTGCTGGTCTCGACGTAGAAGCGGCCGTCGTCTTGCTTCTGCACGACAGTCACTTCTTGTCCGAGGTGGAAGGTCGCACCAAAGGGCTCGATCTGCTTCAGCAAGTTATCGGTCAACTCCTTGCCTGTGCACACGGGCACGGCAGGGATGTCGTAGATGGGCTTGTCGGGGTACAGCTCGATGCACTGGCCGCCGGGGTAGGCAAGCGAATCGATGATGTGGGCCTTGATCTCCAGCAGGCCGAGCTCGAACACCTGGAACAGGCCAACCGGACCCGCGCCCACGATGACCGCATCGGTCTCGATCGGGCCCTCGTGCGAGTTGGCGGTTTTGGAGATCTCCACGTTGACGTTCAATTCCATGGTGTTGCGTTGACTACTACTTGATCAGTTCGGACAGCTTGCCGGTCTTGTCTTTCCAGTCGTCGGCATCGGGCAAGGGCGCCTTGCGTTTGGTGATGCTGGGCCAGCCGCTCTTGGCCAGGTCGGCGTTGATCTTGATCATGTGCTGCTGGTCGCCGGGCACGTCTTCCTCCGGCATGATGGCGTTGACCGGACACTCGGGGATGCAGACTGCGCAGTCGATGCACTCGTCGGGGTCGATGGTCAGGAAGTTCGGGCCTTCGCGGAAGCAATCGACGGGACAGACGTCCACGCAGTCGGTGTATTTGCAGCGGATGCAGGCTTCGGTGACGACGTGGGTCATGGCTCTGGCTTTGAAGTGGCAGTTGGACGGGCATCGCCGACAGGCGAAGCCATTGATTTTAAAGGCTCGCCGCAGGTCGCGACGGATGGCTCTGTTGGCAAAGGGCTGTTCAGCGCACGTGCTCCGGCCCCGACTGTCACGATGGTCGGCCTGCCTGCGTGCAGCACGCCTGCTTCGGCCAGCGTGCGCACGGTGTGGTCGCTGTGCAAGGCGTCGGGCCAGCCGGCTCGCGACACCACGCTCACCGGCGTCTCCGCAGGCCAGGTGGCGGACATGAGTTGGCGAGACAACGAGGCCAGTTGCTTGCCGGCCATGTAGAAGACTTCGGTGTCGGCTGTGCGGGTGGCGTTCAGATCGCCGCTGCGCGTCATCGCGGTGGCGAGGCTGACGCTGCGGCCGGTGCCGCGGCGTGTCAGCGGCCGCTGGCTGCTGGCTGCCGCCGCGATGGCCGCCGTGACGCCGGGCACCACTTCGCAGGCGATGCCGGCTTCGGCGAGCGCATGAAGCTCCTCTTCCAGCCGACCGAACACGCTGGGGTCGCCACCTTTGAGGCGAACCACGGTGCCGCCTTCCCGAGCGCACTTCACGAGCAAGGCATTGATGGCGGTCTGGCCGGTGCTGTCGCAGAAGCCGCGCTTGCCGACATCGAGCCAACGGGCGCGCGGTACGAAGTCGCGCAGGGCAGGGTCGGTGAGGGCGTCGAACAACACGACATCGGCCTGCGCGAGCAAGCGTGCCCCGCGCAAGGTGATCAGGTCGGCGGCCCCAGGGCCAGCACCGATGAAGATCACGCGTCCGGCCATGATCAGGCGGCACCCTTCACGAGCAGCGCACCGCTGGTGCGGTTGCTGGCGGGGTCGACGATGATGAGCGAGCCGCCCACGCGGTTGGATTCATACGATTCCACTGGCAACGCCTGCTGCGTTTCGATGATCACGTGGCCGATCTCGTTGACCGCGAGCTGGTTGGCCTCGATCGCTTCGAGCGTGTGGATGTCGAGCCGGCTTTCGATGCTGGCGATGCGTGCCTGCACCCAGCGGTTGCCATGGCGCACCCAGTACTTGCGGCCCACCACGGCAGGCTCGGTGTCGAGCCAGGCGAGGGTGGCCGAGAAGCGCTGAGCTTCATGGATGGTCTGCGGCGTGGCGATCCAGTCGCCGCGCGACACGTCGAGCTGGCGATCGAGCACCACGCCGGCGGATTGGCCGGCCTCGACCACGTCGACCACCTCGCCGGCGAGCCGCACTTCGGCCACCGTGGCGATCTGGTTGCTCGGGAAGAGCTGCACCGTGTCGCCGGCCTTCACGCGGCCGTGGGCCACGCGGCCGTACAGCGAGCGCGGCTGGTTGCCGGTGCCTTCGCCTTCGCGGCTGACGTATTGCACGGGGATCAGCAGATCGCCGTCCTTGCGTTCCTGCAGCGCGGGCAGCGATTCCAGCAACTGCAGCAGCGACGGGCCGTTGTACCAAGTGGCGTCCAGCGGCTGGGTCACGTTGTCGCCCCGCAGCGCAGAGACCGGGATGATGCCGGCGATTTCGATGCCAGCCTGCTTGGCGAAGTCGCGCAACGCGATGCTGACGGCCTCGAAGGCCTGCGCCGGGTCGCTCACCGCGTCGAGCTTGTTCACCGCGAAGACGATGCTGGGCACACGCAGCAGATGGGCCAGCAGTGCATGACGGCGCGTCTGCGGCAGGAGTGGCACGGGCACGGCATGCGTATCGAGCTTGGTGATGTCGACAAGCACCACGGCGGCATCGCTGCCGGCTGCGGCCGTCACCATGTTGCGGGTGTACTGCTCGTGGCCAGGCGCATCGGCAATGATGAACTTGCGCTCCTTGGTCGCGAAGTAGCGGTAGGCCACATCGATGGTGATGCCCTGCTCGCGCTCGGCCTCCAAGCCGTCGGTCAGCAGCGAGAGGTCGATGGGCGCGCCCGCGGCACGCTTCTCCAGCGTGTCGAGCTGGTCCGCGAGGATGGCGCGGCTGTCGAACAGCAGGCGGCCGATCAGCGTGCTCTTGCCGTCGTCAACGCTGCCGGCGGTGAGGAAGCGCAGTGCGCGGTGGTCTTTGATTGCTTGCGTGGTCATCTCATTCTCAATTGCTTTTGATCCAGCGGCCGCCGTGGAACTGGCTTTGCCAGGCCACCGGCGGCGCCCCCTTGAGGGGGAGGCGCGCAGCGCTTCGGGGGTGGGTCAGAAATAGCCTTCTTTCTTGCGACGTTCCATCGACGCGTCGGAGGTGCGATCGTCCATGCGGGTTGCTCCGCGCTCGCTGACGGTGACCTTCAGCGTCTCGGCGACGATCTCGGTGGCGTTGGTGGCCGGGCTTTCAACTGGGCAGGTGCAGGTCATGTCGCCCACGGTGCGAAAGCGCACCTCGGCCGTTTCGACCGTCTCACCGGCTTCGGGTGGCGTGACCTCGGTCAAGGGCACCAGCAGACCCTTGCGGCGAATCACCTGGCGTTCGTGCTTGTAGTACAGGCTCGGCAGCGGGATGTTCTCGCGAGCGATGTACAGCCACACGTCGAGCTCGGTCCAGTTGCTGATCGGGAAGGCGCGCATGTGCTCGCCCGGCTTGATGCGGGTGTTGAACAACGTCCACAGCTCAGGGCGTTGTTCCTTCGGCTGCCACTGGCCGAAGCTGTCGCGGTGGCTGAAGATGCGCTCCTTGGCGCGGGCCTTCTCTTCGTCGCGGCGGGCGCCGCCCATCAGCACATCGAAGCGGTGTTCTTCGATGGCTTCGAGCAGTGCGACGGTCTGGTGGCCGTTGCGCGACTCCAGCGGGTGCGACAGGCGCACGGTGCCGCGCTTGATGGAATCTTCAAGGTGGCCGACGACCAGGCGCTCGCCCATCTCGGCGACGCGGCGGTCGCGGAACTCGATCACTTCGGGGAAGTTGTGGCCTGTGTCGACGTGCAGCAGCGGGAAGGGCAGGCGGCCCTTGTATTCGCCGTCTTTGCTTTTCGACTTGAAGGCCTTCTCGGCCAGGCGCAGCACGACGCACGAGTCTTTTCCGCCGGAGAACAACAGGGCAGGGCGCTCGAAGGCGGCGACCGTTTCACGCAGGATGAAGATGGCCTCTTCTTCCAGCCAGTCGAGATGGGTGTGGTCGAGGGCGGGGAGCAATTGCTCCACCGTCAGCGGGGCGTTCATTTGTGTTCTCCGATCATCGATACAGCAGCCGCGTTGGCGTCGTCAGCAGCGCCATGCACGTGCAGGCCACACTCCTTGGCCTTCTCGTCTTCCCACCACCAGCGGCCGGCGCGAAAGTCTTCTCCCACGGCGATGGCACGCGTGCAGGGCTCGCAGCCGATGCTCGGCATGAACTCATCATGCAGCGGGTTGTAGGGAACGTCGTGCGCGGCGATGTAGTGCCACACGTCGTTCCAGCTCCAGTCGGCCAGCGCGTTGAACTTGATGCGGCCTTTGTCGTCCGGCTCGCTGAACGGCACGTCGCCGCGGTTGTTGCTTTGCTCGCGTCGGAGGCCGGTGACCCAGGCCGTGCGGCTGGCAAGCATGCGCGACAGCGGTTCAAGCTTGCGGATGCCGCAGCAGCCTTTGCGCAGATCGATGCTGTCGTACATCGCGCGCTCACCGTAGTTCTTCACGAAGTGGATCACGGCCTCGGCCTCGGGGCGGTAGACCTCCACCTTCAGGCCGTAGCGCTCTTCGATGCGCGGGATCAGTGCCACCGTCTGCGGGTGCAGCTTGCCGGTCTCCAGCGTGCCGATGGCGATGTCGATCTTGTGGCGCGCGATCAGGTCGGTCAGCACCATGTCTTCGGCGCCCAGGCTGGTGGCCTGCACGACCTTGCCGGGGTGCTCGGCCGCGGCCTGCTTCAGCACCTCGACCGCATGCGCAACGCGCGCATCGAAATCCGGCGTCAGCCGGTCATACAGCGTGATGGCGCTCATATGGCCGACCCTGCCTGGTTGAAATCTTCGACGTTGGAATACGCTTCTTCGGGTGGGCGCGCGAACAGCGGGCGATGCTCGTTGACGTCTGCCTGGTAGTGGCCAGGGAAGAAGCGCAGCGCTCGCTCAGCAGCGTCGAGCGACTGGTCGTGGCGCAGCACCGTGGCATCGAAGCCGGTGCGCTTGAGCAGCGGCACCATGTCGACGAGCACCTCGCCGACGGCGCGCACTTCGCCGGCAAAGCGAAAGCGCGAGCGCAGCAGGCGGGCCTGGCTGTAGGCACGGCCGTCAGTCCACTTCGGAAACTGCAACGCCACCAGGCTCAGGCGAGGGAGGTCGTCGACCAGGTCTTCGATGTCGGCATCGTTGGGGAAGATCACCCCGACCGGCATGTCAGCGGGCCACGAGTTGCGTATGCCGTTCCATTGGATCAGGGTTAGCAAGCTATGGGCCGTGGGGGTAAGCGTGACCATGGGGCCGTCTTCACCGGTGATGGTGTGCCAGCGGTCGCGTGAGGTGTCGATGAACTTCATGAATGGCTCCTCAAGCGTGCTGGGCCGTGGTGCGGCGCTGCGCATTGGCGGCGGTCTTGAACGGGTCGAGCCCGACGCGCTTGACGGTGTCGATGAAGCGCTCGGCAGCGGTGGTGCGTTGCGCGCGGTAGGTGTCGATCACGGCTTCGACGACGTCGGCCACTTCGTCGGCAGAGAACGACGGGCCGATCACCTTGCCGGGCGTGGAGGCGTTGCCGCTGATGGCGGAGCCATCGAGCCCGCCGAGCGACACCTGGTACCACTCCTTGCCGTCCTTGTCGACGCCTAGGATGCCGATGTGCCCGCTGTGGTGGTGGCCGCAGGAGTTGATACAGCCGCTGATGTGCATGTCGATGTCGCCGATGTCGTAGAGCTCGTCGATGTCGTCGAAGCGGGCGGTGAGGTCGGCGGCAATGGGGATGGAGCGCGCATTGGCCAGCGCGCAGAAGTCGCCGCCGGGGCAGGCGATCATGTCGGTCAGCAGGCCAATGTTGGGCGTGGCGAAACTGGCGGCGCGGGCGGCTTCCCAGAGCGCGAACAAGTCGCTTTCCTTGACCCACGGCAGCACGAGGTTCTGGTCGTGCGAGACGCGCAGTTCACCGTGACTGAACTTGTCGGCCAGGTCGGCGGCCAGCTCCATTTGCGAGTCGGTGGCGTCGCCAGGGGCTTGGCCGGTGCGCTTCAGGGACAAGGTGACCGCGCGGTAGCCGGCGATCTGGTGCGCATGCACGTTGCGCTCGGTCCAGCGCTTGAATGAGTCCGGCGCGTCGGCGGGCACCTGCAGCGTGCTGCCGGAGATCGGCGCCACGCCTTCGGGCAGCTTGAAACATGCCGCCACGCGGTCGAACTCGGCCTGCGGAATGATCTGCTCGGTGCCGTCGACGTCGCGCTCGAGGATGTTCTTGAACTCCTCGTTCACGTCGTCGAAGAAGCGCTGGCCCTCGGCCTTCACCAGGATCTTGATGCGCGCCTTGTACATGTTGTCGCGGCGACCGTAGCGGTTGTAGACGCGCACCACGGCTTCGATGAACACCAGGATCTGCTGCCACGGCAGGAAGTCGCGGATCACCGTGCCGACGACGGGCGTGCGGCCCATGCCGCCGCCGACCAGCACCTTGAAGCCGACGTCACCGGATTCGTTCTTCAGCAGCTGCAAACCGATGTCGTGCCATGCAATGGCTGCGCGGTCTTCAATCGCACCGGTCACGGCGATCTTGAACTTGCGCGGCAAGAAGGCGAACTCGGGGTTCAGCGTGCTCCACTGACGCAGGATTTCGCAGTACGGGCGTGGGTCGACGACCTCGTCGGCGGCCACACCGGCGAAGCAGTCGCTCGTGATGTTGCGGATGCAGTTGCCACTGGTCTGGATGCCGTGCATGTCGACGGCGGCCAGGGCCTCCATCACGTCGGCGCTCTTCACCAACGGAATCCAGTTGTATTGCAGGTTCTGGCGCGTGGTGAAGTGGCCATAGCCGCGGTCGAACTCGCGTGCGATGCGCGCCAGTGCGCGCAGCTGTGTGCTGCTCAGCTCGCCATACGGCACGGCCACGCGCAGCATCGGCGCATGGCGTTGCACGTACCAGCCGTTTTGCAGGCGCAGCGGGCGAAAGTCATCGTCGCTCAGGCTGCCGGCGAGGTTGCGCTCCAGCTGGTCGCGGAACTGCGCCGCGCGCTGCTTGACGAACACTTTGTCGAATGAGGTGTACTGATACATCGTTCTGAGGGTCAGGTGAGTGACGAGGTGCAGCGCATGCTGCAGGCAATCGACGATTGTCCTCGGCAAGCAGAAGTGGATTGTGCGAACTGCCTATATATATAGAAAGAACAGTTTAGTAAGTTGTTTATTCGATGCCCGGCTAAGGCGAGGGCCGGCGCAGACCGCCTCCTAGAATTCGGGCCATGCCGAATCAACTGGATTTCTTGCCGCGCGTCAGTCAGGCCCTTCGCCTGTGGGCCACAGCCCTGGCGGTGGCCGTGCTGAGCGCTTGCCAAACCGCGCCTGTCGCGCCGCCGGTCGTCACCCCGCCTGTCGTCATCCCCCTGCCGCCTGACGCAGCGGCGTCCGTGCCGATGGTGGTACCGCCTCGGCCCCCGCGGATCGGGCTGGCGCTCGGCGGGGGCGCCGCCCGTGGTTTTGCCCACATCGGTGTGATCCAGGTGCTGGAAGAGAATGGCATCAAGGTCGATTACGTGACCGGCACATCAGCCGGCAGCCTTGTCGCGGCCCTTTATGCCTCGGGAAAAAGTGGCGTCGCACTGGCCGCGCTGGCCGACAACATGGACGAATCGGCTTTTGCAGACTGGGCGTTTCCCGGGCGCGGCCTGATCCGCGGCGAGGCGCTGGCTAAGTTCGTGCGCGAGAACACCGGTGGGCGTTCCATCGAACAAATGCGGGTGCCCCTTGGCATCGTGGCCACCGACCTCGACAACGGGCAGCCCATCCTGTTCCAGGTCGGCGACCCGGGCATGGCGGTGCGCGCCTCGAGCGCCGTGCCGGCCGTATTCACGCCGGTGCGCATCGGCTCGCGGGAGTATGTGGATGGCGGGCTGGTATCGCCCGTGCCGGTGAGATTTGCCAAGCAGATGGGGGCTGAACTGGTGATCGCCGTCGACATCTCGGCCATCCCCGATGGCAATGCCACCGGCGACCCGATGCGCATGCTGCTGCAGACCTTCGCCATCATGGGCCGCAGCATCAACACCTTCGAGTTGCGGGAGGCCGACATCGTGCTGCGACCGAAGCTGGCCGGCGTGTCGGGGGCCGACTTCTCGGCCAGAAAGCGATCGATCCAGGCGGGCCGTGAGATCGCGACGGCCATGCTGGTCGACCTGAAAGCGCGAATCGCCGCGAAGACACACTGAGGCGGGCTGGAAAGCCGGCGCACAAAACAAAACGGCCCCGGTGTTGCCACCGGGGCCGAAAGGTACCTTGAATGGAGAATTCGCGGGTACCGAGGAGACAACCTTTCAGGGAGACCCGCAAGCACGCTTGCGGAAATCTTCAGATGGAGCGCCTGACTGGAAGTTCAACCCGGTTGCAAAAAACTTCAATTTCAGGCGGCGCGCTTGGTCTTGGTAGCGCTTTGCGTCGCCTTCACAGCGGTGCTGGTCATGGCTTGGAAGTTCGCTTCGGCGACATCAGCGGCTTGCTTGGCGGCCTTGTGGACGCTTTCGTAAGCGTTGTTGGCGGCGGCGACAGCCGATTTCACCAGAGCGACGGCGTTCTCGGTGCCGGCCGGAGCGTTCTTGATCGACGTGTCGACCAGCGCCATGAATTTCTTCTGAGCTTCGGAAGCGGTGGCTTCGGCGACCTTGCCGATGTCAGCATTGGTGCTGGCGGCGATGTCGTACACGTAGCGGCCATAGGCGGCAGCCTTTTCGGCGGCCGGTTGCAGCAGGCCGGCTTGCAGGGCCAGCAGCTCTTGTGCGTCCTTGACGGACATGGCGGCCTTGGCGTTCTCGGCCACTTCGGTCAGGGCGGTCTTGGCGACCTGAAGGTTCAGTTCAACCAGTTTCTCGACGCCTTCGAATGCCTTGCCGGTGAGGCCGAAGAGGGTTTCAATGTTGGCCTTGTGGGCGGCCATGACTTGTTCTGCGGTCAGCATGATGAGTGATCTCCAATGGTTAGATTCGGGGATGACACAGCATTGTTGCGCTGCACCATGACGAGAAGTATACGAACCGATTGCAAGTTTTCAAGTGGTTTTTGCTGCATTGCAGCAATTTAGAACGGCGCTTCTAAATCCTTGTGATGCAAGCCTTTTACGCGACTCATTTCGTTCTGCAGCTGCCTGAGGGACATCGTTTTCCGATGCAGAAGTACCGCCTGCTGCGCGAGCGCGTGGAGGGCGAGTTGCCGGGGATCCTGCTGGATCAGGCCCTGCCGGCCAGCGAAGGCGAACTGGCGCTGGCGCACACGCCGCACTACATCGCCGCGGTGCTGCAAGGCCATTTGAGTAACGCCCAGCAGCGGGAGATCGGCTTCCCGTGGTCGGACCGCATGGCGGAACGCGCGTGCCGATCCGTTGGGGCCACTATTCAGGCGGCCAGAGCGGCTCTGAAGCACGGCGTGGCTGCCAACATGGCTGGGGGTACCCACCACGCCAGCGCCGACAAGGGAGGCGGCTATTGCGTGTTCAACGACGTGGCAGTGGCCGCCAGATTGATGCAAGCCGAGGCGCACCGGCTGCATCGGCGGCTGTTGCGCGTGGCGGTAATCGATCTCGACGTTCACCAGGGCAACGGCACCGCGGCGATCTTTCGTGATGACCCGACGGTGTTCACGCTGTCGCTGCACGGCGAAAAGAATTTTCCGTTTCGCAAAGAGGCGAGCGACCTCGACGTCAACCTGCCCGACGGCTGTGGTGACACCCAATACCTCGCGGCGCTCGACACCGCGCTCGACGAACTGTGGGCACGCCATCGTGATGGGCCGCCCGGCCTGATCTTCTTACTTGCGGGGGCCGACCCGCATGAGAACGATCGCCTGGGCCGCTTGAAGCTCAGCACCGAAGGCCTGGCCGAGCGCGACCGCCGCGTGCTCGCCGCCGCGCGCGAGCGGCGCATCCCGGTCGCCCTGTCGATGGCCGGTGGCTACGGCCGTGACATCGACGCCACCGTGCAGGTCCAGGTCAATACCTTGAGTGCAGCGCTGGACAGTTGGCAGCGGTGGAACAATCAGCCGACATGAGCACACCACGCCTCCAGCCCGATGGCCGCGATGCATACCGCCACTTCACGCCGCTGTCCACGCGCTGGATGGACAACGATTCGTACGGCCACCTGAACAACGTCGTCTACTACAGCCTCTTCGATACCGCGGTGAACCGCTACCTCATCGAGGCCGGCGCACTCGACATCCACCACGGCGAAGTGATCGGCCTGGTGGTCGAGACGCACTGCAACTACTTCGCGTCCATCGAGTTCCCGCAGAGCGTAGAGGCCGGCCTGCGCGTCGCGCACTTGGGCTCATCGAGCGTGCGCTACGAGATCGGCATCTTTGCGGCCGGCGAGCCGCTGGTTGCGGCACGTGGCCATTTCGTTCATGTGTACGTGAACCGTGCGACGCGCCGGCCGGCCACCTTGCCGGACCCCTTGCTTAAGGCGCTGAAGGAGTTGGTCGTTTGAAACCGACAACCGAGCAGACGGCAGCGGCCGATGCGGCTATCACCTCGCGCCACTCGATGCGTGCCTACCTGCCGACGCCCGTGCCGCGAGCGACGATCGAAGACATCCTGCACGTGGCTTCGCGCGCGCCCTCGGGCACCAACACCCAGCCCTGGAAGGTGTACGTGCTGACCGGCGAACCCTTGCGCGAGCTGTCGCGCAAGCTGCTTGCGGTGCACGACGATCCGGCACAGGCCGCCGTCCATCACCAGGAATACGCTTACTACCCGACGCAATGGCAATCGCCCTATGTCGACCGCCGCCGCAAGGTGGGCTGGGACTTGTACGGCCTGCTGGGCATCGGCCGGGACGGCAAAGAGCGCATGCATGTGCAGCACGGTCGCAACTACCTCTTCTTCGATGCACCTGTGGGCCTGATGTTCACCATCGACCGCGTGATGGAGCGGGGCAGCTGGCTCGACTACGGCATGTTCCTGCAAAACATCATGGTCGCTGCGCGCGCCCGTGGGCTCGACACCTGCCCGCAAGCGGCGTTCATACGCTTTCACCAGATCATCATGCCGAGCATTGGCGCGGCTCCTGGCGAAATGCTGGTGTGCGGTATGTCGCTGGGTCATGCCGACCCGGCGGCGATCGAGAATACGCTCGTGACCGAGCGCGAACCCGTCTCCACGTTCACAACTTTTCTGGACTGACATGAAACCTTCCGTGCTGGTGGCAAGAGCCGTGCAACCTGAGGTCGTGGCGCGTCTGCGCAATCACTTCGAGGTCGACGACAACCCGAGTGACCAGGTGCTCAGCAAGGACGAGCTCATCGCTCGGCTGAAAGGCAAGCAGGGCATCTTCGCCACCGGCAGCGAGCGCATCGACGAAGCCGTGCTCGCCGCCAACCCGCAGCTGCGGGCCGTGTGCAACATGGCGGTTGGCTACAACAACATCGACGTGCCCGCCTGCACCGCGCGCGGCGTGGTCTGCACCAACACGCCCGACGTGCTCACCGAGACGACGGCCGACTTCGGCTTCGCATTGATGATGGCCACGGCGCGCCGCATCAGCGAGTCCGAGCACTACCTGCGCCGCGGTGAATGGAAGAAGTGGTCGGTCGACATGTTCGTCGGCGGCGACGTGCACGGCGCCACGCTGGGCATCCTCGGCATGGGCCGCATCGGGCAAGCCATCGCGCGGCGTGGGGCACTCGGTTTCGGCATGCGCGTGATTTATCACAACCGTTCGCGTCTCGATGCAGCCACCGAACAAGAGTGCCGCGCGTCCTATGTCAGCAAGGCGGATCTGCTCGCGCGGGCAGATCACCTGGTGCTGGTCGTGCCGTATTCAGCGGCTTCACACCACACGATCGGGGCAGCCGAACTCGCGCAGATGAAGCCCACCGCCACGCTCACCAACATCGCGCGGGGCGGCATCGTCGACGACGCTGCGCTGGCACATGCGCTGGCCGAGCGGCGCATTGCTGCGGCTGGTCTGGATGTGTTCGAAGGCGAACCCAGCGTGCACCCCGATCTGCTGATCGTTCCCAATGTCGTACTGACACCGCACATCGCTAGCGCATCGGTGGCGACGCGCCTGGCCATGGCCAATCTCGCGGCCGACAACCTGATCGCCGCCCTTGGCCTCGGACCGAGTGCGGGCCAGCCGCCCACGCCCATCAATCCCGAGGTCCTGAAGCCCGCTGCCTGATTGATCGCCTTCACCTTGCCTTCAGGGCAGCGAGTGCGGGGCTGAGACAATCACCGCATGGAGAAACTGTGGTGGTTCGTAGCGGCGCTGGCCGTCGTTAATCTGTTGTTGCTGATCTGGTTGCTGGCGCGTCGACCGCCCGGCGATGACTCGCTGAAGACAGAGGTCAGGAGTGGAGCGGAACGGCTGGAGCGCGAGTTGCGCGACGAACTGGGTCGCAGCGCCCAGGGCACGCGGCAGGAACTGGGCAGCACACTGGCCAACTTTCAGCAGACGCTCACCGGCGCGCAGGCCAGCGTGGCTCGGTTGCAGAACGAGCAGATCGACAGCTTTCGCACGCAGCTCGCAGCCATGCAGCAGGCGGTGAGTGATGCGCTGCAGCTGGCGGCCAGTTCGCAGATTGCACAGGCGATGTTGTCGCGCGAAGCGCAGGACGTGAGCCTCAAGCGCTTCTCGGACACCTTGACCGATCAGCTTCGGGCGCTGTCCGAGGCCAACGAGCGGCGGCTCGGCGAGGTGAGAGCCGTCGTCGAGCAGCGCCTCACCACGCTTCAGCAAGGCAACGAGCAGAAGCTGGAGCAGATGCGCGCCACGGTCGACGAGAAGCTGCATGCCACGCTGGAGCAGCGGCTCGGCGAGAGCTTCAAGCTCGTGGCGGATCGTCTCGACAAGGTTCACGCCGGCCTCGGCGAAATGCAGATGCTGGCCAAGGACGTGGGTTCGCTGAACCGCGTGCTCAACAACGTGAAGACGCGTGGCACCTTCGGCGAGGTGCAACTCGCCGGCCTGCTCGAGCAGGTGTTCACGCCCGACCAGTACGCGAAGAACGTGGAGACCGTGCCGGCCAGTGGCGCGCGCGTGGAGTTCGCCATTCGCCTGCCAGGCCAGCGTACTGACGGTGTGCCGCTCTGGTTGCCGATCGATGCCAAGTTTCCGCGTGAAGATTACGACCGCCTGCTCGACGCGCAAGACCGCGCCGACGCGCCAGCGGCCGAACTGGCCGGCAAGGCCATCGAGCAGCGTCTGCGGCTGGAGGCCCGCGCGATTCGCGACAAGTACGTGGCGCCACCGCACACCACCGACTTCGGCATCCTCTTCGTGCCGACCGAAGGGCTGTATGCCGAGGCCTTGCGGCGTGCCGGCCTGGTCGAATCACTGCAGCGCGAATACCGCGTGATGCTGTGCGGCCCAACCACCTTGCTTGCCACGCTGACCAGTTTGCAGATGGGCTTTCGCACGCTGGCGCTGGAGAAGCGTTCGGTCGAGGTCTGGGAAGTGCTCGGCGCGGTGAAGACCGAGTTCGGCAAGTTCGGCGACGTGCTGGCCAAGACCAAGAAAAAGCTCGATGAAGCGAGCAACGGCATTTTGCAGGCCGAGGTGCGTGCCCGCGCCATGTCACGCGAGCTGCGCTCCGTCGAGGCCTTGCCCGATGCACGCGCGAAACTGATTCTTCCATTGCCCGCCGAAGGAACCACCGGCGACCTGCTGGAGCCCGACTCTTGAAATGACCAAGTTGTCGCGCCCCTTGGTGGCACTGATCATGGGTCAGATCTGCCTGCACTCGTGCATGGCGGGCGTGCGTGTGGCGGCCCCGCTGATGGCATTGCGCGAGGGGCATTCAGCGTGGACGGTCGGGGTTTTGCTGGGCTTGTTCGCGGGCGCGCCCGTGTTGCTGTCGCTGCAGGCCGGGAGGCTGGCCGATCGACACGGCTATCACCGCCCGGTGCACCTGGCGGTCGGCCTGACGGTGGTCGGGGGCGTTTTGGCCATTGCGTCCACGTGGCTCGTGGCCTGGCAGTTTCCGCTGCTGTGCGTGGCGGCCTCGCTGTGCGGCGTGGGAACGAATTTCGGCCTGATTGCCATTCAGCGCACTGCGGGGCGACTGGCCGAAGGCGACCGCGTTGCGCTCACCCGCATCTTCAGCTGGCTGGGTCTTGCGCCTGCACTGTCGAACGTTGTTGGGCCGGTGTTGGCCGGAACCTTGATCGACCTCACCGGGTTTCGGGGTGCCTTCATCGCCCTGGCTTTGCTGCCACTCGCGACGCTGTGGTGGTCACCCCAGGTGCCGGTGGAGGCGCCATCGACTCATGCCAACACGCGCGGCAAGCGCGCGGCCTGGGAGCTGTTTGCGCTGCCGGGGATGCAGCGCCTGCTGCTGGTGAACTTCTTGATGTCGTCGAGCTGGGACTTGCATTCGTTCGTGGTGCCGGTGCTGGGTCACGAGCGCGGCTTCAGTGCTTCGGCCATCGGGCTGATCCTGGGCGCGTTCGCCGCTGCGGTGGCGGGCGTGCGCTTGATCATTCCGTTCCTGTCGCACCGGCTGCGCGAGCATCAGGTGCTGGTCGGCGCCATGCTGCTCACGACGCTGGTGTTCAGCATCTACCCATGGGTGCATGCGCCGTGGTTGATGGCAATGTGCGCCGCAGTGCTGGGTCTTGCGCTCGGCGCAGTCAACCCGATGATCATGACCACCTTGCATCACCTCACGCCGAGCGACCGGCATGGCGAGGCGATTGCGCTGCGTTCGATGACCATCAACTCCAGCAGTGCGCTGATGCCGCTGCTGTTCGGCGCGGCCGGCGCAGCCATCGGCGCCTCGACGCTGTTCTGGGTGATGGGCGCTGCGGTGGGGGCGGGCAGCTGGCAGGCGCGGCAGGTCGGCCGCGCTGCCAAATCAGAAGCGAATGCCTGAAGGCGGAGGCGCCGGTTCTGCCGCCGGTGCAGGTGCCGGGGCGGCTCTTTGCTGCGGCGCAGGCGCCGGCGCGGCCTGGCGTGCTTCGGTCAAAGGCTCCGCCTTGCCCTGCGGAAAGTTGGCGGGCAGGCGCGATTCCTTCGGGTAACCGGCGGCGTCGAGGTAAGACATCCAGTCTTCGCGCTGCCAACCACGCACCACCTGGCCCCCGACGGTCATCGCCGGCAGGCTGGTCGTGCCGGTCAGCCGCTGCAGTGCGTTGCTGTCGTCGGCGGTGGTGACGAGCTTCTCGGCGAACGGAATGCCGCGCTGACGCAGCAGCTGCTTCCCCGCATCGCATGGCGAGCAGTCGGGCGCTACATACAGCGTGACCGGGTAGCGTTGGGTGGCCTGGCGCAATTCGAAGGGCAGGGCGGCGACGTCATTGGCGACCGACCCGCGCGCCCCGACGGACTGCACCTTGCCTTCGGGAGCGACCGAGGGCTGGTCGGTGTAGGTGACCTTGCCGTCAGGCCCGACCACCTTGTACAGCGCCTGGGCGGGCACCGAGGTGAACGTGGCGACCGATGCCACCGAAATGGCCAGACTGAGAAGGGTGCGGGAAGGGCGGGTCATGTCGGTACTCCAGTGACATCGATGCTGACAGCACCGTAAATTTTATGCATCAGGCCATGCCTTGGTGCCGCAAAAGTGCATCAATTCGTGGTTCGCGGCCGCGGAAAGCCTTGAAGCTCTCCATCGCCGGCCGGCTGCCGCCCGATTCGAGGATGGCTTCGCGGTAGCGGCGGCCCGTCTCGGGGTTGAGCGTGCCGGTCTCTTCGAACGCACTCCAGGCGTCGGCGCTCAGCACTTCGGCCCACTTGTAGCTGTAGTAGCCCGCTGCATAGCCGCCCGCAAAGATGTGCGAGAACGAATGCTGGAAGCGGTTGAACGCCGGTGGCGCGAACACCGCGACCTCGCGGCGAACCTCGTCGACGACTTGCTGGATGTGCTCTTCGCTGCCCGGCTCGGCGTGCAGCCGCATGTCGAACAGCGAGAACTCCACCTGCCGCAACGTCTGCAGCCCGCTCTGGAAGTTCTTGGCGGCCAGCATCTTGTCGTAGAGCGCGCGCGGCAGCGGCTCGCCGGTGTCGACATGGGCCGTCAGGTGCTTGAGCACCTCCCACTCCCAGCAGAAGTTCTCCATGAACTGGCTCGGCAGTTCGACGGCATCCCACTCCACGCCGGAGATGCCGGCCACGCCGACGTCGTTCACCTGCGTCAGCATGTGCTGCAGGCCATGGCCGAATTCGTGGAAGAGGGTGGTGACTTCATCGTGCGTCAGCAGCGCCGGCTTGCCGTCTGCGGGCGGCGTGAAGTTGCAGACGAGGTGTGCGACCGGCGTCTGCGTACTGCCTTCGGGGCGGGCCCAGCGGCCGCGCACGTCGTCCATCCACGCACCCGGGCGCTTGCCGGTGCGAGCGTAGGGGTCGAGGTAGAACTGGCCGACGAGCTTTCCTTGCCGTTCGATGCGGAAGAAGCGGACGGTGGGGTGCCACACCTGCGCCGTGTCCGGCGAGATGCTGACCTCGAACAGCGTCTCGATGATGCGGAACAGGCCGCTCAGCACCTTGGTCTCGGTGAAATAGGGCTTCACCTCCTGATCGCTGAAGGCATAACGCGCTTCCTTCAGCTTTTCACTGGCGAAAGCCAGGTCCCAGGATTGGAGATCGGGCAGGCCCAGTTCGCTGCTGGCGAACTCGCGCAGCTCGGCCAGGTCTTTCTCGGCATAAGGATGAGCCCGGCGTGCGAGGTCTCGCAGAAAGTCGAGCACCTGCTGAGGCGAATCGGCCATCTTGGGCACCATCGACACCTCGGCGAAGCTGCGGTAGCCCAGCAGCTGCGCCTCTTCCTGGCGCAGCGCCAGGATCTCGCGCATCGCTGCGCTGTTGTCGTGTTCGGGCTGGCCAAGCTCGCTCGCGCGGGTAGCGTAGGCGGTGTAGAGCCGCTCGCGCAGCGCGCGGTTCTCGCCGTACTGCATCACCGGGAAGTAGCTCGGGAAGTGCAGCGTGAGCTTGTAGTCGGGCTTGCCGTCGGCCTCGGCGGCAGCGCGAGCAGCTTCTTTCGAATCGGCCGGCACGCCTGCGAGGTCTTGCTCGGTCACGTAGAGCGCGAAGCTATCTGTCGCGTCCATCACGTGTTCGGAGTAGGACTGCGACAACGCCGCCTGCCGCTCCTGGATCTGCGCGTAGCGTTCGCGGGCGGCGCCTTGCAGTTCGGCACCCGAGAGCACGAAGTCGCGCATCGCATTCGACAAGGCCTGGCGCCGCGCTGCATTCAGCGTGGCTGCCGCGGGGCTGTTGGCGATGGCCTTGTACTTGGCGTAGAGGCGTTCGTCCGCGCCGAGTCGGGTGTGGAATTCAGTGACACGCGGCAGGCTCTCGTTGTAGGCCGCACGCAGCTCGGGGTTGTCGGCCACATGGTTCAGGTGGGCCACGGCACCCCACGCACTGCCCAGCCGTTCGGTGGCCACGTCGAGCACGGCCGACATGGCGTCGTAGTCGGCCGGCACCTCATCGCTCGTGACTTCTTCGAGGGCCTGGTCGGCCTCGGTCAGCAGCTGCGTGATGGCTGGGGCAACGTGCTCCGGGCGAATGTCCGCGAAGCGCGGCAGACCGGAATGATCGAGAAGTGGATTGCTCATGGCGTTTCGACTCAGTGAGTTGCTTTGCGTTCCGCGGCCTCAATGGTGTTGACGAGAAGCATGGCACGGGTCATCGGGCCAACCCCTCCCGGCACGGGAGTGATCCAGCCGGCGACTTGTGCCACGCCATCGAAATCGACATCGCCGCACAACTTGCCATCGTCCTTGCGGTTCATGCCGACGTCGATGATGACCGCGCCCGGCTTCACCATGTCGGCCGTCAGTGTGTTGCGCCGTCCAACCGCGGCCACTACCACGTCGGCCTGGCGTGTGTGGTGGCCGAGATCAGCCGTCGCACTGTGGCAGATGGTGACGGTGGCATTGGCTTGCAAGAGCAGCTGCGCCATGGGCTTGCCGACGGTGTTGCTGCGGCCGATCACCACCGCATGCTTGCCTCGCAGGTCGATGCCGGTGGTTTCGATCAGCTTCATGCAACCGTAGGGTGTGCAGGGGCGGAAGCCCGGCAGGCCGCTGGCCAGTTCGCCTGCGCTGAGTACCGAGAAGCCGTCAACGTCTTTCGTGGTGGCGATGGCAGCAATCACCTTCTGCGGATCGATGTGCTTGGGCAGCGGCATCTGCACCAGGATGCCGTGGATGCTGGCATCGCGGTTGAGCGCATCGATGCGCTTCAGCAGATCGGCTTCGCTCATCGTCGCGGGGTAGCGGTCGAGCACCGAGCGAACGCCGCTGCTTTCGCAGTCCTTCACCTTGTGGCTCACATAGACCTGGCTAGCCGGGTCTTCGCCAACGAGGATCACGGCCAGGCCCGGTTGCTCGCCCTTGGCAGTGAGGGCAGCGGCGCGCTCGGCCACTTCGGCGCGGATCTTCTTGGCCAATGCGTTGCCGTCGATGAGTTGTGCGGTCATGGATGAAAGATGAAGTTGGGATTCAAAGCA
Source organism: Rhizobacter sp. P2_G4 (assembly GCF_056403575.1). Lineage (NCBI taxonomy): Bacteria > Pseudomonadati > Pseudomonadota > Betaproteobacteria > Burkholderiales > Sphaerotilaceae > Rhizobacter > Rhizobacter sp. P2_G4. The sequence goes on along the minus strand of NZ_JBFUFG010000007.1, from coordinate 287,406 downwards.
AAAAGGGCCGCTGCGAGCGGCCCTTTTCGGGGAGGTAGAGGCTTATGTCTTGGACTGGGCGCCGAGTGCAATCTTCAAGAGATCAGCCACCGTGTTGGCGTTCAGCTTCTCCATGATGTTGGCGCGGTGCGCCTCCACCGTCTTGATGCTGATGCCCAGGTCGTCGGCGATCTGCTTGTTCAGCCGGCCGGCGACGATGCGCTCGAGCACCTGCGATTCGCGTGTGGTTAGGCGCGACAGCAGCGCGTCGCGGCTGGCGGCTTCCTGGTGGTGCGAGAAGGCGCTGCGGGCCTGGTCGAGCATGCGCTCGACGAGACCGAGCAACTCTTCTTCCTTGAAAGGCTTCTCGATGAAGTCCATCGCGCCCTTCTTCATCGTGGTGACCGCCATCGGCACGTCGCCGTGGCCGGTGATGAAGACGACCGGCAGCGGCGACTTGCGCTCCAGCAAACGGTCTTGCAGCTCAAGGCCGCTCATGCCGTCCATGCGGATGTCTGCGATCAGGCAAGCCACTTCGCGGGGGTCGAAACGCGAGAGGAAGGACTCGGATGAGTCAAAGCACTTGACCCGGTAGTCCTTGCCTTCGAGCAGCCACTGCAGCGAATCTCGCACGGCCTCATCGTCATCGACAACGTAGACCGTTCCTTTTTTCGGAATCAAGCTCATGGATGCTGTCTCATGTCATGGCCGGTTCAAGGCCTGGTGATTTGGCGGTTTCGACCGGCAGCGTAAAGGTAAAACGGCAGCCGACAGCGAGGTCGCCATTGTATAAGTTCTGGGCACCGATCCGGCCGCGGTGGCTCTCGATGATCGAGCGGCAAAGGCTGAGGCCGATGCCCAGGCCTTCGACCTTGGTCGAGAAGAAGGCTTCGTACAGCCGGGCGATCACTTCGTCTTTCAAGCCCGGGCCGGTGTCGGTGACGCTGAACTCGATCACGCCACCTTCCTCGGGCGTGTGCTTCGGCACGACGCGCAGCTCGATGTTGCGGCGGGCCCGCGGCATCTGTGCCATGTCGATGGCCTCCGCTGAATTCTTCAGCAGGTTGAGTACCACCTGCTCGATCAGGATCGGGTCGACCATCAATGTAGGCAGTCGCTGCGCCACATACACGTGGATGGAGACATTGCGCCGCCGCAGCTCGATGCCGGCCAGGTCGACCGCATCGTCGACGATGGTGCGGGCCTGTGCGGCCTGGCGCTGCGGCTCGCTGCGCTTCACGAAAGCGCGGATGCGGCGAATGATCTGGCCGGCCCGCTCGGCCTGGCGTGCGGTCTTTTCAAGCGCGGCGATCAGGTCGCCTTTCTCGATGGCGTCGCCCTTCACGCGCGAGACCATGCCGTTGCAGTAATTGGTGATAGCAGTGAGCGGCTGGTTCAGCTCGTGGGCGACCGATGACGCCATCTCGCCCATGGTGACGAGGCGGCTCGTCACCTGAGCCTTTTCGGCTTGCTGTGCCGCCTGCGTTTCAGCTTGTCGGCGTCCGGTCACGTCGGTGGCGATCAGCATCTGCGCCAATCGCCCGTCCGTCCACTGCAGGTAGCGGGCGCGGACGTCGAACCACTTCTGCAACTGGTCGACGAACACCTCGCGGGGGTCGGAGCCGGCCTCGGTGAGCTCTTGCGTCGGCAGCCCGCCAAAGCTGTCGACCGAGTCGCCGATGTCGCCAATCATCGGCAGGCCCGGTTCACCGCCCGCCAGCAAGCCATGGCCGCGTGAATCGGCGCCGAACCACACGCGGTAGGAGCGGTTGGCGAACAGCAGTTCGCCCTGCTGCACCGAGAGCACCGACACCGCAGCGTCCAGCCCCTCCAGCACGGTGGTGAAGCGCTCGTGCGAGGCCGAGAGTTGGTCGCGCACGCGCTTGGCCTCGGTGATGTTGGTCATCGAGGTCATCCAGCCGGTCTGCATGCCCTTCGGGTCGATCAGCGGCGAGACGTACATGCGCGCGTCGAACAGCGTGCCGTCCTTGCGCATGGCCTTCACCTCGATGCCGCCAGCCGGGCTGCGGCCCTGCAGCTCCTGCTGCAACAGGCGGTTGTTTTCGTCGTAACGGTCGGGTGGCCAGTGCGGGAAGGGCGGCATGCGGCCGATCAGCTCCGACTCGTTGAACCCTGTCATCGCACAGAAGGCCGGGTTCACGTAGGTGATGCGGCCTTCGATGTCCATCGCGCGCATGCCGGTGAGCATGGAGTTTTCCATCGCGCGGCGGAAGTTGGTTTCCGACATCAGCGCGCTCTGCATCTGCATGCGCCGGCGCATGTGGCGCCAAGTGCCGAGCAGCATCCACACGGTGAGCACGCTCAAGGCCAGCACCATCCAAAACAGCGTGTTGCTGATCAGGCCGATCGAGGTGCGGTAGCCCTGGCCGCGCAGTACCAGCCCGTTGCCGGCGGGCGCGAGGGGTACGTCGTAGACGATTGAAGCAGGTTTGGAAGTCTGGCCCGGCGTGATGCCGAGCGTGCTCGCCACCACCTTGCCCTGCGCGTCGACCAGCGTCATCGTGTGACGGCGAGACACCTCGGAGGGAATGAAGTAGCGCACCAGCGCGTCGATGGAATATTCGGCGATCAAGGTGCCGGAGAACGCGCTGCGGTCCAGCAGCGGCACATGCACCTGGAACACGGCATTGCCGTACGAGCCCGCGAACGCCCGCGAGTACACCGGCAGCCGCAGTTCGCGCGCGGCCTTGAAGGCGTCGTCGGTTTCAGGGTTGCGCGCGTCGGGCAGCGAGCGGCCGACCTCGGCGATGGGCACGCCCAGTTCGGTGTGCTCGGTGAGCGTGGAGTAGCTGGCGCGGCGCGTGCGCGAACCATTGACCCAGATCAGGTTGGTGATCTCCGGGCGCTCACGCGTGAAGCTCGCCGCCTGGCCGAGAAATTCGTCCTGGTCGATGGTGCGCGTGACGATCTCGCGCGCAATGCGCACCAGCTGTTCCTGGTTCTCGATCAGGCGCAGGCGGATCTGCTGCTGGGCGATCTCGGTGTCGCGCTTGACGGACTCTTGCTCTCGCTCGAATTCCTCATTGCGCAGGTACCAGAACGCGGAAATGATGGCCGCGAGAAACAGCAGCACCGAGACCAACGGGCCGAGGGTGGCGTAGCGGTCCTGGCGCGCGGGCGACTGGCGGCGCCACCAGCTCCCGAGCAGCCGCTCGACCCAGGCAGTGGCAGGGCGGCGGGCGGAAACGGGTGCAACTGGGGGCAATGACATGGAGTGAATTATCGAACGGGAGGCCAATCCGACATGGACGGTGACTTCCCGCAGCACGACCGCCGACATGAACGGAGACTCTTCGATATCACATCATGAAAATGATTCGCGCTATTTGAAAAATAGAAAAGCTTGTGGGAAACTTCGTGACCAGTTCCACAGCAACAAAACAGGAGACAAAGCATGTCAGCTATGCCTGAAGCTTTTCTGGGCGCAGCGGCGAATGACGCCGACTCGCAAGAAACCCGTGAGTGGCTCGACGCGCTCTCAGCCGTCATCGAAGCCGAAGGTGGCGAACGCGCCCACTTTCTGCTGGAAGAGCTGATCAATCACGCTCGGCAGGCCGGCATCGACCTGCCGTTCTCGGCCACCACCGCCTACGTCAACACCATTCCTGCCGACCAGGAAGAGCGCAGCCCGGGCAACATCGACATCGAAGAACGCCTTCGCACCTTCATGCGCTGGAATGCGATGGCGATGGTCGTCAAGGCGAACCGCCTCCACCCCGCCGACGGCGGCGATCTCGGTGGTCACATCTCGAGCTTCGCGTCGCTGGCCACGATGTTCGGCACCGGCTTCAACCACTTCTGGCACGCCGAGAGCGAAGGCCATGGCGGTGATTTGCTGTACATCCAGGGCCACTCGTCGCCTGGCGTCTACGCACGGGCCTACATGGAAGGCCGGCTGACGGAAGAGCAGCTGAACAACTTCCGCCAGGAGGTCGACGGCAAGGGCATCTCGAGCTACCCGCACCCGAAGCTGATGCCCGACTTCTGGCAGTTCCCGACGGTGTCGATGGGCCTCGGCCCGCTGATGGCGATCTACCAGGCGCGATTCCTCAAGTACCTGCATGCCCGTGGCATTGCCAACACCGAAAACCGCAAGGTCTGGGTTTTCTGCGGCGACGGCGAAATGGACGAGCCGGAGTCTCTGGGCGCCATTGGCCTCGCCGCACGCGAGAAGCTCGACAACCTGATCTTCGTCGTCAACTGCAACCTGCAGCGCCTGGACGGCCCGGTGCGCGGCAACGGCAAGATCATCCAGGAGCTCGAAGGCGAATTCCGCGGCGCAGGCTGGAACGTGATCAAGCTGCTGTGGGGCAGCTACTGGGACCCGCTCTTGGCCCGCGACAAGGAAGAGATCCTGCGCAAGGTCATGATGGACACGGTCGATGGCGACTACCAGGCCTTCAAGGCCAACGACGGCGCTTTCGTCCGCAAGAACTTCTTCGGCAAGCACCCCAAGCTGCTCGAGATGGTCGCGAAGATGAGCGACGACGACATCTGGCGCCTGCAGCGTGGCGGCCACGATCCGCAGAAGGTCTACGCCGCCTTCCACAAGGCGAACAACCACAAGGGCCAGCCGACGGTGCTTCTGATCAAGACCGTCAAGGGCTTCGGCATGGGCAAGAGCGGCGAGGGCAAGAACACCGCACACCAGACCAAGAAGCTGGTCGACGAGGATGTGAAGCTGTTCCGCGACCGCTTCAACATCCCTGTCACCGACGAGCAGCTCGTCGACATTCCATTCCTGAAGCCGTCGGACGACACGCCCGAAATGAAGTACCTGCACGAGCGCCGCAAGGCCCTCGGCGGTTATCTGCCTCATCGCCGTACCAAGGCCGACGAAAGCCTCACCGTGCCGCCGCTCGAGACCTTCAAGGCAGTGCTCGAGCCCACCGCCGAAGGCCGCGAGATCTCGACCACGCAAGCCTACGTGCGCTTCCTGACGCAGCTGCTGCGCGACAAGGAAGTCGGCCCGCGCGCGGTGCCCATCCTCGTCGACGAGGCTCGCACCTTCGGCATGGAAGGCCTGTTCCGCCAGATCGGTATCTACAACCCTGCAGGTCAGAACTACACGCCGGTCGACAAGGACCAGGTGATGTACTACCGCGAGGCCACCGACGGGCAGATCCTTCAGGAAGGCATCAACGAAGCCGGCGGTATGAGCAGCTGGATCGCTGCGGCCACTTCGTACAGCACGAACAACCGCATCATGGTGCCGTTCTACGTGTACTACTCGATGTTCGGCTTCCAGCGCATCGGTGACCTGGCCTGGGCGGCTGGCGACATGCAGGCACGTGGCTTCTTGTTGGGCGGCACCTCGGGCCGCACCACGCTGAACGGCGAAGGCCTGCAGCACGAAGACGGCCACAGCCACATCCTGGCTGGCACCATCCCGAATTGCATCAGCTACGACCCGACCTTCGCACACGAGGTGGGTGTGATCCTGCACCACGGCCTGAAGCGCATGGTCGAGAAGCAGGACAACGTCTACTACTACCTGACCCTGCTCAACGAGAACTACCCGATGCCCGGCCTCAAGCCCGGCACCGAAGAGCAGATCATCAAGGGCATGTACCTGCTCGAAGAAGGCGCGAAGAAGACGCCGCGCGTCAACCTGCTGGGCTCGGGCACGATTCTTCGCGAGTCGATCGCGGCCAAGGAACTGCTCGCCAAGGAGTGGGGCGTCTCGGCCAATGTGTGGAGCTGCCCGAGCTTCAACGAACTGGCCCGCGACGGCCAGGACGTGGAGCGCTGGAACCTGCTGCACCCGACCGAGACTCCGCGCGTGCCCTTCGTGTCGCAACAGCTCGACAAGTACGCCGGCCCGGTGATCGCATCGACTGACTACATGAAGAACTACGCCGAGCAGATCCGCGGTTTCCTGCCCAAAGGCCGCACGTTCAAGGTGCTCGGCACCGACGGCTTCGGCCGCAGCGATTTCCGCAGCAAGCTGCGCGAGCACTTCGAAGTCAACCGCCACTACATCGTGGTTGCTGCCTTGAAGTGCCTGGCCGATGAAGGTACCGTGCCTGCAGCGAAGGTGGCTGAAGCGATCCAGAAGTATGGGATCAATGTCGACAAGGTGAATCCGCTCTACGCTTGAGCGTTCCGACCCACTACAACGAGACAACAACATGGCCCTGGTGGAAGTGAAAGTCCCCGACATCGGCGACTTCAAGGACGTAGAGATCATCGAACTGCTGGTCAAACCAGGCGACACGGTGAAGGTAGAACAGTCGCTTGTGACGGTTGAGAGCGACAAGGCGTCGATGGAGATCCCGTCGACGAAGGCTGGCGTGGTCAAGGAGCTGAAGGTCAAGCTCGGCGACAAGATCAGCGAAGGCTCGGTGCTGCTGATGATCGAAGCAGCAGGTGATGCATCGGCTGCGGCACCGGCGGCGGCGGCGCCCGCTCCGGCCCCCGCCGCTGCGGCACCGGCCCCAGCAGCGGCATCCGCCGCGGTGCCTGTGCCTGCGGCTGCACCGGCGACCGCTTCGGCCCCGGCCGAGCGCGTCGTGCCCACGGCTGCCCTGCCGGCGCACGAACCCACCGTGCCGCAGGGTCACCTGCCGCATGCCTCGCCAACCATCCGCAAGCTGGCGCGCGAACTTGGCGTGCCGCTCGACGAGGTGAAGGGCTCGGGCCCGAAGGGCCGCATCACGCACGACGACGTGCATGGCTTCGTCAAGAACGTGATGGCTGGCGACACGCGCACCAAGGCGCAGACGAGCAAGGGCGCTGGTGCGTCGGCTGCGGCCGGTGGCGGCAACTTCCCCGGCTTGCCGGCGTGGCCGCAGGTCGACTTTGCCAAGTTCGGCCCGGTCGAGCGCAAGGACCTCTCGCGCATCAAGAAGATCAGCGGCGCGGCATTGCACCGCAACTGGGTGATGATTCCGCACGTCACCAACCACGACAACGCCGACATCACCGAGCTCGAGGCCCTGCGCGTTCAGCTCAACAAGGAAAACGAGAAGGCCGGCATCAAGGTCACGATGCTCGCCTTCGTCATCAAGGCTGTCGTCGCGGCGCTGAAGAAGTTCCCCGAGTTCAACGCCTCGCTCGATGGTGACCAGCTCGTGCTGAAGCAGTACTTCCACATCGGCTTTGCCGCCGACACGCCGAATGGCCTGGTGGTGCCGGTGCTGAAGGATGCGGACAAGAAAGGCATTCTCCAGATCACCAAAGAGATGGGCGAACTCGCCGCCAAGGCGCGCGACGGCAAGCTCGGCCCGGCCGACATGAGCGGCGGCTGCTTCTCGATCAGCTCGCTGGGTGGCATCGGCGGGCGCTACTTCTCGCCCATCATCAATGCGCCTGAGGTCGCCATCCTGGGGCTGAGCCGCTCTGTGATGGAGCCGGTGTGGGACGGCAAGGCCTTCCAGCCGACATTGATGCTGCCGATGAGCCTGAGCTACGACCACCGCGTGATCGACGGTGCTGCGGCCGCGCGCTTCAACGCCTATCTCGGCCAAGTGCTCGCCGACTTCCGAAGGGTGCTGCTGTGAAGCCCCCACGTCGCTTCGCTCCTGCCCCCCGAGGGGGCGCAGCCCTCCTTGGGGCGGCCCGGCGGAGGGCCGTGTCTTGACGACTGTCGTCGTCGTTCGCAAAGCCGGGCAAGTAGCGATCGCGGGTGACAGTCTGGTCACCTTCGGTGACACCCGCCTGCCGCATGGCTACGAAGACAACGACAAGCTGTTCAAGGTCGGCACCTCGTGGATCGGCATGGCCGGGACCACGGCGCACTTTCCGGTGCTGCGCCGTGCGCTGAACTGGCTGCCGCCGGAAGAGCTGAAGCTGGACTCGCGCGACGAGGTGTTCGACACCTTTCTGAAGATCCACCCGAAACTGAAGGAAGTTTTCTACCTGAACCCGAAGGAAGAAGACGCCGACCCGTACGAGAGCTCGCAGTTCACTGCGCTGATTGCCAATGCGAGCGGCATCTACGGCGTGTATTCGTATCGCGAGGTGTTTGAGTTCGACCGCTTCTGGGCCATCGGCTCGGGCCGCGGTTTCGCGCTCGGTGCGATGTACGCCGCCTTCGACCGCGCCAAGACGGCGCGTGAGGTGGCCGAGATCGGCGTGAGCGCCGGCTGCGAGTTCGACAAGAACTCCGCCACGCCGGTGAAGATCCAGACGATCAAACTAAAGACGAAAGAGTGAGCATGGCCACGATCGATATCAAGGTGCCCGACATCGGTGACTTCAAGGACGTCGCCATCATCGAACTGCTGGTGAAGCCGGGCGACACCATCGCCAAGGAGCAGTCGCTGGTCACGGTCGAGAGCGACAAGGCCTCGATGGAAATCCCGTCGTCGCACGCCGGCGTCGTCAAGGACCTGAAGGTCAAGCTCGGCGACACGATCAGCGAAGGCTCTTTGCTGCTGACGCTGGAAGTGGCCGGGGCAGAAGCTGCTGCGCCTGCTCCTGCCGCGAAGCCCGCCGCCGCTGCGCCTGCTGCGGCGGCGGCGGCCTCAGCGCCCGCACCCGTCGCTGCCAGCCACGCGGGCGGCTCCGACCTCGAGTGCGACATGCTCGTGCTCGGCGCGGGCCCCGGCGGCTATTCGGCCGCATTCCGCGCTGCCGACCTCGGCATGAAGACGGTGTTGATCGAGCGCTACGCCACGCTGGGCGGCGTCTGTCTCAACGTGGGTTGCATCCCGTCCAAGGCCTTGCTGCACGTGGCCTCGGTGATGGACGAAGTGAAGCACTTCGACTCGCTCGGCATCAGCTTCGGCGCACCCAAGGTCGACCTCGCCAAGCTGCGCACGCACAAAGAGAAGGTGGTCGGCAAGCTGACCGGCGGCCTCACGGCCATGGCCAAGATGCGCAAGGTCACGGTGGTGCAGGGCGTGGGCGAGTTCCTTGACCCGTATCACATCGGCGTCACCAAGCCCGATGGCAGCAAGCAGGTCATCAAGTTCAAGCAGGCGATCATTGCGGCCGGGTCCGAGGCAGTGAAGCTGCCTTTCATGCCGAAAGACGACCCGCGCATCGTCACCTCGACCGGCGCGCTCGAGTTGCGTGACAGCCCGAAGCGCATGCTCGTCATCGGCGGCGGCATCATCGGCCTGGAAATGGGCACGGTCTACAGCACGCTGGGCGCACGCCTCGACGTGGTGGAAATGCTCGACGGCCTGATGCAGGGCGCCGACCGCGACCTGGTGAAGGTGTGGCAGAAGATGAACGCGCCGCGCTTCGACAACATCATGCTCAAGACCAAGACGGTCGGGGCCGAGGCCACGAAGAAGGGCATCCTCGTGAAGTTCGAAGGCGAGGGCGCACCCAAAGAGCCGCAGCTTTACGACATGGTGCTGCAGGCCGTCGGCCGCATTCCCAATGGCAAGCGCATCGGTGCCGACAAGGCGGGCGTGGCCGTCACCGACCGCGGCTTCATTCCGGTGGACATCCAGATGCGGACCAACGTGCCGCACATCTTCGCCATCGGCGACGTGGTCGGCCAGCCGATGCTCGCGCACAAGGCCACGCACGAAGGCCATGTGGCGGCCGAAGTGGCTGCCGGTGACTCGCATGCGGTTTTTGATGCACGCGTGATCCCGAGCGTGGCCTACACCGACCCAGAGGTCGCATGGGTCGGCGTCACCGAAGACGAAGCGAAAGCACGCGGTCTGAAGGTGAAGAAGGGCCTGTTCCCCTGGAACGCATCGGGTCGCGCGATCGCCAACAACCGCGATGAGGGTTTCACCAAGCTGCTGTTCGACGAAGAGTCGCACGCCATCGTCGGTGGCGGCATCGTCGGCACCCATGCCGGCGACATGATCGGCGAGATCGCTTTGGCCATCGAGATGGGGGCCGACGCCGTCGACATCGGCAAGACCATCCACCCGCACCCGACGCTGGGCGAGAGCATCGGTCTTGCGGCCGAGGCCTTCGAAGGGGCTTGCACCGACCTGCCGCCAGTCAAGCGCTAACGAATAGCTCGTCTTTACCGGAACAAAGAAAACGGCACCCGCGGGGTGCCGTTTTTCATGGGGGTGCCGACGCGTTCAGCGGTTCGATTCCTGGACGATGAACCACTGACACTGTTCGTTGCGTCGTGAAGCGCGCCTCACGCTGATACGACCTGCTTGGCTAGCGAGCGCGCGGCGCGGGGGCCGACGCGGGCGCAGGCACAGCCGGTGCAGCGCCCGGCGTGGTAGCTGTGCTGGCGCGCCTGTCGAGCGCCTGAAGATCGATGCTTTCCATTTCGATTGCGACAGCCGGGCAGCGGGCCGGACCGTCGTCTCCGACGGCCCAATCGCTCATCTCGCCCGGCGCTTGCGGAGCGTCGCTGTCGCGGACGAGGCCGAGCTGCGTGCCCAGCTGGTTCACGGCCGCATGCGTGCGGACATAGGCGATGCCGAGGTCGTATTCGGCATTGGCGTACGAGCGGCGCGCGGTGTAGAGCTCGTTTTCGGAGTTGAGCAAATCCAGCAGGCTGCGCTGTCCGATATCGAACTGCTGGCGGTAGGCGTCTCGCGCCTTTTCAATCGCGAGCGTGTTGCGGTCGAGGTAGAGCAGCTGGTCGTTGAGCTTGCGGGTGTCGTTGAATGCGATGGCGACGACCTGGCGCGCATCACGGCAGGCCTTGTCGCGCAAGTCGGCCGCCTGGTTCAGCAGATTGACCTGCTGCCGCACGCGCGCGCGGTCGGTGCCGCCGTTGAAGAGGTTCCAGTTCAGCACGATCTCGGCAGTGGTGTCGCGGCGTTGGTCGACCACGCCGTCGAAGTTGTTGCCGGCGCCCGAGCGAACGCGCGCCTCGACCTTGGGCTGGTAGGCCGACTCGCGAGCCGAGGCCTGTTCACGGGCGGAGCGCAGCGTTTCGATGCTGGCGCTGATGGCGGCGCTGTGGCGCACGGCCTCGTTGGATGCATCGGTCGCCGATGCAGGAATGCCTTGCTTGAAGAGCGTTGGCATCGGCAGGTTCTTGGGCGGTGCTTCGCCGACGACGCGCTGGTAGCGTGCCGACACGTCGTGCAGGTTCGCGACTTCAGTGCTCAGGTTCGACTCGGCGAGTGCGAGGCGCGCGCCTGCCTGTTCGAGGTCGACTCCGCGGCCCACGCCGGCCTTGAAGCGCGACTGGATCTGGTTGAACGCGCTGCGGTGCGCCACATAGCTGTCTTCAGCCAGTTGCACCAGGCGGCGGTAGCGGATCACGTCGTAATACGCACGTGCGGCTTCGAGCGCCGTTTGCTCGGTCATGTCGAGCACCTCGAAGTAGCGCGCCAGCTTCTCGTGGCCCAGGCGGCCCACTTCCTTCTGCGTGGCGAGACCGTCCCACAGCAGCTGCGTGAGGCTCAGCGCAGCGCCGCTGCGGCTGACCGACTGGCTCTCCGGCGTGCGTGAATTGATGGTGTCGTGATCGCGGCCGACCGAGGCGCTCAGATCCAGGCGCGGGTAGTAGCCGCCGCGTGCGGCGTCGACGGCATCGGCTGCGGCGCGATAGGCGTTGAACCGTGCGGTCACGTCGGGGTTCGCGTTGACGGCCTTCTGCGCTGCGGCCTTCAAAGCCTCGTTGCTTTGGGCGTTGGCTCCGGCAGCACACAACAGAGCAGTTGCAGCAACGATGGCTTGAAACTTGAAACGCATCCGGTGGGGCTTTCTTGAAACTTGAGGCGCGCAGGCAGGTAGTGAGGGATTCCTTCAGCGCGCCGCGAGTTTAGCCGCGGCCTCCCGCCACAAGACCCTCGGTTCACCCCAGGCGCCAGGGACTATTTCACGCATGCCGATGACGCGATGAAGGTTCTCCCGCAAACCGGCAATTTGTCGATTGCGAACGGGGATGGAGCGCCCAGCCGCGCGGCGGCTCAAGTCGGCACGCCGGGTGACGACAACAAGCGTTAGACCTGCATCCCGTCCAGACCAGCCAACGCTGCCAGTTCGTGCCCGACGCCCTTTTGACAATCCGCTGCAACGGCGCTCCGCAGGCGCGGGCAGCGTTCGTGCGTTTGCACGTTCACGGGGTCATGCGCACCTGGCTGTGGATCGGCTTCATCGTCGTCGGCCTGTTGTGCCCGGGCATGCCGCCCCTGGCGTGGGACAGCGAACGCATGACGCTTGCTGCCAAGAAACTCTCTCCGCGCGCCATGGCGGGCGTTCATGCCCTGCAGCCGGTGCTGGCACAGGCGCTGGACATGAGCGAGCCGAACCAGCTACAAGCCGTCAACGCCTTCTTCAACCAACGCATCCTGTTTCGGGACGACACCGAGGTCTGGGGCCAGGTCGACTACTGGGCCAGCCCGCTTGAGACGCTGGACAAGGGGGCCGGCGATTGCGAGGACTACGCCATCGCCAAGTACTTCAGTCTGCTCGCAGTGGGCGTGCCCGTCTCCAAGCTGCGCCTGGTCTACGTGCGAGCGCAGATCGGCGGACCGCAGGGCGCACTGGTGGCCCACATGGTGCTGGCCTACTATGCGGCACCGGGCGCCGAGCCGACGATTCTGGACAACCTGATCACCGAGCTGCGGCCCGCATCGCGCCGGCCCGACCTGGTGCCGGTGTTCAGCTTCAACAGCGAAGGCCTGTGGCAAGGTGTGGGGCCGCAAGCCGCGGCCGGCGACCCGACGGCGCGCTTGTCTCGCTGGCGGGAAGTGCTTGCGAAGGCCCACGCGGAAGGGTTCCAATGACGGACTTTTGTCAGTGCCTCCAAGGTTCGCCGCGCTGCTGTGGCGAACCGCCGCGCGAGGGGAGCAAGGAAACATGGGAACGGCCCGGCGTTTCCTTGAAAGGAAGAATGAATGTCGTTGATTCGCCAGATCTGGTTGTTGATGCTGGGCACGGTGCTGCTGGCGTTTGCCGGCAGCGTGACAGTCGCGGTGGAGTCGGCTCGCGGCTACCTGCAGACGCAGCTGCGCCTGAAGAACGCCGACAACGCCACCTCGCTGGCGCTCGCCCTGTCGCAGCAGAAGGGTGACAAGGAGCTGATGGCCTTGCTGATGTCGGCGCAGTTCGACACCGGCTTCTATCGCCGCATCCGATTCAGCAACGCCGATAGCAGCCTCGGCTTCGTGCGCGAAGCGCAGGCCACGCCCACCGCGGCCCCGGCCTGGTTCGTGAACCTGGCTCCCATCGAGTCCGAACCGGGCGTGGCCCAGGTGTCGGACGGCTGGCGCGCACTCGGCAAGGTCGAGGTCGTGAGCCACACCTACTTCGCCTATGACGAGCTGTGGGCGGGCAGCCTGCGCTCGGCCTTTGCGCTCGGCGTGGTCGGCCTGATCGCGGGTGGCGTCGGCACGCTGGTGGTGAGGCGCATCCGCAAGCCCCTCGACTCCACGGTCGAGCAGGCGCACGCGCTGGTGGCCGGCGAATTCCGCACCGTGCCGGAGCCCCGCGTGCCCGAACTGCAGCGCCTCACGCGTGCGATGAACACCATGGTCAGCCGACTGCGCGTGACCTTCCAGGCGCAGGCCGAGCAGCTCGATACCTTGCACAAGCAGGCCAACTGCGACCGCCTCACCGGCCTGTCGAACCGCACGCACTTTCTCGGGCAGTTGACGGCCTCCTTGCAGCGCGAAGACGGCACGGCCGAAGGCGGCCTGGTGCTGTTGCGCGTGTTCGACCTCGCAGGCGTCAACCGCAACCTCGGCCATTCGGCGGCCGACCGCGTCATCATTACCATCGCGCAGGCCCTGCGGCCGTATTCGGAGCGCGCCAAGGGCTGCTTTCTCGGCCGCTTGAACGGCTCCGACTTCGCCCTGTGCCTGCCGGTGCCCAACATCGCCCGCGAAACCGCGCAGGCCCTGTCGGACGCGCTCAGCGTGCTGCTGCCCAGCCTGGGCAGTGGCGTCTCCGTAGGCCTGGGCGCCGTCGAGCTGCGTCGCGACATGACACCCGGCCAGGTGATGAGCGCGGCCGATGCGGCGCTGGCCCGTGCAGAGAGCCGAGGCCCGTTCGCTGTGGAGCTCGGCAACGAGCCGGCCAACAGCGTCGCGATGCTGGGTGAGGGCGCCTGGCGGCAAAGCATCCGCGACGCGCTGGTGCAGGGGCGTGTGCACCTGGTCAACTTCCCGGTCGTCAACGCGCGCCGGGAACTGATTCACCTCGAATGCCCGTTGCGCCTGCAGCTCGAGGAGCAGGGCGCTTTCGAACCGGCGGCCCGCTGGTTGCCACTGGCGGTGCGCAGCCGGCTCACGGTCGACGTGGACGAACGCGCGCTGGCCCTGGCGCTGGCCGAAGCCAGCAGCGATGGCCAGGCCCGTTGTGTGAACCTGTCGCCGGCGTCGCTCACCGACAGCGGTTTTGCCGCACGCCTGCGTGCGTTGCTGTGGGATTCACCGCGCGTCGCCCGCCTCATCTGGCTCGAGGTGGCCGAGATCGCCGCCGTCGAGCATTTCGATCTGCTGCAGGAGCTGAGCCGCCAGCTGAGGCCGACCGGCGTGCACCTCGGACTCGAGCATGCCGGCGAGCGCCTGGGCATGATCCCGCGCCTGTTCGAGGCCGGGCTCGATTACATCAAGCTCGACGCCGCCATGGTCACCGGCGTCGGCAGCGACGAACACCGCCGGACCTTCGTGCGTGGCACGGTGACGCTGTTGCATGGCTTGTCGCTGCAGGTGTATGCCGAGGGCGTCAGCAACGATGTCGATGCCACGGCGCTGTGGGAATGCGGCATCGACGGTGCCACTGGCCCCTGGATCAGCGCAGACCAAGGGTCGCCGGCTGCCTGAAGGCCATGCGCGCGCCGCCTGATCACCGCTGCCAGCTCATCGGCACACCTTGGCAGGGCGTGTTCGGCACGCGCATCGAGAGTGCACGCCACTATGGCCGGCACTGGCATGCGACCCACGGCGTGGGCCTGGTCGAACACGGCGCGCAACGGTCGGCCAGCGGCCGCGGCATGGTCGAGGCCCAGGCCGGCGACCTCATCACCACCAACCCCGGCGAAGTGCATGACGGCCAGCCGCTCGGCGGCGCTTCGCGGCGCTGGCGCATGGTCTATTTCGAGCCGGGCGTTCTGGCAGCGATGGTGGGCGACGCGTCGGCGGCTACCGATGTGGAGATCACCCGGCCGGTGATTCAAGACGGGGTTCTGAGCCAGGCGCTGCAGCAGCTGTTCGATCGCCTCGATGAGTGGGGCGCTGGGTCGTCCACGTGCGGCATCGATGCGCTGGCGTGTGACGAGTCGCTGGCCGAGGTGTGTGCCCTGCTGGCACATCGTCATTCGACTTGCGCGCCGCTGCATGATGCCGCTGCCGACGTGAAGCGGGTGCGCGACCGACTCGCCGACGAGTTGCTGGACCCGCCATCGCTCGATGAACTGGCCACGATGGTCGGCCTGAGCAAGTACCAGGTGCTGCGCCGCTTCGAGAAGACCTATGGTGTGCCGCCGCATGCGTGGCTGCTGCAGCAGCGTGCGGAGCAGGCCCGTGCCTTGATTCGCCGTGGCGACAGCCTCGTCGATGCGGCGAGCAGCAGCGGCTTTGCCGACCAGAGCCACATGACGCGTGTGTTCACGCGCCAGTTCGGCTTCACGCCAGGTGCCTGGCAGCGCGCCGGCGGGCGCTGAACTGCAATAACGTTCAAGACGCTGGCTCGCGTGCGCCCGAAACTGGGTGCCATGAACTACGTCCACGGCTACGACCCCCGCGAAACCGAGCGCTTGCAAGACCAGGCGGGCACGCTGGTTGAGCTGCTTCACAACGACACGACTTACCCCGAGGGCAGCACCGTGCTCGAAGCCGGCTGCGGCGTCGGCGCGCAGACGCTCACGCTCGCGCAGCGCAGCCCGGGTGCGCGCTTCACATCGATCGACATCTCCGCCGAGTCCGTCGTCGAGGCGAAGCGGCGGGCCGATGCGATAGGCCTCGGCAATGTGCAATTCCAGCAGGCCGATCTCTTCGACTTGCACTTGGCACCCGAGTCCTTCGACCACGTGTTCGTCTGCTTCGTGCTCGAACACCTCTCGCGGCCCGTTGAGGCGCTGGCGATCCTGCGCCGCGTGCTCAAGCCTGGCGGCAGCATCACGGTGATTGAAGGCGACCACGGCTTGACCTGCTTCCACCCTGACAGCGCAGCAGCCCGGGCCGCGATTCAATGCCAGGTCACCTTGCAGGCCCAGTCGGGTGGCAACGCGCTGATCGGCCGGCAGCTGTACCCACTGATGGCGGAAGCTGGCTTTGGCGACGTCCATGTGTCGCCGCGCATGGTGTACGTCGACGCCAGCCGCCCGCAATGGGTTGACGGTTTCACCCGCAAGACCTTCACCGCAATGATCGAAGGCGTGCGTGAAGCCTCCATCGCCGCTGGCTTGATCGATGCAGCCCGCTTCGACGATGGCGTGCGAGACCTCTACCGCACCGCCGAAGCCGATGGCGTGTTCTGCTACACCTTCTTCAAGGGTGTTGGCGTGAAGCGGTAGGCGTCCTCGGACCGCCCTGGGTCACAGCGTCAATGGCCGTGATGCGAGGCCGTGCTCCCTCCGGCCCCGCCGAGCGTGCGCCGGACCAGTTTGCCGATGGTCAGCCCCTGCCCGAGGATCGAGAAGGCCACCACGCAGTAGGTGAGAGCCAACACCACGTCCCGCTCGTGGCCAGTGGGCAGAGACAGCGCCAGCGCCACCGAAATGCCGCCGCGCAAGCCGCCCCAGGTGAGTACCTTGCCCGAGCCGGCCGGTAGCCTGAAGTACTGGCAGAGCGCGCCCACCGGAAGCCCGACGGTGATCCACCGCGCGACCAGCGTCACGACCACTGCAGCGGAGCCGGCCAGCAGCAGCGGGACGTTGAAGGTGATGAGCAACACCTCCATGCCGATCAGCACGAAGAGCACCGCGTTAAGCATTTCGTCGAGCAACTCCCAGAACATGTCGACGTAGCGGCGAGTGGTATCCGACATCGCGAGCGCCCGGCCGTTGTTGCCGATCATCAGACCGGTGACGACCATGGCCAGCGGGCCGGAGACGTGCAAGTGCGTGGCCAGCGCGTAGCCGCCCGTCACCGCGGCGAGCGTGAGCATCACTTCCACTTGGTATTGGTCGACGCTCTTGAGCAGCCGATAGGTCACGTAGCCCAGCACCAGCCCGTAGACGATGCCGCCGCCGGCCTCACGCAGCAGCAGTTCGATCGCGACGCCGGCAGTCGGCGTGCCTGTGGTTCCCAGCATGCCCACGAGCAGCGCGAAGATCACGACACCGACACCGTCATTGAACAGGGACTCGCCAGCGATGACCAGTTCCAGATTTTTCGGGGCACCGGCTGACTTAAGGATGCCCATCACCGCAATGGGATCGGTGGGCGAAATGAGGGCACCGAAGATCAAGCAATAGAGCAGCGGCAGTTCGATGCCGATCAGCGGCAGCACGAGGGAGATACCAAACCCCACCACCAAGGTCGACGCCAATGTGCCGATGAGCGCGAGCGCACCAACCTGCCAGCGGTAGGCCTTCAACTCGCTCAGGTCGACATGCAGTGCGCCGGCGAACAGCAACAGCGACAGCATGCCCTGCATCAACACTGCGGAGAAGTCGATCGAACGAAGGAAAGACTCTTCGTGTTCACGCAAGCCGAAGTCGAGGCCCACCGAGTCCAGGCCGACGATGCACAGCGACAGCCCCAGTGCGATCACCATCACGCCGATGGCGGTCGGAAGCCGGATGAACTGGTGGTTCAGGTAGGCGAAGAGGGCCGTGACGACCAAGCAGATGGCGGCGATGTCAAGCATGCGAAGGCGCGGCGGCAGAGAGGCGGGACGGGCATTCTCCTGCATCGCCGCGGCGCCTTCGGCCTCCGAAGCTGCACGCGATCAGGTTCCGTCGACGAGCAGCTTCGACTTGGTCAGCGAACCGCTGCATGGCAATGTTGGCTGAGCTACCGTGCCGTTGGCTGGCGGTGCCGAGCTTGACGCTAACGTCGCATTTCAAACAGCACGTCCGGGGAGTGTTCTTCGTTCGCTTGGCCATCGGTGAACTCGATGGCCGTGAAGCCGTGGCGCTCATAAAACCTGCGCGCGCCGACATTGGCCTGGAACGTATACAGGCGAAGAGGTGGAGCCAACGTGCGCATGGCGTGCGTCATCAGCGCCGACCCGAGGCCCTGGCCAACCAACGACGGATCAACCGCCATCTGCGTGATCCACGAGACTTCCCCAATTCGCTCCGTGGCCATGGTTCCCATGACGCGTCCATCGACTATGGCGACGGTCACGCCACCTGTCGGAACCAAGAGACTGGCCACCCAATCGCGGACCTCTGTCTCGGTGTGGGCCGATGGCGCGTACGGTATGAACGCCAATCGCGTGTCGATCAGCAGGCTTGCGACACGTGATGCATCCGCGGCGGTAGCGGGGCGCAACGTGGCTTTCACCGGTTCACGTGCAGGTAAGGCATGAACCAATTTACTCGGAGACAAGTTCTCCCCGATTTGGCCTGACGAAGCCGAGCCCCGAAGGGCCTGGCGTTCGGCGCGACTCGATCAGGTTCCGTCGCCTCCGGCGACTGGTGCCACCCAGCGGCCCGGCAAAGCCGGTTCCACGGGCGTGGCCCGGTTGGTCGCTCGTTGCGCTTGCTCTGAGCGCGATCAGCCGCCGTCGGTGATCAGCTTTCCGCGCTGTAGCAGATCGTTGATGATCTGCGTGTCGGTGGTGAATCCGCTCGTCAGGTTCACCCCTTGCAGGACGATGGTCTGATCGATGGTGTTGGCTCCCACCGAGCCATTGACCACCCCGCTGCCGGCGAAAGCGCCGGCCGAACTGATCTGGATCGTCGTGTTGCCACCGCTGTACGTGAAGTGCAGGTAGTGGTCGAGGTTGCCGTTGTAGGAACTGCTGGTGCCGGTCATCGAGTAGGTCTCGCCCTGCAGCAGGTCGCGCAGGTCCAGCGTGTCGCCGCGGCCGGTGGTGTTGTCGAAGTCGGTGACCGTGTCGGTCGCGGGCGTGGTGGTGGTGCCCTTGTCAGCAAGGTTCCAGACGAAGACGTCGGTCATGTTGTCGGCGCCAGAGCCGGTGCCGCCGGTCAGGGTGTCGTTGCCGGCACCCCCGACGATGCGGTCTCGGCCGGCGCCGCCGACGATCGTGTCGTTGCCGGCTTCGCCTAACAGCACATCGTTGCCGTTGCCGCCGTTGATGTTGTCGTTGCCGGCGCGACCGTAGATCAGGTCGTTGCCGTCGCCGCCACCCAGCGTGTTGGCGCCGGAACCGCCGACGATGTAGTCGTCGGCGCCTGAGCCCGAGGAGGTCCCGCTGTTCGAGGTGGTGGTCGAGGTGGTCGTGGAGTCGGCGAACAGCGTCACTGTCGACGAGGTCGTCGCGGTGTCTCCGCCCACCGATTCGGTCGCGATGGCCGTGATGGTCAGTGTCGTGCCGGTGGTGGCATCACTGCTGTAACCCGAAGGCAGCGTGATTGTCAGGTCGTGCAGGTCGCTGGAGGCGACCGTCCAGACGCCGCTGCTCGAGGTGCCATGGTTCAGCGTTGCGCCGGTGGGCAAGCCGCTGACCTGCACGGTGAGCGTTTCCGAACCGTCGGTGTCGCGCAGCGCGGCCAGGACCGGCAGCTCCACGGTGTAGGCAGCGGTGCCCTGGCCAACGGCGATGAGGGTGCTCGGCAAGGACAGCGCTGGCGTGTCGGCCGCCGGGTTGACCTGCACTGAGATCGTGTCGGTGGTCGTGGCCGTGACGCCACCGGTTTCGGTGGCGATGGCGGTGACCGTCATCGCGTAGGTGCCGCTGGCGCTGGCCGGCGGCGTGAGTGTCAGCGTGTTCAGGTTCCAGCCGGTGACCGACGTGCTGCTGGTCGCGGCGGTCGCGGTGAAGCTGTTCGTGCCGTCGCTCAGCGTGGCGCCCACCGGGATCGATGAGATCGACACGGCCAGCGACTCGGATCCGTCGGTGTCGCGCAGCGTGGCCGTGACCGGGTTCAGCGCGATGGCCTCGGTGGCGGTGCCGCTGGCGACCACGGCGTAGTAACCGCCGTCGCCGTTGACCACCAGGCTGCCCGCCACCGTGTTGCTGGCCAGGACGGACGCGCTGCTCGCGTACAGGTTGAAGTTGGCGCCGCTCAGGTCGCGCGCCGCGCCGCCGTTGACCGAGATATTGAGATCGAGGTTGCCGACGCCGTCGCCGTTGTAGGCAATGATCTCCAGGCTGTAGTAGCCAGATACCGTTGGCGAGAAGGTGGTGGCGGTGAAGTTGCCGAAGTTGTTGTAGCCGACGCTGTAGACCGAGCTTCCGCCCAGCTTCACCATCAGGGTGTCGTCACGCGAGCCGGTGACGGTGTAGGTGCTGCCGGCGGCCAGGTAGATGAAGCCGGTGTAGCGGTAGGCGTCGTCCGTCGAGACGTCGGCAATGTCCACCGAGCCCGTCTTGATGGTGGTCGACGTGGCGGTGGTCGCCTCGACGTTGGTCTCGACGGTGGCGATGTCGCCCGCGTTGTTGCTGCCGACCGTCGCAACGTTGTCGTAGAACTGCTGGGTCAGCCCGGTGCTGGCTGGCGGCGTGAAGTTGGCGCTGCCCGGCGTGGCACCGATCGTCAGCGCCGGCGTGTCGGTCACCGGCGTGATGTCGATGCGCACGGTGGCGGCGCTGCCATCGGTCGTGCCATCGTTGGGCTTGACGGTGAAGCTGGCGTAGTCGGACTGCTTGTTGCCCGTGCTGGTACCGCCGTAGGCATCGGAACCCGATTCGTTGCTGTCCGGCACGAAGCGGAATGAGCCTGCGTCCACCGTGGCCTTGGTGATGGTCTGGCCGGCGCTCACGTTGACCCACGAGCTGCCGTTGAAGGTCTGCAGCGTGCCGTCGCCGGGCAGCGTGGCGACCTTGATGCTCAGCGAGCTCGACGCGGTGTCCACATCGGTCACGCCGAAGTTGGCCCAGGTCAGCACCAGGGGAGTGTCTTCGGTGCCCGTGATCGCCGAGCCGGTGGCGACCGGGGCGTCGTTGGTGCCGTTGATGTTGACCACGACCGACGATGCAGTGCCCTCGACGCTGACAACCGAGAAGGTTTCCGTGAGCGTCTGACCCGCGGCGAGTGCCTGGACCGTGGCGTTGCCGTTGGCGGCCGCGTAAGTCCACGCACCGTTTGCGGCGAGCGTGAACGTGCCGTAGGTGCCGGCGGTGCTGGCTTGTGCCTGGAAGGCGGCTTGGCCGGCATCCACGTCGCTCACCGTGAGCGTGCCGCCCGTGGCGAGGTTGCCCGAGCCGTTGACGGCCACGTCTTCAGTGACAGAGCCCGTGGCCGTGCCACCGATCACGGCCGTGTCGTTCGTGCCGGTGACGGTGACGTCGATGACCTTGGTGGTGCTGCCGTCGCTGCTGCTGACGGTGAGGGTGTCGTGCACGGTCTGGCCAGCGGTCAGCGCCTGCGTGGCGGCGCTGCTGTTGTTCAGCGCGTAGGTCCACGCGCCGCTGCTGGCGTTGAAGGTGAACGTGCCGTAGGTGCCGTTCAGGCTCGCCGCGGCGGGCGCCTGGAACACGGCTTGGCCGGTGTCGACGTCGGTGACGGTCAGCGTGCCCGATGCGTTCGGCGTGCCGGCGGTGGCGTTGTTCAGGCCACCGGCTTCGGTGACGGCGCCGGTCCCGGTGCCGCCGATCGTGGCGTTGTCGTTGGCGCCATTGACGGTGACATCGATCACCTGCGTGGCCGTGCCGTCGCTGCTGGTCACCGTCAGCGTGTCGTGCACGGTCTGGCCGGCCGTCAGCACTTGTGTCGCGCTGCGGGTGTTGTCGAGCGTGTAGTTCCACGCGCCGGTGCCGGTGTTGAAAGTGAACGTGCCGTAGGTGCCGTTCAGGCTCGCCGCGGAGGGTGCCTGGAAGGTAGCCTGGCCAGCATCCACGTCAGCAACGGTCAGCGTGCCGGTGGCGGTCGGCGTGCCTGCGCTGGCGTTGTTCAGCCCGCCGGCTTCGGTCACGGTCCCGGTGGCCGTACCGCTGATGGCTGCGTTGTCGTTCGTGCCGTTGACGGTCACGTCGATGATCTTCGTGGCCGAGCCGTCGGCGCTCGTCACGGTGAGCGTGTCGTGCGCGGTCTGGCCGACATTCAGCGCTTGCGTGGCCGCGAGGGCATTGTTGAGCGCGTAGGTCCACGCGCCGGTGCTGGCATTGAAGCTGAAGGTGCCGTACGTGCCGTTCAGACTGGCCGCGGTGGGCGCCTGGAACACAGCCTGGCCGCTGTCCACATCGGTGATCGTCAGCGTGCCCGATGCGTTCGGCGTACCGGCGGCGGCGTTGTTCACGCCACCCGCTTCGGTGATGGTCCCCGTGGCAGCGCCGCCGATGGTCGCCGCGTCGTTGGCGCCGTTGACGGTGACGTCGATCGCCTGCGTGGCGGTGCTGTCGCTGCTGGTGACGATCAGCGTGTCGTGCACGGCCTGGCCGGCGGTCAGCGCCTGCGTGGCAGCGCGGGTATCGTCGAGCGTGTAGGTCCACGCGCCGGTCGTCGCGTTGAAGGTGAAGGTGCCGTAAGTGCCGTTCAGGCTGGCGGGCGTCTGGAAGCTTGCCTGGCTGGTGTCGACGTCGGTCACGCTCAGCGCGCCCGATGCGTTCGGTGTGCCGGCCGTGCCGTTGTTGATGCCACCGGCTTCGGTGACGCTGCCTGTCGCGGTGCCGGTGATGGCGGCGTTGTCGTTGGCACCGGTCACGGTCACGTCGATCACCTGCGTGGCGCTGCCGTCGCTGCTCTTCACGCTGAGCGTGTCGTGCACCGTCTGGCCGGCGGTCAGGGCCTGCGTGGCGGCGCTGCCGTTGTTCAGTGCGTAGGTCCAGGCACCGGTTGTGGTGTTGAAGGTGAACGTGCCGTAGGTGCCTGCGAGGCTGGCCGGCGTCTGGAAGCTCGCCTGGCCGGCGTCGACGTCGGTCACGGTCAGCGTGCCCGCTGCGTTCGGCGTGCCGGCCGTGCCGTTGCTCACGCCACCGGCTTCGGTGACAGCACCGGTGGCGGTGCCGCTGATGGCCGCGGTGTCGTTGGAGCCGGTGACGGTGACGTCGATGATCTGCGAAGCCGAGCCATCGGCGCTGGTCACGGTCAGCATGTCATGTGCCGTCTGGCCTGTGATGAGTGCTTGCGTGGCCGCGCTGCTGTTGTTCAGCGTGTAGTTCCACGCACCGGTGG
Source organism: Rhizobacter sp. P2_G4 (assembly GCF_056403575.1). Classification (NCBI taxonomy): domain Bacteria; kingdom Pseudomonadati; phylum Pseudomonadota; class Betaproteobacteria; order Burkholderiales; family Sphaerotilaceae; genus Rhizobacter; species Rhizobacter sp. P2_G4. The sequence continues at coordinate 264,380 of NZ_JBFUFG010000007.1, read as the reverse complement.
TGGCATTGAACGTGAAGGTGCCGTAGGTGCCGTTGAGGCTTGCAGCGGCAGGCGCTTGGAAGACGGCCTGGCCGTTGTCCACGTCAGTGACGCTCAGCGTCCCGGCGGCCGTGGGTGTGCCCGCGGTGCCGTTGTTCACGCCACCCGCTTCGGTGACAGCACCAGCGGCAGTGCCGCCAATGGTGGCGGTGTCGTTGCTGCCGTTCACGCTCACGTCGATCACCTGCGAGGCGCTGCCGTCGCTGCTGGTCACGGTGAGCGTGTCGTGCACGGTCTGGCCGGCCGTCAGTGCTTGCGTGGCGGTGCGGGTGTTGTCGAGCGTGTAGTTCCACGCGCCGGTGGCGGTGTTGAAGGTGAACGTGCCGTAGGTGCCGTTCAGGCTGGCGGCAGCCGGTGCCTGGAACACCGCCTGGCCGTTGTCCACATCGGTGACGTTCAACGTGCCGGCGGCTGTGGGTGTGCCCGCGGTGCCGTTGTTGATGCCACCGGCTTCGGTGACGCTGCCTGTCGCGGTGCCGGTGATGGCGGCGTTGTCGTTCGTGCCGGTGACCGTCACGTCGATGATCTGCGTGGCGGTGCCGTCGGCGCTCTTCACGGTGAGCGTGTCATGCGCGGTCTGGCCGGCGATCAGTGCCTGCGTGGCGGCGCTGTTGTTGTTCAGCGTGTAGTTCCACACACCGGTCGTCGTGTTGAAGGTGAAGGTGCCGTAGGTTCCTGCGAGGCTGGCTGGCGCCTGGAAGACGGCCTGGCCGTTGTCCACATCGGTGACGGTCAGTGTGCCGCCCGCCGTCGGTGTGCCGGCAGTGCCGTTGTTCACGCCACCGGCTTCGGTGACGGTGCCTGTGGCGGTTCCGGTGATCGCGGCGTTGTCGTTCGTGCCGTTGACGGTCACGTCGATGAGTTGCGTGGCCGTGCCGTCGGTGCTCGTCACGCTCAGCGTGTCGTGCACGGTCTGGCCGGCGTTCAGGGCCTGGGTGGCTGCGCGCGTGTCGTCGAGCGCGTAGGTCCACGCACCGCTCGTCGCATTGAAGGTGAAGGTGCCGTAGGTACCGTTCAAGCTGGCCGGCGTCTGGAAGGCGGCTTGGCCGGCGTCCGCGTCGGTCACGGTCAGCGTGCCCGATGCGTTCGGTGTGCCGGCCGTGCCGTTGGCGGCGCCGCCGGCTTCGGTGACGGTGCCGGTGGCGGTGCCACCGACGGTCGCGGTGTCGTTCGAGCCGTTGACGCTGACGTCGATCACCTTGGTGGCGGTGCCGTCGGCGCTCGTCACGGTCAGTGTGTCGTGCACGGTCTGGCCAGCGGTGAGGGCCTGCGTGGCCGCACGCGTGTCGTCGAGCGCGTAGTTCCACGCACCGGTGCTGGCGTTGAAGGTGAAGGTGCCGTAGGTGCCGTTGAGGTTGGCTGCGGTCGGCGTCTGGAAGATGGCCTGGCTGGCGTCGACATCGGTGACGGTGAGCGTGCCGCTTGCGGTCGGCGTGCCGGCGGTGCTGTTGCTCGTGCCACCCGCTTCGACCACGGTGCCCGTAGCGGTGCCGCCGATCGTGGCGTTGTCGTTCGTGCCGTTGACGGTCACGTCGATGATCTTCGAGACACTGCCGTCGGTGCTGGTCACGGTGAGCGTGTCATGCGCAACCTGGCTGGCCGAGAGGGCCTGGGTGGCGGCACGGGTGTCGTCGAGCACATACGTCCACGCGCCGGTAGAGGCGTTGAACGTGAAGCTGCCGTAGCTGCCGTTGAGCGCGGCGGGAGCCGGCGTCTGGAAGCTTGCCTGGCTGGCGTCGACATCGGTCACGGTGAGCGTGCCCGAGGTGTTCGGCGTGCCGGCGGTGCCGTTGTTCACGCCGCCGGCTTCGGTGACGCTGCCGGTGGCCGCACCGCCGACGACGGCGGTGTCGTTCGAACCGGTGACGGTGATGTCAATGATCTGTGAGGCCGAGCCGTCCGAGCTCGTCACGGTCAGCGTGTCGTGCACGGTCTGGCCGGCTGTCAGCGCTTGCGTGGCCGTGCTGCTGTTGTTCAGCGTGTAGTTCCACGCGCCGGTGCTGGCGTTGAAGGTGAACGTGCCATAGGTGCCGTTGAGGCTGGCCGGCGTCTGGAACACAGCTTGACCAGCATCGACGTCGGTCACGGCGAGCGTGCCGCTTGCTGTCGGTGTGCCTGCGGTGGCGTTGTTCGCGCCGCCGGCTTCGACCACGTTGCCGGATGTGGTGCCGCTGATGGCAGCGGTGTCGTTCGAGCCGGTGAGGGTGACGTCGATCAGCTGGCTGGCGGAGCCGTCAGCGCTCGTGACGGTGAGCGTGTCGTGCACGTTCTGGCCGGCGGCGAGCGCTTGCGTGGCAGCGCGGGTGTCGTCGAGCGTGTAGTTCCACACACCGGTGCTGGTGTTGAACGTGAACGTGCCGTAGGTGCCTGCAAGGCTGGCTGGCGTCTGGAACACGGCCTGGGTGGCGTCGACGTCCGTTACGGTCAGCGTGCCCGATGCGTTCGGCGTGCCGGCGGTGCCGTTGTTCACGCCGCCGGCTTCGGTGACGCTGCCGGTCGCGGTGCCGGTGATGGCGGCGTTGTCGTTTGCGCCGGTGACCGTCACGTCGATGACTTGCGTGGCGGTGCCGTCAGCGCTCTTCACGCTGAGGGTGTCGTGCACGGTCTGGCCGGCGACGAGCGCCTGCGTGGCGGCGCTGTTGTTGTTCAGCGCATATGTCCAGGCGCCGGTCGTAGCGTTGAAGGTGAAGCTGCCGTAGGCACCGGCCAGGCTCGCAGGAGCCTGGAAGCCGCTGTTGTCCACGTCGGTGACGGTCAGCGTGCCCGATGCGTTCGGCGTACCCGCCGTGCCGTTGCTCGTGCCACCTGCTTCGGTGACGGTGCCCGTGGCGGTGCCGCCGATGGTGGCGTTGTCGTTCGAGCCGTTGACGGTGACGTCGATGATCTGCGTGGCGCTGCCGTCGCTGCTCTTGACGCTGAGCGTGTCGTGCGCGGTCTGGCCGTTGTTCAGTGCCTGGGTGGCTGCGCGCGTGTCGTCGAGCGCGTAGGTCCACGCGCCGGTGCTGGCATTGAACGTGAAGGTGCCGTAGGTGCCTGCCAAGCTGGAAGGGGTCTGGAACACGGCCTGGCTGGCGTCGACATCAGCCACGGTCAGCGTGCCGGACGCGCTCGACGTGCCGGCCGTGCCGTTGTTCGCGCCACCGGCTTCGGTGACGTTGCCGGTGCTGGTGCCACCGATGGTGGCGTTGTCGTTGGTGCCGTTGACGGTGACGTCGACCACCTTGGTGGCCGAGCCGTCGGTGCTGGCGACCGTCAACGTGTCGTGCACGATCTGGCCGGCGGTGAGGCCTTGTGTTGCGGCACGGGTGTTGTCGAGCGCGTAGGTCCACGCGCCGTTGGCAGCGTTGAAGGTGAACGTGCCGTAGGTGCCGTTCAGGCTGGCCGGCGTCTGGAACGCGGCTTGGCCGGCGTCGACGTCGGTGACGGTCAGCGTGCCCGAGGCGTTCGGCGTGCCGGTCGTGCCATTGGACACACCACCGGCTTCGGTGACCGTGCCCGTGGCCGAGCCACCGATGGTGGCGGTGTCGTTCGAGCCGTTGACGGTGACGTCGATGATCTGCGTAGCGGTGCCATCGGCGCTGGTCACGGTGATGGCGTCGTGCGCGGTCTGGCCGGCATTGAGTGCCTGCGTGGCTGCGCGCGTGTCGTCGAGAGCGTAGGTCCAGGCACCCGTCGTGGTGTTGAACGTGAAGGTGCCGTAGGTGCCGTTGAGGCTGGCCGGCGTCTGGAATGCAGCCTGGCCGGCGTCGACGTCGGCAACCGTCAGCGTGCCCGAGGCGTTCGGGCTGCCGGCGGTGCCGTTGTTCAGCCCGCCCGCTTCGGTTACCGCGCCAGTGGCGGTGCCGCCGATCGATGCGTCGTCGTTGGAGCCGTTGACGGTGACGTTGATGATCTGCGAGGCGCTGCCATCCGTGCTGGTGACGGTGAGCGTGTCGTGCACGGTCTGACCAGCGACCAGCGCCTGCGTGGCAGGGCGGGTATTGTCGAGTGCATACGTCCAGGCGCCGGTGGAGGCGTTGAACGTGAAGCTGCCATAGGTGCCTGCCAAGCTAGCCGGCGTCTGGAAGCCGGCCTGGCCTGCGTCGACATCGCTGACTGCGAGCGTGCCGGATGCATTGGACGTGCCCGCTGTGCCGTTGCTTGCGCCACCGGCTTCGGTGACGGTGCCCGTCGCGGTGCCGGCGATGGCGGCCGCGTCGTTCGAGCCGTTCACTGTCACGTCGATGATCTGCGTGGCGGTGCCGTCGCTGCTCTTCACGCTGAGCGTGTCGTGCACGGTCTGGCCCGCGGTCAGCGCTTGCGTGGTGGCGCTGCTGTTGTCGAGCGCGTACGTCCACGCGCCGTTGCTGGTGTTGAACGTGAAGGTGCCGTAGGTGCCTGCGAGGCTGGCCGGTGCCTGGAACGCGGCCTGGCCGGCATCGACATCGGTCACGGTCAGCGTGCCCGATGCGCTTGGCGTGCCTGTGGTGCCGTTGTTCACGCCGCCCGCTTCGGTGACGCTGCCGATGGCGGTGCCGCCGATGGCCGCGGTGTCGTTCGAGCCATTGACGGTGACGTCAATGACCTGCGTGGCAGTGCCATCGGCGCTCGTCACGGTGAGCGCGTCATGCGCGACCTGGCCTGCAGTCAGCGCCTGCGTGGCGCTGCGGGTGTTGTCCAGCGTGTAGTTCCACGCACCGGTCGATGCGTTGAACGTGAAGCTGCCGTAGGTGCCGTTGAGGCTTGCAGCAGTCGGCGCCTGGAAGACGGCCTGGCCGGCGTCCACGTCGGTCACGGTGAGCGTGCCTGAGGCGGTGGGCGTGCCGGCGGTGCCATTGTTCACGCCACCGGCTTCGGTGACCGTGCCGGTGGCCGAGCCGCTGATGGTGGCGTTGTCGTTGCTGCCGTTGACGGTGACGTCGATCACGCGTGTGGTGCTGCCGTCGGTGCTCGTCACCGTGAGCGTGTCGTGCACCGTCTGGCCGGCGTTGAGGCCTTGCGTGGCGGCGCGGGCATTGTCGAGCGCGTAGGTCCACGCGCCGGTGCTGGCGTTGAAGCTGAAGCTGCCGTAGGTGCCGTTCAGGTCGGCGGCGGTCGGCGCCTGGAAGGTCGATTGGCTGGCGTCGACATCGGCCGCGCTGAGCGTGCCCGATGCGTTTGGCGTGCCGGCGATGGCGTTGTTCGCGCCACCGGCTTCGGTCACGGTGCCGGCCGAGTTGCCGGAGATCACGGGCACGTCGTTGGTGCCGTTGATCGTGACAACGACGGACGAAGCTGTGCCGTCAGCGCTCTTGACGCTGAAGGTCTCGGTGAGCGACTGCCCGGCGCCGAGCGCCTGGATCGCGGCGTTGTTGTTGGCGGCGGTATAGGCCCACGTGCCGTTCGCGGCCAGCGTGAAGCTGCCGTAGGTGCCTACGGTGCCGGTCTGTGCCTCGAAGTTGGCCTGGCCGGCATCGGTGTCGGTGACGGTCAGCGTGCCACCGGTGGTGATGTTGCCCGCGCCGTTGACGTTGGTGTCTTCGGTGACGCTGCCCGTGCCGGCCGAGATCACGGCGACGTCGTTCGCGCCGTTGATCGTGACGACGACGGTGGAGCTGGTGCCATCGGCGCTCTTGACCGTGAAGGTCTCGGTCAAGCTCTGGCCCGTGCCGAGTGCCTGGATGGTCGCGTTGTTGTTCGCAGCCGTGTAGGTCCACGCGCCGTTGGTGCCCAGCGTGAAGGTGCCGTAGGCGCCTGCGGTTCCGGCTTGTGCTTGGAAGGTCGCCTGGCCGGTGTCGGCGTCGCTGACGGTCAGCGTGCCGCCGGTCGTGAGGTTGCCTGCGCCGTTGACGGCGGTGTCTTCAGTGACGCCTCCCGTGCCCGAGGAAATGACGGCGGCGTCATTCGTTCCGTTGATCGTGACGACGACGGACGAGCTGGTGCCGTCGGCGCTCTTGACGCTGAAGGTCTCGGTCAGCGTCTGGCCTGTGCCGAGCGCCTGGATGCTGGCGTTGTTGTTCGCCGCGGTATAGGTCCACGCGCCATTGGCGTCGAGCGTGAAGGTGCCGTAGGCGCCAGCGGTCGATGGCTGTGCCTGGAATGCCGCCTGGCCCGCGTCGACATCAGTGACGGTCAAGGTGCCGGAGGTCGCGATGTTCCCGCCGACCACGTTGGCATCTTCGGTGACTGCGCCGGTACCCGAGGAGATGACGGCCACGTCGTTGCTGCCGTTGATCGTGACGACGACGGACGAGCTGGTGCCATCAGCGCTCTTGACCGTGAAAGTCTCGGTGAGCGTCTGGCCGGCGCCAAGGGCCTGGATGCTTGCGTTGTTGTTTGCCGCGGTATACGTCCACGCACCATTGGTGCCGAGCGTGAACGTGCCATAGGTGCCAGCGGTTCCAGGCTGTGCCTGGAACGTCGCTTGGCCGGCGTCGACGTCGGTGACGGTCAAGGTGCCGGAGGTGGCGATGTTGCCACCGATCACGTTGGCGTCTTCGGTGACGGTACCGGTGCCCGACGAGATGACGGCCGCATCGTTCGTGCCGTTGATGGTGACGACAACGGACGAGCTGGTACCGTCAGCGCTCTGCACGCTGAAGGTCTCGGTCAGTGTCTGGCCCGTGCCGAGCGCCTGGATCACCGGGTTGGCGTTGTTGGCGGTGTAGGTCCACGCGCCGTTCGCGTCGAGCGTGAAGCTGCCGTACGCGCCAGAGGTCGAAGTCTGGGCCTGGAAGCCGGCTTGGCCCGCATCCGCATCCGTCACGGTGAGCGTGCCGGAGGTGGCGATGTTCCCGCCGACCACGCCGGTGTCTTCGGTGACTGCACCGGTACCCGCAGAGATGACGGCGACATCGTTGGTGCCGTTGATGGTGACAACGACGGATGAGCTGGTGCCGTCGACGCTCTTGACCGTGAAGGTCTCGGTCAGCGTCTGGCCGGTGCCGAGCGACTGGATCGCTGCGCTGTTGTTTGCGGCGGAATATGTCCAGGCGCCATTGGCGTCCAGCGTGAAGCTGCCRTAGGCGCCAGCGGTCGAAGTCTGGGCCTGGAAGCTCGCCTGCGCGGTGTCCGCATCGGTGACCGTGAGCGTGCCGCTGGTCGAGATGTTGCCGCCGACCACGCCGACGTCTTCGGTCACGCTGCCGGTGCCGGAAGAGATCACGGCGACATCGTTGGTGCCGTTGATCGTGACGACGACGGAGGAATTGGTGCCGTCAGCGCTCTTGACCGTGAAGGTCTCGGTGAGCGTCTGGCCGGCGCCGAGCGCCTGGATGGCGGGGTTGCCGTTGTTGGCGGTGTAGGTCCACGCGCCAGCGGCGTTGAGGGTGAAGCTGCCGTAGGCGCCGGTCGTCGAGGGTTGGGCCTGGAAAGTCGATTCGCCTATGTCGGTGTCGGTGACCGTCAAGGTGCCGTTGGTCGAGATGTTGCCGCCGAGCACGCCGACGTCTTCGGTGACGCTGCCCGTGCCGGAAGAAATGACAGCGACATCGTTGGTGCCGTTGATGGTGACGATGACGTTCGACGAGGTGCCATCGACGCTCTTGACGCTGAAGGTCTCGGTGAGCGTCTGGCCCGAGCCCAGGGCTTGGATAGCGGCGTTGCTGTTGGCCGCCATGTACGTCCACGCCCCGTTGGTGCCCAGCGTGAAGGTGCCGTAGGCGCCGGCAGTACCGGTCTGTGCCTGGAAGGTGGATTGGCCTGCGTCGACATCGGTGACCGTCAGCGTGCCGCCTGTGGTGATGTCGCCCGCGCCATTGACGGCGGTGTCTTCGGAGACGCTGCCGGTGCCCGAGGAGATGACGGCGACGTCATTGGTGCCGTTGATGGTGACAACGACGGACGAGCTGGTGCCATCGGTGCTCTTGGCCGTGAAGGTCTCAGTCAGCGTCTGCCCGGTGCCGAGTGCCTGGATGGAGGCGTTGTTGTTCGCAGCCGTGTAGGTCCATGCGCCGTTGGCGCCCAACGTGAACGTGCCGTAGGCGCCAGCGGTCGAGGGCTGGGCCTGGAAGCTGGCTTCGCCTGCATCCGTATCCGTCACGGTGAGCGTGCCGCCGGTGGCGAGCTGGCCTGCACCGTCGATGGCAGTGTCTTCGGTCACGCTGCCGGTGCCGGCAGAGATCACGGCGACATCGTTAGTACCGTTGATGGTGACGATGACGTTCGATGAGGTGCCGTCGGCGCTCTTCACCGCGAAGGTCTCGGTGAGCGTCTGGCCCGCGCCGAGTGCCTGGATCGCAGCGTTGTTGTTGGCTGCGGTGTAGGTCCACGCGCCGTTCGCGCCGAGCGTGAAGTTGCCGTAGGTGCCTGCGGTCGCGGCCTGCGCCTGGAACGTGGCTTCGCCGGTGTCGACATCGGTGACCGTGAGCGTGCCGCCGGTGGACAGGGTGCCGCCGACCACGCCCACGTCTTCGGTGATGCTGCCCGTGCCGGCGGAAATCACAGCGGCATCGTTGGTGCCGTTGATCGTCACGATGACGCTCGACGTCGTGCCGTCGACGCTGCGAACCGTGAAGGTCTCGGTCAGGGTCTGGCCGGTGCCAAGGGCCTGGATCGCGGGGCTGTTGTTTGCCGCTGCGTACGACCAGGCGCCGTTCGCCCCGAGCGTGAAGCTGCCATAGCTGCCGGCCGTCGAGGCCTGCGGCTGGAACGCGGCTTCGCCTGCGTCCGGGTCGGTGACGGAGAGCGTGCCGGCGGTCGTGAGTTGGCCGGCACCGTTGACGGCGCTGTCTTCGGTGACGGCACCGGAGCCTGCGGTGATGACGGCGGTGTCGCCGACCGGCGTCACGTTGAAGCTCAGCGCGTTGGGTGCGGTGTCAAAGGCGCCGGCGCTGTCTTGCACGCTGAAGTTGACGCTGGCGTAGTTGGTGCCGTTGGCATCGGCTGCGGGAGTGAATACCAGGTGGCCGGCGTTGATCTCGGCGACCGAGATCACCTGGCCGGCAACCACCGGGCTGCCGTTGAGCAGCAGCGTGCCCACAGCGGGCACGGCGTCGATGCGCACGTTGATCAGCGTCTGGCCGGCGTCGGTGTCGGCAAAGCCGAAGTCGTTGGACTGCACCGTGTAGCTGGTGTCTTCGGCGATCGTGCGTGCGGCATCGGCGCCGGTGGGCGCCGTGTTGGTGCCGACGTTGACAGTCAGCGTTGCGGTGTCACTCAGGCCGCTCGGGTCGGTGACGGTGTAGGTGATCTGCACCGCGCCGCTGAAGTTGTTGGCGGGTGTGAAGACGAGGTGGCCGGTGGCGTCGACCGTCACCGTGCCCTGGGCCGGGTTCACCAGCAGCGGGTTGCTGACGGTCAGCGTGTCGTGGTCGCCGTCGGTGTCGTTGTTGCGCACGTCGACCGTGATCGGCGTGTTGATGGAGGTCGAGGCCGTGTCGTCGTTGGCAACGGGCACGTCGGCAACCGGTGTCACGCTCAGCGCGAGCGTGGCGGTGGTGTTCACTTGGCCGTCGGTCAGCGTGTAGGTGGCCACCGGCACGGGGCCGTTGTAGTTGGCCGCCGGCGTGAAGGTGTAGTCGCCGTTGGTCGCGATGGTCAGCGTGCCTTGCGGCAGCGTGGCGGTCAGGCCGGCGGCATAGGTGTTGCCGTTGATCACGAACTGCGTGACCGTCAGCGTATCGCCGTCGACATCGTTGTCGTTCGTAGCGACGTTGCCGGTGTTGACGGTGTCTTCGTTCAACGTGGCGCTGTCGTTCTGGGCGACGGGGGCGTCGTTCACCGCAGTCACTGCGAGCGTGAGCGCGCCGGTGCTTGTCGTCGTCCCGTCGCTCAGCGTGTAGGTGGCCACCGGCACGGTGCCGTTGTAGTTGGCGGCGGGCGTGAAGGTGTAGCTGCCGTTGGCGCCGATCGTCAGGTTACCCTGCAGCAGCGCTGCCGTCTGGCCCGCGTTGTAGGTGGTGCCGTTGACGACGAACTGAGTCACCGCGAGGGCGCTGCCGGTGTCGACGTCGCTGTCGTTGGCGAGCACGCTGCCGGTCAGCGGCGTGTCTTCGGTGGCGGTGCCGGTGTCGGCCACGGCCACGGGGGCGTCGTTCGTGCCGTTGACGGTCACGACCACGCTGCGCGTACTGCCGTCGGCGGTTGTGATGGAGAAGGTCTCGTCAACGCTGGTGCCGCCGGCCAGTGCCTGCACATTGGCGGCAGCGTTGTTGAGCGAATACGTCCAGGTGCCGGTGCTGGTCAGCGTGAAGCTGCCGTAGGTTCCGGGCGTGCCGTTCTGTGCTATGAAGCTCGATTCGGCAGGGCCGTCCGCATCGGTGACGGTGAGCGTGCCGGTGCTGGTCAGCGTGCCGTCTTCGGTGACGGAGCCCGTGAGCGGGCCAGTGACAACTGCCGCGTCGGGCGTGGCTGCGACGTTGACGGTGATGGTCGAGGTGACCGGCGTGGAGCCGTCGCTCACGGTGTAGGGAATCGAAACCGGGCCGTTGAAGTCGGCTGCCGGTGTGAAGGTCAGCGTGCCGTCAGCGTTCAGCGAGACCGTGCCTTGCGACAGGGTGACGGGCGAGCCGATGGCGATGGGCTGGCCGGCGATCTGGGTGATCGTCAGTGCGGGGCCATCGACGTCGGTGTCGTTGACGCGCGGGTCGAAGGTGACGGGCTGGTCTTCGATCGCAGTCACGGTGTCAGCACTGGCCACCGGGGCGTCGTTCACCGGCGCCACGTTGACCGTGATGTTCGCCGTGGACGTGGATGAGCCGTCGGTCACGGTGTACGGGAAGTTCACCGGCCCGTTGAAATTGGACGCCGGTGTGAAGGTCAGCGTGCCGTCTGCGTTCAGCGAGACCGTGCCTTGCGGCAGCACGACGGGCGTGCCCACGGCAATGGGCTGGCCTGCGACCTGGGTGATCGTCAGGGTCTGGAACTCGACGTCGGTGTCGTTGAGGCGTGGGTCGAAGGTGACCGCCGTGTCTTCGACGGCATTGACGGTGTCGGGGTTGGTGATCGGTGTGTCGTCGACCGGCGCGACGTAAAGCGTGAGCGTGTTGGGCGCTGCACTGAAGCCGCCGGCGCTGTCCTGCACGCTGAAGGTGAAGCTGCCGTAGGGCGCGCCGTTCTCGTTGGGACCCGGCACCATTTGCAGATGGCCCGCGGCCACTTCGGCGGCGGAGATCACGGCGCCTGCAGCGACCGGGTTGCCGTTGAGTTGCAGCTGTCCGTAGGGCGGCAGGCTGTCGATGCGCACGGCGGCCAGGGTCTGGCCGGCGTCGGCATCGGTGAAGCCGAAGTCGGCGGTGGACACGGTGTAGCTCGTGTCCTCGGTGATGGTGTGCACCGAGTCGGCACCGGTCGGCGGCGTGTTGCTGCCCACGTTGACGGTGACCGTGGCGGTGTCGCTGAGGCCCGAGGGGTCGGTCAGCGTGTAGGTGATGGTCACCGGCCCGCTCACGTTGGTGGCGGGGGTGAACAGCAGCTGGCCCGACGCGTCGACGGTGACGGTGCCCTTGCTCGGGTCGATGGTGGGGCTGGAGACGGTCAGCTGCGCAGCGGCGTCGTCCGGGTCCGTGTCGTTGGCTTTGACGTCGATCAGCACCGCGTTGTTGATCGCGGTCGAAGCCAGGTCGTCGTTCGCGACCGGTGCATCGTTGACCGGCGTGACGTTGAAGCCGATGGTGTTGGGCGCCGGGTCGAAGGCACCCGCGCTGTCTTGCACGCTGAAGCCGATGCCGGCATAGGCAGCGCCGTTGCCGTTGGGAGCCGGCGTGAAGACGAGGTGGCCAGCCGCGATGTCGGCGGCCGAAACCACGGTGCCGGCCGCGACCGGTGTGCCGTTCAGTGTCAGCGTGCCCGCGGTGGGCGGCGTGTCGATGCGCACGCCGGCGAAGCCTTGGCCGGCATCGCCGTCGCTGAAGCCGAAGTCGGCGGTCTGCAGGGTGTAGGCGGTGTCTTCGCTGATCGTGTGCGTGCCGTCGGCACCGGCCGGCGGCGTGTTGGCGCCGACGTTCACGGTGACGGTGGCGGTGGTGCTCGCGCCGGACGGGTCGGTCACGGTGTAGGTGATGACCACCGGGCCGGTCACGTTGGTGGCTGGCGTGTAAACGAGCTGGCCGTTCGAGTCGAAGCTGGCGGTGCCCTGCGCCGGGTTGGCCAGCACGGGGTTGCTCGGAGTCAGCAGGTCGCCGTCGACATCGCTGTCGTTGCCGCGCACGTCGATGCTCACCTGCGTGTTGATCGGGGTCGAGATGGTGTCGTCGTTCGCGACAGGTGCATCGTTGACCGGTGCCACGTTGATGGTGATGGTCGACGAAGACAGCGTGCTGCCGTCGCTCACCGTGTAGGGCACGTTCACCGGGCCGTTGAAGTTCGGCGCCGGGGTGAAGGTGAGGGTGCCGTCTGCGTTGAGCGAGACGGTGCCTTGCGGCAGCACGACGGGCGTGCCAACGGCGATGGGCTGGCCACCGACCGAGACGATGCCGAGCGTCTGGCCATCGGCATCGGTGTCGTTGACGCGCGGGTCGAAGTTGATCGGCGAGTCTTCGGGTGTGTTGACCACGTCGGCCGTTGCCACCGGGGCGTCGCTGACCGGCGTCACGTTGAAGCTCAGCGTGTTGGACGCAGTGTCGAAAGCGCCGGCGCTGTCTTGCACCGAGAAGCTCAGGCTGGTGAGTGGCGCGCCGTTGGCATCGGCCGCTGGCGTGAACACGAGGTGGCCAGCGGTGATCTCGGCGATGGAGATCACTTGGCCCGCGACGACTTGGTTGCCGTTCAACGTCAGGCTGCCGGCGGGCAACGTGTCGATGCGCACATTGGCGAAGGTCTGGCCGGCGTCGGCGTCGGCAAAGCCGAATTCGCTGGCCAAAACGGTGTGCGAGCCGTCTTCGGCAAGCGTCTGGGTGCTGTCGGTGCCGGTGGGTGGCGTGTTGCTGCCCACGTTGATGGTGACGTTCGCAGTGTCTGCCGCGCCCGACGGGTCGGTGACGGTGTAGGTGATGCTGACCGGCCCGGTGAAGTTGTTCGCCGGGGTGAACAGGAGCTGGCCATTCGTATCAAGCGAGACCGTGCCTTGCGCGGGGTTGGCCAGCACCGGGTTGCTGACGGTGAGCGCGTCGCCGTCGGCATCGGTGTCGTTGGCTCGCACGTCGATGGTGACCGGCGTGTTGATGGCGGTGGAAGCCACGTCGTCGACGGCGACCGGGGCGTCGTTGACCGCGCCGACGTTGATCGACAGCGTGGAGGTGGACGCGGCGCTGCCGTCGCTCACCGTGTAGGTGGTGGCCGGCACCGGGCCGTTGTAGTTGGCGGCCGGCGTGAAGACGTAGCTGCCGTCGCTGTTGATCAGGAGCGTGCCGATGCCCGGCAGGGCCGTGGCCGTGCCGGTCGCGTGGGCCACGCCGTTGATGCTGTATTGGGTGACGCTGAGAGCCGGGCCGTCGACATCGGTGTCGTTGGCCAGCAGGTTGCCGTTGAGCGCGGTGTCTTCAGGCGTGGTCGCGAGGTCGACCTGGCCGACCGGTGGGTCGTTGACCGGGGTGACGTTGATCTGCAGCGAAGCCGGTGCAGAGACGCCGCCGTCGTTGTCGATCACGACGAAGCTCAGTGCGCCGCCGCCGTTGAAATCGGGCGCTGGCTGGTACAGCAGCGTGGCAGCCTGGCCGGGGGTGAGCGTCTGGCCGGCGGTGACGACGGTCGTGCCGTCGGCCAGCAGCACGGTGGCGCCGGCGGGGATGCTGGTGATGCGAACGCCGGTGATGGAGCCGTCTGAATCGGTGCCGCCAAGCGAGATCGGCAGCGTGCTGTCTTCGGCACCGGTGGCAGTGCCGGCGGTGGCGTCGGGCAGGTCGTTGACGGTCGACAGCGCAATCGTCGTGGTGCCCGTGGTCGTGCTGTTGCCGTTGGTGACGGTGTAGCTGAAGTCGCCGACCGGCGCGGTGCCGTTGTAGTCGGCCGGCGGCACGTAGTGCAGGCCGGGCAGGTCAGAGGGCTGCAGCGTGGTGCCGGGCGTGACGACGGTGCCGTCGGCTTTGACGATGGTGCCGATGAGCGGCACGTCTTTCACCACGATGGTGATGGCGCCATTGCCGGTGGGTTGCCTCAGGCCCAGGCTGACCGGGGCACCTTCCTCGGCGGCGGCGATGTCGCTGGAATTGGCCAGCGCGGGAGCAGACTGGTTGAGCTTGTCTTCTGGGACGGCGGTGCGTTCGACGAAGGCCGTGCGCTGAAGCGTGTCGGCCGTTTCGGTGAACTGGGCTGCGCTCACCGATTCAGAGATGCGGCCGACGCGCAGGCCGGGGGTGAGGCCTCCGCTGTCGCCACCGTTCAAACCGGCGGCCGGGGCGGTGAGGGCGTCAGGCTGGTTCAGCTCGGCGATTACGCGATCGATGTCGGTGTCGGCGCTGCCTGGTTTGGCGGCTTCGGCAACACGCGGGGCGTCGGCATCGCCCGTCAGCATCACGATGCCGTCCTGGGTGGTCAGGATCACGTCGCCCTTGTTGACTTCGTCTCCCATCTTCAAGGCCAAGAGCTTTCCGGTGGGCGTGCGACGCAAGGCCGAGCCCCAAAGTCCGGTGACTTTGCCGTTGATGGTTTGAATGATGGTGGGCATGTGCAAAACCTTGGTCGGAATACCACTCAGAGTGCCAAGGAGGATACGGGAGGACGTACTCCTTAAGTCATCTGGAAGCTCGGTCTTGTGTGAACTGAGTCACCGTACGGGCCCACTTGATGTGGAATAAGGGGCTGGCTCGGGAGCTTGAAAGCGCGGTACGGAATCCGCCTGAAACTGTTATCGGCGGGTTTTTCTGAAACTTGAGGCCGCCGTTTCGGCTGCTGTTGCCTGAAACGATCGGAAACAGATGGTGCATGCGTGCCAAGTTGCCGCGTCGAATTACGCGTCATGCAGAGGTCGAACTGCGGCCCGCGTGGGCTTGTAGGTGCCTGGAGGCGGATGGGCTGCCCTGGCGGCAGGGCGCCCGGGCTCAGCGCTCCCGCAGCGCGTAGGCCTTGACCTTGAGCACTGGCTTCAGCAGGTAGGTCAGCACCGTCTTCTGCCCGGTGAGCACATCGACCTCGGCGGTCATGCCCGGGATGATCGGCAGCTTCTCGCTGAAGTTGGCGTGCGTGGTGCGCACCCGCACGAGGTAGAAGGCATTGCCGCGCTCGTCGACGACGGTGTCGGGGCTGATGTTTTCCACCTTGGCATCGAGCCCTCCGTAGATGGAGAAGTCGTAGGCGGTGAACTTGACGGTGGCGTTCTGGTCGGGGCGGATGAAGGCGATGTCTTTCGGCGCCATGCGCGCTTCGACCACCAGCTGGTCGTCGAGCGGCACGATCTCGACGATGTCCTTGCCGGGCTGCACCACGCCGCCCACAGTGTTGGCCAGCAGGCGCTGCACGCGGCCGCGCACCGGTGATTTCACCTGCGATTTGGTCACCTTGTCGGTCAGCGCGACCTGGCCTTCGTTCAGTGCGTTCAGCTTGCCGACCACCTCGGCCAGCTCCTTGCGGGCCTCATTGCGGAACGCGATCTCGGTCTCCTGGATCTTGCGCTGGGCTTCGCCGATGGCGGCCTGCACGCGGGCGATCTGGGCACTGGCCTGCTCGGACTCGCCACGGCTGCGCGATGTCTCGCGCTCGAGCCGCAGGATGTCGACCTCGCTCACCGCGCCGGAGGCCAGCAGCGGTTTGGTCTTGGCAAGTTCTTGCAGGCCGAGGTCGAGCGCGCGCTCGGCCGACGATTTGCGCGAGCGCATCTCGGCCAGCTCTTGCTCGCGTTGACGCAGCTGCTGGTTGTTGATCGACAGCATGGTCGACAACTCGGACTGCCGGGCTTGGTACAGCGCCAGCTCGCCCTGCAGGATGCGCGCTTCCTCGGGATCGCTGCCCATCGCCGGCGGCTGGAAAGCAGCGCCGTCAGCCAGCGCCCTCAGCCGCGCCTGCCGGGCGCGCAGTGCAAAGCCTTGCGCTGCGCTCTCGCGCACACCTGACGTGGCGCGCGTCTCGTCGACCTTCAGCAGCAACTGGCCGGCCTCGACGACCTCGCCTTCGCGAACCAGGATCTCGGAGACCACGCCGCCGTCCAGCGACTGCAGCACCTGCAGCTGCCGCGAGGGAATGACTTTGCCTTCGCCGCGCGTTACCTCGTCCACATGCGCAAGCCCGGCCCACACGATGAGCAGCACGAGGATCAACACCGAGGCGCGCACGATCTTCTGCGCGCGCTGGGTCTGGTTGCGCGTCATCACCTCTTCGGCTTCTTGCTCGAAGCTGCGGAAGCCCGCCTGGTTGGCCTGCGCGTCGGTGGCCGCACTGCCGAGCAGGCGGTTGGAGATGGGAGCCAGCAACAGGCGCAGCTTCTCCAGCACCGCGAGGATGCGGCGACCCGCGGCGAACAGCAAGCCGTGCGTGCGGCCCTCGGGCTGGCTGTTGGTGGGTTTGACTTCGGCGTCCATGTCAGGCGGCTCGGGCAATGCGGCCCGTTGACAGAGCTTCCATGATGCGGTCCCGCGGGCCGTCGGCCACGATCTTGCCGCCGTCGATCACGATCACGCGCGTCACCATGGCCAGCAGCGAGGTGCGGTGGGTCACCAGCACCACCGTCTTGTTGTGCGCGAAGTGGGTGATGTTCTGCGTGATCTGCGCTTCGGTGGAGAAGTCCATCGCGCTGGTGGGTTCGTCCAGCAGCAGGATGGGGGCGTTGTGCAGCACCGCCCGGGCGAGGCCGATGCCCTGGCGCTGGCCGCCCGAGAGCGATTCGCCGCGCTCGCCCACCGGCATGTCGAAGCCGCGTGGGTGGCGGTTGATGAAGCCCGTCATGCCGGCCAGTTCGGCGGAGGCCACCACCGCGGAGTCGTCGGCATAGGGCAGGCCGAAGGTGATGTTCTCGCGCAGCGTGCCGTAGAAGAGCGTCACGTCCTGCGACACGTAGCCCAGGTTGCGGCGCACGTCGGCTGGGTCCAACTGGCGCAGGTCGATGCCATCGAGCAGCACGGCGCCGTCGGTGGGCTGGTACAGGCCCATGATGAGCCGCTCGACCGTTGACTTGCCCGAGCCCACCTTGCCGATGAGCGCCACGCGCTCGCCGGCATTGATCTTGAAGCTGAGGCCGTCGAGCGCCACGTCTTGCCGGTTGGGGTAGGCGAATTTGACGTTGCGGAATTCGATGTCGCCGCGCAGCACCGGGCGGTGAATGAGGCTCTCGCCGACCGGCCGCTCGACCGGTTTTTCCATGATCTTGTTGAGCGACTCCATCGCCGTGCGTGCACCCTGGTACTGCATCAGCAGGCCGACGATCTGCCCGGCCGGCCCCAGCGCGCGACCTGCCAGCATGCTCGAGGCGATCAGCGCGCCCATGGTCAGCTCGCGCTGGCTGATGAGGTAGACGCCGATGACGATCATCGAGACCGTGACCGCCTGCGTCAGCCAGCCGGTGAGGTAGGTGGCCGACGACGACAGCGCACGCATGCGCACGCTGGTGCGCGAGAGGAACAGGTTGGCCCGCTCCCAGCGCGCCTGGATCACGCTCTCGGCGCCCAGCGACTTGATGGTCTCGATGCCGGTCAGGCTTTCGATCAGCGTGGCGTTGCGCTGTGCCGAGGCCTGGTAGGTGGTCTGCGACAGCTCGTGCAGGCGAAACTGCAGCACGTAGCCCATCACCAGGATGACGGCGAACACCACCACCACCGGCACAGCGAGCCAGGGCGAGATCCACGCCAGCACGACGACGAAGATCAGCGCGAAAGGCAGGTCGATCAGCGCGGTGACGGTGCTCGAGGCGATGAAGTCGCGCACCTGCTCGAAGCCGCGCAGGTTGGAGGCGAACGAGCCCACCGACTCGGGCCGGTTCTCGAGCTTCATGCCGAGCACCTTCTCCATCAGCGTGGCCGAGATCTGCACGTCGATGCGTGCGCTGGCCTCGTCGACGAAGTGGCTGCGCAGCTGGCGCATGAACACGTCGGCGCACATGATGATGAAGACGCCGACCGACAGCGCCCACAGCGTCTCGGTGGCGTTGTTGGGCACCACGCGGTCGTAGACGTTCATGCTGAACATCGGGAAGGCGAGGGCGAAGAAGTTGATCAGCAGCGCAGCCCACAGCACGTCGCGGTAGACGAAGCGCTGCTCCAGCAGGGCACTCCAGAACCAGTGCCTTGCCGCGACGCTGCGCACTTCGGGTGTGCGCGCATCGAAGCGGAAATGCGGGCGCACGAACAGCGCCACGCCGGTGTAGCGCGCTTCGAGATCGGCGCGCGGCATGCTGATGGAGCCTTGCGCGGTCTCGGGCAGCAGCACGCGGGCGGTGGTGCCGGCCGCGTCCCAGCCCATCAGCACGCAGGCGTGGTTGTCTTTCAGGATCAGGATGGCCGGCAACGCGGCGTTGTCGACACGCGCGAGCGGCAGGCGCTGCAGCTTTGCCGACAGGCCTGCACGCGCGGCGGCGCGCTCGGCGAGGTCGAGCGTGAGCAGTGCCTTGCCGCCCAGCTTGCCGTCCTTGCCCAGTGGCAGGCCGGCCGACAGTGAAGCGCGCGACGCTGCCTGGCCGTGCAGCCGGCACACCTCGACCAGGCAGTCGAGCAGCGGGTCGGGGTTGATCAGGTCTTCGCGCAGGTGCGTGGTCGCGCCCGTTGCGGCGGGGCGCGCTGCGGCCGGAGGAGCAGGTGGCGTGGCGGGCGGGACTTGAGCGGTGTCGGACATGTGCGAGGCGCAGCTTCAGGAATGAGGCTGGTCAGCCAATATCGGCGCAATGTAGTCCGAATTGACCTCGTTGCCTGTCTTCGAAGAAGCGTTTCAGGGTTTCCCTCACGGTGCGGAAGGCAAGGTCGTCCCAGGGAATTTCGTGTTCGGCAAACAGCTGGGCCTCGATGCTCTCCGGGCCGGGCGCGAAGTCGGTGTCGAGCAGGCGCGCCCGATAGAACAAGTGCAGTTGGCCGACCCGCACCACGTTGAGCAGCGTGTAGAGGCCTTGCAGCTCGACGCGCGCACCAGCTTCTTCGACGGTTTCGCGGATGGCGCCTTGCTCGGTGGTTTCGCCGAGCTCCATGAAGCCGGCGGGCAGCGTCCAGAAGCCGTAGCGCGGCTCGATGTTGCGGCGGCAGAGCAGCACCTTGTCTTGCCACACCGGCAGAGTGCCCACCACGTTCAGCGGGTTTTCGTAATGAATGGTCGTGCAGACGGTGCAAGTCGCGCGATCTCGGTTGTCGTCTGCAGGGGTTGAGTACACCACCGGTGACCCACAGGCCCTGCAATGCTTGATGCTGCGCGGCTGAAACATGGACATGGCGGGCAGTTTAGGGCCAGTCGCCGGGCACCCATGCGAATCCATGTTCGCAAGCTCCGGCTCAACATTTCACATGGCCGCGTGGCATCATCGAACGCATCCCTTGACCTTTGCCATGGAGCGTTTTTCGATGAGCTACGTCGTGCCTGTTCCCCGCGTTCCCGCCGTGCCCGTGGTGGGCGCTGAACCTGGGGCGGTGTTCCCCGTGCACCGCATCTATTGCGTGGGTCGCAACTACGTCGACCACGCCATCGAGATGGGCCACAGCGGTCGTGAGCCGCCGTTCTTCTTCATGAAGCCGGCCGATGCGATCCTCCCGGTGACCGAAGACCAGGTCGGCGAGATGCGCTACCCGAGCCTCACGCGCGATCTGCACCATGAAGTGGAGCTCGTCGTGGCCATCGGCAAGGGCGGCAGCGACATCAAGGCCGCCGATGCGATGAGCCATGTGTACGGCTATGCCGTGGGGCTCGATATGACGCGTCGGGACATCCAGGGCGAAGCCAAGAAGCAGGGCCGGCCCTGGGATGCTGGTAAAGGCTTCGAGCAGTCGGCACCGATCGGCGCCATCCGTCCGGCGGCCCAGTGCTACATCAACGCGGCGACACGCATTTCGCTCGACGTGAATGGCGCGAAGCGCCAGCACAGTGTGATCGGCAAGCTGATCTGGAGCGTGCCCGAAGTGATCGAGCAGCTCTCGACTGCATGGGACCTGCAACCCGGCGACCTGATCTACAGCGGCACACCGGAGGGCGTTGCGGCCGTGCTCGAAGGCGACTCGCTGCATGCACAGATCGACGGCGTAGGGTCCATGCGCGTGAAGATCGTCGGCGGGTGATGACAGCCCCTCGTCCGCAGAGTACTGCAGCCGCCCCCCCAAGAGGGTACGGGCCGGCTTGGGAGCGGCCCGGCGCTCGGCCCGTGTCTTCATGATGGAGCTGTACAGCTACTTCCGATCGTCGGCCTCATACCGGGTGCGCATCGCGCTCGGTTTGAAAGGCCTGCCCTACGACTACCGCCCGATTCACCTGGTGAAGGGGGAGCAGGTGCAGGCGCCGTTCAGTGACCTATCTGCTACGCGGCTGGTGCCGTTGCTCAAGGATGGCGACGCGCTCATTTCGCAGTCGCTGGCCATCATCGAGTACCTGGAAGAGACCTACCCGGAGCCGCCGTTGCTGCCGGCCGACGCCTTGGGCCGCGCGCGGGTGCGGGCGATCGCGCTCGACATCGCCTGCGAGATCCACCCGCTCAACAACCTGCGTGTGCTGCGCTACCTGGTCGACGAGATGAAGGTCAGCGAAGACGAAAAGATGCGCTGGCTGCGGCACTGGGTGGAGGACGGGCTTGCCACGGTGGAGCGGCAGCTTGCGGGCAACCCCGCCACCGGCCGCTTCTGCCATGGCGATGCGCCGACGCTGGCCGACGCGGTGCTGGTGCCGCAGATCTTCAACGCCCAGCGGTTCTCCTGCCGACTCGACCATGTGCCCGAGGTGATGCGCATCTTCGGCGAGTGCTCGGCGCTGCCGGCCTTCGCCAATGCGCACCCTGCGGCCTGCCCGGATGCCGATGCACGCTGACTGGCTGCAAGCCCACTGGAACGTGCCTGGCGTGGCCAGTGTGATGAGCACGCGCGCCGGGGGCACGAGCCCCGCGCCCTGGGACAGCTTCAATCTCGGCATCGCGGTCAACGACGACCCGCAACGCGTGGCACGTCATCGCGAGCTGTTCCAGCAGGCACTCGGTGCCGCGCCGGTGTTCATGAAGCAGGTGCATGGCACGCGCGTGCTGCGTCTGACGAGGGAGCACCTGACTTTGCCGACGGCCGAAGCCGATGCCTGCGTCACGACGGAGCGCGGCATTGCCTGCACCGTGCAGGTGGCCGATTGCCTGCCCATCCTGTTTGCTGCACCGGGCGCGGTCGGCGCCGCGCACGCCGGCTGGCGTGGCTTGGCGGGCGGCGTGGCCGAAGCGACGCTGCGCGGCGTCTGCGAAGCCGCGGCCTGCGAGCCGGCGCAAGTTCAGTGCTGGCTCGGGGCCTGCATCGGCCCGAATGCGTTCGAGGTGGGTGCCGATGTGCTCGAGGGCTTCGGTGTCGACCCTGCGCTGGCCGACCCGCTGCGCTTCAGGCCACTCCGGCCGGGGAAGTGGCTGGCCAACCTGCCGCTGCTGGCGCGCGACCGCCTGGCTGCGGCGGGCGTTCTGAGCGTGGGCGGTGGCACGTGGTGCACCGTCGAAGACCGGTCACGGTTCTTTTCGTTCCGCCGCGATGGTGTCACCGGCCGCATGGCCGCTGCCGTCTGGCTGCGCTGATGCCGCGTCTGCGGCCGCCTGCATCTCGGCTGCCAGGCGCGCTCGCCGCCGCAAGGGTGTGCCCATCACGTAGAGCACGATGGACAGCGGCAGCACGCCGTATAGCGCGAGCGTGATCAGCGCGCCCAGCACACTGCCGATCGGGCTCATGGCCTCGGCTGCGGCCATCAATACGACCACAAACATCCAGGCGATCGCGACGAGATACATTTTTATCGATGCATGAGCTTAGTCATGACAATGGTGACATGACAGAGGCACACTTTAGAGACAGGCCGCCCGCGGCAGGTCGGGCCGGCCAGATGGGAGACATATGAAAAACAGGACATCGACGCCGAAATCGGCGACCGAGGCATTCGCCGCCAACACCGAGGCCGCCCAAGCCTACGGCGCCACGGTCGGCGAGCTCGTCAAGTCGCTGTCGAGCTTGAACGTGCCGCTGCCGGCGCTCGACGCCTTGCAGAGCGACTACGTGAAGCAGGCCACCGAGCTGTGGAACGGCATGGTGGGCGCTTCGGCCGACAAGGTGCCTGTGGCGCTGAATGACAAGCGCTTCGCCGACCCCTCGTGGACCAAGAATCCGTCTGCCGCCTTCATGGCGCAGCTTTACCTCTTGAACGCCCGCACGCTGGCGAAGATGGCCGACAGCGTTCAAGGCGATGAGAAGACCCGCGAGCGCCTGCGCTTTGCCGTGCAGCAATGGGTGGCTGCCGCGGCCCCGAGCAACTACCTGCCGCTCAACCCCGAAGCGATGGAACTGGCGCTGAAGACCAAGGGCGAGAGCATCAGCCAAGGCCTGCAGCACCTTTTGGGCGACCTGCGGCAGGGCCACATGTCGCAGACCGACGAAACGGTCTTTGAAGTGGGGCGCAACGTGGCCACTACCGAAGGCAGCGTGGTGTTCGAGAACGAGCTGTTCCAGCTGCTCGAATACAAGCCGCTCACTAAGACCGTGTTCGAGCGGCCGCTGCTGATGGTGCCGCCGTGCATCAACAAGTACTACATCCTCGACCTGCAGCCCGAGAACTCGCTGATCCGGCACGCGGTGTCGCAGGGGCACCGGGTGTTCGTGGTGAGCTGGCGCAATGCCGACGAAGAAGTGGCGCAGAAGACCTGGGACGACTACATCGAGGATGCCGCCATCAAGGCGATCGGCCTGGTGCAGCAGATCACCGGCACCAAGACGATCAACACCCTCGGTTTCTGCGTGGGCGGCACCATTCTTGCCACCGCGCTGGCGATATTGGCGGCGCGTGGCGAGAAGCCAGCCGCCAGCATGACACTGCTGACCACCTTCCTCGACTTCGCCAACACCGGGGTGCTCGATCTCTTCGTCGATGAAGCCATGGTCCAGATGCGCGAGGTGACCCTCGGCCCTGACAGCCCGAACGGCGGCAGCCTGCTGAAGGGCCAGGAACTGGCGTCCACCTTCAGCGCCCTGCGGCCGAACGAGCTGGTGTGGAACTACGTGGTCGGCAATTACCTGAAGGGCGAGACGCCGCCGCCTTTCGACCTGCTGTACTGGAACAGCGACAGCACCAACCTGCCTGGGCCGATGTACTGCTGGTACCTGCGCAACACCTACCTCGAGAACAACCTCGTCAAGCCGGGCAAGATGACCGTCTGCGGCGAGAAGGTCGACCTCGGGCTGATCGACGTGCCGACCTATGTGTACGGCTCGAAGGAAGACCACATCGTTCCGTGGGACGGCGCCTACCGCAACACCCAGGTGCTCAAGGGCGCCAAATGCCGGTTCGTGCTGGGCGCCTCGGGCCACATCGCCGGCGTGATCAACCCGCCCGCCAAGAAGAAGCGCAGCTACTGGACCGGCGCCACCGCGGCACTGCCCGCAACTGCGCAAGCTTGGTTCGACAAGGCCATAGAGCACCCCGGCAGCTGGTGGACCGACTGGGATGCCTGGCTGAAGAGCCAGGGCGGCAAGCAGATTGCCGCCCCCAAGACACCGGGAAACCGCCAATACAGACCCATCGAACCCGCACCCGGCCGCTACGTCAAACAGAAGGCTTGACGCAGCGGCATGCGTGAGAACACATTCGTCAAACCCGCCGTCATCACAGGAGAATCCACATGACCGACATCGTGATCGTTGCAGCCGCCCGTACCGCCGTAGGCAAGTTCGGCGGAAGCCTTGCCAAGGTTCCCGCCCCAGAACTCGGCGCCGCGGTCATCGTTGACCTGCTCAAGCGTGCCAAGCTCACCGGGGACCAGATCAACGAGGTCATCCTTGGCCAGGTGCTCACGGCCGCCTCGGGCCAGAACCCGGCGCGCCAGTCGGTCATCAAGAGCGGGTTGCCGCAATCGGTGCCGGCGCTGACCATCAACGCCGTGTGCGGCTCCGGCCTCAAGGCGGTGATGCTGGCAGCGCAATCCATTCGTGATGGCGACTCCGAGATCGTCATCGCCGGTGGGCAAGAGAGCATGAGCATGGCGCCCCACGTGCTGCCGAATTCGCGTGACGGCCAGCGCATGGGTGATTGGAAGCTCGTCGACTCGATGATCGTCGACGGCTTGCTCGATGTGTACAACCAGTACCACATGGGCATCACTGCCGAGAACGTGGCCAAGAAGTACAGCATCAGCCGCGAAGCGCAAGACGCACTGGCCCTGGCATCGCAGCAGAAGGCTGCGGCTGCGCAAGATGCCGGCAAGTTCAAGGACGAGATCGTTCCCTTCAGCATCGCGCAGAAGAAGGGCGACCCGATCGTCTTTGCGGCCGACGAATACATCAACCGCAAGACCAGCGCCGAAGCCCTGGCCGGCCTGCGCCCCGCATTCGACAAGGCCGGTGGCGTGACGGCTGGCAACGCTTCTGGCCTGAACGACGGCGCGGCCGGGGTGGTGGTGATGACGGCCAAGAAAGCCGACCAGCTGGGCCTCACGCCGCTGGCACGCATCAAGAGCTACGCCACGGTGGCACTCGATCCGTCGATCATGGGCATGGGCCCTGTGCCAGCCTCGCAGAAAGCACTGCAACGCGCCGGCTGGAAGGCGAGCGATCTCGACCTGCTCGAGATCAACGAAGCCTTTGCATCGCAGGCCTGTGCAGTCAACAACGAGATGGGTTGGGACACCAGCAAGGTGAACGTGAACGGTGGTGCGATTGCCATCGGGCACCCCATCGGTGCGTCGGGTTGCCGCATCCTGGTGACGCTGTTGCACGAGATGCAGCGTCGCAATGCCAAGAAGGGCATTGCCAGCCTGTGCATCGGCGGTGGCATGGGCGTTGCACTGACGGTAGAGCGCTGAAAGAACAAGACCACAAGGCTGTCGCGCTTTGCGACAGCCGCCCCTCGAAGGGAGCAAAGAAAACTTGGGGTGGCCCGGTGTTTTCTTCTCAGTTTGGGGGGAACCCGGTTGACCGGTGTGGCTTGGCGAGAGACGCTAGACCATCACTAAACCCAAGGAGAAAAAAACAATGAGCAAGAAGATCGCGTACGTCACCGGGGGCATGGGTGGCATCGGAACCACCATGTGCCAGCGTCTGCACAAAGACGGTTTTACTGTCATTGCAGGCTGCGGCCCGAGCCGCGACTTCAAGAAGTGGCTCGACGAACAGAAGGCCCTGGGCTACGACTTCCACGCGTCGGTGGGCAATGTGGGCGACTGGGACTCCACCGTCGCCGCGTTCCAGAAGACCAAGTCAGAGATCGGCCCGATCGACGTGCTGGTCAACAACGCTGGCATCACACGCGACGGCATGTTCCGCAAGATGAGCCGTGCCGACTGGGACGCGGTCATCGAGACCAACCTCACGAGCCTGTTCAACGTGACCAAGCAGGTCATCGACGACATGCTGGAGCGGGGCTGGGGCCGCATCATCAACATCAGCTCGGTGAATGGCGAGAAAGGCCAGTTCGGCCAGACCAACTACTCGGCCGCCAAAGCTGGCATGCACGGCTTCACGATGGCGCTGGCACAAGAGGTGGCCAACAAGGGCGTGACGGTCAACACCGTGAGCCCCGGCTACATCGCGACCGACATGGTCAAGGCCATCCGGCAGGATGTGCTCGACAAGATCGTCGCCGGCATCCCGGTCAAGCGCCTGGGCACGCCGGACGACATCGCATCCATCGTGGCGTGGGTGGCGTCGGATGAATCCGGCTTCGCGACCGGGGCCGATTTCTCGGTCAACGGCGGGTTGCACATGGGGTAGCAAGCGGAGCGAAGGGCGAGGGGCCCCGCTCGCGGGGATCGACCAGCGCAGCGCAGCGGCGAACAAGCCGGGCTCGATGCCCGGTTTGTGAGTGCCGGCAAGGGCCTGAGCTTGCGACAATCGCGTCTTCATGACGCCCCCCATCTTCCACATCTCCTTCTACAAGTTCGTTCCACTGCATGATCCTCATGCGGTCGCAGCCCAGCTGCGCCTGCTCGCCGCCAATCTGCTGGGCAGCGTGCTGGTCGCCGAAGAAGGCGTCAATGGCGTGCTCGCCGGCCATGCCGATGCGTTGGACGCGTTCGAGGCGGCCTTGCAGGAAGACGAGCGCCTGGCCGGCATCGTCTTCAAGCGCAGCGCCTGCAAGACACCGCCCTTCGCGCGCCTGAAGGTCCATGTGAAGCCCGAGATCGTGTCGGTGGGCGTAGCGGGTGGCGGAGCCGCCAGCGACACGCGGGTCACCCCTGAAGAGTGGCGAGAACTGATCGCACGAGACGACGTGGTCTTGCTCGACAACCGCAACAGCTTCGAATACCGGCTCGGCCGCTTCAGGAATGCGATCGACCCCGGTGTCACGAACTTTCGTGACTTCCCGCGTTATGTCGAAGCGCACGCCGACGAATGGAAGGCTGCAGGCAAGACGGTGGCGATGTACTGCACCGGGGGCATCCGCTGCGAAAAGACGAGTGCTTGGATGCGTGACCTGGGCCTGCGGGTCCGCGAACTCGAAGGCGGCATCCTGAATTACTTTCTGACCCTGCCGGACGCCGAACGCGAGTGGCAAGGTGAGTGCTTCGTGTTCGACAACCGCGTGGCACTCGACACCCGGCTGCAAGAGACGGAGACCACCGCCGAGCAGGTCTACGCCGACGAGCCCGATGGCGAATGGCGGCTGCAGCGGGCCAGGCGTCTCGATGCTGCTCGCTGAGAGCTTGTCGGTACGCGAGGGCGTGGGCCGCAGCTGCGTCGCCTTGCCCGAGGGGCCTTGGACGACCTTGATTGCCTTCTTCGTGCAACGCTTTCCATCGATCCCGCGCGAAGAATGGCTCGCCAGAATGCAACGAGGCGAGGTGACCGATGAGCAGGGCGCTGCTGTCGGGCCGGACACGGCTTTCACGCCGCACACGAGGCTCTTCTATTACCGCAGCCTGCACGACGAGCCGCGCATTCCCTTCGACGAGGCGGTGCTGTACCAGGACGATGCGATCGTCGTCGCCGACAAGCCCCACTTCCTGCCGGTGACGCCATCGGGTCGTTATCTGCAGGAGACCCTGCTGGTGCGCCTGAAGCGAAAGCTCGGCATCGACACGCTGGCCCCAGTGCATCGCATCGACCGCGAAACCGCGGGCCTGGTGCTGTTCACCGTGCGGCCATGTGCGCGTGGCGCATACCAGGCGCTGTTTCGGGACCGTGCCGTGGAGAAGCGCTACGAGGCCATCGCGCCGATCCGGGCCGATCTGGCCCTGCCGTTGATTCATGCCAGCCGCTTGGAAGAGGGCAACTCATTCATGACGACGCATGAAGTCGTCGGCCAACCGAACGCCGAGACACACATCGAGCTGCTGGATTCGGCCAATGGGCTGGGCCGTTATGGACTGCGCCCGAAGACGGGCAAACGTCACCAGCTGCGCGCCCATATGGCGGCCCTGGGCATTCCCATCGTCAACGATGCCCTGTACCCGACGCTGCTTCCATACGATGCCGCGCCGGACTATCGGCGGCCCTTGCAGCTGCTGGCCCGGTCATTGGACTTCACGGACCCGATCACCGGGCGCCTGCACCGCTTCGAGAGCCGTCACCGGCTCAGGCTCGATCAGGCGTAGTTCGCCATCGGTTCACCCATGCGGATGGCGCCACCGGGCTGCCACGACGGGTTGAACTGCAACGACGCCTTCGGGAACAGCATCACCACCGTCGAGCCGAGCAGAAAGCGCCCCATCTCCTCGCCGCGCTTCAGTGCGACAGGCTTGCCGCCGGTCGCTTCAGGGTAGTGCCACTCGCGAACTTTCTTGACCCGGGGCGGATTGACCACCCCGTGCCAGACGGTCGCCATGCTGCCGACGATGGTGGCTCCGACGAGCACCAGCACGAAAGGGCCGCGCGGCGTCGCGAACACGCAGACCACGCGCTCGTTGCGGGCAAACAGGCCCGGCACGCCGCGCGCCGTGGTCGGGTTGACCGAGAACAGGTCGCCCGGCACGTGAATCATTCGCGTGAGCTCGCCATCACAGGGCATGTGGATGCGGTGGTAGTCCTTGGGGCTCAGGTACAGCGTGGCGAAGCTGCCGTGATCGAAGCGCGCCGCCAAGGTGGCATCGCCGCCCACCAGGGCGGCGGTCGAGTAGTTGTGGCCTTTGGCCTGGAATATCTGGTCGTGCTCGATGGGCCCGAACTGGCTGATCGCGCCATCGACCGGGGATATCAGATCGGCAGCCGCCAGCGGCCGCGCACCCGGTTTCAGCGCACGGGTGAAGAACTCGTTGAAGCTCGGGTAGCTGGCGATGTCCGGATTGGCGGCCTCGCTCATGTCCACCTTGTAGCGGCGCACGAACCATTCGACAAAACCGGTGGTCAGTCGGCCGGCGCGCGCCGAGGCGCCCACGCCAGCCAAGGCGGTCAAGGCCTGCTTGGGCATCAGGTACTGCGGCAGAACGGCAAGGCGGTCGGACAAGGCAATCCTCAGGTCAGAAGGCGAGGCGTGGATTTTAGGAGACCCTTACCGGCCGAGCGGGGTGAGCGCTCTCGACAAAGGCCGTACTGCGAGAGGGTCCGCGACGGAATCATCGATAGATATAATCAATCGATCGCCTTTGTTCAATTCATCATGACAATGCTGCGTTGCACCTAAGATTCACTTCGGTTCGTTGCTCAGGCTGCTTTCGCTACCCAGGCAACGCCGTTTTTGTAGCTCATCCATCAACTCAAAGGGGTCCCCATGTCCATCATCAACACGCAAGTTCAACCCTTCAAGGTCCAAGCCTTCCACAACGGCAAGTTCATCGAAGTCACGGAACAGTCTCTGAAGGGCAAGTGGTCGACGCTGATCTTCATGCCGGCAGCCTTCACCTTCAACTGCCCGACCGAAGTCGAGGATGCAGCCGACAACTACGCCGAGTTCCAGAAGCTGGAAACCGAGGTCTACATCGTCACGACCGACACCCACTTCGCCCACAAGGTGTGGCACGAGACCTCGCCGGCTGTCGGCAAGGCCAAGTTCCCCCTGATCGGTGACCCGACACACCAGTTGACCCGCGCTTTCGGCGTGCACATCGAAGAAGAAGGCCTGGCCCTTCGCGGTACCTTCGTGATCGACCCTTCGGGCCTGGTCAAGACCGCCGAAGTGCATGACAACGCGATCGCTCGTGACGTGAAGGAAACGCTGCGCAAGGTCAAGGCTGCCCAGTACGTGGCCAAGAACCCTGGCCAAGTCTGCCCGGCCAAGTGGAACGACGGTGCCAAGACGATCACCCCGTCGCTGGACCTGGTCGGCAAGATCTAAGCCTTCTCAAGGCCACAGGCCTTCGGGCCTGTTTTCCCCAAGTTGTACCGAGCCCGCCCCCGCCGCCGCATGCGGTAGGCAGGGACGGGCTCGTCCCAAATTCAAGTTCCAGGAGATCCCATCATGTTGGACACCAACCTCACGGGCCAGTTGAAGGCGTACCTCGAGCGCGTGCGAGAGCCGTTCGAGATGGTGGCCTCTCTGGACGACAGTCCCAGTGCGCACGAGATGCGCGAGCTGCTCGAAGAGGTCGCGGCGCTGTCGCCGCTGATCACGCTGCGCACCGATGGGAACGACGCCCGCAAACCGTCGTTCAGCTTGAACCGCATTGGCTCGGACATGAGCCTGCGTTTCGCGGCCATCCCCCTCGGCCATGAGTTCACCTCGCTGGTGTTGGCGCTGCTGTGGGTCGGCGGTCACCCGCCGAAGGCCGAGCCCGAGGTGATCGAGCAGATCAAGGGCCTCGACGGCGACTACCTCTTCGAGGTCTACATGTCGCTGACCTGCCACAACTGCCCGGACGTCGTGCAGGCGCTCAACCTGATGGCGGTGCTGAACCCCAAGGTGCGCGTCGTCACCATCGATGGCGGCTTGTTCCAGAAGGAAGTGGACGATCGCCAGGTGATGGCCGTGCCCATGGTCTATCTGAACGGCGAAGTGTTTGCCTCGGGCCGCATGACGGTCGAAGAGATCGTGGCCAAGCTCGACACCAAGACGGGCGAACGCGAAGCCGCCAAGCTGGATGCTCGCGAACCCTATGACGTGCTCGTCGTCGGTGGTGGCCCGGCTGGTGCCGCGGCGGCTGTGTATGCAGCGCGCAAGGGCATCCGCACCGGCGTGGCGGCCGAGCGCTTCGGCGGCCAGGTGAACGACACGCTGGCGATCGAGAACTACATCTCGGTGCTCGAGACCGACGGTCCGAAGTTCGCGACCTCGCTCGAACAGCATGTGAAGGCCTACGACGTCGACGTGGTGAACCTGCAGCGTGCCGACAAGCTCGTGCCGCCGTCCACGCCGGGCGGGCTGGTCGAGGTGAGGTTCGCCAGCGGCGGCTCGCTCAAGAGCAAGACCGTGATCCTGTCGACCGGTGCGCGCTGGCGCGAGGTCAACGTGCCGGGCGAGAAGGAATACAAGAACAAGGGCGTGGCCTATTGCCCGCACTGCGACGGCCCGCTGTTCAAGGGCAAGCGCGTGGCAGTGATCGGCGGCGGAAACTCCGGCGTCGAGGCGGCCATCGACCTCGCCGGCGTGGTGGCCCACGTGACGCTGTTCGAGTTCGCCGACAAGCTGCGTGCCGACGCGGTGCTGGTGAAGAAGCTCAACAGCCTGCCCAACGTGGTGGTGCACGTCAACGCGCAGACCACCCAGATCACGGGCGACGGCCAGAAGGTCAACGGCCTGGGCTACATCGACCGCGCCACGGGCGAGTCGCGCCATGTCGAGCTGGAAGGCGTCTTCGTGCAGATCGGCCTGGTGCCCAACACAGAATGGCTCAAGGGCACGCTTGAGCTCAGCCGACACGGCGAGATCGTGGTCGACCCCAAGGGCGCGACCTCGATTCCCGGCGTGTTCGCGGCGGGCGACGTGACCACGGTGCCGTTCAAGCAGATCATCATCGCGGCCGGTGATGGCGCGAAGGCAGCTCTGGGTGCCTTTGACCACCTGATGCGTTCCTGATCTCGGGGCACTGAACGAAAAAGGCGGCGCATCAGCGCCGCCTTTTTTCTTGGGCCGTTGCCAAGACCAAGCTCAGGGCGAAATCGCGTCGAGCAACTCGGTTTCGATCTCGATCTGCAACCGGTTCTGCTGCAGTGCCGAGCCGTCGATCAGGAAGGTGTCCTCGACCCGCTCGCCCAGCGTGGTGATCTTGGCGAGCTGCAGATTGATGTGGTGCTGCGCGAGCACACGGGCGATTGAATAGAGCAGGCCGGAGCGGTCGCTCGTGGACACGCCGAGCAGCCAGCGCTGGCCGCGTTCATCAGGGCGCAGCGTGACGCGCGGCGTGATCGGGAATGACTTCACGCGCCGCGACAAGCGCCCGCGCGATGGCTCGGGCAGCGGGCCTTCGGCCTTCAAGGCGAGCGTGGCCTGCGTTTCCACCAGCGAGATCAGGTCGCGGTAATGCTGGTCGAGCTGCGGGCTGATCACCTGGAAGGTGTCGAGCGCATAGCCGGCACGCGTGGTGTGGATCTTGGCGTCCAGAATGTTGAAACCCGCGCTGTCGAAGTAACCGCAGATGCGCGCGAAGAGATCGGGCCGGTCGGGTGCGTACACCAGCACCTGCAAGCCTTCGCCGAGGGACGACAGCCTCGCACGGACCACCGGCTCGTTCGAGTCCACGTGTCGAAACAGCGAGCGCGCATGCCAGGCGATGTCGCCCGCATCGTGGCGCACGAAGTAGCTCAGCTCCAGCGTGTTCCACAGCGGCACCTCGGTGCCGGGCAGCAGCGAATACAGGTTGAGCGTGTGCCGCGCTTCCTGCTTGCGCGACTCGATCTCAGCGTCCATGTTGGGCCGTGCGCCACCGAGCGCGCGCAGCGTCAGGCGGTACAGGTCTTCGAGCAGCTTGCCCTTCCAGGCGTTCCAGACCTTGGGGCTCGTGCCGCGGATGTCGGCCACCGTCAGCAGGTAGAGGGCCGTCAGCCGGCGCTCGTTGACGACGAGCTTGGCGAAGGACTCGATCACCTCGGGGTCGCTCAGGTCTTCTTTCTGCGCGATGCGAGACATCGTCAAGTGGCCCTTGACCAGAAACTCGATCAACGAAGCGTGTTCCTTGCTGATGCCGTGATCGCGGCAGAAGCGGCGAGCCTCGGTGGCGCCGAGGTCGGAGTGATCCCCTCCGCGGCCCTTGGCCACGTCGTGGAAGAGGGCGGCCACGCAGAGCACCCACGGATCGTCGAAGGTCGACGCGAGCTGTGAGCAGAACGGGTACTCGTGCGCATGCTCCGGAATGAAGAAGCGCCGCACATTGCGCAGCACCATCAGGATGTGCTGGTCCACCGTGTAGACGTGGAACAGGTCATGCTGCATCTGCCCGACGATGCGGCGGAACACCCACAGGTAGCGGCCCAGCACGCTGGTCTGGTTCATCAGCCGGAAGGCATGCGTCTGGCCCTCGGGTGACTGCAGCATCTGCATGAAGATCCCGCGGTTCACCGGGTCGCGGCGGAACTCGCCGTCCATCACCTCGCGGGCGTTGTAGAGCGCCCGCAATGTGCGCGCCGACAAGCCCTTGATGCCGGGCGTCTGCTGGTAGATCAGAAAGGTCTCGAGGATGGCGTGCGGCTCGCGCTCGTAGAGGTCGTCGCTGACCACTTCGAGCATGCCGGCGCGGTCGAGGAAGCGCTCGTTGAGCGGGCGCATCGGCGCGTTCTGCGAGCCGTTGATGCGCTCCTCGATGTTGAGCATCAGGATCTGGTTGAGCTGCGCCACCGCCTTGGCCGCCCAGTAGTAGCGCCGCATCAGCACTTCGGACACGCGCTGCCCCTTCGGCGCCTTGTAGCCGAAGCTCTCTGCCACGGCGGTCTGCAGGTCGAACACCAGCCGGTCTTCGCGCCGGCCGGCGACCATGTGCAGCCGTGCACGGATCAGCCGAAGCAGCCCTT
Organism: Rhizobacter sp. P2_G4; assembly: GCF_056403575.1. Lineage (NCBI taxonomy): Bacteria > Pseudomonadati > Pseudomonadota > Betaproteobacteria > Burkholderiales > Sphaerotilaceae > Rhizobacter > Rhizobacter sp. P2_G4. The sequence goes on along the minus strand of NZ_JBFUFG010000007.1, from coordinate 231,582 downwards.
CGTTGCGCTGCAGCTGCTTCACTTCGAAGGGTGTGACCAAGCCCTTAGCCGATAGCTCCGCCCAGCTCTTGCCGAGGCTCGCGGCGCGCGCCACCCAGATCAGCACCTGCAGATCGCGCAGGCCACCGGGGCTTTCCTTGCAGTTGGGTTCCAGCGAGTAGGGCGTGTCTTCGTACTTCAGGTGGCGCTGATGCATCTCGAACATCTTCGCGCGCAGAAAGGCCTTCGGGTCCATGGCCGCGGCATGCGCGCGGCGGAAGGAATTGAACACGCGCTTGGAGCCGCACAGGTAGCGCGATTCGAGCAGCGCGGTCTGCACCGTCACGTCGTTCTCGCTTTCGGCGATGCATTCGTCCACTGTGCGCACGCTGGAGCCGATCTCGAGGCCGATGTCCCAGCAGGCGGTGATGAAGCCTTCGACCGACGATTTGAGCGCGTCGTTCGGCGAGCCGGCGAGACGGGCCGTGGCCAGCTCGTCGCCGGGTGGCAGCAACACCAGCACGTCGACGTCGGAATGCGGGTACAGCTCGGCACGGCCATAGCCGCCAACGGCCACCAAGGCGGCGCCGGGCGGCATCATCGCGTGCTCCCACAGCTCGAGCAGCGTCTGGTCGACATGGCGTGCCAAGGCGCGCACCAGCCGTGTGGCAGCCGGCGCGGTGGCGCGCGATTCGCGAAAGTGCGACAACAGCGCCGCCTTGCCCTCGCGGAACTGCGTGCGCTGCTCGCTGATGCTGCGAGCGCCCATGGGCGCTCTGGTGGATTCAGCCACGACCGCCATGGGCGGCTCCCTCAAACGGTTGTCAGGCGGTGGCAGTCGCCGGTGCGGTGACGAAAGCCGGCGGCGGCGGGCTGCCGGCCGACAGCGTCAACACCTCGTAGCCTGTTTCGGTGACCAGCACCGTGTGCTCCCATTGCGCCGACAGGGAACGATCGCGGGTGACGATCGTCCAGCCATCGCCGGCTTCGCGGATGTCGCGCTTGCCAGCGTTGATCATGGGTTCGATGGTGAACACCATGCCCTGGACCAGTTCTTCGAGCGTGCCTGGGCGGCCGTAGTGCAGCACCTGGGGCTCTTCGTGAAACTTCTTGCCGATGCCGTGGCCGCAGAACTCGCGCACGATCGAGAAACCGGCGTTCTCGGCAAAGGTCTGGATGGCATGGCCGATGTCTCCCAGGCGTGCACCTGGCTTCACCTTCATGATGCCCTTCCACATGGCGTCATAGGTGAACGAGCACAGGCGCTTGGCGGCGATCGAGCCTTCACCGACGATGAACATGCGGCTCGTGTCGCCATGCCAGCCATCCTTGATGACCGTGACGTCGATGTTGACGATGTCGCCGTTCTTCAGCGGCCGGTCGTTCGGGATGCCGTGGCACACCTGATGGTTGATCGATGTGCAGATGGACTTGGGGTAGGGCGTGTAGCCCGGTGGCTGGTAGTGCAGCGGCGCGGGGATGGCGCCTTGCACGTTCACGATGTGGTCGTGCGCCAGGCGGTCCAGCTCTTCGGTGCTGACACCCGCCTTCACGTGAGGCATGAGCATGTCCAGCACTTCAGAGGCAAGCCGGCCGGCGATGCGCATGCCCTCGACATCGGCGGCGGTTTTGATCGTGATCGTCATGGTGTGAATTATGGCTTTGGCCGGCGCTGTCGCGCCTTAACTTCACTGCGTGAAGTTAGCCTCCGCCGCAATGATCCAGTCGGTCATTGTGTCACTCGACCCGTAAAATGCCCGGTTTCCACCGGCCAGCCCTACACCCGGGCGGGCCACACACCCCGCACCGAGCCTCAGCGTGACTTCCACACCCAAGCATTTGCTGCACTTCGAGGGCGGCAACGCCTTGTCCGCATTCCGCGCCCAGGCCCTGTTGCCGAGGCTTCAGACGGTCAATTCCCGCATCACCGGTGTTCACGCGCGGCACGTGCACTGGGTCTGGAGCGACAAGCCGCTGGCCGCCGAGGCCGTGAACAAGGTCGAAGCCTTGCTTCGCTACGGCGACGCTTATGCCGGCCCAAGCGATGGCGCGTTGATTGTCGTGGCGCCGCGGCTGGGCACCGTGTCGCCCTGGGCCTCCAAGGCCACCGATATTGCCCACAACTGCGGCCTCGCGATCAAGCGTGTGGAGCGCGTCACCGAATTTCGCGTGACCCTCAAGAGCGGCCTTCTAGGAGGCACGAAAGCGCTGACCGGTGAAGAGCTGCAAGCCGCCGCTGCGTTGCTGCACGACCGCATGACCGAGAGCGTGCTGCTCGCGCGCGAGAACGCGTCTCACCTCTTCGACGAACAGCCCGGCAAGCCGATGGCGCATGTGGATGTGCTGGGCAGCGGGCGCGCGGCGCTGGAGTCCGCCAACACCGAGTTCGGCCTGGCCCTGAGTGGTGACGAAATCGAGTACCTCGTTACCGCCTTCACTGCCCTCAAGCGCAACCCCACCGACGTCGAACTGATGATGTTCGCGCAGGCCAACAGTGAGCACTGCCGCCACAAGATATTCAACGCGCAGTTCACCATCGATGGCGTGCCGCAGGAACGATCGATGTTCCAGATGATCCGCAACACGCACACGCTGGCGCCTCAGCACACCGTCATCGCCTACAGCGACAACGCCTCGGTGATGGAGGGCGGCGCGATCGAACGCTGGCTGCCGCAGGGCTACACCAACGCGCCGCAATACACGGCCCGAAACGAGACGGTGCATGTGCTGATGAAGGTGGAGACGCACAACCACCCGACGGCGATCTCGCCGTTCCCTGGCGCCTCCACCGGTGCCGGTGGCGAGATCCGCGACGAAGGCGCGACCGGCCGCGGCTCAAAGCCCAAGGCGGGCCTGACCGGCTTCACGGTCTCCAACCTGCACCTGCCCGGCACCAGCGAGCCGTGGGAGCAGTCGCCCTATGGCAAGCCGGAGCACATCGCCAGCCCCTTGCAGATCATGACCGAGGGGCCGCTGGGCGGCGCGGCGTTCAACAACGAGTTCGGCCGGCCGAACCTGGGTGGCTACTTCCGCGTTTACGAACAAACGGTAGGCGCCGGTGAAAACGCGCAACGCCGCGGTTACCACAAACCCATCATGATCGCGGGCGGCCTGGGTTCGATCTCCGCATCGCAGACGACGAAGATCGAGTTCCCTGCCGGCACGCTGTTGATCCAGCTGGGCGGCCCCGGCATGCGCATCGGCATGGGCGGCAGCGCTGCGAGTTCGATGGCCGCAGGGGCCAATGCGGCCGAGCTCGATTTCGACTCGGTGCAGCGTGGCAACCCCGAGATCCAGCGCCGTGCGCAAGAGGTCATCAACCACTGCTGGGCGCTGGGAGATGTGAACCCGATCCTCGCCATCCACGACGTGGGAGCGGGCGGCATCTCAAACGCCTTTCCCGAACTGGTGGACGGTGCGGGCCGCGGTGCGCGCTTCGACCTGAGCCAGGTGCCGCTGGAAGAGACCGGCCTGGCGCCCAAAGAAATCTGGTGCAACGAAAGCCAGGAGCGCTATGTGATGGCGGTGTCGCCCGAGGCGCTGCCGATCTTCAAGGCCATGTGCGAGCGTGAGCGCTGCCCGTTCGCGGTGGTAGGCGTCACCACCGGCGAGAAGGAGCTGGTGCTAGAAGACGGCCCGGGCGGCGAGCAGGCCATTTACATGCCAATGGAGGTGCTGCTGGGCAAGCCGCCCAAGATGCACCGCGACGTGCAGCGTATCGAGCGCCAGTTCGCACCGCTGAACCTCGATGACGTGTCGCTCGACAAGGTCGCCTTCGATGTGCTGCGCCACCCTACCGTTGCGAGCAAGCGGTTCCTCATCACCATTGGCGACCGCACGGTGGGCGGCTTGAACAGCCGCGACCAGATGGTCGGCCCGTGGCAGGTGCCTGTCGCCGACGTGGCCGTCACGCTGGCCGACTACAGCGGCTTCCGCGGCGAGGCGATGAGCATGGGCGAGCGCACGCCGCTGGCCGCGCTCGACGCGCCGGCTTCGGGCCGCATGGCCGTCGGCGAGGCCATCACCAACCTGCTGGCCGCGCCGTTCGAATTGCCGCGCGTCAAGCTGAGCTGCAACTGGATGGCTGCGTGCGGTGAGCCAGGTGAAGACGCTGCGCTCTACGACACGGTGAAAGCCGTCGGCATGGAGCTGTGCCCGGCGCTCGGCATCAGCGTACCTGTCGGCAAGGACAGCCTCTCGATGCGCACGCGCTGGAGTGAAGGCGCGGGTGACAAAAAAGAGGCGAAGCAAGTCACCGCGCCGGTGAGCTTGATCGTCACCGCATTCGCGACCATCGCCGACGTGCGACCGACGCTCACGCCGCAGCTGCAGGCCGGCGACACCACGCTGATCCTCATCGACCTCGGCAACGGCCAGAACCGCATGGCCGGCTCGATGCTGGCGCAGGTGCTGAACCAGTTCGGCGACGCGGTGCCCGACCTCGACGAACCGGCGCGGTTGAAGGCGTTGGTCAACGCGATCAATCAGCTGCGCAGCGAGGGGAAGCTGCTCGCCTACCACGACCGCAGCGACGGCGGGCTGTGGGCAGCCGCGTGCGAGATGGCCTTCGCCGGCCACCTGGGCGTGAGCCTCAACATCGACATGCTGGTCACCGAAGGCGACGGCATCAGCGACAGCCGTGCCGATTTCGGGGACTCCAAGAACTGGGCTGGCCAGGTGAGCGGTCGCCGCCAGGAGTTGACGCTGCGCGCGCTGTTCAACGAAGAACTGGGTGCCGTGATTCAGGTGCCGACCGCCGTGCGCAACGAGGTGATGCAGGTCTTGCGCGAGCACGGCCTGAGCAAGCACAGCCACTTCATCGGCAAGCCGAACGACCGTGGCGTGATGGAAGTCTGGCGCGATGCCAAGGCCGTGTTCAGCGCACCGTTGCGCGACCTGCATCAGGCCTGGGACGACGTGAGCTGGCGCATTGGCAAGCTGCGCGACAACCCGGTCTGCGCCGATGCCGAGCACGAGGCCGCGGGGCGTGCAGACGACCCGGGTCTGCACGTCCACCTCACGTTCACACCCGAAGCGGCTTCAATCAAGAAGACGCGCCCCAAGCTCGCCATCCTGCGCGAGCAGGGCGTCAACAGCCACATCGAGATGAGCTACTCGATGGACCAGGCCGGGTTCGACACCTTCGACGTGCACATGAGCGACCTGCAGACCGGCCGGGCACGGCTCGATCAGTTCCAGGGCTTCGTCGCCTGCGGCGGCTTCAGCTACGGCGACACGCTGGGTGCCGGCGAGGGCTGGGCCCGTTCGGTGATGTTCAACCCGGTGCTGGCCGACCAGTTCGCCGCCTTCTTCCAACGCAAGGACACCTTTGCGCTGGGCGTGTGCAACGGCTGCCAGATGATGGCCGCGCTGTCGCCCATCATCCCCGGCGCTCAGGCGTGGCCGAAGTTCGTGCGCAACAAGAGCGAGCAGTTCGAAGCGCGTCTGAGCCTGGTCGAAGTGCTCGAGAGCCCGTCGATCTTCTTCAAGGGCATGGCAGGCAGCCGCCTGCCCATCGCCGTGGCGCACGGCGAAGGTTTCGCCGATTTCTCGCAACGAGGCGATGCGAAAGCCGTGCACCGCGCGATGCGCTTCGTAGACAACACCGGCGCAGCCACCGAGGCCTATCCGTTCAACCCTAACGGCAGCCCGGAGGGGCTCACCTCGGTCACCACGCCCGATGGCCGCTTCACCGTGCTGATGCCGCACCCCGAGCGCGTGTTCCGCAACGTGCTGATGAGCTGGACCTCGGGCGACAAGAGCGCGCACAGTCCGTGGATGCAGATGTTCCACAACGCACGCCGCTGGGCCGATTGACGGCACGCCAAGAGCCACCAGGAGCCGCCATGCACAAGACGCCCGTCAAGTATCTCGTGCTGATCGAGTCCGATGGTGCGATGGTGGCCAAGCTCTACGACAGCCAGTTCGTTCACGTGAACGACATCGATGCCTCGTCCGAAGAGGTGGCGGTGATGACGAGAGGCCTCACGCCTGAGCGTGGTGCCAACGACACCGCATGGGCTCAGGTGCTGGTCGGGCATGGCGAACCCGAGCGTCGCGCTGCGCTCGTCTTTACGCTCGACGTCTGATCTCGTGACCGCGTCGGCCGGCGCAGCTACCTCGTGCCGTCGACCACCGCGCGCACGAAGAGGGCCGTGGTGTCGGTGAGCGAGGTGAGTTCACCGATGCGGTCCTGCTCGATCATCTCGAGCACCAGCTCGTTGATGCCGCCCACGATGCTCATCGCCAGGGCCGGCGGGAGCGGCTTGCGCTTCTTCTCGCCCGGGCGGTTGATGAGTTCGAGGATCAGGTCGGCCAGGTGCTGGTTCACCCGCCTGCGCGCCTGCAGGCCCGCGTCGCCCAGCCCCAGGATGGCAATGAACAAGGTCTTCAGCAGCACCGGGTTGCTGGCCATGGTGGCGAGGTAGGCGCCGAGGGCGCGCTCGGCCTGGGTCAGCGGGTCGTGCGCCGGGTCGATGGCGTCGCGCAGCACGCCAAGGGCCTGGCGGCTGGCGGCTTCGTAGAGGGCGATCAGGCACTCTTCCTTGCTGCTGAAGTGCTCGTAGAAGGTCCGCCGCGAGACACGTGCGCGAGCGGCCAGGTCAGCGATGGTGGTGTCCGCATAGCCCTTGTGCGCCACGGCATCGGCCATGGCGTCGAGCAAGCGACGACGATGTTCGTTGCGGTTATCGGCAGGAGCGGGCATGCGAAATGGCGGCTGAGGGTGAGACTGGTACTTGACAGTACCACATGCTCTTGGCACATTGACCGTCACTGGTACTTGATCGTACCAACGCATTCTCCAGAGGAACAAGACATGACCGAACTCGTCGTACGCCGCTTGCTGATCGACCTCGAAACGCCGATCCAGCGCCGCTGGGTGGCCGGCGACGCCTTTCGCAGCGCCTTGTTCAACGCCTTGTCGATGAGCTTCCCGGTGGGCGAGCAATTCTTCATCGACTCACTGCGTGCTGGCCTGAAGCAGCTGCCTGAAGACCAGCGCGAGCGCTACGCGACAGAGGTGCAGGGCTTCATCGGCCAGGAGGCCACCCACCGGCGCATCCATTCGCTCTTCAACGGGCATCTCGAGAAGCTCGGCTACCCGAACACCTGGGAAGAGCGCATCACACGCCGTACACCGTTGTTCGACCAGGTCGATGCACGCCATGTGGTGGCCGTGACGGCTGCAACCGAACATTTCACCGCCATCCTGGCCGAGTGGATGCTGGGTCATCCTGAGGCGCTCGACGGCGCCGAGCAACGGCTGCGCACGATGTGGATGTGGCATTGCTCCGAAGAGTCGGAGCACCGCAGCACCGCCTTCGACATCTACCAGGCGCTCGGCGGCAACCACGCCTGGCGGGTGAAGTGGTTCCGCCGCGTGACGATGCTGTTCCTGACCGACGTGCTGCGCCAGACAGCGCGCAACCTCTGGCACGACGGTGACTTGTTCCGCTTCAGCACCTGGCGCAGCGCGGCGCATCACCTCTTCGGCAAGCAGGGCCTGGTGCGTTGCGCGTACAAGCCATGGCGTGCCTACTTCAAGGCCGACTTCCATCCACGCCAGCAAGACGACGCGTTGTCGCGCGACTGGTTGCGCGACAACACCGCCCAGTTCGCCGAAGTAGGGCGCTGACCGCGTTCACGCGACCGCGGTGACCTGAACCGCCACGCCACCGAGCACAGCATTGCCCGACAGCGGATCGCGCAAATCTTCGTCGAGCACATCGTTCAGATTCGCCCCCGGCCGCTCCGCCGCCACCGACAGGTGCGCACCGGGCAATGCATGGCCCCAGCCATGCGGCAGGCTGATCACACCTTGCATGATCTCGTCGCTGATCTCGACCTGCGCTTCGATGTGCCGGCCGCTGCTGCCGCGTGCGATGCGCGCCAGTGCACCGTCGGCCAAGCCCAGGCGCTGAGCGTCTGCCGGGTTCACCAGCGCCGTGCAACGGAACGGGCCCTTTGCCAGGGTCGGAAGGTTGTGCATCCAGCTGTTGTTCGAGCGCACCTGGCGTCGCCCCACGATCACCATCTCGGGCGCCGGCTGCTGCAGCGCCGTGGCGGCACGCTTCACGTCGTCGATCAACGAAGGCGGAGCCAGCTCGATCTTGCCGGACGGTGTGCGCAGCATCTCGGGCACGCGTGGCTTCAATGGGCCGAGGTCGATGCCATCGGGCGAGTCCATCAGCTTGGCGAGCGTCAGGCCGCCGGGGTTCTTGCCGAACGCATCGCCGTAGGCGCCCATGCGCAGCGCGAGGTCGAGGCGGCGCTCCGGGCCGGTGTGGCGCGAGAGTGCGGCCATCACCGCATCGGTCTGGTCACCGAACTGGCGTTGCAGATCGGCCCGCAGAAGCTCGGTGTCGAAGGTCTGCACGTCGATGCCGGCGCCTTTGCCCTGGGCGATCGCAATCAGGCGGACCATGCTTTCCCACTCGCGCGGGTGGCCGGCCGGCGGGGGCAGCGCCGCGGGGCTGTAGCGCGCGGCATTGCGGTAGGCGAGCTGCGGCAGCGCCACGTCGTAGTGCGTGTCTTCCAATGGCGACAGGCCGGGCAGGATCACGTCGGCATGCCGCGTGGTCTCGTTGAGGTAGATGTCCAGGCTCAGCATGAAGTCGAGCTGGTCGAGCGCCGCGGCGAGCCGCGCGCCGTTGGGTGACGACATCACCGGGTTGCTGGCGATCGTGATGAAGGCCTTGATCTGACCTTCACCCGGAGTCTCGATCTCTTCGGCCAGGCAGCCGGTGGGCAACTCGCCGAACACCTCGGGCGCGCCGCTCACCCGCGAGCGGTGCCGGCCGGTGACGACGCCGCGGCCGATGCCCGGTTTGCCTTCGGTGTTGACCGAGAACGCCGGCGACTTGGGGAACATCGCGCAGCCGGGTTCGTCCAGGTGGCCGGTGAGCACGTTCAGCACGTCGATCAGCCAGCTGCTCAGCGAGCCATATTCCTGCGTGCAGGTGCCCAGGCGGCCGTAGACCGCAGCGCGTTCTGCAGCGGCCAGTTCACGCGCCAGTCCGCGAATGGTCTGCGCCTCGATGCCGCAGCGCGCGGCCACGGCTTCCGGCGTGAACGGCTGCACGGCGGCCTGTACCTCGGCCACGCCAGCCACATGCTCGTCGATGCGGCCCAGGCGCACCAGCCCTTCGGCGAACAGCGTGTTCACCATGCCGAGCAGCAGGAAGGCGTCGCCACCGGGGCGGATGGGCACGTGGCGGTCGGCGATGTCGGCTGTCTCGTTGCGCCGCGGGTCGACCACGACGATCTTGCCGCCGCGCTCGCGCATGGCCTTGGCCTTGCCGCGAAAGTCGGGCACCGTCCACAGGCTGCCGTTGCTGGCCATCGGGTTGGCGCCGAGGATCAGCAGGTGATCACAGCGCTCGATGTCGGGCACCGGGATCGACAACCACGCGCCGAACATCAGCCCGCTGCTCAGCTGCTTGGGCATCTGGTCGAGCGTGGAGGCCGAGAACACGTTGCGCGAGCCGAGCGCCTTGAGCAGGCGGCCGAAATACAGGATCAAACCGAACTTGTGCCCCGATGGGTTGCCGGCCGACACGGCCACCGCATTCGCACCGTGCTGCGTGCGCACGGCGGTGAGCCGGCGCTCGATCTCGGCGAAGGCCTCATCCCAGCTGGCTTCGACGAACTCGCCGTTGCGCTTGATCAGTGGCGTGCGAAGGCGGTCGGGATCTTCGTGCAGGTCTTTCAGCGCGACGCCCTTAGGGCACAGATAGCCTGCGCTGAACACATCGGTCTTTTGGCCGCGGATGGCGATGACCTTGCCGCTCTCGATCTGCACATCGAGTCCGCAGCATGCTTCGCACAAAGGGCAGATCTTGTGGGCTATGGTGGTCATGCTCGTCTCCAGTGTTGTGGCACCGGTTATGGCCGATGCGCAGGCCCCTGTCCGTCACTCATGTGACGCAGCGCCTGCGCCGTGGCCGCATCGGCGGGAAAGAAGGTTTCGACGGCCAGCTCCGACAGGGTGATGTCGACCGGCGTGCCGAACACGGTGATGGTGCTGATGAACGACAGCACGCCGGACGCCGTGCGCATCTGCAGCGGCACCGCCACGGCGCTCACATCAATGGCGTCGTGCGAATCTGCATCGGGCGGCGCCGGGTAGCCTTGCAGCTCCTCCAGCAACGCGGCCAGCACCGGGTCGGCGCTGACGGCAATCTGGTGGCGCAGCCGTTCGAAAAGGTGAGTACGCCAGGCCGTCAGGTTGACGATCTTCGGCGCCAGCCCCTGCGGATGCAGGCTCAGCCGCAACACGTTCAAGGGCGGCTGCAGCAGCTCGGGTGGAACGCCTTGCAGGAGCAGCAGCACCTGCTGGTTGTGCGAGATCATGTTCCAGTGCCGATCGACCGCCAGCGCCGGGTTGGGCTCGTGTGCGCGCAGCACCAGTTCCACGGCCTCGCGTGCGGCCTGGAGTGCAGGGTCGTCGAGGCTTCGCTCGCGGTAGATGGGCGCATAGCCGGCTGCCGCGAGCAGCGTGTTGCGCTCCCGCAAAGGCACCTCGAGCTGCTCGGCCAGGTGCAGCACCATGGCGCGGCTGGGCGTGGCTCGCCCGGTCTCGACGTAGCTCAGGTGGCGCGTGGAGATGCTGGCATCGAGCGCCAAGTCGAGCTGGCTCAGGCGGCGCCGCTGCCGCCATTCGCGCAACAGGGTGCCCACGGGTCGGGCCGATGAAGCAGAGGCGATTTGCATGTTGCAACCATAGCGCAGCGCCGGCCGAAGTCACATGACCTCGCAGGTCATGGACGATGTGCAGGCCCGCGTCAGCCGCCGGCTTCCTTGGCGATCCGCGGGTGGTCGATGCACCACCGCCATGACCCGTCGGGTTGCTGGCGTGCCACCTCGGCGGTCACCACGCCATTGGCCAGCCGAGACGACGTGAGCGCCAGGCCACCGTTCAGCAAGGTGGGCTGCTGCTCGTTCGGCTCCAGGTGAGGCCGCTTTTCCAGCAGCGACGCATAGAAGCGCCTGATGGCCTCGGCGCCCCGCGCCACCTCGCCCTTGCCGGTGGAAAGCACTGCATCGGGTTCGTACAACGCGACCAAGCCGTCGACGTCGCCGTCGTTGGCTCGGCTCACGAAAAACTTTGCCAGGTCTTCGGGGGCCTGGGCGGGTTGATGGCGACTGCTCATGGCGACACCTCCAGTGTTCACATGACGTTCAAACGACCGTGTCCCACGGCGCGGACAAGCGCACCGCACCGTTGATCACGCCGACCATGGAATAGGTCTGCGGGAAATTGCCCCACAGCTCGCCGCTGCTGGTGTGCAGGTCTTCGGACAGCAAGCCCAGGTGGTTGCGGCTCGCGAGCAGGGCTTCGAAGATTTCGCGCGCCTGCGCCGTGCGGCCGATGCGCGCGAGGGCATCGATGCGCCAGAACGAGCAGACGTTGAATGCTGTCTCCGGCAGGCCAAAGTCATCGGGCGCTTCGTAGCGGCGCATGAAAGGGCCATCGCACAGCGAGGCTTCGAGCGCTTCGACGGTGCTGACGAAGCGCGGGTCGCGCGGGTCGATGAAGCCCACCTCGGCCATCAGCAGCACGCTCGCGTCGAGGTCCTTGCCGCCGAAGCTCTCGACGAAGGCCCTGCGCTCGTCGCTCCACGCGTTGGCGAGGATGGTGTCGCGGATGGTGGTCGCGCGCTGGCCCCAGAAGTCTGCGCGGTCCGTGCTGCCCAGCGTGCGTGCGATCTTGGCGAGCCGGTCACAGGCGGCCCAGCACATCAGCGACGACGAGGTGTGGATGCGCGAGCGCGTGCGCAGCTCCCACATGCCGGCATCGGGCTGGTTGTGCAGCAGCCAGGCTTGCTCGCCCATGCTTTCGAGCAGCACGAAGTCGCTTGCATCAGCGCGCCTGAAGAGACGGTGGTCGTGGAAGGCCTGTGCTGCGCCGAGCACGATGTTGCCGTACACGTCGTGCTGGAAGTGCTCAGCCGCCTGGTTGCCCACGCGCACCGGTCCCATGCCGCGGTAGCCCGCGAGATGCGTGAGCACGCTCTCGGGCAACTCGCGCTCTAGGCCGATGCCATAGAGCGGCTGCACGTGGCCACCACCCGCACCGCGCATCACGTCGTTGAGCCAGCGCAGGTAGTCTTCCATCGTGCCCACTTCAGACAGGCTGTTGAGCGCACGCACGACGAAGAAGGCATCACGCAGCCAGCAGTAGCGGTAGTCCCAGTTGCGCTGGCTGTTCGGCGCTTCGGGGATGCTGGTGGTCATGGCGGCGATGATGGCGCCGGTGTCTTCGAACTGGCACAGCTTGAGCGTGATGGCCGCGCGGATCACCGCGTCTTGCCACTCGAGAGGCAATGCGAGGCGGCGCGTCCACGTGCGCCAGTACAGCGAAGTCTGCTCCTCGAAATCGCGCGCGGTTTCTTCGATGCCGCCGCCCAGCGTTTCATCGGGGCCGAACAGCAAGCTGACGGGCGTGTGCAGCGCGAACCAGCTCTGCTTGTCGAGGTAGGTGATGGGCGCGTTGGTGGTCAGGCGAAAGGTCTGGTCGGGTCCGACGAAACGCACATGGTTGCTGCCATGCGTGAGTACGGGCGTGACCGTGCCCCAGCGCCCGAGCGGCTGAACGGCGACGCGAATGCGTGGGGTACCCTGCAGCACGCGAACGCGGCGTACGATCTGCGCAGGACGAAAGATGCGGTCGCGGTTGAAGAAGCGCGGCGCGAAGTCGGTGATCTCGATCGAGGTACCGTCGGTGCTGAACAGCCGCGTTCGCAGAATGGCTGTACAAGGGTCGTAGGCTTGCTCGCTGTGCGAGAAGTTCTCGATCTCGATGGCGAAGCTGCCCGCGTCGGGCACGCCGTCGGCCGAGTTGAGCAGGGCGTGGAATACCGGGTCACTGTCGAACCGGGGCATGCAACACCAGACGATGCTGCCGACTTTGTCGACCAGTGCGCTGATGCCGCAGTTGCCGATGGCGCCGAGTTCGAGCGATGCGGTTTTTTTCATGGGAATAGGAATTGCATTCCGTGGGCTGAGTTTCTGAACAAAATTGTGGAGGGCCGTTCTGCTGAGCGATTTATTCTCATTGAAAACGCTGCGTCTGCAGCTGCGATTTTTGGTACCGCTGCTGCTCACGCTGACCGCCGCCGCCTACATCGCGCTGCCCCTGATGGACCGGCTCACGCTGCGCTGGTTTGCGCGAGATCTCAACATGCGCGGCTCGCTCGTGGCCAACGCACTCACCGAGTCGATCGACGACGCCCTGCAACAAGGGCGTGACAACCGCATCCAGGCGCTGCTGAACCGCGCCGTGCAAGACGAGCGCCTTGTGGCCATCGGCCTGTGCAGTGAAGACGGCCGGCTGATGCAGCACACCACGGGCTTCCCCAAGACGCTGGAATGCAAGGAAGCCCAGCAGATTGCCGAGGCAAGAGACCCCTTGCTGCACGTCTCGGGCGGTGCCATTCAGGTGGGTCTCTATCCCGTGGACAGCCAGGGCCGGCACATCGGCAACCTGATCCTGCTGCACGACCTGAGCTTCATCGACCGGCGCAGCCAGGACACACGGCAGTACCTGATGATCCTCATCGGCGTGATCGGCCTCACGATGGCGCTCATCACGATGATCGTCGCGCAGGTGAGCTGGCACGGCTGGGTGAAGGGGGTGCGAGGCATCTTGCGTGGGGAAGGTCTGCTGCGGCCAATGGCCTACGAAGCGCCCCCCGAGCTGGCACCGCTGGCAGCCGATTTGAGATCGCGCTTGCGCGATCTCGAAGACCAGTACCGCCGTGCGCTGGGCTCCGAAGAAGAATGGAATCCTGACCGATTGCGGTCATTGTTGCAGTCGCAATTGCGGGGTGACCAGGTGATCGTGGTGTCCAACCGCGAGCCCTACATCCACAAGAACACACCCAACGGCGTAGTGGTCGAGCAGCCGGCGAGCGGCCTCGTGACGGCGGTGGAGCCGGTGATGCGCGCCTGCTCGGGCACCTGGATCGCCCACGGCAGCGGCGATGCCGACCGCAGCATGGTCGACGAGCACGATCGCGTCAGCGTGCCGCCAGGTCATGCCGAGTACCTGCTGCGCCGCATCTGGATCACGCCGGAAGAAGAGAAGGGCTATTACTACGGCTTCGCGAACGAAGGGCTCTGGCCGCTGTGCCACGTGGCCCACGTGCGCCCGGTGTTTCGCGAGTCAGACTGGAAGCGCTATCGCGAGATCAACCAGCGCTTCGCCGACGCGGTGGTGGCCGAAGCGCGTGGCGAAGACCCGATCGTGCTGGTGCAGGACTATCACTTCGCGCTCTTGCCCGCGATGGTCCGCGCGAAGCTGCCGCGCGCCACCATCATCACCTTCTGGCACATCCCCTGGCCCAACCCCGAGTCGTTCAGCATCTGCCCGTGGCGGCAAGAGCTCCTGCAGGGCATGTTGGGCAGCAACATCCTCGGCTTCCACACACGCTTTCACTGCAAGAACTTCATCGAGACGGTCGATCGCAATCTCGAGGCACGCATCGAGCACGAGCACTCGACCATCTCGTACCAGGCCGACGAAACGCTGATCGAGAGCTACCCGATCTCGATCGCGTGGCCGAGCCCGGAGGAAACGCGCAACTGGCCCTCGGTGGCCGAGTGCCGCGAGCGCGCGTTCGGCCGGCTCGGTCTCACGCCGAAGATGAAGCTTGCCGTCGGTGTGGACCGTTTCGACTACACCAAGGGCATTCTCGAGCGCCTGCATGCGGTGGAGCACCTGCTCGATCGGCACCCCGATCTCGTGGGTTCGTTCTGCTTCGTGCAGATTGCGGCGCCCACGAGGTCGTCGCTTGACGAGTACCGCGTGTTCCAGGAGCGCATCCACCTCGTCACGCAGCGCATCAACGACCGCTTCGGCGGCGAGGGCTACCAGCCGGTGCACCTGCTGGCCAAGCACCACGACCACCATGCGCTGAACGAGCTGTACCGTGCGGCCGACGTGTGCGTGGTGACCAGCCTGCACGACGGCATGAACCTCGTTTGCAAGGAGTTCGTGGCGGCACGCGACGACGAGCAGGGCGTGCTGGTGCTGAGCCGCTTTGCCGGTGCTGCACGTGAACTCGGCGAGGCGCTCATCGTCAACCCGTACCACGTGGAGGAGACGGCAGACGCGCTCTACCGCGGCATCACCATGCCGCCGGCCGAGCAGCGCGAACGCATGGCGAACCTGCGCATGACGGTGCGCGAGTTCAACGTGTTCCGCTGGGCTGGCCGCATGCTCGCGCATGCCGCACGTCTGCGCTTGCGCAGACGCGTGGAAGCACGCGTTCAACTACATCAGGCAGACTGGGATGAATGAGATAACGCCTCTCTTTTCCGCCGCAGGCCAGAGTGCGTTGGTCTCGGTGATGCAGCGCAAGCCGCTGCTGGCATTCGACTTCGACGGCACGCTGGCGCCGATCGTCGAACACCCCGACGACGCGCGCGTTCCCGCGCCGTGGGCGCCAGTGCTGAAGGAGCTGGCGAGTCTGGTGCCGGTGGCCATCGTCACCGGCCGCTCGGTGGCAGACGTCACGGCGCGGCTGCCGTTCGAGCCGCGCTACATCCTCGGCAACCACGGTGCGGAAGACCCCGCCGGCGCCCTGCCTACCGGCTCGATCGACCGGCTGAACGAGATTCGCCGCAAGCTGTCGCGCAACAAGGGCGTGTTGTCGCTGCTGGGCATCGAACTGGAAGACAAGCGCTATTCGCTGGCCTTGCACTACCGGCTCGCGCCCGACATGCTGGCTGCGCAGCGCTGCATCGACGACATGCTGGCCGGCGAACAGGCGGGCCTGCACCTCTTCCAGGGCAAGTGCGTGATGAACATCGCGCCTGATGACGCTGCCGACAAGGCCGATGCGGTGATGTCTTTGGTGGGCCGTGCGGGTGCGGAGTCAGCGCTGTTCGCGGGCGACGACGTCAACGACGAGCCGGTGTTCGAGCGCGTGCCGGCCGACTGGCTCACGCTGAAGGTGGGCCGTGATGGGCCACCCAGCAGCGCGCGGTTCATCATCGATACCCACGAAGAAATCGGCAGCCTGCTGCAAGAACTGCTGCAGATGGCCAAGGGAACGGCCGGCAGGCCTTCTCAGTCTTCGTAGGCGGCCAGCGGCACGCAGCTGCAGAACAGGTTGCGGTCGCCATAGACGTTGTCCACCCGGCCTACTGGTGACCAGTATTTCTGCTGGCGCAGGCTCTTGAGCGGGTAGGCCGCTTCTTCGCGTGAATACGGGTGCGGCCAGTCGGCGGTGAGCAAGGCTGCGGTCGTGTGCGGCGCCGCTTTCAGTGGGTTGTCTTCGCGCGGCCAGGCACCTTGCTCCACTTTGCGGATCTCTTCTCGGATGGTGATCATCGCGTCGCAGAAGCGGTCGAGCTCACTCAGCGGCTCGCTCTCCGTCGGCTCCACCATCAGCGTGCCGGCCACCGGGAAGCTCAGCGTCGGCGCATGGRAGCCGTAGTCGATCAAGCGCTTGGCGACGTCTTCGGCGCTGATGCCGGAGCTGTCTTTCAGCGGCCGCAGGTCGAGGATGCACTCATGCGCCACGCCACCACCCTTCACGCCAGCGATGTTGCCGCTGTAGTGGATGTCGTAGTGATCGGCCAGCCGCGCGGCGATGTAGTTGGCGCTCAAGATCGCGGTTTCGGTCGCGGTCTTCAAACCGTCGGAGCCCATCATGCGAACGTACATCCAGCTGATGGGCAGCACCGCGGCGTTGCCGAGCGGGGCTGCGCTGACGGCGCCCACTTGCTGGGGAGTGCCGATACCTGCAGATCGGTGTGCCGGCAAGTAAGGCACGAGGTCGGCCACCACGCACACCGGCCCAACACCTGGGCCGCCGCCGCCGTGCGGGATGCAGAAGGTCTTGTGCAGGTTGAGGTGGCTCACGTCGCCGCCGAACTCGCCCGGCGCGGCCACGCCGACCAGTGCGTTCATGTTGGCCCCGTCGACGTAGACGCGCCCGCCATGCTGGTGGACCAGCGCGCACAGCTCTTTCACGCGCGTCTCGAACACGCCGTAGGTGGAGGGGTAGGTGATCATCACGCACGCGAGTTGCGCGCTGTGCTTTTCACATTTGGCCTTCAGGTCGGTGAGATCGACGTTGCCATCGGCATCGCATTTCGTCACCACCACCTGCAGGCCAGCCATCTGTGCGCTGGCCGGGTTGGTGCCGTGGGCCGACTCGGGGATCAGGCAGATGTTGCGATGCCCTTCGCCGCGTGCCTCGTGGTATGCCTTGATGACGAGCAGGCCGGCGTATTCGCCCTGCGAGCCGGCATTGGGCTGCAGGCTGATGCCGGCATAACCGGTGGCCTGGCACAGCCAGTCGCGCAGCTGCTGGTCGAGCTCGTCGTAGCCCTTCAGTTGCTCGCGTGGCGCGAAGGGGTGCACGTTGGCGAACTCGTTCCAGGTGATGGGAATCATCTCGCTGGTGGCGTTGAGCTTCATCGTGCACGAGCCCAGCGGGATCATGCTGCGGTCGAGCGCAAGGTCCTTGTCCGACAGGCTGCGGATGTAGCGCAGCATCTCGGTCTCGGAATGGTGGCTGTTGAACACCGGGTGCGTGAGGAACGCACTGTTACGCAGCAACCCATCGGGAATCAGTGGCGCGATGCCTTTCTCGTATTTCTCGAACGACGAGGCGGCCTTGCCGAACAACTCCCACAGCGCGCGGATGTCGTCACGTGTGGTGGTCTCGTCGAGCGTGATGCCGACTGACTCGGCCGACGCGCGGCGCAGGTTGAAGCCGGCTTCGCTTGCCGCGATCAGCACCTGCTCGGTCTTGTCACCGGTGCTCACCTCTAGCGTGTCGAATCGCCCGCCCTTGGCGAGCGGCGCGCCGATCTCTTGCAGCCCTGCAGCCAGCACCGCGGTGTAGCTCGCCACGCGCTGCGCAATGCGCTTGAGCCCCTGGGGGCCGTGGTACACGGCGTACATGCTGGCGATCACCGCGGGCAGCACCTGCGCCGTGCAGATGTTGGAGGTGGCTTTCTCGCGGCGGATGTGCTGCTCGCGCGTCTGCAGCGCGAGGCGGTAGGCGGGGTTGCCGTGCACGTCGACGCTCACGCCGACCAGGCGGCCGGGCATGGAGCGCTTGAACTCGTCTTTCGTGGCCATGTAGGCCGCGTGCGGGCCGCCATTGCCCATCGGCATGCCGAAGCGCTGCGTGTTGCCGACGGCGATGTCGGCGCCCATCTCGCCGGGGGAGGTGAGCAGCGTCAGCGCCAGCAGGTCGGCGGCCACGATGGCGAGGCCCCCGGCCGCGTGCACGGCAGCGATGACGGGCTCGAGGTTGCGCACCACGCCATTCACGCCGGGGTACTGGAACAGCGCCGCGAAGGCCTGTGCCTCCGCGGCCGCATCGGCCGGGCCGGTGACGACGGTGATGCCGAGCGGACGAGCCCGCGTCTGCACCACCTCAAGCGTCTGCGGCAGCACGTCGTCGGCGACGAAGAAGGTGGGGGACTTGCTCCTGCCCACGCGCATCGCGAGCGTCATGGCCTCGGCGGCGGCGGTCGCTTCGTCGAGCATCGAGGAACCGGCAATCGCCAGGCCGGTGAGGTCGCACACCATGGTCTGGAAGTTGATCAGCGCCTCCATGCGGCCCTGAGATATCTCGGCCTGGTAAGGCGTGTAGGCGGTGTACCAGGCCGGGTTCTCGAGGATGTTGCGCAGGATGACGCCTGGCGTGTGCGTGCCGTGGTAGCCCTGCCCGATGAAGCTCTTGAGCACCCTGTTCTTGGCGGCGATGGCCTTCAGCTCGGCCAGCGCCTGAGCTTCTGTCAGCGGCGCGGGCAGCGCCATCGGCACCGGCCGCGCGATGGTGCGCGGCACGATGGATTCGATCAGCGCACGTCGCGATGCGGCGCCGATGACCGACAGCATCTGCGTCTCATCGCTGGCTGCGATGCCGATGTGGCGCGCCACGAATTCAGACGGGTTCTCGAGTTCGCCGAGGGACTTGTGGGCGTGCATCAACATGACGGTTCCAGCGGAAAGAAAAGGCTCAGAGGTTCTTGACGAGTTGGTCGTAGGCGGGTGCGTCCATCAGGTGTTCGAACTCGGCCATGTCGGCCACGCGAACCTTGAAGAACCAGCCGTTGCCGAGCGGATCGCTGTTGGCAAGCGACGGGTCGGCGCGCAAGGCTTCGTTCACCTCGACGATCTCGCCGCTGACCGGCATGTACAGGTCGGCGGCGGCTTTCACTGACTCCACCACGCCGGCGACTTCGCCTTTCTTGAACGTGCGGCCCAGCTCGGGCAGGTCGACGAAGACCACGTCGCCCAGCGCGTCTTGCGCATGCAGCGTGATGCCCACGGTCGCGGCTTCATGGTCTTCGATGTTGATCCACTCGTGATCGGGGGTGTACATGGTCGTCATGAAAGGCTCCTGGTTTGTCTTGGGTTCGGAAAAAGGTCAGCCGCGGAAGTAGCGGTGCGGCGCAAACGGCATCGGGGTCACACGCATCGGCTGGCGCTTGCCGCGTACTTCGGCATACACCTCGTGGTGCGGCTGCGCATGGTTGGTGGCCAGGTAGGCCATGGCGATGGGCTGGTTGACGGTCGGCGACAGCGTGCCGCTCGTCACATGGCCGAGCTTGTGGCCCTTGGCATCGACGATGGTCGCGCCTTCACGCACCGGCACCCGCTCGAGCCCGAGCAGGCCCACGCGCTTGTTGCTCGCGCCGTGGGCGAGTTGCGACTCGATGGTGCTCGCGCCGGGGTAACCGCTGGCACGCGCGCCGCCCGGGCGCCGCACCTTCTGAATGGCCCAGGTCAGGCCGGCCTCGACCGGTGTGGTCGCTTCGTTGATGTCATGGCCGTAGAGGCACAGGCCGGCTTCCAGGCGCAGGGTGTCGCGGGCGCCCAGGCCGGCAGGTTTGACCTCGGGCTGGGAGAGCAGGGCGCGAGCCAAGGCTTCGGCCTGTTCGGCCGGGACCGAGATCTCGAAGCCATCTTCGCCGGTGTAGCCCGAGCGGGTGATGAAGCAGTCGGCACCGGCGATGGCGGCGCTCATGCCGGTCATGAAGGTGAGCTTGGCGATGTCGGCATTCAAGGCGCGAAGCGCCTGAACGGCCTTCGGCCCCTGCAGCGCGAGCAGTGCGCGATCGGGCAGCGGCTGTACGGCGCAGCGGTGCCCGATGTGGGTGACGAGGTGCTTGATGTCGGCGCTCTTGCAGGCGGCGTTGACGATCACGAAGAGATCGTTCTCACGCCGCGTGATCATCAGGTCGTCGAGGATGCCACCGCTGGTGTTGGTGAGCAGTGCGTAGCGCTGCTTGCCGACGGCGAGGTCGGCCACGTCGACCGGCACCAGCGACTCGAGCGCCTTGGCAGCATCGCCGCCGACCAGGCGCAGCTGGCCCATGTGGGAGACATCGAAGAGCGCCGCCGACTCGCGGCAGTGCTTGTGCTCCGCAATGATGCCGCTGGGGTAACTGACCGGCATCTCATAGCCGGCAAACGCGACCATCTTGGCGCCGAGTTCGAGGTGGAGTGCGTGCAGCGGTGTCTTGAGCAGGGGGTCGGTAGCGGACATGCATTTCTCCGAGGGCATTTGTGGGAGCAAGTATTCATCACCGAGGCGATGAATACTTGCAATGCCCTCTCTGTCCGCTCTACCTGAGAGATTGGCGGGGCCGGATCACGACACACGCTTGCCCCTTCGGTGGACCCACTCAAGGTGGGCCTCTCTCCAGCGAGGAACGCCTCATTTCTGAGACGCTTGCCAGTCCTTTTGCCTGAGCGTTCGAGCCTCACATTTCTGTGGGGTCCTGCGCCTTCGGCGGCTTCACGTGGAAGCTCTCTCCTGACCCGCCGGAGTTTAGCTGCCTTCGGAACCTGTCCTGAAATTAGTCTGAACGAAGAGGTTCGTGAACGTACTTGGGTCCAACGGATGAGACAAGTAAACGAGCGCCGACAGACTCACCCAATCGGCAACGCCGCCCGATTCCGCCCCACCCATTGCTCAAACGTCAGCAGCCCCGCATGCAACCTGCGCGAATGCGCCACCGACCGAGCCTCACAAAAATCGGCGTTGAAGTCATGCTTGAACTGAAACATGTTCCCCAGATCCTCGGCTCCGGGAAACCCCAACCCGCGGTACACCTCGAACGGCACCGCCTCATAGCGCACCGGCTCGCCCAAAGCGCGCGATAACGCATCTGCCATCTCGACACCGGTGAGGTGCTGACCAGCAATCCCCACCGTCTTCCCGATGTAGTCAGCCCCATGCTGGAACACGCCGAGCGCGCACTGCCCGATGTCGGCTGCCGCGATGCCGGGCAGCTTCTTCATCCCCATCGGTAGCGCGAACACCAGTCCGCCATCAGCGCCGCGCCGAGGTCCCATGCCGAAGTGGATGAGGTTCTCCCAGAAGAAGGATGTGCGCAGCGCCGTCGTGGGCACACCGGAGGCGATGAACACCTCGTCGGCCCGGCCCTTGGCGTCCATATGAGGCACGTTGTACTTGCCCATCAGTACCGGCATGCGACCGCTGCCCACGAGCAGCCGCTGCCGCGTGTCTTCCAACGTCGACCAGACGAAGTGCTTGATGCCCGCCGCGGCGGCGGCAGCCGCCATCGCGTGGGCCTGGGCGAGTTCACGCTCGGGGGAGTGATGCTCCCAGTACGCCGTGACGCCGAACACGCCATGCGCGCCATCGAAGGCACGGCGCAGGCTTTCGGGGTCGTCGAGATTGGCTTCGACTGTTTCGACGCCCAGCGAACGCGCGGCTTCACTGGCCGGGTTTCGCGTGAGGGCGCGTGCGACGAAGCTGCGGCTCGGGTCGTTGCGGATCGCGCGGACGAGGCCGCCGCCTTGTGCGCCGGTGGCGCCGATCACGGCGATGATCTTTGGGGTGCTCATGACTTTCCTTTCCGCTTCAGAAGCGCTTGTTGCGAGCACCCTGCGCCGGTGCTTTGGCGGCGCCCACGCGGGTGCGCTGGATGGAAGGAGACGCAGCAGTGAAGCCGGGCGGTGCCGAGAGGATGTCGATCGCGAAGCTGCCGCTGGTTGCGCTGATGCGTGCCATCGGCTGGCCGTTGGCGCTGATCGTGACCGTGCCGCTGCCGCTGCTCAGTCGGCCCTGGTCGTCGAAGTCGAACTGCACGAAACCGTCGCTCATATACGCCACGCCGCCGCGCGTGAAGCTCAGCTGCGCGTACTCCTGGCGCGACAGCTGCGGGCGCAGGCCGGCGGCGGTCTCGACGGTCACGCTGTGCACGAGCACGTTGCCGCTGCTGAACACGGCCGCGGTGTTGCTGGCCACGTCGGTCAGTGACAAGCCAGCCGCAGGCGTGAAGCGCAGGCGCTGGGTTTCGGCGTTGCCGTTGATGCTGCCCTCGGCATCCACCTTGGCGCTGCCGTTCACGCGGGTCGATACGGGGTCGCCCTGATCGTCGACGTCGCTGTAGACGAAGTTCGTGATCGTGGACTGCGCCGTGCCTGTCAGGTTCGACGGGTCGGTGAAGTTGTAGGCCACGCTGCTGCGGCCGTCGTAGCCGATGCCGTAGTCGCCGGTGCAGGCCGCGAACTGCGCTGCCAGCGTGTGCTGCCCCAGCGGCAGGCTTTGGCCGACGGCCGGCGCAGCGGCGCCGTCCAGCGTGAGCGTCGCGTTGCCACCGAGGCATACCTCGTTGACGGGCTTGACACGGAGGTCGTCGTCGGCAAATTGCAGCGGCGCGCTGGCGGCGGTGAGGCCGTCGCTCCACAGCAGCATGAGCTTGAGTGCCTG
Source organism: Rhizobacter sp. P2_G4 (assembly GCF_056403575.1). Taxonomy (NCBI): domain Bacteria; kingdom Pseudomonadati; phylum Pseudomonadota; class Betaproteobacteria; order Burkholderiales; family Sphaerotilaceae; genus Rhizobacter; species Rhizobacter sp. P2_G4. Next base: position 208,882 of record NZ_JBFUFG010000007.1, on the reverse strand, counting down.
TGCTTGCTGGTCTTCGTTGCCGCTGGCCACGATGAGCGTGGCGGCGTCGCTGGTCGTGCTGCCCTGGGCGTTGCTGACCACCACGCGCAGCTGCGCACCGTTGTCGGCTTCGCTCACGGCGTTGAGCATGAGGGTGGCTGCGGTGGCGCCCGCGATGTTGGCGCCGTTGCGCTGCCATTGGTAGCTGAGGGTGCCGCTGCCGGTGGCCGCCACGGCGAAGCTCGCGCTGCTGCCGACGCTCGCCACGACGCTGCTGGGTTGGGTCGTGATCACCGGTGCCGCTTGCGGCGACACCACGGTGAGCGTGGCGGCCTGGCTCGTCACGCTGTCCACGGCGTTGCTCACACGCACGCTGTAGAGCGCGGCGTTGTCGGCCTGGGCCGCGATCAATTGGTAGATGGCTTCGGTGGCTCCCGTGATGGGCGTGCCGTTGCGCAGCCACTGGTAGGCGAGCGGGCCGCTGCCTTGCGCCGCCACCGCGAAGGTGGCGGTCTCGCCAGCTACTGCGGTAACGCTGATAGGCTGGGTGGCGATGGTCGGCGCCATCGGCGTGCTGGTTACGTTCAGCCGCGCGATGGCGCTGGTCACGCTGCCGGCGGCGTTGGTCGCCGTCACGGTGAAGGTGGCGCCATCGTCGGCGGGCGTGGTGTTGAACACCCACAGCGCGCTGGTGTTGCTGTTGGCGATCACCTGGCCGTTGCGGCTCCAGCTGTAGGTCATGGGTTGCGTGCCCTCGGCCACGGTCTGCAGCAGCGCAGGCTGGCCGGCTTCGACCGTGGTGTTGCGCGGGTTCTGCATGATGCGCGGCGAGAGCTTGCCGGGGATTGGCGAGGTCGAGGCATCGAGCTTCATGCAGCTGCCGGCAATGCCACCACCCGTGTCGCCGACGGTCACCTCGGTGACGGGCGTGACCTGTGTGTCGGTCGCGGCCCAGATGCTGGTGACCGCGTTCTTGCGCACCGACATCACGAAGCGGCCTTCGTTGTTGGTGATGGCCGAGGTGCGGCCCGAGTAGTCGACACCGCTGCCGCTCACGATCACGCCCGCGGCGGGTGAACCGTCGGCCTTGGAGATGCAGCCTTCCACCTCCACCGTCTCGTTCACCTGGTCGGCGTTCCAGTAGCTGTAATGCGTCACGTCACCCTGGTAGAAGCGCTCGCCGTTGGCGGCGGTACGCAGCAGGGCTTCGCCTTCTTGCGTCCAGCGGCCGGTGGCTTCGTCGAAGTGGAACAGGGGCACCGAGGCCGGCGGATTCAACGAGCGCGTCGACAGCGGGATGCGAATGCGTGCATCGGTGCCCGGTGCAAGCTGCAGGCGTCGGCCAGTGGCGTCGCGCAGGTCGACCTTGATGGCGCCGAAGCTCTCGATGGCGCGCACCTCGCCTGACTGCAGCGTGGTGTAGCCGCCGGGCATGCGCTCGGGGTCGCGCGCCGGGTCGACATTGGTCACGCTGGCCGTCACGGGGCCGATGACCGCCGCGCCCGTCTCGGCGTCGACCAGCGAGCCGGCCGGCACCTGGGCCTGCGCCGTGCTGCCAGGGATGACGAGCGTGGCGCCGGTTTCGGCGTTGAAGGTCTGCGCCGCCCCGAGCTTGAGCAGGCGCACGCGGATCGTGGCCTGGCTGTCGGCGGGCAGCTTGACGATGGCGACGTTGCCGCCATGGCTGGTGGCTTCCACCTTCACGGGCAGGCGCTCGCTCGCGTCCAGCCCGGTGAGGGTGAAGCGGCCGTCGTTGCCGCTTTGCGTGCCGCGCCCACCGGCGCTGATGCGGGCGCCTGCGATGGGCAGGTCGCTGTCCATGTCGACCACGACGCCGGAGACGCGGGCACCCGTCGCCGGTGGATCGTTCTTGTCGGTCTCGCCACCGCCACCACAGGCGATGAGTGCGACGGTGCTGGCCAAGGCCGCCAGCCAGGCGTTGATTCTTTTCATGGGCTTGTTCTCGACTTGATTGAGGGAGCAGGTGCTGCGCTTGCGCAGACCGTGGAACAGATGGCTGATGTCGCCATTCAGCGGTTGCCCGCGGCGAAGGCCGGCAGGCTCTTCAAGTGCAGGTACACGGCCTGCACATCGGTGTCGTTCATTTCCTTCAGCGACAGGAATGGCATGACCTTGCTGACCTCGGTGCCGTCGGGGCGCTTGCCGGTCTTGAACATGGCGGCAAACGACTCGGGCGTGGCGTAGCGCGTCATCGCGCTGCCTTCGCCGGGTGTGAGGTTGGCGGCGGCCGGCCAGCCCGGCGGCGTGCCGGGAATCTTGCCGCCCGACAAGTGCGCGCCGTGGCAGCCGATGCACGAGTTGACGACGTAGGCACCGTGTTGTGTGCTCACCGTCTCGGCGACCGGCTGTGAAGGCGGCTGGCTGTGGTCGATGACTTCGGCGGCGTCGTGCATCACGCCGGCGGCGTACAGCGCCTTCACCATCGCAGGCATCTGCAGCACCGCGCCTTCGCCGTCGACGGCAGGCATCTGCCGCACGTAGGCGACCAGCGAGGCCAGGTCGTCGTCGGTGAAGCGCGCGTAGTCTTCGCTCGGCATCACGATGGCGGGCTTGCCGTTCGGCTTGATGCCGTGCCGCAGCGTGCGCACCCAGTCGTCGGCCTTGTAGCCTGCAACGGCGCTGCCTTTTCCGGGCGTGATGTTAGGCGCGCGGATGTGCATGCCCTTGCCGTCGTTGATGACGTCTTTGCCGGCACCGTTGACGGCGTGGCACTCGGTGCAGCCGCGCGACAGGTACAGGTAGCGTCCGCGCTCGATGCTCGCCGCGTCGCTGCGCAAGGCCACCGGCTGGATATTCACGTCGACGCTGCGCTGCATCTTGCGTTCGCCCAGCTGGGCGCCGACCGCGAGGGCCGCGGCGGCCAGCGCCGCCAGGCTCAGGAGGCCGATGCCGCCTCGCTTCAACCACTTGTTCACGTGCTTCTCCTTGTTATCGATGGAAGCCGGGTCAGGCGAAGTTCGCGAGACCGGCTTGCTGAGGCACGCCGACGGCGCGCGCGAGCTTGTTCCAGTCGCGGCTGTCGAGGTGCGGGCGCACGACGTCGATCACCGCGTCGAAGACGAAGGCCGGGGCCTCCTTCTTCATTTCAGCCAGCAGCCCGGCGCGTTGCACCGGGTTCAGTGCAGGCACCACCCAGCGCATCACTTCCATCGTGTCTTCGGGGGACACCGTGGCCAGCAGGCGGTTGTGGATGTCGGCCAACTCGGCGTCGCTGTAATGCGCCCACAGCGCGGCGTTGTTGGACGTTTCCTCGATGTGCATGTGCTGGAAGTTCTCGGCCACGAACAGCGCCAGGTGGCGGTACACGCGCAACGCCCTGGCCATGCGCTCGTCGCCGTCGACCGCCATCAGGGAACGTGCTTCGAGGCGCAGCGCTTCGATGCTTTGCAGGTGCTCCACGTGGTCGGCGATGGTGCGGCTGGCGGCGGCCGGCTGGCGTGCCTGGATGGCGGTGTGCAGGAACTCGTTTTCGTGGGCGACGTGCTTGACGCAGAAATTCAGCAGCGCCTCGAGCTGGCCCAGCGTGCGGGCCAGGTCTTCCACGTCGTACACGTCGACCCGGCCGATGCGCGACAGCGTGTCGCTCATGAAGGCGCGCAGGCCCTTGTGGATGGGCTGGTACATGTCGTAGCGCGGGCCGGCCGGGCTGGTGGCTTGCATGGCGGCGGCCGGGCGGGTCAGGGTCGATGTATTCATGGTGTTCCTTGGCGGTTGGCTTGTTGTGCAGCCGAACGAGCTTCGGCATGGGTTGGCAGTGTTCCGGGAAGGGGCGGGCCAGGCATCGCCTGAAGGAGCCATTGGCCCGTCTGGCGACGGGCCACCCCGAAAGGGGGATGCACGCCCTTTCGGGCGGGCCGTTCAGATCACCGGCCGCGGGGCTCGGCGGTGAACACGCTGGCCAGCAGCAGCGGCACGGCAGCGTTGTTGACGAACTGGAAGTCGGCCCCCGGCGGCACGACGAGCGTGCAGGGCGACTGGAAGCGCAGCGGCCCGCCGTCGACCAGCAGCTTGCCGCTGCCGGCCAGCACCAGCGCGGCAAAGGTGCCCTGGTGCTGCTGCACCGGCGTGTGAGCGCCGGGCGGCAAGGTGTGCATCCAGACCTGGAAGGCGTTCACGCCACACGCGGGGCCGATGGCACAGAAGCGTTGTTCACCGGCCTGCAAGGGGGGCTCGGTGTGTGCCGCCTGGTCGATCAGGTGGGCATGGTGGATAACGAACATGCGGCGCAGTGTGGGCAAGCCGGGCCGGTACGGCATCGCCCAAAAGAGCCATTCGGGCGTTGGTTTTGCGCAGTCAGCCGTGTTCCCGGTACCAGGCCGCGGCCTGGCCGCGCGAACTCAAGCCCAGCTTGTCGAGCACGTTGGCCACGTGGCGCTTGACGGTGTGCGGGCTCAGGTCGAACGCGCGGGCGATCAGCTTGTTGCTGTCGCCGGCGGCAATGCGCTTCAGCACCTCGAGTTCGCGTTCGCTGAGCTTGTCGCCGATCGGCGAGGGCGCAGGCAGGCCGACTTCGGCCGGCACGCTGCTCTGCAGCGACTGGGCGCGGTGCTGCCATTGCGCCAGCCGATCGCGCAGGGCTGCGGGCGCGGCGGCGCCCAGGAGCGAGAGGTCGGACAGCACCTGCACGCCGGCCATCAGCGGCGCACATTCCTGGTCGCCTTGGGCCGCCTGCAACAGCGGCATCAGCGCGGTCACGGCCTGTGCCGACCGGCCCTGTGCCAGCTGCGCGTGGGCAAGGCGCAGGCGCACCTCGATGTGCTGGCCGAAGAGCTGCAACTGGTTCTCGTGCGCCAGGGCCTGTTCGTAGCCGCTGCAGGCGTCGGCCCAGCGCTTCTCGGCCCAGGCCAGGTGCGGTGCAAGTGTGATGCGCTGCCGTGCCAGCAGGGCGGGCTCCCGCGCGCCACGCTGCAGCGGCACGCGTTGCTGCAGCTGGCGCAGCAGGCCGACCTCGCCGACCAGCAGCGCAATGCGCGCCTGGAACAGTTGGTAGTAGCCACGCCACACCGCCCGCCGGTCGCGGCTCAGCGGGTCGTCCAGGTCGTCGAGCAGGCCTTGCGCCGCCGCCAGCGCCGGTTCGCGTTCGCCGCGCCAGGCGTGCCAGAGCGCTCGCGTGGTGCGTGTGAAGGCGGCCACCACGAGGGGCGCGCCCAGCCAGCGCAGGTCTTCTTCGGCGGCTTCGAGCGCATGCAGCGCGGCGGGGAATTCGCCTTGCCACAGCAACGCGCACGCCTGCTCGGCCAGCACGCCGGCGCGCAGGCTGGTCGGCTGTTCGCTCACATGGCGCCGCGCACCGCGGGCGAAGCGCTTGAGCGTGGGCGCCATGCCGGGCAAGCTGATGAAGGGCGGCAAGGTGCGGCCACGGCTCCAGACCTCGGGGCGGTCGGCCCGCTCGAGGGCATCGACGCACAGGGCGTAGGTGGCAGGCACGGTGTCGACGGCACCGTTCTCCAGCACGTGCCAGGTCTGCAGCATGCGCACCAGGGCCAGCAGGTCGTCGGGCAGGGCTTGCTGCAGCAGCGGGCCGATCTGCTGCGCGGACTCTTCCATCCGGCCTTGGCCGCACAGGGCGACGGCGTGGTACGCGAGGCTGCGTTGCGCCGCGGTCTCGTCGCCTGCGAGGCGGTAGGCGTTCTCTGCACGCCGCATGGCGTCGGCCATGCGGGCGAAGCTCCAGTGCGCCCAGCAGGCCACGCCTTCGGCGAAATCGAGCGCCGGGGCCTGTTGCCGCCAGGCCGCAGGAAACTGGTCGAGCAAGCGCAACACGCTGTCGATCGCACCTTCGCCGATCAGGCCGGGAGCGGCTTCTTCGAGCACGGCCTGGGCGAGGCCGTATTCGCCCGCGCGCAGCAGGTAGCCGATGCGGCGCTGCGTGTCGGGCTCGGTGTCCGCGGCGCGGCGCAGCAGCTGCGGCAGTTCGCCGGGCGATTCGCGGGCGAGGCGGTCTTCGAGGCAGTCACGGAACAGCGCGTGTAGCGCGAGCGTGACCTCGCCGTCGTTCGCACCCGCGCCCTCCAGCACCGAGACGAAGAGACCGCGGGCCTCCGTGTCTTCGAGCAAAGCCTGCGCGTTGGCCTGGCCGGTGACGGCGGCGCAGCGCCTGGCCGACAACTCGGGCAGCACCGAGGAGCGCAGCAGGAACGACCGCAGCTCGGCAGGCAGCGCGTCCAGCACCTCGCTCACCAGGTAGTCGAATGCGTGGCGATCGGCAGCACCGCGGGTGCCTTGGCCGCCCGCGTTGMGGGCCAGCCGCAGGCCGGCAGCCCAACCTTGGGTGCGCTCCCACAGCGGCTCGATGCTCGCGCCGGGTTGATGCGCTTCGGCCAAGGCACGTGCCTCGTCGGGCGTGAAGCGCAGGTCTTCGGTGCGGAACTCGGCCAGCTCGCCCAGCGCGCGCAGGCGCGGCAGTGCAAGCGGCGGGTCGGTGCGGCTGGTGATCACGACCGTCCAGTGATCGGGCAGGCGCTCCAGCAGCAGATCGCACCAGGCGAAGACGGCAGGGTCGCCGATGCGGTGCGCGTCTTCGAGCACGATGAGGCCCGGTGCCTCGCTGCCGGCCAGCGCGTTGAGCACCGCATCGGCGGTGCGGCGCAAGGCATCGCGTTGCGGGCCGGCACCGCTCACGATGGCGTCGGGCGCCACGCGCCAGGGCAAGTCGAAGGGCTCGAGGGCCATGCACAGGCAGTCGAGCACGCGGTGCAGGTCGTCGTCTTCATCGGCCGACACCCAGGCCAGCGGCAGCGCTTCGGCCCGGCTGGCCATCGCACGGGTGAGCAGGGCGGTCTTGCCGAAGCCGGCTGGTGTGCACAGCAGCACCAGGCGTGCTCCGCTCAGGGAGGCAGTCAGCCGCTGTTCCAGTCCGGGCCGTGCGATCAAACCGCGGCGTGGCCGCGGCGGCTGGATCTTTGTGAGCGCGAAGCGGGTGGTTTGCATGGCCGGCGGCAGTTTATCGAAGGCGGCTTGGGCGGCAGAATGCTGGGATGCAAGCAACGATCCCGGCCCCGTCGTTCGCGCTCGCCAAGATCCAGCCGCCACGACCGCGGGCCAACCTGGTGGCGCGGCCGGTGCTGGAGCAGGCGCTGGGTCTCGCGCTGATGCAGCAGCGCCTGACGATGCTGCTCGCCCCGGCAGGCTATGGCAAGACCTCGGCCCTGACGCGCCAGCTCCGTCAATTGCCCGAGAGTTGCCTGCTGACCTGGGTGTCGGCCGACGAAGACGATCAGCTGCCGCGCTTTCTGGCGTGCCTGGCCAGCGCGCTCGAACCCTTCGACTTGCCCTGGCGCGTGGCCCCCGAGGCGCTGGCCTTGCTGTCGCAGGCTGAGCACGGGCTGCGCGACGTGGTGGCGGAGCTGGTCAACGCGCTGGCCGGTGCCGAGGTGGAGCGGGGGCTGATCGTGCTCGACGACGTGCACCGCCTGAGCGACCCGCGGATCTTCGACCTGTTGCAGGCGCTGCTGGGCCGGCTGCCATCACCCTGGGGCATCGTGATCGCGAGCCGCACGGAACCGCGCCTGAACCTGGCGCGCCTGCGGGCCGAGGGCGAGCTGGCCGAGTTCCGCCAGTTCGACCTGAGGTTCGGTCAAACTGAAGTCGAGGCCTTGCTGGCCTCGGCGGGCGATGCAAGTTCGCCCTCGGCGAGTGAGCTGCTGGAGCGCACCGATGGCTGGCCTGCGGGCGTGCGCCTGAGCTTGTCGGCCAAGGCGGGTGCGATGCGCGCCAACGCGCCCACGCAGCGGCACCTGTTCGACTACCTGGCGGCCGAGGTGCTGGACGACCTGCCCACGGAGTTACGCGGCTTCCTGTTGCGCTCGTCGGTACTGCCGGAGCTGACGGCAACGCGCTGCGCCCACCTGACCGGCGTGGCCGATGCGGCGCGCTTGCTCGAAGACATCGAACGCCGAGGCCTGTTTGCCAGCGTGATGGAAACCGACGTGTTCACCCTGCGTCTGCATGACCTCTTTCGCGACTTTCTGGAAGATCGGTTGCAGCGGGAACACGCCGACGAGTTGCCGCTGTTGCTGCGGCGTGCCGCCGAACACGAAACCGATCTGTCGCGAGCGGTGGGCTACCTGGCACGCGCCGGCGCGTGGGGTGACGCCACGACGGTGCTGGTCAAGCGTGCGCAAGAGCAGTTGAGCGTGGGAGCTGGTGCCACGCTCGAGCAACTGTTGATGCTCTTCCCGGCGACCGAGCTGGCATCGAGACCCGATCTGCAACTGGTGCGGGGCTTGGCGGCGTGGCCGCATTTCGACTGGGCAACGCTGCTCGATGCCATGCAGCGCGCCGCCGAGGGCTACGCTCGCGCGGGTCGCCATCGCGACGCGGTTTTGACGCGCACCAACCTGTGTTCGGGCTTGCAGCATGCCGGGCGGCTGGCCGAAGGCACGAAAGAGCTGGCGCATTTGCGTGCCCTCGAGCTGGACGATGCGGCCCGAGCCTTCGTTTGCTACACCAGCGCCTGGGACGCATTTGCCAACGCGCGCACTGAAGAGGTGGCGCCGATGTTCGGCGAGATGCTGGCCGCGCTCGAACGCACGCCGGCACCCATGCTGTGGAGCCAGTTCGCCACGCACGGCGTGTTCGTGGGCTTGCCCGGCATGCGGCCGCTGTCGACCGTTTTGCCATGGTGGCGACGCGCGTCTGCGGCGATGCGCCCACGCAGCTCCGGGCGGCGGTGATGCACATTCGCGCCTGGCTGGCGCTGGGCGCGGGGCGCCTGGACGAAACCGGGCAGTGGCTGGCGCGTGCCGAAGAAGATTGCCGCTGGCTGGGCATGCCGCGTATCGTGGTCACCGAGCACCGGCTGGCGCGCATGGTGTGGCTCGCGTTGCGTGGCGAGCGCGATGCGTCTCACGCCGTGGCGCGCGAGCTGACTGACGATCTGCGTTTTCACAGCCCGCTCAGCCACCGCCAGGTGCACGAGTCGGAGGTCTTGTTCGTGCACGCGCGCGCATGCTGGATATTGCAAGACCACGAGGCTTTGCGTGCGCTCGATGTCGAGCTGGAGCGTGCCGGCAATGCCTTTGAGTGGACGGCTGCGCCGAGCAACCGCGTGTTGGTCAAGGCCTTCGTCGCGCTGATCGATGGCCGGCTGGCCGAGTCGCAGGCCTTGCTGGAGCCGTTGGCGAACGACATCAACCGCTCGCTCTTCTACCCTGCCACGCAGGCGCGCCTGATGCTTGCCGATGTGCAGCTGCAGCGAAGTCAGATGGACGCGGCTGCTTCGAATCTGAAGACTTGGTTCGACGAGGTTCGTGCAGGCCAGGAGATCGGTGGCGCATTGCTCGCCGGTCCGCAGGTTCTTGGCCGTTTGCAATCAGCGCTGTGGGCAGGGCGCCTGGACAGCGAAGACGTGGCGCTGTTGTCACGGCTGGCCGGGATGCTGGCGCGGGGCTCTGCGGTCAATGCGCCACCGGTCAAGTCAGCAGGGATCGCTGGGCTAAGCGAGCGTGAGACCGAGGTGCTTGCGCGCATCGCCGCGGGCGACAGCAACAAGCTCATCGCCCGCGCCTTCGACTTGAGCCCGCACACGGTGAAGCGGCATGTCGCCAACATCCTGGGCAAGCTGGGTGTGGAAACGCGCGGCCAAGCGGCGGCGCGCTGGCGGCAGCACAGCCATTAGCGTCGGCGAAGGTGTTGTTCCCGGCGCGGCGACCGGTGAAGAACGATGGCGCGATCAAGCGTGGTCGCGAGCCCAGCCTGCGGCTTGGCCGCGCGTCGCGACGCCGAGTTTGTCGAGGATGTTGGCCACGTGGCGCTTTACCGTGTGCGGGCTCAAGTCGAAGGCACGGGCGATGAGCTTGTTGCTGTCGCCCGCGGCAATGCGTTGCAGCACTTCGAATTCGCGCGGGGTGATCTGCAGCTGGGTTGCGCTGGGGGTGGACAGGGCGCTGCTTGCCGTCGCGGTCGGGAGATGGCTGTGCAGGGCCTGCGCTGCGGCCAGCCATCGGCGCAGCAAGGCTTGCTCGTCCGCGTTGAACAAGGCGCTCCAGCGGGCACCGGCGAGTTGCTCCAATGCGCGCTGGCCGGCGGTGGCGGCCATGCCGAATTCGGCGCTGTCTTGCAGCCGCGCCAGGACAGGTCGAAGCACCCGCGCGGAGTCGTCGAGACGATGGGCTTCGGCAAGCGCACTCGCCAGGCGCAGGCGTGTCTCGACCGCCTGACCGTAGAGCTCGACGCTGATTTCGCATTCCAGCACCTGGGTCCACGCCGCGCATGCATCGGCCATGCGGCCCTCGGCGACGGCGATGTAAGCATCTGCCGCCGCGCGTGGGCCCCGTGGCAGAGCCCATCGCGGATCGTGGCGCGTGGCTTCCAGTTGCTGGTTCATCTCGCGCAAGGTGGCTTCATCGCCTGCAATGGTGGCGATGCGCTGCGCGTAGTGCACCGCCCGCGCCAGGTAGCTGGTGTGCCGGCCGCTCAGGGTTCGGGCCATGTCGATCAGCACCCTGGCCGCGGCGCATGCGCCTGCGGCGTCGCCTTGCAGCGCGAGCAGCATCGCGCTGAGCACATGCAGCTGCCAGCGCAGGTTGTTGGGTTGGCTCAGCCAGCGGCAGTCGGACTCGGCGCGCGCAAGGGTGTCCGACACATCGGACCAGCGCGCCGACCACAGGTGCAGCCAACCTTGCGTGACCTGCGTCATGCCGCTCAACGGGATAGGTTGTTCCGGCAAGCGCCGCTGCACGCCTGCCACGTAGCGCAGCATGGACTGGCGCATACCCGGCAGTCCGACGTAGCCGGGGACGGGAGAGCACTCGTACCAGAGCTGCAGGCTGTCCATGCGCTCGAGTGCGTCCACCATGCGGGTCCAGCTCTCGGCCAGCCGGTGGAGGTCGCGCGGTTGCGCGAACAGGCTCGCCACCAGCAGCGTGCGGCACAGCGTGTCTTGTTCGAGGGGCAAGGCCAGCAGGGCGTCGACGTGTTGTTGCGCCTGCTCGTCTTCGTCGTTGCCGCCGTAGGCGACGCAGACGTAGCTGAGCGCGCGTTGGCGCATGGGTTCGTCACCCAGGGCTGCGAAGCCATCAACGGCTTTCAGCGCGGCTTCACGCATGGACGGCCAGTCCCACTGCGCCCAGGCGGTGATGCAACGCGAAAGTTGCAGCTGCGGCGAGCTGGCGCGGAATGCCGCCGGGAACTGGCCCCACAGGCGCAGCACCAGGTTGATTTCGCCGCGCACCAGCAGCTCGGGTGTGAGGCTGCTCAACTCGCGTTCGGCAGCGTGCCAATCGCCGGCGCGCAGCAGGTAGCCCATGCGGCGTACCGGGTCGCTCTCGCTCTGCGCCGCGCGGACGAGCAGCTCGGGCAACTCGCCGGGGCTTTCGCGGCGCAGCCGGTCGTCGAGGCAGTCGCGAAACAAGTCGTGCAGGCGCAGCGTGTACACCTCGCTGTCGAGCACGCTGGCGAAGAGGCCGCGGCGTTCGATCTCTTCGAGCCAGTGCGCTGGGCGCTCGCTGCCGCTGACGATCTTGCATCGCTCGGCGGTGAGTTCCGGCAGCACCGAGCAACGCAGCAAGAACTGGCGCAGCTCGTCGGGCAGGTCGTCGAGCACCTCGCTGGCCAGGTAGTCGAACACGTGTCGATCTCGCAGGCTGCCGGCCCGTGGAGCGCCATGCCGGCCCGAATCGCTGAGCACGAGGCCCAGCCCGGCTGGCCAGCCTTGCGTGCGCTCGTGCACGGCACGAACGAGTTCGTCGGACGAGTCGGCTTGGCGCAGTTGCATGAGCGAGCGCACGTCGTCCGGGCTGAAGCCGAGCTCGTCCTGGCGCAGTTCGACACAGTCGCCTTGGGCACGCAGCCTGGCCAGCGCCAGGGGCGGGTCGGTGCGGCTGGCCACCACGAGGCCCCAGTGCGCGGGCAGGCGTTCGAGCATGGCGTCGATCACGTCGAACAGGGTTGGGTCGGTGATGCGGTGCATGTCGTCGAGCACCAGCAGGCCGCGCGCTACGTCGGTCGCCGCGAGGGCGTTCACCAGCGCGACGACGAAGGCCTGGCGGCTGCTGCGCTGGCCGTCTTGCATGGCGGCGATGAGCGCGTCGGGCGACGAGCGCCATGGCAGGTCGAAAGGTTCCAGCGCCGCAACGATGCAATGCGCCACGCGGCTCAGGTCGTCGTCCTCATCGAGCGCCACCCAGGCGGCCACGGTGCCTTCGGGCAGGTGGCCGAGCTGTCGCGTGAGGGCCGCTGTCTTGCCATAGCCCGCCGGCGCGCTGATGAGGGTGAGACGGGCGCTCGCGAGCGCGTCGCCGAGGCGGTGTTCGAGCCCGGGCCTTGCGATCAGTGCAGACCGCAGCCGCGGCGGCTGGATCTTGGTGAGCGCGAAGGTCTGGGCGGACACGTTACGACAAGGAGCCGCAGGGCCGTCCCGAAGCTCACTTAGCCCCGTGGAGGGCGGTTTCCCCGTGCGGAGTCCTGCGGGCTGGGTGCATCAGGCAGATCGGCCTTGCGGATGCGCACGGCCTTTCTTTTCTCCGGTTCGGCCACCGGCGGCGCAGCGTGCGTGGCAATGAGCGCTTCTTCAGGGGTCAGCAAGGCGCCTTCGGAGTGAACGGGCGCCGTGCCTTCCTTGATGACGTGGGTGTAGGGCGCGAGGATGCTTACCATCTGCGCGTACACCTTGGGGTTGCCGGCCACCACCTCGCGCTGGTACATGAAGTCGGACTCGCCGGTGAAGTTGCCGATCAGGCCACCGGCCTCAGTGATCATCAGCGACGCGGCAGCGATGTCCCAGGGGTTGAGGCCGGTCTCGAAGAAGCCATCGTAGTAGCCGGCAGCGACGTAGCAGAGGTCGAGCGCGGCCGCGCCGGGGCGGCGCACGCCGGCGCAGTTCTGCATGATCTCGCTGAACATCTTCACGTAGCGCTGGAAGTTGTCGCCCTTGCGGAACGGAAAGCCGGTGCCGATGAGCGAATCGGACATGCGTGTGCGCTTGGAGACGCGCAGGCGCTTGTCGTTCAGGAAGGCGCCGCGGCCCTTGGAGGCATAGAACAGGTCATTGCGCGTCGGGTCGTACACCACCGCTTGCTGGATCTGGTCGCGGAAGGCGAGGGCGATGGACACCGCGTACACCGGGAAGCCGTGGATGAAATTGGTGGTGCCGTCGAGCGGATCGATGATCCACACGTATTCGCTGTTCTTCGCGCCGTGCGTGCGGCCCGACTCTTCGGCAAGGATGCCATGGCCGGGGTAGGCGGTGAGCAGCGTTTCGATGATGACCTCTTCGGCCTTCTGGTCCACCTCGGTCACGAAGTCGTTGGCCGACTTGGTGCTCACCTTGACTTGTTCGATGTCGAGCGAAGCGCGGTTGATGATGTTCCCCGCCTTTCGTGCCGCGATGATGGCGACGTTGAGCATGGGATGGAGCGCTTGCGACATGGGAAGTCCTGGAAAAGGGAAGAGGTGGGCCGACAGTGAGGAAAGAGCGACGCGACTGACGGCCCCAAGGCCGACGCATTGCGTCGGCCGCCCCCCGAGGGGAGTTAAGGAAACTTGGGGCGGCCCAGCGTTTCCTTGGAAAAGTCAGCACGGATAATTGAATTTTAACCGGCCGCCCATGGACGACACCCGCTTCATCCTCTTGAACACCAGCCACCCCGGCAACGTGGGCGCGACGGCGCGGGCGATGAAGGTCATGGGCTTTCGCGACCTGGTGCTGGTGGCACCGCGCTTTGCCGATGTGCTGGTGCAGGAGGAGACGGTGGCCATGGCCAGCGGTGCCGCCGACATCCTCGTGCGTGCCCGGGTGGTCGGCACGCTGGCCGAGGCGCTCGATGGCGTGACGTTCGCCTGCGCCACCGCCATGACGCCGCGCGATTTCGGCCCGCCGACGCACGCGCCGCGCGAGCTGTTCGCGACGCTGGCGAGCACTGACCACCGTGTCGGCTTCGTCTTCGGCTCCGAGCGCTTCGGCATGAGCAACGACGACGTGTACCGCTGCCACGCCTGCCTGAGCATCCCCACGCACCCCGACTACGGCTCGCTCAACCTTGCACAGGCGGTGCAGTTGCTGGCCTACGACTGGCGGCAGGCATTGGGCGGCTTCGGTGTCGCGCCGCGCACCGCCGAAGCGACTGCGGCCGATGCGGCCGCCGTTCAGGGCCTGCTCGACCATTGGCAGCAGGCGCTCGCCGCCATCGGCTTTCTCGACCCGGCCTCGCCGAAGAAGCTGATGCCGCGGCTGAACCAGCTGTTCAACCGTGCGCAGCTCAGCGACGACGAGGTGCACATCCTGCGCGGCGTGGCGCGCGCCATGGAGCGGTCCGCCGAAAAGCCCCAGCTGCCTCGCGGCCAGCAGGAATGAAGGTGCGCCGCTAAACTGGCTCGCCCGACACACTCGGTTCCACCATGTTCCAGCGCCTACGAGAAGACATCGCCTGCATCCTGGAGCGCGACCCTGCCGCGCACTCCGCCTTCACGGTGCTGACGTGTTACCCCGGCCTGCATGCGCTGGTGATGCACCGCTGGGCGCACGCCTGCTGGACAGGTGGCTGGCGCTGGCTCGGGCGCTTCATTTCGCACCTGGCGCGCTTCTTCACCGGCATCGAGATCCACCCCGCCGCGGTGGTGGGCCGCCGTGTGTTCATCGACCACGGCATGGGCGTGGTGGTGGGTGAAACCGCCGAGATCGGTGACGAATGCACCATCTACCAAGGCGTCACCCTCGGCGGCACCAGCTTGTACAAGGGCAGCAAACGCCACCCGACGCTGGGCCGTGGCGTGGTGGTGAGCGCCGGTGCCAAGGTGCTGGGCGGTTTCACGGTCGGCGACGGCGCTACCGTGGGCTCCAACGCCGTGGTGCTGAAGCCGGTGCCTGCCGGTGCGACGGCCGTCGGCATCCCGGCTCGCATCATCGAGAAGCGCGCGGATGCCCTGCGTGAAGAAGTCTCGGCACGCATGGGTTTCTCAGCCTACGGGGTGACGCAGGGCGACGACCCGGTGGCGCTCGCGATGAAGGGCCTGATCGACAACGCATCGGGCAATGCCCACCAGATCGCGATGCTGTGGGCCGCCATCGAGAAGCTGTCGTCGATCAAGGACGACTGTGTGCCGAACGATGCGCAGAAGACGGAAGCCTTCGACGCCGAGAGCCTCACTCAGCTGATGAAGTAGCGATTGCCAGGGCCGGGGTGTTCTTGCGCAGCAGCGCCGCGAACTCCTCGGCCACGATCGGCTTGCTGAAGTAATAGCCCTGCATCTCGTCACAGGCCTGGTTGCGCAGGAAGGTCTGCTGCTCGATGGTTTCTACGCCTTCGGCCACCACGGTAAGGCTCAGCGTCTTGCCCATCGCAATGATGGCGCTCGTGATGGCGCGGTCTTCTGAATTGGTAGCCAGGTCGCGGATGAAGGATCGGTCGACCTTCAGCGTGTCGATCGGGAAGGTCTTCAGCTGGCCGAGCGACGAATAGCCCGTGCCGAAATCGTCGATCGCCAGTCTCACGCCCATCTGCTTGATGGCGGTGAGCAGCTTGATCGCCCGCTCGATGTTGTGGATCAGCATGCCCTCGGTGATCTCGAGTTCCAGCAGGCCCGGCGCCATGCCGGTTTCGCGCAGGATGGTGGCGATGTCGTCGAGCAGGCTTTCGTCGGCGAACTGGCGCACCGACAGGTTTACCGCCATGTTGATCGGCGGCAATCCCTGGCGCTGCCAGGCCACGTTCTGCTCGCAGGCGGTTCGTAACACCCAGCGGCCGATGTGAACGATGAGGCCCGTCTCCTCGGCGATCGGGATGAACTTGATGGGCGAGACCGAGCCCAGCTCGGCGCTCTGCCAGCGCAGCAGGGCCTCGACGCCGGTGATCGCGCCGGTCTTGAGGTCAAGCTTGGCCTGGTAGTTGAGCGAGAGTTCTCTGCGGTCCATGGCGCGGCGCAGATGGGTCTCGATGGTCAGGCGCTCCATCGTCGCCGAGCTGATCTCGCGCGAGTAGAACTGGAAGTTGTTCTTGCCTTCTTCCTTGGCGAAGTACATCGCGCTGTCGGCGTTCTTCATCAGCGTCTGCTCGTCTTCGCCATCGCTCGGGAAGAGGGCGACGCCGATGCTGGCCGTGACCCGACATTCCTGGCCGGCCAGCACCATCGGCTTGATGGCCGCTGACAGCATCTTGCGCGCGACGGTGGCCGCATGCTCGCGGTCGCTGATCTCCTGCACCAGCACCACGAACTCGTCGCCGCCCAGGCGCGCGATCACGTCGCTCGCGCGCAGCGCCTGCTTGAAGCGCGCGGTGATCTCTTTCAGCATGGCATCGCCCGCCTCGTGGCCGAGCGTGTCGTTGATGAACTTGAAGCGGTCGAGGTCGATGAACATCACCGCGAAGTCGCGCTTGTAGCGTGCCGCGGTGGGGATGGCCATGTTCAGAAGGCTGCTGAACATCATGCGGTTGGGCAGGCCGGTGAGGCTGTCGTGGCGCGCCATGTGGTGGATGTGTTCTTCGGCCACCTTCTGCTCGGTGATCTCGCGCGAGATGCCGCGGTAGCCGGTGAAGTTGCCGGCTGCGTCGAACACCGGCTCGCCGCTCATGCTGATGTAGTAGGCGCGGCGGCCCGGCGCCACGCGTTGCATGATCACGTCGCGAAACGACTGGCGTGCCCCCAGTTGGTCGCGAAACGCATCCCAGCCGCCGGCTTCCTGCACCTGCAGCGTGCTTTCCCAGATGCGCCGGCCCATCAGCGGGTTGGGCCGGCCGTCTTCGCTGGCGTGGCGGCTTTCGAGGCGCGTGAAGCGATGCTCGGTGTCCCACTCCCAGTACCAGTCGGACGAGAGATTGGTCATCGCACGGAAGCGCGATTCGCTGTCGCGCAAGGCCTGGTCGATCTTGTGGCGCTCGGTGACGTTGCGCAGGATGCCGCGAAAGCCGGTGGGCTTGCCGTGCTCGTCCTTCACCAGCAGCACCGAGCCTTCGACGTCGATCACGCTGCCGTCCTTGTGCAGGTACTGCCACGACTGGCCCGACTTGGAGACGCCGGTGCGATAGACCTCGTTGAAGGCGCTGAACACCACCGCCGCCATCTCGGGCGTCTGCCGGTTGCGATTGTCTTCACCGACGCGGTAGTCGTACTCATAGCCCAGCATCTGCGAGAACGCCGCGTTGTGATAGACCGGCTTGCCGCGGGTGTCGACCTCGTAGTAAGCGTCGTCCAGGCTCTCGAGGATGTTGCGGAACTTCTCTTCGCTGCGGCGCAAGGCCTCTTCGGCGCGCTGGCGCTCGGTCTCGCGCTCGAAGTTCTTCAGCGCGAAGACGATGTTGCGTGCCATGCGCTCGAGCAGCGCGACGATGTCGTCGCTGAAGGCATTGAGTTCACGCGAATAGAACAGCATGACGCCGAAGGCATGGTCGTCGAGCGTGATCGGAATCGCTGCACCTGCGGCAACGCCAGCCTTTTGCGCGGATTCGTGCCACGGTTTCGTGCGCTCGTCGCGCACGAAGTCATTGCTGATTGCAGAGCGGCGCAGGCGATAGGCCTCGCCGACCAGGCCGCGGCCTTCGGGCGTCGCCTCGTCGACCGAGATGCGCACTTCGCGCAGTTGCTGCGCGGCCACGCCGGATGCCGCCTCGACCTTCAGCCATGCGGTCCCGACATCGGGCGAGGTGACGGCCGCGGTCGGGAACTTTCGCCCATCGACGGCCGCGTCGCAGACGCGCTGGAACAGTTCGGCCGGCGTCTTGGCGTAGAGCAAGGCCTCGTTGGTGGCCCCGAGCACGGCGTACATCGAGGCCAGGCGTTGGTCGGCGGTCTCGACAGGATTCATCGCCGTGTCTCCAGAATTTTTTCTAGGGTCGCGGCGTGCGTTGCGCCGATTTGGGCCTGAAGGCTTTGCAGACCTTGTCGTCGGTTTCGAGGTAAGGCCCGCCGATCAGGTCGATGCAGTAGGGCACCGCGGCAAAGATGCCGGGTGCGGGCGGCTGCGCTTGCGGCAGCCCTTCCAGCGTTTCGGCAATGGCCTTGGGCTGGCCGGGCAGGTTGATGATGAGCGCGTGCCCGCGGATCACCGCCACCTGCCGCGAGAGGATGGCCGTGGGCACGAAGCGCAGGCTGATCTGGCGCATCTGCTCGCCGAAGCCCGGCATTTCCTTGTGGGCCACGGCCAGTGTGGCTTCGGGCGTCACGTCGCGCAGGGCCGGGCCGGTGCCACCGGTGGTGAGCACGAGGTCGCAGAGAGCCGTGTCGACCAGCTCGCACAAGGTGGCGCTGATCGTGGGCTGCTCGTCGGGGATGAGCCGGGTTTCCCACTCGATGGGGTTGCGCAATGCGCGCGACAGCCAGTCTTGCAGGGCGGGAATCCCCTTGTCCTCGTACACGCCAGCCGACGCGCGGTCGCTGATCGACACCAGGCCTATCCGCACGCGGTCAGGCACGCTGCCGATTGGCGGGCTGTCACTCATCGTCGACGGCCTGCGCCTTGATGAACTGGAACAGCTCGCGGTAGGCGCGCCCGCTGCGCTGCTCGGGCGCGGCTGCGGCGTCCTTGCGAGCGGCGCGAATGAGGCTGCGCAGCTGCTGCAGGTCGCTCGCGGGGTGCTCTGCCGTCCAGCGGGTGAGCGCGTCGTCGCTGGCCAGCAACTCCACGCGCCAGCGCTCGGTTTCGTGCAGGGCAAGCGAGTCTTTCGCGCGGCCGAGTTGCATGGCGGCCACGGCTTCGCGAATGGGCTCGACGTCGTCCTTGCGCATCAGCTTGCCGATGTACTGCATCTGCCGGCGCTTGCCCTCGTGCGTCTTCGTGCGCTTGTATTCGGTCACTGCGTCGCGCAGGCGCTCGGAGATGGGCAGGTCGACCACGCGGTTGTCGGGCAGGGCCACCAGCGCTTCGCCCAGGGCCTGCAACTCGTGGCTGTCCTTCTTGAGCTGCGTCTTGCTCGGGCGGTCGTAGAACTCGCCGTCGTCGCTGTCGGCAGGAGGGGGAAGTGAGGATGGGGTCGGCATAGGTCGCAGCTATGATAGCCGCGGCCCTTGTTCGAGAGGGCTCTACACGGGTCGCCGACGCGTGTACTACACCACTGAACGCAGCTGCGCATGACCCCATCCCAGTCTTCCCACTCCGGTTTTTCGTACACCCGCGAAGCCTTCCAGCAACTCGTCGAAGACGCGTTGTCGATGGCCAAGTCACTGGGGGCCAGCGACGCGGGAGTCGAGGTGTCGGAGGGAGCAGGGCTGTCGGTGTCGGTGCGCAAGGGCGAGATCGAGAACGTCGAGCGCAACCGGGACAAGTCGATGGGCGTCACCGTCTACATCGGCCAGCGCCGCGGCAACGCGAGCACGTCCGATTTCTCGCGCGTGGCGCTCGAGCAAACGGTGCGCGCGGCCTATGACATCGCCCGCTTCACCGCCGAAGACCCGGCCGCGGGCCTGCCCGACGAGGCCGACATCGCGCTCGGCGAGGCGGCCACGCTCGATCTCGATCTGTTCCACCCCTGGGGCATCAACGCAGCCGAGGCGGCCGAGTTGGCCATGCGCTGCGAATCGGCGGCGCTGACCGTCGATAGGCGCATCACCAATTCCGAAGGCGCGGGCGTATCGGCGCAGCAGTCGCATTTCTTCGCCGGCAACACCCGTGGCTTTCGCGGTGGGTACCCGAGTTCACGGCATTCGCTGTCGGTGGCGCCGATTGCTTCCTTGCCGGGCAAGGGCGGCGACGACATGCAGCGCGATGCCTGGTACAGCTCGATGCGCTCGCCCGACGAACTGGCAGCGCCCGAGGCCGTGGGCCGCTACGCCGCCGAGCGCGCGTTGTCCCGATTGAAGTCGCGCAAGATCAAGACCTGCGAAGTGCCGGTGCTGTTCGAGTCGACGCTGGCTGCCGGTTTGTTGGGCGCCTACGTGCAGGCCACCAGCGGCGGCTCGCTGTACCGCAAGTCCTCCTTCCTGCTCGACAGCCTGGGTCAGCAGGTGCTGCCCGAGCACATCGACATCCATGAAGACCCGCACGTGCGTGGCGCCAAGGGCAGCGCGCCTTTCGACGACGAGGGCGTGACGACCAAGGTGCGCGACGTGGTGAAGGGCGGCGTGGTGCAGGGCTACTTCCTGTCGAGCTACTCGGCGCGCAAGCTCGGCATGCGCACCACCGGCCATGCCGGTGGCTCGCAGAACCTGAAGCTCACGAGCCGCCTCACGCAAGTCGGCGACGACCTGGAGGCGATGCTGCGCAAGCTCGACCGTGGGCTCTTCGTCATCGAACTGATGGGCCAGGGCGTGAACTACGTGACCGGCGACTATTCGCGTGGCGCGGCCGGCTTCTGGGTGGAGAAGGGACGCATCGCCTGCCCTGTGCACGAGATCACCATTGCCGGCAACCTGCGTGACATGTTCAAGCACATCACCGCGGTGGGCGCCGATGCCTACACCATGGGCACCAAGTCCATCGGCTCGGTGCTCATCGAGCGGATGAAGATCGCCGGTTCTTGAACCCGGCGGCTCCCGGGAGCCTGGTCGGGCATTGGGCTTCTACTTAGAGGCGCCCGCTCGCGGCGCCCTAAAATCGCCGGCTTCCTGGGCTGGCAATGCACGATCGCCGGTCTGACAAGAACACCCCGCAGACTCTGGAGACGTCAGATGAAGTTCCGCATGATCCGCACACAACAACTCGTGGCAGCGATGCTCGTCGCCGGCGCTTTCGGCGCGGCAACGGCTGCCGATATCAAGATCGGCGCGGCCGAGGCCTTGTCCGGCGCGGCCGGCCAGTACGGTGCTTCCATCCGCAACGGCTTCGAACTGGCGGTCGAAGAGATCAACGCTGCCGGCGGCGTCAAAGGCAACAAGATCGCGCTGCAGATCGAAGACGAGCAGACCAAGAAAGAGCAGGCCATCGACGTCTTCAAGAAGCTGATCTTCCAGGACAAGGTGCTGATGCTCTTCGGGCCGACGCTCTCCAACTCGGCGCAGGCTGCCGACCCGATCGCCCAGGCCGCCAAGATCGTCGTGTTCGGCACCTCGAACACGGCCGACGGCATCACCTCGATCGGTGACTATGTGTTCCGCAATTCGGTTACCGAAGCCGACGTGCTGCCCGAGACGCTGCGCGTGGCCGTCAAGCACACCGGCCTGAAGAAGGTCGCCATCCTGTATGGCAACGACGACGTGTTCACCAAGAGCGGCTACGACGCCTTCAAGAAGGCGCTCGACGACCTGAAGATCCCCGTCACCACGACCGAGAACTTCGCCAAGGGCGACGTCGACTTCAAGGCCCAGCTCACCAAGATCAAGGCCAGCGGTGCCGATGCGATCGTGCTGTCGGCGCTGATCGCCGAAGGCGCACCGATCATGGTGCAGGCGCGCCAGCTCGGCATCGATCTGCCGGTGATCGGCGGCAACGGCATGAACTCCGTCAAGATCTTCGATCTGGCCAAGGAAAAGTCGGACAACCTGTGGGTCGGTAGCCCCTGGTCGCTGAACAACCAGACCAAGGAGAACCAGCACTTCGTGGTGGCGTACACGCAGAAGTACAAGTCGGCCCCCGATCAGTTCGCTGCACAGGCCTATGACGCGATGAACATCGCTGCGCAGGCCATCGGCAAGGTCAAGCTCACGGGTAAGCTCGAAGCCGATCGCACGGCGTTGCGCGACGCGCTGCCCTCGGTGACGTGGACGGGTGCCACCGGCCCCTTCAAGTTCCGCCAGGCGAAGACGAAGGACGGCAAGCCCGCCGGCTACGACGCGCAGCAGGCGGCCATCGTCAGCGTCACCAAGGGTGGCAAGTACTCTATCGAGAAGTGACGGCCTCTCGGCCGACGAGTACGTCGGCCGATCCTCAATGCCGCCCGGCTTGGGGCGGCCCGGCGCTCAGTCGGCTCGCGCTTGTACCCAGTTCTAGAAGTCCCGAGATCGCCTGAATGCTCGAACAACAACTCGTCAATGCCTTGTCGCTCGGGAGCGTGTATGCGCTCTTCGCGCTGGGCTTCACGCTGATCTTCGGCGTGCTCGGCGTGATCAACCTGTCGCACGGCGCGGTGTTCATGCTGGGTGCCTATGCGGCGCTGCAGGCGGTGGTGAAGCTGCACCTGCCGCTGTGGGCGGCGCTGATTGCCGCGCTGTTGTTCAGCGGCGTGGTGGGCATGCTGATCGACGTGCTGGTGCTGCGGCCGCTGCGCAAGCGCAACGCGCCGCACCTCATCCCGATGATTGCGACCATCGGCATCGGCATCTTCTTCAACAACGCGGTGCAGGGCATCTTCAGCGCCGACAACCAACGGTTTCCGTCCGATCTGTTGCCAGACCAGCAGGTGTACTTCGCGGGCGTGCAGGTCAGCGTGCTCGAGATCGCGATCATCGTGCTCTCGTTCGCGCTGATGGGCGCGCTGTTCTTCATCATGAACCGTACGCAGATCGGGCGGGCGCTGCGTGCCATCGCTGAATCGCCGAAGGCGGCGGCGCTGCTCGGCATCAATGTCGAAGGGCTGTTCCTGCTGACCTCGTTCACCGCAGCGGCGCTGGGCGGTGTGGCGGGGGTGCTGATTGCGCTGTACTCCAACGCGGTGTTCCCGCTGATGGGCCAGCCCATCCTGCACAAGGGCATCGCGGTGATCATCCTGGGCGGCATGGGAGACATCCGCGGCGCGTTGGTGGGGGCGATGTTTCTGGGCTTTGCCGAAGTGCTGTCGGTGGCCTACATCGGCTCGACGATGCGTGATGCGGTGGGTTTTGGCCTGCTCTTCCTTGTGTTGTTGCTGCGTCCACAGGGACTCTTCGGCAAGGTGCTTGAGCGCAAAGCATGACCGAGTCCTTCGACAACTTCTGGGCCATCTACAGCAACCTGGTGCTGACCATCGGCATCAACGGCTTGCTGGCGCTGTCGATCTATCTCACGCTGTCGTGCGGCCTGCTCGCGATGGCGAACGCAGCGTTCATGGGCATCGGCGCCTACACCGCGTCGCTGCTGACGATGAATGCCGGCGCGCCGTTCAGCGTGGCGCTGCTGGGCGGCATGGCGGCGCCCACGCTCGTGGCGCTGGTCATCGGTGCCCCCACGCTGCGTCTGTCGGGCGTCTACCTCGCGATGGCGACCCTCGGCTTCGGCGAGGTGGTGCGCGTGGCCATCCTCAACGCGGAGTCGTGGACGGGTGGGGCGCTCGGGCTCAACGGCATTCCGCAGTCCACGCAGTGGTGGCATGTGGTTGCCTCGCTGGTGATCGTGCTGCTGGCGCTTTGGCGCCTGCGCCGCTCGCGCATCGGCCGCGCTTTCGAGGCGATCAAGGAAGACGGCGTGGCCGCATCGCTGATGGGCATTGGCGTGCTGTCGCACAAGATGCTGGCGTTCACGCTGGGCGCGGCCATCGCCGGGCTGGCCGGTGCGTTGAATGCGCACCTCACCTTCTTCATCGGGCCGAGCGAGTTCGGTTTCGATCGAGGGGTGGACATCCTCACGATGACGATCTTGGGTGGCACCGGCGGGTTGACCGGCCCGGTGCTGGGAGCGGCCATCATCACGCTGCTGCCTGAGCTGCTGCGCTCGCTGAAAGACTTCCGCACGATGGTGAACGGGATCATCCTGGTGGTGATCGTGCTGTTCCTGCCGCGCGGGTTGTGGGATCCGCTGCGGTTCAAGCAGTGGTGGGCTCGGCGCAAGGCCGTGGCTGCATCAGGAGAGAAGCGCTGATGCTCAAGCTCTCTAACGTGTCGAAGAAGTTCGGCGGCTTGTCGGTGCTGCAGGACGTGAGCTTCGAGGTGCCGGCCGGCAAGGTGTTCGGCCTGATCGGCCCGAACGGTGCCGGCAAGACGACGGTGTTCAATCTCGTCACCGGGCTGGTGGCGCCCACCGGCGGCGGCATCCACTTCGAAAGGCAAAGCCTGCCCGGCATGAAGCCGCACCAGATCACGCGCCTGGGGCTGGGCCGTACCTTCCAGAACATCCGCATCTTCAAGGAGATGACGCTGCTCGACAACGTGATCGTCGGCATGCATGCGCATCTGAACTACGGTGTGCCGGCCTTCATGCTTTCGCTGCCTGGCTTTCGAAAGCAGGAACAGCAGGCGCGCGACAAGGCGCATGAATTGCTGTCGTGGATGGGCCTCACCCACAAGGCCGATGACATTGCCGACAACCTCTCGTACGGCGAACAGCGCAAGCTCGAACTCGCTCGTGCCTTGGCCACCGAGCCCAAGATGCTGCTGCTCGACGAGCCGGTGGCCGGCATGAACGCCAGCGAAAAGACCGAGCTGATGGCCGAGATCCAGCAGATCAAGAAGCGTGGCTACACCATCTTCATGATCGAGCACGACATGCGCTTCGTGATGGGCCTGTGCGAAGAGATCGCGGTGCTCAACTTCGGCCGCATCATTGCGCAGGGCACTCCGGACGAGATCAAGAACAACCCAGATGTGATCGAGGCCTACCTTGGGCGCGAAGATGATGAGCCGGTGACTGGGGTGATCACATGATGCATCCCCGTTGCTGCGCGGCCGGAGCGCCGGGCCGCCCCAAGCCTGGCCGCATCCCCCTGGGGGATCGTCGAACGTACCCGTTGGACGAGGGGCTGTCATGACTGCGCTGCTCGAAGTTTCGAACCTGCAGGTGGCGTACGGCCACATCGAAGCGGTGCAGGGCATCGACTTCCAGGTGGAGGCGGGCGAAATCTGCTCGCTCGTCGGCGCGAATGGCGCCGGCAAGTCGACCACGCTGCTGGCACTCTCGGGGCTGGTCAAGCCCAAGGCCGGCACGATCCGTTTCGAGGGCGAAGACCTGGCAAGGCTGAAGACGCACCAGATCGTCGAGCGCGGTCTCGTGCAGGTGGCCGAGGGCAGGGCGATCCTCACGACTCTGACCGTGCGCGAGAACCTGGAACTCGGTGCCTATCGTCGCAAGGACAAGGCGGCCGTCGCGTCCGACCTGGAACGCGTGCTGACGCTGTTCCCCCGGCTCGAAGAGCGCCTGGGTGGTGTGGCCGGCAACCTGTCGGGTGGTGAGCAGCAGATGCTTGCCATCGGCCGTGCACTGCTGGCCAAGCCGCGCCTGCTGCTGCTCGACGAGCCGTCGATGGGCCTTGCGCCGATCATCGTGCAGGACATCTTCCGCAAGCTGCGTGAGATCAACAGCGAAGGGCTGACGATCTTCCTGGTCGAGCAGAACGTGCGCCAGGCACTGAAGATTGCCCGGCACGGCTACGTGCTGGAGAACGGGCGGATCGTGTTGCAAGACACGGGTGCGAAGCTGCTGCACGATCCCAAGGTGCTGGCGGCTTACCTCGGCGGCTAACGGTGCCGCTTTAGTCGCGCCGATGAACCCGACGACCGTTCAGATCGCCGCGGCGGTGTTGTTTGCGCTGGCGCTGCTGCATACCTTTTCGACGTCCATCTTCGTGCGCTTGGCGCGGCGCTATCCGCGGCACGAAGGCAGCTTCCATCTGCTGGGCGAGGTGGAGGTCGTGTTCGGGTTCTGGGCGCTCGTGCTGGTGCTGTTCATCTTTGCGGCGGAAGGCTCCCAGAAGGCCACGGCTTATCTGGATGGCTGCAATTTCACCGAGCCCCTGTTCGTGTTCGCGATCATGGTGGTGGCCGGGAGCCGGCCGATCCTTCGGTTGGTGGGACTGTGCGTGGATGTCGTCGCGGCGGTGATGCCGATCCCCCGCTCCCTGGCGGTGTACTTTCTGGCGTTGTCGCTAATCCCCTTGCTGGGTTCCTTCGTTACCGAGCCAGCGGCGATGACGTTGGCCGCCCTGATGTTGCGCGACCGCGTGTTCAGCGGTGCGCTGCCGCAGCGCGTGAAGTACGCAAGCCTGGGAGTGCTGTTCGTCAACGTGTCGATCGGCGGCACGCTGACCTCGTTTGCGGCGCCGCCGGTGCTGATGGTCGCAAGCAAATGGGGTTGGGACAGCGCCTTCATGCTGTCCACCTTCGGTTGGAAAGCGGCGCTCGCCGTGCTGGTGAATGCAGCCGGGGTCTCGCTGCTTTTCGGGCGCCACGTCGTGCGCAGTCAGCCGGCACCGACTACCGCACCACTGGAGATTCGGCCGATCGCGCCGATGCTGGTGTGCTCGCTCTTCCTGGTCGGCATCGTGATGTTTGCGCATCACCCGCCGGTGTTCCTGGGGCTGCTGCTGTTCTTCCTGGGGTACAGCGCTGCCTATCCGCGTCACCACGACGCGTTGATTCTGCGCGAAGCCTTGCTGGTCGCCTTCTTCTTGGCCGGTTTGGTGGTGCTGGGCGGGTTGCAGCAATGGTGGCTGCAGCCCTTGCTCGTCAGCATGAGCCCAAAAGCGGTGTACTACGGCGCCACCGCGCTGACGGCCGTGACGGACAACGCCGCGCTGACTTACCTCGGTTCGATGGCCGAAGGGCTGAGTGACGAGTTCCGCTATTCGCTGGTGGCCGGGGCGGTCACCGGTGGCGGGTTGACGGTCATTGCCAACGCACCCAACCCTGCCGGGTTCTCCATCCTGCGCCATGCGTGTGATGGGGGCACGATCGACGCGAGGTGGCTGTTCATTGCTGCGTTGGCACCGACGCTGGTGGCCATCGCAGCGTTCCGCCTGCTCTGAAGGCGGTTGCGGTGGCTCAGCTACCGGTGGCTGCGTGGTACAGCTTGCCCGAGCGCGCACCGCTGCGGCAAAACGCGAGGATCGGCCGAGGCAACTGGCTCAGCAGCTCACCAAAGCGTGCAATTTCTTCGGGTGACTGGTAGGCGCCATTCACTGGCAGGAAGGCATAGCTCAGGCCGGCGGCCTGAGCTGCTGCCTCGATCTGCGCGCTGGTGGGCTGGGAGGGGCCGCCTTCGAAGTCCGGGCGGTTGTTGATCACACTCTTGAAGCCGTTTTGCGCAGCCCAGGCCATGGCGGCCGGTTCAAGTTGGGGCGCCACGCAGACATCGGGGCTGAGTTGCTGAACTTGCGGTGCAGTCATGGAATGTTCCTCAGCGGGTCAGGGCTTGTTTGACGGCAGCCGACACCATGCCCATGTCGGCCTTGCCTGCGAGTTGGGCCTTCACGGCGCCCATCACCTTGCCCATGTCGCCGGGGCCGGTGGCGCCAACGTTGGCGACGATCTTGGCCACTTCGGCCGCAACTTCTTCGGCGCTCAGCCGCTTGGGCAAATAGCCTTCGAGCACGGTCAGTTCGGCGGTTTCCTTCTCGACCAGGTCGGGGCGGTTGCCGGCGGTGAACTGGGTGATCGAATCGCGGCGCTGCTTGATGAGTTTGTCGATGATCGCGATCACTGCGGCGTCGTCGAGTGCCACGCGCTCGTCCACTTCCTTCTGCTTGAGGGCAGCGAGCAGGCCGCGGATGGTCAGCAAGCGCGCTGCATCCTTGGCGCGCATGGCGGTCTTCATGTCTTCTGTGATCTGGTCTTTGAGGCTCATCGTGTGCTCCGCTGAGGGTAGAAACGACAAAGCCCGCAGGGCGCGGGCTTCGGATGCTTGAGCGCCGGGGGGCGTTCAGTACATGCGCTTGGGCAGTTGCATGCTGCGAATGCGCTTGAAATGGCGCTTCACTGCTGCAGCCTTCTTGCGCTTGCGCTCGGCCGTGGGCTTCTCGTAGAACTCGCGGGCGCGCAAGTCAGTCAGCAGGCCCAGCTTTTCAATCGTGCGCTTGAAACGGCGCAGAGCCACGTCGAACGGCTCATTCTCTTTGACGCGAATAGAAGTCATAGATCCAGAAGTTGATGCGCTCGGTGTTCGCCCGGTGTCTCTGGTCGGAGGTTCCGGAATCCAGCCTGAGGCTTGGACGAATCGCAGCGCGGGGTTTTGCCAGCAAAGACAATGATTATAAGCAGACCGCGGAGCGGGTGCAAGCAAGACGTTAGTGACTGCTCAAAGCCCTCGAAGTCGCCATGGCACGTGCGCAGGCTGCGGCACTCGCCCAGGCCCACTGAAAATTGTAACCACCGAGCCAGCCGGTGACATCGACCACCTCGCCAATGAAGTGCAGCCGTGGGACGCGGGTGCTTTCCATCGACTGGGAACTGAGTTCGCGGGTGTCCACACCGCCGGCCGTGACTTCGGCCTTGCGGTAGCCCTCGGTGCCGGCCGGGGTGAGCTCCCAAGCTTTCAGCCCTTGGGCAAGTTGTTGCAGGTCTCGGTCGCGTGCTTCGGCCAACAGTCGGTCGCTCAAGCCGGGCTGGCGGCTCAGCCAGCTTTCTGCGAGCCGGGCGGGCAGCAGCGAAGCCAGTTCGTTGCCCAGCTTGCGTTTGGAACCGACCTTGCTGCGCGCCAGGTGATCAGCCAGATCGATGTCGGGCGCGAGATCAATCTGCAAGGGTGTACCTGGCCGCCAGAAGCTCGAAATCTGCAGGACGGCGGGGCCGCTCAGCCCCCGATGGGTGAAGAGCAGGTCCTCCAGGAAGCTGCCGCCTTTGGGCGGACCGGTGCGGATGCCCACCGGCAAGGACAGCCCCGCCAGTGCCACAAAAGGCGCCCAGGCGGTGGCATCAAACGTCAGAGGCACCAGCGCCGGCCTTGTCTCGATGAGGTGGTGGCCGAATTGCTTGGCAATGCGGTAGCCAAAGTCAGTCGCTCCAATCTTGGGAATGGACAAGCCGCCGGTGGCGATGACCACACGCCGCGAGCGCACGGGGCCGCGATCAGTGTCGAGCTCGAATCCGTCTGCAGCCTGGCGCACGGCCTGAACGCTACAGGGCTGCCAGCGCGTCACGTTGCCTTGCTCGCATTCACGCAGCAGCATGCCGATGATGTCTTCGGCCGACTCGTCGCAGAAGAGCTGGCCCTTGTGCTTCTCATGCCAGGGGATTCGGTGACGCTGCACCAGGGAGATGAAGTCCTGCGGCGTATAGCGGGCCAGCGCCGAGCGGCAGAAATGTGGATTGGCGGACAGAAAGTTGGCGGGGCCTGCATCGCGGTTGGTGAAGTTGCAGCGGCCGCCGCCGGAGATGCGGATCTTCTCGGCCACCTTGGCCCCATGGTCAATCAACAATGCTCTGAGACCCAGTTGCCCCGCCATGCCGGCGCAAAAGAGGCCGGCGGCTCCGGCGCCGATCACCACCACATCGAAACTTTGCATCGGCGGATTATCGCGAGGGCAGAATCGCCGGCTTTGCGCTTGGCGGCACCAAAAGCCTTGAAAGGCTAGCCCTTCCAGGTGAACGGAAACTTCAGCTGTTTCCAGAACCCATTGGGCACGTAGTCGCCCACGACGCCGTAGTCAGCCGGCCAAGGACGGTCTGACTTCACTGCCGTACCGAAGAGGTAGTCGATGAAAGCGAAGTGCGCCGCATAGTTCTTGTCGATGGCCTCGTCGTCCTGCGAGTGATGCCAGTGGTGAAAGTTGGGCGTGACGATGACGTAGCGCAGCGGCCCCAGGCGCACGCTCACGTTGGCATGGTTGAAGACCGCCTGGAAGCCAACGACGACGATGTAGGCGTCGATGACCTCCTTGCTGAAGCCAAACACGTAGATCGGCGCCAGCACCAGCGTGCGGGTGATCAGCAGCTCGAGGATGTGCTGGCGCGAGCCCGCCAGCCAGTCCATGCTCTTCACGCTGTGGTGCACGGCGTGCAGGCGCCACAGCAGCGRCACCTCGTGGTAGCCGCGGTGCGTCCAGTACTGCACCATGTCGGCCACCAGGATGATCAGCAGCAGGGCGACCCAGAAGTTCAGCCCGGCCACCCAACCGCGGATGCCGTCGTTTGCCGCCCAGCCGAAGAGCTTGTGCACCAGCAGGTTGGTCGCGAGCAAGATGAAGCCAACCACCATGTGGTTGACGATGAAGTGGTGGAAGTCGGTCTGCCACTCCGCGCGGAACACCGGCTGGTCGCGCCGCAGAGCGAACAGCTTTTCGATGAAGATGAAGATCAGCGTGGAGCCGAGCAGATCGAGGATGAACCAGTCGAGCCCGATGTAAGGCGTGTTGTCGGCAAAGTCGTTGACAGGAACCTTGTGGCCACCGAGCGCAAGCGTGAGGCCGATCACCACGAAGGCCGATGCAGACAGCCAACGCACTCGGCCTCGGATGATGTTCAGCAGAGACAGCGCGCCCGCCAGCACCAGCGCCGCCAGCATGATCTTGCGGATGATGTCGACGTTGTACGACTTGCGCAGCTCGGGCGTCGTCAGGTACTCGGGGAAATGGAACGCGATCACACCGAGGAAGCACAGGATCGCGAGCGACAGCGCGATCACGCCGCTCACCATGCCATGGCCCGGCCGTAGCGCCCCGTGCGACTCGGTCAGCTGATTGAGTTTGTTGAGTTCCAGCACGAGCATTCCCCCCCTTTTTTTGGCTCGGCCGATTATCGGCCCGAGCTGGGGAATCAGGCCGCTCGTTCCGCCCCTGAAACGAGTGAAACAGAAGCCAGGCCCTTGAGCACATCGCCAACCACGATGATGGCCGGACTGCCCAGACCTTCGCGCACGATCAGGCCCGTTAGATCGCCCAGTGTGCCGACGGCACGGCGCTGGTGAGGCAGGCTTGCGTGCTGCACCACCGCCACCGGCGTGGCGCGTCCCAGACCCTGGAGCAGGCCGTCTTGCAAGTTGCCTGCTTGCGACACGCCCATGTAGATCACCAGCGTGAGGCCTTGTGCTGCTGCAGCAGCCAGCGTGGGCCAGTCGAGCGCGCTGTCTTTCCCTTTGGCATGGCCGGTGACGAAGATGACACCGTGCGCGTGGTCGCGGTGCGTCAGCGGCACGCCCAATGACGTGACGGCGGCCAGGCCCGAAGTGATGCCGTTGACCACATCGACTTCGATGCCAAGGGCACGGAGGTGCTCCACCTCTTCGCCGCCGCGGCCAAACACGAACGGGTCGCCGCCCTTGAGGCGCACGACACGTTCGCCCTTGAGTGCCTCGGCGGCCATCAGCTTCTCGATGAAGGCCTGTGGCGTGCTGGCGCAGCCGCCGCGCTTGCCGACTTGAACGATGCGCGTGGAGCGCCGTGCGTAACGCAGCACCTGCTCGCCTACCAGATCGTCGACCAGCAGCACCGTGGCCGAGCGGATGGCACGCACCGCCTTGATGGTCAGCAACTCGGGATCGCCCGGGCCGGCGCCCACGAGCGTGACACGGGGCAGGGGGCTGCGGGTCATGCCGACTTCTCCTGTGGATGGGCGTAGGCCAGCGCGGCCAGTGAAGCGAGCAGGCAGTCCACCTGCTGAGTCAACGGCGCCGGAGCCGGCTTTTCCCCGCTGATGACCGACTGGATGTACATCGCCGTGGTGGCTGCATCAAAGGTGCGGGGCAACACTGGCAACTCGCGCAGCACACCTTCGTGGGCGGCCACCGAGAGGTCGGTGCGCAAGAAGCCGTCGATGAAGACATCGAGCTTGGGCAGGCGCCGCGGGTCGGCCACTGGCTCGCCTTCGGTCCCGCGCATCAGCATGGCATTGCCGACGGTGTGCTGCAGAAACTCGGTAAGCATGGCGCCGTACTCGGGATGGGTGAAATTCACCACGCGCAGCGCCGTGCCGGCTGCGCAGGGGTCGAGCAGCTTGGCGATGGTGTGGCCCGAATTGCGCAGGCCGATGGTCCAGCGTGCATCGAGCAAGCGCGCGAGCGGTGGGCACAGCAGGTCGGTGCGGATGTAGACCGGTTCGCGGCGCTGCCATGCTGAGCGAACGTCGTCGGTATCGCGTGCGATGGGCAGGCCCAGGTCGTGAAAGATCTCGGCGGTGGTGACCCGGCCCGGGTCTTCGGGCATGCCGTGCACCAGCACCGGCACGTCTTCCTGCGCGAGCAGCAAAGCGAGCAAGGGGGTGAGGTTCGGCAGTTTGCGGGCGCCGTTGTAGGACGGCAGCACGACGACCGGCTGCGTGGTGGCAATCGGCTTGCAGCGGGCCACGGCAGCCTGAAGAAAGCCAGCGGTTTCTTCTATCGTCTCGCCCTTGATGCGCATGGCCATCGCGAAGGCGCCAAGCTCGAGATCGGTGACTTGGCCGTCGAGCACCTGGCTCATCAAATCATGTGCTTGCTCGCTGTTGAGCGATCGCGCACCCTCTTTGCCGCGGCCTATTTCCTTGATGTATTGGCTGATGCTCATGTTGAATCCCTGAGTGTGAATCGCAATTCCCGGGCCATGTGTTCATGGCGCAAGAGCGACGCGACAGAAGGGTTTTTCGACGTCAAGCCACACGCATCTGGTTGCGCACCAGACGCTTGAGTTCAGGGATGCACGATCCGCAATTGGTGCCGCACTTCAGCGTGTTCTGCAACTGCGCCAGCTGCTGTTCCGGCGTGCCATTGCAAGACTGGAGGGTCGAGACGATCTCGGGTTCCGCCACGTTGAAACAGGTGCAGACCTGCTTGCCTCGCGCTTGCACCGCAACCGGTGCGCGTGCACCAGGCACCAGCAGCAGGCGACCATACGTTTGTGCCGGCAACTCGTCTTGCAACAGCGGCTTGATCCATGCCTCTGCGCTGATGTCGCCTGCCAGCACAAAGCCTTCCAGCTGCGTTTTACCGGCGACATCCGCCAGCCGCATGGTCCGGCGCTGGCCGCGGCGCCTGTCGGCGTAGTGCAGCACTTCTTTCCCACCCAAGCCCAGCACGCCTTCAATGCGCGCCACCAATTCGTCAGGCGCCGCTTCATAGGCGGCCGCACGGAACAGCACGCCGCTGCGCTCGCGGCCGAAAGGCACGCAGCTCGCGAAGGCGAACGCACTCATCAGCGCCTTGAGTTGCTCACGTGCCAGCACGGCCTTGTCGTCCGGCAACCACGCCACCCCAAGCAACCGCCAGGGCAGCTCGGCTTTCAGCACCTTGACGGCTGTGTGCTTCAGTTCGGGTTGCTTCGACGTAGGGCAGAAGGTGGGCGTCGTCAGCGCGTTGACGCCGGTGATGCGCGCCCCGGTGCCGGTGCTGCCGGACACGTATTCCTCGCCCCAGTGCATCGCGATGAAGGCCTGGGTGGTAGCGACCTGTTCGCTGGCCTGCACCGGCAGCACCAGCATGCCGCGGCGCGACGTCACGTGCACCAGGTCGCCTTCGGCGAGCTTCATGCGGACGAGGTCTTGCGGGTTCATCTCGATGCTGGGTTCCGGCACGTGGCCGAACAGGCGGCCCACCGTGCCGGTACGGCTCATGCCATGCCATTGGTCTCGCAAGCGGCCGGTGGTGAGCGAGACCGGGTAGCGTGCATCGCGAGGCTCGGAAACCTTGTCGTACGGCACATCGGCAAACTGCGCTCGGCCACTCGCGGTGGGGAAGATGCCGTCTTCATAGAGGCGCTCGCGACCGCTGGCGGCGCCCTGCGGGAAGGGCCATTGCGCAGGCGCCACGTCGAGCTGTGCATAGCTCAGGCCGGTGATGTCGAGGTCGCGCCCGCGGGTGCTTTCGCGGTGCTCGTTCCACACCGATTCGGGTGAAGCATAGGGAAAGAGCGTCGGCAAGCCTGGGCGCAGGCGCTTCTCCAGCCGCTGGGCAAAGTCGACCACGGTCTGCCAGTCGTGGCGGGTTTCGCCCGGGCTGGGAATGGCGGGGCGCACTCTGCTGATGCGGCGCTCGCTGTTGGTGACCGTGCCGTCTTTCTCGCCCCAGGTGGTGGCAGGCAGCAGCAGGTCGGCGTATTCGCAGGTGGTGGTGGTACCGAAGGCTTCCTGCACGACCACGAACTCCGCGCGCTCCAGGGCGCGGCGCACCATGGTCTGGTCGGGCATCGACTGGGCGGGGTTGGTGCACGAGATCCAGAGGGCGCGAATCTGGCCGTCGGCCGCGGCCTCGAACATCTCGACCGCCGTCTTGCCTGGCTTCGCTGGCACGTCGGCCACACCCCACAGCTGCGCCACCTCGGCGCGGTGCTCGGGCTTGGACAAATCGCGGTGAGCGCTCAGCAGGTTGGCCATGCCGCCGACCTCGCGCCCGCCCATGGCGTTGGGCTGGCCTGTGAGCGAGAACGGTCCCGCGCCTGGCTTGCCGATCTGGCCCGTGGCCAGGTGCAGGTTGATCAGCGCAGCGTTCTTCGCTGTGCCGCTGCTGCTCTGGTTCAGACCCTGGCAGTAGAGCGACAAGGTGCGGCCATTGGCGCCACCGAACCAGCGTGCAGCCTGCAGCAGCGCGTCTTCGCTGATGCCGCACAGCTTGGCCACGTCTTTGGGCGCGTAGTCGCGCACGCGGTTGCGCAATGCCTCGAAGCCTTGCGTGTGTGCGGCGATGTAGGCGGCGTCGGTCAAGCCCTCCCACAGCATGACGTGCAGCATGCCGTGATACAGCGCCACATCGGTTCCCGGCAAGATGGGCAGGTGAAGGTCGGCCGATTCAGCCGTCTCGGTGCGGCGCGGGTCGGCCACGATGATCTTCATCGCCGGGTTGGCGCGTTTTGCGTCCTCGATGCGGCGGTAGAGGATGGGGTGGGCGTAGGCCGTGTTCGAGCCGGTGATGAAGAGCGTGCTCGCGTGGTTCAGGTCGTCGTAGCAGGCGGGCGGGGCGTCAGCGCCCAGTGTCGTCTTGTAGCCCGCCACCGCGCTGCTCATGCAAAGGCGCGAGTTGGTGTCGACGTTGTTGGTGCCGATGAGGCCCTTGGCCAGCTTGTTGAAGACGTAGTAGTCCTCGGTCAGCAGCTGGCCCGAGATGTAGAAGCCCACGGCGTCAGGCCCATGGTCATCGACGATCTGACCGAATTTGTCGACGGCCAAGTCCAGCGCGGAATCCCACGACAGGGCTTGAGGCGCGCTCTGCCGCGAGAAGCGGTGCATCGGGTTGAGCAGGCGTGCCTGCAGCGTGATGGGCCTCGCTGCCGTGTGGTGCAGCGTGCTGCCCTTGGTGCACAGGCGGCCGAAGTTGGCCGGGTGATCCGGATCGCCGCGCACACCGGTGATCTGGTCACCTTGCGACTCGATGATCACCCCGCAGCCAACCCCGCAGTACGGGCAAGTGGAGCGAGTGTCTGTCACGGTTGAAGTGCGCCGTGGCGGTTGGGTAGTGCCGGCAGGCGAGGGCGCTTCACGGGGTGTGAGGCGCCTGCACGTCGAAGGTCCGGTCGCCGAGCGCGCCGGTCGAGGCTCCAGGCCCTGCCTTCGGCAGCGGTACGTTGATGGCCAGGGTGGCCAGCTCGTCGGCGTTCAGGTGCACGGTGCCGTTGTCGATCTTGATCTGGAAAGGCTGGGTGCAGCCTTCGTCGGCGCCTTTGGCGCAGCCGTCATCCAGGCCGATGGTCCAGTTGTGCAGCGGGCAGGCGACGCTCTCGCCGAACACGATGCCCTGGCTGAGCGGGCCGCCTTTGTGCGGGCAGCGGTCGAGCAGCGCGAACACCTTGTTCTCGGCGTTGCGAAAGATCGCGACGGGGCCGCCCTGCGCACGCTCGATGCGGCGTGCACCCAGCACGGGGATGTCGTCAACCTTGCAGATTTCTTTCCAGTTGCTCATAGCGTTCAGCTCAGTTTGGAATACATGCCAGTCACGCCATCCATCACTTGCAGGATGCGCTCGCTGGTGGTGAAGACATTCGTCATCTGGGTCGTGTCAGCTGCGCCCGGGCGAAGCGCGCGCAAGGCGGCGTCGAAGAAGCTGAACTGGGTCTCGGCGAGTTCGAGTTCGGCCTTGATCGCCGCTGTGGCTTCGGGTGCCTTCTTCAGCACATCGTGCGCGGCGATGAACTCGTCGCGCGCCTTGTTCATCTCGGTGGTCGAGGTCGCCGCCTGAACGCCCCAGCTGGTGCTTAGGTAGAACGTGGCCATGCGCTGGCTCAGCATGCGCTGGCGGCCCGAGACGTTGACCAGGTGGCCGACCGATTTGCCCGACACCTTCTCGAGCTGCACCGTGCCCTGGTTGGCGAGCGCGAGCACCTTGCCTGCCAGCTCGAGCACGGTCTCGGCCTGCGCCTTGACGGGATTGCTTCCGGTCAACGCAGCCTTGTACTCGCCCCACACGCCGTCGAGCTTGCCGTATGTCAACTTGATCTCGGGCTGCGGTGCAAATGCCTTCAGCTCGACGAGTTGGCGATCGAACAGCGCCATCGAGGCTGTCAGCGTGCGGCGAGCCAGCTCGGGTACCACACCTTCACCTTCAGCGAGGTAGCTCTTGGCCATGCGCTGGCTGAGCATGCGCTGGCGGCCCGCCTTGTTGATCGCGTCGTTGAGGTCGGTGACCTGCGCCTGCGAGGTGGCGGGCAGCAGCGCAGCCGCGCTGCCCAGCGCCGCCGCGGCGGCGAAGCAGCGGCGTTTCATGCCGCGGCGACCGGGTTGAACTGGCGGGTGTCGACCGCGGCCTTGTCAAATTCAAACCACGGATCGGGCTCGCCGTCGAGCGAGAACTGCAAGCGCTCCCACAGCGCCTTGCGGCCCGCAGCATCGTCGAGGATCTTCTTCTTCACGTGGTCGAGGCCCACGCGGTTCACGTAGTGCACCGTGCGCTCCAGGTACCAACCTTCCTCGCGGTAGAGCTGGCAGAAGGCGCCGGTGTACTCGAGCACCTCTTCGGCGGTCTTGAGCTTGACGAAGAAGTGAGCCACCTCGGTTTTGATGCCACCGTTGCCGGCAACGTACAGCTCCCAGCCCGAATCGACGCCGATGATGCCCACGTCCTTGATGCCGGCCTCGGCGCAATTGCGCGGGCAGCCGCTGACCGCGAACTTCACCTTGTGCGGCGCGTACATGCGCCACATCGCGCGCTCCAGGTCCTTGCCCATCTGGGTGCTGTCTTGCGTGCCGAAGCGGCACCACTCGCTGCCCACGCAGGTCTTCACCGTGCGCAGCGCCTTTGCATAAGCATGGCCGCTGGGCATGCCGATGTCTTTCCAGACATTGACGAGGTCTTCCTTCTTCACGCCGAGCAGGTCGATGCGCTGGCCGCCCGTGACCTTGACGGTGGGAATCTTGTACTTGTCGACCGCGTCGGCAATGCGGCGCAACTCATCGGCCGTGGTCTCGCCGCCCCACATGCGCGGGATGACCGAGTACGTGCCGTCCTTCTGGATGTTGGCGTGGCTGCGCTCGTTGATGAATCGCGATTGCGGGTCGTCCTTGGCTTCCTTCGGCCAGGTGCTGATGAGGTAGTAGTTGACGGCCGGGCGGCAGCTTGAGCAGCCGTTGGGCGTACGCCACTCCAGCGCCTTGTAGGTGGCGTCGATGGTCAGGAGCTTCTGCTCCTTGATGGCGTCGCGCACTTCCTGGTGGCTGCGGTCGGTGCAACCGCACATGGCCTTCTTCTTCGGCGTGGCCGAGTAGTCGCCGCCGGCGGTGAACATCAGCAACTGCTCGACCAGCCCCGTGCAGGAGCCGCACGACGCGCTGGCCTTCGTGTGCTTGCGGACCTCTTCCAGCGTGAACAGTCCCTTTTCCTTGATGGCCTTGCAGATGGCGCCCTTGTTGACGCCATTGCAGCCGCAGACTTCGTCACTGTCGGCCATGGCGGCGGCCTTGCTGTGGCCCTCGTGGCCCACGTCGCCGATGTTGGATTCGCCGAACATCAGCTTGTCGCGGATGTCGCCGATCGACCGGCCTTCGCGAAGGAGTTTGAAATACCAACTGCCGTCGATGGTGTCGCCGTACATGCAGGCGCCGATCAGCTTGTCATCCTTGATGACGAGCTTCTTGTAGACACCGCCGTAGGGGTCGCTCATGACGATCTCTTCGCAGCCTTCGCCGCCCATGAAATCGCCGGCAGAGAACAGGTCGATGCCGGTGACCTTGAGCTTGGTCGAGGTCTGCGAACCTTGATATCGGCCGATGCCGAATTCGGCGAGGTGCGTGGCGCACACCTTGCCCTGCTCGAACAGCGGGGCGACGAGGCCGTAGGCGATGCCACGGTGCGCTGCGCATTCACCGACTGAGTAGATGCGCGGGTCGGTGATGGTCTGCATCGTGTCGTTCACGACGATGCCGCCTCTTCCGTCATTGAAGCAATGCAGGCCGATCTTCAGGGCCAGCTCGGTGTTGGGGCGAATGCCCGCTGCCATCACCACCAAGTCAGCGGGGACCTCGGTGCCGTCCTTGAACTGAACGGCCATCACGCGGCCGCTCTTGCCACCTTCCTTGTCGCCGATCAGCTGCTGCGTTTGCGCGCCGATCATGAACTTGAGGCCGCGCGATTCGAGCGATTTCTGCAGCAGCTTGCCGGCAGTGTCGTCGAGCTGGCGCTCCATCAGCCACGGCATGATGTGCACCACGGTCACCTGCATGCCGCGAAGCATCAGGCCGTTGGCGGCTTCC
The DNA here is from genome assembly GCF_056403575.1 of Rhizobacter sp. P2_G4. Taxonomy (NCBI): domain Bacteria; kingdom Pseudomonadati; phylum Pseudomonadota; class Betaproteobacteria; order Burkholderiales; family Sphaerotilaceae; genus Rhizobacter; species Rhizobacter sp. P2_G4. The sequence goes on along the minus strand of NZ_JBFUFG010000007.1, from coordinate 170,878 downwards.
AGGCCGAGCAGGCCACCGCCGATGACGACCGCATGCTTGTACTTGGACGCGGCGTCGATCATCGTGTTGGTGTCAGCGATATCGCGGTAGGCGATCACGCCTTCGAGATCTTTGCCAGGCACCGGAAGGATGAACGGGTTGGAGCCGGTGGCGATGAGCAGCCGGTCGTACGGCTCTTCGGTGCCATCACTCGACTTGACAATGCGCTTGTTGCGATCGACGTCGACGACCTTCTTGCCCAGGTGCAGCTTGACGCCGTTTTCTTCGTACCAGCTCAGGGGGTTGAGCACGATCTCGTCGAGCGTCTGTTCGCCCGCCAGCACGGGTGACAACAGAATGCGGTTGTAGTTGGGGTGCGGCTCGGCACCGAAGACGGTGACGTCGTACAGATCGGGTGAAATCTTCAACAGTTCTTCCAGGGTGCGAACCCCGGCCATGCCGTTGCCGACCATCACCAGCTTCATCTTCTTCATTCGGCGATTCCCATTCAATCTCTGGCCTCAGTGCCCTGAAAGGTAGCAAGGTGGGTGCCAATGAACTGCCAGCGATTGGCTGCAAATTGGTGCTTTCTGCACTGTTGGTGGGCAAGCGTCTTGCTTTCATCCGCACGAAAACATTCGTCGCCCTGTATGAGTGCGGCCATGATCCAACATGAGCTTTGACATCGATCTGGGTCACGTGAGTGAGCGTGGCCCCCGGCCAGAAAACGAAGACTTCGCCGCAAGCATGCGGCCCGCCGCGCATGAAGAAGCGCTGGGCTTCATCGCGGCGATTGCCGACGGTGTGTCGAAGGGGGGCGAGGGGCGCATGGCGGCGCAGACCAGTGTGATGTCGCTGCTGGAAGACTACTTTGGCGCCCCGCCAACCTGGGACACCAGTGTGGTGCTGGACCGCATCATCGGTGCGCAGAACAGCTGGCTGGCGGCACACAACYGGCGCCATGTCGGTGCTGCCATGAGCACGCTGACGGCCCTGGCCCTGCGTGGCCAGACCTGGACGATCGCGCACGTTGGCGATACACGTGCCTATCTGGTGCGTGGGGATGAGTGCAGGCGGCTGACGCAAGACCACTGCATCGACCACCCTGATCTGCGCAGCCAGCTCACTCGTGCAATGGGACAGGACGACGCCATACGCGTCGACTACCTGCAAGGTGAACTGCAGTTGGGAGACGTCTTCTTGCTGGTCTCGGACGGGGTCCACGGCAGGCTCAGCCAGCAGCGCATGCTGAGCCTGCTGCGCACTGGGTCCGCGCAGGAGGCCAGTGCTGCGATCGTGCAGGCTGCGTTGTCGGAAGGTTCGCCAGACAACGCCACGGCGCTCGTGGTCCGTGTACTGGGCTTGGCGCGATCGCGCCTGGAAGACGCCTTGGTTCGTAGCCGTGTGCTGCCGATGCCGCCTCGCCTCAAGGTGGGTGACAAGATCGATGGACATGTGGTCACCGCACTGGTCGCCGATACCGACGTGCACCTGCTTTATCAGGTGCGCCACGTGGAATCAGGCGCGCTGCGCGTCTTGAAGGCACTGCACCCGTCCAGGGCCAGCGACCCGCAAGAGCTGGCCATGCTGGCGCATGAAGCCTGGCTGGGGTCGCGGGTCAGCGAACGGGCCGATGCTGGCTTCGTTCACCTTCATGAGCTGCAGGACGCGAGTGCGTTCTACCTGTTGTTCGACTGGCACCCCGGTCGCACGCTGGAGCAGTTGGCCGCCCGAGACAGGCCCTCCGTCCGCGATGTGGTGAGCTGGGGCCTGGCCGCGTCAAAGGCCATTGGCAAACTGCATCGCCTGGGGGTGGTTCACCGAGACATCAAGCCTGGCAACCTGCACCTTGGCGACGACGGCCAATTGCGTGTGCTGGATCTCGGTGTTGCGGTCTCCGGCAACGAGCCGGTGGAGCAGCGCAGCCTGCATGCGGGCACTCCCAGCTACATGAACCCGGAGCTCTGGAACGATGAGCCCGTCGACGCACAAAGCGACCTTTTTTCGCTGGGGGTCACGATGTACCAGCTGCTCACCGGGCACCTGCCGTTCGGCGACATCGAGCCGTATCAAACGATGCGCTATCGCCGTGAACCCAAGCCGCCTTCGAGGGTACGCCCCGACGTGCCGATCTGGCTCGATCACATCGTGCTGAAAGCGATTGCCTTCGACAAGAAGCAGCGCTTCGAGACTGCCGAGGAGCTGCAGCTTGCGCTCGAGCGTGGGGCTTCACGGCCTCTCTCGGCGCAGCCCGCCAGCCCTCTGCTGGCGCGCGACCCGGCTTTGCTGTGGAAGGTCGGGTTCGCCTTGTCGGTGCTCTTCAACCTGCTGTTGATCTACTGGCTCTTGTTCTTGCCGCGCTAGGCATAGCCAGCTATGCCGGCACCACCCGGGCCCGGCCACCTTTTTCGGCCCAGGTGCGCGTCCACCGAAGCTGCATCTTGCGCATCATCAAGAGCACGATCAGCGCGAGGACGGCGAACAGCACAAAGCCCCAGAGGTAGCTGCCGGTGTATTGCTTGGACAAACCCATGGCATTGGGCACCAGCCCGCCGCCCAGCGCGCCGATCTCGCCGATCATCGAGCCGGCCACGGCGGTGCTGAGCGGCCAGCGCAGCGGCACCAGCTGGAACAGCGCGCCGTTGCCGGCACCCAGCGCGGCGAAGCACACCATGAAAAGCAGCGTCGAAGCGGCCAGCGAGCTGTCGGCCAGCCCGCAGGCCAGTAGCGAGATCATCACCGTCACCAGCACGGTGGTCAGGGTGTTGATGCCGCCCCACCGGTCGGAAATCCAACCACCGAACACGCGCACCGTAGCGCCCATGAAGGCAGCCAGCATGGTGAGCTGGCCCGCCTGCACCTTGCTCACGTGGAATTGGTCGAAGTAGTAGGTAGGCAAGAAGGTGGCCAGCCCGATGAAGCCGCCGAAAGTGATGCCGTAGATCAGGCTGAAGGCCCAGCCGTCTTTCTCGAATAGGCAGGCCACGTGTTCACGGAAGGTGGCATGGGCATCGAGGTCCGGCGGCTCCTTGGCAAGGAAGATCATCACCAGCATGGGGATGGCGATCGCTGCGGCGGCGAAGCCGTATACCGATTGCCAGCCGAACGCCTGCGCCAATGGCGGCGCGATCAACACCGAAAGAGCCGTGCCGACGTTGCCTGCACCCACCAGGCCCATGGCCAAGCCCTTGTGTCGTGGCGGAAACGAGCCCGAGCCCAGCGACAGCGCCACACCGAAGCTGGCTCCGGCAATGCCGAGCAGCACACCCATGGCCAGCAGATCGTTGAAGCTCTTCACGAAGAAGAAGCCGAACATCATGGCCACGGCGATGAGTCCCATCTCGACCAGAGTGGCGTTCTTGCGGCCGATGTACTGCGCCAGCACGCCCAGCGGGAAGCGCATCAGCGCGCCGGCGATGATCGGCACCGACAGCATCAGCCCTTTTTGCGCTGGCGAGAGCTGGAAGGTTTCGCTGATGAAGGGCGCCATCGCGCCGTTCAGAACCCAGATGCAGCAGGAGAAACAGAAGTACAGGAAGGCGGCGAACAAGGTCGGGGCATGCCCCGTCTTCAGGAAGCTCTTGAAACCAGACACGTGGGGAATCCTCGGTGGCATCGCCCCATTTGCGGGCGCATCTCATTGTTTGCCTGCGATGGAAAGCGAATCCCGTGCCAGATCGGTGCGGAAGGCGGGGGCATGTCGGCGAGCCGCCCCAATCCCTGTCATTCAGCACAAATGCGCCCGCGTTTTGTGCGAAATCTTCACGCCCCGCACATCCGGTGGGCGGTCGGCCGAACAAAACGCTGCCGCTATGATCAACCTAGGGGTTTGCAGGCGGCCAGCCGGATGCATTAATGCATTGGCACGGGGGCTCCCACCGTCAATCGGCAGCCTGTGGAAACACACGAGACATAGGAATGACGGAATCCATCCAGCAGGCTCTGTCCGCACGCGCCGACCAGTCGCAGGCGTTGCTGCACGCGTTCGGCTTGGCGCCCGAGGCGTTGGGCGTTGTTGCGCTGACCTTGCTGGACCGGGTCGAAGCCATGCTGGCGATCAAGGAGATCGCCACCGGCCGTTACGTCTACGCTAATCCCCGCATGGCCTCTTTGTTCGGGCGGCCTGCCGAGGGGCTCGCCGACGAAGACTGGCTTGAACCTGAGGCGTGTGCTGCCTTGCGTGTAGCCGACCAATCGGCCATGGTGCAGACGGTGCCGCAGGTGAGCGAGCACCGCATCGATCAAGCGGGTGTGCGCCGTGAATTCACCGTGACGCGTTTGCCGCTGGCCGCCGCCGATGGTGGCGCCGCGCGCTATCTGTGCTGCGTGTGGATCGACGTCACGGCCCAGCGCCATGGCGAAGCGCAGCTGCAATTGGCCCTGCGCCAACTCGAAGAGCAGCAAACGGCCAACGAGGCCTTGCGCCGCGACATGAAGGATCAGGGTCTGCGCGACAGCGTGACCGGCCTGTATCAACGCGGCCACTTCGACGATCAACTGCGGCGCGAAGTCGATTTGTCGTCCCGCGAACACCGCGAGTTCGCCCTGGTTTCGGTCGCCCTGGACCCAATCAGCGAAGCCGCTCGCGCCGCCGGGCCTGCCGCGCGAACCCGCGTTCTGGAAGCGCTGGGTCGCCTTCTGCGCAGCGGTACGCGGGCGATGGACGCTTCATGCCGACTCGATGAAGATCATTTCGCGGTGCTGCTTTCCGGTGTGGGGCTCGCGACTGCTCATGCGCGAATGGAAGGTTTGCGCCGCCAATGCGCAACGCAGATCGTGATGCTGAATGGCCAGGATCTCGGCTTCACCGTGTCGATGGGTGTGGCGAGCTTTCCGCACACCGCCCACACACAGGAAGAGTTGCTGCACGCGGCCGACACGGCTCTGTCGCAAGCGCAGAAGCGCGGCGGCAATCACGTCACGCTGGCCAGCATCCGCTTCGAAGCGAGCTGATCGACACGCCAGACAACTGGCGCGGTGCCAGAGTCAGAGCAGCTTGACGACGGCGTTCCATTCGGCTGCCGTTACCGGCGTGATCGAGAGCCGGTTGCCTGGCTTCAGCACCACCATGCTTGCCAACGCCGGCGTTTCACGCATCTCGGCAAGGGACAGCAAGCGTGTCTTGCGATCCAGCTTCACGTCGACCAAGCTCCAGCGCGGGTTGTCACGCGTCGACTTGGCGTCGAAGTAGTGACTCTTGGAGTCGAACTGCGTGTCGTCAGGGTAGGGCGTGCTGGCGACGGTCGCCAAACCGGCAATGCCCGGTTCAGGGCACGACGAGTGATAGAACAGCACGCCATCACCCACGCGCATCTGGTCGCGCATGTAGTTGCGCGCCTGGTAGTTGCGAACTCCAAACCAGGGAACCGCTTTCTTCGGTGCGGCAGCGAGATCGTCGATCGAGCACTCGGTGGGCTCGCTCTTCATCAACCAGAACTGTTGTGGCATGTGAACCTTCGGCCCTCATCGACGCAGGCTGCTCGGGCGCTTGCGCCGGGTGCCAGTGAATAAGGTGTCCGTCGCGAACCGTGAGCCGCATTCCTGAACCCAGGCAGTTCAGGTGGGCGAGGTCAGCTGGGTTTCGGGTTCATCTGACGCGAGACGATCACACCTACCGAGCGATGTTCCAAGCCCTTGCTCTTGCGAGCATCGGTTCAAGGAAATATAAGACTCACGCGAACGCAACGGACGATTTCATTCTACGCGCGCGCCCCTCGCCAAGGCGATGGATTAAAGCAATTGCCCGTCTGCGCCGAGGGCTTGATCGAGACGCTGGATCAACGCGTCGATGTCGACGTCGGGTCCACCGTTCGATGGCGCTTTCGCCGCGGGACGCTCAGCCAGCGCGTACGCCAGATTCAATGCGGCCAGTACGGCAATTCGCTCGCGGGCCTTGACACGGCCGCCATCGCGGATAGCGATCATTTCGCGGTCGACACTGCTCACCGCTTCGAGCAACGACGTCTCGCCGCCTTCGGGGCAACCGAGGATGTAGCTCTGTCCCATGATCGTCACTTCCATCTGCTTCATCGTCACGGCGCGTCCCCTTCGCTGCGGCTGCTCACGGGTGAGTCGACCGGCAGGCGCTCCAGCAAGGCATCGATGCGGCTGCGCGCAGCATTGAGACGCGAGCGCAGGTTGTCGCGCTCTTGCGTCAAGGCAGTCAATTGCTGCTCGAGCAATTCGTTGGTGCGCTTGAGCTCTTCATGCCGCAGCAGCAAGCGCTCTACGCGATCCGCGAGTTCTTGGGTCTTCGACATGACGCCCTGGTGGGTTGCGAATGATTCATTGTAGAGGGGCGTGTGTCGCCTGCTTACAATCCAGACCGTTGGTGCCCGTGCCGGTTTTCACACCGGCACAGTTAAACGGGAAGCAGAGGTCGTTCAGCCACCACGGCTGAAAACCCACCTGCGCTGCCCCCGCAACGGTAAGCAGACGAGAGCGTCATGCCCTCGCTCATGTGCATACACCACTGGAGTCTCGCGGCTCTGGGAAGGTTCACCTGGGTTGTCTGCCAGCCCGGATACCGGCCAACAGGGGGTGTGCGGCGTGCCGCATGCCATGAGGCGTGTGCTGGCGGGGAAGCCGGCGTGCGCGACTTCGTTGGTGACTTTTCAAATGTTTTCTCTTGCTTCGGGCCCGTTGCGGCTTCGCCTTGCTCTGCCTTCTGCAGGGCGTACTGCTCTGCCCCTGTTTGCCTTGTCGACCCTGTCCGCGGCGATGTCAGTCCATGCGCAAACACAAGCGCCGAACACCATGCTGCCGCCTGTGGTCGTCACGGCCACGCGCTTCGCCGAAGACGCGGCCAGTCTGCCATTCGGGGTCAGCGTGCTGACGGCCGACGACATTCGCAATGCCGGCGCCTCCACCGTCAACGAGGCCATGATGAAGCTGCTCGGCGTGCCAGGCCGCCTTGATTTCTACGGCGGTGGTGATTACGCGCTCGACTTGCGCGGCTTCGGCGTCACGGCGGACAGCAACCAGGTCGTCTTCGTGGACGGTGTTCGCCTGAGTGAAGCCGATCTGGGGGGCACACGGCTTGCCGGCATTCCCATCGACTCGATCGATCGCATCGAAGTCATTCGCGGTAGCGCTGCTGTGCGCTACGGCGAGGGTGCCACCGCCGGCGCCATCATCATCACCACCAAGGCCGCGAGCGGCAAAGCCCGCCAAAGCTCTGGTCAGGGCTATGTGGCCATGGGAAGCAACGGCCTGCTTGATACGCGGGCGGGGGCCAGCTTGATCGGCGGCGGGTTTTCGCTGGATGTGTCCGGCAACAAGCGCGAGAGCGATGGACATCGAGACAACTTCAAATCCGATATCGAAGGCCTCTCATTGACCGGCCAGTGGCGCAATGACTGGCTTCGCGTTGGCGTTCGCCATGGGCAAGACGAGTTGCACACTGGCTTGCCTGGTTCGCTGACCGCGCTTCAGTACGAGAACAACCCACGGCAGACCAATGACCCGACAGACCGTGTCGACATCGACAACCAACACGACGGGATCTTCACTGGCCTCACGCTCGGCAACTGGCAGGTCGATGCGAACGTCGACAAGCGCGAGAAGACGCTGGAAAGCTACTCGTCCTTCAACTACGCCTACGACATCGATGTGCGCAGCAAGGGCATTCACGCTCGCCACAGCGCGCCATTCGGCGCATTCAACAATGCCTTCGTGATCGGTTTCGAGCGAGACGACTGGACGCGCACCGTGCGCGGAGACTTCGGGGCCACGTTCGAGCAGGTTTCCAAAGCGGTTTATGTGACGGACGACTTCACGCTGCCCGGCGGCACCCGCCTGAGCGCCGGGATACGCCATACGCGTGCGGACAAGACCAGCACCGACACGTCGGTCGTGCCGATCGACGAGCGCTTCAACTCATGGGAGCTCGGGCTGGTGCAACCGATCGTTCAAAGCGTCGCAGTATTCGCCAAGCTCGCCCGCAGCTTCCGCTTTGGCAATGCCGACGAGATCGGATTCACTTCGTTCGGCGGCGCGCTGCGCCCGCAGACATCACGTGACCTTGACGTCGGTGCGCGCTGGAACTACAGCACAGGCCGCGCCGAGCTGCGCTTCTACCTCAATGCCTTGCACAACGAGATTGGCTACAACCCGGACGCGCCCAACACCTTCGGTCCCGGCGCGAACATCAACCTCGACCCCACTGTGCACCACGGCGTCGAACTGGAGGCCTTGCACGTCTTGAACCGTGCCGTGCAGCTGCGCCTGAACGCCGCTCTGCGCAACGCCAAGTTCACCGAGGGCGTTTACGATGGCAAAGACCTTGCGTTGACGCCGAGGCGGAGCATCTCCCTCGGTGCAGACTGGAACATCGGCAGCGGCCACAAGCTCAACGGACGCATCAACACTGTGTCATCGCAATACGCGACCTTCTCCAATGCCTGCAGTATGCCGTCATACACCACGGCCGACGCAAAGTACGCGTTCCAGACGCCGAACATCGAGTTGGCGCTTGGCGTGACCAACCTGGCCGACAAGAAGTACTACACGCAGGCCTTCAGCTGCGCGAACGGGGCTCCCAGCTCAATCTACCCTGAGGCTGGACGCAGCCTCGTCGCGTCGATTCGCGTCGGCTTCTGATCGTGATCACCGGCACAGAACTCATCCTCGGCGGCCAGCGCAGCGGCAAGTCGCGCTGCGCCGAGCGGCGCGCTGCCATCTGGCTCTCGAAGCCGGGCCGGCGAGCGGTGATGCTGGCCACGGCGCTGCCGCATGACGACGAGATGCGCCAGCGCATCGAGCGTCATCGTGCAGACCGCTCGGCGCGCTTGCCGGGCATGGCCACGCAAGAGGTGCCGCGCGACCTGGCTGCGGCGCTGCGCCGGCACAGTAGCCCGCTGTGCCTGGTCGTCATCGACTGCCTCACCTTGTGGCTCACCAACCTGCTGATGCCGATGGACGACGCGGCGCTGGACGATGCGATATGGCAGGTCTGCTGCGCTGACTTCTGCGCGGCGCTGCAGGCGGCGTCCGGGCCGGTGGTGCTGGTGTCGAACGAAGTCGGCCTGGGCGTGTCGCCGTTGTCGCGCGAGGCCAGGCGTTTCATCGACGAGCTCGGGCGCCTGCACCAGGAGGTCGCTGCGCGTTGCACGCAAGTGACCTTGATGGTGGCCGGCCTTGAGATGCCCGTGAAGCGAGGCACGCCGTGATGCGCCTTTGGCTGATCTGGCTGGCGCTGTTGTGCCTGCCGCTCCACGCGCTGGCCGAGATCCGCCTGCGCGACGATCGCGGTGCCACCTTGGTGCTCGCGCAAACCCCGCAACGCATCGTGACGCTGCTGCCTTCGCTGACAGAATGTGTCTGTGCACTGGGTGGTTGCGATCGGCTGGTGGGCACCGACCGCTTCTCCAACTCGCCGGCGCGTGTGCTCTCGTTGCCCAAGCTCGGTGGGCTTGAAGACGCGCAGATCGAGCGCATCGTTTCGATGAAACCGGATGTGGTGCTGGCCGGGCCGTCCGCTCGTGTCATCGATCGGCTCGAATCGCTGGGCCTGAAAGTGCTGGTGCTCGAGTCCAAGACCCATGCCGACGTGAAGCGCACCTTGCATGCGCTGGGTCAGTTGCTGGACTCGCCTGCCGCGGCCGATGCCGTCTGGGATCGCATCGAAAGCGCGATGGCAGACGCCACCCGCCGCGTGCCCACAGCGATGCGCGGCAAGCGCGTCTACTTCGAGGTCGACGCCACGCCGTACGCGGCAGGCGCCGGCTCCTTCATCGGCGAGACGCTGGCGCGACTGGGCGTGGCCAACATCATCGCGCCGGAGCTCGGCCCGTTTCCGCGGCTGAACCCTGAGTTCGTGGTGAAGGCGCGGCCCGACATCATCATCGCGGCGCAGAGCAATCTCGCTGACATGCCCAAGCGCCCCGGCTGGAACGCGCTCGCGGCTCTGCAGCAGCACCGCAGCTGCGGCTTCGACGTTGAACACTACGAGCTGCTGATCCGTCCGGGCCCGCGCATGGGTGAGGCGGCGCTGTTGTTGGCCGAGTGCCTGGCCAAACTGCCGGAGCGTCGCTGATGTCCGAAGCGGAACATCGAGCCCGCCGGCACTTGGCCATCGGCCTGTGCGCGCTTACGCTGCTGCTCGCGTTGGCCGGTTTGGCGGCGGGCAGCGAAGGCTGGTCCATCTCGCAGACGCTGGCGCTGCTCAACGGCCCCGATGGCTCGCTGGTCGTGGGCCAGATCCGCGCACCGCGCACGCTCGGCGCCTGGCTCACGGGCGCCTTGCTCGGCCTTGCCGGTGCCGTGGCGCAAGGGCTGTTTCGCAACCCCCTGGCCGACCCGTACCTGCTGGGTTCTGCCTCGGGTGCGGTGTTGGGTGTCGTGCTGGTGTTGGCCGCAACGATGCTGACAGGCCACGGCATCAGCCTCGCCACCGCTGACACCATTGCCCGCATCGGCCTCGTCGGCGCGGCCTTCGCCGGTGCCTTGCTCGGCGTGACGCTTACGCTCGCCCTGGCGCGTGGCGCGCACGAAACGACGCGCCTGCTCCTGGCCGGCGTGGTGGTGGGTGTGCTGCTCGGCGCTGTCATCGACATGGTGACGACCGTGGCCCCCGATGCGCTGCGCGGCAAGCAGGCCTTTCTGCTCGGCTCCACCGGGTTCCTGGGCTGGGGCAGTTGCGGCCTGATGGCTGCGGGCGTTGCGATGGCGTTGCCGCTGGCGTGGCGGCTCTCGCGGATGCTGGACGCGCTGACGCTGGGTGAGGAAAGCGCGATGAGCCTTGGCCTCGCGCTGCCGCGCCTGCGCATGGCGATGGTCGCCGCGCTCGCACTGGCCACCGGCATGGCGGTGTCGCAGGCCGGCTTGATCGCCTTCGTAGGCCTCGTGTCGCCGCACCTGGTGCGGCGCTTCGCACCGGCTGCGCATGGCTTCACGCTCGTGGCCAGCGCGGCGACAGGCGGTGTGTTGCTGCTCGCGGCCGACGTGCTGGCGCGCAGCCTGGTGGCACCGCAAGAGTTGCCGGTTGGCGTGCTCACAGCCGTGCTGGGTGGCGGTTATCTGCTGTGGCTTTTGCACCGGCGCAAGATTTCATGAGCGCGGCTTTGCAGGCACAGAACGTCTCGGTGTCGCTGGGCGGCAACCGGGTGCTCAACGACGTGTCGCTGGCGTTGCGACCCGGGTGGACGGTGATCGTCGGCCCCAACGGTGCGGGCAAATCGACGCTGCTGCGCGGCCTGGCCGGTCTGCAGCCGCTCGAAGCAGGCCGCGTGCTGCTGCGCGGCAGGCCACTCACCGCGTGGTCGGTGCGCGAGCGGGCGCAGCAGATCGCCTGGCTGGCACAGCAGGGCAGTGCGACGGGTGAACTCACCGTCCGCCAGATCGTGCAGCTCGGTCGCCTGCCCAAGCTCGGCCTGTTCGCAGAGCCCGATGCGCGCGACCAGGCCCTGGTGCAGTTGGCCATGGTTGCGGCCGAGTGCGATGCCTGGCCGCACCGCCGGCTGCACGAACTCTCGGGCGGCGAGCGCCAGCGCGTGCTCCTCGCGCGTGCGCTGGCCGTCGATGCGCCCTTGCTGCTGCTCGACGAACCCACGACCCACCTCGACCCGCCGCATCAGGTCGCACTGGTGCGCTTGTTCAAACGGCTGGCGCGAGACCGCACCGTGGTCAGCGTGCTGCACGACGTGCCGCTGGCGCTGCAGGCCAATCGGCTCGTGGTCATGCAAGCCGGCCGCATCGTGTCCGAAGGCGCGGTCGACGATCCGGCGGTGCACGCCTCGTTGACAGCAGTGTTCGACCACGCCATCCGGATCGAGCGCTTCGGCGACCGCTTCATGGCACTTCCCAACTTGGACTAAAGGATGAAACAGCCCCAAGCTCGCTCCGCTCACGGCCCCCGAGGGGCCCGTCAGCACCTTCGGGCGGCCGGGCGGTACTGACATGGAAATCGAAACACCCCCCACCGAACGACGCAGCGAAAAGCCGGAGGGCGAGCGCCGCGGCCTCGTGCTCATCCACACCGGCGACGGCAAGGGCAAAAGCACGGCGGCCTTCGGCCTCGCGCTGCGCGCCCACGGCCGTGGCAAAGCCGTCAAGATCTACCAGTTCATGAAGGTGCCGTCGGCGCGCTTCGGCGAGCACCGCGTGTTCGCGGAACTGGGCGTTCCCATCGAAGGCTTGGGTGACGGCTTCAGCTGGAAGAGCCGCGACCTGGAACGCTCGGCGCAATGCGCGCGCGACGGCTGGGTGCGCGCCGAGGCCACAATCCGCGCCGGGGAGCATTTCCTTGTCGTGCTGGACGAAGTGACCTATCCGCTGCGCTACGGCTGGCTGCCGCTCGAACCGGTGCTCGCCTGCCTGCGCGAGCGCCCGCCGCATGTGCACGTGGTGCTCACCGGCCGCAACGCGCCGCAAGAGCTGATCGACCTGGCCGACACAGTCACCGAGATGACGCTCGTGAAGCACCACTACCAGGCGGGTGTGCCCGCTCAGCGCGGCATCGAGGACTGATCCACCCGATGCCCGTCGCCCCCTCACACGCGCTTGTGCTGGCCCTGGCCTTGCTGCTGGCCTGGGTGCTCGATGCCGCGTTCGGTGAACCGCGCAATGCGCTGCACCCGGTGGCATGGCTGGGCAAGCTGCTGTGGCCGCTGGGCTGCCGCCTGAGGCTGATGCCGCCGAACAAGGCGTTCTGGTGTGGGGCGCTTTCGTGGCTGCTGCTGGCAGGCAGCTTGGGTGCGTTGTCGTGGTGGCTTCAGTGGCGTCTGCTGACGCTGCCCGCTTGGTGGGCCGTGCCAGTGCTGGCCGTGTTGCTCAAGCCCATGTTGGCCTGGCGCATGCTGCGCGATGAAGTGCTGGCCGTCGAAGAAGCGCTCGCGATCGGAATCGAACCTGGGCGCGAGCGCTTGTCGCATCTGGTAAGCCGCGACCTGAGCGAGTTCGGCGAAGAAGAGTTGCGCGAGACCGCCATCGAAACGTTGGCTGAGAACCTCAATGATTCGGTGGTTGCACCGCTCTTCTGGTTTGCCGTGTTCGGTTTGCCAGGCGCCGTGATCTACCGCTTTGCGAACACGGCCGATGCCATGTGGGGCTACCGCGGGGTCTGGGAATGGGCCGGCAAATGGGCGGCCCGCGCAGACGACGTGCTCTCGTGGGTGCCCGCGCGAATCACCGCGCTGGGCCTGTACCCGGCCTGGCGAAGCAACGCGTGGCGCTCTTTGCGGCGGCAGGCAGGTCGCACGCCATCGCCCAACGGCGGCTGGGCCATGGGCGCGATGGCGTTGCGCCTTGGCGTGCGGTTGACGAAGCCGGGCGTCTATGTGCTCAACGAAACGGGGGCAGCGCCGTCATCGCGCAACATGGCGCAGGCCCTGAAGCATGCCGCCGTGGCCGCTTGGGCCGTCATGCTGTTGGCCGTCTTGTCATGGCTGGTCAGAGCGCTGTGAGCGGCGCCCATGGCGGGCCCGACGCAGCCGGAGTGCCGCGTTGGGATTTCTCGACCAACGCCAACGCCTGCGGGCCGGCGCCCGGCGTGTTGCAGGCCGTGCAACAGGCCGACGTCACGCGCTATCCCGACCCGAACTACGCGGCTCTGCGTGATCAGCTCGCAACCTTCCACACCGTGTCGGCTGATCGCATCGTCATTGCAGCCAGCGCCAGCGAGTTCATCTTCCGGATGACGGCTGCCGTGGCGCGGCTCTGGCCTGGAGCCAGCGTGCATGCACCGCAGCCCGGCTATGCCGACTACGGCCGCGCGGCGCAGGCGTTTGGGTTGCGGCAGGTGAACCTGGCTGGCGATGCGCTGCTGTCGTGGCACACCGAACCTGGTAGCCCCGATGGCGCGTCGCGGCACCCACCGACCACGCGCGAAGGCGCGGTGCAGGTGGTCGATGGCGCATACGAGCCGTTGCGCCTCGACGGTGAACGCAGCGTTCTGCCATCTCATGCTTGGCAGCTGATGTCGCCCAACAAGGCGCTCGGTCTCACGGGCGTGCGCGGCGCCTATTCGATTGCGCCTCTAGAGTCCGAGGCGTTGTGTGCCACGTTGGATGCGCTGGCGCCCTCATGGCCGGTCGGTGCTCAGGGCGTTGCGATGTTGTCGAGCTGGGTCACCGGCGACACCCAGGCATGGCTCGCCGACTGCCTGCCCGTGCTGCGCGAATGGAAACGCCAGCAACTCGCTTTGTGCACCGAGCTCGGCTGGGCGTGCCTCGATGGCGTCACACCGTTCTACCTCGTGCGGTGGCCCGACGCGCAGCTGCTGCCTCGCCTGCGTGCCCTTGGCGTCAAGCTGCGTGATACCTCGACCATGGGCCTGCCTGGACACGTGCGGCTCAGCGTTCAACCGCCGCAGGCTCAGCAGGCCTTGCGCGATGCGTGGCGCGAGGTGTCGGCATGACAGCTCGCGCGGTGATGGTGCTCGGCACCACCAGCGGTGCGGGCAAAAGCTGGCTCGCCACGGCGCTGTGCCGCTGGTACGAGCGCCGCGGCTTGAAGGTGGCGCCGTTCAAGGCGCAGAACATGAGCAACAACGCGCGCGTGGTGCCGGGTGTCGACGGCCGGCTCGGCGAGATCGGCAGCGCGCAGTACTTTCAGGCGCTGGCAGCGCGGCGCACCCCGGACGTTCGCATGAACCCGGTGCTGCTCAAGCCCGAGCGCGATACCGCCAGCCAGGTGGTCGTGATGGGCGAGGTGCGGCCCGACCTGGCTGCGGTGCCCTGGCGCGAACGCAGCGAAGCGCTGTGGCCGTTTGCGCGCGACGCCTTGCAGGGTTTGATGCACGACAACGACCTCGTTGTGATCGAGGGCGCCGGCTCACCGGCCGAGATCAACCTGCATGCGAGCGACTACGTGAACATGCGCACGGCGCTGGCGGCGCAAGCGGCCTGCCTACTCGTCACGGACATCGACCGCGGTGGCGCGTTCGCCCATCTCTACGGCACGCATCAGCTGCTGCCCGAGGCCGAGCGCCGCTTGCTGCGCGGCTTCGTCCTCAACCGATTTCGCGGTGATGCATCGCTGCTGCCGCCCGGCCCACAGCAACTGCAGCAACTCACCGGCGTGCCGACGCTGGCGGTGCTGCCGATGTGGCGTGGCCATGGCTTGCCAGAGGAAGACGGCGTGTTCGACGATGCGCCCACCGGCAAAGGCTTGCGCATCGCCGTCGTGGCCTACCCGCGCATCAGCAACCTCGATGAGTTTCAGCCCTTGCGCAGCCTGCCCGGCGTCCGCTTGAGCTGGGCGCGCGAGCCGGGCGACCTCGCCGATGCCGATTGGGTCATCCTGCCGGGCTCCAAGCACACGAGCGGCGACCTGGCCTGGTTGCGCTCGCAAGGGCTGGATGTGGCGATCGCGCTGCACGCCTCGACCGGCCGCCGTGTGCTTGGCTTGTGCGGCGGGTTGCAGATGCTTGGCGATGACCTGATCGACCCCCACGGCGTGGATGGCGAAGGGCCGGGCCTCGGCCTGCTGCCGCTGGTGACCCGCTTCGACCTACACAAACACCTCGCCGCCGCCACGATGCGCTTCGGGGCGGTGCAGGGGGCGTGGTCCGCGTTGTCGAACGTCGAAGCCCACGGCTATGAAATTCGGCACGGCCGCACCGAACTCTCTTCCGGAGCCTCGGCCAGCGCAGTGCTGACGAACGGGCAGGGCGAGACCATCGGTTGGCAGCGTGGCAACGTGCTGGGCCTGTATGCCCACGGCCTGTTCGAATCCGCGCCGGTGCTGCGGGCACTGTTCGGCGCAGAGATCAAACCGCTGGACGCTGTCTTCGATGGCCTGGCCGACTTCATCGATCTGCATTTCGAACCCAATTCCTTGATGGATTTGCTGAGACCTACCCCATGACCTTGACGCTTCCCGACATCGCCGACATCCAGCACCCCGTGCTCGCACAGCGTTTACAGCAGCGCCTGGACCGCAAGACCAAGCCGTTGGGGTCACTCGGCCGCCTTGAATCGCTGGCGCTGCAGATCGGCTTGATCCAGCAGACCGAGACGCCCGTGTGGCGCGAACCGCAGCTACTGGTGTTCGCCGGTGACCACGGGCTAGCGGCGCGCGGCGTGTCGGCCTACCCGAGCGACGTGACCTGGCAGATGGTGGAGAACTTTCTAGCCGGCGGCGCGGCGGTGAGCGTGCTGGCGCGCCAGCATGGCATCGCGCTGACGGTGGTCGATGCCGGGGTGAAGCACAGCTTCGCGCCGCGTGCGGATTTGCTCGATCGCAAGATCGCTTTCGGCACCGCCGACGCATCGACCGAACCTGCCATGACCGAGGCGCAGTGCGAGCAAGCCATCACCGCCGGGCGCGATGTGGTGCGTCAGTTGCCCGGCAACGCCGTGCTGTTGGGTGAGATGGGCATCGGCAACAGTTCGAGCTCGTCGCTGCTGCTCGCACGCCTGACGGGCGAAGACCTGACGCGTTGTGTGGGCCGAGGCACCGGGCTGGACGACGAAGGGCTGGCGCGCAAGCTCGGTGTGCTGAATGCGGTGCTGCAGCGGCACCCCGCGGCCACGTCGCCGCTCGCGGCTCTGGCCGCTATGGGCGGCTTCGAGATCGCGATGCTGGTGGGGGCTGTATTGCAGGCAGCGGCCGAGCGCCGCACCATCGTCGTCGACGGGTTCATCGCGGGCGCAAGCGTGCTGGTGGCCTCTCGGCTGGTGCCTACGGTGCTGGGCTATTGCGTGCTCTCGCACCGTTCGGCCGAGTCGGGTCATGCGCTGCTGATCCAGCACCTGGGAGGCGAGCCCTTGCTCGACCTCGGCCTGCGGCTGGGCGAGGCCTCGGGTGCGGCGCTCGCGTGGCCTTTGCTCGACAGCGCTGTGCGCATACTGAACGAGATGGCGAGCTTCGAATCGGCCGGTGTGTCGGACCGCACGGACGCATGATCCTGCACGAGCTGCGCCTGTTCCTGATCGCGCTGCAGTTCCTCACGCGGCTGCCGGTGCCGGCGCGCGTCGGGTTCGATCCGCAGTGGCTCAATGAGAGTGCGCGGCACTTTCCCTTGGTCGGCGCATGCGTGGGCGTGGTCGCAGCCGGCGTGTTGTGGGCCGCTGGTTGGGTGTTCCCGGTCGGCGTGGCCGTGGGTCTGTCAATGGCGGCTACCGTGCTGCTCACCGGCGCTTTCCATGAAGACGGCCTGGCCGACACCTGCGACGCGCTGGGTGGCGCGGTGAGCCGCCAGCGGGCGCTCGAGATCATGAAAGACTCGCGCATCGGCACCTACGGCGCCGTGGGCTTGCTGCTGGTGCTGGGCCTGAAGGCGATGACGGTTGCCGCCTTGCCGCTGTGGTGGGCGGTGCCGGCACTGGTGCTTGGCCACACCGCTTCACGTGCGGCCGCGGTCTCGCTGATTCGGTTCATGCCTTATGCCGGCGATGTGGACCAGGCCAAGGCCAAGCCACTCGCACGGCGCATCTCGACAGCAGGCTTGTTGGTCGCGTTGGGATGGATTGCGCTGGTGTGCGCATTGATCGTCGTGTGTTCGCCGAGCACGTGGGTCGCCGTGCTGCTCGCTTTGGCGTTGGCGGCTACAGGGACGGTGGCCTGCGGACTCTGGTTTCATCGCCGCCTCGGCGGCATCACCGGCGACACCTTGGGTGCCACGCAGCAGCTCACCGAGTTGCTGATGCTGCTGGGCTGGCTGGCATGGGCGGGCCGCTGACCGTCTGGCGACACCCGCGGCCTGTGGATGTCGCGGGCCGTTGCATCGGCAGCACCGATGTGCCGGTGGATCGCCGCAAAGCCAAGCGCCTCGCCCACCGCATCCGCCAACAGGCAAGGCGAGGGCGGGGGCCTCACGTCGTGTTCACTTCGCCGTTGTGCCGCAGCGCGAGCGTCGGTGAATGGCTCGCGCGCTGGGGCTGGCGGCACGTCATCGATGTCCGTTTGGCCGAGCTGGATTTTGGCGAGTGGGACGGCCGGCTTTGGCACGACGTCGACGTCGCCAAAATCGAAGCCTGGACGAATTCGTTCGCGGACCATCGGCCTGGCGGCGGCGAGTCGGTGAGGCAGTTGATGCTTCGCTGCGCCGACTTCATCGCAAGCCGTGGGGACGAGCCGGCGTGCGTCGTCGGCCATGCAGGCTGGATCAACGCGCTGCGCTGGATCGCTGCGGGCCGAACCGAACCCGGCGAAGCGATCGACTGGCCGGTGGCCGCGCGCTACGGCGCGGGCGAAAGGTTCTTCAGCAACTCCGGCGGTGCCGAGTCGCAGTAGCGCAGCACCTTGCACTGCTCGCACAAGGGCCGGCGCGCCTGGCACACGTAGCGGCCATGCAAGATCAGCCAGTGGTGGGCATGCTTCATGTACTTGGGTGGCACCCGCTTGAGCAGGCCCATTTCCACCTCGAGCGGGTTCTTGCCTGGTGCCAGACCCGTGCGGTTGCTGACACGGAAGATGTGCGTGTCCACCGCCATGGTCTCTTCGCCGAACACCACGTTGAGCACCACGTTGGCCGTCTTGCGGCCCACGCCCGGCAAGGCCTCCAGCGCTTCGCGGCTGCGCGGCACCTTGCCGCCGTGCTGTTCGATCAGGATGCGGCTGGTCTCGACAAGGTTCTTGGCCTTGTTGCGGTACAGGCCGATGGTCTTGATGTACTGGCTGACGCCTTCGACGCCGAGTTCCAGCATCTTCTGCGGCGTGTGGGCCACGGCGAAGAGTTTGCGCGTGGCCTTGTTGACGCCCACGTCGGTGGCCTGGGCCGACAAAAGAACGGCAGCCAACAGCTCGAAGGCGTTGGTGTATTCGAGCTCGGTGACGGGGTGGGGGTTCGCGGCCTCGAGGGTGGCGAAGAAGGGCTCGATCGATGACGTCTTCATGGACGCCAATTGTCGCAGCGCTCGTTTTGGCGAATATTCAGCAGTTCAGCGCTGATCGGCAGAGTGCTGCAGCGAAGAGGCTTGCGCGATGGGCTTCGGTGGGTCGGTGGGCTTGGACGGCTTGGGATCGCACGCGAGCGTCACACACACGGTGGCGGCCGCGGCGATCCAGATGCCGGGTCTGCTCATGCGGAGCCGCTCAATAGCGCGACTGCAGCTCGCGGATCTGCTGACGGGCTTCGTCTTGGCGAATGCCGTAGGTGCGCTGCATCTTGCCCGATGCGTGCTCGCGCTCGCCGCGCTCCACCTGGTGTTCGTCTCCGGTCCAGCGGCCCCAGCCCTTGCGGACGTTGCCCTTGAGTTGTTTCAACTGGCCTGCCATGCGATCTCGATTCATTTCAGCTCCTGATTGAATGAAGACATCGGGCCGAAAGATGTCGAACCCGTGCATGCAGGTTATGGGCTGCCTTTCAGGGTGGTCGTCAGCGTCGTGCA
Source organism: Rhizobacter sp. P2_G4 (assembly GCF_056403575.1). Lineage (NCBI taxonomy): Bacteria > Pseudomonadati > Pseudomonadota > Betaproteobacteria > Burkholderiales > Sphaerotilaceae > Rhizobacter > Rhizobacter sp. P2_G4. Next base: position 151,625 of record NZ_JBFUFG010000007.1, on the reverse strand, counting down.
GAGACGGGCGTCGGAAGTCGACGCAACACGCTGTAGGAGGATGCTTACAGCGCTGGCGTGATGCTTCAGGTGGGCTTGCGCTGCAGTGCGCGCGCCGCCAAGCGCTCGTTCCGCTCCTGTTCGTCACGCGCTTTGCGGAGGCGATGGAAGGCGTAGCGGTCGGCCGCTTCGTCGGCCTGCTCGGGGCTCCAGGCCTGCCAGCCGGTCTGCGTGCCGGTGACGTTGGTGAGCGAAATGCAATCGACCGGACACACCGGAATGCACAACTCGCAGCCGGTGCACTGTGGGTCGATCACCGTGTGCATGCGCTTGGGGCCGCCGACGATTGCATCGACTGGGCAGGCATCAAGGCAGAGCGTGCAGCCGATGCACCAAGCCTCGTCGATCACGGCGAGCTGCCGCGGCCCTTCGTGCCCATTGGCGGGGTTGAGCGGCAGCTCAGGCTGGCCGGTGATGCGGGCCAGCCGCGCGATGCCTTCGGCACCGCCGGGTGGGCACTGGTTGATAGGGGCCGAGCCCTCGGCCATGGCCTGCGCATAGGCGCGGCAATCCGCATAGCCGCAGCGCGTGCACTGCGTTTGGGGCAATGCGGCGTTCAGGGCTTCGGCAAGATCGGCAGGGGTCACACCAAGAGCTTAGCGGGCCTTGCTGCGCGCGGTGGCAGTCTTGGTCTTCTTCGCCAGCGCGGCCTTCTTGGCGGCTGCGGGCCGCGCGCGATGGGCTGCGCCTGCCGATTGGTGCTGGGCGATGAACTCGCGCAGTTCGGGGTAGACCTTCTCGCGCCAGCGGCGGCCCGAGAAGATGCCGTAGTGGCCTGCACCTTCCACGTCGTAGTGGAACTGGCGCGATTTGGGGATGCCGGTGCAGAGGTCGTGGGCGGCTTTGGTCTGGCCCGCGCCGGAGATGTCGTCGAGCTCGCCTTCGATGGTCAGCAGGGCCGATGTCTTGATGTCCTGCGGGCGCACCAGCTGGCCGTCGACTTCCCAGGTGCCGTTGACCAGTGCGAAGTCCTGGAACACCGTCTTGATGGTGTCGAGGTAGTACTCGGCCGGCATGTCGAGCACGGCGTTGTACTCGTCATAGAACGCGCGGTGAAATTCGGCACTCTCATCTTCGCCGCGCATCAGGTCCATGAAGTAGTCGTAGTGCGACTTCAGGTGGCGGTCGGGGTTCATGGCGATGAAGCCGCTGTGCTGCAGAAAGCCCGGGTACACGCGACGGCCGTTTCCTGGGTAGTTGACGGGCACGCGGTAGATCACGTTGTACTCGAACCACTCGTAGCTCTTGTTCATCGCCAGGTTGTTCACGGCGGTGGGCGATTTGCGTGCGTCGATCGGGCCGCCCATCATCGTCAGCGTGCGGGGCGTGAACTCACCCTTGCTGGCCATCAGCGAGACGGCTGCGAGAACCGGCACGGTGGGCTGGCACACCGAGATCACGTTCACCTCGGGGCCGATGTGGCGGATGAACTCCTGCACGTAGAAGATGTAGTCGTCGAGGTGGAACGGGCCGGCCTCGAGGGGCACCATGCGCGCGTCGGTCCAGTCGGTGATGAAGACCTTGTGGTCGACCAGCAGTGCGCGCACGGTTTCGCGCAGCAGCGTGGAATGGTGGCCCGAGAGCGGCGCCACGACGAGCACCGTGGGCTGTTCCTTCATCGTCGACAACAGCGGCAGGTCGTCGGTAAAGCGCTTGAAGCGCAGCAGTCGGCAGAAGGGCTTTTCGATTGCCACCTGCTCTTGCACCGCCACGTCGGTACCTTGTACCTGGACTGTGGTGATGTTGAATTCGGGTTTCTCGTATTCCTTCGACAGCCGGTGCATCAGGTCGAGCCCGGCAGACACGCGGTGCGCCAGGGGCGTGTGCGTGAAGGGCGAGAGCGGGTGGCTGTAGAGCTTGGCCGAGGCGCTGGCGAACTCGGAAAACGGGCTCAGGAGAGCGCGCTGGGATTCGTAGAGCTGATACAGCATGGTGGTTCCTCACGAGACCGGGTGGGTCTGCTGGTGCAGCACAATTTGCGCGTTGCAGCATTCTAGGCAGGTGCCCAGAATCGTGCGGTTTGGCGCGCGGGTGAAAACCCCGAAAAGAGCGGGTATTCGCACCAAATGTGAGCTTTGTGAGGTGTCGCCAGAGCGACACCTTGGTGCGCAGCTCAGCTGACCTTGACGATGGCGCTGACGACTGCGTCGATGTTCTTGCTGTTCAGCGCAGCCACGCAGATGCGCCCGGAGTCGACGCCGTAGATACCGAATTCGCTGCGCAGCCGCTGCATCTGCTCCTTGTTCAACCCGGAGTAGCTGAACATGCCTTTTTGCTTCGTGATGAAGCTCATGTCCTGCTTGACGCCGGCGGCCTGGAGCTTCTCGAGCAAGGCGGTGCGCATCTGCTTGATGCGAACGCGCATGCCGGCGAGTTCGTCTTCCCACATCGCGCGCAGCGCCGGCGTGTTGAGCACGGTGGCGACGATCTGCGCGCCGTGCGTCGGCGGGTTGGAGTAGTTGGTGCGGATGACGATCTTGAGTTGGCTCAGCACACGGGCCGCTTCGTCCTTGCTTTCGCAGACCACGCTGAGTGCGCCGACGCGTTCGCCGTATAGCGAGAAGCTCTTGGAGAACGAGGTCGAGACGAAGAAGTCGAGGCCCGCACCCATGAACTGCGCGATCACGGCACCGTCTTCGGCAATGCCTTCGCCAAAGCCTTGGTAGGCCATGTCGAGGAAGGGCACCAGGTTCTTCGCCTTGACGGCCTGAACCACCTGATCCCACTGGGCGGGCGTGATGTCGTAGCCGGTCGGGTTGTGGCAGCAGGCGTGCAACACGACGATGGTGCCAGCGGCAGCGCTGTTCAGCGCGCCCAGCATGCCGTCGAAGTTGACCCCGCGCTTGGCGGCGTCGTAGTACGGATAGGTGTCGACCGGGAAGCCGGCATTGGTGAACAGCGCACGGTGGTTTTCCCAGCTCGGGTCGCTGATGAGCACCTTGGCGCTAGGGTTCACCTTCTTCAGGAAGTCGGCGCCGATCTTCAGCCCGCCGGTGCCGCCCAGGCCTTGCACTGTGGCCACGCGGCCGTCTTTCAGCGCGGCGCTGTCGGCGCCGAACACCAGGCCTTGCACGGCCTTGTCGTAGGCGGCGATGCCGTCGATCGGCAGGTAGCCGCGCGCGCTGGCCGCTTCCTGGATCTGCTTCTCGGCCTGCGCCACGCACTTGAGCAGGGGCAACTTACCGTTGTCGTCGTAGTAGACGCCGACGCCGAGGTTCACCTTGGCAGGGTTCGGATCAGCGTTGAACTGTTCGTTGAGGCCGAGGATCGGATCACGGGGTGCCATTTCAACGGCGGCGAACAGCGAGGTCATGGACAGTCCTTGTCTCAAGAAAACAAAGGGCCGCTCCCCGAGTTTCTTGACCCCTCGGGGGCGGGCTCGACTCGACGAGCCATGGGGCTGTCAGTAGAGCGGATGAACGTTTTGGGCTACTCTGGACGATTGCCCAGTGCGCCCCATTAGCGGGGAAACCCGGAGATTTTATCTGCCATGGCCGACCTGTCTGACTCCCCCGTCTTGAATGCACCCGAGCAGGGTGAGTTCGTGAGCTACCCCAATTCGCCGTTCCAGCTGTTCCAGCCCTATCCGCCCGCCGGTGACCAACCCACCGCGATCGGGCAACTGGTGGAAGGCATCAACGATGGCCTCACCTACCAGACCTTGCTGGGTGTGACCGGTTCGGGCAAGACCTTCACCATGGCGAACGTGATCGCGCGCCTGGGCCGCCCGGCCATCGTCTTCGCGCCCAACAAGACGCTGGCCGCGCAGCTCTACAGCGAGTTCCGCGAGTTCTTTCCCAAAAATGCGGTCGAGTACTTCGTGAGTTACTACGATTACTACCAGCCCGAGGCCTACGTGCCTCAGCGCGACCTGTTCATCGAAAAAGACAGCTCGATCAACGAGCACATCGAGCAGATGCGCCTCAGCGCGACCAAGAGCCTGCTGGAACGCCGGGACGTGGTGATCGTGGCGACCGTCTCGGCCATCTACGGCATCGGCAACCCGAGCGACTACCACCGCATGGTGATGACGCTGCGCACGGGCGACAAGATGGGCCAGCGCGACGTGATCGCGCAGCTCATTCGCATGCAATACCAGCGCAACGAGATGGACTTCAGCCGCGGTACCTTCCGCGTGCGGGGTGACACCATCGACGTGTTCCCGGCCGAGCATTCGGAGCTGGCAATCCGCATCGAGCTGTTCGACGATGAGGTGGAGACGCTGCAGCTCTTCGACCCGCTCAGTGGCCGGATCAAACAGAAGATCATCCGCTTCACCGTCTATCCGTCAAGCCACTACGTGACCCCGCGCGACCGCGTGCTGGCAGCCATCGACACCATCAAGCAGGAGCTGCGCGAGCGGCTCGACGAGCTGGTGAAAGGCGGCAAACTGGTCGAGGCCCAGCGCCTGGAGCAGCGCACGCGCTTCGACCTTGAGATGCTGCAGGAGATCGGCCACTGCAAGGGCATTGAGAACTACACACGGCATCTTTCCGGTTCCGCTCCCGGTGATCCGCCATCAACGCTGGTGGACTACCTGCCGAAAGACGCGGTGATGTTTCTCGACGAGTCGCACGTGCTGATCGGCCAGCTGGGCGGCATGTACAACGGCGACCGGGCGCGCAAGACGACGCTCGTGGAGTACGGTTTTCGCCTGCCATCAGCGCTGGACAACCGGCCGCTGAAGTTCGAGGAGTTCGAGAAGAAGATGCGCCAGGTGGTGTTCGTATCGGCCACGCCGGCGGACTTCGAGAAGAAGAATGCCGGTCAGGTCGTTGAGCAGCTGGTGCGACCCACGGGCCTGATCGATCCGCTGGTGGAAGTACGGCCGGCCACGCACCAGGTCGACGACGTGCTGCAGGAGATTCGCGAGCGCGTCGAGATCAACGAGCGCGTGCTGATCACCACGCTGACGAAGCGCATGGCCGAGCAGCTGACCGACTACCTGGCCGACAACGGCGTGAAGGTGCGCTACCTGCACAGCGACATCGACACGGTGGAGCGTGTCGAGATCCTTCGCGACCTGCGGCTGGGCGCGTTCGACGTGCTGGTCGGCATCAACTTGCTGCGCGAAGGCTTGGACATTCCCGAGGTCTCGTTAGTTGCCATCCTCGATGCCGACAAGGAAGGCTTCCTGCGCTCGGAACGCTCGCTGATCCAGACGATCGGCCGCGCGGCTCGCAACCTGAACGGCAAGGCCATCCTCTACGCCGACAGGGTCACCGAATCGATGAAGCTGGCCCTTGGTGAAACCGAACGCCGGCGCGCCAAGCAGATGACCCACAACACCGAGCAGGGCATTACGCCGCGCAGCATCCAGAAGCAGGTGAGGGACCTGATCGACGGCGTCTATTCGGAGAAGACCAAGGGTGAGCACCGCGAAATCGAGGCCGCCGCCATCGAGGCTTTGTCGGAAAAGGACCTGGGCAAGCGCATCAAGCAGCTCGAGAAGCAGATGCTCGACCACGCCCGCAACCTGGAATTTGAGAAAGCCGCCCGTGTGCGCGACCAGTTGGCCATGCTAAGGGAGCAGGCGTTCGGTGCGCCGGGCAAGGACAACATCGTGCCGATGGCGCCCTCCAAATGACGTCGGAGCTGAAGAAACTGAGTGTGCTGATGGTCTGCATGGGCAACATCTGCCGCTCTCCCACGGCCGAGGCGGTGCTGCGGCACAAGCTCCGGGCGGCAGGTTTGGAGCATGCCGTCGACGTCGATTCGGCCGGAACGCTGGCCTGGCACAGCGGCGAGCCGCCGGATGCACGTTCTATGGCCCATGCCAAACGGCGTGGTTACAACTTGGAAGCGCTTCGGGCTCGGCCGGTCGCCACGGCCGATTTCGAGACCTGCGACTTCATCCTGGCCATGGACTGGGAAAACCTGGGGTGGTTGGAAGAACAGTGTCCGCCCCAACATCATTCAAAGTTGGGTCGCCTGACCCAGCACGCCAGTCGGCACCAGGCCGAGGTGGTTCCCGATCCTTATCAAGGCGGTCCGGCGGGTTTTGAGCACGTACTGGACCTCGTTGAAGACGCTTGCGATGGTTTTGTGGCATTTTTGCTGCGACAAAAGCTTGCGCAACGTAGGGGAACTTCCTGACCCAATGTCGACCGAATCAGTAGGTCTCAGCTATACTTGAGTAAACCTGTCGGGAACAGCAATCCGAGGGTTATCCCGCTTACGGCGGGGCTCGACAAAGCGTGAAGCCAACCCTTGATCGCTTTCATTGATTTGTTGTGTCGTTACCGGCACCAGGAGGATTTCATGCGTCTGACCACAAAAGGCCGTTTTGCCGTTACCGCGATGATCGACCTCGCCCTGCGCGAGAACACTGGCCCCGTTGCGCTAGCTGCCATCAGCGCGCGCCAGCAGATTTCTCTTTCTTATCTCGAGCAGCTGTTTGGCAAGCTTCGCCGGCATGAGCTGGTGGAAAGTACCCGTGGCCCTGGCGGCGGCTATTCGCTCGGCCGCAAGTCTGAAGAAATCACCGTCGCCGACATTATCGTTGCAGTCGACGAACCCATTGACGCCACCGGGTGTGGCGGCAAGGAAAACTGCATGGGCGAAGACTCGGGCCGTTGCATGACGCACGACCTGTGGGCGAGCCTCAACTCCAAGATGATCGAGTACCTCGATTCGATTTCGCTGCGCAAGCTGGTGGAAGAGCAGCTCGCCAAGGGAATCTCGATCGAAGAGCACCCCGTCAAGCGCGCCATCTCGACCCAGCCGGTCGTCAAGCCTATCAAGATCACCGCGCCCAATTCGGTGTTCGCGTTGGGCAACGCCTTCAACAAGTAAGTAGCGCCCTCACAAGTATTTCTTTCCTCGCAGTATCGCCATGGACATGACCCCGCATTTCCCGATCTACATGGACTACGGCGCCACCACGCCGGTCGACCAACGCGTGGTGGACGCGATGATTCCGTGGTTGCGCGAACATTTCGGCAACCCGGCATCTCGCAGCCACGCCTGGGGTTGGGAAGCGGAGGCCGCAGTCGAGAAGGCGCGCGAGCAGGTTGCAGCTCTGGTCAATGCTGATCCGCGTGAAATCGTGTGGACGTCGGGTGCGACCGAGTCCATCAACCTTGCCCTGAAGGGGGCGGCGCAGTTCTACAAGACCCGCGGCAAGCACCTCATCACGCTGAAGACCGAGCACAAGGCCGTGCTCGACACGATGCGCGAACTGGAGCGCCAAGGCTTTGACGTCACCTATCTCGACGTGCAGGAAGACGGATTGCTTGACCTTGACAAGCTGAAGGCAGCACTCCGCGAGGACACGATCCTGGTGTCGGTGCTGCTGGTCAACAACGAGATCGGCGTCATCCAGGACATCACGGCCATCGGTTCGATGTGCCGCGAGCGCGGCATCATCTTCCACGTGGACGCTGCCCAGGCCACGGGCAAGGTCGCCATCGATCTCGCCAAGCTGCCGGTCGATCTGATGAGCTTGGCCTCGCACAAGACCTATGGTCCCAAGGGCATCGGCGCTCTGTATGTGCGCCGCAAGCCGCGTGTGCGCATCGAAGCGCAGATGCATGGCGGTGGGCATGAACGCGGCATGCGCTCGGGCACGCTGGCCACGCACCAGATCGTCGGCATGGGCGAGGCGTATCGCCTTGCACGTGAAGAAATGGGCGTGGAGATCGAGCGCATTCGCATGCTGCAGCAGCGCTTGATCAACGGCCTGTCCGACATCGAACAGACCTTCCTGAATGGTCACCCCACGCAGCGCGTTCCGCACAACGTGAACATGTCGTTTAATTTTGTCGAGGGCGAGTCGCTGATCATGGGCATCAAGGGCATTGCCGTGTCGTCGGGCTCGGCCTGCACGTCAGCGAGCTTGGAGCCGAGCTATGTGCTGCGCGCCCTGGGCCGCAGTGATGAACTGGCGCACTCGTCGCTGCGCATGACCATCGGCCGCTTCACGACCGTGGAAGAGATCGACTACGTGATCACCACGCTGAAAGACCGCGTGGCCAAGTTGCGCGAGTTGTCGCCGCTGTGGGAGATGCACAAGGACGGCATCGACATCAGCACGATCCAGTGGTCCGCCCATTGACATCGCCGCATTGAATTCTGGAGAACTGATATGGCATACAGCGAAAAAGTGGTTGAGCATTACGAGAACCCGCGCAACGTGGGTTCGTTCGAAAAGGGTGATGACACCGTGGGTACCGGCATGGTCGGTGCACCGGCCTGTGGCGACGTGATGAAGCTGCAGATCAAAGTCAACCCCGTCACGGGCCTGATCGAAGACGCCAAGTTCAAGACCTACGGGTGCGGCTCGGCCATTGCATCGAGCTCACTGGTGACCGAATGGGTCAAGGGCAAGTCACTCGACGAAGCGCTGACTATCAAGAACACGCACATCGCCGAAGAGCTGGCGCTGCCGCCGGTGAAGATTCACTGCTCCATCCTGGCCGAAGACGCCATCAAGGCGGCCGTGAACGATTACAAGGCCAAGAAAGCTCACTGACATGGCGGTCACGCTGACAGAAGCAGCGGCGCGGCATGTGTCGCGCTACATCACCAAACGCGGCAAGGGCGTCGGTGTGCGCCTGGGCGTGAAGACCACCGGCTGCTCGGGCCTGGCCTACAAGCTGGAGTACGCGGATGACGTGGCGCCCGAAGACGTGGTCTTCGAAGGCCATGGCGTGAAGGTGCTGATCGACCCGAAGAGCTTGCCCTACATCGACGGCACCGAACTCGACTTCGTGCGCGAGGGCTTGAACGAAGGCTTCAAGTTTCACAACCCGCGCGAGAAAGACCGATGCGGGTGCGGTGAATCGTTCCGGGTCTGACCCTCGGCTGACCCATCCAGGCGCGGCTCAGGTCGCGCCTTTGTTTTTTTGACGAATCGAGCGTGTCGTGAAGCTGGACGACGACGACTTCACTCTGTTGGGACTGCCGCCGCGTTTTGCGCAAGACCGCGCAGCCATCGATACGCGTTGGCGTGAGTTACAGGCTCAGGTGCACCCCGATCGCTTTGCTGCGGAGGGTGCCGCCTCGCAGCGCGTGGCGATGCAATGGGCCGTGCGTGCGAACGAGGCTTACCAACGCATGAAAGACCCGCTGAAGCGCGCTGCCTACCTGTGCGAGCTGAACGGTGCCCCTATCGATGCCGAGAACAACACTGCGATGCCTCCCGGATTCCTGATGCAGCAGATGGAGTGGCGCGAAGCGCTGGACGAAGCGGTTTCGCTGCCTGATGTCGAAGCGCTGGCAGACGCCGTGGTGAAGCACCGCGACAAGGCGCTGGTGCAACTGCAGGTCATCCTCGACGACAAGAAAGACTTCGTTGCCGCCGCTCAGGACGTCAGAGCCCTCATGTTCGTTGAGCGCTTTGCCGACGACGTCGATCGGCGCCTGGAAGCGCTGGGACAATAACTGCCATGGCCTTGCTTCAGATTTCAGAACCCGGCGGAAGCCCCGATCCGCATCAACGCCGAATTGCTGTCGGTATCGACCTCGGCACCACGCATTCGCTGGTCGCAGCCGTTCGCAATGGGGTGGCGGAATGCCTGCCTGACGACGCGGGCCGCGTGATCCTGCCCTCAGCCGTGCGTTACCTGGAGCAGGGGCGTCKCCAGATCGGCCACGACGCGTTGATGGAGGCCGCCACCGATCCGCGCAACACCATCGTGTCGGTCAAGCGCTTCATGGGCCGTGGCTTGAGCGACATCGTGCAGCGCGAGAAGCTGCCGTACGACTTTGTCGACGAGCCGGGCATGGTCAAGCTGCGCACGGTCGATGGCGTGAAGTCACCGGTCGAGGTGTCGGCCGAGATTCTGGCGACGCTGCGCTACCGCGCTGAAGACACGTTCGCCGAAGATCTGTTCGGTGCCGTGATCACCGTGCCGGCCTATTTCGACGACGCACAGCGCCAGGCCACGAAAGATGCGGCGCAGCTGGCCGGCCTGAATGTCTTGCGCCTCATCAACGAGCCGACTGCCGCGGCGATCGCCTATGGGCTGGAAAACGGCTCTGAAGGCCTCTACGCGGTTTACGACCTGGGCGGTGGCACCTTCGACATCTCGTTGTTGCGACTGACGCAAGGTGTATTCGAGGTCGTCGCGACAGGCGGCGATTCCGCTTTGGGCGGGGATGACTTCGATCGCCAGCTTGCCGACTGGGCGCTGACCCAAAGCGGCCTGCAGGCCGCGACGCCGCAAGACAAGCGCTCCGTGCTCGTCGCGGCGCGTGCCGCCAAGGAGAAGCTGTCTTCCAGCGACCATGCGACGTTGGCCTGCCCGTTGAGCGGTGGCGAGTTATCGGTGCGGGTGACGCGAGACGAGTTCGACGCCATCACGCAAGACCTGATCGCCCGCACGCTGGGTGCATTGCGCAAGGTGCTTCGCGACGCCAAGGCGGCGAAGGACGATGTGCAAGGTGTCGTGATGGTCGGTGGCTCCACGCGCATGCCCAAGGTGCAGGCGGTGGTGGGCGAGTTCTTCGGCAAGCTGCCACTCACGAACCTGAACCCGGACGAGGTCGTGGGGTTGGGTGCCGCCATTCAGGCCAACGCCTTGGCGGGCAACGCAGGTGCGGACGAACTGCTGTTGCTCGACGTGATTCCCTTGTCCCTGGGGCTCGAAACCATGGGCGGCCTCGTCGAGCGGATCATTCCGCGCAACAGCACCATTCCCACGGCGCGCGCCCAAGACTTCACCACCTTCAAGGACGGCCAGACCGCGATGGCGATCCACGTGGTGCAGGGCGAACGCGAACTGGTGGGCGATTGCCGTTCGCTGGCCCGCTTCGAACTGCGGGGCATTCCGCCCATGGTGGCAGGTGCCGCGCGCATTCGCGTGAGCTTTCAGGTCGATGCCGATGGCTTGCTCGCCGTCAGTGCCCGCGAAGAAGGCTCGGGCGTTGAGGCCACGATCACCGTGAAGCCGAGCTACGGCCTGTCGGACGATGAAGTCGCCCGCATGCTCACCGAAAGCTTCAGTACGGCCGAGGTCGACATGCGTGCTCGCAGCCTGCGCGAATCACGTGTAGAAGCCGAGCGCATGCTGCTGGCAACGCGATCGGCACTCGCAGCCGATGGCGACTTGCTGAGCGATGAAGAACACGGTCGCATCCAGTCCCTGCTGGCAGCGCTAGAAGCCATCCAGAACGGCGATGACCACGCCAAGATCGACACCGCCGTCGAAGCCCTGGCCAAGGGGACCGAAGCCTTTGCGGCCGAGCGCATGAACCGTGGCATTCGCCGCGCGCTGGCGGGCCGCCGCGTCGAAGAAGTCTGAGAACCAGAACATGCCCGTCATCAAGATCCTTCCCCATCCCGAATACTGCCCGCAGGGGGCACAGATCGAGGCGACGCCTGGCACCTCGCTGTGCGAAGCGCTGCTCGAGCACGACATCGAGATCGAGCACGCATGCGAAATGAGTGCAGCCTGCACCACCTGCCACGTGGTTGTCCGCGAGGGCTTCAAGTCGCTCGGCGAGATCGATGAGGTAGAAGAAGACTTGCTCGACCGCGCCTGGGGTTTGGAGCCCACATCGAGGCTGTCATGTCAGGCCATCCTGGCGCAGCAGGACGTGACCATCGAGATCCCCAAGTACTCGATCAACCACGCCAAAGAAAAACACTGAAAGTGTTTTCGGCGAAGGCTCATGTCGCGCAGTGACGTGACGCCGGAGCCAAAAGCACCGAGCGGCGCTGAGCGCGACAAAAGAAAAAGACCTCCCGGCCTTGCGAACCAGGAGGTCGACAAAAAGGGCAACTGCCCCTACTGAGGAGATAGACGACAAACGCAGGAGCGTCCCGCCGCTTGCCTATCAGCAAGCGCCATGCCTGCTTCTCACTCAGGCCGTTCGGCAAGTCAGGCAGCGGCTTTCTCCACGTGGCCGTGACGGGTGTACAGGAAGTCGAGCACCTCCTTGCGGTAGTGCACGTAGCGAGAATCTTCGGCCAGGTCCACACGATTGCGTGGCCGATCCAGTTCGACGGACAGAATCTCGCCGATCGTAGCCGCCGGGCCGTTGGTCATCATCACAATGCGGTCGGACAACAGCACCGCCTCGTCGACATCGTGCGTGACCATCACCACCGTGCTGTGTGTGCGGCCGACGATCTTCAGCAGTTCGTCTTGCAGGTGGGCGCGGGTGAGGGCATCGAGTGCGCCGAACGGCTCGTCCATCAGCAGCACTTTGGGCTCCATGGCCAACGCACGCGCGATGCCCACGCGTTGCTTCATGCCGCCGGAGATCTCATGCGGGCGCTTGTACGCGGCATGGCTCATGTTCACCAGTTCCAGTGCGGCCAACGTCCGCTCTTTCAATCGGGCTTTGGTGTCGCTGTTGCCGAACACGCGTTCGACCGCGAGGTGAACGTTTTCGAAGCAGGTGAGCCACGGCAGAAGCGAGTGGTTCTGGAACACGACGGCGCGCTCCGGCCCCGGCGCGGCGATCTCCCTGTTGTCACAGATCAGCGCGCCGCTGCTCGGCAGCGTGAGCCCGGCGATCAGATTGAGCAGCGTGGATTTGCCACAGCCCGAGTGGCCGATCAGCGTGACGAACTCGCCTTTCTCGACCTTGAGATTGATCTCGCGCAACGCGTGGAAGTGGCCCTTCTTGGTGTTGAAGACCATCTCGGCGTTCTGCACTTCAATGAAGCTTTTCATGGCGTGTTCTCCTCGGTAGATGGTCAGACTTCGTCGTAGGTGAAGCGCTTGGCGATGGAGATCAGCGCCCATTCGAGGAGTAGCCCCACGATGCCGATCACGAAGATCGCGATCAGGATGTGCGTGACGTTGAGGTTGTTCCACTCGTCCCAGACCCAGAAGCCGATGCCTACGCCACCGGTCAGCATCTCGGCGGCCACGATGACGAGCCAAGCGGTGCCGACCGACAGCCGCACGCCGGTCAGCATGTAAGGCAGCACGGCGGGGAAGAGGATCTTGGTGATGACCTTCCACTCCGACAGGTTCAGCACCCGCGCCACGTTGAGGTAGTCGCTGGGCACGCGCTGCACGCCGACGGCGGTGTTGATGATCATCGGCCAGATCGAGCAGATGAAGATTGTCCAGATGGCTGCCGGGTTGGCGGCCTTAAACACCAGCAGCCCGATCGGCAACCAAGCCAACGGCGACACCGGGCGCAGCAGGCTGATCAGCGGCGACACCATGTTGTTGAGGAAGGTGAAGCGGCCAATCATGAAGCCCATTGGGATGCCGACCAGTGCTGCGAGCCCGAAGCCCACGGCCACTCGCTCGAGCGAGAACAGGATGTTCCAGCCGATGCCTTGGTCGTTGGGGCCTTTGCTGTAGAACGGGTCGGAGAACACCTTGACCGCCTCGGTGAAGGTGGCTGCAGGCGTCGGAAAGCTCGTGCTCTTCATCGTGAGCAGCGCCCAGATGCCCACGACCAGCGCAATGCCGATCACAGGCGGCAAGACCTTGAGCCAGACGCCGCGCCAGTCGATCGGCTGCTTCGGTGCCTTGGCCGGCGCGGGTTGCTTGCCGGGCTCGGCCTTGGGGATCGGCTGGGCTTGGTTCTTCTCGGTGGTGGATCCGAGCGGCGAGTGAAAAACGGCGCTGACCATGGTGTTCTCCTGTGTTCGCTGCGTTCAGGCGGCCGATGCCTTGATGGCAAAACCGTCGGCGTACTTTTTCGGGTCCTTGCCGTCCCACACCGTGCCGTCGATCAACTTGCTGGTGCGCAGCACGTCCTTCGGAACGCTGATCTTCATCGCGCTGGCGGCCTCCTTGTAGAGGTCGATCTGGTTGATCTGCTTGGCCACCGCCAGATAGTCCGGATGCTCCTTCAGCAAGCCCCAGCGCTTGTGCTGGGTCAGGAACCACATGCCGTCGGACAGGTAGGGGAAGTTCACCGCGCCATCGTTGAAAAACTTCATGTGGTTCGGGTCGTCCCAGGTCTTGCCCAGGCCATTCTGGTAGCGGCCCAAGATGCGCTGGTTGATGGCGTCGACACCCGTGTTGACATAGGACTTGTCCGCCACGGTCTCGGCCATCTTCATCTTGTTCTGCAGGCTGGCGTCGATCCATCGGCTGGCCTCGAGCACAGCCATCATCACGGCGCGGCAGGTGTTCGGGTTCTTCTTGACGAAGTCGGCCGTGGTGCCGAGTGTCTTTTCAGGGTGGTCTTTCCAGATGTCCTGCGTGGTCACCGCCGTGATGCCGATGTTGTCCATGATGGCGCGGTGGCCCCAGGGTTCGCCGACGCAGAAGCCGTCCATGTTTCCCACGCGCATGTTGGCCACCATTTGGGGCGGCGGCACGGTGATCAGCTTGGCGCCGCTGATGGGGTTGATGCCTGATGCGGCCAGCCAGTAGTGCATCCACATCGCGTGTGTGCCTGTGGGGAAGGTGCCGGCGAAGGTGTACTCGCGCTTCTCCTTGGCCATCACTTTTGCCAAAGAGGCGCCGTCGACCGCGCCTTTGTCTGCCAAGGTCCTGGACAGCGTGATTGCTTGGCCGTTGTTGTTCAGGCTCATCAGCACGGCCATGTCTTTCTTCGGGCCGCTGACGCCGAGGTGCACGCCGTAGATCAGACCGTAGAGGACGTGCGCCATGTCGAGTTCGCCGTTGACCAGCTTGTCGCGTACGCCGGCCCATGAGGCTTCTTTGGACGGGACGATCTTCACGCCGTACTTCTTGTCGAAGCCCAGCACGGAGGCCATGACTACCGATGCGCAATCGGTCAGCGGGATGAAGCCGATCTTGACTTCTTCTTTCTCGGGTTTGTCTGAACCAGCGGCATGGACCGCCGTGTTCAGCCCGGGGACGAGACCCGCTGCACTACCGGCGGCAGCGGCCTTGATGAGTGTTCTGCGGCTCATGAGTGTCTTTCGAGTGAGTTGGCTGTTCATGGCGTGGTCTCGAGTGCGTGGAAGACGAAGGAAGACAAAGGGGAAAGGACAAAACAAAAAGGCGTCCGCACATGGTCGGGATGAGCCCGAGCCTGTGGGGACGCCTTCGTCCCATCGACAGCGCACCGTCTTTGGTGCTTGCCGATGTCTTTAGAAAATCGCCGTTGATCTTCTGCAGCGAAAGAACGCAAAGCCCGTGCCAGCACTTGAAGAGCGCCAATGTGCTGCGCTGCACCAACTCAGTGTTGTTGCAGCGGATTGGCGCACGTGCTTTGTGCGCATCAAGCCAGCAGGTCGCTCACATCGATGAGGCGCTGCGCCACATCGGCGAGCTTCATGCCCTTGTCCATGGCGGTCTTGCGAAGCCGGGCGTACGCGTCTTCTTCACGAAGCCCATGGCGATTGATGAGAATGGCCTTGGCGCGGTCGATGACCTTCCGGTCCGAGAGCTCTGTGCGTGCATCGGCCAGCTCCCGGCGCAAGGCTTCTTCGTGCTGAAAGCGGGCGAGGGCGACATCAAGAACGGGCTTCACGCGCTCGGCAGCGAGTCCGGCCACCACGTAGGCGGTTACGCCGGCTGCAATGGCGTCGCGCACATGCGTGGTGTCTTCGTCCTGGGTGAACAACACGATGGGCCGGCGCGCATCGCGTGTGGCCATCACCACGTGCTCCAGCGTGTCGCGCGCCTGGCTTTCGGCGTCGACGATGATCATGTCCGGCGCGATCTGCGCCAGGCGGTCCGGCAGGAACACGTCGACCGGCAGCACGGCGACGATGTTGTAGCCGTTTTCCAGCAAGCCGATGCGCAGGCTGCGCGAGCGCTCCGCTTCGGTGCCTGCGGGCGTCTCCGTGCCATCGTTCGCCAGCAGATCGGGCGCCACGATGACAATGCGCAGGGCATGGGCGGGACTGGGCGGCGACGGCTTCATGTTCTAGCAAGGTGCAACATCCACGCCAGACATGAACAAGAAAGCCCGCCGAAGCGGGCTTTTTCGAGTGGAGCGGCCGTAATGCTCAGTGATTGCCGGCGGACGTAGCCAGTGCCTTGCGAATCCAGCCGCCAAGAGGGCGCAGGGAGTCGAACACCGAGTCGGCGACGACGGCCTCTCGTTGGTTGAGCAGTCCTTGCGCATCCAGCATGTCCAGAAACTGCTTGACCTCTTGGCGGCGGGTGCCGCTGCAGGCCACCAGTTGAGCCATCGACATGTGCCGGTGAGACAAATCAATCAGCATTCGACGATAAGCCGTGCGGTGATAGGGCGCAGGAAGGTCGGCCCACGCGATGAGACGGTATTCCTTCATGCAGTTCCCCAACGGTTCGTTGTCATTGTTGGCCGTCGCATCAAGGGCGGCGGCTCGGAGGCGCAGGGTAGTGCGCCGAAATGGTGCTGGGAAGAGGCTTCCCTCGTGTTTCAGTGAAAACACCGATTCGAAGCTGTGGGAAAGCACAGCTCCTTCTGATCGAAATGTTGTGCTCGGTACACTCGGCCGATGAAAATTCTGGGTGTTGAGTCTTCTTGCGACGAGACGGGCGTAGCACTTGTGGACGCCGATGCAAGCGGCGTGCCTCGCCTGCTGGCCCATGCATTGCACAGCCAGATCGACATGCACCAGGCCTACGGTGGGGTGGTGCCCGAGTTGGCGTCGCGCGATCACATCCGGCGTGTCTTGCCGCTGACGCAGCAGGTCCTGAGTCAGGCGGCTTGTCGTCTGGACGCCATCGACGTCATTGCCTACACGCGTGGCCCGGGCCTCGCGGGTGCGTTGCTTGTGGGGTCCGGTGTTGCCTGCGCGCTGGGGGCTGCGCTGGGCAAGCCAGTGCTTGGTGTGCATCACCTTGAGGGGCACTTGCTGTCACCGTTCCTGGCAAGCGACCCGCCGGAGTTTCCGTTCGTTGCCTTGCTGGTATCGGGCGGCCACACCCAGCTGATGCGGGTCAACGATGTCGGCCAGTACGAGTTGCTCGGCGAGACCATCGACGATGCGGCCGGAGAAGCCTTCGACAAGTCCGCGAAGATGATGGGCTTGGGTTATCCCGGTGGCCCGGCCTTGGCGCGCCTCGCCGAGTTCGGCGACGCTTCGACCTTCGATCTGCCACGCCCGCTGCTGCACAACGGGACGCTCGATTTCTCTTTTGCGGGTCTCAAGACGGCGGTGCGCACGCAACTACTCAAACTTGGCAACGTGTGCGAGCAAGACAAAGCGCATCTCGCTGCGTCGACGCAGCAGGCGATCGTCGAGGTGCTCGTGAAGAAGTCATTGGCTGCACTCAAGCTCGCAGGCTTGAAGCGGCTGGTGGTGGCCGGCGGTGTCGGCGCCAACGCGCGCTTGCGCGAGATGCTCAATGCCGAATGCGCCAAGCGCCAGTGCAGGGTGCACTACCCCGAACTGGCCTTGTGCACCGACAACGGCGCCATGATTGCGCTCGCCGCCGCCATGCGCCTGCAGCGAGGAATCGCCTCTCTGAGCCGTGACTACGCGTTCGACGTGCGGCCGCGATGGGATCTCGTGGCCGCCTGAAGCGCCCGGTTCTCAGTTGATGCTGATCTGCGTGGCGCCGGTCGGCACCTTCTTCGCAAGCGTCAGGGTCAACACACCGTTCTCGAACTTCGCGCTTGACGTGGACTGATCCACTTCAGCCGGCAGGCTCACGGTACGCGCGTACTTGGCGGCGCTGCGCTCGCGGTACAGAACGCGTTCACCTTCCTTGGCATCGGCATTCGCAGTCGCGGCAGCTTCGATGCTCACGCGGCGGCCCTGCACGGTCACCTTCAGTTGCTCCTTGGTGAGGCCCGGCAGGTCGAAGGAGAGCATGTAGCTGGTGTCGTTCTCGGCCACGTCGAGTGCCGGCACTCGCGATTCTTCCGAGGCGTAGCGCTCGTTGAACAGATGATCGATGGCGCGTGACAGGCTGGCAGGGGCAACACGGCGGGTGGCGGCGACGGAAGTAGGGAACACGAACATGATGGGTAGCTCCAGGTTTCAATCGAGGCCGCTGCACCTTGCTGCGACCCATGCTTCCCCAACTAGGCGCCGCAATTTTGTTTTCAAGGGCCTTGAAATCTCGCCCGCAGCACGGGCTAGCATCGACGCATCATGAGACCCATCATTGCTGATCTACCGGCTTCCAAAATCCGCGAGGTGGCCAATGCCGGCCTCGGTCGGAACGATGTGCTGGCCTTCTGGTTCGGCGAGAGCGACGAGGCGACGCCCGGCGTCGTGAAAGACGCAGCCATCGAATCACTGCGTGCCGGCGAGACCTTCTATTCGCACAACCTCGGCTTGCCCGAGTTGCGAGATGCACTTGCCACGCATCTGAGCGGCCTGCATGGTCACGTGGAGCGCGATTGCATAGCCGTCACGTCGTCGGGCGTGAGCGCGTTGATGATCGCCAGCCAACTGCTCGTCGGCCCAGGCGACGAGGTCGTGGCGGTTGTGCCGGTGTGGCCGAACATCACCGCGCAACCTGCCATCCTCGGCGCCCGGGTGCAACGCGTCTCACTGCGGGTGCAGAACGGGGCGTGGGTGCTGGACATGCCCGCGCTGCTGCAGGCCATCACGCCTCGCACACGGGCCGTGCTCATCAACGCCCCGAACAACCCGACCGGCTGGACCCTGACCCGAGAGGAGCAGCAAACGCTGCTGGCCCATTGCCGAAGCACCGGCACTTGGATCGTGGCCGATGAGGTCTACGAGCGCATTTACTTTGAAGCTGGCCAGGGTGCCGCTCCGAGCTTCCTCGATATAGCCGATGCAAACGATCGCCTCATCGTCGCGCACAGCTTCTCCAAGAGCTTTCTGATGACCGGGTGGCGACTGGGTTGGCTGGTGCTGCCAACAGGCTTGTCCGGGGACGTAGCCAAGCTGGTCGAGTTCAACACGTCCTGTGCGCCGGTCTTCGTGCAGCGGGCCGGGCTTGCGGCCGTGCGCGACGCCGATGCCTTCGTGCCAGGCCTGGTGCAGCGCATGAAATCCTGCCGGGACACCTTGATCCCGCGCTTGGCTAGCCTCCCCGGCGTGAGCGTCGCCATGCCGCGCGGTGGCATGTACGCGTTTTTCCGCGTCGCGGGCCAAGATGACTCGCTGGCCTTTGCCAAGCGCCTGGTCGAAGAAGTCGGGCTCGGGCTGGCCCCCGGCGTCGCGTTTGGCGACGAGGCCGAAGGCTGGCTGCGCTGGTGCTTTGCCTCCCGCGACCCCGCTCGGCTCGTCGATGGGGTGGGCCGCTTGAGCCGTGCCCTTGGGCTATAATCACGGGCTCTGTGCGCTGGTCTTATTCAGGAACGGCGCTCGGAGCACCTAGCACGGCGCGGGAAGGTTTCTCCCGCTACCGCAAGTCGCAACCCCGGAAACCGCAGCACCGATCTTGACGAAGAGAGTCAGTCACCTGCGGCCGGATACCAGGAAACTGAGATGTCTGTCGCTGAACTCAACAAAGCTGAAATCGTCAAGTCCAACGCACGCAGTGCGAACGACACGGGCTCCCCTGAAGTGCAAGTCGCACTGCTCACCGCCCGCATCAACGAACTCACCCCCCACTTCAAGACCCACCTGAAGGACCACCACGGTCGCCGGGGTCTGCTGAAGATGGTCAACACCCGCAAGAGCCTGTTGGCCTACCTGAAGAACACTGACGCGGACCGCTACACCGCGCTGATCCAGAAACTGGGTCTGCGTAAGTAAGTCGCGCGAATGAGTGAAGAGCCTGTCTGGATTCGCCAGCACAGGCTCTTTGCGTTTGGAGCCCAGCACCCAATGATGACGATGTGTCATTCCACCGGCGTTTCGCAAGGAACCTCGCTGGAATGGCATCGCGCCAGGGTGACGCTCCGGGTCTCAAGGCGCCACCCTGAAGGCACCGATATCCAAAGGAGAGACACATGAGCATGTTCAACAAAGCCACCAAGACCTTCCAGTGGGGCCAGCACACCGTCAAGCTCGAGACCGGCGAGATCGCTCGCCAGTCCAGCGGTGCGGTGCTCGTCGACATCGAAGACACCGTGGTGCTTGCCACCGTCGTGGCTGCCAAGAACGCCAAGCCGGGCCAGGACTTCTTCCCGCTGACCGTCGACTACATCGAAAAGACCTATGCCGCCGGCAAGATCCCCGGCAGCTTCTTCAAGCGTGAAGGCCGCCCGAGCGAACTGGAGACGCTGACCTCGCGCCTGATCGACCGCCCGCTGCGCCCGCTGTTCCCTGAAGGCTTCTACAACGAAGTGCAAGTGGTGATCCACGTGCTGTCGCTGAACCCCGAAGTCTCGGCTGACATCGCCGCGCTGATCGGCTCCAGCGCAGCGCTCGCCATTTCGGGCATCCCGTTCAACGGCCCCATCGGTGCCGCGCGCGTGGGCTACATCAACGGCCAATACGTGCTGAACCCGGGCAAGACCCAACTGCTCGAGTCGAAGATGGACCTGGTGGTCGCCGGCACGCAAGCCGCCGTGCTGATGGTTGAATCCGAAGCCCGGCAGCTGAGCGAAGAAGTGATGCTGGGTGGCGTGGTGTTCGGCCACGACCAAGGCAACATCGCCATCGCCGCGATCAATGATTTGGTGCGTGACGCCGGCAAGCCGGCCTGGGACTGGGCCGCTCCCGCCAAGGACGAGACCTTCATCTCCAAGATCGGCGCACTGGCTGAAGAGAAGCTGCGTGCGGCGTATCAGATCCGCTCCAAGCAGGCTCGCACCCAAGCCACCCGCCAGGCGACTGCCGACGTGGTTGCCGCGCTCGAAGCCGAAGGCGCTGCATTCGACAAGGTGAAGGTCGACAACGTGCTGTTCGACATCGAAGCCAAGATCGTGCGCAGCCAGATCCTGTCGGGCGAGCCCCGCATCGACGGCCGCGACACCCGCACGGTGCGCCAGATCGAGATCCGCAACAGCGTGCTGCCGCGCGTTCACGGTTCGGCGCTGTTCACCCGCGGTGAAACGCAAGCCCTCGTTGCTGCCACGCTCGGCACCGACCGTGATTCGCAGAAGATCGATGCACTCGCGGGCGAGTTCAGCGAGCACTTCATGCTTCACTACAACATGCCTCCGTTCGCCACTGGCGAAACCGGCCGCGTCGGCACGCCGAAGCGCCGCGAGATCGGCCACGGCCGCTTGGCCAAGCGGGCACTCGTTGCCGTGCTGCCCGACCGTGTCGACTTTCCGTACTCGATGCGCGTCGTGTCCGAGATCACCGAGTCCAACGGTTCGTCGTCGATGGCGTCCGTCTGCGGCGGCTGCCTGGCGCTGATGGACGCTGGCGTGCCGCTGAAGGCGCACGTCGCCGGCATCGCCATGGGCCTGATCAAGGACGGCAACCGCTTCGCCGTGCTGACCGACATCCTGGGTGACGAAGATCACCTGGGCGACATGGACTTCAAGGTGGCCGGCACGACCACCGGTGTGACCGCGCTGCAGATGGACATCAAGATTCAGGGCATTACCAAGGAAATCATGCAGGTTGCGCTGGCTCAGGCCAAGGAAGCCCGCCTGCACATCCTCGACAAGATGGTCAACGCCATGGGTGAAGCCAAGGCCGAGGTGTCGCAGTTCGCTCCGCGCCTGTACACGATGAAGATCAACCCCGAAAAGATCCGTGACGTGATCGGCAAGGGCGGCGCCACCATCCGTGCGCTGACCGAAGAAACCGGCACCACGATCGACATCGGCGAAGACGGCACCATCACCATCGCCTCGGCCGATGCGGACAAGGCGGCCTACGCCAAGAAGCGCATCGAAGAGATCACCGCCGAAGTCGAAGTGGGCAAGGTCTACGAAGGCCCGATCACCAAGATTCTGGAGTTCGGTGCGCTCGTGAACCTGCTGCCTGGCAAGGACGGTCTGCTGCACATCAGCCAGATCGCTCACCAGCGTGTCGAGAAGGTCACCGACTTCCTGAAGGAAGGCCAGATCGTCAAGGTCAAGGTGCTCGAGACCGACGAGAAGGGTCGCGTCAAGTTGTCGATGAAGGCCTTGATCGATCGCGAAGTCCAGCCCGCGCACGAGTGATGCGCCAGGGCCGCGCATTCGTGCGCGGTCCGTTCCTGGAGCTTCAACACCATGAAAGCCATCGAAATTGCCTCTTACGGCGCACCGGAAGTGCTGCGTCTCGCCGAACGGCCCGCGCCGGTCGCGGGTGCCGGTGAGTTGTTGATCCGCGTGGCGGCGTCGGGCATCAATCGGCCCGACGTGTTGCAGCGCAAAGGTAAATATCCGGTTCCGCCCGGCGCCTCAGACCTGCCGGGGCTCGAGGTGGCGGGCACCATCGTCGACGGTGATCAGGCCGCGATGGCTGCCGCCGGCTTCAAGCCCGGCGACCGTGTATGTGCGCTCGTCGCCGGCGGTGGCTATGCCGAATTGTGTGTGGCACCGGTCGGCTCCTGCCTTCCTGTGCCTGCAGGGCTGACCGATGTCGAGGCAGCGAGCTTGCCCGAGACCTTCTTTACCGTCTGGTCCAACGTGTTCGACCGGGGGCGCTTGCAGCCCGGGGAGACGTTCCTGGTGCAAGGTGGTACCAGCGGCATTGGCGTCACTGCGATCCAGTTGGCGAAGGCCTGGGGCGCAACGGTCATTGCGACGGCCGGGAGCGACGAGAAGTGCGCCGCGTGCGTCTCACTCGGTGCCGACCACGCAATCAACTACCGGAACCAGGACTTCGCTGCCGAGGTGTTGAGCGTCACGAACAAGCGCGGCGCCAATGTCATTCTCGACATGGTGGCTGGCGGCTACGTGGCTCGTGAGTTGACTTGTCTCGCTGACGATGGCCGCCTGGTCATCATCGCGGTGCAAGGTGGCGTCGAAGCGCAGATCGATGCCGGTGCCGTGTTGCGCCGGCGTCTCACCGTCACGGGTTCGACTCTGCGACCTCGGCCGGTGGCCTTCAAGGCGGCCATCGCAACGTCATTGCGTGAGCACGTGTGGCCTTGGCTGGAAGCGCAGCGCGTCAAGCCGGTGATCTTCAAGACCTTCGCTGCCGAGCAAGCGCCTCTAGCGCACGCGCTGATGGAATCGAACGAGCACATCGGCAAGATCGTGCTGACATGGTGAATCGAGGAACCGAATCCATGCGTCGCAAACTGGTGGTGGGCAACTGGAAGATGAACGGCAGCAGGGCGGCCAATGCCGAGTTGTTGGCTGGGCTCAATGCGGCTGGGCCGTGGGACGCGGGTGTAGCGGTGTGCGCGCCGTTCCCGTACCTGGCTGACGTTGCGCTGTCTCTGCAAGGTTCCCGCATTCAGTGGGGCGCCCAGGATTGCTCGGCGCACGAGTCAGGGGCCTACACCGGCGAGGTGGCAGCCGCAATGCTCGCCGAGTTCGGTTGCCACTACGTCATCGTCGGTCACTCGGAGCGCCGCGCCTTCCACGCGGAATCCGATCAACTTGTGGCCGACAAGGCAAAGGCGGCGTTGGCCCACAAGCTCACGCCCATCGTCTGCGTCGGCGAGACCCTGGCCGAGCGTGATGCCGGGCAAACCGATGCTGTGGTGAAGCGTCAGCTGTCGGCGGTGATCCATACCTTGGCGCACTGCATCTCGCAGGTCGTCGTGGCCTACGAACCCGTGTGGGCCATTGGCACGGGCAAGACGGCCTCACCCGAACAGGCGCAGGCGGTGCATGCGTTGTTGCGTGCGCAGTTGCACGCGGCGACGCAGAAGGCCGACGAAATGCTGATCCTCTACGGCGGCAGCGTGAAGGCAGACAACGCCGCGTGGCTGTTTTCGCAAGCAGACATCGATGGCGGGCTCATCGGCGGCGCCTCTCTCAAGGCTGCCGATTTCGCAGCCATCTGCAAGGCCGCCAGCTGAGGCTGGCCCTGAAGAATTTTTTGGAGCAATAAGAATGCAAGTGTTGATGAACGTCGTGGTGGCTGTGCAGATTCTTGCGGCACTGGTGATGATTGGGCTGGTGCTGATCCAGCACGGCAAGGGCGCTGACATGGGCGCGTCTTTCGGCAGTGGTGCGTCGGGCAGCCTCTTCGGCGCCACCGGCAGCGCCAATTTCCTGTCTCGCTCCACGGCGGTCTGCGCCGCGGTGTTCTTCTGCTGCACGCTGGCGTTGGCCTATTCGTCCAACATTCGCGTGAGCACCGAAGGCACCAGCGTGCTTGACCGCGCTGCGGCAGGGTCGGCAAGCGCACCCGCCAGTGGTGCTCTGACGATCCCGGGCGCAGCGAGCGCCGCGTCGGGCGTGGCGTCCACGCCGGCACCCGCTGCCTCTGGTGCAGCGATCCCTGGCAAGTGACGCGAAGCTGAAGCCTCATCACCGATCAAAACCGACTGCTGCGATGCAGCACTTGCGTGAGATCGGGAGACGTTTGAGGTTAGAATTTGCGGCTGTCTGGTGAGCCACTCCTCATGCAATCCAGACCTGCTGCTAGTCAGTGGTAAGCGGTAAAACGTTAGGCCGACGTGGTGAAATTGGTAGACACGCTATCTTGAGGGGGTAGTGGCGAAAGCTGTGCGAGTTCGAGTCTCGCCGTCGGCACCAGATCTATCGGCAGGGCACTTTGCAGTGCCCTGCCTTCAGCCCAAAGCCAACCACGCCCACCATGAATCTTGGTCCATACCTCCCTGTGATCCTGTTCATCCTGGTTGGTGTGGGTGTCGGGGTGGCGCCTCAGGTGCTTGGCTTCCTCTTCGGCCCGCGTCGCCCTGATGCCGCGAAGAATTCCCCCTACGAATGCGGCTTCGAGGCTTTTGAAGACGCACGCATGAAGTTCGATGTGCGCTACTACTTGGTGGCCATCCTCTTCATCCTGTTCGATCTGGAAATTGCGTTCCTCTTCCCGTGGGCGGTCTCGTTGCGCGAGATCGGTGTGGCGGGCTTCTGGGCCATGATGTTGTTCCTGGGCATTCTGGTCGTGGGCTTTGCCTACGAGTGGAAAAAGGGCGCCCTGGACTGGGAATGATCGCAACGCAAACGAGGTAGCAGTATGGGCATCGAAGGCGTTCTCAAAGAAGGTTTCGTCACCACCAGTGTCGACACGCTGATCAACTGGTCCAAGACCGGTTCGTTGTGGCCGATGACGTTTGGCTTGGCCTGTTGTGCGGTCGAGATGATGCACGCCGGCGCGGCACGCTATGACATCGATCGCTTCGGCATGCTGTTCCGTCCCAGCCCACGTCAGAGCGACTTGATGATCGTCGCGGGCACGCTGTGCAACAAGATGGCACCTGCGCTGCGCAAGGTCTACGACCAGATGGCCGAGCCGCGCTGGGTGTTGTCGATGGGCTCTTGCGCCAACGGCGGTGGCTACTACCACTACAGCTATTCGGTTGTTCGCGGTTGCGACCGCATCGTGCCGGTCGACGTCTACGTTCCGGGCTGCCCGCCGACGGCTGAGGCCTTGCTCTACGGCATCTTGCAGCTGCAAGCCAAGATCCGCCGCGAAAACACAATCGCCCGCTGAGCATTCATGAGCAGACTCGACACCCTCCAGGCAACACTGGAATCCGTGCTTGGCGCGCGCATCAAGAAACTGGTGCGCGACCGCGGTGAAATCACGATCACCGTTCCCGCGGCCGACTACATCCCCGCAGCCATGCAACTGCGTGACGATCCATCGCTGCGTTTCGAGCAGCTGGTCGACATCTGTGGCGTCGACTACTCCGCCTACAAGGACGAGCCACAAGAAGGCGCGCGATTCGGCGTGGTGTCGCATCTGCTGTCGCTCACGCACAACTGGCGCGTGCGCCTGAAGGTGTTCTGCCCTGATGACGGCCTGCCTTCGGTCGCGTCGATCACGCCGGTGTGGAATTCGGCCAACTGGTTCGAGCGCGAAGCGTTTGACCTGTACGGCATCCTCTTCGAAGGGCACGCCGATCTGCGCCGCATCCTCACCGACTACGGCTTCATCGGCCACCCCTTCCGCAAGGACTTCCCGACCACCGGCCACGTCGAGATGCGCTACGACCCCGAGCAGAAGCGCGTCATCTACCAGCCGGTGACCATCGAGCCGCGCGAGATCACGCCGCGCATCATTCGCGAAGACAACTACGGCGGGCTGCACTGAGCGCGCGAGCGCGAAGCAACACTCCATGGCAGAGATCAAGAACTACACCCTGAACTTCGGCCCGCAGCACCCTGCAGCCCACGGCGTGCTGCGCCTGGTGCTCGAGCTCGACGGCGAAGTTATCCAGCGCGCCGACCCGCACATCGGCCTGCTGCACCGCGCCACCGAAAAGCTGGCCGAGAGCAAGACCTACATCCAGTCGCTGCCCTACATGGACCGCCTCGACTACGTGTCGATGATGTCCAACGAGCATGCCTATTGCCTGGCCATCGAGCGCCTGCTGGGCATCGACGTGCCTGAGCGTGCGCAGTACATCCGCGTGATGTTCTCCGAACTCACCCGCCTGCTGAACCACCTGTTGTGGTTGGGCGCGCACGGGCTCGACTGCGGTGCGATGAACATCCTCATCTACTGTTTCCGCGAGCGTGAAGACCTGTTCGACATGTACGAGGCTGTCTCGGGCGCCCGGATGCATGCCGCCTACTTCCGTCCGGGTGGCGTGTACCGCGACCTGCCGGACACGATGCCCCAGTACAAGGCGTCGAAGATCCACAACGCCAAGGCCATCTCGAAGCTCAACGAGAACCGCTCGGGTTCGCTGCTCGATTTCATCGAAGATTTTTGCAAGCGCTTTCCGGCCAACGTCGATGACTACGAGACCCTGCTCACCGACAACCGCATCTGGAAGCAGCGCACGGTCGGCATCGGCGTGGTTTCGCCAGAGCGCGCGCTGAATCTGGGCTTCACCGGCCCGATGCTGCGCGGCTCGGGCATCGAGTGGGATCTGCGCAAGAACCAGCCCTACGACGTCTATGACCGCATGGACTTCGACGTCCCCGTGGGTACCAACGGCGATACCTACGACCGCTACCTCGTGCGCGTGCACGAGATGCGCGAGGCCAACCGCATCATCAAGCAGTGCGTCGACTGGCTGCGCAAGAACCCAGGCCCGGTGATCACCGACAACCACAAGGTGGCGCCGCCTTCGCGCGTGGACATGAAGTCCAGCATGGAAGAACTGATCCATCACTTCAAGCTCTTCACTGAAGGCTTCCACGTGCCCGAAGGTGAGGTCTACGCGGCTGTCGAGCACCCGAAAGGCGAGTTCGGCATCTACCTGATCAGCGACGGTGCCAACAAGCCTTACCGCCTGAAGATCCGTCCCCCTGGCTTTTCGCACTTGGCGGCGCTGGACGAAATGTCGCGCGGCCACATGATTGCCGACGCCGTGGCCGTGATCGGCACGATGGACATCGTGTTTGGAGAGATTGACCGGTGAACAAGCCCGAGATGACTTCCAACGCCGTGATTTCCGACGCCACACGCGCTCGCTTCGACAAAGAAGTCGCCAAGTACCCGGCGGAACAGAAACAGTCCGCGGTGATGGCCTGTTTGGCCATCGTGCAGCAGGAGCAAGGCTTCGTGTCGGCCGACAGCGAGCGCCTGGTGGCTGACTACCTCGGCATGCCGCCGATCGCGGTGCACGAGGTCACCACGTTCTACAACATGTACAACCAGCAGCCGCTGGGCACCTTCAAGCTCAATGTCTGCACCAATCTGCCATGCCAGCTGCGCAACGGCCAGTCGGCGCTGAACTACCTGTGCGGCAAGCTCGGTGTGGAAGAGGGCGGCACGACGGCCGATGGCGCGTTAACCATCCAGAAGAGCGAATGCCTGGGCGCCTGCGCCGACGCACCGGTGTTGCTGGTGAATGACCGGCAGATGTGCAGCTTCATGGACGAGCAGCGCCTGGACGAGTTGGTCGGCACGCTGCGTGCAGCGGCAGCTGCAAAGTGAACGGGGCTTTATCCATGTCGCAACCGATCGTCGATCTTTCCAGGTTCCAGGCCACAGGCGCCGAGACCTGCTTCCACGGCCGCCACATCGGCGCACAGATCTATGACGGCCTCGACGGCCGCAACTGGTCGTTGAAGGACTACGAAGCGCGCGGCGGCTACCAGGCCCTGCGCAAGATTCTTAGCGGCAGCAACGGCGCCGAACCGATGACGCCCGAGCAGGTGATCGCCGAGGTCAAGGCCTCAGGCCTGCGTGGCCGCGGCGGCGCCGGTTTCCCGACCGGCCTGAAGTGGAGCTTCATGCCGCGCATGTTCCCCGGCGCAAAGTACCTCGTCTGCAACTCCGACGAAGGCGAACCGGGCACCTGCAAGGACCGCGACATCCTGATGTTCAACCCGCACATCGTCATCGAAGGCATGGCCATCGCCGCCTTTGCGATGGGCATCAGCGTGGGCTACAACTACATCCACGGCGAGATTTTCGAGGTGTACGACCGCTTCGAAGCCGCACTCGAAGAAGCCCGCGCCGCCGGCTATCTTGGTGACAAGATCTTCGGCTCTGCCTTCAGCTTCCAACTGCATGCCTCGCACGGTTTCGGCGCCTACATCTGCGGCGAAGAGACGGCGCTCCTCGAATCGCTGGAAGGCAAGAAGGGCCAGCCGCGCTTCAAGCCGCCTTTCCCGGCCAGCTATGGCCTGTACGGCAAGCCGACCACGATCAATAACACCGAGACCTTTGCCGCGGTGCCGTGGATCATCCGCAACGGCGGTCAGCCATATCTCGAGATCGGCAAGCCGAACAACGGCGGCACCAAGATCTTCTCGGTCGTGGGTGACGTCAACCAGCCTGGCAACTTCGAGATCCCGCTGGGCACGCCGTTTACCAAGCTGCTCGAGCTCGCCGGCGGTGTGCGCACTGGCCGCAAGCTGAAGGCTGTGATCCCCGGCGGCTCGTCGTCCCCGGTGCTGCCTGCAGCCATCATGAACGAGCTGACCATGGACTACGACTCGATCGCCAAGGCCGGCTCCATGCTCGGCTCAGGCGCCGTGATCGTGATGGACGATTCGCGCGACATGGTGAAGAGCCTGCTGCGCCTGTCGTACTTCTACATGCACGAAAGCTGCGGCCAATGCACGCCGTGCCGTGAAGGCACGGGCTGGCTGTACCGCATGGTCGAGCGCATCGCCAATGGCAAGGGCCGCATGGAAGACATCGACCTGCTGAACTCGGTGGCCGACAACATCCAGGGCCGCACCATCTGCGCCTTGGGCGACGCCGCGGCGATGCCGGTGCGCGCCATGATCAAGCACTTCCGCGATGAATTCGTTCATCTCATCGAGCACAAGACCAGCGTGGTCCCGGCTTACGTCTGACCGGGCACCTCAAGGCAACACGACATGATCGAAATCGAACTCGACGGCAAAAAGGTGGAGGTCGCCGAAGGCAGCATGGTGATGCACGCTGCCGACAAGGCCGGCACCTACATCCCGCATTTCTGCTATCACAAGAAGCTGTCCATCGCGGCCAACTGCCGCATGTGCCTGGTCGATGTCGAGAAGGCGCCGAAGCCGATGCCGGCGTGCGCAACGCCTGTCACGCAAGGCATGATCGTTCGCACGAGGAGCGACAAGGCCCTGAAGGCGCAAGCCGGTGTGATGGAGTTCCTGCTCATCAACCACCCGCTCGACTGCCCGATTTGCGACCAAGGCGGCGAATGCCAGCTGCAAGACCTGGCCGTGGGCTACGGCGGCTCGTCCTCGCGCTACACCGAAGAGAAGCGCGTGGTCTTCCACAAGGAAGTGGGCCCGCTCCTCTCGATGGAAGAGATGAGTCGCTGTATCCATTGCACCCGCTGCGTGCGCTTCGGCCAGGAAGTGGCCGGCGTGATGGAGCTGGGCATGATCCATCGCGGCGAACACTCGGAGATCACCACCGTCCTGGGTGACACGGTTGATTCCGAGCTGTCGGGCAACATGATCGACATCTGCCCGGTTGGCGCAATCACCAGCAAGCCTTTCCGCTACAGCGCCCGCACCTGGGAACTGTCTCGCCGCAAGAGCGTGAGCCCGCACGACGGCACCGGCAGCAACCTGATCGTGCAGGTGAAGAGCAACAAGGTCGTGCGCGTCGTCCCACTCGAGAACGAAGACGTCAATGAGTGCTGGCTCGCCGACCGCGACCGTTTCTCGTACGAAGCCGTCAACAGCGACGAGCGACTCAGCGCGCCGATGATCAAGCAGGGCGGCGAGTGGAAGCCTGTCGACTGGACCACCGCGCTCGAATACGTGGCCAAGGGCCTGACCCAGATCAAGGCCGACCACGGTGCCAAGAGCATCGGTGCGCTGGGATCTGCGCATAGCACGACCGAAGAACTGCATCTGCTGGCCAAGCTGGTCCGTGGGCTGGGCAGTGAGAACATCGATTACCGCACCCGCCACGCCGACTTCGGCAATGTGGGTGGCGTCCGTTGGTTGGGCACCTCGGTGGCTTCACTGTCGACGCTGCAAGGCGCATTGGTCGTCGGCTCGTTCCTGCGCAAGGACCACCCGCTGTTCGCGCAACGCATCCGCCAGGCGGCTCGCAAGGGCGCCAAGGTCCACAGCATGCACGCCGTGCAAGACGACTGGCTGATGCCCTTGGCCAATCATCTGTCGGTGGCGCCCAGCCAATGGGTTCAGGCGCTGGCCGAAGTGGCTGCTGCCGTCGCGATGAGCAAGGGTGTTTCGGCGCCTGTTCAAGCCGATCCGCGTGCCGCTGCACAGGCGATTGCTACCTCCTTGCTTGCCGGCGAGCGCAAGGCTGTTTTGCTGGGCAACGCGGCGGCACAGCATCCGCAAGCCAGCCAGTTGCTCTCACTCGCCACGTGGATTGGCGAGCAGACTGGAGCCTCGGTCGGCTATCTGACTGAAGCTGCCAACACCGTCGGCGCACAGCTCGTCAATGCATTGCCTGGCAACGGCGGTCTGAACGCTGGCCAGATGCTCGGCGGTTCTCTGAAGGCCTGCCTGCTGCTGAATGTGGAGCCCGCCTTCGACGCGGCCAACGCCAGTGCGGCCGTCGCTGCCCTGCAGTCAGCCGACATGGTGATCGCGCTCACGCCGTTCAAGACTGCTGCGGTCGATTGCGCCGACGTGCTGCTGCCCATTTCGCCCTTCAGCGAAACCTCCGGGACCTTCGTCAGCGCCGAAGGGCGCGTGCAAAGCTTCCATGGCGTGGTGAAGCCGCTCGGCGACACCCGGCCGGCGTGGAAGGTTCTTCGCGTGCTGGGCAATTTGCTCGGCCTGAGTGGTTTCGACCAGGAGACGTCCGAAGAGGTGAAGGCCGAGGCGCTGGGTGACTTGAGCGCCGTGGCGTCGCGCCTGAGCAACCGCCCGGTTGCTACCTCGGCCGAGGTCAACGCCTCGGGATCGGGCCTGGAGCGCATCGCCGATGTGCCGATCTACGCAGCCGACTCACTGGTGCGTCGCGCCACGTCTCTGCAGCTCACCGCCGATGCCAAGCCGCCGGTCGCAAGCCTGTCTGCGGCGCTGTGGTCGCAACTGGGTCTGGGCGAGGGCGCTTCGGTGAAGGTGTCTCAAGGTACAGCACAAGCCGTGCTGCCCGCGCGTCTCGATGAGACGCTGGCTGCGAACACCGTCCGCGTGCCCGCCGGCCACCCGGCCACCGCGTCCTTGGGCGCCATGTTCGGCGCGATCACCGTCGAGAGGGCCTGAGCATGCTCGACAGCTTCAATGCATTCGGTACCTCGGTGCTCGGCGGAGCCTGGCCGTTGGTCTGGTCGCTGATCAAGATCATCGCCCTCGTCCTGCCGCTGATGGGGTGCGTGGCTTACCTCACGCTGTGGGAACGCAAGGCCATCGGCTGGACGCAGATTCGTCCCGGTCCCAATCGCGTCGGACCCTTCGGCTTGCTGCAGCCGATTGCCGATGCGGTGAAGCTGATCTTCAAGGAGATCATTCTTCCGACGGCGGCCAACCGCAACCTGTTCCTGCTCGGCCCGATCATGACGATCATGCCGGCGCTTGCGGCCTGGGCCGTGGTGCCCTTCGGTCCCGACGCGGCGGTCGCCAACATCAATGCCGGTCTGCTGTTCCTGATGGCCATCACCTCGATGGAGGTCTATGGCGTGATCATCGCCGGCTGGGCCTCGAACTCGAAGTACGCCTTCCTCGGCGCGCTGCGCGCCTCGGCGCAGATGGTCAGCTACGAAATCGCGATGGGTTTTGCACTCGTCGTGGTGCTGATGGTGTCGGCCAGCCTGAACATGACCGACATCGTGGTCGGGCAGGGCAAGGGCATGTTCGCCGACCACGGTGTGAGCTTCCTGTCGTGGAACTGGCTGCCGCTGCTGCCTATCTTCGTCGTGTACTTCATCTCCGGGTTGGCTGAAACCAACCGCCACCCGTTCGACGTGGTCGAAGGCGAATCCGAGATCGTGGCTGGCCACATGATCGAGTACTCGGGCATGGCGTTCGCCATGTTCTTCCTGGCCGAATACGCCAACATGATCCTGGTGTCGGTGCTCGCCGTGACCATGTTCCTGGGGGGCTGGCTGGCTCCGGTGTCGTTTGCTGCGTTCGGCATGCAGACGCCGGCATGGATCGTCAGCACCGCCTGGTTCTGGGACTGGTTCTGGCTCTTCGGTAAGACTTTCGTCGTCGTCACGATGTTCCTCTGGGTGCGGGCCACCTTCCCACGCTTCCGCTACGACCAGATCATGCGTCTGGGCTGGAAGATATTCATTCCCGTCGCTCTGGTGTGGCTGGTGGTGGTCGGCCTGTGGATCCAGTCGCCCTGGAACATCTGGAAGTAATCAAGGATCAAGACCATGGCTGCGATGGCTTCCGTCAAAGACATTTTTTCGAGCTTCATGCTCACCGAGCTCTTCAAGGGCCTCGCGCTGACTGGCCGGCATTTCCTGTCGCGCAAGATCACCGTGCAGTTCCCGGAAGAGAAGACGCCGCAGAGCCCACGCTTTCGCGGCCTGCACGCGTTGCGCCGTTACGAAAACGGAGAAGAGCGCTGCATCGCCTGCAAACTGTGCGAGGCTGTGTGCCCCGCGCTGGCGATCACGATCGAGTCGGACGTGCGTGACGACGGCTCCCGCCGCACCACGCGCTACGACATCGACCTGACCAAATGCATCTTCTGCGGCTTCTGCGAAGAAAGCTGCCCTGTCGACTCGATTGTCGAGACGCACATCCTCGAATACCACGGTGAAAAGCGGGGCGACCTCTACTTCACCAAGGACATGCTGCTCGCCGTCGGCGACCGCTACGAAAAAGAAATCGCCGCCAACAAGGAGGCCGACGCGCGCTACCGCTGAGGTTGTGGCCGGCTGTCTGCCGGCTGCTCGTTGGCGAACTCGCGCTCAAGAACAACATGGATACATCGACCGCGCTCTTCTATCTCTTCTCTGCCGTGATGCTCGGGGCCTCGTTCCGCGTCATCACGGCACGCAGCGCCGTTCATTCCGCGCTGTTTCTGGTGCTGGCGTTCTTTTCGGCTTCCTGCGTGTGGCTCCTGCTGCGTGCCGAGTTTCTGGCCATCTCGCTGGTGCTGGTGTATGTCGGCGCAGTGATGGTGCTCTTCCTGTTCGTCGTGATGATGCTCGACGTCGACGTCGATGCATTGCGCGTGGGTTTCTGGAAGCACTTCCCGGTGGCGGCCGTGGTCGGCGTGATCATCGCGCTGGAAATGGCGCTGGTGCTGATCCCCGGTTTCGACCTGCGCTCCGCGCCCGTGCCCGACGCCAAGGCCATCGAGCTGGGCAACACCAAGCTGCTGGGCATCCAGATCTACACACGCTACCTCTACCCGTTGCAGATCGCGGCCGTGCTGTTGCTGGTCGCCATCATCGCGGCGATTGCGCTCACGCTGCGCCAGCGCAAGGACAGCAAGGCCATCAACGCCTCCGATGCCGTCAAGGTGAAGAAGGGTGACCGGCTGCGCATCGTGAAGATGAAGGCTGTGGTCGAACCACCGCCTGCACCGCCAGAGCCTCCGGTAGCGCCCACGGGAGAAAAGAAATGACCGGTCTGGCCTTGGGCTCCGTATCGCTGGGGCATTACCTGACTGTGGGCGCCATCCTGTTCGCGCTGTCGGTGATCGGCATCTTCCTCAACCGCAAGAACCTGATCGTGCTGCTGATGGCGATCGAGCTGATGCTGCTTGCCGTCAACCTGAACTTCGTAGCCTTCTCGTACTACCTGGGCGACATGGCCGGCCAGGTATTCGTGTTCTTCATCCTCACGGTGGCGGCAGCCGAGTCGGCCATTGGCCTCGCCATTCTGGTGGTGCTGTTCCGCAACCGGTCCAACATCAATGTCGACGAGCTCGACACCCTGAAGGGCTGAGCTCGAATGTCCGCACAACTCTCGCAAAATCTGCTGCTGGCCGTTCCGCTGGCGCCACTGGCCGGCGCCATCATCGCTGGCTTCTTCGGCAAGGCCGTTGGCCGCCGCGGCTCGCACATCGCCACCATCCTGGGCGTGCTGATCGCCTTCATCCTATCGGCGATCACGTTGAAGGCTGTCGCCGTTGACGGCGCACGCTTCAACGCGACCATCTACGAATGGATGACGCTGGGCAGCCTGAAGATGGAAGTCGGCTTCCTGATCGACGGGCTGTCGGCCATGATGATGTGCGTGGTGACTTTCGTGTCGCTGATGGTGCACATCTACACCATCGGCTACATGGAAGAAGACGACGGCTACCAGCGCTTCTTCTCGTACATCTCGCTCTTCACCTTCTCGATGCTGATGCTCGTCATGAGCAACAACTTCCTGCAGCTGTTCTTCGGCTGGGAAGCGGTGGGGCTGGTGTCGTACCTGCTGATCGGCTTCTGGTACACGCGGCCGACGGCGATCTTCGCCAACATGAAGGCGTTCCTGGTGAACCGAGTCGGCGACTTTGGCTTCATCCTGGGCATCGGCCTGGTGGTGGCCTATGCCGGCACGCTGAACTACGCCGAGACTTTCGGCAAGGCCGGTGAACTCGCCAAGCTGACCTTCCCTGGCACCGAGTGGATGCTGATCACAGTCACCTGCATCTGCCTGTTCATCGGCGCGATGGGCAAGAGCGCGCAGTTCCCGCTGCACGTGTGGCTGCCCGATTCGATGGAAGGCCCGACGCCCATCTCCGCGTTGATCCATGCCGCCACCATGGTGACGGCCGGCATTTTCATGGTGGCGCGCATGTCGCCGCTGTTCGAGCTGTCGGACACCGCGCTGAGCTTCATTCTCGTGATCGGTGCCATCACGGCGCTGTTCATGGGCTTCCTCGGCATCATCCAAAACGACATCAAGCGTGTGGTCGCCTATTCCACGCTCTCGCAACTCGGCTACATGACGGTGGCGCTAGGCGCCTCGGCGTACTCGGTGGCGGTGTTCCACCTGATGACGCACGCCTTCTTCAAGGCGCTGCTGTTCCTGGCTGCCGGCTCGGTGATCATCGGCATGCACCACGACCAGGACATCCGCAACATGGGTGGCCTGCGCAAGTACATGAAGATCACCTGGATCACGTCGCTGCTGGGTTCGCTGGCGCTGATCGGCACGCCGCTGTTCTCGGGTTTCTACTCCAAGGACAGCATCATCGAAGCGGTGCACGAGAGCCACCTGTGGGGTTCGGGCTTCGCCTACTTCGCGGTGGTCGCCGGTGTCTTCGTGACGGCCTTCTATTCGTTCCGGATGTACTTCCTGGTTTTCCACGGCAAGGAGCACTTCCACCACAAGCCCTTCCCGGGCGAGCACGACCACCACGACGATGACCACGGACATGGTCACGCGCATGTGCCGCACGAGTCGCCCTGGGTGGTGTGGCTGCCGCTGGTACTGTTGGCCGTCCCCTCGGTGATCATCGGTGGCTTAACCATCGAGCACATGCTCTACGGCGAGTTCTTCAAGGACTCGATCTTTGTCGACGAGAGCCGGCACCACGCGATGAAGGAAATGGCCGAGGCATTCCATGGCGCCGGCGCCATGGCCTTGCACGGGCTGACGTCGCTGCCGTTCTGGCTGGCCCTGGCCGGCGTGGTGACCGCCTATGTGTTCTACATGGTCAAGCCCGAGATCCCGGCGGCCATCAAGGCACGCACCGGCTTCATCAACCGCGTTCTCGAGAACAAGTACTACTTCGACTGGTTCAACGAGAACGTGCTCGCGGCCGGCGCCCGTTTGCTGGGCATGGGGCTGTGGAAGGGCGGTGACGGCGCCTTGATCGACGGTGTGCTCATCAACGGCACGGCGCGTGGCATTGGTGGCATCGCTTCGGTGGTGCGCCTGGTGCAGACCGGCTACCTCTACTGGTACGCGCTGGTGATGATTCTGGGTGTGATCGGGTTGATGACCTGGCAGTTGTGGCCCTACCTCAGCGTGATGCTGGGGCGCTGATCGGTCACGGAGAAAAAGAACATGGGATTGCTGAGCCTCGCCATCTGGTTGCCGATCTTGAGCGGCGTATTGCTGCTCGCCCTGGGGCGTGACGAACACGTCAAAGCCGTGCGTCTGCTGGCCCTCGTGGCGGCCATTGCCAGTTTCGTCGTCACGATTCCGCTGATCACTGGCTTTGACAGCAGCACGGCGGCGATGCAGTTCCAGGAGAACCTGGCCTGGATCGAACGCTTCCACGTGAACTACCACCTGGGCGTCGACGGCATCTCGGTGTGGTTCGTCCTGCTGACGGCCTTCATCACCATCATCGTCGTGATCGCGGCGTGGGAGGTGATCACCGAGCGCGTCAACCAGTACATGGGCGCCTTCCTGATCCTGTCGGGCATCATGGTCGGTGTCTTCTCGGCGCTCGACGGGCTGCTGTTCTACGTGTTCTTCGAGGCGACGCTGATCCCGATGTACATCATCATCGGCGTGTGGGGCGGGCCGCGTCGGGTGTACGCCGCATTCAAGTTCTTCCTCTACACGCTGGGCGGCTCGCTGCTGATGCTGATCGCGCTGATCTTCCTGTACTTCAAGTCGGGCAGCAGCTTCGAGATCCTCACCTGGCATGACGTACCGCTCACGATGAGTGAGCAGACCTTGCTCTTCTTCGCATTCTTCGCGGCCTTTGCCGTCAAGGTGCCGATGTGGCCGGTGCACACCTGGCTGCCTGATGCTCACGTCGAGGCGCCAACGGGCGGCTCTGTGGTGCTGGCCGCCATCATGCTGAAGCTGGGTGCGTACGGCTTCCTTCGCTTCTCGCTGCCCGTGACACCCGACGCAGCCCACCATTGGACCTGGGTGGTCGTGGCCCTTTCGCTGATCGCCGTGGTCTACATCGGCCTGGTGGCGCTGGTGCAGCAAGACATGAAGAAGCTGGTCGCCTATTCGTCGATCGCGCACATGGGCTTCGTCACGCTGGGCTTCTTCCTCTTCAACGAACTCGGCATCGCGGGCGGCCTCGTGCAGATGATTTCGCACGGCTTCGTCTCGGGCGCCATGTTCCTCTGCATCGGCGTGCTCTACGACCGAGTGCACTCGCGCGAGATCTCGAGCTACGGCGGCGTGGTCAACACCATGCCCAAGTTCACTGCCTTCGCTGTCTTCTTCGCGATGGCCAACTGCGGCCTGCCGGGCACCGGCGGTTTCGTCGGCGAGTGGATGGTCATCCTGGGGACGGTGAAGGTCAACTTCTGGCTGGGCGCACTGGCCTCCACCACGCTGGTGTTCGGTGCTGCCTACACGCTGTGGATGGTCAAGCGCGTGTACTTCGGTGCCATCGCGAACGACCATGTGCGTGAACTGAAAGACATCAACGCCCGTGAATACCTGATGCTGGCGATGCTGGCGGTGGCCGTGCTGTGGATGGGCCTGTACCCGAAGCCTTTCACCGACACCATGCACGTCAGCGTGACCGAATTGCTGAAGCACGTTGCAGTGTCGAAGCTGAACTGAGCCCAAGAACATGAACGACATGAACTGGCTGGCCGTCTACCCGGAGATCGTGCTCCTTGGCATGGCCTGCGTGGTGGCGATGGTGGACCTGTGGGTCACCCATCCGCGCCGCACCCCGACCTACCTGTTGACCCAGGCCACGCTCGCTGTCGTGGCCGTGATGCACTGGCTGTACTTCGACGGCGGCTTCACCATCTACGGCATGCAGCACATGGTGGTAACCGACCCGCTCGGCCACTTGCTGGGCGCCTTCGCGGCGGTGACCGTCATGGTGGCGCTGGCCTACGCGCGCCCCTATGCCGAGCACCGCGAGATCCTCAAGGGCGAGCTGTTCACGCTGAGCCTGTTCTCGCTGCTGGGTATTTCGGTGATGCTCGCAGCCAACAACTTCCTGATGATCTACCTGGGCCTGGAGCTGATGTCGCTGTCGCTCTATGCCATGACTGCCATGCGCCGTGACAACATCGAAGCCACCGAGGCCGCGATGAAGTACTTCGTGCTGGGCGCGCTGGCCAGCGGCTTCTTGCTGTACGGGCTGTCGATGATGTACGGCGCCACCGGCTCGCTGGACATCCCCCAGGTGTTCAACGCCATAGCCACCGGCCAGATCAACAAGGCCGTTCTGGTGTTCGGCGTGGTCTTCATCGTTGCAGGCCTCGCCTTCAAGCTCGGCGCCGTGCCGTTCCACATGTGGATCCCCGACGTGTACGTGGGCGCTCCCACGGCCGTCACGCTGCTGATCGCCGGCGCACCCAAGCTGGCGGCCTTCGCCATCACCTTCCGCCTGCTGGTTGAAGGCATGTCGGGTGTCGCGGCCGACTGGCAGCAGATGCTGATACTGCTTTCCGTGGCGTCGATGCTGCTGGGCAACCTGGCTGCCATCGCGCAGAGCAACCTGAAGCGCATGCTGGCCTACTCCACCATCGGCCAGATCGGTTTCATGCTGCTGGGCTTCACGCCCACGGTGATCTCGAACAACACCTTCTCGGCCGCCAACGGCTACTCGTCTGCATTGTTCTACCTGATCAGCTACGTGCTGACGACGCTGGGCACCTTCGGCATCATCATGCTGCTGTCGCGCCGCGGCTTCGAGAGCGAGCAGATCGACGACCTGAAAGGCCTGGCCAAGCGCAGCCCCTGGTACGCCGCGGTCATGGCGATCTTCATGTTCTCGCTGGCCGGCATTCCGCCGACCGTGGGCTTCTACGCCAAGCTCGCAGTGCTGCAGTCGCTGGTCTCTACCAACGACGCCACCTACGTGGTGCTCGCCGTCATTGCCGTGGTCCTGTCGCTGGTGGGCGCGTTCTACTACCTGCGCTTGGTCAAGGTCATGTACTTCGACGAGCCGCGCGAAACGGCGCCGATCACCACCACCGGTGACGTGCGGGTGTTGCTCTCGCTGAACGGCGCGGCGGTGCTCGTCTTCGGCCTGTTGCCCGGCTGGCTGATGACCATGTGCGCCAACGCCGTGCTGCAAGCACTGAAGACCTGACCGTCCAATGGCCGACGAGCACCTGCGCGAAGAGCTGGTCAGTTCGCAGCGGGTCTATCGCGGTCACTTTCTCGATGTGCGGCGCGACGAAGTCCGTCTGCCCGATGGCAGCCTCGCCGGGCGCGAATACGTCGTCCACCCGGGTGCGGTGATGATCGTGCCGCTGCTTGACGATGGCCGCTTGGTTGTCGAGCGCCAGTTCCGCTACCCGATGGGCCGGGTGATGCGCGAGTTTCCTGCCGGCAAGCTCGACGCTGGCGAGCCTCCGCTCCACTGTGCCGTTCGAGAGTTGCTCGAAGAAACCGGCTACCGCGCTCGCGAATGGGCGCGTGCCGGCATCCTGCACAACGCGATCGCCTACTCGAACGAAGGCATCGAAGTCTGGTTTGCCCGCGGCTTGGAGTTGGGCGAACGCCGCTTGGACGCCGGAGAGTTTCTCGACGTCGAGATCGCCTCCTTGGCGGAGCTCGAAGACCAGGCCCAGCGCGGTGACCTCACCGATGCCAAGACATTGATCGGCCTGTTGTGGTTGCAAAAT
Organism: Rhizobacter sp. P2_G4; assembly: GCF_056403575.1. Classification (NCBI taxonomy): domain Bacteria; kingdom Pseudomonadati; phylum Pseudomonadota; class Betaproteobacteria; order Burkholderiales; family Sphaerotilaceae; genus Rhizobacter; species Rhizobacter sp. P2_G4. The sequence goes on along the minus strand of NZ_JBFUFG010000007.1, from coordinate 112,041 downwards.
TGGCACTCTGGCCGTTGGCAACTCACTTGGCAGATGACCCCAGCAAGCGCGCCGGGGAGCACGTCCCCATAATGCGGTCATGAAAGTTCTCAACCTGCGCTGTGCCCATGCGCATCAATTCGAAGGCTGGTTCGCCTCCGAAGAAGACTTCCAATCGCAATTCGAGCGTGGTCTGGTCGAGTGCCCGTTGTGTGCCGACAAGACCATCAGCAAGCTGCCGACGGCCCCGCGGCTGAATGTCTCCGGTGCGCGCGAGCCCTCGACCGAGATCGTCGCCGTCAATCCGCAGCCCACACCCGCCTTGTCGCCCGAGGCGATGACGATGCAGTCGATGTGGCTGCGCGCAGTGCAACACGTGATGGCGAATACCGATGACGTCGGCGAGCGTTTTGCTGAAGAGGCCCGCCGCATCCACTACGGCGAGACCGAGGAGCGGGCCATTCGCGGCCAGGCGACACACGAAGACGCCATCGCTCTGCAAGAAGAGGGCATCGACGTGATGCCGCTGCCCATACCAGCCGCAGTCAAGGGCCGCATTCAGTAGGCTGCGCTTTCGGCTGGCGTTTGGGGCGGTACCGGTGCGGCGTCGGTGCGCAGCACGAAAGACGCATCTTCCAGCGCCGAGACCAAGGTGTGGCCCGAGCGATCGAGCGTGAACGACTCATCGCTGCCGAGAATCACATCGCGCGAGTCGCCGTCCTGGGTGACCCAGATTTGGCCGGTTCGGCATTCGATGCGCTGGCCCTTGCGCGTGCGCAGATTGAATGTCTGGCGGCGCATCAGGTAGGCTGGTTGAGAGACGGTTGCAAGGTGCATGGTGGGCTCCTGGAGTTTCACTTCGCATGCCACCTGATCATGTGATCGAGCCAGGCTGCAGAGAACGTAGCCAGAGTGTCCATGGCGGTAGGCGGGTTCGCAAACGCTATGTCATCATGCGTTGCATGCGAAATTGGAATGTGAAGAGGCATCCTTGAGACGCTACCAATTGCCCCCGCTGGACTTGCTCGAAGCGTTCGAGGCCGCAGCCCGGCACCTGAGCTTCACCCGGGCCGCCGACGAACTGTCTCTCACGCAGTCGGCCATCAGCCGGCAGATCGCCGCACTCGAGGAGCGGCTGAACGTGCCGCTGTTCCAGCGCCTGCACCGCGCGCTGCGTCTCACCGAGGCGGGGCAGCAACTGCACGTCACGGCCAGTGCGGTGCTGCAGCAGTTGCACAGCGTGACCGAACAGCTTCGCCAGACCCCGAGGCAGAAGACGGTGGTGGTGACCACCACGCCAGGATTCGCGGGCTTGTGGCTGATCCCCCGGCTCACGAGCTTCACGGTTGCGCATCCCGATGTCGACGTACGCATCTCGGCCGGCCTCAAACTCGTGAACCTCGAACGCGACGGCGTGGACCTGGCCGTGCGCTACTGCGCGACCAGCAATGCCGGCCCGCAGGCGGTGAAGCTGTTCGGCGAGGTGATGACGCCGGTCTGTAGCCCGTCGCTGCGCAAGCAGGCTGGCAAGCCGCTGAAGCGTCCTGAGGACCTGCAGCATCACACGCTGCTGCACACCGAAACCCACAACGACGCGCACGTGCCCGAGTGGTCGCTGTGGCTGCGGGCAATGCAGATCGAGCGGCTCAAGTCAGCCGGCTCTCTGCATTTCTCCGATTACGACCAGATGATCCAGGCCGCCATTCGCGGGCAGGGCGTGGCTCTTGGGCGCATCCCGCTGGTCAGCCACCTCATCAAGGAGCGCAAGCTGGTCGCGCCCTTCGGGCACAAGATGGCGTCGCCGCACGGCTATCACCTGCTGCGCTCGATTGCGTCAGAGCGCAAGCCCGAGGTGAACGACTTCGCCGAGTGGCTGCTTGCCGAAGCTCTAAGCGCCCAGTCGGCGAGCAAGGTGGAACGGTGACTGGCCGACGCCGCAGCAGAAAGCGCTGACCCACGGGCGCAGCGCTTGCGCCAGGTGTCGCCCTTCGGCGTTGAGCGCGTCCAGCCGTTCGGCAGCCGCCTGAGCCTGCCGGCGCAAAGCCGCTTCGTTGATGGTCAGCAGGCGGCCCTGTTCGACCACCACTTGGCCACCCACCAGCACACGATCCACCGCGGCGCCGTTCTCGCCGTACACCATCTGCCGCAAGGCATGCCGCAGCGGCACATAGATGGGCTGCGCGAGATCGAGCAACACGAGGTCGGCTTGGTAGCCGGGCGCGATGCGGCCCAGGCGCCGGCCCCAGCCCATCGCATGTGCGCTGTGCTCGGTGCCCATGCGGAAGACCTCATGGGCGGACACCCAGCGCGCTTCGTCGGACCCGACCACACGCGAGAGGTAGGACGCGAGCCGTGCCGCTTCAAAGAGATTCTGCGTGTCGGAGGTGTTGGCCCCATCCGTGCCCAGCCCCACGCGCAGGCCACGCTCGATCATGCGACGCAGCGGTGCCACACCCGAGCCCAGGCGCAGGTTGCTCAGCGGGTTGTGGATGGCAGTGACATCCGCCGTGGCCAAGGTGCTGATGTCGTCGTCCGAAATCCAGATGGCGTGCGCAACGCTCAGCCGTGGGCTCAACACGCCGAGCCGCGACAGGTGCGCGACCAGGCTGCGCCCGTAACGTTTCTCGCCGAACACGGCTTGCTGTTGGCTTTCGGCCAGGTGCGTCTGCATCGGCAGGCCGAATTCTTCGGACAGCGCGGCGCAGCCCTGCATGAACGCGTCGGAGCAATTCAGCGGAACGGTGGGTGCGATGCCCAGGCGCACACGGTCGCTGTCGAACGGCCAATCGTTCGCAGCCTGCCGAACCACGGTCAGGCACGCGTCGGTGTCAGAAGCCCGCAGTCCCGCCAGCCCAGGCTGCATCGCCTCGGGCAGGCTGGCCAGCAGCTCCGGATAGGCCTGGTAGAGCGTGCGGTCGGCCATCATCGGTGCGACCACGGCACGAATGCCCACGGAGGCATACGCATTCGCCACCGCGTGCAAGCCGGCCACGGAGGGCAAGGGGAGTTCGAGCGCCATGTCGAAGAGGGCGGTGCAACCCTTCTTCAGCAGCTCGGCACCGGTGAGCGTGGCGCTGAGTGCGATGTCGTCGAGCCCGCGCTGCCCGTTGATCGAGGGCGACGCCGCCAGAAACCCTTCGAGCGCCACATCGGCCACTGCGCCGCGGCCCAAACCCCCGTGCGCGTGGGTGTGTCCGTTGACGAGGCCGGGAATCACCAGCCGGTCGGTCGCGTCGATGACGCGCGAACCTTCAATCGCCGCGATGAACTGCCCCGGGACGCCGATCTCGCGGATGCAGCCATCTTCGACCAGCATGTCCGCGGGCCGCGCGTCTTGTGCGGCATCGGGCAGCACCAGGCCGTTGATGATCAGCAGGCGATCGGTCATGTGGCGTTGAGGCGTTGTCAGGCCACGCGCAGGATGGCAGCCACCGGCCCACCACCCGCTGGGCCCTGGTGCTCGGCACCGCCTGACACATAAAGCGCCGTGTGGCCCACCACCGAGGCGAGAACGCCACCGACCACGGCGCGTGCATGGCGTGTGGCGTTGATGTCCGAGTCGTTGAGCATCGTGTGGCGCTCGCCGCGCACGCTGCCGCTGGGGCTGGCTTCGGCTTTCGCGAGCAGGTTGACGAGTCGACCGGCAAGCGTGTCGGCATCATGTTCCGCATCGAGGTCAAAGGCTTCTCGCAGCAAACGGCGCACGGCCATGGCGTCGATGGCGTCGTGCATCACCGTGTGTGCAATGCGGTAGGGTGATGCGGCGCCGACGGCTTCTCCGAGCACGATCACGACGTTGCCTTCCAGCTCGATGCCGGCCGACGCCGAGGCGCGCGCCGAGAAGAGCGAGAAGTCGCTCAGCACCGATTCGTCGCGGATCGCGCTGCGCTGCACTTCCCCCAACGCTACCGCCACGCCCAGCGCCGACGCGCCACGCGAATAGCCCATCGACTCATAGGTGTCACGCGTGACGGGCACTGCGCCGCGCGCCACCGCGTCGTTCACCTTGGTCGATGTCAACAAGGGGCATTTCACCTGGACGAAGTGAACGTCTGCCGTGTCGCTGATGTCGGCATCCGCCATCGCGTCACGCACCGCTTGTGCCGTGGCGTCGATCTGCGCCGCGCGGCCGATCTCCTCGGGTGCGAACCCGCGCGTGTGCGCGGTGCCGACCACCAGTCGCTTCTCATCGTGTGCCGAGGCATCACCTGTCACCCATCGCCGCGTGAACACCGTGAAATGGGGCGACAGCACGCCCTCGGTGCCGCCAGACATCACGAGTGCCACGCGCTGCTCCACCTCGTGCGGTGTGCAACCCAGCGGTCCGCTGAGCAGGTGGCACCACGCCATCGAGGCGTATTCGCGCGTGTGGTCGTTGACGCAGCCGTTGCCTTCGGTCTTGCCCATCACCGCGACGATGTCTGCAGGAACGAGCGTGCCGGTGTCGATCAGCGCCTGCACGCCGCGCAGGTCGCCAGGCCCCTGGCAGCCAATGCGAAACACTTCCACGTGCTGGTGGCGAGGCAATGTCATGTTGGCTGCTCTGCAGTTGAGGGAAGTTCGGCCAGCGCCGCGCGCACTGCGCCCACGCTGGCGTTGAAACCGTGCAGCTGCTGCACCATGAAGTGGATGGCGCGGCTCACGTAGGCGGGCGAGCTGCTGCTGCAGGCGTCGTTCAGCAGGATGCAGTCGTAGCCCAGGAAGCCGGCGTCCTGCAGCGTCGAGAACACACAGCGGTCGGTGTTCACGCCGGTGAACAAGAGGGTCTGCACGCCGGCCTGGCGCAAGACGCTGTCGAGCTCGTTGTCCCAGAAGCCGCTCAGGCGGTGCTTTAGCACGGTGGTGTCGTCCGCGGCCACATCCAGGTCATCCACCACCTGTGCGCCCCAACTGCCAGGCACGAGACTCGGGCCATGGTCTTCGGGCGAGACTTCGGCAAATCCCACGCCGTCTGCGCTGCGCTTGCCCTTGAACTGCACCGTGGGCGACAAGTTCAGGCGGTCAGGCCGCACGCCCCAGTTCAGCCACACCACCTTGGCGCCAGCCGCCCGCCAGGCGGGCAGCAAGCCGGCCAGTACCTTGATGGGTTTGCGCATGGTCTTCATGTTGACGCCTCGCTGGCCGAACCAGCCGCGCGGGTGGCAGAAGTCGTTCTGCATGTCGACCACGATGAGCGCGCTGCGCGCCAGGTCGATCTCGATGGGCTGCGGCAGCGCCTCGATCCAGAGCGGGCGCGCCGCCAACGGGGTGCGCACCAGGCTCAGGTGCGTGTCGCGCAACGTCCAGGCGTTTTGTGGGGTAGGGCCGAAGGTCGCTGGCAGTGCAGGGCGAGGCGCTTTGTCGGTCATGGCCACGGAGCACAGCAGTGTTCGTGCCCGGTCGCGCCCGCAAGCGGGAGGCGCCTGCCTCAGAGCATGCGACCGGGATTCATCACGCCTTGCGGATCGAGCGCCTGCTTGATCGCCCGCATCATCTGCAGGGCGACGGGCGATTTGCGTTGTGCCAGTTCATCGCGTTTCAGGCTGCCCACGCCGTGCTCGGCTGAGATCGAGCCGCCGTGCGCCATCACCGCGTCGTACACCACCGTGTTGACCGAATGCTCATGCTCGCGCAGGAAAGCCGCACCATCCACGCCGACGGGTGCCTGCAGGTTGTAGTGCAGGTTGCCGTCGCCCAGGTGGCCGAAATTCACTGAGCGGGTGCCGGGGTGGGCAACTTGGAGCGCCACGTCGGTGGCCGCCACGAAAGCGGGAATCCGCGACACCGGGATCGAGATGTCGTGCTTGATGTTGGGGCCTTCTTCGGGCTGCGCCAGCGGGATCGATTCGCGCAGGTGCCACATCGCGCGCGACTGTTCGATGCTCTCGGCGACCGCCGCGTCGCTGATCAGGCCGTTCTCCATCGCCGATTCGAGCAAGCCTTCGAACAGCGAACGTGCGTGCGACTCGCTCTCGGTGTCCGACTGCTCGAGCAGCACCGTCCACTCGGCCTCAGGCAAAGGCTGCCGCAGCTGCGGAAAGTGCTTGCGCACCAGGGCCAGCGAAAACCGGTTCATCACCTCGAAGCCGGTGAGCCCGGCACCCAGGCGCGACTGCGCCAGTTGCAGCAATGACACCGCGGCTTCGAGCGAGGGCAGCGATGCCAGTGCGGTCGTGCGTGCGGCGGGTTGCGGATAGAGCTTGAGCGTGGCGGCGGTGATCACGCCCAGCGTGCCTTCGCTGCCGATGAAGAGGTCGCGCAGGTCGTAGCCGGTGTTGTCCTTGCGCAGGCCGGCCAAGCCGTCCCACACCTCGCCCTGGGCGGTGACGACTTCGAGGCCCAGGCAGAGTTCGCGTGCGTTGCCATAGCGCAGCACCTGCGTGCCGCCGGCGTTGGTGGCAAGGTTGCCGCCGATGGTGCAGCTGCCTTCCGCGGCCAGGCTCAGCGGGAACAGGAAGCCTTGCGCGGCAGCCGCCTCCTGCACGGTTTGCAGCACGCAGCCGGCTTCGACCGTGAGGGTGAGGTTGGCACTGTCGATGCCGCGCACGCGGTTCATTCGTGTGAGGCTCAGCAGCACCTGGGAGCCGCTGTCGTCGGGCACCGAGCCGACCACGAGGCCGGTGTTGCCACCCTGTGGCACCAGCCCGGCACCGTGGCGCGCGCACAGCTTGACCACCGCCGCCACTTCGGTGGTGTTGCCCGGCCGCACCACCGCCAACGCGCGGCCGCGATACCGTTTGCGCCAGTCTTGCTCGTAAGCCGAGAGGTCGCCCTCGACCAGCACGTTGGCCGCGCCGACCGCAGTGCGTAATGCGTTGAGTAGATTGTTCATGACACCACCCCAGCCGGTTGAGGGTGACGCAGCCGCCACCGCACATGCATCGCACAAGCGCCGAACAGCACCAGGCACAACAGCACTTCGATCATTGCCAGCGGCGCGCCCAAGCCGCGGTCGCTGGTGGCGCGCACTGCGCCTTCGGTGAAATACAGCCACACCAGCAGGCTGACCCAGCGGTAGGTGTACATGCGGTTCTTCAGCAGGCCGGCCAGCGGCAAGGTCAGCGGCAGGGCTTTGAGCGCGAGCCAGGAACCGCCGGGGCGCAGCGGTGCGAGCCACAGCTCCCACAGCAGGCTTAACACGATCAGGCCGAGCAGGCTGCCGACGGCGAGCGCACGGGTGCGGCTCACGAACGGCGGGAGGGCGGGGGGCAGGGAGGTGGGAAGGGCATCAGTCATCGCTGGCTATGATGCCGCAAATGAATTTACTCTCGTGGTTGAAGCCCCGTTGGCGAAAGCCGATCGCCGAGCTGCTGGCCACCCTGCAGAACTGGCCCTGGCTCGACACGCTGCGCACGCTGCGCCAGCGTTTTCGCGAAGACCGCCTCGGTCTCACGGCCAGCAGCCTGACGTTCACGACCCTCATCTCGCTCGTGCCGCTGGTCACGGTGATGTTGGCGCTGTTCACCGCCTTCCCGATGTTCGCCAAGTTCCAGGACGCGCTGCAGAAGTACTTTCTGCAGACCCTCGTGCCCGACAGTATCGCCCGCCCGGTGCTGGGTGCGCTCACCCAGTTCGCGGCCAAGGCCAACCGCCTGGGTGGCTTCGGCCTGGTGGTGCTGCTCTTCACCGCCGTGACGCTGATGCTCACCATCGACCGCACGCTCAATGGCATCTGGCGCGTTCGCAAGCCGCGGCCCATCGCGCAGCGCGTGCTCATCTACTGGGCTGCCGTTACGCTCGGGCCCTTGCTGCTGGGCGTGAGCCTGACCTTCACGTCGTACGCCATCTCGGCGAGCAAAGGCCTGGTGGCCGACATTCCCGGCGGCGTGAGCATCATCCTCAACGCACTGCAGTTTTTGTTGCTCTCCGGCGCCATTGCAGGCTTGTTCCACTACGTGCCCAACACGCACGTGCGGTGGCGGCACGCGCTGGGCGGGGGCGTGTTCGTGGCCGCCGGCTTCGAGCTGGCCAAGCGCGGCCTGGGCTGGTACCTCAGCAGCGTGCCCACCTACGCCACGGTCTACGGCGCCTTCGCCACGGTGCCCATCCTGCTGATCTGGATGTACCTCGGCTGGGTGATCGTGCTGCTGGGTGCCGTGGTCGCAGCCTATGCGCCGAGCCTGCAGATGCGCGTGGTGCGGCGGCCCGCGGTGCCCGGTTATCGCTTCGAGCTGGCGGTCGGCATGCTGCGTGAACTGTCGAATGCACGCACCGGCACCCGGCACGGCCTGAGCGCCGCGAAACTTTCCGAGAACCTGCGCACCGACCCCCTGCAGATCGAGCCCCTGCTCGACATCCTGGTCGCCATCGACTGGGTCGGCCGGCTCGAAGAAGCGGGCAGTGCCCGCTACGTGTTGTTGTGCGACCCGGCCACCACGCCGGCCGAGCCGATGCTCGCCAAGGTGCTGCTCGATCCGTCGCCCAACGTGCGTGGCTTCTGGGACCGCGCAGGCTTCGCGAACACCACGCTGCAGGACCTGATCAGCGACTAGGCAGGGCGGGACCGGGCGCGGTGGTACGCGATGCGCCGCCGTACACCACGCGGTCCTTGCCCAGGCGCTTGGCCTCGTACATGGCCTCGTCGGCCAGCTGCAGCAGCTTGAGCGGTTGTTGCGAATCGGTGGGTGCCAGGGCGTAGCCGATGCTCGCGCTGACCGGGTGGTCCGGCAGGCCGCGCACCGCGGCGAGCATGTGCAGCGCCAGCGCATGTGCCCCCGCCGCGTCGCGGATGGGCGCGAGCACGAGGAACTCGTCTCCGCCGAAACGCGCCACTGAGTCTTCGGCGCGCACCGCGCCCTGGAGCGCGCGGGCCACGCCGATCAGCACGCTGTCGCCGGCGCGGTGGCCGAGCCGGTCGTTCACTTCCTTGAAGCCGTCGAGGTCGACGAAGAACAGCGCCATCGGCGTCTGGTGCGAGGTCGCCAGCGCGGCTTCCAGCCGGTCCATCATCGTGCGCCGGCTCAGCACGTCGGTGAGCGAATCGCGTTCGACGCTGCGCTTGAGGTTTTCTTGCGCCAGCGTCAGCTCGTGCACGTCGATGGTGACGGTGTAGAGGCCGATCACCTCGCCGTCGTCGCCGAAGTCGGGCACGTAGCTGGTTCGCATCCAGCGCGGGCCTTCGGTCGCCAGGTCGACCAGGCGGGTGTAGTGCACCGGCTTGCCTTCGAGCGCCCGCTCGAAGTAGGGCTTGTGCTCCTTCCAGCGTTTGGCGCCGCGCACATCACCGATCGGTTGCCCGAGCAGCTGCTTGGGTTGCTGGCCGGTGGCTTCGATGTAGGCCTTGTTGACGAAGAGCAGCACGAAGTTGCGGTCGACGTAGGTCAGCGGGTAGGGGATGTTCTCGGTGAAGCGGTCGAGGCGCTCCCGGGCGGCCGTGAGCGCTTCACGTTGCACCACGTCGTCGTGAATGTCGAACGCGATGGTGAAGATGCTGTCGACACGCCCCTGCGCGTCAGCATCTGGGAAGGCCTGGATGCGCGCCCAGCGGCCCCCTTTTCCGACATGCGTGAGCCGGCGCTCGTAGGTGACGGTGCGGCCCTGGAACGCCGCTTCGAAGGCTGGCTGCGCGCATTGCCACGCCTCGGTGCCGAAGATCTCCTGCAGGGTGCGGCCGATCAGTTCCTCACGCGTGCGAGCGGCCCATTGCAGGTAGGGTTTGTTGCAGAAGACCAGGCGGTTGCCGGCATCCCAGCGGCCGATGGGCAGGTCGATCGCGTCGACCAACCTTTCGTTGTGGGAGAGTCGTTCGGCGGCGGGCGGGCCGGTGGGGTCCATCGCGTGTGCATCCTTCGATCAGAAGGGAATCTTGCCGGTCCAGATGTCTTTGTACATGACCCAATCACCCATGAAGCTGAACAGCGGCCGCTTGAACGAGGCAGGCTTGTTCTTCTCGAAGCCGAAATGCCCGACCCAGGCAAAGCCATAGCCGCACAGCAGCCCGTACAGCAGGAAGGCAGGCTGGCCACGCACCACGGCGGCCATCAGGCAGAGCAATGCAAGTGTCGAGCCCACGAAGTGCAGGCGCCGGCAGGTTCGGTTGCTGTGTTCACTCAGGTAGAACGGGTAGAACTCGGCGAAGCTCTTGAGCGTGCGCGGATCGACGGGGGTGGCAGCAGTGTTCATGGCGTGCTCCTGGTCAGAAATGACCGTATGTCATTCAACACGCCGTCGGGTGCTTCTCCCATCAGGGAATGTCCGGCGGGCAGCGTGATGCTTTCGGCACGCAGGGCGCTTGCCAGTGCCGCGCTGGTCCTGGCTGGCGTCATCTGGTCGCTGCGCCCGAGAATCAGCCGGCTCGGGCAGCGCACCCGGCCTGCGGATTCGAGCCCGGCGGTGTAGCCGTCACACATCTGGAAGTCGTGGTGGAACAGGTTGCAGTGGCCGCCAGCGGCATAAGCGGCCTGGAGCCTGCGCATCAGCGCCCGGTTGGCGCCGTGCAGCCAAAAGCCGGGTGCAGGCGCCGATGGCTTGGCGGCCAGGGTGGAATACGAGAGCGCGTTCACCATGTCGATCGCCTTCAGCGGCTGCTCGAGCGCGGTGCTCAGCAGCACAGGCGACACCTTCATCGGGAAGGTGCTGGCCACCAGCACCAGATGGGTGGCACGTTCTCCGAGCAGGGCCGCCGCTTCCAGGGCAATCAGCGAACCGAGGCTGTGGCCCACGAGGGCAGCGCGTTGCACGCCCGCTGCTGCGATCAGGTCGGCCACCCACCGGGCCGCGGCTTCCACGCTGGCCGGCGCCGGGCCGACGCTGCGGCCATGGCCGGGCAGATCGACGGCGAGCACCCCAAAACCCTGGTGCGCCAGGGCGCGGGTCTGCAGCCCCCACACGCTGTGGTCGTGCATGGCGCCGTGGATGAACACTATGGTGGGCAGGCTCGTGTCGAAGGCCTTGCCACCGGTGTAGGCAAAGGCCTCGCAGTCGTTCACGCTGAGCTTCATGTGCCTGCCTTCTGCGCCGCCTTGAGCGCGCGCGACAGGTCGTCGAGCAGGTCGTCGGCATCTTCCAGCCCGATCGACAGGCGGATCGTGCCCTGCGTGATGCCAGCCTGCGCCAGCGCGGCATCGTCCATGCGGAAATGCGTGGTCGAGGCCGGATGGATGACGAGCGAGCGGCAGTCGCCCACGTTGGCTAGGTGAGAGAACACCTTCAGCGCCTCGATGAAGGCCTTGCCCTGCGTGCGGTTGCCTTTCAGGTTGAAGCTGAAGACCGAACCGCAGCCGCGCGGCAACAGCTTGGCGGCGAGTGCATGGCTCGCGTGGCCCGGCAGCTCGGGGTAGCCCACGCTGTCGACCATCGCGTGCGAGGCCAGAAACTCGACCACCTTGCGCGCATTGCTCACGTGCCGCTCCATGCGCAGCGACAAGGTCTCGATGCCCTGCAAGATCAACCATGCGGTGTGCGGGCTCATGCAAGCGCCGAAATCGCGCAAGCCTTCTCGACGTGCGCGCAGCAGGAACGCACCGACGGTGCTCTCTTCGCTGAACACCATGTTGTGGAAGCCGGCATAGGGCTGTGCCAGCTCAGGGAAACGGTCGGATGAACTCCAGTCGAACTGCCCGCTGTCGACCAGTACGCCGCCCACCACGGTGCCATGCCCACTGAGGAACTTGGTGGCCGAGTGGTAGACGAGGTCGGCTCCGTGATCGAAGGGCTTGATCAGGTAGGGCGAGGTGAGGGTGGAGTCCACCATCAATGGCAGGCCGTGTTCGTGCGCGATGGCGCTGAGGGTGGGAATGTCCAGCACGTCGAGGCCGGGATTGCCGAGCGTCTCGCCGAACAGCATGCGTGTGTTCGGGCGGATGGCAGCACGCCAGCCGTCGATGTCACCCGGCTTGACGAAGGTGGTCGAGATGCCGAAGCGCGCCAGCGTGTAGTGCAAAAGGTTGTGCGAGCCGCCGTACAGCGCGCTGCTCGAAACGATGTGCGAGCCGGCACCGGCCAACGTGGCGATGGCAAGGTGCAGGGCCGCCTGGCCGCTGCTGGTGGCGATGGCACCCACGCCGCCTTCGAGTGCCGCCACGCGCTCTTCGAGCACGGCCGTCGTGGGGTTCGAGATGCGGCTGTACACATGCCCCGAGCGCTCCATGTTGAACAACGAGGCCGCGTGATCGCTGCTCTCGAAGACGAAGCTGGTGCTCAGGTAGATGGGCACGGCGCGTGCGCCGGTGGTCGGGTCTGGCCCTGCACCGGCATGCAGTGACAGGGTGTCGAATCCAGGGTCGGAATGGCCAGGCATGGGGTCTCCGTGTGTTGCGCATGCCCAGGTCTGCGGGAGGGATGCAAACATCGGTGGCCCGGCGCTTGCCCTGGGAACTGCATCTGTTGCTCTCAGGAATTGTGGGCTATATTGACCCGACACCTGCCACGGGAGATCACCATGAAAGTCGCAGACATCCTGCGTGTCAAAGGAGGCACGCTGTTCACCGCGTCGCCCGATCAGGCGCTGGGCGAAGCCGTGGAGGCCATGGCCGAGCGCGACATCGGCTCGCTGGTCGTGATGGACCACGGCGAGCTCACCGGCATGCTGACTTTCCGCGAGGTCATCCAGGCCATCGTGAAGAACGGCGGCTCGGTCGGCAACACCACCGTGCGTGGCGTGATGGACGACCACCCGCTCACCTGCACCCCCGAAACCGAGATCGACGAAGTGCGCCGCATGATGCTCGAGCGCCACGCGCGCTACATGCCGGTGATGACGCAGCGCACGCTGATGGGCGTGATCTCGTTCTACGACGTGGCCAAGGCCGTGGTCGACAGCCAGGATTTCGAGAACCGCATGCTCAAGGCCTACATCCGCGACTGGCCAGTGGAGAACGAGAGCCCCCCAGTCGCTTTCGCTCCTGCTCCGAGGGGCTGAGCCCGGATGCATCTCGTCCTGAGGACGAGATGCCCCTGGCGAAGAGCCGGGCGTCCTCGCCCGGCGCGGCCTGCAAGGCCTGACCAAGACGGCCGGGAGACCCGGTCCATCGGTCATTGCTTGAGGGTCTCGCCGGCAAGGAAGCGGTTGCGCAGCGCCTAAAATTGGCGCCTCCCGCAAGCCCCTTTCAAGGCCCTCATGTCCGGCAGCACACTCGGCACTCTCTTCTGCGTCACCAATTTCGGTGAATCCCACGGCCCGGCTATTGGCTGCGTGATCGATGGCTGCCCACCGGGGATGGAACTGTCCGAGGCGGACATTCAGCCCGAGCTGGACCGCCGCCGGCCGGGCACGTCGCGGCATGTGACGCAGCGCAGCGAGGCCGATGCGGTCGAGATCCTGTCGGGCGTGTTCGAAGGCAAGACCACGGGCACGCCGATCTGCCTGCTGATCCGCAACACCGATCAGCGCAGCAAGGACTACGGCAACATCCTGCAGACCTTCCGCCCAGGCCATGCCGATTACACCTACCTGCACAAATACGGCCTGCGCGACCCACGGGGCGGTGGGCGCGCGTCGGCCCGCCTGACGGCGCCGACGGTGGCTGCCGGGGCGGTGGCGCGCAAGTGGTTGCAGCAGCAGTACGGCACCACCTTCGTCGGCTACATGACGCAGATCGGCGACATCGAGATTCCATTCGAATCGCTGAAGCACATCCCTGACAACCCGTTCTTCGCGCCGAACGTGAGCGACATTGGCCGGCTCGAGGCCTACATGGACGAGCTGCGCAAGGCCGGCGACAGCTGCGGTGCGCGCCTGTCGGTGGTGGCGCACAAGGTACCTGTTGGCCTCGGTGAGCCGCTGTACGACAAGCTCGACGCCGACATCGCCTACGTGATGATGGGCCTCAACGCCGTCAAGGGCGTCGAGATCGGCGCCGGCTTCGGCAGCGTCACTCAGCGCGGCACGACGCATGGCGATGAACTGACGCCGCAAGGCTTTCGCAGCAACAACGCAGGCGGTGTGCTGGGTGGCATTTCGACCGGGCAGGACATCACCGTCTCGATCGCGGTCAAGCCCACCAGCTCGATCCGCAGCCCGCGCCAGTCCATCGACCTGCAGGGCGACCCGGCCGTCGTGGAGACCTTTGGCCGGCACGACCCGTGTGTGGGCATCCGTGCCGCGCCGATCGCCGAGGCACTGCTCGCGCTGGTGGTGATGGACCACGCGTTGCGGCACCGCGCGCAGTGCGGCGACGTGACTGTCGCCACACCGCCGATCCCAGGCGAAGTCGACGCGGGCCCCGCCGACTGAGATTTATCCCCGGTTCCTTGCCCTGCGCTGCAGGGCGTTTCTCAAGTTGCCTTGGATCCAGCCGAATAGCCGGTGGAGCGCCAAGATCCAGAGGGCGCCTGTGCCGGCATACCGGCCACGAGACAACACAGGAACCGTGTGATGGACCAATCCCTTGGAGCGAGGCCGACGGCCGCGCCTGACTCGACGCAAGCCGCCACAGGCCCGACCGAATTCTTTCGGTACCACAGCGTGTGGGCACCCGGCATCCGCTTGTTCCGCCAAGTGCACTTCAAGACCAAGGCCGCGATGGTGTCGGCCATGTTCCTGGTGCCGGTGCTGGCGCTCGGCTGGAGCTTTTACACCGACAAGGCCGCATCGATCGAGTTCTCGGCCAAGGAACGCCTCGGCATCGAATACGTTCGCGACCTGATGCCTCTGCTGAAGCTGTCGGTGCAGCAGCGCACGCTGGCCGGCACGCCATCGGCAGCCGACATGCGCAGCAAGGTCGACGCGCAGCTCAAGGTCGTTGGCGCCACTGAGGCTCGCCTCGGCGCGGGTCTAGGCACCAGCCCGCAATTTGCCAAGGTGACCGAAGCGGCCTCGAAGCTCGCCGCGTCGGCAGGCAACGCGGAAGCCGCGTTCGATGCCCACACGCGTTTCATTGCCGCGCAGCTCGATGTGCTCGGGCAGGCGACCGACGGCTCCAATCTCATCCTCGACCCCGATCTCGACACCTACTACCTGATGGATCTGTCGACCACGCGCGTCCCGCAGCTCATCGAGCTGATGGCACGCGTGCAGGCCGCTGCAGCGCAGGCGCTGGCGGCACCTTCGCCTGATGCGATGCGCGTGATTGCCGACCGCATGCCGCTGGTCGAGTACCACGAAGACCAGACCAAGATCGGCCTGGCGAAGGCCACCACGGCCACACCCGAGCTCGTGGGCTCGCTGAAGGCCGACGCGGCAATGAAACCCTTGCGCGGCTTCATCGAGCTGTCGCGCAGCAACCTGCTGGGTGCCGACGGCGCCAAGGGCGATAAGGCGGCGTACAACGATGCCGCCAGGCTGGCGATCGATGCCCAGTTCGACTTCTCGACCCACCTGCTCGATGACCTCGACCGCCTGATCGAGAAGCGCATCGCCGGCATGAAGTCAGTGCGCGACGTGACGACGGCGATCGTCGCCGTGGCGCTCGCTGCCGGGGTCTACCTCTTCTACTGTTTCTTCCTCGTCACCCAGGGCGGCCTGCGAGAGGTGCAGAAGCACCTCGAAGCGATGACCTCCGGTGACCTGACGACTCGGCCTCGCCCCTGGGGCACGGACGAGGCCGCCAAGCTGATGGGCACGCTGGCCGACATGCAGGCCTCGTTGCGGAACATCGTCTCGAAGGTGCGCGGCTCGTCAGGGCTGATCGTGCAGGCCAGCTCCGAGATCGCATCGGCATCGATGGACCTGTCGGCCCGCACCGAGCAGACAGCCTCCAACCTGGAAAAGAGCGCCTCGTCGATGGAACAGATCTCGGCCACGATCAAGAACACGGCCGACAACGCGCATCAGGCCTCGGTGGTGGCGGTTGCCAACTCCGGTGTGGCCGCGCGCGGCGGCGAGGTCATCGGCCAGGTGGTCACGACCATGCAGCAGATCCACGCGTCGTCGAGCCAGATCAGCGACATCATCGGCGTGATCGACGGCATCGCATTCCAGACCAACATCCTCGCGCTGAATGCCGCCGTGGAAGCGGCGCGTGCGGGCGAGCAGGGCCGCGGTTTTGCTGTCGTGGCCGGCGAAGTGCGCAGCCTGGCGCAGCGCAGCGCCCAGGCGGCCAAGGAGATCAAGGGCTTGATCACGACCAGCGTCGAGCGGGTCGATTCGGGCACGCGCATCGTCGAAGGTGCCGGCGTCACGATGAAGGAACTGGTGAGCAACGCCCAGCGCATGAGCGACCTGCTGCGCGAGATCTCGGGTGCCGCGAAGGAAGAAAGCTCGGGCGTGACGCAGATCGGCGGCGCGGTGCAAGAGCTCGACCGCATGACTCAGCAGAACTCCGCCCTGGTGGAGCAGACCGCGGCAACCGCGTCGACGCTCAAGGGCCAGGCGCTTCAGTTGGCCGAAGAAGTGGCCATGTTCAAGCTGCCCTGAGATCAAAGCTTGCAGCGGCAGTGCCGCTTACCGGTCCCGATGCCGTTGACCGGCAGCGACCGCCTCACAAACGTGGGGGAGCCAGCGCGCCTGAGTTGACCTAAGCTCTCGGTTTGCCGCCCGCACGGCGAACCGGAGCCTCCATGAAATACACCCGCCTCGGGTCCACCGGCCTCAACGTTTCCCGCCTCTGCCTGGGCATGATGACCTACGGCACACCGGCCTGGCGCCGGTGGATTCTTGATGAAGCGGCGAGCCGTCCGCTGGTCAAACGCGCGGTCGAGCTGGGCATCAACTTCTTCGACACCGCCGATACGTACTCTGCCGGCCAGAGCGAGGTGATGACCGGCAAGTTTCTCGGCGAGTTCTGCAAGCGCGACGAAGTAGTCATCGCCACCAAGCTGTTTTTTCCGGTGAGCATGACGGAGGCCCGCTTCACCGCCGGCTCGACCTCGCAGGTGCCACCGAACACGCAGGGCCTGAGCCGCAAGCGGATCTTCCACGCCATCGACGCAAGCCTGAAGCGCCTGAACACCGACTACATCGACCTGTACCAGATCCACCGCTGGGATGCCCACACGCCGATCGAAGAAACGATGGAAGCGCTGCACGACGTGGTCAAGGCCGGCAAGGCCCGCTACATCGGCGCGAGTTCGATGTGGGCCTGGCAGTTCGCCAAGGCGCAGCAAGTGGCCAAGGAGAACGGCTGGACGCGCTTCGTCAGCATGCAGAACCACTACAACCTGGCCTACCGCGAAGAAGAGCGCGAGATGCTGCCGCTGTGCCGCGACCAGGGCATTGGCGTGATCCCCTGGAGCCCGCTGGCGCGCGGCTTCCTGGCCGGCAACCGTGCCAAGGACGACAAGACCAGCGGCAGCACCTCGCGCGCTCAGACCGACGACCTGGCGCAGAACTACTACTACCGCGACAGCGATTTCGCCACCGTCGAGCGCCTGAAAGCCATGGCAGCGCAACGCGGCGTGAGCGCCGCCACGCTGGCCTACGCCTGGCTGCTGCACCAGCCAGGCATCACCGGGCCCATCATCGGCGCCAGCAAGCTGCCTCAGCTGGACGACGCGGCGGCCGCCGTCGAGCTGCGCCTGTCGGCCGACGAACTCAAGACGCTGGGTGAAGGCTACGAGCCGCACCCGGTGCTTGGTCACGCATAGGAGCATTTCAGCCACGAGTTCCGGCCGCCCGTCGCCTACCGGCACGGTTCGGCCCCTTCAATCTGCAGTTTGTCGCAGCACCGGCTTGGCAAGGGAACCCCGCCCATAAACTGCCGCCGGTAACGACATCTGACAAACAACAGGGCGCATCCCCACAAGGGCTGGCGCAGCAGGAGAGAGCAGGATGAGCATTTCAAGAAAGCGGCTCTGGGTCAGCGGCTTCATCGTCGCGGCCGTGGTGGCAGGGATCGGGCTGGCAGTCGTGCCCCGCATGGGCAACGGAGCCAAGGACGCGCCGTCCAAAGATGGCAAGAAGCCCGACGTGCCGCTCGAATTCACCACCCGCGAGGTGGTGCAACCCCTGCTCACGGTGATGCCCGTGACCATCGAGTTCTCGGGACCGCTGGTCGCACCGCGAACCGCGGTGGTCAAGGCCAAGGCGGCCGGTACCCTCCTGGCACTGAAGGTGAACGAGGGCAGCCGCGTCAAGGCGGGACAGGTGCTCGGCGACATCGACCTGGCCGACCTGCAAAGCCGCGTCACCGAGCGCTCGGCGAGCGTTGAATCCGCCCAGGCCTCGGTGGACGAAGCCGAGCGCCAGCACCAGGCCAACATCAGCCTGGCCAGCCAGAGCTTCATCTCCTCGACGGGCCTGCAGTCGTCACAGGCACGGCTCGACGCAGCCCGTGCGCAGCTCAAGTCGGCCCAGGCCCAGCTGTCGACCGTGCGCCTGGGTGTGAAGGAAGCAGCGCTGGTGGCACCGATCTCCGGCATCGTCGGCAAGCGCCACGTGGTGCCTGGCGAGAAGGTCAGCGCCGAGCAGCAACTGCTCACGGTGGTGGACCTGTCGACGCTGGAGCTGGCCGGCATGGTTGGCACGCACGAGGTCTCGATGCTCAAGGCAGGCCAGGCGGTCAAGGTGAGGGTGGAAGGCCAGGGCGAGCCGGTTGTCGGCCGCATCGACCGCATTGCGCCTGCGGCTGAACCGGGCACGCGCGCCATCGGCGTGGTGGTGGTGCTCGAGAACCAGCGAGAGCTGTTCCGCGCCGGGCAATACGCCCAGGCGAGCGTCGAGCTGCACGACGACACCAAGCGCCTCACGCTGCCCGACAGCGCACTCGGCCAGGCCTCGGGCCAGGACTTCGTGTGGACGGTGGAAAAGGGCGCGCTGGTGCGGCGCATCGTGATCACCGGCCGCAAAAGCCCGGGGACGGGCCGCATCGAAGTGATCCGCGGCCTGGCCGCCGATGCCCAGGTGCTGGGCTCGCGCTTCGACAACCTGAAGGAAGGCTCGCCGGCCAAGGTGGTCGAGGTGCGGTCGGCGCCGGCCGCATCTATCTCGTCGGCCAAGTCCTGAACGCGCAGCGAACTCACGGAGCATCACATGTGGTTCACCCGCGTTTCCATCAACAACCCCGTCTTCGCGACCATGATCATGGTCGCGCTGTGCGTACTCGGGCTGTTCTCGTACAGCCAGCTGCGCGTCGAGCGCCTGCCCGACATCTCGCCGCCCATCGTGTTCGTGAGCGTGGCCTACCCGGGGGCTTCGCCCGACGCGATCGAGACCGAACTCACGCGACCGATCGAACTCGCGCTCAACGGCATTGCCGGCGTGAAGATGATCCGCTCCAACAGCTTCGAGGGTCGCAGCGAAACGGTCGTCGAGTTCCAGCTCAGCGCCGACATGACACGCGCCGTGCAGGATGTGCGCGACAAGATCGCCGCTGCGCAGGCCAACTTCCCGCGTGACGCCAAGACGCCGTTCGTCAACCGTTTCGACGGCGACAACGCGCAACCCACGGTCTATCTGTCACTGCTCTCGCCGACGCGCAGCGCACGCGAGCTCTCGCTGCTGGCCGACCAGGTCGTGCGCAAGCGATTGGAGCGCACAGGTGGTGTGGCCCGCGTCGACGTGGGCGGCCTCACAGTGCGCCAGGTGCGCATCGACCTCGACCCGCAGCGCCTGCGTGCCTACCAACTGACGCCCAGCGACGTGTCAGCCGCGCTGCTGCGCGCCAACGCCGACATGCCGGTCGGCCTGCTGAGCGGCGCGAAAGAAGACACCATCGTCCGCGTGGAAGGCAAGATGCGCGACGCCAAGGCCTTTGCCGACGTAGTGGTGGCCACGCGCAATGGCGCAGTGATCCGCCTCGCCGACCTGGGCGAGCTGGTCGAGCGCGAGCGCGAGCCGACATCGATCTCCCGCGTCGACGGCGTGCCGGCGATCTCGTTCCAGGTGTTCAAGCAGCAAGACGCCAACATCGTCGAGACCGGCCAGGGCATCAAGGACGCAGCTGAAGAACTGCGCAAGCAGATGCCGCCCGGCGTGGAGCTGCGCCTGGTCTATGCCGACAGTGACTGGGTGGCCAACTCGCTCTCAGGCGTGAAGCACACGCTGATCGAAGGCGCGCTGCTCACGGTGGCGATCGTGTTCTTGTTCCTGCACTCCTGGCGCAGCACCATCATCACCGGGCTCACGCTGCCGATCGCGGTGATCTCGTCGTTCATCGCCGTCTACGCCTTCGGCTTCACGCTCAATTTCATGACACTGATGGCGCTGAGCCTGTGCGTTGGCCTGCTGATCGACGATGCGATCGTGGTGCGAGAAAATATCGTGCGGCATGTCCACATGGGCAAGGACCACCATACCGCCGCGAGCGACGGTACCAACGAAATCGGCCTGGCCGTGATGGCTACCACCTTCGCCATCTGCGCGGTGTTCGTGCCGGTGGCGTTCATGAAGGGCATCGTCGGCAAGTTCTTCTTTCCGTTCGGCATCACCGTCACGGCGGCGGTGCTGGTCTCGCTGTTCGTGAGCTTCACGCTCGATCCGATGCTCTCGAGCATCTGGCGCGACCCGCCCACCAACCGCCTGGCTCGACTGCCGGTGCTCGGCCACCTGATGCGTGGCACCGACCGCCTGCTCGACCTGATGCACGGCATCTACGAGCGCCTGATCCACTGGGTGTTCTCCGGCCAACGCTATCGGCTGCTGGTGCCGCCGATTCCGGCCTACGGCCACCCATTCGACGACGCCGGCAAGCGCGACAAGGCACAGCCACGGCGCTTGCGCTTTGCCACGCTCACGCACCGCGGCGTGGTGGTCTGGCTCGGGCTCGCCAGCTTCGTCGGCGCGATCATGCTGGCGCCGTTGGTGGGCAGCGAGTTCATCCCCGAAACCGACAACAGCTACATCCAGATGAACGTGACGCTGCCGGTGGGCACGAGCCTGCAGCGCGGCAACGAGAAGCTGGCGCAGATCGAGTCGGTGGTGCGGCAGTTTTCCGAGGTGCGCCTGATGTCGGCGACGCTGGGCGATACCGGCAGCACGGCACGCAACAGCGCGGCGCTGAGCCTGCAGCTCGTCAAGCCGCACGAGCGCAAACGCACGCAAAGCGAAGTCGAGCAGGCGCTGCGTGAGGCGCTCAAGCCCATCCCCGGCATCGAGCTGTCGTTGGGCAACCTGCCGATCTACGTGGCGCTGCTCGGCCCCGACCCCAACGTGCTGGAGGCCGAAGTGCTGCGTCTGCGTGACAAGGTGGCCAAGGTCAAGGGCATCAGCGACCTGACCACCTCGGTGAAGCCCGGGCTGCCGGCCTATGCCGTTCGCCCGAAGCCCGACGCCGTGCGCGAACTCGGGCTGACGTCGAGCCAGTTGGCCGCCAGCCTGCGCAGCTTCATCAACGGCGATGTGGCAACGTACTGGACGGCACCCGACGGCGAGCAGGTCGAAGTGGAGCTGCGCTTGCCGCAAGCCTCGCGCGAAACCATTTCGCAGCTCGACAACCTGCCGGTGGCGTACGCCAAAGACGGCACGCCGATCGCGCTCTCGCGCGTGGCCGACATCGTGCCCGTGGTCAACCCCGAGGTCATCAAACGCCAGGACCTGCAACGCCGCCAGGCGATCTACGCCGGCGCACAAGGCCGCCCGAGTGGTGACGTGGGCGCCGATGTGCAGAAGCTCGTCAAGGAAACGCAGCTGCCTCCTGGCTACCGCTTCGACGTGGGCGGCCAGACCAAGGACCAAGAGGAAGCCTTTGCCGGCATCCTGATGGCGCTGGGCGCGGCGGTGATCTTCATCTACATCGTGCTCGCATCGCAGTTCGGCAGCTTTCTCCAGCCGCTGGCCATCATGGCCTCGCTGCCCCTCGCGCTCATCGGCGTGATGCTGGCCTTGCTGATCACGCGTTCAACGCTCAATCTGTTCTCGATGATCGGGCTGGTGATGCTGATGGGCCTGGTGACGAAGAACGCGATTCTGTTGGTCGACTTTGCCAACCACGGCCGCCGGGCTGGCCTGAGCGTGCCCGAGGCCTTGCTGCAAGCCGGGCTGGTGCGCATGCGCCCGATCATGATGACCACGGCCGCCATGGTGTTCGGCATGCTGCCGCTGGCGCTGGCGCTGAATGAAGGTGGCGAGATCCAGGCCCCGATGGGGCGCGCGATCATCGGCGGCGTGATCACGTCGACCTTGCTCACGCTCGTGGTGGTGCCGGTCTTGTATTCGTACCTGGTGCGCGACAAGAAGGTGAAGGTCGAAGAGTCCGAGTCTGCTGCGGGCCCGAGCGTGATGCCGGGCGATCTGATCGCCAAGTGATGTGACGGAGCGGCAGCGCCTAGGGCGACGCTGAATAAGTTCCTGCGAGGCGGCGCGCCTCGGTTTGGGATGGGCTGCAAGGCGCAAAGCGCAGCGATACCCACAGGTATCGCGAGCATTTGCAACGCCGCAGACCGCCCAAAACGAGGATGCGCCGTCCGCGAGGGACTTGTTCAGCGTCGCCTTAGGTGCTGCCGCGCACGATCAGCTCGTAGCCCACGTCGATGCAGGTTCGCGCGAGCGGCTCGCGGCGCATCAGTTGCAGCAGCATGCGCGCCGCTTGCTCGCCGATCTCGGTGCGAGGTGTGTGCACCGTGGTCAAGGGCGGCAGCATCTGGTCGCTGCCATTCAAGTCGTTGAAGCCGGCCACGGCGATGGTGTCGGGCACTTTGACGCCGATGCGCAGAGCGGCGAGCAAGCCGCCCTGGGCCAGGTCGTCGTTGCAGAAGAAGATCGCGTCGACATCTGAGTGCATGCGCAGCATCTGTTCGAAGAGCTGGCTGCCGAGCGCCAGCGACGAGGGTTCGGGGTTGAGCAGCTCCAGCTTCGGGTCGTAGAGCCCGGCCTCGCGCAGGCAGCGCCGGTAGCCTTCGGCGCGCTGCATCACCCGCGGGTCGAGCTGCGAGGCGACGAAGGCGATGCGCTTGCGTCCGCGCGCGAGCAGGTGGGCGGTGATGGCATGGCCGGCGTCGGTCTGCGAAAAACCCACGCTGTGCACGCCTTGCGCCGTCGTCATCTCCATCACGTGCACGCAGGGCACCTTGCTGGCTGCGATCAACTGCCGGCTGGCTTCGGTGCGGTCGAAGCCTGTCACCAGCAGGCCGGCGGGCCGGTGTGCCATGTAGCTGTTGAGCAGCAGCTCTTCTTCGTGAGGGTCGTAGTGCGTGACGCCGATCAGCGTCTGGTAGCCCGCCGGCAGCAGCGTGCGGTGCACGGCTTCGAGCAGGTCGACGAAGAGCGCGTTCGTCAGCAGCGGGATCAGCACCGCCACGTGCGAGCTGCGGCTGGAGGCGAGGGCACGCGCTGCCGGGTCGGGTACGTAGCCGAGCTGAAGCGCTGCGGCGCGCACCTTCTCCACCAACTCGGCGGCCACGCTGCGCTCGCCGCGCAGCGCGCGTGAGACGGTGATGGGGCTGACGCCGGCGGCAGTGGCCACATCGTTCAGGGTCACGCGGCCAGTGGCGCGGGGGCGGTGGGGTGATGTCATCGGGAGCGAGTGTCGCAGCAGGTGGGTTGCGGGTAATCCCGGATGGGTGGCCGCTGATTCGCCCGTAGGATAGCGCTATCTCGCGAGTGGCAGCAAGCTTGGCGGCAGTGAGTTCTCCTGTGGACGGAGGCACCGAAACGCATGGCGATACCTGCCCGATCTCGCATATTTTTTCGACATTTGAGATAGCGCTATCCCAGACGAGATGACGAGTTCAGCGGTGTTCATGGGTGTGGCCGGTTGCGGCAAGTCGAGTGCAGCGAGTGCCGTGGCCGCGCGCATGGGCTGGCCGCTAGTGGAAGGTGACGACTTCCACTCCGAAGCGAGCAAGACCAAGATGCGGCAGGGCATCGCCCTTGACGACACGGACCGCGCTGCCTGGCTCGCCAAGCTCGGCGATCTGCTGGCTGAGCACCAGCGCCGCGGCGAGCCGGTCGCGCTAACCTGCTCGGCGCTGAAGCGTAGCTACCGCGATGGCCTGCGCCGCCACGATCCCGGCCTGCGCTTCGTCTTTCTCGAGATCGACAAGCCGCATGCGCTGGCCCGCGTAGCTGCCCGCGCCAGCGCCCACCTGTTTCCACCCAGCCTGGTCGACAGCCAGTTCGCAACGCTCGAGCCGCCTCACGGCGAAGCCCGCGTGCTGTGCGTCGACGCACTGCGCGAGCGCGACGACCTGGCTCAAGAGATCGCCACCTGGCTCGCGACGAGGAGTACCCCATGAACGTGCCCGCCCCGCGCAACCGCTGGCAGCGGCTTGCCGACACCTCGATGGCCGTGACGCTGGGCGTGATGGCCTTCGCGGTGTTTCTCAACGTGGTGCTTCGCTATGGCTTCGGCAGCGGCATTGCGGCGAGCGAAGAACTGTCGCGCCTGCTGTTCGTCTGGATGGTCTTCATCGGCGCAACGGCCGCGTACCCGCTGGGCGAGCACATGGCCTTCACGAGCCTGCTCCATCCCTTGCAGGCCAAGCCGGCGGTATTGAAAGTCGTCACGCGTGTCATCCATGCGTTGGTCGTGCTGACCTGCGTGCTGGTGGCCTGGGGTGCCTGGCAGCAGGTCGTCGTCGGCATGGACAGCAAGAGCGTGGTGCTGGGCTACCCGTCCGCACTGTTGCCGCTGCCGGCGTTTCTTTGTTCGGTGGCGATCGGCGTGATGGCATTCGTCAACTTCGTTCGAGGCAGCGCCATTGCCTTCGACCACAGTGCAGAGGTGGAGTGATGGCGACCCCAACGCTCACTTTCTTCACGGGACTTGCCGCATGAACCAAAGTCTCGTCGCCGTCATCTTCATCGTCGCCATGCTCGGCTTCATGGGCCTGGGCGTGCCGCTCGCTTTCTCGCTCGTGCTCACCGGCGCGTCGATGGCCTGGGCACTCGGCTTCTGGGACACGCAGCTCTTCGCGCAGAACCTCGTGGCCGGCATCGACAGCTTCCCGCTGCTGGCCGTGCCGTTCTTCATCCTTGCCGGCGAGTTGATGAACGCGGGCGGTATCAGCCGCCGCATCATCGAGATGGCGCAGGCCTGGGTCGGCCACATTCGCGGCGGGCTCGGCTTTGTCACCATCGGCGCGGCGATCCTGATGGCCAGCATGAGCGGCTCGGCGTTGGCCGACACCGCGGCGCTCGCGACGATCTTGCTGCCGATGATGCGGGCGCACGGGTATCCGATGGCCACATCTGCCGGGCTGATCGCCTCGGGCGGCATCATCGCGCCCATCATTCCGCCGTCGATGCCGTTCGTGATCTACGGTGTGACGACCAACACGTCCATCTCGTCGCTGTTCCTCTCGGGCATCGTGCCGGGGCTGATCATGGGCACGGGCCTGGTGATCGCTTGGAAGCTGCAGCTGCGGCAAATGGATCTGCCGGCCGGTGTGGCGGTGCCAGTCACACAGCGCCTGCGCGCCACGGCCAAGGCCTTCTGGGCGCTATTGATGCCGCTCATCATCATCGGCGGCATGAAGACCGGCTGGTTCACGCCGACCGAGGCGGCGGTGGTTGCGGCTGTCTATGCGCTCGTGATCGCGTTCTTCGTACACCGCGAGATGACGCTCGGCCAGTTTCACGGTGTGCTGGTGCGTGCCGCCAAGACGACGGCCATCGTGATGTTTCTCTGCGCTGGAGCCCAGGTGGCTAGCTACATGGTCACGCTGGCCGACCTGCCGGCCACGATGACGGGCTGGCTCGGGCCGCTGGTCGAGTACCCGCGCGTGCTGATGGCGGTGATGATGATTCTGTTGGTGCTCATCGGCACCGCGCTCGACCTCACGCCCACGATCCTGATCTTTGCGCCGGTGATGCTGCCGATCGCCACCAAGGCTGGCATCGACCCGGTCTACTTCGGCCTGATGTTCGTGCTCAACGGCGCCATCGGCCTCATCACGCCGCCCGTGGGCACGGTGCTCAACGTGGTGGCCGGAGTAGGGCGCATGCGGCTCGACGAAGTGATTCGCGGTGTGAACCCGTTCCTCATCACCTACGTCGCGATCCTCGCGCTGTTCACCCTGTTCCCGCAGATCGTGACCGCACCGCTGGTGTGGCTGCGCTGATTTTCACAAGACCTTGAAGGAGACCTCCATGACTCAACTGATTCGCCGCAGCGTGCTCGCGGTTGCCGTGGCACTCGCGACGACTGCTCTCACACCGGCCTTTGCGCAAGACATCAAGCCCCGCCTCATCCGCTTCGGCTACGGCCTCAACGAACAATCGAACCAGGGCCGCGCGACCAAGGTCTTCGTCGACGAGGTCGACAAGCTCTCGGGCGGCAAGATGAAGATCCGCGCCTTCGGTGCCGCGAGTCTCGGCTCGGACGTGCAGATGCAGCAGGCGCTGGTAGGCGGCGCACAAGAAATGATGGTCGGTTCCACCGCCACGCTGGTCGGCATCACCAAAGAGATGGCGTTGTGGGACACACCATTCCTGTTCAACAACGCGCGGGAAGCCGACGCTGTGCTCGACGGGCCGGTGGGCACCAAGGTCAAGGCCAAGCTCGAAGAGAAGGGCCTCGTCGGCCTCGTCTACTGGGAGAACGGCTTCCGCAATCTCACCAACAACAAGCGCGCCGTTGCCAAGCTCGAAGACCTGGATGGCATCAAGCTGCGCGTGATGCAGAACAACGTCTTCCTCGACAGCTTCAGAACGCTCGGCGCCAACGCCATTCCGCTGCCCTTCAGCGAGCTGTTTAGCGCGCTCGAGACCAAGGCCGTCGACGGACAGGAGAACCCGTTCAACACCATCCTCTCCAGCAAGTTCTACGAAGTGCAGAAGTACCTCACCGTCACCAACCACGTCTACAGCCCGTGGATCGTGACGGTCAGCAAGAAGTTCTGGGACGGCCTCTCGCCCGCCGAGAAGAAGGTGCTGACGGACGCCGCCGTGAAGAGCCGCGATTTCGAGCGCAAGGACACGCGCGACGAAGCCGCCAAGGCGCTCGCCGATCTCAAGGCCAAGGGCATGCAGATCAACGAACTCTCGCCTGCCGAAGCCGGCCGCATGCGCGACAAGCTGACCAAGGTGAACGCCTCCGTCTCTGTGAGCGTGGGCCAAGACTTGTGGAACGACACGCAGGGCGAGCTGGCCAAGATCCGCGCCAAGAAGTGACTTGAACCGGGTGGCCGGGCACTCGCCGGCCGCTCACGCGAGGAAATCCTGGAGGTCGACACCGCCGCGGCTGCGCTTCAGTCGGTTTACTGTGAGACGTGGATCACGCCGCGAACCACTGGGTAGATCTGGTTCTGCCAGCGCCGGCCGCTGAACACGCCGTAGTGGCCCACGCCGGCCTGCACGTAGTGCGTGCGCATGTAGGGCCGCAAGTTGCTGCAGAGGTCCTGTGCCGCGAGCGTCTGCCCGGTGGCGCAGATGTCGTCTCGCTCGCCTTCCACCGTGAGCAGCGCGGTGCGGCGGATGGCCGCCGGGTTGATGGTGCGGCCGCGAAACTTCAGTTCGCCCAGCGGCAGCGCGTACTCCTGGAACACCTTGCTCACGGTTTCGAGATAGAACTCGGCCGGCAGGTCGGCCACCGCGAAATACTCTTCGTAGAACTTGCGCGTGTGCTCGGCCTTCTGCAGCTTCTCTTCGTCGGGATCGGACAGGTTGGCGTAGTACTCCTTGAAGGCGGTGACGTGCCGGTCCTTGTTCATCGCCATGAAGGCGGTGAGCTGCATGAAGCCGGGGTAGACCTTGCGGCCACCGCCGCGAAAGCGCCAGGGCACGGTGCTCACGAGGTTCTTCTCGAACCAGTCGATGCCCTTGGTCATGGCCAGCTTGTTGACCTCGGTCGGGCTGATGCGGCAGTCGATGGGCCCCGCCATCAGCGTAAGGCTGGCCGGCGTGGCGGGGTGCTTGTCTTCCGACATCAGCGCCACCGCGCTCAGCGCGGAGACGCAGGGCTGGCAGATGGCCATCATGTGGCTGCCCGGGCCGATGACATCGAGGAAGTTGATCAGGTGCTCGGTGTACTCGTCGAGCCCGAAGCGTCCGGCAGAGAGCGGTACGTCACGTGCGTTGTGCCAATCGGTGATGTAGGTGTCGTGGTCGGGCAGCACGGTCTGCACGGTGTCGCGCAGCAAGGTGGCGAAGTGGCCCGACATCGGCGCCACGATCAGCACCTTGGGTTGCGGAACGGCGGGGCTGAATTCTTTCTTGAAGTGCAGCAGCGTGGCGAAAGGCGTCACATGCGCGGCTTCTTCGGTGACGGCGATGGCTTCGCCCTTGAGCGTGACGCTCGTGATGCCGAACGGCGGGCGCTTGTGCGTCACCTCGCCCAGCTTCAGCACCTCGCAGGCGGCGGCTAGCTTGCGGTTGGAGTCGAACCCCGCCCAGCCGAAGCTGTTGTCGTTGAGCATCGGCAGGGAGGTCTTGGCCCAGGCACGCAGCGGCCACATCAGGTCGGTATGGGCTTGGTAAGCCTGGTACATCATGGATTCTCCCCCTCGCTGTGATCGGCTGACGCGAGCAACTAACGCGCCAGCAAGGAGCGCATGAGCGCGCACAGAGATGGCACACGCCTTGCAATGGGCCAGGGACACGCACCAGGAGACAACGCCCATGTCGCAAGTCGCCACCAAGCCTGCCAAGGCAGCCGCCAGCAAGGCCGCAGCCAAGAAGGCCACCGCGAAGCCCAGCCCTGCAGTGCGTGCCAGCACGAAACCCACCGCTACGCTGAGCCTGAGCAGCAAGAACTACTCGTCGTGGTCGCTGCGTGGCTGGCTGATGGCCCGCTTTGCCGGGCTCGAGTTCGAAGAAGTGATGGTCTCGCCCGACGATGCAGACGCCCGCAAGGAGCTGCTGCTGCTGGCTCCGTCGATACGCGTGCCTTGCCTCACGCACGAAGGTGCCAAGGTGTGGAACACCCTTGCAATCGCGCAGTACCTCAACGAGATCAAGCCTGACGCCGGCCTGATGCCTGATGACCGCATCGCGCGCGCGCATTGCCGCTCGGTCAGCGGCGAGATGAACTCAGGCTTTGCGAACCTGCGGGCTTCACTGCCGATGAACCTGAAGGCGCGCCACCCCGGCTACAAGATCTGGGCCGGGGCTCAGCCCGACATCGACCGCGTCGTCGAGATCTGGACCGAGTGCCTCGCCACTTACGGCGGCCCGTACCTTTTCGGCAAGCGACGCGGCATGGCCGACGCGATGTTTGCGCCGGTCGCCACACGCTTTCTCACCTACGACGTGAAGCTCAACAAGCCGTGCATCGAGTACTGCCAGACCATCATGGCGATGCCGGAGATGAAGGAGTGGGTAGAGGCTGCGAAGAAAGAGCCCGATGACATCGAAGAGTTGGACATGGACTTCTAAAGAGAGGACTCAGCCGCGCCAGCGTCCTTTTGGAGTGGCTACTTCCAGGGGGTAAACGGCGGCACGTCGCAGGGCGCTTCGGCATCCACCGTCTTGAAGTCTGCAGGGCTGACGATCTCCAGGTACTCCATGTCGGGCGAGTAGTCGAAGAGGTAGTGCACGATGCCGGGCCGCTGGTGGACGCAGTCGCCGGCGGAAACGAGCGTCTCCTGGTCGCCGTACATGAACTTGGCCCAGCCCTTGGTCATGATGACGATCTGGAACTCCGCTTCATGGCGGTGCCACCCGGTGCCCTTTTCGGGTGCCATGTTGGCCTTGACCAGGTGGGCGATGACCTTGCCCTGCGTGGCTTCGGCCACGCCCAGGTCCTTGTAGAGGAAGAAGTCTCGCAAGCCATCGCTGCGCCAGCCAGTGTCTTCGGGTTTCACATGCGAAAACTTGGTCGCTGTCGTGTCCAACATGGCGAGGCTCCCGGGGGCTGCGATGCAGGCTCCGTATGCATGAAGCGTTCCAGAAGCAAGCCTTGATCGGGTGCGAGCGCCGCCGATCAGCGCGACGCGTCAACCTGGCAAGGCGCCGTCAGTGCTGTGTCACCACCGCGGGAATCTCGGTCGCCGGCGGCGTGTTGCGGCTGCGTCCACAGCGCACGATGCCGTCGATCATCACCATGCCGACGCCCGGAATGTCGCCGAGCTGAACGCTCTCCATCAGCGTGCGGCCGGCGGTGTGCTGCGCCCGGTCCATGAATACGAAGTCGGCGGCCCGGCCGACCTCGATCAGCCCGCAGTTGAGCTTGCGGATGCGCGCGGTGTTGCCGGTCGCGAAACAGAACACCAGCTCGGCCGGAATGCCGCCGAGGCTGGACAGCAGCGCCACCATGCGCAAGATGCCGAGCGGCTGCACGCCCGAGCCCGCCGGCCCATCGGTGCCAAGGATCACGCGGTGCGGGCACTTCAGCTGCAGAGCCGCCTGGGCTGCGGCGATCGCGATCTTCTCGTTGCCGTTGTGCACGATCTCGATCGCACGCGACGACTTCTCGCACAGCTCGCACACGTGAGCTTCGGGCAGGGCAGTGTGACCGCCGTTGATGTGGCCGATGATGTCGGCGTCGGCCTCGAGCACCACGTCCCTGTCGATCAGGCCCGACCCCGGGATCGACGGGCCTCCCGTGTGAATGGTGCTCTGGATGCCGTGCTTGCGTGCCCAGGCCACCATGCGCTGCGCTTCCTGGCCGGCCTTCACCGAACCGAGGCCCACCTCGCCGAGCAGCGTGACACCGGCATCGGCCAGGTCCTTGAAGTCTTGCTCGACCATCCCTTGTTCGATGACCGGCGCGCCTGCGAGCACCTTGACGCCACCGGGGCGGAAGTTGTCGAACGCGCGTTGTGCGGTGATCGCCAGCGCCTTCAAACCGACGATGTCCTTCGGCCGGCCGGGCAGGTGCACTTCGCCGGCAGAGATCATCGTGGTGACGCCGCCGTTCATCGTCGAATCGATCCAGCCGAGCTGGTTCTGCCGCGGCGTCCAGTCGCCGAACACCGGGTGCACGTGGCTGTCGATGAGGCCGGGGCAGACGCAGGTCTTGCGCGCGTCGATCACGGTAGTTGCGCCTTCGGCGTCGCAGTCGACCTCTTTTCCGACTGCGGTGATCAGGCCATCGACGACGATGATCGTGTCGGCATCGAGCACCGGCTTGTCGATGTCGCCAGACAACAGCAGCCCGATGTTCTTGATGACGACCTTGCCTGACTTCGCACCCGCTGCCGCTTCTGCCATGGAATCACTCCGTCTTGAAAGGGTTCGCCTTCACGCTGCCAGCACGCCGGCGGCGGTGACCGGTGCAACCGCGCGCATCGTGGTGTCGATGACGAAGTCTTCCCAGTGCGTCAGCGCAGCCGGGGCCTCCAGGTCTTCGCTCAGGAACGCCGAGAGCGTGTAGCGGTTGGACTGATAGAAATAGCCCAGCGCAGCAATCATCAGGTAGAGGTTGCGGGCCGACACATCGGGGCGGAACACGCCCCGCTCGGCACCGCTGCGCAGCAACTGGTCGACGACACCGATCGCCGCGGATGAATATTCGTGAGCCCGCAGCGACTTGGCGATGTGCTTGCCGCGGTGCAGGTTCTCGCTGTTCAGCAGCGTCACGAACTCAGGGTGCTTGCTGTAGTAGCCGACCATGAAATGGATCACCGCCTTCAACGACTCGATCGGCTGCTCTGTGTTCAGCTCGAGTGCCGATTCGGCCTCGTTGAAGCGGCGGTAGGTTTCTTCGAGCACCGCGATGAACAGGCCTTCCTTGCTGCCGAAGTAGTAGTAAATCATCCGGTCGTACGACTTGGCGGCCTTCGAGATCTTCTCGACGCTGCCTCCGTCGTAGCCGTGCTTCGCAAACACCTTGATCGCTGCCCGCAGGATGCTGTCGCGCGTCGCCTGTGCAGCGAGCTCACGCACGCCGGGGCGCCGCCCGACCGGGGCGACCTTCGCTGTCTTGGCCGCCTTAGCAGTCTTGACGAGCGCCTTGCGTGGCGTGGTCCGCGAAGTCATTGCACGCGTCGCGCTACTGTTCGGCGAAGGCCCGTTCGATCACGAAGTCACCCGGTGTGGAGGTGTTGCCTTCCTTGAAGCCACGCCCTTCGAGCATGTGCTTCAGGTCGCGCAGCATGCCAGGGCTGCCACAGATCATCACGCGGTCTTCGGCGGGGTTGAGCATCGGCACCTGCAAATCAGTGGACAGCTTGCCGCTTTCGATCAGCTCGGTCACGCGGCCCATGTTGCGGTAGGCCTCGCGTGTCACGGTGGGGTAGTAGCGCAGCTTGCTGGTGACGAGTTCGCCAAGGAATTCATGGTTGGGCAGGTGCTCGACCAGCAGGTCGTGGTAG
The DNA here is from genome assembly GCF_056403575.1 of Rhizobacter sp. P2_G4. Classification (NCBI taxonomy): domain Bacteria; kingdom Pseudomonadati; phylum Pseudomonadota; class Betaproteobacteria; order Burkholderiales; family Sphaerotilaceae; genus Rhizobacter; species Rhizobacter sp. P2_G4. The sequence goes on along the minus strand of NZ_JBFUFG010000007.1, from coordinate 80,136 downwards.
GCCAGCTCGTCGACCTGGCGCACGCCGTGCACGAGGATGACCTGCTCGAACTTCTCGTAGGTCTCGGGGTCGCGCACGATGCTCATGAACGGCGCCAGGCCGGTGCCAGTGGACAGCAGGTACAGCCGCTTGCCGGGCACCAGGTAGTCGATCACCAGCGTGCCGGTGGGCTTGCGGCCAACGACGATGCTGTCGCCGACCTGGATGTGCTGCAGCTTGGACGTTAGCGGGCCGTCGGGCACCTTGATGCTGAGGAACTCGAGGTGGTCTTCGTAGTTCGCGCTGACGATGCTGTAGGCACGAACCAGCGGCTTGTTGTTGACCTTCAGGCCGATCATCGTGAAGTGGCCATTCGAGAACCGCAAGGCCGGGGCTCGCGTGGTCGTGAAGGTGAACAGCTTGTCGGTCCAGTGATGCACGCTCAGCACGCGCTCTTCGTTGAATGCACTCATGGTCGAATCGGTTGGTCTGCAGAAGCCCGTTGTCAGTTCACACGGGATGGGTTAGATTTCGCTTCATGTAGTGATTGCAACATGAAAGTCAAGTGAATACTACATGACGTCCCTGGCTGCGACAAGTGGATCGAAGGCGATGACCGAACACACCAAGACCGATGGACTGCCCGGCATCGAAACGCCTGCGCTGCCCCTGGTACTCGAGCGTTCGCGGCCGCGCAACGAGCGCATGGCAGGCGACAAGATCGAGTGCAATGCCTGCCCGGTGCTGTGCCAGATCAGCGCCGGCCGCAGCGGTGCCTGTGACCGCTATGCCAACCACGAAGGCACGCTGATCCGCGTTGATCCCGTGCTCTTGCTGCGCAAGACGCTGGCGGCGGACGATACACCGCTCGTCGCCTTCGCCGATCGTCCGGCCCCGCTGAACGAAGACGCCGCCTCATCTGCCGAGGCCGAATGGAGCGGTGACCTGCTGCTCACCGACGAGGTGTTCGTCACCGGCGTCGGCTCATCGACCACCTACCCCGACTACAAGCCCGCACCCTTCATCGTCTCGGCCAAGGCGGCTGGCGTCGACATGGTGACCGTCGTTACCGAAGGCATCTTCAGCTACTGCAGCTTCAAGGTGAAGATCGACACCGACCGCTACCTCGGCCCCGAGCAGGCCAACGTGCGCGCCAAGGGCGAGGTGGTCGGCCATGTGACGACGGCCGAATACGGCTCACAGATGTTGTCGCTCGGGGGCGTGCACCACCTCACCGGCGGCAGCAAGAAAGAAGGCCGCGTCACTGTCGAGATGATGGAGTCGCTCGGCAACAAAGAGGCCGTCGAGCTCACCATCGATGGTGGTTCGCAAGTCGTCATCCAGGCAGGCCGCGCGCCCATCGTCAATGGCGTCGAAGAGCAGCGCATGCGCGTGGGCTGCGGCTCGGCGACGATCGGCATCTTCGCCAAACAGCTGTTCGGGCAGGCCGACGAGGTTGTGGTGGTCGACGACCACATCACCGGCGTGCTCACCGAACATCAGGCGGGCCGCTGTCTCGACATGCGCCGTTCGGGCATCAAGATGCGCGGGCGCAAGTCCACACCGGGCCGCTACTTCCAGGTCGCCAACCCCGGCACCGGCTGGGGCGGCACCGACATCGCCGACCCGCTGTCCATCATCGAAGGCTGGGACGCGCAGGTGGCGTGGCCCGGCTTGCGGCTGCTGATGACATCGACCACTGGCGAGCATGCATCGTGGTACGTGCTCGACGAGGCGCTGACGCCGCACGAGCACGAGATGCCAGCCGACGTGCGGGCCGTCGTTGCACGCATCGGCGAGAACTGCGAGCCCTCGCTGTGCACCGTGCTGTTCCTTGCCGGTGCCGGCGGCAGCCTGCGTGCAGGCGTCAGCGAGAACCCGGTGTTGCTGACGCGATCGATCAAGAACGCATTGGTCAACGTGACGTGCGGCGGCGCGCCAGCCTATGTGTGGCCGGGCGGTGGCATCACCGTGATGGTCGACGTGATGCGCATGCCCGACCGTAGCTTCGGCACCGTGCCCACGCCAGCGATCGTCGCGCCGATTGAGTTCAGCATGCGCATGGACGACTACCGCATGCTCGGTGGCCACCTCGAACATGTGCGCTCACTCGAAGACGTGCTGCGCCGCGGCGCTTGGCACAACGACGGTGCGCCGACTTCGCGCCGATGGGTGCAGCACGCGTCCGCCAACCCGTGGCCGCTTGGCCAGCCGCCGTTGCTGGGTTGACATGGCCGCGCAGCGCGCTCTCCTGTCCGACGGCCGCTGGCATTTCCAGCATGGCCCGATCGACATCGTGATTGGTGCCGACGGCGATGCGCCAGCCGTCGAAGCCGCACACGCCGCGGCCTGGCACCGTTTCGAGTCGGTGCTCGACGAGCTGGTGGCCGAGCTGCCGCTGTTGCGCCAACCGGTGCGCGGCCCGTGTCCGCTGCTGGGTGGCATGGCGCGGCGCATGTGGTGGGCATGCCGGCCGTACCACTCTGCATTCATCACACCGATGGCTGCGGTGGCCGGCTCGGTGGCGCAGGAGTTGATCGCCAGCTACCAGCGTGAAGGCGTGGAGCGCGCCTGGGTCAACAACGGCGGCGACATCGCGCTGCATCTCGCGCCGGGCCGCTCGCTTCGTGTCGGCCTGTACGCCGACCTGGCGCGCCTCGATCCGCAGCAAGTGCGAGATGGCATCGATGTCGACGGGCACTTCGACGTGTTGCATGCCACGCCGGTGCGTGGTGTCGCTACCAGCGGCTGGCGCGGGCGCAGCTTCTCGCTTGGTATTGCCGACAGCGTGACGGTGCTCGCTCAGACGGCCGCCGAGGCCGATGCCGCAGCAACCGTGATCGCCAACGCGGTGGACGTCGAAGACGAGCGCATAGTTCGCCGCCCGGCCTGCGAGCTGAAGGACGAGAGCGACCTGCGCGACATTCCGGTCACCGCCGAGGTGCCACCGCTCGGCAGTGAGGCGGTGCTATGCGCGCTTCGCCAAGGCCTGCGCCGCGCGCACGAACTGCAGTCGACCGGCCTGATCTGGTCGGCCGTGCTCGTGTGCCAGGGGCAGGTGATGACGACCGAATCGCCGGCCATGGCGAAGGCCGTTCCGGCCGCGCGGCAGCGTGCCGTTGGTTCAGTATTTGCTTAATGAAACCCACGAGATGAAACGCATGAGGCCAGCACGATGATCGAGATCCGTCGCATCCTCACCCACGTGGAAGACATCCACCACGAGTTCGGCCCGGTGGCTGCGCAACCCTTGCGCCGCGGTGCCATTGCGGCGGTGCTGCGCAACCCGTTCGCGGGCCGCTATGAGCCCGAGATCCTGCCGATGATGGACGCACTCGGTCCCGTCGGTCTCGACATGGCGCAGCGCCTGCGCGCTGCGATGGACGTGCCGGCCGAGCGCATCGAAGGCTATGGCAAAGGCGCCATCGTCGGCGCAGCCGGCGAGCTGGAACACGGCGCGTTGTGGCATGTGCCCGGGGGCTATGCGATGCGCGAACTGCTCGGCTGGAAGGGCGACCGCAACGCCTACGCAAAGGGGCAGGGTGGCGAGAAGAAGGGCCAGCCCGCCAATGCGCTCGCCATCGTGCCGTCGACGAAGAAGGTCGGCCCGCCCGGTGCGGCGCTCGACGTGCCGCTGACGCACATCAACGCGAGCTACGTGCGCAGCCATTTCGATGCGATGGAAGTGCGCGTGCCGGGTGCGCCGGCGGCCGATGAGATCGTGTTCATTCTGGTGATGAGCACCGGGCCACGGGTGCACGCGCGAGTCGCCGGCCTGAAGGCGGCCGACATCGCCCAATGGGACGGACTGCGGTGACCGCAAGAGGAGCAACAGCATGATGGCGAAGATCAGGAAATTGATCGTGCAGGTGGACGAGACACGCATCGAAATGGGCAAGCCGATCGACCCGCCCACGCGGCGCGCGCTCGCGATGGCGGTGATCGAGAACCCGTTCGCGGGTCGCTATGAGGAGAACCTCGATGCGCTGATCTCGATCGGCGAAGAACTTGGCGGGCTGCTCGGCGACAAGTGCGTTGCCGCGCTCGGCATCGCGCCGGGCAACGCGCAGAGTTACGGCAAGGCAGCGATCGTCGGCGAGGCCGGTGAGCTCGAACATGCGGCCGCGATCCTGCACCCGAAGCTCGGTGCGCCGCTGCGCAAGGCGGTGGAGAAGGGCGCCGCGCTGGTGCCGTCCAGCAAGAAGCGCGGCGGCCTCGGCACCGCGATCGACGTGCCGCTCGGCCACAAGGACGCCGCCTTCGTCCGCAGCCATTTCGATGCGATGGAAGCGCGTGTGGCCGATGCACCGCGCGCCAACGAGATCGTCGTCGCCGTCGTCGTCACCGACAGCGGCCGGCCTCTGCCGCGCATCGGTGGCCTGCAGGCGAATGAGATCAAGGGCGAAGACGGCCTGCGGTAGGCCGTCTCCGATTCGCTGACGTACACCCACAACTATCCCGTCTCGACCCACCCAGGAGCATCCATGATCCAACGCCGTCACCTCACACTCGCCGCCGCCCTCGTCGCCACCGGCGTCTCTGCGCAGGCGCAGACCACCATCAAGATCGGTGAGGTCAACAGCTACAAGGCGCAGCCCGCGTTCCTCGAGCCCTACAAGAAGGGCATGGAGCTGGCAGTCGAAGAGGTCAACGCGGCCGGTGGTGTCGACGGCAAGAAGCTCGAGCTGATCACGCGCGACGACAACGCGAGTCCGGGTGATGCAGTGCGTGCCGCCGAAGAGCTGGTCTCGCGCGAGAAGATCGACGTGCTCGCCGGCGCCTTTCTGTCGAACACCGGCCTGGCGCTGGCCGACTTCGCCAAGCAGAAGAAGTTCTTCTACCTCGCCGGCGAGCCGCTCACCGACAAGATCATCTGGGGCAGCGGCAACAAGTACACCTACCGGCTGCGCCCTGGCACCTACATGCAGGCCGCGATGCTCGTGCCCGAGGCGGCCAAGCTGAAGAAAAAGCGCTGGGCCATCGTCTACCCGAACTATGAATACGGCCAGTCGGCCGTGGCCGCGTTCAAGGAATTGCTGAAGGCCGCGCAGCCGGACGTCGAGTTCGTTGCGGAACAGTCGCCGCCGCTGGGCAAGCTCGACGCCGGCAGCGTGGTGCAGGCCTTGGCCGATGCCAAACCCGACGCGATCTTCAACGTGCTGTTCGGTGCCGACCTGGCGAAGTTCGTGCGCGAGGGCAACACCCGCGGCCTGTTCCAGGGCCGCGAAGTGGTCAGCGTGCTGACCGGCGAACCCGAGTACCTCGACCCGCTGAAAGACGAATCGCCCAACGGCTGGATCGTCACCGGCTACCCCTGGTACGGCATCCAGACGCCCGAGCACAAGGCATTCTTCCTCGCGTACCACGCGAAGTTCAAGGACTACCCGCGTCTCGGCTCGGTGGTGGGCTACACGATGATCAAGTCGATCGCCGCCGGCGTGAAAAAGGCCAAGAGCACCGAGACCGAAAAGCTCGTCGCCGCGTTCTCCAATTTGCAGGTCGACTCGCCGTTCGGCAAGTTCATCTACCGCGCCGAAGACCACCAGTCGACCATGGGTGCCTTCGTCGGCAAGACCAAGAACGAAGGCGGCAAGGGTGTGATGGTCGACTACAAGTACCTCGACGGCGCGAAGTTCCTGCCGAGCAACGAACAGGTGAAGAAGCTACGCGCGGCCGACTGATCTGAAATGAACCTCTCCGGCTTCGTCGTCCAACTGCTCAACGGCCTGGCCGGTGCCTCCTCGCTGTTCCTGGTGGGGGCGGGCCTGTCGCTGATCTTCGGCGTCACACGCATCGTCAACTTCGCGCACGGCTCGTTCTACATGCTGGGCATCTACATCGCGTACATGCTGGCCGAGAAGATGGGTGGCGGCGCGTGGTTCTGGCCTGCGCTGCTGTTCTCGGCCGTGGCGGTCGGCATCATCGGCGCATTGGTCGAGATGCTGCTGCTGCGACGTGTCTACCGCGCACCTGAGCTGTTCCAGTTGCTCGCCACGTTCGCGTTGATGCTGGTGATCAAGGACGCCGCGCTGTGGATGTGGGGCCCGGAAGACCTGCTCGGCCCGCGTGCGCCGGGGCTCGCGCACGCGGTGTCGATCTTCGGCCGGCAGTTTCCGACCTACGACCTGTTCCTGATCGTCGTCGGCCCGGTCGTGCTGGGTCTGCTGTGGTTGTTGTTGACGCGCACGCGCTGGGGCACGCTGGTGCGCGCCGCAACGCAAGACCGTGAGATGGTCAGCGCGCTGGGCGTGAACCAGGCCTGGCTGTTCACGGCAGTGTTCGCACTCGGCACCATGCTCGCCGGCCTGGGCGGTGCGCTGCAGCTGCCGCGTGAACCGGCAAACCTTGGGCTCGATCTGCAGACCATTGGCGATGCGTTCGTTGTCGTCGTGGTCGGCGGCATGGGCTCGATTCCGGGCGCGTATGTGGCGTCACTGCTGATCGCCGAGATCAAGGCGATCTGCATCGGCATCGGTAACGTCGAGTTCTTCGGCATCGCGTTCAGCTTCTCCAAGCTGACATTGGTGGTCGAGTTCCTGGTGATGGCGATCGTGCTGGTGGTGCGGCCATGGGGCTTGATGGGCAAGCCGCAAGCGGTGAGCCGCAATTCGGCGCCGCCGGAAGCGCCGCTGCGCCGTGCCGACACCTTGACCAAGCTCGCCGGCGGCGCGCTGCTGCTGGCCCTGATCGCCTGGCCGATCGCCACCGCCGGCTCGCCGTACCTCACCGTGCTCRCGATCGACCTGCTGACCGCGGCCCTCTTCGCCGCGAGCCTGCACTTCATCATGGGCCCGGCCGGTATGCACTCGTTCGGCCACGCCGCGTACTTCGGCCTTGGTGCCTATGGCGCGGCGCTGCTGGTGCGTGCCGCGCACCTGCCGATGGAGTTGACGCTGATCCTTTCGCCGTTGGTGGCCGCGATCGGTGCGCTCGTGTTCGGCTGGTTCTGCGTCCGGCTCTCGGGCGTGTACCTGGCGATGCTCACGCTGGCCTTCTCGCAGATTGTCTGGTCGGTCGTGTTCCAGTGGGACGATTTCACCGGCGGCAGCAACGGCCTCACGGGCGTGTGGCCGGCAGAGTGGCTGGCCGACAAGCGGGCCTACTACTTCCTCACGCTCGCGCTGGTGGTCGGCGGCGTGCTGCTGATCCGCCGTGCGCTGTTCGCGCCTTTCGGCTACGCGATGCGCGCCGGCCGCGACTCACCCTTGCGTGCTGACGCGATCGGCGTCGACGTGAAGCGCATCCAGTGGGTTGCGTTCGTGATCGCTGCGGTGTTCGCGGGCCTGGCGGGGGCGCTGTACGCGTTCTCCAAGGGCAGCATCTCGCCGGACACGGTAGCCGTCGGCCRCTCGGTCGACGGCCTGGTGATGGTCTTGCTCGGTGGCCTTCAAACGCTTGCTGGCCCGGTGGTTGGCGCCGTCACCTTCACCTGGCTGCAGGACGCGGTGGCGCGCAACACCGACTACTGGCGTGCGCTGCTCGGCGGCATCATCCTGCTGCTGGTGCTGGTGTTCCCACAGGGCATCGCCGGCTTCGTCGGCCAGCTGTTCGAACGTCGCAAGGTGAATGCATGAGCCTGCTCCGAGTCACCGACCTGGGCAAATCCTTCGGCGGAAACCGTGCGGTCGATGGTGTCAGCTTCGAGGTCGCCGCGGGCGAGTTGCTCGCGCTGATCGGCCCCAACGGTGCCGGCAAGTCGACCACTTTCAACATGGTCAACGGCCAGCTGCGTGCCGACTCGGGCTCGATCAAGCTCGACGGTGTGGAGCTCATCGGCCGCAAGCCGCGCGACATCTGGCACCGCGGCGTCGGCCGCACCTTCCAGATCGCCGAGACCTTCGCGTCGCTCACGGTGGTCGAGAACGTGCAGATGGCGCTGATCTCCGCCGACGCCAAGCTGTATGCGTTGTGGAAGCGCGCCGCAGACCACCGGCGTGACGATGCGCTGGCCCTGCTCGACCAGGTCGGCATGAAGGCCCAGGCCGATCGGCCGTGCAGCGTGCTGGCCTATGGCGACGTGAAGCGCGTCGAGCTCGCGATCGCGATGGCCAATCGACCGAAGCTGCTGCTGATGGACGAGCCCACCGCCGGCATGGCGCCGAAGGAGCGCAACGAATTGATGGCGCTCACCAAGCGGCTGGTCATCGAGCGCCAGATGGCGGTGCTGTTCACCGAGCACAGCATGGACGTGGTGTTCGCGCACGCCGACCGCATGATCGTGCTTGCCCGCGGGCGGCTGATCGCGCAAGGTGGGCCAGCGGAGATTCGCGACCACCCGAAGGTGCAGGAGGTGTACTTCGGTACTGGGAAGACTTTTGAGAAGAAGGTCGCCGCATGAACACCTTGCTCGATGCCAAAGGCCTCAACGCGTGGTACGGCGCGGCGCACATCCTGTTCGACGTCGACCTGCAGGTGAACCGCGGCGAGGTCGTCGCACTGATGGGCCGCAACGGCGCCGGCAAGTCGACGACGCTGAAGGCGCTGATGGGCATGCTCGCCAAGCGCAAGGGCACGGTCTCATTCCTCGGTCGCGACGTGTCGCGCGCCGAGCCGCATGAGGTGGCTCGCCTGGGCCTCGGCTACGTGCCCGAAGACCGCCGTGTGTTCGCCGACCTCACGGTGATGGAGAACCTCGAAGTCGGCAAACAGCCCCCGCGCACCTGGGCCGACGGCAGCGCAGCGCCGGTGTGGACGGCCGAAAAGCTGTTCAAGCTGTTCCCCAACCTCGGCGAGATGCCCGACCGCCCCGGCGGCCGCATGAGCGGCGGCGAGCAGCAGATGCTGACAGTTGCGCGCACGCTGATGGGCAACCCGTACCTGGTGCTGCTCGACGAGCCCAGCGAGGGCGTGGCGCCGGTGATCGTCGAGCAGATGGCGCAGATGATTCTCGAGCTGAAGGCGCAGGGCGTGAGCATCCTGCTGTCGGAGCAGAACATGCATTTCGCGGAGCTGGTGTCCGACCGGGCCTATGTGCTCGAGAAGGGCCAGATCCGCCACCAGTCTTCGATGGCCGAGCTGTCGGTCAACGAAGAGGTGCGGCGCAATTACCTCAGCGTCTGAGACGCCTGCCGGCATCTCGCTTGCTTTTGCCCCTCCATCCCAACCCCAGGAGTTTCACCATGCACACGCCCGCCCGCCGCACCCTGTTGAAGGCCTTCGCCGGCACCGGCCTCGTCGCCTTGACGGGTGGCAGTTTTGCCGCCGCGAAGATCACGCCCGATGCGAAGAGCGCGTTGATCGTGGTCGACGTGCAGAACTGCTTCGTCACCGGCGGCACGCTGCCGGTGAAAGATGGCGAGGCGGTGGTGCCGGTGATCAACAAGCTCTCGGCAGCCTTCCAGAACATCGTCGTGACGCAGGACTGGCATACGCCCGGCCACGCCTCGTTCGCCAGCACCTACCAGGGCAAGAAGCCGTTCGAGACCACCAAGCTGAACTACGGCACCCAGGTGCTGTGGCCCGACCATTGCGTGCAGGGCACCGATGACGCGGCGCTGCACAAGGACCTGAAGTTGCCGACCACGCAGATCATCATCCGCAAGGGCTTCCACAAGGAGATGGACAGCTACTCGGCATTTGACGAAGCAGACCACAAGACCGCCACCGGCCTGGCCGGCTACCTGAAGGCACGCGGCATCAAGACGGTCTACGTGACTGGCCTTGCCACTGATTTTTGTGTAGCGTGGACGGCGATGGATGCACGCAAGGCCGGCTTCGAGACCTATGTGATCGAAGACGCCACACGCGCCATCGACCTCAACGGCTCGCTGGCGGCTGCATGGAAGCAGATGGCCACTAAGGGCGTGAAGCGCATCCAGTCGGGAGACATCGTCTTGGGATGAGCGCCATGCTGAGCCTCACGGTCAACGGCCACACCCACAGCTTGCCTGTGCCGGCCGATGCACCGTTGCTCACCGTGCTGCGCAACGACCTCGGCCTCAACGGGCCGAAGTTCGGCTGCGGCCTCGGCGAGTGTGGTGCCTGCACCGTGCTGGTCGACGGCACTGCGGCGCGGGCCTGCGTGATCCCGGTGGGCGGTGTCGCCGGCCGCAGCATCACCACGCTCGAAGGCCTGGGTACACGCGATCAACTGCACCCGGTGCAGCAAGCCTTCATCGACGAGCAGGCCGCGCAATGCGGCTACTGCCTCAACGGCATGATCATGATGGCCACGGCCTTGCTGGCGCGTGAGCCCAACCCGAGCGAGGCGCGCATTCGCAGCGAACTGTCGGGCAACCTGTGCCGCTGTGGCACGCATGTCGAGATCGTGCGGGCCGTGCAGCGGGCGGCGCAGCTGTTGGCGCTTGCGGATCAGCGATGAGCCGGCGCGCTGACGTTCCACATACGCGCGAAAGTTTCCATGCGGCCGCGGGTGTGCTGCTGGTCGTTCGTGACCCGCCACCGTCGCTGCCACCTGTCGCAGGCCAACCCGCGCAGGTGGCGGCCAACCCGGCCGAAGGGGTCGAGATCCTGATTGCGGTGTGGGACGACGGCAGTGTCACTGCGCTGAACGGCCATGTGGACCTGGGCACCGGCATCCGCACGGCGCTCGCGCAGATTGCCGCCGAAGAACTCGACGTGTCGCTGGCGCAGCTCAACATGGTGCTGGGCGACACCGCCCGCGCGCCCAACCAGGGCGCGACGATCGCCAGCGCGTCGATCCAGATCCACGCGCAGCCGCTGCGGCTGGCAGCGGCGCAGGCTCGCCATTGGCTCGTGGCCCGTGCGGCCGAAGTCTTGAAGGCACCGGCCGAAGCGCTGGCGGTGCGTGACGGTGTCGTGTGCATCGCCGCCGACCCGTCGCGCAGCGTGCGTTATGCCGAGCTGGTCGCGGGTCAACACGTCGAGTTGCGGCTCGACCTCACCACACCGCTGAAGCCCCCAGGCGATTACCGCCTCGTCGGCACCTCGCAGCCACGGGTCGACATTCCTGCCAAGGCCACCGGCGAGCTGAGCTTCGTGCACGACATGCGCGTGCCCGGCATGCTGCACGGCCGCGTCGTGCGCCCTCCGTATGCCGGTGCCGACCATGGCGACTTCATCGGCAACACGCTGGAGGCGGTCGACGAGTCGTCGATCGCGCACATTCCCGGCGTGCGCGCAGTGGTCGTGATTCGCGACTTCGTCGGCGTGGTTGCCGAGCGAGAAGAGCAGGCCGAACAGGCCGCGCGTGAACTGCAGGTGCGGTGGCGCGGGTGGCCGGGCTTGCCGGATGTCAGCGACCTGGCCAGCGCACTGCGCGCCAACCCGTCGACGCAACGGCGGCTGGTCGATGAAGGCGACGTTGACGTTGCGCTGGCGGCTGCCGACCAGGTCATGCCGCGCAGCTATGTGTGGCCCTATCAGCTGCACGCTTCCATCGGCCCGTCGTGCGCGCTGGCCGAGTGGTATGGGGAATCGGACCAAGGGCCACGCATGACCGTGTGGGCCGGCACGCAGAACCCGCACGTGCTGCGCGCCGACCTGGCCCGCTTGACGGGGCTGGCCGACGTGGCGATCGACGTGATCCGCATGGAAGCCGCCGGCTGCTACGGCCGCAACGGTGCCGACGACGTGGCCGCGGATGCGGCGCTGCTGTCCCGCGCGGTGGGAGCGCCCGTGCGCGTGCAGCTCACGCGCGAGCAGGAGAACGCGTGGGAGCCCAAAGGCGCTGCGCAGCTGATGGAGGTCAACGGCGGCCTCAACGCCGACGGCTCGGTCGCGGCCTACGACTTTCAGACCTCGTACCCGTCGAACGGCGCGCCGACACTCGCGCTGTTGTTGACCCGCACGATCGAACCAACCGCGCAGGCCTACGAGATGGGCGACCGCACGGCGCGCCCGCCCTACGACTACGGCAACCTGCGTGTCAGCGTCAACGACATGCCGCCGATCCTGCGCGCGTCGTGGCTGCGCGGCGTGTCGGCACTGCCGAATTCGTTCGCACATGAGTCCTACGTTGACGAACTGGCGACTGCGGCAGGTGCCGACCCGGTCGAGTTCCGCCTGCGTCACCTCAAAGACCCGCGTGCCGCCGAATTGGTGGAAGCGACTGCCCGTCGGGCCGGCTGGCTGGCACACACGAAACCGCAGCAGCAGGGCGCCAGCGGTGATCTGCTGCACGGCCAGGGCTTCGCCTACGCGCGCTATGTGCACAGCCGCTGGCCCGGATACGGCGCCGCGTGGGCGGCCTGGGTGGCCGACGTCGAGGTGAACCGGACCACGGGTGAGGTGCACGTCAAGCGCGTCGTCGTCGGCCACGACGCGGGCCTGATGGTCAACCCGGCGGGCGTGCAGCACCAGATCCACGGCAACGTGCTGCAGACCACCAGCCGCGCGCTGAAGGAGCGGGTCGACGTCGACCGCCAGACCGGCGTGCAAAGCCTCGAGTGGGGCAGCTACCCGCTGCTGAGTTTTCGCGAGGTGCCGGTCATCGAGGTGATGACGATGCCGCGGCCCAGCGAGCCGCCACTGGGGGCGGGCGAGTCGTCGTCGGTGCCCGGCACGGCGGCGATCGCCAACGCGATCTTCGACGCCACCGGCGTGCGCTTTCGCCAGCCGCCGTTCACACCTGAGCTGGTGCGCGCAGCATTGAATGCGCTGCCGGCGCCGGACGCATCGGCCGCTTCTGCGCCTGAGCCTCGGCGTTCACCGCCTGCTGACGCGCCGTGGCCACGAAGGCGCGGAGCGTGGGCACGCGCCGGTGCGCTGCTGGCGGGAACGGTGGGTCTCGGCGCGGCCATCGTTGGTTGGCGGCCAGCGATCGCCCCGGTCACGCGGCCCGATGCATCGGTCTACACAGCAGCCACCATCGAACGCGGCCGCCAGCTTGCAGCGGTTGGTGACTGCGCGGTCTGCCACACGGCCGCGGGCGGCCTGCCGAACGCAGGCGGGCGGGCGATGGAGACACCGTTCGGCACGGTCCACACGACGAACCTGACGCCCGACGTCGAGACCGGCATCGGCCAGTGGTCGTTCTCCGCCTTCCAGCGGGCGATGCGCGAAGGCATCTCGCGCGACGGTCGCCACCTGTACCCGGTGTTCCCGTACACCGCCTTCGCGAAGACCAGCGATGACGACCTGACCGCGCTGTACGCCTACCTGATGGCGCAGCCCGCGGTGCGCTCGGTGACACCCGAGAACGCGCTGCGCTTCCCGTTCAACCAGCGCTCGCTGATGGCCGGCTGGAACGCGCTGTTCCATGACCCCGCGCCCTACCGCGCCGACCCGGCACGCAGTGCGGAATGGAACCGCGGCGCCTACCTCGTCAACGGCCTCGGCCACTGCAGTGCGTGCCACACCCCCCGCAACGCCTTCGGCGCGGAGCAGGGTGGGCAGGCCTACCTCGCAGGCGCCATGGTCGAAGGCTGGGAAGCGCCGGCACTGACTGCGCTCAGCCACGCCCCGCTGCCCTGGTCTGCCGATGAGCTGTACCGCTACCTGCGCCACGGCCACACGCAGCAGCACGGCATCGCCGCCGGGCCGATGGCCCCGGTGGTGAAGGAGCTCAGCTCGCTGCCCGATGTCGACATCCGCGCCATGGCGGGCTACCTCGCTTCCTTCAACCCCGCCGCCGACGGATTGCCGCAGCGCGCCGAGCAGATCGTGGTCGACGCGCAGGCCCGGTCGGCGGCCCGGCTCGATGCTGGCCAGCGCCTGTTCAGCGGTGCCTGCAGCGCCTGCCACCACGACGGCGACGGGCCGACGCTGCTCGGCGTGAACCTGCCGCTGGCGCTCAACAGCAACCTGCACAGCACAAGGCCCGACAACCTGGTCCGCGTGATCCTCGAGGGCATCCAGCGGCCGGCCTCGCGCGACATCGGCTTCATGCCGGCGTTTCGCCACAGCCTGAACGACCGGCAGATCGCCGAGCTGGCCAGCTACATGCGGCAGCGGTTTGCGCCTGATAAACCGGCGTGGACGGACCTGGAGGCAGCGGTCGGACGAATCCGCGCCACCCACTGAGACCGCAGCACGGGCGTCCCGCCAAGCGAAATCCACGGCTCGGGCACGATGTCACGTTACGGATGGGAACGCAGGGTCGTTTCTGCAGTCGCACAATGTGGCCTGTCTGGGCACGGCCAGATGAACAGCGAGATGACATGAAGACCTGGGGATTCCCTCGATACGCAATGCGCGCCCTGTTTGTGGCGCTGACCGGGCTGGTGCTTGCAAGCGCCGCCTTGGCCGCCGATGACTTTCTCGACCCGGAGCAGGCATTTCGCCTCTCCGCTCGCTCGGTCGACGCCACCCACGTTGAAGTGCGCTTCGACATCGAACCCGGCTACTACCTCTACCGCGAGCGCCTCAACGCTGAGATCGCGCCCGACAGCGTGAAGATGGCCGAGCTGCAGGTGCCCAAGGGCAAGATCAAGTTCGACGAGACCTTCCAGAAAGACGTCGAGTACTACCGCGACTTGGTCACCCTCGTGGTCCCGCTGCAGCAGGCCCCGACGACCCCATACAAGCTGAGCGTGGGCAACCAGGGTTGTGCCGACAAGGGCCTGTGCTATTCGCCGCAGAAGCGGGCGTTCAAGGTCGAACCCGGGCAAGGGCCGGGCGGTGGCGCGCGCTTCACCTTGCTGAGCGAAGCCCAGGCTGCGGCCTGGCCGTCGGCTGGTGTGACAGCAAACAGCCAGGCCACACTCTCGGCCCTGGCGCCCGCGGCTCAAAGCACCGCCGCCGCATCCACCCAGGTCGGCGCAGCAGCCGGCGCCGAAGAGCAGGGAGAGGTTTCGCGCGCATTGAAGTCCGGCAATCCGGCCCTCGTGATCGGGCTCTTCGTGCTGCTGGGCCTGGGCCTCTCGTTCACACCCTGCGTGCTGCCGATGATGCCGATCCTCTCGTCCATCATCGTGGGGCAGGGCGGCGGCACCTCCAAGGCGCGTGGGTTCTCGCTCGCGCTGGCGTATTCCCTGGGCATGGCGCTGGTCTACACCGGCTTCGGCGTGGCCTCGGCGCTCGCTGGCGAAGGCCTGGGCGCGGCGTTGCAGAACGCGTGGGTGCTTGGCGCCTTTGCGCTGGTGCTGGCGGTGTTCTCGCTGTCGATGTTCGGTGCCTACGAGCTGCAGATGCCTGCCGCGCTGCAAAGCAAGCTGACCCAGGCTTCGCAGGGCCTCAAGGGCGGCCAGCACCTGGGCGTGTTCGTGATGGGCGGCATCTCGTCGCTGATCGTCGGCCCGTGCGTGGCCGCACCGCTAGCCGGCGCACTCGTCTACATCAGCCAGACGCGCGATGTGGTGCTTGGCGGCACCGCGCTCTTCTCGATGGCCGTGGGCATGAGCGTGCCGTTGCTGCTGCTGGGTTTGTCGGCCGGTGCCTTGCTGCCGCGTGCCGGTGGCTGGATGGAGCATGTGAAGCATGCCTTCGGCGTGATGCTGCTGGCCGTGGCGGTGTGGATGGTGTCGCCGGTGCTGCCGATCTCGGCGGTCATGCTGCTGGCTGCGGTGGTGCTGGTCGTGGCTGCGGTCTACCTCGGCGCGCTGCGTTCGTTGCCCACGCCGTCGACGCCGGTGCAGCAGATTGCCAAGGGTCTCGGCCTCTTGCTCGGCGTGTTTGCGGTGGCTCAGGTGCTCGGTGCTGCATCGGGCGGCCACGACCTTGCGCGCCCGCTGGCGCATCTGCGTGGCGGTGCGGCGCAGCAGGCTTCAAGTGCCGAGTTGAAGTTCCAGCCGATTGCGAGCCTGGCCGACCTCGACGCTGCCGTTCGCAGCGCCACCAAGCCCGTGATGCTCGACTTCTATGCCGACTGGTGCGTCGCCTGCAAGGAGTTCGAGAAGTTCACCTTCACCAATGAAGCAGTGCGCCAGAAGATGGCGGGCCTCACGCTGCTGCGAGTGGACGTCACGGCCAACAACGAGAACGACAAGGCGCTGCTGCGCAAGTACACCTTGTTCGGCCCGCCCGCCTTGCTGTTCTTCGCGCCCGCTGGCGGCGAGCTGGCCGGCTCGCGCGTGATCGGCTTCCAGGATGCAAGTACCTTCGGCGCCCACCTCGACCGCATCGACGCGATGACGGTGTCTCGCGTGGGCATGAAGTAATCGTGCAGGCTGAGCGATCGGCGAGCCGCTTCGACCGCCTCGATGCCTTGCGCGCCGTGGCCATCCTGTGGATGGCGGCGTTTCATTTCTGCTTCGACCTGAACTACTACAAGTTCATCCAGCAGAACTTCTACGGCGACCCGTTCTGGACGGTTCAGCGTTCGGTGATCGTGAGCGTGTTTCTCTTCTGCGCCGGCTTCGGGCAGGCGGTAGCGTGGGAGCAAGGGCAGGGCTGGCCGCGCTTCTGGCGGCGCTGGGCGCAGGTGGCGGGTTGCGCGCTGCTGGTCACGGCCGGCTCGTACCTGATGTTCCCGCGCAGCTACATCAGCTTCGGTGTGCTCCATGGCATCGCGCTCATGCTGATCATCACGCGGCTCACGGCCCGCTTCGGGCCGTGGCTGTGGCCGCTGGGCCTGTTGGCCATCGCCTTGCCGCATGTCGTGCGAGACAGCTTCTTCGACTCGCGTCTCACCAACTGGGTGGGCCTCGTGACGCAAAAGCCCGTCACCGAAGACTACGCGCCGCTGCTGCCCTGGATCGGCGTGATGTGGTGGGGCCTGGCCGCCGGCCAATGGGTGCTGAAGAACCGGCGCGAGTGGGTCACTGGCGCACTGCCTGCGGTCATGTCGCCGCTGGCCACGCTGGGCCGCTGGTCGCTCAGCTTCTACATGCTGCACCAGCCGGTGCTCATCGGACTCTTGATGGCCGTGCGAGCGCTGCAGTGACGCGTGGAACCAAGGGTTTGCACTAGGTGATGCCTAGCGCACGCAGTGCGCGAATGCACGAGCGGCGCAGTGCAATCGATCACGTCTTCATCGTCTGCAAGCACATCGCGTGAACTTGTTCGCCTTTTGGGGTGAGCAAAGTAAGTGCGCTGCCGACTAAGCTCGATCCACTCAAGCGGCGCCGTGATGGCGCCCGTCGCCTGATTCCTCGTGGTTGGAGAGCTGACATGAAGAAGAGCATTGCCGTCCTGTTGCTGGCCTTGACGGGCGCACAAGCGGCCTGGTCGCAAGACATCGTGATCGGACAGTCGGTCGCCTTGAGCGGCCCCAACGCCGACATCGGCCGCGACATGCGCGATGGTGCGCTAGCCGTGTTCGCCAAGGCCAACGCAAGCAACGCGCTGCCCCACAAGATCCAGCTCGTGACGCTCGACAACGCCAACAACCGCCAGCGCGCGCTCGAGAACACTCAGCAGCTGATCAGCCAGAGTGGCGCGATGGTGCTGTTCGGCTACAACTCGGCCACCAACAGCATCGACTCGCTGCCCATCGCGGCGCAGAACAACATGCTGTTCTTCGCGCCCTTCAGCGGCTCGGCCAGCCTGCGCAGCCACGCCAACGTCTTCACCATCCGTGCGTCTTACAAGGAAGAGGCCCAGAAGATCGTGGAGGCCAAGCGCAGCGTCGGTTCGACCAAGGCGGTGGTGCTGCACTACGACGACGAAGTGGGCCGCAGCAACTACGAGACCGTCGCCAGCGCGTTCACTGAAGCCAGCCTGGCGAAGCCCAAGGGCGTGGCGGTGAAGCGCGGCGCGCCGATGGACGCAGCCGCGATTGACGCTGTGCTCAAGGATGCTCCCCACTACGTGCTTGCCACCACCCAGTACAGCGCCGTCAGTGACTTTCTCAAGGTGTCCAGCGAGAAGGGCACCGTCGTGCCCGTGGCAGCCTTGTCGTTCGTCAACCCGGATGAGCTCGCCGAATCGGTCGGCGGCCTGGCGCGCGGCACCATCGTGGCCCAGGTGATCCCGTCACCCCGTGCATCCAACCAGGTCTCGGTGCCGTTGGTGAAAGAGTGTGCCGAGGCCTTGAACGCTCTCAACGGGGCCAAGCTCGACTACACCTCGCTCGAGTCGTGCATCGCGGCCAAGGCACTCGTGGCTGCGCTGAAGAAGGCCGGCCCCAAGCCCACGCGCGAAAGCATCCTGCAAGCCATGGGCTCGCTGGGCCGCGTCGACCTGAACGGCTACTCGCTCAACTTTTCGCCGACCAGCCACCAAGGCAGCAACTGGGTCGAGCTGACCATCCTGTCGCGCGGCAACCGCTTCGTGCAGTAGCGATTCGCTAGTTCAACCGGCCGCGCACCGCGGCCACCCTCTCGTTTTCCTCCCTGACACTTGTGTCAGTTGAAGGGTCTTGTGCACGCCGCTACCGTGCGAGGCCTGAGGAGTGCAATGAGATCCCTGTCAACGCAACAACTCGCCATGGGCGGCATCACCGCCGCTGCCGTCGCCATCCTGGCGCTGGCCTGGTTCGCATGGGACTTCTCCCAGCAGACGGTGGCCGCTTCGGCCTACGTGAGCCACACGCATCAGGTCAGGAGCGTCATCAACGACCTGGAGTCCAGCGTGTACCGCGCCGAGGCCGGGCAGAGGGCCTTCCTGGTCACGCGCAACACCATCTACCGTGGCGAACGTGACGAGGCCGTCGGATCGATCGAGACAGGCCTGGGCGAACTGGGCCGCCTCACCGCCGACAACGCTTCGCAAAGCGAGCGGCTGACCATCCTGCGGCGCGAGCTGGACATTCGCATCCAGCTCTATCGCAGGGCCGAGGCCCTGGTGATCAGCGGTACCAATTATTCGCCCGAGCAGCGCATCGAGATGGGCGCGCAAGCGCTGAACAACGTCCGGCCGCTCATCGATTCGATGAGCCAGGAAGAAGACCGTCTGCTCGCCCTGCGCCAAGACCTGGAGCAGCAGCGGTCGAACGCCACGGCGTGGATCTTCGCGGCCTTCGTTGCCTTGCTGCTGGCCCTGCTGCCGATGGTTTTCTGGCGCATGTACAAAGACCTGCGGGCGCGCCAGATGGCTGAAGTGCAGGTGGCTGGAGAGCGCGCCTACGACACGGTTCATGCGCGGGCATTGACGCTCTACAACGCCGAGAACGACCGCGCTGCGGTGCTCCAAGGCACGCTCGAGCTGCTGTGCGACAACCCGCTGTTTCCAGTGGCCGCCTTTTATGCGCATGAGGAGTGGGGCGGCGCACTGCGCCTGGCCGCCTCGCGCGCCACGCCGGCCGACATCAAGAGCTCGCTGCGCATGGACGAAGGGCCGATCGGTGCCGCCGCGCGCAACGGCAAGTCGGTGTACCTCGAAGGCTTTGACAACGCCGCGGGCTGGCGCATCGAAACCGGCCTGGCCACTGTGCACCCTGCCGCCATGCTGACCTGCCCGGTGCAGCACCAGGGGCGCTTGCTGGGCGTGCTGGTGCTGGCCGCGAGTGCGCGCCTGGCCGACCGCGACCGCGAGTTCGTCGATCGCCTGGGGGCGCAATTGGGCGTGGCCCTGCACAACCTCGGCCAGCTCGAAGAGTTGTCCTTGCTGGCCGATCAGCTTCGTGCGCGCGGCGAAGACATCCAGCGCAAGAACGCCGAGTTGGAACGGGCCAGCCGAATGAAGAGCGAGTTCCTCGCCAACATGTCGCACGAGCTGAGAACGCCGCTGAACGCGATCATCGGCTTCTCCGAGATCATGAAAGACGGCATGACCGGCGAGATGCCGGCCGAGCAGAAGGAATACATCGGCGACATCCATGCCAGCGGCAAGCACCTGCTCTCGCTGATCAACGACATCCTAGATCTGTCCAAGGTGGAATCGGGCCACGTGCAGCTCGAACTCGAAGTGGCCGAGCCGGCGCAGCTGGGCGACAGTGCCTTGTCGGTGCTGCGCGAGCGGGCGACCGCGGCGCGGGTTCGCCTCAGCGTCGAGACGGCAGCCGAGCTAGGCCGCATGCGCATCGACCTGCGCAAGGCCAAGCAGATCGTCTACAACCTCGTTTCCAACGCGCTCAAGTTCACGCCCGAAGGCGGCAGCGTGGTGCTCTCGATCGAGCGCGTGCCGAGCCAGATGGTCGAGGCCATGCGCGATGCGGCAGACACGCGGGTGTTCAAGCCGGAACGCATCGACTGCGAGCGCTACCTGCAGATCCGCGTCACCGACACCGGCATCGGAATCGCGCCGGACGACTTGCAGCAGCTCTTCCAGGCCTTCGTGCAGATCGATTCGTCGCTCTCGCGGCAGTACGCGGGCACAGGGCTGGGGCTGACCATGGTCAAGCGGTTGGCCGAGTTGCATGGTGGCGGCGTGATGGTGCGCAGCGCCGCAGGAGGCGGTTCCGTCTTCACGGTGTGGTTGCCGTGGCGAGAAGCCGAAGAACCGGTCGAGCTGGTACCGGAGCAGATCATCGTGCAAGGCGTGCTCGGCGAGCCTGGTGAAGCGGAGCCGGGCTCCGGCCCAATGGTTCTGGTGATCGAAGACGACCCGCGCGCCGCCAACCTGATGCGACTGCAGCTGCAGTCACAGGGCTACCGCGTGGAGTTCTCGCGCAACGCCGAAGAGGGCCTGGCACGCGCGGCCGTGCTGCGCCCGGCCGCGCTGGTGCTCGACATCATCTTGCCGGGAATGGACGGCTGGGAGCTGCTGGCGCGCCTGAAAGACCAGCCCGAGACGAGCCACATCCCGGTCGTGATCGTCTCCATCACCGACGAAGCGCAGCGCGGCTTTGCACTCGGTGCCTCGCAGGTGCTGGTGAAGCCGGTAACGCAGGGTGAGCTGCTGGCCGCGCTGGCCGCCGCGGGGCTCGATGAGCCGCCCACCGATGCCCGGGTGATGGTGGTCGACGACGACCCCAAGGCCGTGGCACTCGTCAGCAAGTACCTGCAGGTCGCGGGCTACATGCCGCTGGGCGTGTATGGTGGGCAGGAAGCGCTCGACCAGGTGCGCAACGAGCCGCCGGCGCTGATCGTGCTCGATCTCATGATGCCGCAGGTGTCGGGTTTCGACGTCGTGCACGGCCTGCGCAACAACCCCAAGACGGCGAACATTCCGATCATCGTGCTCACTGCCAAGCTGCTCACCCGCGACGACCGCGAGCGGTTGCGCGGCAAGGTGCAGCAGGTGATGGAGAAGACCCACTTCAACTCCATCGGCCTGGTCGCCGAGGTGAAGCGTGCGTTGGCGCGAAAGCGGCAACCGGATGCCTGAGTCTCGGTCGCGGCACGGCACCTGAGGGAAACTTGCATGGCCACCATCCTCGTCGTCGAAGACAACCTGCACAACCTCAAGCTCGCGCAGCTGGTGCTGCAAAAGGCCGGGCACGCGGTGCTGCCCGCCGGCAGCGGAGAAGACGGCCTGCGCATCGCCGGAGAGCAGCTGCCCGACCTGATCTTGATGGACGTGCAGATGCCGGGCAAGGACGGCCTGGCCATCACCCGCCTGCTCAAGCAGGCGCCGAAGACCGCGCACATCAAGGTGGTGGCGCTCACGGCGCTGGCGATGAAAGGCGATGCCGAGCGCATCCTCGCTGCTGGTTGCGATGCCTACCTGGCCAAGCCGTACCACTACAACGACCTGATCGCGGTGGTGGATCGGGCGCTGGCGTGAAGGCGGCAGCTACCATCGGAACATGAGCAATAAGATCCTTTTCGGCTTCCACGCCGTCACGGTGCGGCTGAAGACCGCACCCAAGTCCATCATCGAGATCCACGTCGACGCGACACGGCGCGACCAGCGCATGAAGCAGTTCGTGGAGCGCGCCAAGGAGGCCGGCGCGAAGCTGGTCGACAGCGACGACGACCGTCTGCAGAAGATGTGCGGCACGCACCGCCACCAGGGCGTGGTGGCGCGCGTCGAGGTGGTGGCGATGAGCCATTCGCTCGATGACACGCTCGATGCCGTCGACGGCCCGGCGCTGCTGCTGGTGCTCGATGGCATCACCGACCCGCACAACCTGGGCGCGTGCCTGCGCGTGGCCGACGGTGCGGGCGCGCATGCCGTGATCGCACCCAAGGACCACGCCGTCGGCGTGAACGCCACGGTGGCCAAGGTGGCGAGCGGTGCGGCCGACACGGTGCCGTATTTCATGGTGACCAACCTCGCGCGCACGCTCAACGAACTGAAGGAACGAGACATCCGCATCATCGGCACCTCGGACGACGCGCAGAAGTCGCTTTACGAGCTGGACCTCAGCGGCCCGGTGGCCTTGGTGCTCGGCGCCGAAGGCGCGGGCATGCGCCAGCTCACCAGCCGCACCTGTGACGAGCTGGTTCGCCTGCCGATGAAGGGCGCGGTGGAAAGCTTGAACGTGTCAGTGGCTTCGGGCGTGTGCCTGTACGAGGCTTTGCGTCAGCGCGGCGGGTGAAGAAAGCTCAAGGGGTTGACGCAAGGAACGCAAGGAAGAACGCAGAGAACGCCAAGGAAACATTTTTTCTTTGCGACCTTTGCGTCTTCCTTCGCGACCTTTGCGTCCAAAAGAATGCCTTTCACAGCACGGTTGCTGCCAGATTCGCTCGTCACTTCACTGAGAGACCGTCATGCCCGTCATCGAAGTCAATCACCCTCTCGTCAAGCACAAGATCGGCCTGCTGCGTGAGCACGACATCTCGACCAAGAAGTTCCGCGACCTGACCAATGAGCTCGGCCGATTGCTCGCATACGAAGCGACCGCCGATTTCCCGCTTGAGAAGACCACCATCGAATGCTGGAGCGGCCCGGTCGAGATCGACCAGGTGAAGGGCAAGAAGGTCACCGTCGTGCCAATCTTGCGAGCGGGTCTCGGCATGCTCGACGGTGTGCTCGACATGATCCCCAATGCCAAGGTCAGCGTCGTGGGCCTGAGCCGCAACCACGAGACCTTGCAGCCCGAGCACTACTTCGAAAAATTCGTGGGCCACCTCGATGAGCGCACTGCGCTGATCGTCGACCCGATGCTCGCAACTGCTGGCTCGATGATCGCGACCATCGACCTGCTCAAGCGCCGTGGCTGCACGGACGTGCGTGCGCTGGTGCTTGTCGCTGCGCCCGAGGGTGTGGCTGCGCTGCAGAAAGCGCACCCCGAAGTGCGCTGCTGGACGGCAGCGATCGACAGCCACTTGAACGAGATCGGCTACATCATCCCGGGTCTGGGTGACGCGGGCGACAAGATCTTCGGCACGAAGTAAAGCTCTCGACGAAGGATCCGAGAAACCCACGCTGGAAGTGGGTCAACTGCGTGTCACACAGGACGCGCATATTGCTTCGCACAAGGCTCTGTCGCCGATGCTGCGGTGCGACATAAACCTTTACTTTTTTTAGCCGGCAAACGCCTTGACCCTCATGGAGTCGAGCCGTAAGGTCTGCCGCTCGTGCCCAGGAGAAGTTGATGAAGAACCCGTTTCGCTTTTGGATGACCAGCGGCATTGCGATCATGGTGGCTGCCGTCAGCGGGGGCCGTGCCTTCGCCGGCGAAGAGCGCCTCACGCTGACGCGGGTCAGCCGATACAGCGTCTCCGAGACGGTGCATCGCATCGAGGCGAGCGCACAGCGCCATGGCATGCACGTGCTGGCCTGCCTGCCGCAAGTGGTCAACGCGCAAACGGGCGAGTCACGCTATGTGATCGTGCTCGAGTCGTCGCAGGGCGGCACGCCGGTGCAGATGGAAACGCCCGATGCACAGCCCGATCTGCTGATGAGCGTGGTACTCAAGATCGGCCAAGAAGGTGGCACCGAAGTCTTCATGTACAGCGGCGCGCTGCGCGACTTGCCCGAAGGCCTGTCGGCACAAGTGCAGAACGACCTGGCCGACATGCCGGCCATGCTCGAAGAAGCGCTTTCCGTCTGAGGGAGAGCCGCCAGCTTCTCAGGCCAGCCCGAGCATCCCTGCGACCGCACCCAGCGCGATCAGCCACATCGGGCTCACCCGCGTCTTCACCATCACCAGCACGGTGACGGCCACCAGCACGACAGCGCCAATGCTGTCTCGTGCGGGCTCCGACAAGATCCACCCCGTCGACAACAGCAGACCCAAGGTCAATGGCGCGAGGCCGGCATTGAAGGCCCGCACGCCGATCGTCTCGCGCCGTGCGCGTGCCCATCGCGTCGCATAGAGCGTCAGCGTGCTCGAGGGCAGCATGATGCCGGCCATCGCAGCCAGCGCACCCGCCAGACCCGCCACGTTGTAGCCGATCACCGCGACGAAGAGGATGTTCGGCCCTGGGGCGGCCTGCGCCAGCGCTACCGAGGCAGTGAACTGCTCGTTGCTGATCCAGCCATGCTCGTTCACCAGGTAGCGGTGCATGTCGGGTGCGGTGGTGATGGCGCCGCCCACGGCGATGAGGCTCAATGCAGCGAAGTGCATGAACAGCGCAAAGAACTGCACAGCGGTGAGCGAGTTCATTGCGGCTGCTTGAGCTTGAGCCAGGCCACGGCCACGGCGAGCGAACCCAGCCCGAGGACCACCCACCACAGCGGCAGGCGCAGCACCGCCACCAGCACGAAGGTGAGGGCGCCGACCAGCAGGCTGCCGACGCGGCCCAGCGGGTTGCCCTTGAGCGTGGGCAGCAGCTTGATCGCGGTGGCGATGATCAAACCGGCCGCCACGGCCCCCATGCCGCGCAGCGCCTGGTTCACCAAGGGGTGATGTGCGTATTGGGCATAGAGAGCGGCTGCTGCCAGCACGATGACCAGCGGCACGAGCAAGATGCCACCCAACGCAGAGAGGGCGCCGCGCAGCCCGAAGAAGCGGTCGCCGATCATCAGCGCGAGGTTCACCACGTTGGGCCCGGGCAGCACCTGTGCGGTCGAGAGCAGTTCAAGAAACTGTGGCGGGTTCAGCCAGCGCTGCCGCTCCACCAGCTCCCGCTGCGCGACCGCGAGCACGCCACCGAAGCCTTGCAGGGCGAGCCGCGTGAAGACGACGAAGAGCTCGGTGCACGACGTGGGCTCGCGCATCGCGGGCTCGTCATCGTGCTGGGGCAAGGATGCAGCTCCGGGCTCTGAACTGTTGGTGCGCGGCGACTCCGCCTTCGATCATCCGCGCAAGACCTTGAGTGCCGCGGGGTTCACGATGCCGGTGGGGGTGCCGTTGACGAAATTCACCACGTTGTCGAAGGCGGCGCCAAAGTAGAGCTCGTAGCTGTCTTGCTCCACATAGCCGATGTGCGGCGTGCAGACAGCGTTTTCGAGCCGCAGCAGCGGGTGGCCCTGCAGGATGGGTTCGGTCTCGAACACGTCGACGGCCGCCATGCCCGGGTGGCCGCGATTGAGTGCCGACACCAGCGCGCCTTCTTCGATCAGCTCGGCGCGCGAGGTGTTGACCAGCAGCGCGGTCGACTTCATGCGCGACAGGTCTTCGAGCGTGACCATGCTGCGCGTGCCGTCGACCAGCCGCAGGTGCAGCGTGAGCACGTCGCTCGCCTCGAAGAAGGCCTCGCGCGACTCGGCTGCGGCGTAGCCCTCGGCGCGGGCGCGTTCGCGCGCCTGCTCGCTGCCCCAGATCAGCACGTTCATGCCGAAGGCCTTGCCGTAGCCGGCCACCAGTTGGCCGATGCGGCCGAAGCCCCAGATGCCCAGCGTCTTGCCCTTGAGCACCATGCCGATGCCGAAGTTCACCGGCATCGACGCAGCCTTCAAGCCCGACTGCTGCCAGGCGCCGTGCTTGAGGTTGCCGATGTACTGCGGCAGGCGGCGCATGGCGGCCATGATCAGTGCCCAGGTCAGCTCGGCGGCAGCCACCGGCGAGCCCACGCCTTCGGACACCGCAATGCCGAGGCGTGTGCACGTCTCGATGTCGATGTGGGAGCCGGCCTTGCCCGTCTGCGCAAGCATCTTGAGCTTGGGCAGCTTCTCGAGCAGTTGCTTCGGGAACTGCGTTCGTTCGCGGATGAGCACCAGCACCTCGGCGTCGCGCAGGCGCACCGAAAGCTGGCCGATGCCCTTGACCGTGTTGGTGAAGACCTTGGCGTTCAGGTGCTCCAGGCGGGCGGCGCACTTGAGCTTGCGCACGGCGTCCTGGTAGTCGTCGAGGATGATGATGTTCATCAGTAAGGTACTGCTGGCGGGAAATGTCGATTGTGCCGCTTCAACGTAGCATGCGGGCTCGACAAATCCGGAGACACCATGTCCATCACCATGTATTCGGCCAGCGTGCCGGTGTTCGTTCGACTGCTGGGCAATCTGAGTGCCTGGCTCGACAAGGCCGCAGCACACGCCGAAGCCAAGAAGTTCGACCAGAGCGTCTACATCACCAGCCGGCTCGCGCCCGACATGCTGCCCTTCCCGAACCAGATCCAGATCGCCTGCGACGGCGTGAAATTCGGCGTGGCGCGGCTGAGCGGCGTCGAGGCACCGAAGTTCGAGGACAACGAGACCACGCTGGCCCAGCTGAAGGAACGCATCGCCAAGACGCTGGCCTTCGTGCAATCGGTCGATGCCGACAAGATCATCGGCACCGAAGAGAAAGATATCAACGTGCCGCGCCGCGCCGGCGTGCTCGTGATGAAGGGCGAGCGCTACCTGCACCAGTTCGTCATGCCCAATTTCTACTTCCACGTGACGACCGCGTACGCCTTGCTGCGCCACAACGGCGTCGAACTGGGCAAGGCCGACTTCCTCGGCAGCTTGCAGTGAGCTGAACATGCTGGAGACGCTGGGCATTCACGACTTGCCGCTGTTCATTGCAGCGGGCTTGCTGCTGAACGTGACGCCCGGCGTCGACCTGCTCTATGTCGCCGGCAACACTGCCACCGGCGGGCGCCGAGCCGGCGTGCTGGCCGCACTGGGCATCGGGGCAGGGTGCCTGTTCCATGTGACGCTGGCGGCACTGGGCCTGTCGGCCTTGCTGGCGGCCTCTGACCTGGCGTTCACGCTGGTCAAGTGGGCTGGCGCGGGTTACCTTGTGTGGATGGGCATCGGCATGCTGCGGTCAGCGGGCGGTGCTGCGCTGCCGCCGGCTGCCGTCGACCCCCGCCGCGTGTTCTGGCGCGGTGTGTTGACGAATGCGCTCAACCCCAAGGTGGCTCTGTTCTTCCTGGCATTCCTGCCGCAGTTCATCGAGCCTCACGGCGGCCACCAAGCCGTGGCATTCGGGTTGCTCGGCCTGCTGTTCACACTGGGCGGTACGGCTGTGTCGCTGGTCGTGGCCTGGGTGGCGGGCATGGCACGCGATAGGCTGGCAGGCAGCACGCGTGCAAGCCGTCTCGGCACGTGGCTGCAGCGCGCTGCGGGCGCGATGTTCGTGGTGCTGGGCGTGAAGCTGGCCGTGGGCGGCCGCTAGACGCACCTCAGCGGCGGAGAGCCGCTTACAGCGGCAAGAAAGCCGTGTTGCCTTCGCCTTCGGGAAAGGCGCTGTCGATCTGCTGCATCAACTCCTGGCGGTGCATCTCGCTGTTGGCCTGACCCGCTGGCAGCGCGCTGAGCAGCGCGTGGCGCAGGCGCCAGAGTTCGATCACCTCGGTGGCCGTGCGCACCTGGCGTTGCAGCAGGGCGCCGGTGTTGCCTTCGATGTCGGCCGCGGCGCGCATGAAGCAGGTCTTCATCTCGACGAAGGCACGACGTGCGGCCATGCGCGCCAGCCGGTCTTCCGGCATGCCGAAGGCAGGCAGGTGGTCGGCGTGGTTGAAGGTGAGTTCTTGCATGGCGGTGTTCATGTAAGGAATTGTGGGCAGCCCGCTACCCGCCCAAAGCGTAAAAAGCGACGCACTGGCCGCCCACTTCGCTGTGGCGGCGTGGGCAAGCCCCATGGGGTGTGACGCAATCGACGGGTTACGCTCTCGCCCCATGAACGGAGACGGGAAGAACGCATGAAATGGCTTCGCCGCGGCGCATGGACGCTGCTGATCGTGTTGCTCATCGTGGCCGCCGTGTTGTGGATCTACAGCCGCCGCGTGTTGCCGATCACCAAGGGCACGCTGGTGATGCAGGGGCCGCACGCCGAAATCAGCATCGCGCGCGATGCCAATGGCATCCCAACCATCAAGGCGGCCTCGCGCGACGACGTGATGTTCGGCCTGGGTTATGCGCACGCGCAAGACAGGCTGTGGCAGCTCGAGACGCACCGGCGCATCGGCTCCGGCCGACTGGCCGAAGCCTTCGGCGAGTCGGCGATCGAAGCCGACAAGTTCCTGCGCGCACTCGGCGTGCGCCGCGTCGCTGCAGAGCAGTACGCGCAGGCCAGCCTCGATTCGCGCGCCGCATTGACGGCCTACGCCGCCGGCATCAACGCCTATGTGCAGAACGAGCTGAGCGCCAGGCCGCCGGAGTTCATGCTGCTCGGCGTGCAGCCCGAGCCGTGGACGCCCGAAGACAGCATGGCCTGGGCCACGATGATGGCCTGGGACCTGGGCTCCAACTGGTCGGCCGAGCTGCTGCGCCTGCGCATGTCGCTCAAGTTTCCGGTTGATCGCGTCAACGAACTGCTGCCGCCGTACCCCGGTGACAAGCCCTTGCCCACGGCCGACTACGCCGCGCTGTTCCGCGGCCTGAAGCTCAGCGCCACCACGGGCCAGCAGGCACTGAACGCCGCACCCGAGTCGGGCGTGGAAGGCATCGGCTCCAACAACTGGGTGGTGCATGGTTCGCACACCGAAAGCGGCAAGCCGCTGCTCGCCAACGACCCGCACCTCAAGCTCACCGCGCCAGCGCTGTGGTACCTGGCGCGCTTGGAGGCGCCGGGCTTCAAGGTGGCTGGCGCCACGATGCCGGGCTTGCCCTTCGTCGTGATCGGGCAGAACGAGCACCTGGCCTGGGGACTCACCAACACCGCACCCGACGTGCAAGACCTCTACCTTGAGCGCATCAAACCCGACGATGCCACGATGTACCAGACGCCCGAGGGTTGGGCCAAGTTCAAGAGCGTCGAAGAGATCATCAAGGTGAGGGGCAAGCCTGACGTGACGCTGATCGCGCGCAGCACTCGCCATGGGCCGGTGATCTCGGACGCCGGCGGCGCCACCGAAGGCCTTACCGGTGCACCGGCGCCCGGCGCGCCATCGGCCTATGCGCTCGCGATGCGCTGGACGGCGCTCGACGTGGACACCGGCACCATGGACGCCGGCCTGGCCTTCAACACCAGCCGCACGGTGGCCGACGTGATGGCCGTGTCGAGCAAGTACCTGGCGCCGATGCAGAACATCGTGATCGCCGACGACCAGGGCCACATCGGCATGGTGTCGGCCGGCCGCGTGCCGGTGCGCAAGCCCGAGAACGACCTGAAAGGCCTGGTGCCCTCGCCAGGCTGGGATGCGCGCTACGACTGGGCCGGCGTGCTCGAGCCGACGTGGACGCCGCGCGAGACCGACCCGCCGCGCGGCTGGATCGCCACCGCCAACCAGCGCATCCACCCGCTCGACTACCCGCATTTTTTGACCAGCGAATGGGCCGCGCCGTACCGCCACCAGCGCATCGAGCAGCTGCTGGCCGCCAAGCCCAAGCACGACCTGGAGAGCCTGCGCGCCATCCAGGCCGACGAGTTCTCCGCAGCGACGATGCGGCTGATGCCTTACCTGCGCAAGGCCACGGCGGCGCACCCGCTTGCGCAGGCCGCGCAGCACGAGCTGGCGGCGTTCGATGGGGTGATGTCGGCCGACAAGGCTGCACCGCTCATCGCCTGGGCCTGGGCGCGGCAGTTGACGCAGGCGATCTTTCGCGACGAGATCGGCGACCCGTTGTACGAGAAGCAGATCAACACCCGCAGCTTCCGCGAGGCGCTCGAAGGCGTGCTCGAACGCAACGACGGATGGTGGTGCGACAACAAGGCCACACCGGCCGCCGAGACCTGCGGCGAGCAGGTCAACACTGCGTTCACGCTCGCACTGGAAGAGCTCCAGGCCGCCCAGGGGGCAGACGTCACGGCATGGCAATGGGGCAAGGCGCACATCGCGCGCTCGGAACACCGGCCGTTCACCCGCGTGAAGCCGCTCAACCGATGGTTCGAGCTGCGCACGCCGGTGGGCGGCGACACCTACACCGTCAACTACTCGCGCGTGAGCATCAAGCCCGACGTGACGACCGGCGAGCTCTACCTCGACGAGTCGGGCACCTCGTTCCGCGCGCTGTTCGACCTGGGCGAGCCCGCGCAGTCGCGCTTCATGTTCTCGAGTGGGCAATCGGGCATCGTGTTCTCGCCGCTCTACAGCCGCTTCGTCGAGCCCTGGCGCAAGGTGCAAGACGTGCCCGTGTGGGGTGGCGAGGCGGTGCGGACGCTGGTGCTCAAACCGAGGCCTTGATCCGTCGCCTCCAGGTGCGCTGAGGCGAGTGGCCGTCAACCAGCAAGCCTTTGTGGCAGCAGCGTGTGAACTGTGTGAGGAAAAGAACGGACGCCGCTCATGGCGTGACGCCCGTTGACGAGGGCGTTCGCACCTGCGCGGCTGTGAAGGCGGTCAACTCTCGGTCACTCCATGCGCATGACTTGAGTGGACGCTGCGGTTGAAATGCGTGTCGGCACGCCGCGCACCCAAGCGGCGTTTGCCGCAATCCAACAAGAGACCTTCGCCATGGCTTCCAGTCGAACACCCCTGTCCGCGCGTGCGCTCCGTGTGACCTTGCTGATGAACATGGCGGCGGTGCTCGCTGCATGCGGCGGTGGATCGCAGGATGGTGTGTCCGGTACGCCCGTAGCGACTGCACCTGCACCTGCACCTGCACCTGCACCTGCACCTGCACCTGCACCTGGCCCAGCTCCGGCACCCGCACCCGCACCCGCACCCGCACCCGCACCCGCACCAGCGCCCGCGCCAGCGCCAGCGCCAGCGCCAGCGCCCGCGCCCGCGCCCGCGGCCTGCGACCCGCTGGACAAACGGGTGCGCTCGACCGCGCTGGCGGTCGGCGGCAACGCGGCGCCCAACGACGAATACACGCCTGCCGTCATGGCCCCACGCAGCGACGGCAGTGCGCTGCTCGCCTGGACCGACAAGGGCACCCAGTCGATCAAGATGGCGTTGCTGACCGCGGGCGACGCGCTTGCCCAGACCTTGCCCGGTGTCGCAGGGCTGGAAGTGCACGCCATGCTCGCCACGGCGAACGGTGCGGCACTGGCTGTGATGGCCAATGACCCGGACATCTACTCCTCCAAGTACTGCCAATCGAGCGCCACGCCGAGCAATTCGGTGTGCGGCAAGATGGACCTCGTGCGTGTCGATGCAGCTGGCACCACGCTTACCCGGACCACGCTGACGAAGAAGGGCAACGTCGACAGCGTCGGTGCCCAGTTCATCTGGTGGTACGGCCACACCGCACGGCTGGCCACCGACGGCTCGAAGATCGGCGTGTACTACCGCTCCGCACTGTCGACCGAGCGCCCCAACGTGGCTGGCGAGGTCGACATCCATGCGGGCGACACGCTGAAGTTCGTCGATGGGGCCACCGGCGGCTTGCTCTCCGGCGGCTGGGATTGGGGTTGCAGCCACAGCTGGTCGGTGCGGCTGGCCCACAACGGAACGCAGTGGGGCGCCGCCTGCCATGGCGATGCCTACCCGAATGCGATGCAGGTGGCGCGCTTTGCCAGCACCTCGTCATCCGCCAGTTCGTTGCAGTGGGTGAGCGGCACCGACCCGGCGCAGCGCGCCCTCGGCGGCCTGGTGCCCACCAGCGGCGGCCATTGGCTCAACTACATCGAGTCGAGCGGCGGCAAGCTGGCGTTGAAACTGGCCAAGGTGCCGGAGAGCGGCAGCGCGCTGACCGCCGTCACCACGGTGACCGATGCCACCGGCATTGATGCGACCTATCCGTTTCGGCCTTACATGGCGGCCTACGGCGCCGGCAAATTGCTGATGGGCTGGAAGGCCGGTGGCAAGCTCGTGCTGGCCGTGGCTGATGCCACCACCGGTGCCATCCTCGAAGGGCCCGTCACGACCACGCTCGCGATCGACCAGTTCCAGGAGATGACGAGCACACCTTCCGGTGATGTCGTGTGGGCCTACAGCCCGGGCGGCTCCAAGGTCCAGGTGCAGCGGGTGTCGGCGTGCAAGTTGCCGTCATGACGGCGCCCGGCAGCCATGCCGTCGTCGGTGCACTCGTCGACTGACCAACTGGCACAGAGAGCCTGCGGCCCGTCGCGCCTTACTGCTTGGCGGGCAGCACATAGTCCATCGTGTAGAGGTGCTTGCCGTCGACGATGTCGATGGTCAGCGTGCCCGAGAGTCCGGTCAATTCGTCTGTGCCGGAATCGGGAATGACCAGCACGGTCAGCGACGGAGCGCCGCGGTTCATCGTGCCCAGGTGCTGCAGCATGAAGGACCCGGTGGGGCCGTGGAGCGTGCCAGTCACGCGCTCGATCGCGACGTAGCCAGCCGACCCCTTCACCGCCGTACCGCCCGCGAGCATCTCGCCCTTGCTCGTGCCTTGCAGGTCTCCGCTGAAGACCTTGTCGATGGACATGCGCCCGAGGCCCGACTCGGCGTCGGCGAGGGGTTGCGGCTGCAGCTTGACTTCGAACGTACCAGTGGCGTGGATGGACATGGGATTGACCTTCAGCTTGCGCGGCGGCGCGATGGAGGAGGACTGGGCACTCGCGGGCTCGCACATGCCCAGGCTGGTGGCGGCGCGCAACAGAGCGACGGCTGCAGCAGAACGAAGACGTGTCGACTCCATGGCATTTGATTTGCGCGGCAGGCGCTTTTACTCAGGCAGGCGGCCTGGGTTGAATCAAGTCCCACTGGTTGCCATAGAGATCCCGGAACACGGCGACGGTGCCGTAGGACTCTTCCTTCGGCTCGCGAATGAAGACCACGCCCTTGCCCTGGTAGTTGCGAAAGTCGCGCCAGAAGTCGTCGGTGAAGAGAAACAAGAACACCCGGCCGCCGGTCTGGTTGCCGATGCGCGAGGCCTGTTCGTCGTTGCCGGCTCGGGCGAGCAGCAGGCGCGACTCAGTCGATCCCGGTGGCGCGACGATGACCCAGCGCTTGTCCTGGCTCGCGATGTAGGTGTCTTCGACCAGCGTGAAGCCAAGCGTCTTCACATAGAAGTCGATGGCTTCGTCGTAGTCGCGCACGACGACGGAGATTTGGCCGATGGACTGTTTCATGGTCAGTTACCGGGCGAATGTTTACTCTATGCGTTCAAAAAAATAATCAGAGCATTCATGTGGGCGTTGTTCGACGTGATACATGAAGTCGCTTTGCTCTGGCTCTCCTGGAGTGCTGCCAGGGTCGCCTTCGAAACTTGAAAGATGAAACCCATCGTGCCAGAGCCCGCCTTCCGTCATGCGTTTCACATAGATGTACTTCGCTGCAGAAACGCCAGCTCTAGCCAAGATGTTGCGCAGACAAATTCCGTCAACTACGACGGACAACCGGAGAACCGCCGCTTTCTTGATTTGCGTCTGCAGACGTTCGTAGTCGACAAGTTCTTCGTAGGGACGGCTGGAGTTGGCTGGAGTTACGACGTCGTCGGTATGTACAACTAAAAGGCTAAGCCGCGAACCGATTGAAGAAGCAAGATGAGACTTGCCTGCGCCCATGAAACCTTCTACACCAATGACCGACCCCGGCTCACACTCAGACAGTCGCGAACATAGTTCGTCGATATCCAGAAGCTCAGGCAACGCGGTGCTCAAGTGCTCAGTGCGGACTTGCTGCGCCGGTCTCCCAGACCGGCTTGTCACACCTGCCCGAACAACGCTTTGCGCTGAGCCGTATAGCTCCACCACGGCGCTGGCGCCGCGCCGGCCATGAAGTCGGTGGCGGCCATGAAGGTGTCGAGAACGCACGGGTCGTGGCGCTGGCCGGTGATGGCACACAGCTGCTGGTAAAGCACGAAGGCGTCTTTGCCGCGCAACTGTTTGGGGTGATCGATGCCGATCAGGCGCAGGTCTTCAGCCAAGGCAGGGCCGATGTTGGGCAACTGCTCGAGCGCCTGGCACTCTGCTGCGCTGTGCGCCTTCGGAGCTTTGATTGCCGGCGCCTTGACGGCCTGAGCTTTGACGGATGAGGCAGTGGCCATGACAACTTCGCTCACATCGGCATGTTGTTGCGGATCAAGCCGACCGCCAGGCCTTCGAGTTCGAAATCGACGTCACCGAAGGGGATGACGATGGGCTGGAAGTCGGGGTTCTCGGGCAGCAGCTCGATGCTCGTGCGGGTGCGCTTGAAGCGCTTGACGGTGACCTCGTCGCCCAGGCGCGCGACGACGATCTGGCCGTTCTTGGCATCCTTGGCTTTCTGCACGGCGAGCAGGTCGCCGTCCATGATGCCGGCGTCTCGCATGCTCATGCCCTTGACCTTCAGCAGGTAGTCGGGCCGGCGCGGGAACATGCTGGCTTCCATCAGGTAGGTCTGGTCGATGTGTTCTTGCGCGAGGATGGGGCTACCGGCTGCCACCCGGCCCACCAGCGGCAGCGTGAGCTGCGACAGGCTGGGCAAGGGCAGGCTGTACTGCTTGCCGCGGCTCTCGTTGAGCGCACGCAATGTGTCAGACTTCAAACGGATGCCGCGCGAGGTGCCACCCACGAGTTCGATGACGCCTTTGCGGGCGAGGGCCTGCAAATGTTCTTCGGCCGCGTTGGCCGATTTGAAGCCGAGTTCGGCAGCGATTTCTGCCCGCGTGGGCGGCGCGCCGGTTCGTTCGATGGCGCTTTGCACCAGGTCGAGAATCTGCTGCTGGCGGTCGGTCAGTTTGGGCGCTTCGTACATGGCAATCCTTGTAGCGACAGGGCGGAACGTTCGAGGCTGAACATCCATCCAGTGGCTGTATTTTCATCCAGCTTTGAGAAAAATGCAAAAGAACGCAAGCACGATCGTGGTTCTCGGCACCGGCGGCACCATCGCCGGCACATCGGCCGTGGCCGGCGACAACGTGGGCTACACCGCGGCGCAGATCGGCGTGTCGCAACTCGTGCAGGCCGTGCCGGCCTTGGCTGCCGTGCCGCTCGAATGCGAGCAGGTCGCACAGCTCGACAGCAAGGACATGAGTTTTGCGGTGTGGCGCAGCCTGGCGCTGCGCGTGGCGCACCACCTGGCGCGAGCGGACGTGGCCGGCATCGTCGTGACCCACGGCACAGACACGCTCGAAGAGACGGCCTACTTTCTGCAGCGCGTGCTGGCACCAACCAAGCCGGTGGTGATGACGGCTGCGATGCGCCCGGCCACCTCGCTGCATGCCGATGGCCCGCAAAACCTGCTCGACGCGGTGCGGGTGGCGAGCCATGCTGGCGCGCGGGGCGTGGTGGCGGTGGTGAACGGCCAGGTGCACGGCGCGCACGACGTGCGCAAGACCCACACCTACCGGATCGACACCTTCAGCTCGAGCGATGCCGGGCCGCTGGGCGTGATGGAAGAAGAGAAGCTTCGCCTTTGGCGCGCGTGGCCGCAGGGCGTGGCGATGGGCGCCGAGCGCCTGCCGGCAGACGTGAGTGCGTGGCCGCGCGTCGAGATCATCGGCAGCTATGCCGGCGCGAGTGGTGCGGTGGTGCGGGCGCTGTGCGCAAGCGGTGTGCGGGGGCTCGTGGTGGCGGCCACCGGCAACGGCACGGTGCACCATGAACTCGAAGCCGCGCTGCTGGAGGCGCAGGCGAGCGGGGTTCGGGTGTTGCGCAGCAGCCGCTGCTTGAACGGCAGGGTGCTGGGCCAGGCCGACGACAGGTTGCCGTCGGCCGACGACCTCACGCCGGTGAAGGCGCGGGTCGAGCTGATGCTGGGAATGATGTCCCTGCTGAAAGCCTGAACTGCTCCTCCGTTCGAGCTGAGCTTGGCGAAGGCTGCGCAGTGTGCGAAGGCCCATCGACTGGCTCAGCGCCAACGAGAAAGGCTCAGACCACCGTCAGCGTGACGTCGATGTTGCCGCGGGTGGCGTTCGAGTACGGGCACACCTTGTGGGCAGCAGCGACCAATGCTTCGGCCTGGGCCTTGTCGAAGCCGGGGATCGTGATGGCCATCGCCACCTGGATGCCGAAGCCGCCGGGGATCGGGCCGATGCCGACGTCGGACGTGATCGACACGTCGTCCGGCAGCTTGATCTTCTGGCCGCCGGCAACCGCCTTCATCGCACCGATGAAGCAGGCCGAGTAGCCGGCAGCGAACAGCTGCTCGGGGTTGGTGCCAGCGCCGCCTGCGCCGCCCAGTTCCTTCGGGGTGCTGAGGTCGACCTTCAGGGCGCCATCAGACGATGAGGCGACGCCGGTGCGGCCGCCGGTGGCTGTGGCGTGGGCGGTATAGAGAACTTTTTCGAGTGCCATGGTGTGCTCCTTCAGGGGTGGATGGGTCTAAGGGTCTAGCGGTCAATGCGCTTTGGAGAGCGCGTCTTCATCAGCGCCCTGCAACTGCGCACGCAGTTGCTGAAGGCGTTGTGTCAGGGAGGCCAGCTCGTCGACACCGCAACGGGTGGCTTCGGCCAGCTGCAACGGTACGCGCTTCGCCTTCTGGCGCAAGGCACGGCCCTCGGTGGTGAGGCTCACGATCACGCGGCGCTCGTCGTCGGCGGCGCGCTCGCGCTGCAGCCAGCCCGAGGCTTCCATGCGCTTGAGCAGCGGGGTGAGGGTGCCCGAGTCGAGGAACAGGCGTTCGCCCAGTTCGCTCACCGTGAGGCCATCACGCTCCCACAGCACGAGCATTGCCAGGTACTGCGGATACGTGAGGCCAAGGGGCGCCAGCAAGGGTTTGTAGATCTTGGTCATGGCCAGCGACGTGGAGTACAGCGCGAAGCAGAGCTGCTGGTCGAGCAGCAGCCAGTCCTTCGACTTGTCTTCGCGTTGGGTCGTCTTGTCCATGGGCTGAAGTATATCGAATGTTCACAATTGAATTGTGAACAATATATTTACCCCGATGCCGCCAGGGACTTGGGCCTAGGGCGAGGTGGGCCATGGCCCACCTCATGTTGTCACGCGTCGCCGGTTGCGACCAGGGCGTCGATCTGCGTCGTGAGTTCGAGCCAGCGAGCCTCGGCCTGCTCTGTATCGTCGGCGATCTTCTTCAAGCGCTTGCCTTGCTCGACGCGCTGCGCCGGGCTCACGTCGGATTGAGCAGCCGCCGCCTCGATGTTGGCTTTCTCTTGCGTCATCGCGGCCAGGCTGCGTTCCAGCCCGGCCAGCTCGTTGCGCAGGGGCTTGGTCTGTTCGGCCAGTTTCTGGCGTGCCTGACCCGAGGCCTTGCGGTCCTTGGACGATGGTGCGGCGACGGGGGCCGCCACGGGCGCGGCAACGGCTGCCTGTGCTTTTTCCTTCTTCGCCTTGACCTTGGCGTTGCCGGCGTCGCGCGCGGCACGGGCCATCTCGCGCGAGGTTTCAAGCAGCCACTTCTGGTAGTCGTCGAGGTCGCCATCGAAGGGCTGCACGCCGCCGCCGGTGACGAGCCAGAACTCATCGCACACCTCACGCAGCAGGGCGCGGTCGTGGCTCACCAGCATCACCGTGCCTTCGAATTCGTTGAGCGCCATGCTCAATGCTTCACGGGTCGTGAGGTCCAGGTGGTTGGTCGGCTCGTCGAGCAGCAGCAGGTTGGGGCGCTGCCACACCAGCATCGCCAACACCAGTCTTGCCTTCTCACCACCGCTGAGTGAGCCCACGGCCTGCGTGACCATCTCGCCGACAAAGCGGAAGGAGCCGAGAAAGTCTCGCAGCTCCTGCTCGCGAGCCTGTGGCCCGACGTCACGTGCGAGGCGGATCATGTGCATCAGCGGGCCGTCGTCAAGCGACAGCACGTCGAGCTCCTGCTGCGCAAAGTAGCCGATGGACAAGCCCTTGCCCTCGGTCACTTCGCCGGCGATCAGCGGAATCTCTTTCGCGATGGTCTTCACCAGCGTCGACTTGCCCTGGCCGTTGGCGCCGAGGATGCCGATGCGCTGGCCGGCGAGCACCGAGCGGTTGATGTTGCTGATGATCGGCACGCCGTTGTAGCCGCAGGCCATCACCGAGAACGCGAGCATCGGGTTGGGCAGGCTTTGCGGCTCGCGGAACTCGAACTGGAAGTCGCTACTCGTCAGCACCGGCCCGAGCTTTTCCATGCGGGCCAGCGCCTTCACACGGCTTTGCGCCTGCTTGGCCTTGCTCGCCTTGGCCTTGAAGCGGTCGATGAACTTCTGCAGGTGCGCCATGCGCTCCTGCTGCTTGGCGAAGCTGGCCTGGGCCTGCAAGAGCCGCTCGGCGCGCATCTCTTCGAAGGCGGTGTAGTTGCCGGTGTAGCGGGTCAGGCGCGTCTCGTCGAGGTGCAGCGTGACCTTGGTGATGGCGTCGAGGAATTCGCGGTCGTGGCTGATGACGATCATCGTGCCTTCGTACTTCTGCAGCCAGGCTTCCAGCCAGACCAGGGCGTCCAGGTCCAGGTGGTTGGTGGGTTCGTCGAGCAGCATCAGGTCGGCCGGGCACATCAGTGCGCGTGCGAGCTGGAGTCTCATCCTCCAGCCGCCCGAGAAGCTGTTGACCGGGTCGTCGAGCTGGTCGACGCGAAAGCCCAGGCCCATCAGCAGCGCCTGCGCCTTGGGGCGAGCTTCGAAGCCGCCGGCCTCGGCGATCTCTTGGTGGGCATGGGCCATGGCATTGCCGTCGTCGGCCGCTTCGGCGGCCAGCAGCGCGGCATTGGCGGCTTGCAGGCGCGTGTCACCTTCGAGCACGTAGTCGGTGGCGCCGTCTTCGGTCTCGGGCATGTTCTGCGCCACCTCGCCCACCAGCCAGCGCGGCGGGATCGACACGTCGCCTGCGTCGGACTGCAGCCGGTGCGTGAGCAAGGAGAACAGCGATGACTTGCCGGCGCCGTTGCGCCCGACCAGGCCGATCTTCTCGCCGGGCTGCAGCGTGACGCTCGCGTCTTGCAACACGATCTTGGTGCCGCGTCGCAGCGTGATGTTCTTGATGACAATCATGATGAAATCGAATCTACCAATCTGAAAACTCAAAAACCGAGAGCAAAGCGACCATGAGCCGAGGCCTGACCACTCAAATCCTGCATGCCGACCGCCTTTTCGGCGCGGAGCATGGCGCTACCCACAAGCCTCTTCACGTGTCGGCGGCTTTTGGCTACGACACGGCCGCCGAACTGGCCGCCGTGTTCCAGGGCGACCGCAGTGGCCATGTCTACGCCCGCCAAGGCAACCCGACCAGCCAGGCCCTGGAGCAGAAGGTCACGCTGCTCGAAGGCGGCGTGGGCACCGTGTGCTTCGCCACCGGCATGGGCGCCATCGCCTCGCTGCTGTTTGCCTTGCTGAAACGGGGTGACCATGTCGTGGCCAGCCAGTTCCTGTTCGGCAACACCAGCAGCCTCTTGCAGACCCTTGAAACCCTGGGCTGCCAAGTGACGCTGGTTGATGCCACAGTGGCCGATCACGTGGCCGCCGCCATTCGGCCGGAAACCCGTATTGTCTTCGCAGAAACGATTGCCAACCCCCGCACGCAAGTTGCGGACCTCGAAGTCATCGGGCGGGTCTGTGCAGAACGCGGCATTCTGTACGTGGTCGACAACACCATGACGACGCCGTACCTGTTCCGCCCCTCGCAGGTGAAGGCCGGGCTGGTGGTCAATTCGCTCACCAAATCGATCAGCGGCCATGGCAACGCACTGGGCGGCGCCGTCACCGACACCGGGCTCTTTGAATGGGCTGCCTTCCCCAACATCCAGGCCTCGTACAAGAAGGGCGCGCCCAAGACCTGGGGCTTGCTCCAAATCCGCAAGAAGGGCCTGCGGGACATGGGTGCCACCATGGGCGCCGAGGCGGCACACCGCATCGCCACCGGCGCCGAGACGCTGGCCTTGCGCATGGACCGCGCCTGCGAGAACGCGCTCAAGCTCTGCACCTGGCTCGAAGCGCAACCCCAGGTGGCACGCGTGCATTACCCCGGCCTGGCGAGTCACGCGCAGCACGACAAGGCTCGGCAATGGTTCCGCGCATTCGGGGCGCTGATGAGCTTCGAGCTGAAAGAAGGGCACGACACCTTCGCCTTCCTCGACGCCTTGCAGCTGGTCATCAAGTCCAGCCACCTCGGCGACAACCGCACGCTGGCCATTCCGGTCGCGCAGACCATCTTCTGGGAGATGGGCCTGGAGCGGCGCCAGCGCATGGGCATTGCCGAATCGCTGATCCGCGTGTCGGTGGGCATCGAAGACTTCATCGACCTGCGGGCCGATTTCGCGCAGGCACTGAACAAGCTCTGAGCCCCTTCGGTTTGAATGGGCATCCGCGCTGCCCGGGTTAATTTGGAAATGATCAATCCATAATCGATCCATGCCTGCACACGCTGTCATCGATCGCCCACGCGGGCCCGGCCGACCCCGAGAGTTCGATCTCGATGCGGTGCTCGTGAGCGCTGCGGACGTGTTCAGCGAGCGCGGTTACCACGGCACCTCGATCAACGACCTGGCCGTAGCCACCGGTCTCAGCGCAGGCAGTCTCTACAAGGCCTTTGCGGACAAGCGTGCGGTGTTTCTCGCCACGGTGGAGCACCAGTCGCTTCGGCGCGGCAAAGAGCTGAGCGATGCCATCGCGTCGGAGCAGCTCGGGCTGAACAAACTGCGAGCTGCGCTGACGCACTACGCCGCCATTTCGTGCGGGGTCGACGGCCGCCGAGGTTGCCTGGTCGTGAACACGGCGGTGGAGCTGGCTGCCGGCGACGATGAGATCGCACGTCTGGTCAAAGCCGCCTTCCGGCGCCGCGAGGCTCTGCTGGCCGAACTGGTACGCCAGGGCCAGGCTGATGGCTCGGTCGCGACTGACGTCGATGTCGATGCGGCGGCCCGCTTTCTGCTGAGCCTCATGCAAGGCCTGCGCGTCGTGGGCAAGAGCATGCCCACGCGCAGCGAGATGAAGGCCGCTGTCGACGTCGCATTGCGGGCGCTCCACGTGACGCGCTGATTTCTGACCTCTGAAATTTCTTCCGACAAGGACGTTCACTTGACCTCCACCTCAACTGCCACCGCACCAGCCGCCGCGGTCCCCGGCATCCAGAACTGGCTGATGCTGCTCATGGCCACGGCCTGCGGCCTGATCGCCGCCAACCTGTACTACGCCCAACCCCTCATCGGCTTGATCGGGCCGGCGGTCGGCATCGATTCGCGCGGCGCGAGCCTGATCGTCACGCTGACGCAGATGGGCTACTGCGCCGGCCTGGTGCTGCTGGTCCCGCTCGCCGATCGGCTGGAGAACCGCCGCCTTGTCATCACGACGCTGGTGGCGGCCTCGGTCGCGTTGGCCGCCGAGGCACTCGCGCCGAACGAACCCATCTTCCTGCTCGCCGCGCTGTGCGTTGGGCTGGCCTCGGTGGCGGTGCAGATGCTGGTGCCGATGGCGGCGCACATGGCGCCCGAAGCTTCGCGCGGCCGTGTGGTCGGCAAGGTGGTGAGCGGCCTGCTCGCCGGCATCATGCTCGCGCGCCCGGTGTCCAGCCTCATCGCCGATGCGTGGGGCTGGCGTGCCGTGTTCGGCCTCTCCGCCGTGCTGATGATCGTGATGGCGCTGGTGCTCCACAACCTGCTGCCACAGCGCCGCCCGAACAACACGCAGACCTATGCGTCGCTCATCCGCTCGCTGTGGGCGCTGTTGCGTGACACCCCGGTGCTGCGCCGCCGTGCGGCCTACCAGGCCGCCGCCTTCGCAGCCTTCAGCCTCTACTGGACGGCGGTGCCCCTGATGCTGGCCGGCCCGGAATTCAATCTGTCGCAGCGAGGCATCGCCTGGTTCGCACTCGCCGGCGTGGCAGGCGTGTTCGCTGCCCCCGTCGCCGGCTGGATGGCGGACAAGGGTCACACGCGTCTAGGCACCGGCGTTGCACTGGTGATGATTGCGCTCGCCTTTGCGGGCAGTGCGATCGGCGTGAGCGGCTCGCTCATCGCCTTGCTGATAGGCGGCATCGTGATCGACCTGGGCGTGCAGGCCAACCTGGTGCTGGGGCAGCGCGCCATCCTTACTCTCGGAGAACACGTTCGCAGCCGGCTCAACGCGTTGTACCTCGCGCTGTTCTTTGCCGGCGGTGCGCTGGGTTCAGCGGTGGCGAGTGTGGCCTTCGTTCACGGCGGCTGGTTGTGGGTCAGCCTCATCGGCACCGGCTTCCCGGTGTTGGCACTGATCCTGTTCGCCACCGAAACGCACGCCGGCGCGAACGCTCACGCGTGAACTAACGAGCCCACTTCACCAGCGCATCGCGCGCGACCAGCAGCACCTGGTCGTCGCCTGCGCTGGTGTCGAGCCAGACCACCTCGAGCTTGCGGAAGGCGTGTTCGAAATGCGCACGTTCGTTGCCAATCTCCAGCACCAGCACGCCGATCGGGCTCATCCTCGAGGGAGCGTCTTTCAGGATGCGGCGCACCAGGTCCATGCCGTCGTCACCACCGGCCAGTGCCAGCGCGGGTTCGTGCCGGTACTCCTGCGGCAGCTCGGCCATGCTGCGCGAATTGACGTAAGGCGGGTTGCAGACGATCAGGTCGTAAGGCCCCGTCACGTCGTTCAGAAGATCTGACTTAACGAGCGTGATGCGCTTGCCGAACTTGTGCTTGTCGACGTTGATGCGCGCGATGGCCAGTGCATCGTCAGAGATGTCGGCCGCATCGACCTTCACCTCGGGGTAGGCCATGGCGGCGATCACCGCCAAGCTGCCGTTGCCGGTGCACAGATCGAGCACGCGATGCGTTTCGTCCGAGAGCCAGGTGTCCAGCGTGCCTTCGCCTTCACCGTCGGCCAACAGCTCGGCGATGAAGGAGCGCGGCACGATGCTGCGCTCGTCGATGTAGAAGGGCACGTTCTGCAGCCAGGCTTCCTTCGTGAGGTAGGCCGCAGGCTTGCGGGTCTCGATGCGTTCGGTGACCAGCGCTTCGGCCTTGGTGGTCTCTTCGGGGCTGAGCTCGCGCTTGGCGTGCTGCTCCAGCGCGTCGAGTGGCATGCCGAGTGCCCACAGCACCAGCCATGCACCTTCGTCGAAGGCGTTGTTCGTGCCGTGCCCAAATGAAACGCCCGCCTGTTTGAGGCGGGCGGTTTGCGCCGTGATGAAGTCGATGAGGTTCATAGGAGCAGCCCTTCGAGTGTCTTGCGATAGATTTTCTTCAGCGGTTCGATGTCCGCCACGACCACGTTCTCGTCGATCTTGTGAATGGTTTCGTTGAGCGGCCCGAACTCGACCACTTGCTGGCAGATCTTCGAGATGAAACGCCCGTCGGATGTGCCACCGGTCGTCGACAGTTCGGTGGCGACGCCGGTTTCGCTGCGGATCGCATCGCTCAGCGCCTTGACCAGGTCGCCCTGCGGCGTGAGGAACGGCTCGCCGCTCAGCGTCCAGGCGAGCTCGTAGTCCAGCGCATGGTTGTCGAGCACCGCATGCACGCGCGATTTCAGCGACTCGGGCGTCGATTCGGTCGAGAAGCGGAAGTTGAAGTCGACCACCAGTTCGCCCGGGATGACGTTGCCCGCGCCGGTGCCGGCATGGATGTTCGACATCTGCCAGCTCGTCGGCGGGAAGTACTCGTTGCCAAAGTCCCACTCGATGCGCACCAGCTCGGCCAGTGCCGAAGCCACGAGGTGGATCGGGTTTCTGGCCAGTTGAGGGTAGGCGATGTGGCCTTGCACGCCCTTGACGCTGAGCTTGCCCGTGAGCGAGCCGCGGCGGCCGTTCTTGATCATGTCGCCCAGGCGGTGGACCGAGGTGGGCTCGCCGACGATGCAGAAGTCGATGACCTCGCCGCGCTGCTTCAACACCTCGCAGACCTTCACCGTGCCGTCGACCGACGGGCCTTCTTCGTCGCTGGTGATCAGCAGCGCAATGCTGCCGCAAGTTTCACCATGCTCGGCAATGAACTCTTCGATCGCCACCACCATCGCAGCGATCGACGTCTTCATGTCGGCAGCGCCGCGCCCATAGAGCTTGCCGCCGCGGTGCGTCGGCACGAACGGGTCGCTGTGCCACTGGGCGAGCGGGCCGGTCGGCACCACGTCGGTGTGGCCGGCGAACATCAGCAGCTTGCCGCCTGGGCGGCCCCGCCGCACCGCCCACAGGTTGGTGACGCGAAAGTTGTCCGGCCCGAAGCTCAGCGTCTCGCACTCGAAGCCGAGGGGACGCAAACGCTCGGACAACAGGTCCTGGCAACCGCCGTCATCGGGCGTGTGGGAACGCCGAGCGATCAGCGCTTCGGTGAGTTGCAGAGCCGCCGACATCAGTATCTGGGCATGAAGCCGCTCGAGCGGCCATCGTCCGTGTGGACATCCAGTTGGATATCGGTGAACGTGGGCTGATCGTCGCTGACGTCATCCTTTTTGGGCTGCAGACGAGACACGGGTTCCATGTCGTTCTGCAGGCGCCACATCAGGTTGGTCGGCGAGTCGGCGTAGGCCAGGCCTTCGTCGCGCGTGATCACGCCTTCGCCGATCAGCTTGGCGAGGTCGGCCTCGAAGGTCTGCGAGCCTTCGGCCAGCGACTTTTCCATCGCTTCCTTCACGCCGTTGAAGTCGCCTTGTTCGATCAGTTCCGACACCAGCTTGGTGTTGAGCATCACCTCGACCGCCGGCCGGCGGCCACCCGCCGATGCGCGCACCAGACGTTGCGACACGATGGCGCGCAGGCCCGACGACAAGTCGGACAGCAGCGCGGGCCGCGATTCAGGCGCGTAGAACGACAAGATGCGACCCAGCGCGTGGTAGCTGTTGTTGGCGTGCAGTGTTGATACGACCAGGTGGCCAGACAGCGAATACGAGATCGCCATGGTCATCGTTTCGCGGTCGCGGATTTCGCCGATGTAAATGCAGTCAGGTGCCTGGCGCAGCGCGTTCTTCAGCGCCACCTGCAGCGACTGCGTATCACGTCCGACCTCGCGCTGATTGATCATCGAGCGCTT
This sequence comes from Rhizobacter sp. P2_G4, assembly GCF_056403575.1. NCBI lineage: Bacteria > Pseudomonadati > Pseudomonadota > Betaproteobacteria > Burkholderiales > Sphaerotilaceae > Rhizobacter > Rhizobacter sp. P2_G4. Next base: position 35,647 of record NZ_JBFUFG010000007.1, on the reverse strand, counting down.
GTTGTGAAACATGAACTCGATCGGGTCTTCGATGGTCAGGATGTGCCCGGCCATCTGCTGGTTGCGCTGCTCGATCATCGACGCGAGCGTCGTGCTCTTGCCGGTGCCGGTGGCGCCCACCAGCAGGATCAGCCCGCGCTTCTCGAGGATCAGGGTGCTCAGAACCGGCGGCAGGTTCAGGCTGCCCAGCTGCGGAATGTCGTGTGGAATGCAGCGGAACACCGCGGCGATGGAGCCGCGCTGGCGGAAGGCGCTCAGGCGGAAGCTGCCGACGCCACTGATGCCGATGCCGACGTTCAGCTCGCCGGTGTCTTCCAGGTCTTCGAGCTGGCTGGGCGTGAGCAGTTCGGCCAGCAGCTGGCGCGGCTGGGCGGCGCTCAACGGCTGGTCGGAGAGCTGAAGAATCTGCCCGTTGATCTTGATCAGTATGGGCGTCGCGGCGGACAGGTAGACGTCAGAAGCGCTCTTCTCGGCCATCAGCCGGAGCACGCGCTCCATGTTGCCGCCTGTGCCTGCGCTGCTGCTGGTGGCGCCGTTCGTCATGGTGTTCATGGAAGTCCTTTCAGGCCCATGTGTCGATCAAGAAGGAGAGGGGAGAGCTTCTCAGCTGCGCAGCAGTTCGTTGATGCTGGTCTTGCTGCGCGTCTTCGCGTCGACGCGTTTGACGATCACCGCACAGTACAGGCTGTGGCTGCCGTCGGCGCTGGGCATGTTGCCCGCCACCACCACCGAGCCCGAAGGCACGCGGCCGTAGATCACCTCGCCGGTGGCGCGGTCGAGAATCTTGGTGCTCTGGCCGAGGTAGACGCCCATCGAGATCACCGAGTTCTCTTCGACGATCACGCCTTCGGCCACTTCGGACCGGGCACCGACAAAGCAGTTGTCTTCGATGATGGTCGGGTTGGCCTGCAGCGGCTCGAGCACGCCGCCGATGCCGACGCCGCCGCTCAGGTGCACGTTCTTGCCGATCTGAGCGCACGAACCGACGGTCGACCACGTGTCGACCATGGTGCCTTCATCGACGTAGGCGCCGATGTTCACGTAGCTGGGCATCATCACCACGTTCTTCGCCAGGTAGGCGCCGTGGCGTGCCACGGCCGGCGGCACGATGCGCACACCGGCTTCGCGCACCTGGCTCTCGTCGAGGTGCGAGAACTTGGTCTTGACCTTGTCGAAGAAGGCCAGCTCGCCGGCGTGCATCAGCGCGTTGTCGCTCAGGCGGAACGACAGCAGCACGGCCTTCTTCATCCACTGGTTGGTTGTCCACTGGCCCACGCCCTGGCGCTCGGCGACGCGGATGCGGCCCTTGTTCAGGTCGTTCAGCACATGGTCGACGGCCTCGCGCACTTCTTTGCTGGCGCTCTGTGCGTTCAGGGTCGCACGGTCTTCCCACGCGTTGTCGATGAGGGTTTGCAGTTGTTGGGTCATGGAGGGTTACCGTGGGGTGACGTAAGAGCGAACAAAGGAGGCAATGCGTTCTGCGGCTTCCAGGCATTCATCGGCTTCGGCCACCAGGGCCAGCCGGATGCGCCCTGCGCCCGGGTTGATGCCATGTGCGTCGCGTGCCAGCAGGCTGCCCGGCAGCACCGCCACATTGTATTGAGCCAGCAGCTCCAGCGCGAAGGCGATGTCGTCGCCGCCTGCGATGTGCTTGGGCACCCCGGCCCAGAGGTAGAAACTCGCGTCGGGCAGCTTCACGTCAAGCACCTGCGACAGCACCGGCGTGACCTGCGCGAATTTGCGGCGGTATTTGTCGCGGTTGGCCACCACGTGCGCTTCGTCGTTCCAGGCGGCGATGCTGGCGTGCTGGATGGTCTGGCTCATCGCGCTGCCGTGGTAGGTGCGGTACAGCAAGAAGTGCTTGATGAGCTGCGCATCGCCCGCCACGAAGCCCGAGCGCATGCCCGGCACGTTGGAGCGCTTCGAGAGGCTGGTCAGCGCGATCAGGTTCTTGAAGTTCTTCACGCCGAGCTGCGTGGCGGCTTCCAGCGAACCCAGCGGCGGCTCGTCGCGGAAGTAGATCTCCGAATAGCACTCGTCCGAGGCGATGACGAAGCCGAAGCGCTCGCTCAGCTCGAACAGGTGTTTCCATTCCGACAGCGGCATCGTCGCCCCGGTCGGGTTGCCGGGCGAGCACACGTAGACGAGTTGCGTTCGCGCCCACACGCTCTCGGGCACCGCGGCCCAGTCGGCAGCGAAGTTGCGCGCCGGGTCGCTGTTGACGAAGTACGTTTCGGCGCCCGACAGCAGCGCCGCGCCTTCGTAGATTTGATAGAACGGGTTGGGGCAGACCACGGTGGCGCGCGGCTTCGTCGGGTCGATGACCGTCTGGGCCAGCGCGAACAAGGCCTCGCGCGAGCCGTTGACCGGCAGCACCTGCGTGGCCGCATCCACCGCCACACCGTAGCGCCGCGACAGCCAGCCGACACAGGCCTGGCGTAACGCAGGTTCGCCGGCAGTCGCCGGGTAGCTGGCCAGGCCGCCCAGGTTGTTCTTGATAGCGTCGAGGATCAACTCGGGCGTCGCGTGCTTGGGCTCGCCGATGCCGAGGCTGATGGCCTTGAGCGCCTTGTTGGGCTGGATGTCTTGGGTGAGGGCGCGCAGGCGCTCGAACGGGTAGGGGTGCAGCCTGGCGAGAAGCGGATTCATTCCCCGATTATCGGGGAGCGCGCTTGCTGAACCCTTCCGCGCTGGCGCGCACAGGCGGGGCCTGCCAGCCGGGCGGCCAGACCGGCTGGCCGTGCTCACCGAGGAGGCTCGTGAGGCCGAGCTTGCGCATCAGTGTGGCGGCGTCGTAGGGTGCATGCACCTTCACGTCGTTGTCGAAGTAGACGTAGATGTCGCGCGAGGCTCGCGGGGGAGCCGGTTTGTCGGAGGCGAGGCTCGCGTCCTCCACCTGCCCGCCCTGGCTCCAGGTGCGGATGCGGGCTGCCCAGCGCTCGAGTGCAGCGTCGCTGTAGCCACTGGCGTAGAGCTCCTTGTCGCCGTGCAGCCTCAGGTAGACGAAATCGGCGCTCAGGTCTTCGAGCAAAGGCCACTTGCCCGCCGTGTCGGCCACCACCAGCGCGATGCGGTAGCGGCGCAGCAGAGCAACGAAGGCCGGGTCGACGAAGCTCGGGTGGCGGATCTCCACCGCATGCCGCAGGCGGCGCTTGCGATCGGGTTCCACGCTGACCCGACCGTTCAGGCGCTCGCTGTGCCGTGCTGCGAGCTCGGCGGCCTGCTCCGTGTCGTGCGGCAGTTGCGCGAAGAAGGGCTCGAAGCGCTCCGGCTTGAAAGGAAGGTAGGGCGGAAACTGCCACAGGATGGGGCCGAGCTTCTCCTTCAGTTCGAACAAGCCGCTGGCGAAGAAGTTGGCCAGCGGCGTCTCGATGTCCTTGAGCCGCTTGTTGTGGGTGATGTACTTGGCCCCCTTGGCCGAGAACACGAAGTCATCCGGCGTGTCCTCGTACCACTGCGCGTAGTACTCGGGCCGCTGCAGCGAGTAGAACGAGCCGTTGATCTCGATCGTGGGCAGCATGCGCGAGGCGTATTCCAGCTCGCGGCGCTGCGGCAGTTTCTCGGGGTAGAACACACCACGCCACGGCGTGTAGCGCCAGCCGGAGATGCCGATGCGGATGTCAGCGCGGGTCATGCCCCTTGCGGGGCAATCGGGATGCCGAGTCTTAGAGCAGGCCGCGTTCGGTGGAATGCGCGGGCAGGTCGATCACCGGCTGTGGCTTCCAGCCCTTCTTTCGGTGCTCGGCCACCACGTTGGTGTAGATGCCGCCGCGCACGTACCACTTGGCGGTGATGCGGACGAAACGTGGGTCGGTGGCGCGCACGATGTCGTCGAGGATGGTGTTGGTCACCTTCTCGTGGAACGAGCCTTCGTTGCGGTAGCTCCAGAAATACATCTTCAGGCTCTTGAGCTCGACGCAGAGCTTGTCCGCAATCATGTCGATCGTGAAGTGCGCGAAGTCGGGCTGGCCGGTCAGTGGGCAATTGCAGGTGAACTCAGGTACCTGAAATTGAATCGCGTAATCACGGCTTGCCGCAGGGTTCGGGAAGACCTGCAGGTCTTTCGACGGCTGCGACGGCGGAGTCGCCGGTACCGGCCGCATCGTGGCCGAGGTGGTCGCGGCTTTTCGGCTGGGCTTGGATGGGCGGGATGGGGGTGTTGTCTTGGGCATGTTGACTGCGGGGGCAAAGGCGACGTGGCGCCGCCGGAAGGCGGGGGATCGTAGCACCGGCACGGCTGCCAGCGTGCGCCGATGAGCACCGCCCGCCGCTGGGAGATCGATGCGCTGCGCGGGCTGATGCTCGTGCTGATGACCGTCACCCATTTGCCCACGCGATGGGCCTCGCCACTCAGCCAGCCGTTCGGCTACGTGTCGGCCGCCGAAGGGTTCGTGCTGCTGTCGGCCTACATGGTCGGGCTGGTCTATGCCCAGAAGCGCCGCCGTGTCGGCGAAGCTGGAATGAAGAAGGCACTTCTCGACAGGGCCTGGAAGATTTACCTGTGCCAGGCGGCCTTGCTGGTGTTCCTGTTCAGCATCGTCGCGGCGATCGGGGTGACGCGTCACCAGCCGGCCGTGACGGACATGCTGAATTTCTACTTCGAGCAGCCGCTCACCGCCTTCGTGAGCGGCATGCTGCTGGTCTACAACCCGCCGCTGCTCGACATCCTGCCGCTGTACATCTTTTTCCTGGTGCTCAGCCCCTTGCTGATGGTCCACGACACCGAGCGTGGTTGGCGAGTCATCCTCGGCCTCAGCCTGGCTCTGTGGTTCGGTGCCCAGTTCGGGCTGGGGCCTTTTCTGTACCGCACCCTGGTGACGTCGTTCGGCGTGAAGGTGCCCGTGTCGGACACCGGCGCCTTCGGTGCGCTCGCCTGGCAGCTGCTCTGGGTGATCGGGCTGTGGATGGGCTCGCGCCAGGCGGCGGCCCAGCCGATCGCGGGGCGCTTTCCGCCCTGGATGGTGGCGGTGGCAGTGGGCTATGCGCTGACTTGCCTCATCGCGCGCCACGCCATGGGCCAGCTCCCGGCGACGGATGCCTCGACGCTCGGTGCACTCTTCGACAAATGGGACCTCGGCAGCCTGCGGCTGATCAACCTGTTGGCCCTGATCGTGGTCGTGATGCATTTCGGCCCGCGCTGGATCGCACGGCTGAACGGGGTGCCAGCGCTTGAGCTGCTGGGCCAGGCGTCGTTGCCCGTGTTTTGCGCGCACCTGGTCGCGACCTTGCTCGCGCTGGCGATCATCGGAGCGGCCGTTCCGGAGCGGCCGATCTGGGTCGACGGTGCGCTGATGGGCGTGACCTTCGCGGCCTTATACGCCGTGGCCTGGGTCAGTCGTTGGCCTTCGCGTCGGCGGGCGTCGTCGGCGCATGCACGGCCGGCTTGACCTGAAGCGTGCTGACGGTTGTCGTTCCGCCCTTGTTGCCCGAAGCGGTGGCCGGCGCTGCAGAGGGCGCCAGGTGCTTGGCGATCACCTGGCGCCACAGCGCGTAGCCGTCGGCGTTGAGGTGAAGCGAGTCGCCGCTGAAAAGCTCCTTGCGGGCGAGCCCGTCCGCGCCGAGCATGGGCGTGTAGATGTCGATGAAGTCGGTGTTATCCGTGCGTTCGGTGTACGCCTGGATCAACGCGTTGGTCGCTTGCACCCGTTGCTGAAGGTGAGCCCGCGCCGGGCTCGGCTTGATCGACACGTAGGCGACGCGGGTCTGCGGCAAGGCTTCCCGCACACCAGTGACGAAGCGCTCGAATTGAGCCGCCACCTCTTCGGGCTGCGCGCCTTCTGCCAGATCGTTGTCGCCGGCATAGACCACCACGATGCGTGGCTGGTAGGGCGTGACCAGCTTGTCGATCAGCGACGCGCAGTCAGAGAGGCGTGAGCCGCCGAAACCCCGCTTGATGATGGTGGAAGCGTCGCCAAAGCCTGTTTCCAGGCCGTCCCACAGCCGGATCGACGAACTCCCTACGAACAGCACGCCGCCGGTGGGTGGGGCTTTCAGCCGGTCGGATGCAGCAAAGTCATCGAGACTGCTCTGCCACCGGCTGGCGACGGTTTGCGTCGTGGGGCGTGCGGCGGTGACCGGTTGGCCATGCGCCGTCAACCATGCGCCGAGAAGGCCCAATCCAATCCATGCGGAACGCTTCAACATCCAGGCTCCCTTCAAACACGCAGCCGTGGCTGCACCTCTGTTGCGAACCCTGTCAGCGCCCGAAGTTCCCCATGAATCCCGCCCTGCTGCCATGGGGTCTGCCACCCATGGCTGCCTTGGGTGCCGGTGCTATCATCCGGCCCGCTCGGCTCCTTCGCAATGCGCGGGTTTTCCTAAAAAAATCAAGGACTTAGCGTTGCCGCAAGTCCTGCTGAATGTGCAACGGACCGCGGTCCCACGCCACTTCTTCCATGCGCCTCAATTCCATCAAACTCTCCGGCTTCAAATCGTTCGCCGAACCCACGAATTTCCAGCTGCCTGGCCAGCTGGTCGGGGTGGTCGGACCCAATGGTTGCGGCAAGTCCAACATCATGGATGCCGTGCGCTGGGTGCTCGGCGAATCCAAGGCCAGCGAGTTGCGCGGCGAGTCGATGCAGGACGTAATCTTCAGCGGCTCGGGCAATCGCAAGGGCGCAAGCCGTGCGAGCGTCGAACTCGTGTTCAGCAACGAAGACGCGCGCGCCGGCGGGCAGTGGAACCAGTTTACCGAGATCGCCGTCAAGCGCACGCTCACGCGCGACGGCACCAGCAGCTACTTCATCAACAACCAACCGGTGCGCCGCCGTGACGTGCAAGACGTTTTCCTCGGCACCGGCCTCGGCCCGCGCGCCTACGCCATCATCGGCCAGGGCACCATCAGCCGCATCATCGAGAGCAAGCCCGAAGAGCTGCGCATGTTCCTCGAAGAGGCAGCCGGCGTCTCCAAGTACAAGGAGCGCCGCCGCGAGACCGAGAACAGGCTGAAGGACACGCGCGAGAACCTCACGCGCGTCGAAGACATTCTTCGCGAGCTCAACAGCAACCTCGACAAGCTGGAGAAGCAGGCCGAGGTGGCCAGCCAGTACCGCGGCCTGCAGGAATCGGGCACGCTGAAGCTGCATCAGCTGTGGTTCCTCAAGCACCGCGACGCGGCCAGCGAACAAGAGCGCGTGAAGAACGAGGTGATGGCCGCGACCAACGCCTTCGAAGAACGCATGGCCGAACTGCGCCATGGCGAAGCCGAGCTCGAGACCATCCGCCAGGCGCACTACGCCGCAAGCGACGAACTGCACACGGCGCAAGGCTCGCTGGCCGAAGCTGCGCTCGAAGTGAGCCGGCTTGAAGAGCGCATCCGCTACGTCGTCGAAGGCAGGCAGCGCGTCGAGCAGCGCCTGGTCGAGCTGAAGTCGCAGACCGAGCAGTGGCAGGAACGCCAGACCGAGGCGCAAGACGAGCTGGAGCAGATCGCCGAGCAGATTGCTGCGGCCGACGAGCAGAGCGAAGTGCTGGCGGCGCAGGCCGAAGAACAGGCAGGCAACCTGCCGACGGTGGAAGACGCAGTTCGCGCCGCGCAGAACCGCAGCAACGAGCAGCGCACCGTGGTCGCCAGCGTGCAGCAGCAGATCCAGGTGCTGGCTGCCGAAAGCCGCAACCTCGACGAGCAGCGCAAGCAGTTCAACGGCCGGCGAGAGCGGCTCGATGCCGAACGCCGCCAGCTCGCCGCGCCCGACATGGACCGGCTCGCCGAGCTGAAGACGCAGTACGCGGTTGCCGAAGAAGCGCAGACGGTCGCCGATGCGCGCCTGCACGAGCTGAACGAGCAGGTGCCGGCCCTCGATGAAGACCGCCGCGCCAAGCAGGAACAGCTCAACACCGAAGGTGGCAAGCAGGCCGACCTGAGTGCGCGGCTCGATGCCTTGCGCGCGTTGCAAGAAAAAGTGCAGACCGAAGGCAAGCTCAAGCCTTGGCTCGCGAAGCATGGCCTCGAAGGCCTGCAAGGGCTGTGGACCAAGATCCATATCGAGTCGGGCTGGGAAACGGCGCTCGAATCCGCGCTGCGCGAGCGCATCAATGCGCTCGAAGTGGGCCGCATCGAGACCGTGCGTGCCTTCGCCACCGACGCGCCTCCCGCCAAGCTGGCCTTCTACACGCCGCCTCGGGCTGCCATTGCCAACACGCACCAGACCCTGCCGCGCCTGAGCGACTTGCTGCGCCTGGGCGATGCGGGCCTCAAGGCCTTGCTCAACGACTGGCTCGAGGGCGTCTACACCGCCGCGAACATCGACGAGGCGCTGGCCGCGCGCTCGAAGCTCACGCATGGCGAAGTGATCATGACCCGTGAAGGCCACGCCGTGAGCCAGTTCGCGGTGGCCTTCTATGCCCCCGATTCCGAGCAGGCCGGCATGCTGGCCCGCGCGCAGGAAATCGAGAACCTGGAACGCCAGCTGCGCGCCCAGGCGCTGATCGCTGAAGAGACGCGCAGCAGTCTGATCCGCGCCGAAGCGGCCTACACCGAGGCCTCGCAGCGCCTGATCGCCGCGCGCCGCGAAGCCGGCGAGACGCAGACACGCGCGCATCAGCTGCAGGTGGAGTTGCTGCGCCTGTCGCAGCTCGCCGAGCAGACCAGCTCGCGGCGCAACCAGCTCGACAGCGAGCTGGCCGAGGTCGACGCGCAACTCGAAGAGCTCAACGAGCGCCGCGCCACCGGCGAGGCCCGATTCGAAGAGTTGGACATGCAGCTGGCGACGACGCAGGAGCGCCATGCCGAGCTCGACGAAGCCGTCATCACCGCCGAGCGCAAGCTGACCGAAGCGCGCGAGCAACTGAGGGCGCTCGAGCGGCAAGCGCAAGAGGCGCAGTTCTCGTCGCGTTCGCTCGCGGCGCGCCGTGGCGAGCTGCAGCGCAGCATCGAGACCGCGGTGCAGCAGGCGGCGAGCAACGAGCAATCGGCCGTGACGCTGAAGGAAGAGCTGGAGCGCCTGACCGATGCATCGGCCCAGGTTGGCCTCGAAGCCGCACTGGCGCTGAAGCTCGACCGCGAGGCAGCGCTCGGTGCCAAGCGCAGCGAGTACGACGACCTGACCATGCGCCTGCGCCGTGCCGACGAGCAGCGCCTGCAGCACGAGCAAAGCCTGCAGCCGCTGCGTGACCGCATCACCAAGCTGCAACTCGAAGAGCAGGCCGCGCAACTCGGTGGCGCGCAGTTCATGGAGCAGCTGACCGCCGCCGAGGTCAACCTCGAGGCACTGGCCCAGAACATTGCCGACAACAACGTCAAGCTCTACGGCCTGCAAGGCGAGATCGACCGCATCAACCGCGAGATCAACGCACTGGGGGCCGTGAACCTGGCCGCGCTGGACGAGCTGACCGCGTCGCGCGAGCGCAAGACCTTCCTTGATGCGCAGAACGCCGATCTGAACGAGGCCATCACCACGCTCGAAGGCGCCATCCACAAGATCGACCTCGAAACGCGCGATCTGCTGGGCACCACCTTCAACCAGGTCAACGAGCATTTCGGTCGCATGTTCCCGAGCCTCTTCGGCGGCGGGCAGGCCAAGCTCATGATGACGGGCGACGAGATCCTCGACGCCGGCGTGCAGGTGATGGCACAGCCGCCGGGCAAGAAGAACAGCACGATCCACCTGCTGTCGGGTGGCGAGAAGGCGCTCACCGCCATTGCGCTGGTGTTCGCGATCTTCCAGCTCAACCCGGCACCGTTCTGCCTGCTGGACGAAGTGGACGCGCCGCTCGACGACGCCAACACCGAGCGCTACGCCAAGCTGGTGAAGGAAATGAGCAAGGGCACGCAGTTCCTCTTCATCAGCCACAACAAGATCGCTATGGAAATGGCCGAGCAGTTGATCGGCGTGACCATGCAGGAGCAGGGCGTGTCGCGCATCGTGGCGGTCGACATGGAAGCCGCGGTCAGCCTGGCCGAAGCCGCATGACGGGCCACCCCCAGAGCGCCTGCGTCGACGGGAGCAGGCCGTGAGCAGCCTGACCATCGCGCTGGCGTGTGTCGGGGGCGTAGTACTCGCCGGCGTGGTGGCGCACGGTGCGTGGCAGGCGCGCAAGGCCGGCCCCAAGCGGCCGGAAGAGCAGGTCATGGAGGCCCGCGAGCCGGTGCTGCAAGAGCCCACATTCGATGACGCAGAGCGTATCGAACCTGCGCCCACTGAAGACGAACCCGCGCCGCCGCTGCCCGTCGTCCCGCGCAAAGCCAGCCTGCGCATCGACGCGCTGATCGATGCCATCGCCTCGCTCACTGTCGAATCCCCGGTCAGCGGTGAGATGGTTCTCGGTCACCAGCCGACCACTCGCCGTGCCGGCAGCAAGCCCTTCCTCATCGAAGGCATGAACGCTGAAAGCGGCGAATGGGAAGCGCCTCTGCCGGGCCAGCTCTACAGCGAGCTGCAGGCTGGCGTGCAACTCGCCAACCGCACGGGGGCGCTCAACCAGATCGAGTACTCCGAGTTCGTGCAGAAGATCGAGCCGTTTGCTGAAGCCATCGGCGCGATGGCCGACTTTCCCGACATGCTCGACGCGGCAGGCCGCGCGCGTGAGCTCGACGCCTTCGCCAGCCAGTGCGACGCGCAACTCGCCGTGCACCTGCAGGCGCGGTCTGCGGCGTGGAGCGTGGGCTACATCCACCAGCACGCCGCCCGCCACGGTTTCGTGCCGGGCGTGCTGCCCGGCCGGCTGGTGCTGCCGTCTGCAGAAGAGGGCGCACCGCCCGTGCTCACGCTCACCTTCGACTCGCAAGCCGCTTTGGCAGATGACCCGAACCGCGCCGCCGTGCGAGACGTGACGTTGAGCTTCGACGTGCCGCAGACCGACCCGGCCGCCGAGCCTTTCGTCGCCTGGCAGGCCAGCGCGCAGGCGCTGTCGCTCGGCATGGATGCAGTGATCGTCGACGACAACGGCCAGCCGCTCAGCCCTGAAGGCTTTGCAGCCATCGGCAACGAGCTGAGCCAGCTCTACGACGCGCTGTCTGGGCGGGACTTGTCGGCCGGCTCTGCTGCAGCGCGGCGTCTGTTCAGCTAACGCCCGAAGCAAGGCCGGCAGACCCGGCGCTTGTCGCAAAATCGGCGCATGACCTCGCCTGCCAAATCTCCCGAGAACCGCGCCGCCGAGTTGCGCGAACAACTCCACCACCACGCTCACCTGTACTACGTGCTCGATGAGCCGAGCCTGCCTGATGCCGAGTACGACAAGCTCTTCCAGGAGCTGCAGGCGCTAGAGGCTGAACACCCCGAGCTGTTGACGTCTGACTCGCCCACGCAGCGGGTGATCGGCAAGGTGCTCGATGGTTTTGCGGTGGTTCACCACACGGTGCCGATGCTGAGCATCCGCACCGAGACCAACACCGAGTCCACCGGCGCGGCCGCCTTCGATGCGCGGGTGCGGCGCGAGCTGGCGTTGACGGAGGCCGATCCGCCGGTGGAATACGCGGCGGAGCTGAAGTTCGATGGCCTCGCCATCAACCTGCGCTACGAGGGTGGGGTGCTGGTGCAGGCTGCCACGCGCGGCGACGGCGAGAAGGGTGAAGACGTGACGCAGAACATCCGCGTCATCAATCAGATTCCGCTGCGTCTGAAAGGCATGAAGGCGCCGGTGATCGAGGTGCGCGGCGAGGTGTACATGCGCCGCGACGACTTCGAAGCTGTCAACGAACGCCAGCGCGAGCTGATCGCCAAAGGGGCGAAGAACGAGAAGACCTTCGTCAACCCGCGCAACGCGGCGGCGGGTGCGGTGCGTCAGCTCGACCCGGCACTGTCTCGCAGGCGGCCGCTGAGTTTCTTTGCGTACGGGCTGGGCGACGTGCAGGGCTGGGAGATCCCGCCAACGCACAGCGGCTTGCTCGACGCGCTGGCGGTGTTCGGCCTGCCGGTGAGCCCCGACCGCGTGGTCACGCAGGGGGCCGAAGGACTGGTCGCCTTCCACAAGGCCATGGGTGAGAAGCGCGACAGCTTTCCGTTCGACATCGACGGCGTGGTCTACAAGGTCAACTCGCGCGAGCTGCAGAAGAGGCTCGGTTTCGTCTCGCGCGAGCCACGCTGGGCGGTGGCGCACAAGTACCCGGCGCAAGAGCAGATGACGGTCGTGCGCGACATCGACATCCAGGTCGGCCGCACCGGCAAGCTCACGCCGGTGGCCAAGCTGGAACCGGTGTTCGTGGGTGGCACCACGGTGAGCAACGCCACGCTGCACAACGAAGACGAGACGCGGCGCAAGGACGTGCGCATCGGTGACACGGTGGTCGTGCGCCGCGCGGGCGATGTGATCCCCGAGGTGGTGAGCGTGGTGCTGGAGAAACGCGCTGCCGATGTCAGCGAGCCCTTCGACCTCTACAAGAAGCTCAAGGGCAAGTGCCCCATCTGCAGCAGCGACATCGCGCGCGAAGAAGGAGGCGCCGACTGGCGCTGCACCGGCGGGCTCTTCTGCCCTGCGCAGCGCAAGCAGGCCATCCTGCATTTCGCCGGGCGGCGGGCGATGGACGTGGAAGGGCTGGGCGACAAGCTCGTCGACCAACTGATCGAGTCCAAGGTCATCCACACCTTGCCCGACCTCTACAAGCTCGGCCTGGCGAACCTCACCGCGCTCGACCGCATGGGCGAGAAGAGCGCGCAAAACCTCTTGGCCGGCCTGGAGAAGAGCAAGCGCACGACGCTTGCGCGCTTCTTGTATTCGCTCGGCATCCGCCAGATCGGCGAGACCACGGCCAAGGACCTGGCCAAGCACTTCGGCTCGCTCGACCGCATCATGGACGCGAGCGTCGAGCAACTGCTCGACGTGAACGACGTCGGCCCGATCGTCGCGGAGAGTATCCACACCTTCTTCGAGCAGCCGCACAACCGCGAAGTGGTGGAGCAGCTGCGCGCCGTCGGTATCCACTGGGACGAGAACGAGGGCGCCGGCGACCTGAGCCCCAAGCCGATGGCCGGCAAGACCTTCGTGCTGACCGGCACGTTGCCTGTGCTCACACGCGACGAAGCCAAGGAGATGATCGAAGCCGCGGGCGGCAAGGTCTCGGGCTCGGTGTCCAAGAAGACGACCTACGTGGTGGCCGGCGAAGAAGCCGGCAGCAAGCTCGACAAGGCACGTGAACTCGGCGTCGAGGTGATCGACGAAGCAGGCCTGCGCGCCTTGCTGCCCGTCAGCGGATGAACGGTCGCGAAACGAGACACGGCCGGCGTCGTCGCGGGGCGATCCTGCAATAGACTCGTAACCCATTGAAACGCGGCGCGCAGACAGCATCGCGAACATGAGGAGCGGGTGTGAGGGCACATGCTGAATTGAATCCGGGTGGCGCATGACGGATAGCTCGAACAAGAAAACCTTGTACGAGATCCTGGGCGTGAAGCCCGATGCGAATCTTGTCGACATCCAGATCGCCCACGAGGGGCTCCTGGGTGCCGCAGAAGGTGCGCTCGACGCGGCCGAGCGCGTGGCCTTAAAAGAGGCCTACCGCATCCTCGCCGACTCGCGGCGACGGGCCGCCTACGACCAGTCGTTGCGCCGACGCGCGCGTGCCTCGGTCGAGTCCGTTGATGAGGACGACGAGCCTTCGGGCCGCAGCAAGACCCCCTTGGTGGTCGTGGCAGTGGTGGTGCTGCTGGTGGGTGGCTGGTGGTTCACGAGGAGCCCTGAAAAATCGGCGAGCTCCGCCGCCGTGCCGGTGGCTCGTGCGACGCCTGCGGCGACCGCGGAGCCGAACGCCGCGCCTGCAGCCGCCAGCGCGGCGGGGGCCGAGGTGGCAACCGACAAACTGCTGCTCGGCACGTGGCATTGCAAAGGTCCGCTGACCGGCAATGGACTGGACCTGAACTTCGCATCCGACGGGGGCTACACAGGGCAGGTGGAGGGTCAGCAGCTGCGTGGGGACTACATCGTCAACGGGGCCGCGCTGACGTTTCGCGACGCGGAGCAGTCCAACGGTTTCGCCATCGAAGAGCTTTCGCCGCAACGCCTGGTGATCCACCGTGGCGAGGGCAAGCGCCTGAGCTGCAACCGCTGACATTCCCGCCGATCGTTTGCTGAAGTTCTTGCCGAGGGTTTCACCATGAGCCGCATCGTTTCCCCATTCGTCACCCTCCACCGCGCAGCGGGCTTCGGCTTGATCGCTGCGATGGCCAGCCTTCCCATCAGCGCACATGCCACCTGGGCCTGCACCAACGCGGCAGGCAAGACCAGCTTCCAGGACCGGCCTTGCGAGACCAAGGCGCCGTCCGTCAAATGGGTGGCAGTCAAGTCTGCGGAGCTCACGATCGCGGGTGCCGAAGAAACGCTGCTTCGCTTCGACGGCGCCATCAACGAACGAGACATGGCCTCGGCCGGCCGGCTGCTGTCGAAGAACTTCAAGTCGAAGGTGGTGGACAAGCGCGGTCGCACCGAAGTCGGCCGTGACGATTTCATGGACGCGATCACGCGCACTGTGCAGGCGTCTAAACGCTACCAGCTCGATCGCCAATGCACCGATGCGAAGCCGGACCCCTTGTCGCAGACCTTGCGCTTGCAGTGCCGCAAGGTCGAGCGCGTCGACGTGTTGCGCCGTGCGACCAATGCCGAAACGCTCGAGCGGGTCAGCATGGTGCTCGAAGGCGACGAGATCCGGATCGCCGAGATCAGCAACCTCCAGCCGTAGCGGTTGCGCCACGGCCTCGCGGCCGTGCCCATGGACGCGCCGGCGTGCTGCGCCGCGACAGAGGAGCACCACCCTCTCGTTTACCCTGGAAACGCCTTCGCCAGCCGCAAGATCGGCAGCCGAAGGCGCAAGATCGTGACCGTCCAACGAGGCAAGCCGAAGGCGACGCTGAATAGGAAGGACTTGTTCAGCGTTGCCCCAAGCCCGAAGGGAGCATGCCCGATTGCTCAGCGAGCGTTGAGGAGACGAACATGGGTCGGAACCAGGGGTCAGTGCGGGCCGTATCGGCACTCGCAACGAGTCTGTTCGTTGCAGGCCTGGCACAAGCAGCCGATCCACCCGCCAAGCTGAAGGGTTCTGACACGACGGTCGTGCGCCCCAGTGATCTGTTGCCGCCGCGTGTGGTGCCACCTTGCAAGCCGGGCCATTGCCCGTTTGCCGGCCAGCATGTGACGGTGTTGGTTGTCGACGGCCAGGCGATCGGCACGCCCTTGCTGGAGTTGAAGCAGGAGTACGAGGCGGCCACCGGCGCCACGCTCGAGGTGGTGCAGGTGCCGCACGAGGAGGTGTTCGCCAACCTGATAGCGGACCTGAGCAACGGCACCGGCCGGTATGACGCCTGCATCGCTGGCGCCTGGTGGATCGGCGAACTCGTTGGCAGCAACTACATCCTCCCCTACGACCGCTACTACAAGGATCCGCGCTTCCCGGCGTGGGACATTGACCAGGTGCTGCCGGCGCCGCGCAGCCTGCTCGAATTCGCCGGCCACAAATACATGGTCGCCAACGACCACGACGGCCAGGTGATGTACTACCGCCGCGATCTGCTGGCCGACCCGAAGCACCGCGCCGCCTTCCAGAAAACCTATGGCTACGCGATGGCAGTGCCTGCCACCTGGAAGCAGTTCCGCGACGTGGCTGAGTACTTCAACGGCAAGGACATCAACGGCGACGGCGAGCCGGACCACGGCGTGCTGCTGCCGCTGCGGGCTGGCGCGCAGGGCATGTTCCATTTCATGTCGCTCTCGGCGCCCTTCGTGATCGGCCCAGAGAACCCAAAGTCGTACTGGTTCGACCCGCACACCATGAAGCCCTTGCTGGACGGCCCGGGCCACGTGCGGGCCCTGACCACGCTGGTGGATCTGGTGCAGTTCGGGCCGAAGGAAATGCTCAACTGGGATCTCGGCCGTGGCTGGGACTATTTCCTCTCCGGCCGCGCTGCGCTCACGCTTACCTGGGGCGACCTTGGCGCGTTGGCGCAGCAGCCAGGCAGCAAGGTGCGTGGCAAGGTCGGCTCGGCTCAGCTACCGGGCACGCTCGAGTACTACGATGCGGCCCGGCAGAAATGGGTGAAGACGGAGCAGCCCAATCGTGTGGGCAACAACACTGGCGGGTCGTGGGCGGGTGTGATCTCCCGATTCTCGAAGGCCCCGGCCGCCACCTACTACCTGCTCGCGTTGATGGCCTCGGAGCCCAAGTCGCGCGTGTACGCTGCGCGCGGCTGGGACGGCATCGACCCCGGGCGCCGCTACCACCTGCTGCCGCCCAAAGGCACCGGCAAGCTCGACGACTACCTCAAGGCCGGGTGGGACGGCGCTGACGTGCGCGACTTCCTGCAAGCCTACGACGACACGTTCAGCAACCCGCTGCAGTTGCCGTACCTTCGGATTCCCGGTGCGTTCAGTTACTGGCAGTCGCTGGACCTGCGCCTGGCTGCGGCGGCGAGCGGGCAACTGACACCCCAGGCCGCGCTCACATCGGCATCGGTCGACTTCGAGGAGATCACGGTTCGGCTTGGACGCCAGGCGCAGCGCAGCGCCTTCCGCGCCTCCCTCGGCCTGCCACGCTGAACCTGAACCCATTTGGCGCACTCCCCGTGACATGACAGAAGTACCGTCTGACACACCCGCCGTGCCCATTGCGCCTGCCACGCCCGACGCCCCCGCGGTGAAGGCAGGGCGGTGGTATGAGCTTGGAATTGCCGGCAAGCTGACGGTGGCCTTCGGCGTCCTGGCCGGTGTCACCGTGCTCGTGGTGGTGCTGGCGCTGCTGGGCGGGCAGCGGCTCACCCGCGACATCGCGCTGGCCGAGAACCTGCGCCGTCCCGCGTCTCTCGCCTCCACGCAGGCACAAGCGAGCCTGCTCAGCATGCAGCTGCATGTGCGCGGCTACCTCGTGCTCAGCGACCCGCAAGACGTACAGCAGTACCAGGCGGCGCGCCGCGAGTTCGAGCGCAGCCTGGCCTCGCTGCAGGCGATGTCGAACAGCTGGCCCGAAGTCGAGGCGGCTCGCCTGGTCAGCGATTTGACCGCCGACTATCGCCGCTGGGAGGGCTTGCCGAAACAGCTGTTCGACCTGCACGACAACCCGCTCAAGAACCAGCCGGCGCTGCGGCTCTCGCGTGTCGACGTGCAGGCGCGGCGCGTCCAGGTTCTGGACGGCATCAGCAGCATCATCGAGCTGCAGAGGTCTCGCCCTTCGAGCCCGCAGACGCGTGAACTGGTGGGAGACCTGCTGCGCTTCCAGACCTCGTTCGACGCGATGGTGACGAACCTCATCGCCTACGGCGCGTCGGGGGAGCTGAGCTTCAAGTTGGCCTACGGGCCGCAGCTGTCTAACAATGCCGCTGCATGGAATTCGGTGGTGGCCGGTCGCGCCATGTTCGACAAGCAGCAGAACGTGCTGCTCGATCACCTGGCGCGCCAGCGCGCCGAGGTGACTCAGCTGGCACTGCAGATCGTCAGCATCCTGAATGGCGAGCGCGCCTACGAAGACCTCTATCTGTACCGCACCCAGGTGGCGCCGCAGGCCGAAGTGATGCTCGAGCGTCTGGCCAAGCTGACGGCGGACCAGCAAGTGCAGCTGGGCAATGCGCTCACCGGCATGGTTCGCACCATCACCGGGGCGCGGCTCGCCGCCGCGGCGGTCGCCCTGCTGGCACTGCTGGCGGCGGTGGTCCTGGCCTATTGGTTCCAGCGCAGCATCGTGGGGCCAGTTCGCCGCCTCACGGGTGTGGCCGAACGCGTCGCTGCCGGCGACCTCTCGGCACGCGCCGCGGTCGAGTCGAGCGACGAAATCGGGCTGCTGGCGCGCAGCATCAACACCATGACGCAGCGGCTGGCGGACACCATCGCCCACCTCGAATCGGTGTTCATCGAAGCGCAGCGCGCCAAGGACGCCGCGGAGATCGCCAACCGTGCAAAGGGCAGCTTCCTGGCCAACATGAGCCACGAGATTCGCACGCCGATGAACGCGATCCTCGGCATGTCGCACCTGGCCTTGCAAAGTGGCCTCGACCCGAAGCAGCACAACTACATCCAGAAGGTGAACGCCTCGGCCGAATCGCTGCTGGGCATCATCAACGACATCCTCGACTTCTCGAAGATCGAGGCCGGCAAGCTTGACATCGAGTCCATCCCGTTCGGGCTCGGCGATGTGATGGACAACCTGAGCAACGTGGTCGGCATGAAGACCGACGAGAAGGACCTGGAGCTGCTGCTGGAGATGCCGTTGCAGCTGCCGACGGCGCTGGTGGGCGACCCTTCGCGGCTGGGCCAGGTGCTGCTGAACCTGGGCAACAACGCCGTCAAGTTCACCGAAAGGGGCGAGGTCATCGTGGCGGTGAACATCCTCGAACAAGACGCCACCTCGGTCCGGCTGCGCTTCGAGGTGCGCGACACCGGCATCGGCATGAACCCAGAGCAGCAGGAGCGCCTGTTCCAACCCTTCACCCAGGCCGATGCCTCGACCAGCCGGCGCTATGGCGGCACGGGTCTGGGCCTCGCGATCAGCCGGCATCTGGTGCACCTGATGGGCGGTGAACTCGCGGTCGAGAGTGTGCCGGGCCGCGGCAGCCGCTTCTACTTCGAGATTGGCTTTGGGCTGCAGCCAGGCGCCGCGGCAGAGCAGCGACTCAGCGGTGACGACAGCCTGTCCGGCACCCGGGTCCTGATCGTCGACGACAACGCCGCCGCGCGCGAGGTGCTCATGGCGATGAGCCAGGCGCTGGGCCTGCAGGTCGATACCGCCACCGGTGGCGAAGAAGGGCTGCGGTACGTGAAGCAGGCGGACGCAAGCGACAAGCCCTATCAGTTGCTGCTGCTGGACTGGAAGATGCCCGGTATGGACGGCGTGGCCTGCGCGCAGGCGCTCGTCGATGGCGCGGGACTGCGCCACCCGGCACCGCTCGTGATGATGGCCACGGCATTCGCGCGAGAAGAAGTGCGCCAGCACCTGGCCGATCGGCAGTTGAAGGTGGGCGCGCTGCTGACCAAGCCGGTGACGCCCTCGGCGCTGCTCGATGCTTGCGTCACCGTGCTGGGCCGCGCGCCGCTGGCCCCCACGCGCAGCGCGCGGCGGGCCGATGCGCTGCTCGACCGCCGGGCGGCGCTCGCGGGAGCGCACATCCTGCTGGTCGAAGACAACGCGTTCAACCGCGAATTGGCCGTGGACCTGCTGAGCCGCGTTGGTGTTGTCGTCAGCGTCGCCTGCGATGGCCAGGAGGCCTTGGATGCGCTGGCCCGCGAACGCTTCGACGCCGTGCTCATGGACTGCCAGATGCCGCACATGGACGGCTACACCGCGACCCGGTTCTTGCGGGAGCGGCCGTCGCTGCGAACCCTGCCGGTGATCGCGATGACGGCCAATGCGATGGTCGGCGACCGCGAAGCCGTGCTTGCGGCCGGCATGGACGACCACATCGCCAAGCCCATCGTCGTCGAGGAGATGTTTGCGACCCTGGCGCGCTGGATCAAGCCGGCGCGGCTGGCTACGGCGCAGGGCGAAGCAGACACTGGCGTGGGCAGCCCACCGCAATCGCCCCGCGTCGACAAGACGAGCGGCCTGGCCAATGCCGGAGGCAGCGACGCGCTGTACCGCCGCATGCTCAACCTGTTCTCCGAACGCGAGGCGGGGTTCGTGCAGCGCTTCCGTGCCGCGCGAGCTGCAGGAGATCCCGAGGCGGCCATGCGCGCTGCGCACGACCTGAAGAGCGAGGCCGGCACGCTGGGCATGCCGGCGCTGGAAGAAGCCGCCGCTGCGTTGGAGCGGGCTTGCATCGACGGTGCAGGCGACGCTGATGTGGATGCACTGCTGCAGAAGGCCTCCGCACAACTCGACGAAGTCTTCGACGAACTTCGTGTCGCCGAGACCGCCGAGGCAGCGCGGAAACCTCCCGATCGGCTGCCGGAAAGTCTCGCGTCCTACAGCCCCAAGGACTTCCGGTAGGCGCTGCGCTGCCGGTCGCGGCCGAGGCGCAGCGTGATCTCCTCGAAGTCGACCGCGGCGGCCTTCAATGCCATCTCGGCGCTCAGTTGCCCGGCCACCGCCTCGCCCAAGTGCACATCGAGCGCCTGCCAGTAGCTGAAAGCACCGGGGATGCGCAGGTAGGGGAACTGCAGCTTGTTGTTGAAGTTCTCGTAGTACGCATGCAGATAGTCTCGAACGTCGCGCTCGTCCCATCCGGCATTGAGGTAGGTCTCGATCTTTCCGGAGCCGTCGGGCGGCAGGAAGTGGAACGTGCGCCCAGGGTCGATGCCGTCCCAGCCACGCACCGCGTACACCTGCGACTTTTCCTTGGTCGCCAGCAAGGCGAGCAGGTAGTAGGTCGCCTCGGGCGCCTTCGAGTACTTCGAGATCACTCCCGCCCACGACCCACCGGTGGTGTTGCCCACCACGTTGGGTTGAGTGACGGCGATCCAGTTGTTGCGCGCCGCGCTGAAGTACTCGCGCGTGCCAGGCACCGGGGCCGAGCCGATCTTGCCCTTGACCTTGCTGCCCTTGTCCTGCGCCAGCGCGCCCAGATCGCCCCAGGTGAAGGTGAGCGCAGCACGGCCCGCAAGCAGGTAGTCCCAGCTTTGGCCGAGGTCCCAGTTGCGCATGTCCTTGGGCCCGAACTGAACCAGGTCCACCAGCGCCTCGAGCGCACGCACGTGGCCCGGGCTCGCGATCAGCGGCCGCATGTTCTGGGGATCAAACCAATACGACTTCGGATTGTCTGGGCCGATCACGAACGGTGCCGAGAACGACATGAAATGGAACATGCCCTGGGCGCCGACCTTCAGGTGCATGGACAGCCCATGGTCGGCCACGCCGTCGCCGTTGAGATCCCGCCCGTTGAAGTACTCCGCCACATCACGGAACTGCGCCCAGGTCTTCGGCACGTCGAGCGCATAGCCGTACTTCTGGCGAAACGCCGTGCGATGCTGCGGGTCTTCGATCAGGTCGCGCCGGTAGTACATGATCTGCCCATCGTGGTCGTTCGCGACCATGTACTTCTTGCCCGCATACGACAACAGGCTGCGCGGCCCGGGCAGCACGTCGTCGAAGCTCCACTTGGGGAAACGCGGGTCCTTCAGGTACTTGTCGTACGGCAGGATGAAGTCGCCAGCCACCAGTTCCCCCAGCCACCAGGCGCCCGCGTAGGCCGCGTCGTACTGGCCCGCATGGGTGGTCAGGTCGGACATGAAGGTCGGGAACAGATCCTGGTGCGTGAACTGGGCCAGGTTGAGCTTTGCACCGGTGGCTGCTTCGAATTCAGCCTTCAGTTCGCCCAGCGCTCCTTCGTTGGCTTCCTTCACGATCATCATCGTGACGGTCTGTCCGGCGAAGGGGCAGCGACCCGGTTTGCAGGGTGGAACCACCTTCGGTGGAACGACGTCGCCGACGTTCACTGTCGAAGCCTTGTAGACCTCGGTCTTCGGCTTCGCGTCCTGCGCTGACACCATGGTTGCGAACGTTGCGATCAGCAAGCCCGCCCACTTCGATCCTGCGCTCATGGCCGTCTCCTCTGGGTTGTCGGCACAGGTGCATTCTGCTCCGGCGCTTGCCCGTGTGGACTCTTTCAAGGCATGGGGTGAGCGAGGATTGCGCTGGCGGAATTGGCTGTATGCGGCGCCAAGCTTCACGCCTCCTGCCGGTTCAATCTCTTTGCTGCTCAGCAGAGGAGTGCTGCGTAGCTCGGGCGCATGAGTGTCGCAACCTGACAGCCTTCGGCCGAACAGGCTTACCGGCTTTGGATACTCTTGAGGTCCCGTGCTGCCAGCTCGTAACCCAAGGATCGCCCGCATGTCGATGACGCTCTCTTTTCACCATGCCCTCCGCGGCGCATCCTTCGTCGTCCTGGCGGCGCTTCTCGCTCTGCACGGCGCTCACGCGCAGGCGCAGCAGGCAGCTGCGCCATACGCCGGCCCGCTGTTCGACGCGCACATGCACTACAACGTGGAGGCGGTCGAGCCGCACCCCGTGCCGGATGTGCTGGGCCGCATGCAGCGCAGTGGCGTGCGTGCGGTGGTGTCCAACAGCCGGCCCAACGATGGCACCAAGGCATTGGCGGCTGCACGCGAACAGACGCGGCGTGCGGGTGTGACGGTGGTGCCGTTTGTTCGGCTCTACCGCAATCGCGCCGACTACAGCGGCTGGCACGCGGACCCGAGCATCGTGGAGATGGTGTTGAGCGAACTGGCGGCTGGCACCGAGACCGGGCCTTACCGCGGGCTGGGTGAGTTTCATCTCTACGACAGCGCCAATGCAGACGGCCCCACCGCGCGGCGGTTGATGCAACTGGCCGAGCAGCGCGGCCTGGCGGTGCTGGCGCATGTGGACGATGTGGCGATCGAGAAGCTGATGGCCCACGCGCCGAAGACCAAGCTGATCTGGGCGCACACCGGCATCGGCGGTGTGCCGATCGAACGCGTGCGCGCGCTGCTGCAGCGCCATCCTACGTTGATGGGTGAGCTGTCGTACCGGCCCGGGTTGACACAGGCTGGCGGCGGGCTGAGCCCGGCATGGCGTGCGCTGTTGACCGAGATGCCCGAGCGCTTTCTGGTCGGCTCGGACACCTGGATCAACGAGCGGTGGGACGACTACGAGAACCTGATGCAGCAGGCCCGGCGCTGGCTCGGTGACCTGCCGCCCGCGGCGGCTCGCCGCATCGCCTGGGGCAATGGTGCCGCGCTGTTCGGTTTGCCAGCAGTACCGGACCGCGAGTGAGGCCCCGCCGGAACTCGCGACTGCCCGGCGTCAGCTTCGTTGCAAGGCCGAGAGCAGGGGCCCGACGGCGCTGATGCTCGTGACGATGTGGTCGGGCTTGCGACCCATCTCGTCGAAGGTGCCGCTGCGGTTCACCCAGCAGGTGGGGTAGCCGAAGTAGCTGGCGCCGGTTGCGTCCCACGCGTTGGATGAGACGAACAGGATGGACGCCCGCTCCACGTGCAGTTGGCGCTCTGCGAGCTCATACACCGTGGCATGTGGCTTGAAAGTTCGCACGCTGTCGACGCTGATGAGGTGCTTGAATTCAGCGGACAGCCCCGCGTTGCGAACCACGGTGTCGATGGAGTGGGTGGAGCCGTTCGACAGGATGGCGAGCGCGTATCCGAGGCTGTTGAGTTGCTTCAGCGCGGCGGGCACATCGGGAAAGGGTGCGAGCCGCAGGTAGGCGTCGCACAGCGTTGTCTTGCCGACCGCGCTCAAGTCGAGCTGGAGAAACTTGCACGCATACACCAGCGCATCGGCCGTGCATTGCTCGAAGTCGGCGTACTGCTGCATCAGGCTTCGAAGCCAGGTGTATTCGAGCTGCTTCTGGCGCCAAAGTGCGCTGATTTCGCGGCCGCGTCCGGGGTATTCGCTCTCGCAGGCTGCGGCGACCGAATGCACGTCGAACAAGGTGCCGTAGAGGTCGAAGACGATGGCTTTGATCTGTGGCATGGCGTGGTTCTCCGACGTGACGCTGTGAATCCACCCGCTCGCTTCTCAGGCCGCGGCGTGGCCGAGATGCCGCCTGAACAGGCTGAACAGCCGCTCCCAGTGCCGCTCGGCCGCCGGCTTGTTGTAGATGCCGACGCGCAAAGGGAATGCGAAGCCATGCTCCGCACCCGGATACCACTCGACGCGGTGCGGCGTGCCGGCGGCCTCGAGCGCCGCCTTCAACTGCGCGACCGCAGGTGGCGGTGCCCACTTGTCGATCTCGGCACAGGCGAAGTAGGCCTCGCAGCGGACCTTGTTTACCACGCGGTGCGGTGAGTCTGGCTGGTCGGTGACCATGTTGGCGCCGTAGATCGACGCGATGCAGCGCAGCCGCTCGGGGAAGGCCCCTGCCGCCCACACGACGAAGGGCCCGCTCATGCAGTAGCCCACCGCGCCGACGCGCGAGGTGTCCGCTTGCGGCAGGCTGTCGACGAAACGCAGCATCGCTTGCGTGTCGCACTCGGTGGTGAGGCGGTTCAGCGAGTGCATGTGGCCGAACATCTCGGCCATGCCCGCTTCGGTGCGCTCGAGCAGGCGATAGTCGCGGCTTCTGCGGTAGTAGAGGTTGGGCAGCACGACGCAGTAGCCCACGGTCGCGAGGCGCCGGGCCATGTCGTGCAGCTCCTCGCGCTTGCCCGGTGCGTCCATGTAGAACAGCACGGTGGGGAAGGGGCCGCCTTCGTCGGGGTAGGTGACGAAGGTGTTCATGGCGCCGTCGGCGGTCGGGATGTCGATGTGTTGTTCGATCAAGGTTGTCTCCTTGGTGTTCTGATGGGGTGGAGATTCGCGGTCTCGCACTGCCGGGCAACTCTATCCGCTCCATACCCACAGCGCGTCAGGCGTGAGCGGCTTGGATCAGAATCAAGGCTTCCGCGTTCTAGATTCGAGAGCTTGCCGTGACAGTCAGAGAAATCCTCAAGATGGGCGACCCGCGCTTGCTGCGC
The DNA here is from genome assembly GCF_056403575.1 of Rhizobacter sp. P2_G4. Classification (NCBI taxonomy): domain Bacteria; kingdom Pseudomonadati; phylum Pseudomonadota; class Betaproteobacteria; order Burkholderiales; family Sphaerotilaceae; genus Rhizobacter; species Rhizobacter sp. P2_G4. The sequence continues at coordinate 11,353 of NZ_JBFUFG010000007.1, read as the reverse complement.
GTGGCCAAGCCGGTGAAGCAGTTCAACACGCCCGAGCTGCACGCGTTGATCGTCGACATGTTCGACACCATGCATGCGGCCAACGGAGCGGGCCTGGCGGCACCGCAGATCGGCGTCGACCTGGCGCTGGTGATCTTCGGATTCAAGAAGAACGACCGCTACCCTGATGCCCCTCCGGTGCCCGAGACGGTGCTCATCAATCCGCAGATCACGCCCTTGGCGGATGACGAAGAAGAGGGCTGGGAAGGCTGTCTGTCAGTGCCCGGCCTGCGCGGCATGGTGCCGCGCTTCGCGCGCATCCGCTACACCGGCTTTGACCCCAAGGGCCAGCCGATCGACCGTGAGGCCGAGGGTTTCCACGCACGCGTGGTGCAGCACGAGTGCGACCACCTCATCGGTAAGCTTTACCCGATGCGGGTGCGCGACTTCTCGCAGTTCGGCTTCACAAGCGTGCTGTTTCCCGAGCTGGACCCGGCAGACGACGATTGATTTGCCCGGCGCCCGAGCCCGAAGGTTTGCTAAGAAACGTTTCCCGGTCAGCGCATTGCGTGTCCAGCGCGTTGTAGACGCGTGGAACCCCTGCGGTTCGCTCTGCTCCAACGCGAGACCATGCACATGAAACATCTGGAACCTGGCGCGCGAGCGCGCGCATTTCAAGCTCGGCCCTGGCTGGGTCTGCTGATCGGCCTGGTGTTGGCAACGCTGCTGGCTGCCGTCTCGATGCAGTCGGCCCGCGCTGCCGACGCATCCGATCCCCCGGAGCGCGCCGGCCGCCTGGCCGAGGTGAATGGCCAGGTGTGGATCTATGCCACCGACAGCGGGGAGTGGGTTGCCGCCCAGCGCAACCGACCCATCACGACCGGTGACCGCCTCTCGACCGAGAACGACGGCCGGGCCGAAGTGCGGGTTGGCTCCTCGGTGCTGCGCATCGCCGGCAACACCGAGATCGAGGTGCTGCAACTGGACGACGACCACGTCAGCGTGCAACTGCACAGCGGCAGCGCCACGGCCCGTTTGCGCACGCGCGAAGCCGCCAATGAATTTGGCCTCGCCACCGAGGAAGGGCGCTTTCGCACCGAGCGCCCAGGTAGTTACCGGTTCGACCGCATCGACGACACCAGCAGTGCCACCGCGCTCAGCGGCCAGGCCGTCTACGAAGGCGATGGCACCGCGCTGACGGTGCAGCAAGGCCAGCGCGTCGAGTTCTGGAAAGAGCGTGGTGCGGCGCAGTACTCCATCACCGAGCCCAAGCGCGACAGCTTCGGCGACTGGGTGGCCTCACGCGATTCACGCGAAGAACGCAGCGTCTCGACGCGTTATGTGTCACCCGAGATGACTGGTGCCGAAGACCTCGACCGCTACGGCAGCTGGGAGCAGACCCCCGACTACGGCGCCGTGTGGATTCCACGTGAAGTGGCTCCCGGCTGGGCGCCTTACCGCATGGGCCACTGGGCCTGGGTCAGCCCGTGGGGCTGGAGCTGGGTTGACGATGCGCCCTGGGGCTTTGCCCCGTTCCACTACGGCCGCTGGGTCTGGCTGCGCAACAGCTGGTGCTGGACGCCTGGGCGCTACGTGGCTCGCCCGGTCTACGCGCCGGCTCTCGTCGCTTGGGTGGGTGGGTCGAACCTGAGCGTCTCGATCACGGCGGGCCGTGCGCCCACCGTCGGCTGGTTCCCGTTGGCGCCGCGCGAGGTCTACGTGCCTGGCTACCGCGTGAGCCCCCGCTATGTGCGCAATGTCAACGTGACGCAGGTGACCAACATCACCAACATCAACGTCACGAACATCGTCAACAACCCCGGCCGCGCGATGGCCGACACGCCCTACGTCAACCGCCGTCTTCCGCATGCGGTGACGGTGGTGCCGGCATCGGTGGTCGAGCGGCGTCAACCGGTGGCTCCGGCCATCACGACAGTGAACGATCGGGTGTTGCGCGACATGGTGCGCGAGCGTCCGCGTGCCGACGCCCCGGTGGCTGCACCTCCGCGCTTTGCCCCGGGCACGCGCCCGGTCGGCGACCCGCGCATGTCGCGCCCGGGTTCGCCGTCGAACAGCGCCGGCTTTGCTCCGGGCGCTCCGGGTCAGCAAGCTCAGCAGCCGGGCGGACCGCGCGTCAATGGCGAGCGGCCTGGAGATCGAGTCGGCGACCGTGGTGACCGACCTGGTGACCGCGCCGGTGACCGCGCAGGGGAGCGCCCTGGAGACCGTGCCGGTGATCGACCTGGCGACCGCGTTGGCGAACGCCCAGGCGACCGGGCTGGAGCAACGCCTCCTGGCGCCGTGCGCACACTGCCTGCCCCGGCCACCGGTGTCGCTGCCCAACCGCAGCAGCCGGGTGCCACCCCGCCGCGTGCGGGTGGCAACAACGGCGGTGAAYGTCCGAACGAACGCCCAGGGGACAACAACCGACCCACGCCGCCCGTAGCGAACACCGCACCCGAACCGGCCGCACCCGTGCAGCGCCCGCAAGACACCCGTGAGCGTGAACGTGATCGCCCGGGCCGCGGTGGTCCTACCGCTGTGGTTCCCACGGCACCTGTGAACCCAGGTGCGCCGGTGGCCAACGCACCGCCGCCGCAGCGCGGAGGCTTCGTGCGCAATCAACCGCCACCCGCACCGGATCGTGCAATGGCACCGCAACGCGAAGAGCGCGTTCGCCGCAACCCCGAGATGCCTGGCCCGCCGCGCGCTGCTGTGCAGGCGCCACCTGCGGCGCAACCGCATCCGCAAGCGCCGCCACCTCAGGTTGCGAGGCCGGCTCCTGCTCCACACGTTCCTGCGCCGGCTCCGGCTGCGCGTCCGCCTGAAGTTCAGCGGCCGCCGCCGCAAGCCGCGCGCGAAGCACGCCCGCAGCAACCCGAGGGGCGGCCGGGCCAGCGTGAAGGGCGGGGCGGAGACAGGGAGCGCTGATCGCTTTCTGATCAGCGCGACGTTTCGCTGCCGAGGTTCAGCGCAGCATCGGCTTCAACCCCACCCACACGTTGGCCAGCATCGTGGGGTGGGCTTGTTCTTTCGGGTGAATGCGATCGGCCTGGAACAGCGATTCGAAGTTCGGCACATCGGCCACACCCTTCAACAGAAAGGGAACGAGCGCCGCGTTTTCCGTCTTCGCAACATTCGCGAAGAGCGCTGCAAAATCGTCGCTGTACTGCCGACCGTAGTTGGGTGGCACCTGCATGCCCACCACCAGCACCTGTGCACCCGCCGCCTTCGCGGCACGCGTCATGGCCAGCAGGTTGTCGCGCGTGCTGTTCAAGGGCAGGCCGCGCAGAGCGTCATTGCCGCCGAGTTCGATGATCACGATCGTCGGCTGGTGCTGCTTCAGCAAAGCCGGCAGACGCGAGCGGCCGCCGGAGGTGGTGTCACCACTGATGCTGGCATTGATCACTGTGGCCGATCGCTTGTCTTGCACCAGGCGCTGATCGAGCAGAGCGACCCATCCCTTGCCGCGCTCCAGGCCGTACTCGGCCGAGAGGCTGTCGCCCACCACCAGGATCACCTGCTTCGCCGCACCCTGGGCCGCGTGGGCCATTCCGGGCAACACCATGCTGGCGAGCGCAAGCGCGGTACAGTGCCCCAGCCATTTTCTGCGCGTCATTCCCATTCGATACCGGCCTTTCATGTCTGAATCCATCATTGCTGTCGAGCGCGTCACCAAACAAGTGCAGGACTCCAGCGGCCTGCTGACGATTCTCCATGAGATCGACTTCACGCTCGCGGCCCGGCAGTCAGCAGCCATCGTCGGCGCCAGCGGGTCTGGCAAGAGCACCTTGCTTTCGATCATTGCGGGTTTGGACACGCCGACCACCGGAACGGTTCGCCTGGGCGGCACCGATTTGTTCGTGCTCGATGAAGACGCCCGCGCAGCCGTCCGCGCAGCCAAACTCGGCTTCGTGTTCCAGAGCTTCCAGTTGCTCGGCAATTTGACGGCGCTAGAGAACGTGATGCTTCCCCTGGAACTGCAAGGCCGCAACGACGCCCGCGTGCTGGCGACAGAGATGCTGCAACGCGTGGGGCTCGGCGAGCGTTTGTCGCACTACCCCAAGGTGCTCTCAGGCGGCGAGCAACAGCGCGTGGCACTGGCCCGAGCCTTCGTCGTAAAACCCTCCGTGCTGCTGGCCGACGAACCCACCGGCAGCCTCGACTTCGCCACCGGCGAGAAGGTGATGGAACTCATGTTCGAACTCAACCGCGAAGCCGGCACGACGCTCGTGCTCGTGACCCACGACCGCTCAATCGCAGCACGCTGCGATCGGCAACTCCGAATAGAAGCCGGCCGCGTCGATCTGAGCTGAACAAAAACAAAAGGCGCTCCGAAGAGCGCCTTTTTGTATCAGCCGATCGCGGAAGCAAAGCGACCCGCCCCTCAAGCAACGCCAGTGGATCCGGCTTTGCCGGTCCACCAGGCGGCGCCCCTCGGGGGCAGGAGCACAGCGACTGGGGGGCCCATCACTCTCCGGTGAACTTGTAGTCGGTCTTGGCCTTGGCCTTGATGTCATCACGGAACTTCGTCAGGCGCTGCTGACCCAGGCGCTGCTGGATCTGCGGCTTCACTTCGTCGAAGCCCGGGAACTGCGCTTCACGCGTGTCTTCGAGCTTGATGATGTGATAGCCGAACTGCGTCTTCACCGGCGTCTGTGTCATCTCGCCTTTCTTCAGCGCCGACAGCGCTTGCGAGAACTCGGGCACGTACGAGTTGGGGTTCGCCCAGTCGAGGTCGCCACCGTTCTGGCCCGATCCCGGGTCCTTCGAGTTCTTCTTGGCCAGCTCTTCGAAGCTGGCGCCGCCCTTGATCTGCGCGATCAGGGCCGTGGCGTCTTCTTCCTTCTCGACCAGGATGTGGCGCGCGCGGAATTCGGTGCCGCTGGACTGCGCCTTGAACTTGTCGTACTCGGCTTTCATCTCGGCGTCGGTGACCGGGTTCTTCTTGGTGTAGTCGTTGAAGAGCTCGCGGATCAGGATGCTCTGGCGCGCCAGTTCCATCTGCGTCTTGTATTCCGACGATGCAGCCAGGCCGCGCTTCTCGGCTTCCTGCATGAACATTTCGCGCAGCACGACTTCGTCTTTCACCTGGGCTTCGAGTTCAGGCGTGCGTGGCTGGCCGCCTTGCTTGGTGGCTTGCTGCAGCAGCGTTTCAACGCGCGACTTCGGTACGGGCTTGCCGTTGACGATGGCCACGTTCTGCGCTTGTGCGCCAGCGGGCAACAGCAGCGCAACGGAGACTGCCAGCAACGATGCGTGGGCAGCAAGAGACAGCTTCTTCATGGGCTTGGGGCCTTTCAACGGGAATGGAAACAGGGGAGGCGAGAGGGCTGTTCGATGACACGGCCGGGGACGCTGATGCGCGGGCGGTGTGTGGTCGGTGTCAGCGGGTGTTCAGCTTTCGCCCGGAGCGCGGGCGTCGATGGCGAGCGCGTGGATACCGCGCGGAATCAAAAGGTGAAGGGCATCATATACGAGGCGATGCCGCTTGATGCGTGACAGATCGTTGAAGCGTTCGCTGACGATTCGCACGCTGAAATGCCGGCCCTCGCGCGCGCCTGCATGGCCAGCATGGAGGTGGCTGTCGTCGGTGATTTCGAGTGCTGCGGGCTGCAACGTTTCGCGAAGCGCGGCTTCGATGTCTTGTGCGGTGACGGCCATCGTGTGCGCTCAGCCAGGCAGCTTCGGCGTGTCGGATTCGCCGGCTTCCGGCTTGATGTGGCGCGTGAGGTAAACGCCTTGCGCGACCACGAACAACACCATCAGCCCGGTGAAGCCGAAGAGCTTGAAGTTGACCCACGCGTCGGTGGAGAAATTACGCACGACGTACAGATTGATGAAGCCCATCGCGCCGAAGAACGCGACCCACGCGAGGTTGAGCCGGCGCCAGATGGCATCGGGCAGATCGATCTGCTTGCCCATCATGGCTTTGATGAGGTTCTTGCCGAAGAAGCTCTGGCTGATCCACAGCGACAAGGCCATGAACCAGTGCAGCACGCTGGGCTTCCACTTGATGAATTCTTCGCTGTGGAACCACACCGTGGCGCCGCCGAGCGTGACCACGATGCCCAGCGACACCCACAGCATCATGTCGACCTTCTTGCCACGTGCCAGCAGGTAGATCACCTGCAAGGCCGTGGCGGCGATCACCACCAGCGTGGCGAGCAGCACGGGTGCTTCGCCCGGGCCGACCACACCGCCGGAGACGAGAAAGCCGAAATGGTCGGAGGCAAAACGCGCCGCCCAGTCCTTCTGGGCTTCGGCGTACTTGAAGGTTCCGAAGAACAGGACGATGGGCAGGAAATCGAACAGGAGTTTCATCGGAACGGGCGCGCGGCACTCTCTCGGGTCAGGGGTTCAGGTCGTGGGCTTGAAGTCTATCGCTGCCGAGTTGATGCAGAAGCGCTCGCCGGTCGGCTCGGGGCCGTCTTCGAACACATGGCCCAGGTGCGAGCCACAGTTGTTGCAGCGCACTTCCACCCGCACCATGCCGTGGCTCTTGTCGACGACCCGTTCGACCACTTCGCCGTTGATCGGTTCCCAGTAACTGGGCCAGCCGCAGCCAGCATCGAACTTGGTATCTGACCTGAACAGCGGGGTACCACAGCCGACGCAGTTGTACTGGCCTTCCTTGAAATGGTCCCAGTACTTGCCGGTGAAGGCACGTTCGGTGGCGGCATGGCGCGCAACCTCGTACTGCACCGGGTCGAGTTGCGCACGCCACTCGGCGTCGGTTTTCTCAACTTTGTACTTGCTCATGATGAACAGGACACCTCGATGGTCTGCGCCCAGTCGGGCGGAAAGTCGGCATAGGCCGCGTGTTCAGGCTGCTCGTCGAAGGGGCGCTCCAGAACTTTGAGGAGGCGCTGCGTCTCCGTGAAGTCTCCCGCCTGGGCTTGCTGGATGGCCACTTCGGCCAGATGGTTGCGAAGCACATACTTGGGGTTGACCCGGTTCATTCGCAAGGCGCGTTCGGCGTCGACGCTGCTTTCGGCACGCAGCCGTGCGGCGTAGCCCGTGGCCCAGGCGTCGAAGGCTTCGCGGTCCAGAAAGAGGTCGCGCACCTCTGCGTTCGCTGCGTCTTCCGCGGTGCTGAACTGGGCCAGCCGACGGAAGGTGATGCTGAAGTCGGCCTTGTTGTCGGCCATGCACTTGAGCAGGCCATCGATCAGCGTGCGGTCGTCTTCCTGTGCCGTGGCGAGGCCCAGCTTGTCGCGCATCTTCTGTTCCAGCGCCTGCGGGAAGGCGGTCTTGTACGCCTCCAGCGCTTCGAGCGCGTCGTCCGGCTCGCCGATCAGCGGCAGCAGACCCTGGGCCAACGCATGCAGGTTCCAGAACGCGGCATTCGGCTGACGCGCATAGGCATAGCGGCCCTGGTGGTCCGAGTGGTTGCAGATGTGGCCAGGGTCGAAGACATCGAGAAAGCCGAAGGGGCCATAGTCGATGGTCAACCCGAGGATCGACATGTTGTCGGTGTTCATCACGCCGTGGCAGAAGCCGACTGCTTGCCAGTGCGCCATCAGCTCGGCGGTGTTGCGGGCCACGGTTTCGAGCAGCGCCACATACGGCTGTGGCGCCTCGCGGCACTCGGGGTAATACGCGTCGATGACGAAATCAGCCAGCTGCTTCAACGCTTCCGGGTTTGCGGCGGTGTGCGCAAAGTGCTCGAAGTGGCCGAAGCGGATGAAGCTCGGTGCCACCCGCGTCACGACCGCGGCGGTCTCGATGGCTTCGCGGCGCACCGGCAGCGCGGAACCCGTCACGCACAAGGCCCGCGTGGTCGGAATGCCGAGCCCGGCCATCGCCTCGGAGCCGAGGAACTCGCGGATCGACGAGCGCAGCACGGCCCGCCCGTCACCCATGCGCGAATACGGCGTGAGGCCGGCGCCTTTGAGTTGCACTTCCATCGGGCCATTCGGCGTCTCGACTTCGCCGAGCCAGTGCGCGCGGCCGTCACCGAGCTGGCCGGCCCAGACGCCGAACTGGTGGCCGCTGTAGACGCTGGCCAGTGACTGCATGCCGGCACCGAGCGCATTGCCGCTCAAGACCTGCAGCGTTTGGTCATCGGTGGGTTGCTGCGTGTTCGCGAGGCCCAGCAACGCCGCGCATGAAGGGCTCCACGCCACCCAATGCGGGTCGGGCAGGCCCTGCGGGAGCAGCGCGGTGTAGAAGGTTTCGCCCAGTGACGCAAAGCGGTTCGACCACCGTTCGCCCCACAGTGCAGACATGTTCGCGACATCGAGTACAGCAGCCATCGCGGCAGTTTAGCCAGTGGCCCGAATCTCATTCTCTCTAGGGGTAAACAGCAGGAATTCAGGGGGCAGGGGCCTTCCTATCATCCTTGCATTGCCCTCACTGAACCTGGAGAAGAACATGTCTCGCCTGCTTGGCCAAATGATGGAAATGCCGCTGATGATCTCGTCGCTGATCGTGCATGCGGCGCGGCATTCCGCCGACACCGAGATCGTGTCGAAGCGCGCCGAAGGCGACCTGCATCGCTACACCTACAAGGACTGCGAGCTGCGTTCGCGCAAGGTTGCCCAGGCCCTGGCCCGGCTCGGCTGCGAGGCCGGCGACCGTGTCGGCACGCTGGCCTGGAACGGATACCGCCACCTGGAGATCTACTACGGCACCTCGGGTTCGCAGCTGGTGTGCCACACGATCAACCCGCGCCTCTTCCCCGAGCAGATCGTCTGGATTGCCGAAGACGCGAAGGACCGCGTGCTGTGCTTCGACCTGACCTTCCTGCCGCTGGTCGAGAAGATCGCGCCGCTTCTCAAGAGCGTGAAGCACTTCGTGCTGATGACCGACCGCGCGCACATGCCGGCCAGCACCGCGATCCCCAAACTGCTGTGCTACGAAGAGCTGGTCGAAGCCGAAARCGGTGTCTACGCCTGGCCCGAGTTCGACGAGCGCACGGGCTCGAGCATCTGCTACACCTCGGGCACCACGGGCAATCCGAAGGGTGCCGTCTACAGCCACCGCTCCACCTTGCTGCACACATTCGCGTCGGCCTTGCCCGATTCGCTCGGCTGCTCTGCGAAGGACGTGATCCTGCCGGTGGTGCCGATGTTCCACGTCAACGCATGGGGCCTGCCGTATTCCGGCCCGCTGGTGGGCGCCAAGCTGGTGATGCCCGGCCCGCACCTCGACGGCAAATCGCTCTACGAGCTGTTCGAGAACGAGAAAGTCACCTTCAGCGCGGGCGTGCCGACGGTGTGGCTCGGCCTGCTCAACTACGTGGTGCAGAACAAGCTGAAGTTCAGCACCTTCAAACGCACGGTGATCGGCGGCTCGGCCTGCCCACCCGCGATGATGCGTTCGCTGCAAGAAGATTTCGGCGTGGAGGTGATCCACGCTTGGGGCATGACCGAGATGTCGCCGCTCGGCACGCTGGCCAAGCTCAAGGGTAAGCACCTCGACCGCGACCGTGAGCAGCAGCAACGCCTGCTCGCATCGCAAGGGCGCGTGGTCTACGGCGTCGACATGCTGATCCTCGACGACGACAACAAGCCCTTGCCGTGGGACGGCAAGTCGTCGGGCAACCTGGTGGTGCGCGGGCCGTGGGTCATCAGCAGCTACTTCCAGCGCGACGAGTCGCCGCTCGTGAAGGTGGATGGGCAGGACTGGTTCCCGACCGGTGACGTGGCCACCATCGATGCCGACGGCTTCATGCAGATCACCGACCGCAGCAAGGACGTCATCAAGTCGGGTGGCGAGTGGATCAGCTCCATCGACCTCGAGAACATCGCGATGTCGCACCCTGCGGTGCACGAAGCGGCTGCCATTGCATGCCGTCATCCAAAGTGGGACGAGCGTCCCTTGCTCGTCGTCGTGAAGAAGCCCGGCGCGCAGCTCACGCGCGAAGAGATGCTTGCCTTCTTCGAAGGGCGCATTGCTAAGTGGCAGATCCCCGATGACGTCGCATTCGTCAGCGAGATTCCTCACACCGCGACGGGCAAGATCCAGAAGCTCAAGCTGCGCGACCTCTTCAAGGATCACGCGTTACCGATGGCTTGATCACAGCGTTCCGCAGAGCAGTTCTGCGCGTGGGTTTCACTTTGCATTGCCGTGCATTTCCGGGTATTCCTTGAAGCTTGGCAATGCCTTGTTCAGTTAATGTCACCACGTCGGTTCTTAGTACCTCAGGAGACATTCAATGAAGCTCACGAAGAAGATGTTCGGCGTATCGGCCGCGGCTGTTCTTGTGCTGCACAGCGGCCTGGCCGCAGCGCAAGCCGGTGAAACGGTGAAGATCGCTTTCATCGATCCGCTGTCGGGGCCGATGGCCAACATCGGCACGAACATCCTGCACACCTTCCAGTTCATGGCCGAGCGTGAAGGTGGCAAGGCGAACCCGGCAGGCGTGAAGTATGAAATCGTTCCCTTCGACAACAAGGGCTCTCCGCAAGAAAGCCTGAGCGTACTGAAGGCCGCGACCGACCAGGGCATTCGCTACGTGGCGCAGGGCAACGGTTCGGGTGCTGCGGCCGCGCTCAGCGACGCGATTACCAAGTACAACGAACGCAACCCCGGCAAGGAGATGGTGTACTTCAACTACGCAGCCGTCGACCCTGATCTGACCAACAGCAAGTGCAGCTACTGGCACTTCCGCTTCGACGCCGACACCTCCATGAAGATGGAGGCGATGACGACGTACATGAAAGACGATGCGTCGGTGAAGAAGGTCTACATCATTGGCCAGAACTACGCGCACGGCCACCAGGTTGCCAAGTACGCCAAGGAAACGCTGGCTCGCAAGCGGCCCGACGTGCAGATCGTCGGCGAAGACCTGCACCCCATCGGGCAGGTGAAAGACTTCGCTCCGTACGTTGCCAAGATCAAGCAGTCGGGCGCGGACACCGTGATCACCGGCAACTGGGGCAACGACATGTCCCTGCTGTTCAAGGCAGCCAAGGACGCTGGCCTCGTCGTCAACTGGTACACCTACTACGCAGGCGCCACCGGCTCCCCGGCCGCCCTGGGCGACTATGGCATCGGCAAGGTGAAGTACGTGTACGGCTCGTACCCCAACCTGCCGGGCGAAGGCATCAAGGTGCTCGAAGGTTTCGAAAGCAAGTACAAGGGCGAAGACTTCAGCACCGCCACCGTGATCCACCTCTTCAAGACGCTGGGTGCCTCGATCGCCAAGGCGAAATCGACCGACCCGGTGAAGGTGGCCAAGGCCATGGAAGGCATCTCGGTGAAGAGCTTCTCGGGCGACATCACGGTGCGCGCATCTGACCACCAGCTGCAGCAGACGCTGTACCTCGCCACCTGGCAGAAGGCCGACAAGAAGAACCCGATCGCACGCGAAGGCACGGGCAACACCTGGATCGCCGAGAAGGTCTTCGAGCCCTATGTATCCAGC
>NZ_JBFUFG010000006.1:0-341640 GCF_056403575.1 Rhizobacter sp. P2_G4 | reverse complement strand
GCGCTGATGACCTTCGTCCTGGCCAGCCATGAGCCAGTTCTGGTGCTCAAGGCAACGTTTGATCGTCTCACCCCGGTCTTCGAGCAGGGAGATGTGCTTGCGACCTGCGCGAGTGATCTTGATTTCGTCTTCACCACTGTAAAGACACTCAACAACGGCTGGCATCCAGTCAGCGGTCATCGTGGGTTCGGCATGAGGGACAACGGCGACGGAACTTGGACATTCTTTAGCAAGGGCGCTGACCGAGCATCGCCCTCCTTCAGCGTTTCTTTGGACAAAGCTGTCGTGATCGCATCGAACGCAAAGAATGCGTTTGGAAAAGGAACGGTCGATCCCGACGATCACATCTTTATGCTTGGGCATGAGTTCTGGCTCCGCTTCTTTGAAGCTGTGACAGACGACCTCGCTCGACAAGATATGGAACTGGTGCGCTCATCTGTCAACAGCAAACGCTATCCCTTCAGCGCCGTCTCCACTGGCACACAGCCAGAGCTCCAATGCATGAACACCGCAAGTCCCAGTTGCGGCGTGTACGCCTCATGCTTTGATCGTCTTTGCCCGTGCGCATCGCAACCGACAGAGGAGTACTTCATCAGCTATGGAAAGAAGTACTGTGAAATCTTCCTGGATCTTCCCGGGCTATCTCCGAAAGGGAAGCAATGGCGCGACCTAACTCTCAATTGCCTACAAGAAGCCATCGTCCCGAAGCTCCCCCCTCTCGGGTCCAATGCTCCTTGCAACTGCGGCGCCATGCAGGCGTACGCGTTCAACTCACACGTCGCCTGCTACACCCAGCCACGCGCCTCGATTTGCGATCTCGATTCTTCTGATTGGCTGAAGATCCAACTTGCCGCGACAGACGCGAGCACTTTGACTGCGAAGGGCCGGAAGCAGATGTGCGACGTCGCAAAGATCTGCCTCCCCATCGTCGCGCCCAAGGTCAAGGATGTTGTCCAGAAGACGATGGATGTGCTCATATGCCCATGATCTTTTGGTCGCCAAGCGAGGTCGATCTTGAGCAACACTGCAATGTTCGGTATGCCCCATTGTGACCAAGGCCCGCTCCGGGCTGATAGCGTTAGCACACGACCACGTAGGGAAAACGCCAGTCAGCCCGCGTGGCTGGCTGGCCAGCGGATGCTGACTGCATCGGATGAACCGCAACGAATCTTCGTTTGGTCCTCATTCACTTCGATGTCTACATCAGAGGACTGCTGCAACGATGGAAATGTCCTCTCTGAGTTCAAACCCGTTTCAAGCCTTCCATTGCATGACAAGCGGGCAGCTCGCGTCGTGTCACCGTCAGGCGGCAAGCCGAGCGCCTGGTCGTCCAGTCACCTAGCGGGAGCGCTCGATCCGCAACCCACTCACGCGGCTGCTGCTGGTGTCACTCAACTTCTTTAGGTATTAACCAAAAGTGGTTCGCCATGTTCCCGGAGTTCGAAGGAACTGATCCCCATCTCAACCGGACGGTGGTGCTATAGAGGCCGGTCTTCGACGACACCACCCCCTAAAGTGCTGCATAGGCTGCCAGAGATTCGAAAATACTTGATACTCGGTTTCATGATTGAACGGCTCTGCGCACACGACGGCTCGTCGCGGACGGGATCGTCCGGAACCCCGTACGCGTGACAATGCCTGTGGCCGCGCCGGTGTCCATGGAACCAGAGAAAGCGACCACTGGCCGGCACATTCTTCTTGCCTTTGGCACCTCCTCATATCACGGTATCCGCAAGGATCTACCGGAGGTGATCGACGAGTTGGAGATCGTCGCCGAAGCCTTCGGGCGATATGGCTACACACGCCGCATGCCATCGAAGAAGGAGAGTGTCGACCTGCCGTCGACGGCACTCCTTGAAGCCATTCAAGATGGCGTAACGGACACCACATCCGAAGACATTGTGACCGTCTACTACAGCGGGCACGGCGAGATCAAGAACGCGGGCCGATCGCTAACGCTGCTAACAAGCGGCGTTAGATCGGGCGGCACGGCAAACACATCGATCGACGCCAGTCAGTTGGTCAGTGCGCTCATCGAATCTTGTGCCTGCAAGCAGATGCTGATCATCCTAGACGTCTGCCACGCCAGCGCCGCAGGCCTTTCTTTTGCGCGTGAGTTCCACGAACACCGACAGGCGGTCGGCGATCGCACCGACGTATTCGTGATCTTCGCGACGGAGGCCTTTAAGGCAGCTCGAGCTGGGGTGTTAGCGCGCGCGCTGGCCCATGTTCTGCACGACCCAGGCTGGCGCATGGGCGGAGCCACGCAGAGGTTTCTTCGGTTCGAGGATGTTCTCGCCGCCTTACGGACGTTCGCCCGCGACCATGTGGTGGAGCAAGATATCCGGGGGGCGATCCCCGAGTTTCGTGGCGCTTGCGAGGTCTTCCCAAATCCACACTACATTCCGACAGCTCGCACGGACTTGGATCTGGCGAGTCATTGGGAAAGGAAAGCCCGGGGCGCCGACGTCGCCACCGGTTGGTACTTCACCGGCAGGCACCGTGCTATGACGGAGCTTTCTCAGTGGCTCAAACGCGAGAACGACGACAACCGTCCGCGCATTCTGACCGGCGTGGCGGGTGCCGGGAAGTCTGCTGTGTTGGGCCGACTCGTGACTCTGGCAGACACGACGTTTCGCGAAGATGCGCTGTCTTCATCTTTGCTGGACGATCGTAGCTTAGCGGGCATACCCGACGCGGGGTCCATTGACGCAGCGGTGGTGGCCCGTAACAAATACCCACGCGAAGTCCTCGCCGATCTGACCACCGCGCTTAGAGTTCCAGGTGTCAGTGTGGACGCCTTAGTCAAGGAACTTCGTTCGCGCAAGGCGACGACAACCATCGTCGTGGACGCGCTTGATGAGGCGGAGGCCGCCGATTCGATCGTGGTCACTGTGCTCAAGCCGTTAGTGGAACTTGGCTGCGTCAAGCTGTTGGTGGGAACGCGGCCGAACAGTGTCATCAAGAAGACCAAGCGCTTCACTTCGATGGGTGAGGACACCGTCGAAATCGACCTCGATTCCCCCCGCTACTCTGAAAGGCGAGATATCGAGGAGTACGTCTTCCGCCGGCTTACGGCAGCCGCGGAAGAATGGAGAGTCACGCCGTACAAATACCTACATGAGGTCGCCCGTGTCGTTGCTCATGGAGTCGCGCAAAGGGCTGGCCGGGTCTTTCTGGTTGCTCACGCTTCAGCGCAGGCGATTCTGTCGAGCAAGGACGCGATCGACGTTACATCAGCGAACTGGGCGGACGAACTGCCCACCGGCATTGAGGATGCCTTCGATCTGTTTCTCCGCACGGTCGAGGCTCACCCACCACGCGAGCGGCCGACACGAATCAGAGAGGTGCTCTACCCACTGGCTTTCGCAGAAGGTGCCGGCTTACCGTGGGTGGAAATCTGGCCCGCAGTGGCGAGTGCACTATCAAACACTACCGTCAACGATGCCGACATCGAAAAGGCCCAAGGCGTCGCTGCGGCTTTTATCGTCGAGGGCAACGAAAACAACACGTCAAGATATCGTCCTTATCACGAGCAACTGACCACCTACCTGCGCAAGCAGTTTTTCGCCGCCACCGGCAAGAGCGAGGAGGAAGTTCATCGCATCATTGTCGCTGCATTGAAGCAGTGCGTTGCACAGGAAGAACTGAGCAAGAAGCGGGACTGGTCGCTGGCGCATCCCTACATCCTTAGCCACTTGGCTGGCCACTGCGGCAAAGGAATGGCAACGGGGCAGTTGGCCAGCGATGCAGACTTTCTCGTTCAGGCTCCGCCGCTGCGGCTGCTGCAATCTCTCAGTACTTCAAATGATCTTCTCTCTCAGCGTGTTGCGGACTGCTACTCACTGGTTTATGACCGCATCACACGTGTCCCCCCATCGGAACGGGCGCCGTACCTGCAGTTAGCGGCCCAACAACAGTCGGATGGCTATCTTGAGCGGCTCTGGAATTCGCTGTCTTTGAACCAGCCCTGGAAGCCCGAATGGTCGCACTGGCGCAGTACGACACCGCATATCCCAGTGCACCTTCCCCACTTCAAACCGGAGTTGCTCGCGTGCTGCAGCATTCGTGGCCGCCCCACGATCTTCGTGAGCGGCATAGACGGAACGCTCGGCGCGCGAGACCTGGAAACGAATGACTGGCTTGCAAAGCCAGCAATTCTTCACCCCAACCCGCCGCTCTATCTCGGGACGGCCACCGTCGACGATCGAAATGTTGCGGTGTTCGCATCTCGCGACGGAAGGGTTGGCCTCTGGGAGCCGGAAGAGCCGCCGCGGTACTACGACACGCGGGACGGTCTGGTTTGCGCAGCGCTAGAAGAGTCTGACGATGGACCTCGACTGCACGTGGGCTTTAAGGATGGGACGATCGCGGCTTATAGCTTGGCCAATGGCACAAACCTCTGGAGTGTCAGCGGCCGACATACATCAAAGTTGGTCTCGATCGTCGCTGCAAACACAGGACAGGAAGGTGTCGTCCTCTGCACAGTGGACGATGAAGGCCACATTCGACTCGCTGACGCGGCGACCGGCGAGCACCTGCTCGATATTGATCGACCTGGCGAGAGAAACCTCGCTGATCTTCATGCGGTCGCCCTAGCTGATCGCGTGATAGTCCTTGCGCGCGACGGTCTCAATCGTCCGTGGTGGGTCAGCATCGATGATCTTTCTCGACCGTTGACCTTCGCCCGAGTCCACGGAGATATGGGATACGTAAGCCTCCTCTCTTGCACTAACGTCGGATCGGAAATGCTTCTTTTTACATCGTCCAACGACGTAGTCAAGTGTTGGACGCTTTCAGTCCGTTCTCAGATTTCGTCAGTTAGCACTACTACCCGGAAAAAAGCGAGAACTAGGAAGAGTCCCGTCTTTGACACCACAGTGTTCACCAACGCCAAGCAAACGTTTGTAGGGCATGAAGACGGCATTCGTTGTTTGTGGTCGGGACGCCTGGGCGGGGCATTTCACGTCGTGACCGGCGGCGTTGATGAGAGCCTGCGAATTTGGGGCATCAACGCGGCCGGCGTACGCTCGGAACCCTCGCGCCAAGCCGGCTCCCCGGTGTGGTCGAGCTGCATGCTCGCGCAACGCGATCCGGTTCTTGTCTCGGGCCATGCTGATGGGCATCTAAGGTTCTGGAGCATGGCAAATGACCCAGTCCAACGCAAACCACTTGAGGCTCATTTGGAGCGTGTAGACGCGCTCGTCGCATGTGAGCACGAAGGGCAGCAGCTTGTTGCCTCTGGCGATCGAGGTGGAACGATGTATTTGTGGAATGCAGCCAAAGACGAGCCGATCGGCAAAATCCAGTCCGCGAGCCGCGCCGCCGTCAATGCGCTTGTCGTGTCAAAGGCTTCCGATAGTGCTCTACTTTTGGCGGCACGCGGAGACGGTACGATCACATTCCACGACATGCTGAATCGTCGTCGGCCGGAGCGCGTGCTGCATGCACATGATGATGCAACGCTTGCGCTTGCCGTCGCGACAGTGCGAGAAGTGCCGACGTTCATCTCCTGCGGCCGGGACGGATACGCAAAGATCTGGTCTGCAACGGATCAGACAGAACTTGAGAGATATCGCACACCGGGAGCCGACCCGGTGACGTCGGTTGCGGCCGTGATCTCGGACGGCGTTACCTTGCTCGTTTTGGGCGACCAAGCCGGCTTTCTAACGTTTTGCGATACACGCACAATGCCGATGCAAACACGGACCGTGAGAGCCCACGCGGGCTATATCTCTGCCCTTGATACTTTCGTGCTCGGCGGGGACGCCTATGTGGTCTCAGCCGGGCGCGACCGGCGGGTTATGGTCTGGAATGCGCGTACTGCAACACGGTCGATTCCCAATCTCATTGGCCATACGAACTGGGTTAATTCAGTACACGCTCTCGTGCGAAGCGGGCGTGTTGTGGCAGTTTCCGGAAGCGAAGACTCGACCATACGGGTGTGGGATGTGGAAGCCCATAGTGCGGACGCGCGGGCAGATCACATCTCCTACGAGGGCTTAACACCTCCTGCAGTTATTCTCACATCGCTGAATCGCCGAGCATCGCTGGTCTCCACGAATGCCGACGGCGCTCAGGTGCGGGTCTGGGATGAAAGCTCGGGTCAGCCTGTCGGTGAAGCAATGGGCTCATTTGGACACGAGGTACGCGACATCGCTGCATGCTCTGTTGGCGAACCGCTCCTTGTCACGAGCAATCGTGATCGTAGCCTCTGGACATTCGATATCGAAGGACCTGTTGCGCTGTTGCCCTCACTGCCAAACGTGCTCATCGCGCGCGACGGGGGCGTCGTCGAATTCGTTCGCGTTTCCGATGAACCCTATCAGATTGGCAACATCGCCGTGA
The DNA here is from genome assembly GCF_056403575.1 of Rhizobacter sp. P2_G4. NCBI lineage: Bacteria > Pseudomonadati > Pseudomonadota > Betaproteobacteria > Burkholderiales > Sphaerotilaceae > Rhizobacter > Rhizobacter sp. P2_G4. The sequence goes on along the minus strand of NZ_JBFUFG010000006.1, from coordinate 335,292 downwards.
CCGGGAAACGACAAACCACCGTGTCGAATCGTGACCAGGATTGGAAGGTCATAAAGACGGACGCCATAAGCATCGGCATCAATGTCTACTCCTATGGTCGACTGGGATCAATTCGCTCTGACGCACTGGGAAGCTTCACCTCGGGCTCAGCGGAGATCACCTGCCTAGCGGCAGACCTGGGTCAAATATCTGATACCGCCGGTTGTCGCACACTGGCCATTGGGCACATGGACGGGTCACTTGTCGTCGCGACTCTCGTGGGAACACATGTCACCCGTGCGGACATCACAACTGAGAAGAGCGCACCGCGCTCATTGTCGATGACACGCATGGGAGAGCGCTTGCTACTTGCAATCGGCTGCGACGATGGATCCGTAGAACTGCGTGATCTGAGCAAGGCGGTTAGCCTCTTTGTGGAATCTGATGTTCACAAGAGGTCGGTGCGCAGCACGATCCTGGGCACGTTATGCGATGCGCCAGTTCTGCTTTCTGGCGGGGAGGATGGAGTGATTGTGATCAGAAAGCTCGGAAGCGATCTCCTGCCCTCGGCCCGCATGGAACTCAATATCGGCCATGCAGTGCACTGTGTGTCCATCACTTCGCCTGACAAAGTGGGGATAGGCTGCCAGAACGGTCTCGCGCTGATGCGAGTCGCGCGCATCGGCCGTTAATCTGCGATGCGGCGGTGCGTCAGCCTTCAAGCACAACCGTGTAGTCGCTGACCGTTGGCAGTCGCCTATCGACGGGAATTGCGCGAACACGATAGGTCCCTTCGGCCCGGCGCCCCAGCGAAATCTCCGCTACGCCGTCTTCCCCGGGCGTCCGCGCCGCGAAGGTATCGGAGCGCCCCGTTTGGATACTCTGTATCTCGATCGTTAGATTGATCATCGATAGCGCAGAGACCCGAACGACAATCTCGTCGCTGGACAGACCAGCGGGCGGAACGTCCAGCGCGACTACATCGCGATCGGACGATGGTTCGCCTTTCAGTTCACGCACGTCATGCGGCCGAATCCAATTTACGATCGAATCCACGGCCGAAGCTGAGCACTGAATCGCCGCGTGTTTGTCGGGGACGGCACGTGCATCGCTCGTGTCCGTCCACTCGATGGGTACCGCGGCAAAAGATGGGACTGAGCCATCACCGCGATAGTCTGCCTCGACGTGTGAGCCCCCCGCCAGTCTTGGAAGTGTGTTCAGGACTGACAGACGGCCGTCGTGCCAGACGCCAGAGGCGGCGGTGAATTGGCGCCGATTGAAAAATGCCTCCATTCGATATGGCGACGGTTCTCCGGCGTCCCACCGCGCTTGAGCGGACCCACGGATGCCTTGATGAAATTCAAGCGCGACGCGTAATCGACTCGGGTCGATACCGGGCAACCTTTCGAGACCCGTTGTGTGCGCGAGTTCGGTGCCACTCAACGGGTCGAGATCGAAGAAGTCCGCGACTCGGTGCATCGCAGGCGATCCGGAGGAGCCGGTGCCAAGTACGGCTGGATATAGGGGCAGAAGTTCGTAGGCCGAGGGCAGGCTACGCACGAGCGCAGTCAAATCCAGGACACCGAGAACGGACATTCCGTTGACAAGCTTGTCCAGCGCCTTCATCGCTCCGCGATGCGGCGTGCCCATTGTGATGAGCGCTCGAGTCACCTCTGCGCCTCCGAGCGTTTCGCAAAAGTACCTCGCCACCAACCCACCCATCGAGTGGCACACCAGCCAAAGTTTTGCCTGGCTGTAACCACTGCTGCGCCGCCATGCAGCAAGGGCTGGAAGCGCCATGTCGGCGAGGCCTTGGGCTGCATGCCGGTTTGAACCGCGCCAGTCGTACGGAAACGTCAGCAACTGGCGTGGATCGTTAACAGCGCGCGCTAGCGCTTGCACAAGCGGCGCATAGTCATCAATTCCGAAGAACCCGGGGAGAAACTGATAGTTCAGGAGTTCCTTGGCAAACACATCGTCGTCGGGCTTGCCGTCGCTGCTGTGCAGTACCAGACCGCCATCAGCGATTTCCTTGAGCGTACGAGGAAGCGAGCGCAAGGACAAATCCCATACCGTCACCTCGCGCTCGCCCATACGACGAACCAAGCGTGAGCCCAAGATTCCGGGAAGGACGATTACCAAGTCTCCAAAATTCTCGGCCATAGCGTTCGCCCTTTTTCGGCTGCAAGCGAGGCAACCACGCCAACTCAGTTGATCAATGGACACGAGAATTCTAGGTGCGCCGTCATGACCCGAGGGGTGCGTCTTTCCGAGCGAACTCAACCGTAGGGCGCCACAGTAGTTGCCTTGGCGCGAGCGTCAAATCAACGACTTGGCGTCGGCCTGCGCCACAAGACGCATCAGGTTAACGCACGAGTTGATGCGACTGGCTGTGCCGACGACGTGCATCGACGCCCTGGACGCGCTGTCTGAGCGCAGCGTGCACCCGCTGGTGCACGCGCGGCGGTGGCGGGCGCGCGTGGACTTGGCGCGGCAGGCGGAGGATGGGGAAGCGGTCCGACACATGCGGCGCGTGGCGCAAGAGCATGGGCTTGCCGAGATGGTATGTGAAGCGATGTGGTGTGAGCTTCGGATTTCGCACCGCAACGCGGAGAGTGTCAGGAATCTGATCGAGTTCGCGGATGCGGGGCGCTTCGGGTGGATCTCAGCAATGCTAAGGCGTGAATCGGCGGCTTGATGCATCCAAGGCCTCTACATCGCTACCTTTCGATGGATGAATCAAGCGCGCGTTGTGCCTGGGGTGTTGAGTTCCACGCAATCCTGACCCTGCCGCACCCCCCAGCGGGGTCAGTGGATCACTTCTGGATGGAAATCAACACCTGGGGGCTCGCAGCCCAGACCCCTCGGAAAAAGCGTGTGAATGTAGTGTGTTCGAATGTCCGCTCAATCTTTCGACGTAGTACCCGCCTTGGGTCGGTACTGTGAGTTCGAGCTGTAGAGGAGCGGTCGCCGTCGCGATGCGGCCCGCCTCGCGAGAGGCCTACGACCGTAGCGACTCGTACAGCGGCCATTCGACCCACCGGCCGTCGCGGAGCCCAACGACTACTTGGTGTCAGTCAGTCAGCGTGCGTACGCCAGCCAGCGGCCAGCGTTAGCACCCGCCGCACAGGAGCTCGACTCACCAGCCCTCCATCCAGGTGGTTAGTTGCAGTGTTGCCTTGGCGATGTGCTTCTCCACTGTGCTGATGCTCAAGCTTTGGCGGCGAGCATGAAGCGGGGCTCTGTCGCTACCCTTCTCCTCTCCGTCAGTTCATCTTGTCGGTCGTCGGCGGTCGGTCAACACCACGCGCCCTGCTGCGCTTGATCGGGATGATCTCGGCACCGGTGCGCAGTTTGTCCAGATAGTCGGCCCACATCTGCAGCATCTTGCGGCGCTGCTCCAGGAACTCCGTCCGGTTGTAGGCGCGGCCCAGCGAATCCTTCACGGCGTGGGCGAGCTGGGCCTCGATCACCGCTTCGTCGACATTCAATCGCTCGGCCAAGAGCGTGCGGGCCATGGCTCGGAAACCGTGGCCTGTCATCTCGTCGCTCGGGAAGCCCATGCGCCGCAACGCCGAGAGCACGCCGTTGTCACTCATCGGTCGTTCGCCGGTGCGGGGGCTCGGGAACAGGTACCGGCCATGCCCCGTCAGCGGCTGCAGCTCGCGCAGGATCGCAAGGGCCTGTCGAGACAGCGGAACGACATGCGCTGCGCCGCTGAGCTTCTCCTGCTTGGTTCGCTTCATGCGCGCGGCCGGGATGCGCCACTGTGCGGCATCGAGATCGAACTCGACCCACTCGGCTTTGCGCAACTCGCCCGGGCGAACGAAGACGAGGGGTGCGAGTTGAAGCGCCGCGCGGGTGATCGGCATGCCCTTGTAGCTTTCGATCGCCCGCAGCAAGTCACCCACGCGCTTGGGGTCAGTGATCGCCGCCATGTGCTGCACCAGCACAGGCTTCAATGCGCCGCGCAGGTCGGGCGTCGGGTCACGTTCGGCCCGGCCGGTCGCGATCGCATACCGGAACACTTGGCCGCACGACTGCAACGCTCGATGCGCCGTCTCGATCGCCCCGCGCGCTTCGATCCGGCGCACCGCTTGGAGCAACTGAGGCGCCTTGATCTCTCCGACGGGCAACCCGCCCAGCCACGGAAACACATCCTGTTCGAGCCGAATCAGCGTGCGCGCGGCGTGGCCCGCACTGACCTGCTCCAAATGGATCGTTGCGTGCCATTCGCGCGCGACAGCTTCGAAGCTATCGACGACGGCTTCCGATCGGCTTGCCTTCTCGGCCTTGCGGGCAGCACTTGGGTCTACGCCCTGAGCGATGAGGCGTCGCGCTTGATCACGCTTGTCACGCACCGCCTTCAAGCCAGTGTCGGGATAGGTGCCCAAGGACAGCAATCTCGCCTTGCCGTCAAAGCTGTACTTGAACCGCCACCACTTGCCGCCTTTCGGGCTGACTTCCAGATAGAGGCCGCGATCGTCGTACAAGCGAACCGGCCCCGCTGAGGGCTTCGCGTTTCGGATCTGCGTGTCAGTGAGGGTGGGCATTTAGGGATAACTGCTTTTCGGCACAAGGCAGTTACCCCAAAAGTTATCCCATATTGCTCGAAGATTCAAGTAGACGTTCTGACACCCTCCGGGCAAGAAAAAACCCCCAAGTCGTTGATTTACTTGGGGGTTTTAGGATTTTCCGGGACGTTCTGGGACGTCTTCAAATCATCATCTGGTGGAGCCGGCGGGAATCGAACCCGCGTCCGCAAACCATTGCTGGCCAGTTCTACATGCGTAGCTGTCTGATTTGTGTTTGAGGGTGACAGTCGCGCAGCAGCACGCTACTTCCACCCCGAGCCACTTGATTTAGGTCTGTGATGAGTGACGCAACTCAGACCGAGCCTATGTGTATGACTTCGCAGCTCTTGGGTTGCCCCTCAAGCCCAGCCCATAGACAAGCTGTTGCGAAGCTCACCGGTTTTAAGCGGCGAGTTTTACGTCGTAAGACGAATCGTTTGCAGTTAATGCGTTTCCAGATGGATTTACGAGCTAACTGGTGCTCGGCATGCCCTGAACCAACTCCGAACCTGCGTCGAAACCAGGTCGGCCCCAGGAAGCACCTAGTTTAGGCCATTGCTAGCAGCTTCAAGAGCTCGTTGGGCGTTTGGATGACATGGTCTGCGCCCCAGTCGGCAATGGCTTCGCCCAAGCCCAGGTAGCCCCAGGCAGCGGCCACAGTACCCATGCCGGCAGCGTGGCCGGCCTGAACGTCACGCAAGTCGTCTCCCACATAGATGCAGTGCCGCGGATCGAGTTCCAACTGGCGAGCGGCCTCCAGCAAAGGCGCCGGGTGAGGTTTGGAATGCGGCGTCGTGTCACCGCAGACGACAGTGGCCGCGCTCGCGTCCAAACCGAGACTGCGCACCAGTGGCTCGGTGAAGCGGCGCGCCTTGTTAGTCACGATGCCCCATGGCATGCCGTGCACTTGCAGCTCGGCCAGTACGGGCTGCATGCCGGCGAAGACGTGGGTTAGTTGCGTCATGCGCTGCTCATAGCGCGCAAGGAACTCATCACGCAAGGCAGGGAATTCGGCATCCGTCGGAACGACTTGCAGCGCAATGCCGACCATGCCACGAGCGCCCGCGCCCACCATCGGGCGGAAGCTCTCGTACGGCAAAGGCGCCAAGCGTCGGGCCAGGCGCATGTCGTTACCCGCACCGGCGAGATCGGGAGCGCTGTCGATCAAGGTGCCGTCGAGATCGAACAGCACCGCCTGGAAGCGCGCCATCACTCGGGCTTGCGGCAGGCGAACAGGTAGTTCACACCGACGTCAGAAGACAGCCAGTAGCGGCGGGTCAGCGGGTTGTATTCCATGCCACGTGTGGCCTGCAGCGTCAACCCGGCATCGCGACACCAGTGCGCCAACTCGCTCGGGCGGATGAAGCGCGCGTACTCGTGCGTGCCTCGGGGCAAGAGCTTGAGCATGTACTCGGCGCCCACGATGGCAAACAGGAATGACTTGGGGTTGCGGTTGATGGTGGAGAAGAACACCCAGCCACCGGGCTTCACGAGAGTMGCACACGCCTGAACAATGGAAGAGGGATCGGGCACGTGCTCCAGCATTTCCATGCAGGTCACTGTGTCGAACTGCCCCGGCATTTCTTCGGCCAGCGCCTCGGCAGCCACCTCACGGTATTCGATGGATGGCGTGCCCGCTTCTGCAGCGTGCAGCTGAGCAACCTTCAATGGCTTGGCGGCCAGATCGATGCCGAGCACCTGGGCGCCCTTGCGAGCCATCGAGTCGGCGAGGATGCCGCCCCCACACCCCACATCAAGGACTCTCTTCCCCTGCAGCGGCACAAGGCCATTGATCCAGTCCAATCGCAGCGGGTTGATCTGGTGCAGCGGTCGAAACTCGCTTTCGGGGTCCCACCAGCGGTGGGCCAATTCACTGAATTTGGCGAGTTCTTGGGGGTCGGCATTGAGCATGCTGCGATGGTACCCAAGAGATTTGAAGGCTTTCACAAAACCCGACCCGCAAATAAAAAACCCCGCCGAAGCGGGGTTTTGAAATCAACGCAAAAGCGTTTATTTCTTGGTGCGGGTACCGACCACTTCGATTTCGACGCGGCGATTCTTTGCCTTGCCTTCTTTGGTCTTGTTGTCGGCGACCGGCGACTTCTCGCCCTTGCCTTCGGTGTACACGCGGTTGGCTTCGATGCCCTTGCTCACCAGGTAAGTCTTGACGGACTCTGCACGAGCGACCGACAGCTTCTGGTTCATGGCATCGGAACCATCGGAGTCGGTGTGGCCGACAGCGATGATCACTTCGAGGTTCATGCCAGCCGTCTTGCTCACCAGATCGTCCAGCTTGGCCTTGGCATCAGACTTCAGAACCGACTTGCCTGTGTCATAGAACGCGTCTGCAGCGAAGGTGACCTTTTCGCTGACCGGAGCGGCCGGAACGACGACCGGAGCCGGCGGAGCGACAGGTGCCGGAGCCGGTGCCGGAGGCGGAGGAGCCGGAGCAGGCGGGGGAGGAGGAGGCGGCGGCTTCAGTGCGCCATCGCAGGCTGCATTGGCAGTGGCCGGGGTCCAGTTGGCATCGCGCCAGCAGAGCTCGTTGCTGCCATTCTTCCAAGGCAGACCGGAGCCACTGACCCAGTTGTCCGCGCCCGTGGGCGTGGTTTGTGCAATGGCGGTGGAGGCCATCGCAACAAGTGTGGCCGATGCAAAGAGCGATGCGACCTTATTCAGTTTCTTCATGATTCTCCTCTCAAGGGAAAGGTGCAGATGTTCTAGCGAAACGTCTAAACCGGAATCGGAAAGTACTGGCAAACCCCAAGTACTTCGGGTGTTTCCCACCGACGCGCGATTGTGCCATAGGGTATTCAACACACAGAGTTTTGCACCAGATGCACTCTCTGTACTGCAGCGATGTTGCGTGACGGCGACAGGATTCACAGCAACTAGAATGACCGATTGCGCTCGCAGGCCCGCCAGTGCCTGTCTCTAAGGCTTTGCTGCCCACCACGAATGACCCAGTTCGCCAAGGAAACCCTGCCCATCAGCCTTGAAGAGGAGATGCGGCGCTCGTATCTGGATTACGCGATGAGCGTGATCGTGGGGCGCGCACTGCCCGACGCGCGCGATGGTCTGAAGCCAGTGCACCGGCGCGTGCTGTTCGCGATGCACGAGCTCAACAACGATTGGAACCGACCCTACAAAAAGTCGGCCCGTATCGTCGGCGACGTGATCGGTAAATATCACCCGCACGGTGACCAATCGGTGTACGACACCGCGGTGCGAATGGCGCAGGACTTCTCGATGCGCCACATGCTCATCGACGGGCAGGGCAACTTCGGCTCCGTCGACGGCGACAACGCGGCGGCCATGCGCTACACCGAAATCCGCCTGTCGAAGATTGCCCACGAAATGTTGGCCGACCTCGACAAGGAAACCGTCGACTTCGGACCCAACTACGACGGCTCGGAAAAAGAGCCGCTGGTGCTGCCTTCGCGCCTGCCCAATCTGCTAGTCAACGGCTCAGGTGGCATCGCCGTCGGCATGGCCACCAACATCCCGCCGCATAACCTCAACGAAGTGGTGGATGCCTGCCTGCATCTGCTGAAAAACCCTCACGCCAGCATCGACGAACTCATCGAGATCATCCCCGCGCCTGACTTCCCCACCGCCGGCATCATCTACGGCACCAGCGGCGTGCGCGACGGCTATCGCACCGGCCGGGGCAAAGTGGTGATGCGCGCGAAATGCCATTTCGAAGACATCGACAAGGGCGCCCGCCAGTCCATCATCGTCGACGAGATTCCGTACCAGGTGAATAAGAAAAACCTGCTCGAGCGCATGGCCGAGCTGGTTCACGAGAAGAAGCTCGAAGGCATCAGCCACATCCAGGACGAGTCCGACAAGTCGGGCATGCGCGTCGTCATCGAGCTCAAGCGTGGCGAGGTGCCTGAGGTCGTGCTGAACAATCTCTACAAGCAGACGCAGCTGCAAGACACCTTCGGCATGAACATGGTGGCGCTGATCGACAACCAGCCCAAGCTGTGCAACCTGAAGGACCTGATCGCTATCTTCCTGGAGCATCGCCGCGAGGTGGTCACCCGCCGCACGGTGTTCGAGCTGCGCAAGGCGCGCGAGCGCGGCCACGTGCTGGAGGGCCTTGCCGTCGCTCTGGCCAACATCGACGAATTCATCGAGACCATCAAGACCTCGGCCACGCCACCCATTGCGAAGGCTGCGCTGATGAGCAAGAGCTGGGATTCGTCGCTGGTACGCGAGATGCTCTCGCGTGCTGAAGGCGAGACGCCTGGCGGTCGTGAGGCATTCCGGCCTGAAGGCCTGCCGCGCGAATACGGCATGCAAACCGACGGCATGTACCGCCTGTCCGACGACCAGGCTGGCGAAATCCTGCAGATGCGCCTGCAGCGCCTGACCGGGCTCGAGCAAGACAAGATCGTCAACGAATACAAGGACGTGATGGCGCAGATCGCCGATCTGCTCGACATCCTGGCCACACCAGCCCGCGTGACGACCATCATTTCCGACGAGCTCGCTGCCATCAAGCTCGAATTCGGCCAGACGAAGGTCGGCGCTCGCCGCAGCACCATCGAGCACAACGCACAAGACCTCGGCACCGAGGACCTGATCACACCCACCGACATGGTGGTCACACTCTCGCACACCGGCTACATCAAGAGCCAGGCGCTGAGCGAATACCGCGCGCAGAAGCGTGGTGGCCGCGGCAAGCAGGCGGCTCAGACGAAGGAAGACGACTGGATCGACCAGCTCTTCATCGCCAACACGCACGACTACATCCTGTGCTTCACCAACAAGGGCCGCGTGTACTGGCTCAAGGTCTGGGAAGTGCCGCAGGGCTCGCGCACCTCGCGCGGTCGCCCCATCGTCAACATGTTCCCGCTGCAAGCCGGCGAAAAGGTGAACGTAGTGCTGCCGCTGACTGACGGTTTCCGCAGTTTCCCGGCCGACCACTACATCTTCATGGCGACGGCGCAGGGCGTGGTCAAGAAGACGTCGCTCGATGAGTTCAGCAACCCGCGCAAGGCCGGCATCATCGCCGTCGACCTCGACGAAGGCGACTACCTGATCGGCGCTGCCCTCACCGACGGCAAGCACGACGTGATGCTCTTCAGCGACGGCGGCAAGGCCGTTCGCTTCGACGAAGACGACGTGCGCTCCATGGGCCGCAACGCCCGCGGCGTACGCGGGATGGACCTCGGCGAAGGCCAGACCGTGATCGCCATGCTGGTGGCCGAAGACGAAACGCAGAGCGTGCTCACCGCCACCGAAAACGGGTACGGCAAGCGCACCAGCATCGTCGAGTACACCCGCCATGGCCGTGGCACCAAGGGCATGATCGCCATCCAGCAGACCGAGCGCAACGGCAAGGTCGTGGCCGCCACACTCGTTCGCCCGGCCGACGAGATCATGCTGATCACCGACAAGGGCGTGCTGGTACGCACCCGTGTCTCGGAGATCCGTGAACTCGGCCGCGCCACACAAGGCGTGACGCTGATCGCACTGGACAACGGTGCCAAGCTGAGCGGCCTGCAACGCATCGTAGAGAACGACGCCAACCCCGAATCGGGTGACGAACCCCCCACTGAAGGCACTGAAGAATGACGCGTCTTTTCGCTCTCAAACGCTTGGCCTGCCTGGCCCTGTTGACCGGTACCGGCCTGGTACACGCCCAGAACCAGCCCATTCCAAATGCGCCCGCCAGCGCCGCCAAGAAGGAGTTGGTGCAACGCATGGTGGCCCTGCAGCAACCGGCACTTGACAACATGGCACGCAACCTGGCCGAGCGCCCGGTGCGGCAGATGATGACCGCGGCGGACAACGCCATGCAGAGCCGCGTGCCGCCGGAGAAGCGCAAGGCCATGGGTGAGCAGATCGAGGGCGAGATGCGCAAGTTCCTGGACGAAGCCGTTCCCGTGGTTCGCGACCGCTCCGCCAAGATCGGGCAGATCAGTCTCGGGCCGGTGTTCGAAGAGAAGTTCAGCGAAGACGAACTGCGCCAATTGCTGGTCACGCTCGAATCGCCTGCCTACAAGAAGTTCCAGCAGAACCTGCCTGACCTAACCAACGTGTTCGTGCAGCAGCTGGTCGCCGACGTCGAGCCGACCATCAACCCCAAGCTGAATGCGCTCGAGCAACGGGTGGCAGCCATCATCAATGCAGGCGCGCCCGCCACTGCCCCTGGGGACTCCAAGGCACCCAAAGCGGCCAAGCCAGCAGCGTCGGCAGCCTCCAAGCCCGCCAAGAAATGACGCCAACGCGGCTTCGCCCGTTGGCCTTTACTCAGCCATCTCTCTAGGCAGCATGCGAGAATTTGCCTGACGTCATGGCTGATTCCCCTTCACAACCCAATGCCGATCTGCTGGCCTTCCGCAAGCAGATCGATGAGGTCGACCGCGAGCTGCTCGCGCTGTTGAACCGACGCGCTCGCCTGGCCCAGCAAGTGGGAGAGGTCAAGAAGCAGGAAGGCTCGGTGGCATTCCGCCCCGAGCGTGAGGCCCAGGTGATCGACGGCATGAAGACCGCGAACCCCGGTCCGCTCAAGGCCGACAGCGTGGCGCCCATCTGGCGCGAGATCATGTCGGCCTGCCGGGCACTCGAGACGCCATCACGCGTGGCCTACCTCGGCCCGGCCGGCACTTTCAGCGAAGAGGCGGCGCTCGGCTTCTTCGGTTCGTCGATCGTCAAGATGCCCTGCGCGAGCTTCGACGAAGTCTTCCATGCCACCTCGACCGGGGCTGCCGATTTCGGCGTGGTGCCGGTCGAGAACTCGACCGAAGGCGTGGTCACCCGTTCGCTCGACCTCTTTCTCACGACGCCCCTCTTCATCATCGGCGAGACCAGTCTCTTCGTTCAGCACAACCTGCTGAGGCGCGACAACTCGCTCGATGGCATCGAAGCGGTGTGCGCCCATCCCCAGGCCCTGGCCCAGTGCCACGGCTGGCTGAGCACCCACCTGCCTCACGCCGAGCGCCGGCCCGTCGCCAGCAACGCAGAAGGCGCGCGACTCGCCGGAACCGACTCCCGATGGGCAGCCATCGCCAGCGCCCGCGCCGGCAGCGAATTCGGCCTGCACCTGATCGCACCCGCCATCCAGGACGAAGCCAACAACCGCACCCGCTTCGCCGTGGTCACCCACCCGCAGCGCCATCCTCAGCCCAAGGCATCGGGCCACGACTGCACAAGCCTGGTCGTCTCAGTCACCAACCGGCCCGGTGCCGTGCACGACATGCTGGTGCCACTGAAGGTTCACGGCGTGTCGATGACGCGCTTCGAGTCGCGCCCCGCCCGCTCCGGCCAGTGGGAGTACTACTTCTACATCGACCTGCAGGGTCACCCCGACCAACCTCACGTAGCCACCGCGTTGCGCGAGTTGCGCGAGGCCTGCGCCTTCTTCAAGTTGCTCGGCACCTATCCGATCGACGTGCACTAGAGAAATGAAGCCCCCACGTCGCTACGCTCCTGCCCCCCGAGGGGGCGCCAACTCGACAGCCGGGCGAAGCCCGTTCCGTGAGTTGTTGCTTCATCTACGCATCGCTTCGCTTGCGTGGTTGGGCTCCTACGAAGGAAACCATGTTTAACCAGCTTGGGGTGATCGGATGCGGCCTGATGGGCGGCTCCTTCGCGCTTGCACTCAAGAGGGCTGGGCTCGTCAAGCGGGTGATCGGCTACAGCAAGTCGCCATCCACCACCGAACGCGCCAAGAAGATGGGCGTAATCGACGACACGGCTGAGTCAGCCCTGCTCGCCGTGTCGGGCTCCGACATCGTGCTGATGGCCGTGCCGGTGTCGGCCAGCGAATCCACCTTCAAGGCGATTCGCCACATGGTGGAGCCCGGCGTGCTCTTCATGGACGTCGGCTCGACCAAGAGGGACGTCGTCGACGCCGCTCGCCGGGTGCTCAAGGAGCGCGTGGGGTCGTTCGTGCCGGCCCACCCGATCGCCGGCAAGGAAGTGTCGGGCGTGTCGCATGCTGACGCTTCGTTGTATGCCGGCCGCCAGGTCATCATCACGCCGCTGCCGCAAACCTCGCCGGAACTGGTGCAAAAGGCCACCGATGTGTGGTCGGCCATCGGCGCGCAGGTGCTGCGCATGACGCCCGAGAATCACGACGCGGCGTTCGCTGCGGTGAGCCACCTCCCGCACATGCTGGCCTTCGCGTTCTTCAATTCGGTGGCCAAGCAACCGGCAGGGCGCGACTTTCTGTCGCTCGCCGGCCCGGGCTTTCGGGATTTCACCCGCATCGCCGCCGGCGACCCGGAGGTCTGGCGCGACATCCTGATGTCGAACCGCGAAGAGATCCTCAAGCAATCGATGCGCTTCCGTCACACGCTGGACGCGCTCGAGCACGTCATCAAGACCGGCAACGTCGAGGCGCTGGAAGACTTGATCCGCAGCGCCTCCGATGCCCGTGCCAACTGGCAAATGGGTGCCACCAAGCCCGGCTCTTCGCGCTGACCTCTCTGCGCCTGGTGCGCGTCCTGCCCCGATGTTCAACACGCCGTTCCTCGACATCCCGCCGCTGCTGTCCGCCGACGGCACCGTGCGCCTTCCCGGCTCCAAGAGCATCTCCAACCGCGTCCTGCTGCTGGCCGGGCTGAGCCGCGGCACCACGATCGTCCGCGACCTGCTCGACTCCGACGACACACAGGTCATGCTGGCCGCACTACGCCAGCTGGGCTGCACCGTGGAGGCGGCGGGTGATGTGGTCCGCATCACCGGTCTCGGCGGGCAGCTCCAGGTGCGCCAGGCCAGCCTGTTCCTCGGCAATGCAGGCACGGCCATGCGGCCGCTGACGGCCGCACTCGCGGTGCTGGCGGCGACGCAAGGCGGTGATTTCGAACTCAAGGGCGTGCCGCGCATGCACGAGCGGCCGATCGGTGACTTGGTCAACGCATTGAGGCAGCTCGGCTGTCATGTCGACTACCTCGCCAACGACGGCTTCCCGCCGCTGCGCCTGGGCGCTGGGACCATCGACACGCGCGCACCGATCCGCGTGCGAGGCGATGTGTCGAGCCAGTTCCTCACCGCGCTGCTGCTCGCCCTGCCCCTGGTAACGACCGACAACGCCGTCACGATCGACGTGGTGGGCGAGCTGATCTCCAAGCCCTACGTCGAGATCACGCTCAACCTCCTGGCCCGCTTCGGCATCGAGGTTCAGCGCGAAGGCTGGCAGCGATTCGTCATTCCGCAGGGCAGCGCCTACCGTTCTCCGGGCGACATCCATGTCGAAGCCGATGCGTCGTCGGCCTCGTACTTCATCGCGCTGGGAGCGATCGCAGCGCACGAGGGCAGAAGCATCCGCGTCGAAGGCGTGGGAAGCGATTCGATCCAGGGCGACATCCGCTTCGTCGACGCTGCCCGCGCCATGGGCGCCGACGTCAGCAGCGGCCCCGGCTGGCTCCAGATCAAGCGCGGCCAATGGCCCTTGCGGGCGATCGAGCTCGATTGCAACCACATCCCGGACGCCGCGATGACGCTGGCCGTGATGGCGCTCTACGCGCAGGGCACAACGCGGCTGACCAACATCGCCAGCTGGCGCGTCAAGGAAACCGATCGCATTGCCGCCATGGCCGCCGAGCTGCGTAAGCTCGGTGCGCAGGTGACCGAAGGGGCCGACTTCATCGAAGTCACCCCGCCCACCGCATGGCGCGCCGCCGCAATCCATACCTACGACGACCACCGCATCGCGATGTGCTTCTCGCTCGCGGCGTTCAACCCCGCTAACCTGCCCGTTCGGGTGCTGGACCCGCGCTGCGTCGGCAAAACCTTCCCGGACTACTTCGAAGCCTTGTTCGGCGTGGGCCAAGCCGCAACCCAAACCATCCCCGTCATCACGATCGACGGCCCGACCGCATCGGGCAAGGGCACGCTCGCGAGCGCCGTGGCGCAGTCCCTGGGCTATCACTTCCTCGACTCCGGCGCTCTGTACCGGGCCACCGCACTGGCCGCCATGCAGGCCGGCGTGGTGGAGACGGACGAATCCGGACTGGCCCGCACCGCGGCGTCACTGCAGCTCAAGTTCGCGGACCAGTGCATCTGGCTGGCCGGTGTCGAGGTCAGCGACCAGTTGCGGCGGGAAGACGTGGGCGCCATGGCCTCGAAGGTCGCGGCATGGCCCGCCGTGCGCGAGGCCTTGCTTCAGCTTCAACTCGCCCACCGCCGCCTGCCCGGGTTGGTGGCCGATGGGCGCGACATGGGTACCGTCATCTTCCCCGGTGCCCACCTCAAGGTGTTCGTCGTCGCGAGCGCCACCGTACGCGCCGAACGGCGACATAAGCAATTGATTTCTAAGGGAATTTCGACTAATATCGACAGTCTTCGCGCCGATTTGGAAGCGCGTGACGCTCGCGATCAATCGCGCAGCGTTTCGCCTTTGAAGCCTGCCGAAGATGCGATGGTGCTGGACAACTCGGCGCTCACGGTCGACGAATGCGTCGCGGTGGTGCTGAATTGGTGGCAAAGTCGTCAGCCGTTCGGCTGAGCTCACCTCGAAAGAGAAGCGTCCGAACAACGAGCCCGCTGCTTCCCCTCCTGTGCCGTCTTGTCCCCCAAGCTCCGGCACGCTGAAGCAGCGGTTTTCAGCAACCTAACCCGCAACGCAAGTTGCACCGGAAACTCCAAATGCCTCAAACCCAAACTGCCGCCCCCGCCGGGATGGAATCCTTTGCCGCTCTGTTCGAAGAATCTCTGAACAAGTCGGAGATGCGGACTGGCGAAGTCATCACCGCTGAAGTGGTGCGCGTCGAACACAGTTTCGTGGTGGTCAACGCCGGCCTCAAGTCCGAAGCCTACGTGCCCATCGAAGAATTCAAGAACGACCAGGGCGAACTCGAAGTTCAGCCTGGCGATTTCGTTTCTGTCGCGATCGATGCCGTCGAAAACGGCTACGGCGACACCATCCTGTCGCGCGACAAAGCCAAGCGTCTCGCCTCATGGCTGTCGCTTGAGAACTCGCTCGAATCCGGCGAGTTTGTCACCGGCACCGTCAACGGCAAGGTCAAGGGTGGCCTGACCGTTCTCGTGAACGGCATCCGCGCCTTCCTGCCCGGTTCGCTGCTCGACACGCGCCCTGTCAAGGACATGAGCCCGTTCGAGGGCAAGACCATGGACTTCAAGGTCATCAAGCTCGACCGCAAGCGCAACAACGTCGTGCTGTCGCGCCGTGCCGTGGTCGAAGCCTCGATGGGCGAAGAGCGCAGCAAGCTGCTGAGCACCTTGTCCGAGGGCGCCATCGTCACCGGCGTGGTCAAGAACATCACCGAATACGGTGCGTTCGTCGACCTCGGCGGCATAGACGGCCTGCTGCACATCACCGACATGGCATGGCGCCGTGTCCGCCACCCAAGCGAAGTCGTTCAGGTCGGCCAAGAACTGCAAGCCAAGGTCCTCAAGTTTGACGCTGAGAAGAACCGCGTCTCGCTGGGCATCAAGCAACTGGGCGACGACCCGTGGCATGGCGTTTCGCGCCGCTACCCGAACGGCACGCGTCTGTTCGGCAAGATCACGAACATCGCCGACTACGGTGCGTTCGTCGAGATCGAGCCGGGCATCGAAGGCCTGGTACACGTCTCCGAAATGGACTGGACCAACAAGAACGTCGCGCCGAACAAGATCGTCTCGCTGGGCGACGAAGTCGAAGTCATGGTCCTCGAGATCGACGAAGACAAGCGCCGCATCAGCCTGGGCATGAAGCAGTGCAAGGCCAACCCGTGGGAAGAGTTCTCGGGCACCGTGCAGCGCGGCGACAAGGTCAAGGGCCCCGTCAAGTCGATCACCGACTTCGGCGTGTTCATCGGCCTGTCGGCTGGCATCGATGGTTTGGTGCACCTGTCCGACCTGTCGTGGAACGAGCCGGGCGAAGCCGCGGTTCGCAACTACAAGAAGGGCCAGGAAGTCGAAGCCGTCGTGCTGGCCGTCGATGTGGAGCGCGAGCGCATTTCGCTGGGCATCAAGCAGCTCGACTCCGACCCGTTCACCAGCTACACCTCGGTCAACGACCGCGGCCAGACGGTGACAGGCAAGGTCAAGACGGTGGATGCCCGTGGCGCTGAAATCCAGCTCAACGACGACGTGACCGGCTACCTGCGCGCTTCTGAAATCAGCCGTGACCGCGTCGAAGACGCACGCAACGTGCTGAAGGAAGGCGACGAAGTCAACGCCCTGATCATCAACGTCGACCGCAAGACGCGTTCGATCCAGTTGTCGATCAAGGCCAAGGACAACGTCGACCAGCAAGAAGCCATGACTCGCCTTTCGCAGACCAGCGAGCGTGAGAACGCCGGCACGACCAGCCTGGGCGCCCTGCTGCGTGCCAAGCTGGACAACAAGGGCGACGGCAACTAAGCCGCTGTTCTTGTCACAAACCTGAAGCCCGGGTCCACAGGAAGCAATGACGCGTTCCGACCTCGTCGCACGGCTGGCCGAGCAATTCGGCCAGCTGACGCATCGCGACACCGAGTTCGCCGTCAAGACCATCCTGGATGCCATGTCCGACGCGCTCGCGCGCGGGCACCGCATCGAGATCCGCGGCTTCGGCAGCTTCTCGATCAACCGCCGGCCGCCGCGTGTGGGGCGCAATCCCCGCTCCGGCGAGCAGGTGGTGATTCCCGAGAAGCTCGTTCCGCATTTCAAGCCCGGCAAGGCCCTGCGTGAGGCAGTGGACGCCAGGGCGACTTCCCTCGAAGAAGCAGCAGCCGCTGCAGCGAACACCGAGCCCACGGGCTGACGCGAGTTCCTGTTACGACGGCGTACACGGCGCATGCCGTGCCCCTGCGTTTCATCAACATCCGGACTCTAGAATCAGGCCCGGAGTTGCAATGAAAATTATTGTCTGGCTCATTCGAGCCGCCCTCTTCTTCGTCCTGCTCGCTTTCGCACTGAACAACCAGCACGAAGCCAGCATCAAGTGGTTTTTCGGCCAGGAATGGCGCGCCCCCATGGTGTTCATCGTGCTGGGTGCATTCACGCTCGGTTGCGCCTTCGGCGTGCTCGCGATGGTGCCGAGCTGGTGGCAACACCGGCGTGCAGCGCGCAGCCGTCGCGCAGTTGAAGACGACGAATCGCTGGACGCCCAATCGCCCGACACGCCGCCTCCCTCCGACTCCCGACTCCTGCAATATGAACTTTGACCTCCAATGGCTGCTGCTCGGCCTGCCCATCGCCTTCGCGCTGGGGTGGATCGGCTCGCGCATGGACCTGTGGCAATGGAAGCGTGAGCAGAAGGACTCGCCCAAGGCGTACTTCAAGGGCCTCAACCTGCTGCTGAACGAGCAGCAGGACAAGGCCATCGACGCCTTCATCGAGGCCGTCCAGCACGACCCCGACACCA
Source organism: Rhizobacter sp. P2_G4 (assembly GCF_056403575.1). Lineage (NCBI taxonomy): Bacteria > Pseudomonadati > Pseudomonadota > Betaproteobacteria > Burkholderiales > Sphaerotilaceae > Rhizobacter > Rhizobacter sp. P2_G4. The sequence continues at coordinate 317,427 of NZ_JBFUFG010000006.1, read as the reverse complement.
CCGACCTGCACTTCGCGCTCGGCAATCTCTTTCGCCGCCGAGGCGAATACGAACGTGCGGTGCGTGTCCATCAGCATCTGGTGAGCCGCGCCGACCTTCCCCGGGCCGAGCGCGACAGAGCGCAGCACGCCCTGGCACAAGACTTTATGAAAGCCGGCCTGTTCGACCGTGCCGAAGAGGCCTACAAGACCCTTGAAGGCACGGCCTTTGACACCGAAGCGCGCCTCGCCCTCCTCACCTTGCACGAGCGGTCACGCGACTGGCGCGCCGCCGTCGATGTGGCCCAGAAACTCGAGCACAGCGGCACGGCTTCGTTTGCTGCGCGCATCGCGCACTACTGGTGCGAGATCGCGCTCGAAGCCGATGCCCGTCAGCAGGCCGCACAGGCCGACGAAGCACTTCGCAATGCCCGTGCCGCAGCACCCAACGCGGCCCGCCCGCTCGTGTTGGCGGGCCAGCGCGCCCACAGCCGTGGTGACCATGCGCAGGCGCTGCAGTTGTGGGGTGAGCTGCTCGCCGCCCACCCGACCGCCTTCAACCTGGTGACCCGCGAGTACGCGGCCAGCGCCCTTGCCGCCGGCGAACAAGCGGCTGCGCTGGACCGTCTGCAGGCTCTGTATCGGCGCGCACCGACAATGGACTTGCTGGCCGCAATCGCCACGCTCGACCCCGCGCCGGCCGCCCAGCGCCATCGCTTGCTGGCTCACCTGCAAGAGCAGCCCACCCTCTCGGCGGCCCAGGAGTTGCTGCGTCAGATGACGAGCGAAGGGACTGGCCTCAGCACCGAGGAAGCGCAAAGCTTGCGCACGGCCGTGACCCGCGCTGCCAAACCCTTGCAGCGCTACCGCTGCGCCGCCTGCGGTTTTGAGGCGCAGCATTATTTCTGGCAATGTCCCGGCTGCCTAAGCTGGGACAGCTACCCACCACAACGGCTGGAGGATTTGTGATGAGTTCAACCAAGATCACCCGCGATCGCATGGCAGCCGCTCGCGTGCTGGTGGTCGGAGATGCCATGCTCGACCGATACTGGTTCGGTGCCGTCGATCGCATCTCTCCCGAAGCACCGGTGCCGGTGGTACGCGTCAATCGCGAAGAAGAACGCCTGGGCGGTGCTGCGAACGTGGCATTGAATGCCAAAACGCTCGGCGCGCAGGTCACGCTGTTGACCGTGGTGGGGCAGGACGAACCCGCCCGCAAGCTGCAGCAGCTGCTGGAACAGCAAGGCGTGAAGACGCTGCTGGGCCACGACCCGCAGCTCTACACCATCGTCAAGCTGCGCGTAATTGGCCGCTCGCAACAACTGATCCGCGTCGACTTCGAGAACACGCCCGACCACGAGGTGCTCGCGAGCATGCTGGGCGACTTCGAGCGCGCCTTGGATGCGCATGACGCCGTGCTGTTTTCCGACTACGGCAAGGGCGGGCTGGAGCACATTCCGCGCATGATCGAGCTGGCGCGCAAGGCCGGCAAGCCCGTGCTGGTCGACCCCAAAGGCAGCGACTACTCGCGTTATGCCGGTGCGACCGTCATCACCCCCAACCGAGCCGAGCTGGCCCAGGTCGTCGGCAACTGGAGCAGCGAAACGCAGCTCCATGAGCGTGCGGAAGCGTTGCGCAAGAAACTCGGCCTGACGGGTCTGTTGGTGACCCGATCGGAAGAAGGCATGTCGCTGTTCGACGCCGAAGGCGAAGCCCGGGTGCCGGCGCAGGCACGCGAGGTGTTCGACGTCACCGGTGCCGGCGACACCGTCATCGCAGCGCTGGCCGCCCTGCTGGCCTGCGGCGTCACGCTGCGCGATGCCCTGCCCATCGCCAACCGTGCGGGCGGCATCGTCGTCGGCAAGTTCGGCACCGCCAGCGTGAGCTACGAGGAGTTGTTCGCATGAAGATCGTCGTCACAGGCGCCGCCGGCATGATCGGCAGCAACATCGTTCATGGTCTCAATGCGCTGGGGCACGATGATGTGATCGCTGTCGACGACCTCACCGATGGCCCCAAGTACCGCAACCTGCTGGGCGCACGCATCAGCGACTATTTCGACAAGTCCGAGTTCTACACCCGCTTCGCACGCGGTGACTTCGGCAAGGTCGATGCGGTGCTGCACCAGGGCGCCTGCTCCGACACCATGGAGCACAACGGGCGCTTCATGCTCGACACCAACTACCGCTGTTCCAAAGAGCTGCTGGACGCCTGCCAGATCCAGGGCACGCGTCTGCTGTACGCCTCGTCGGCTGCCACGTATGGCGGCAGCGACACCTTCCGCGAAGAGCCAGCCTTCGAGCAGCCGCTGAATGTCTACGGCTACTCCAAGCTGCTGTTCGACAACGTCGTGCGCCGCATGCTGCCTGCAGCAACGACCCAGGTCGCCGGTTTCCGCTACTTCAACGTCTACGGCCCGCGCGAGCAGCACAAGGGGCGCATGGCCTCGGTGGCCTTCCACAACTTCAACCAGTTCCGCGAAGCGGGCAAGGTCAAGCTCTTCGGCGAATACGGTGGCTACGGCGCCGGCGGCCAGACGCGCGACTTCATCTCGGTCGACGACGTGGTGGCGGTCAACCTGTGGTTCCTGCAGAACCCTGGCAAGAGCGGCATCTTCAACCTGGGCACAGGCCGCGCCCAACCGTTCAACGACGTCGCCGTGGCTGTGGTCAACGCATCCCGCGCTGCCAAGGGCGAAGCTGCGCTACCGCTGGCCGAGCTGGTGAAGCTTGGTCTTATCGAGTACATCTCCTTCCCTGACGTATTGGTCGGCAAGTACCAGTGCTACACGCAGGCCGACATGACGCGGCTGCGCGCGGTCGGTTGCGACCACCGCTTCGGTGATGTGGCGACCGGCGTGGCCCGCTACGTCGAGTGGCTGGGCCAGCAAAAGGCCTGAGATCGCCTGACCGCATCCCACCCGAAAGGCGGCCTCCCACAGCCCCGTTTCGGTGGCCCTCCCCAAGGGGAATGGCAAACATGCTCTGCATGACTACAGTCCCGCCAGGGGTGCGGAAAGGCCGCACTCCACAACAAGATCTCAAGGGAGTTATGTCATGTTCAAGAAGCTGTTGTGCGTGCTCGTCATGTTGTTCGCCACCACTGCCGCGTTCGCTGCGGTCGATGTGAACAAGGCCGACCAAGCCGCACTCGAATCCGTCAAGGGCATCGGCACCAAGGTGTCGGTACGCATCCTCGACGAGCGCAAGAAGTCGTCGTTCAAGGACTGGGCTGACCTGATGAGCCGCGTGAAGGGCATCAAGGAAGGCACGGCCACCAAGCTGTCCAAGGAAGGCCTGACGGTCAACGGCGCAAGCTTCGAAGCAGCTCCGGCCGCGGCCAAGAACCCAGCGAAGAAGAAGTAACCCGCGTTTGCTCTTCGAACACGGCCTGCACGGCACATCGCCTGCAGGCCGCTTTCATTCCAGCTCGGTGGTGTGATAGTCGCTGTCGGCGATCGGGCCGCCACGAGGCTTGGAGCGCCGCTCCCAGCCGAAGAAGGCAGTCACCTCGTCACGCCGCGACATGGTGTCCGACACGCCCAGCGCCACCAGCTCACGTGTGTACGCTGCTTCGAACAGCAGATAGCTAGCCAGCGCGGCGCCGCGCGTATCGGTGGTCTTGCCGGTGACACCGACGCCGCGCAGCAAAGCACGAATGGGCGTGGGCAATGCATTCACATGCTTGGCCGCCAGATCATCCAGACGCTGCGACGGCGCAATCACCAGCACCTCGATCGGCCGCAGGCTGGTCGATGCCAGCGCCTCGGGCGGCAACAGGCCAAGCGTGTTGTTGATGCGTTGCAAGCGCTCCACGTCCACCGCGAGCGCATCCAGGAAGATGTTGGACAAGGCGTGGCCGGCGATCTGTGCAAAGTTCGGGTAGGTGCTGCTGACCTTCCGCTTGCCCGGCGGCTCATGCATGCGGCCGGCACCCACCACGAGGATGCGCGTCGCGCCCAGGTGCACCGCTGGCGAGATCGGCGCCGACTGGCGCATCGACCCGTCGCCGAAATACTCGGTCTCGCCATCGAAGGGCAAGGGCACCGCGGGGAAGACGAACGGAATCGCCGCTGAGGCCATCAGGTGCCCCACGGTGATGGGCACCCGCACAGCCACCCGCTGCGAGCGATTCCAAGGCACGAACTCCTTCTCGGAGTCGTAGAAAGTGACGTGCGTGCCCGAGCTGTAGCTCGATGCCGTGACCGCCAGCGCCTGCAGGTGGCCGGACTGCATGACGCCATGCAGCCGATCGACCGCCACCATCTTGTTCAGCAGCTCTTCGAGAGGCGAGTTGTCCAGCAGCGAACGCAGGCGCGCGCGGCGCCAACGCGCAATGACCCAGCCAAGAGACATCATCGTCAGCCAGCGTGCGCCGGTGCGGATGACGCCGATGGTGTCGCTGCGGTAGACCTGCTCTGCGCGAAAGTCTTCCCACACCTCGGCAATCGCGGCCACGGCGCCGTCGAAGTCGTCGCAATGCGAGGCCAGCGCCGCGGCATTGATGGCCCCGGCCGACGTGCCGGTGATCACCGGGAACGGGTTGCTGCGCTCCCAGGGCGCAGCGTCACGCCGAATCTTTGCTATCGCCTTCAGCACGCCCACCTGGTAGGCGGCCCGAGCACCACCGCCCGTGAGGATCAGACCCGTCGTCTTTTTTGGCATGCCCCGCAGTGTAGACAGGCCTGACGGAAGACAAGCTGCGGGCTAGCCACCATTGCGATCAGCGCTGGATGGCTTGCCACAAAAGGGGCGCACTTGAACTGTGCCCCTTGATCAACTCAGCGCTCGCGACCGCCTTCATGGCGATGGTCGTCGTGGCCATGACCATGCCCGTGATGGTCGTTGTCACGGTGGTCGTCACCGCGGTGGTAGTGGCGCTGGTACCAATCTTCGCGGACGAAGTAGACCGGCTGGCCGCACGCGTTGTAGCGGCCGCAGTACCTGCGCCAATTGCGGGAGTGCCCCGGGGGCACGTGCAGATAGATCGGCGGCGGAGCCTGCACCGCCACCGGAGCCGGCGCAATGATCATCGGCTGGCGGTACACCACCACCGGCGGCACCGGAGCTTGGCCGATGTCGATGCGGCCGTAGACCCCTGGTTGGTTGACACTGACCGATACGCCGACATCGGCGGCCAGTGCGGGCGCTGCTGCGGCGGCCAGCACCAAGGCCAGGTAAATTTTTCTCATTGCTAGCTCCTGTGATCTACGGACGAGACCCTCTTACAACGCCCGCGGTCCTTGTCTCGCCGACGCCGCCAGGTTTCTATTCGTAAACCACCTTGGCCTTGCCATGGCTTCCTTCCTGCCAACGCGCCAGCGCAGCGTCGGTCGGGAAGAAGCGGCCTTCATCGCCAAGGTCGAGCTCACCACTCGCAGCATCACGCTGCAGCACGAGCCGCACCCCGAGGCCTTGCGCGACCGGCCCTTGCTCGGTGGTGATGCGGCGGCTCGGAAACTCTCGCAGCACCTCTGCCACCGGCGGCACGCTGCCATTCACTTCGACGCGCAGGTACTTGCCGAAGCGGCAGCGCGCGGTGGCCAAGTCCCACACCTGCTGAACGTTGAGCCGCATTCCGCCCGAGAAGCGGTCGGGCTGCACCTTGCCGAGCACGATGATCAGCTCGTCGTCCTTCAGCAGCTCCTTGTTGGCGTTGAGCAGTTCTTCGTTGGCCACGGCTTCGATGTATTCGCTCTTGTCGTCGAGCTTGAAGATCGCGACGCGGCCGCGCTGGCCGTTGATCACGCGCAAGTCGCCCACGATGCCGGCAAGGATCTGCGGCTCGCGAGAGTCGATGAGGTCAGCGATCTTCCGCTTCGCAAATTGCCGCACCTCGGTCTCGCTCTGGTCGAACAAATGGCCGGACAGATAGAAGCCCAGCGCCACCTTTTCCAGGCTCAGGCGCTCCTTGATGCTCCACGGCTCGGCATGAACCAGATCGGGCTCCTGCGTCGACGCGGCGTGGGAGTCGCCGAAGTCGAACAAGCCGCCCTGGTCCGCGTGCGCAGCCTGAGTGTCGGCAAAGTCGAAGGCCAGGCCGATGCTCGCCACCATCATCGAACGCTCTGCATGCAGCAGGTCGAAGGCGCCGGCCTTGATCAGCGCCTCGACCGTGCGCTTGTTGATGCGGCTGCGATCCACGCGCGCGCAGAAGTCGAACAGGCTCTTGAACGGTCCGCCTTCATTGCGAGCCTTGACGATGGCCTCGATCGCGCTCTGCCCCGTGCCCTTCACGGCACCCAGGCCGTAGCGCACGACCTTGTCGCTGACCGGCTCGAAGCGATGCGTGCCGGTGTTGACGTTGGGCGGCTCGAAGGTGAGGCCCATCATCAACGCGTCGTCGTGGAAGATCTTCAGCTTGTCGGTGTCGTCGAGCGCCACGCTCATGTTGGCCGCGGTGAACTCGGCCAGGTAGTGCACCTTGAGATACGCCGTGTGATAGGCGAGCAAGGCGTAGGCGGCGGCGTGCGACTTGTTGAAGCCGTAGCCCGCGAACTTCTCCATCAGGTCGAAGATCTCGTTGGCCAGCGGCTCGGCGATGTTGTTCTTCGCTGCACCTTCGGCGAACGTGGCGCGGTGGGCCACCATCTCCTCGAGCTTCTTCTTGCCCATCGCGCGGCGCAGCAAGTCGGCGCCGCCGAGTGAGTAGCCACCCAGGCGCTGGGCGACCTGCATCACCTGCTCCTGGTAGACCATGATCCCGTAGGTTTCTTCCAGCACCTCTTTCATCAGCGGGTGCGGGTAATCCACTTCCTCGCGGCCGTGCTTGCGCGCACAGAAGCTGGGGATCAGGTCCATCGGCCCCGGCCGGTACAACGCCACCAGCGCGATGATGTCCTCGAACACGCTGGGCTTGGCGTCGCGCAGCATGCGCTGCATGCCCGAGCTTTCAAGCTGGAACACAGCAACGGTCTTGCCTTCGCTCATCAGCCGGTAGGCGCCGCGGTCGTTGAGCGGGATGTTCTCGAGCCTGAAGTCGCGTTGGTCGGCGTGGCGCGCGCGGATGAAATCCTTCGCCATCTCCAGGATGGTGAGCGTGGCCAAGCCCAGGAAGTCGAACTTCACCAAGCCGATGGATTCGACGTCGTCCTTGTCGAACTGGCTCACCGCGCTGTCGCTGCCGGGCTGCATGTAGAGCGGGCAGAAGTCGGTGATCTTGCCCGGCGCGATCAGCACGCCCCCGGCGTGCATGCCGATGTTGCGCACGATGCCTTCGACACGTTCGGCGAGCGACAGCAGCTCCGCCACTTCTTCTTCGTTCTTCTCGCGCTGCTCGATCTCGGGCGCCTCGGCGCGCGCATAGATGACGCCGGGGTCGGGCTTGTCGCCGGGGCGGCGCAGCGTCACCGTCTTGCCGGGCGGCGCCGGCACGAGCTTGGCGATGCTGTCGACGTGGCCGTAGCCCATGCCGAGCACGCGGCCCACGTCGCGCAGCGCGGCCTTGGCGGCCATGGTGCCGAAGGTCGCGATCTGACTCACGGCATCGCGGCCGTACTTGTCCTTCACGTAATCGATCACGCGGTCGCGGTTGCCCTGGCAGAAGTCGATGTCGAAGTCGGGCATCGACACACGGTCCGGGTTCAGGAAGCGCTCGAACAGCAGGTTGTAGCGCAGCGGGTCGAGGTCGGTGATCTTCAGTGCATAGGCCACGAGCGAGCCGGCACCCGACCCCCGGCCCGGCCCCACCGGGCAGCCGTTGTTCTTGGCCCAGATGATGAAGTCGGCCACGATCAGGAAGTAGCCCGGGAAGCCCATCTTCAGGATGGTCGTGATCTCGAACTCGAGCCGATCCACATAACGCTGCAGCTGCTTCGCTCGCTCGGCCTCGTCGGGGTAGAGCTGGACCATCCGCTCCTTCAGCCCTTCGTGCGAGGCGTAGCGGAAGTAGGCTTCCGGCGCCATGCGTTCGCCGTTCACCTCGGGCGTCGGGAAGTCGGGCAGTTGCGGCTTGCCCAGCACCAGCGACAGGCTGCAACGCCGCGCGATCTCGACGGTGTTCTTCACCGCGCTCGGCAAGTCGGCGAACAGCGCTTCCATCTGCGCCTGCGACTTGAAGTATTGCTCGCGGGTGAAGCGCTTGACGCGTCGGGGGTTGGTGAGCGTCTCGCCTTCGGCCACGCAGACACGAGCCTCGTGCGCTTCGAAGTCTTCGGGGGTCTGGAATTGCACCGGGTGCGTCGCCACCACCGGCAGTTTCATCTCTGCCGCCAGCGGCACTGCCGCACGCACATGCGCTTCGTTGCTCGGCATGCCGGCGCGCTGCACCTCGATGTAGAACCGCTGAGGGAACGTGGCTGCCAGTCGCGCTGCGACGGCTTGTGCGCGCTGCGTGTCCTGCGCCATCAGGGCCTGGCCGATGGCACCCTGCTCCGCACCCGACAGCGCGATCAAGCCTTCGTTCAACGCCGTCAACCATTCCCACTTGAGCCACGCCTGGCCACGAGCCGATGCATCGAGCCAGCCGCGCGACAACAGCTCGCAGAGATTCAGGTAGCCAGTCTTGCTTTGCACCAGCAGCAGCAAACGGCTGGATTGCTTGTCGCCTTCGGTCGGCTCCATCCACACATCGGCACCGATGAGCGGCTTGACGCCTTTCTTGCGTGCGGTGCTGTAGAACTTGACGGTACCGAAGAGGTTGGAAAGGTCGGTGATGGCAAGCGCGGCCTGGCCATCACCTGCGGCCGCACCCACCAACTCGTCGATGCGCAAGGTGCCGTCGACAACAGAAAACTCGGTGTGGGTGCGCAGGTGAATGAAGGCCATCCGGGCATTTTAGGGACGCGTCGCCTCCGTAAAATCAAGGTGTGAAACCAATTCTGAACATCTCGGCCTACCGCTTTGTCCCCTTGACGGACACGCTTGCCTTGCGCGAGAGCATTCGCTCACAAGCCGAGGCATTGGCCTTGAAGGGAACGGTGCTGCTCGCCGAAGAAGGCATCAACCTGTTCCTGGCCGGAGCGCCCGACAAACTGCGATCCTTCGTGGCCTGGCTGCGCGAAGACGCGCGTTTCACGCCGCTGGAGCCAAAGGAAAGTTGGTCCGAGAGCGTGCCCTTCGGCAAGCTGCTGGTGAAGATCAAGCGCGAGATCATTCGCATGAACCACCCGACGATCCAGCCGACTGAAGGCCGTGCGCCCGCAGTGGATGCCAAGACGCTGGCACGCTGGCTCGACGCCGGGCAGGACGATGAGGGCCGGCCGGTGGTCACGCTCGATACGCGAAATGCCTTCGAGATCGGCCACGGCCGCTTCCGCGACGCGATCGACTGGCAGATCGACAAGTTCAGCCAGTTCCCGGCCCAGGTGCTCGCGCATCGCGGCGAACTGCAAGGCAAGCGCGTGGTGAGCTACTGCACTGGCGGCATCCGCTGCGAGAAGGCCGCGATCTTCATGGCCGAGGCCGGTATCGAGCACGTGGTGCAGCTCGACGGCGGCATCCTCAAGTACTTCGAAGAAGTGGGTGGCGCCCACTTCGACGGCGACTGCTTCGTCTTTGACGAACGAGAGGCGCTCGACCCCGCGCTCGACCCGCAGCGCTAGCTCTGTTGCTCAGGCTTCACGAGTTCAGCACCTCGAGCACGTCGGAGCGAAACTCGCGCTGGAACAGGATGTAGATCACGCCCGCCGTGGCGAGCATGAAGATCAGTGGCGAGAAGAACCACCCGACCGCGGCGAACGACAGGTAGTAGGCGCGCAAGCCGTCATTGAAGGTCTCAGCCGCCATGCCCACCACACCGCCTGCCTTCTTGGCAAAGGCTTGGCGCTGCTCTTCACCGACTGCCCCAAGCGCCTCGAGCTGCTTGGCTTCGGGTGCGGCGGCGATCAGCAACGCGCCGAAGGTGTACTGGCGCATCGACCAAGTGAAGCGGAAGAACGCGTACACGAAGATCACCAGCAGCAGCACGAGCTTGAGGTCGAAGATCAGCACCGAGGTGCGCGCGGCGAACGGAATCTCGCGCACCAGTTCGCTGGCCTTGTCACTGGTACTCAGCACCGCAAGCAGCCCACCGATGACGAGGATCGTGGTGGAGGCAAAGAACGACGGGCTCGTCGACAGGTTCTGGATCACCACGCCATCCAGCACGCGCACCTCGCGGTAGGTGGTCTGCATCATCCACAGGCGGCGGATGCGGTTGGTGCTGGCCAGCACCGAGGGCTTGGTCTGCGAGCGGTCACGTGCGAACCAGGCGTAGCCGGCCCAGGCCGCAAAAAAGGCCGCCAGCGCGGCCCAGTCCGACCACGGCAAGATGCTGAAGAGCTTCAACACAGTGTCCATGCGGCGCACTGTAGCAAGGCCTCCATGCGGCGAGGCGGACGCTCGTGACCGAGGTCCGCCTCCTTACTGCTGGTTGTCCGAAAAACTCAGGGTGCCAGATCGAACACGATGACCTCGGCGTCTCGCCCTGCTTCGAGGCGAAGCGTGGGCTCCTGGTCCAGCAGCACAGCATCGCCGGTCGTCGCTTCGCGGCCGTTGACCTTCAACGATCCACGGGCCACCTGCACGTAGGTGCTGCGGCGGACGTCGAGCGGCAGCTCGGCCTTCTCGTCGCCGTTGAAGAGCCCGGCGTACAGCGAGGCGTCGGCATGCACGGTCACCGAGCCGTCGCGCCCATCGGGGCTGGCAACGAGGCGCAGGCGGCCGCGCTTGTCGGCGTCGGAGAAGCTCTTCTGCTCGTAGCCGGGCACGATGCCGCGCTCGTTCGGCAGCAACCAGATCTGCAGGAAGTGCGTGGTCTCGTTGGCCGCGTGGTTGAACTCGCTGTGCTGGATGCCGCGGCCCGCGCTCATGCGCTGCACGTCACCTGGCACGATCTGCGTGCCGTTGCCCATGTCGTCCTTGTGACCGAGCGCACCCTTGAGCACGTAGGAAATGATTTCCATGTCGCGGTGGCCGTGCGTGCCGAAGCCCGTGCCGGGCGCGATGCGGTCTTCGTTGATGACACGCAGGTTGCCCACGCCCATGCGCTCGGGGTGGTAGTAGTCGGCGAAAGAAAAGCTGTGAAACGACTTGAGCCAGCCGTGGTCGGCGAAGCCGCGTTCAGACGATTTGCGAACATTGATCATGGTGTGTCGTCCTTTCGAGGCTATGAATTTAGGTCTCGAGAGCTCCCATGGGCAGGCCCGCGCGTTGAAGCGTGCGTTCAAATAAGATGAACACGCCTGCCTCCCAAGATGCCCGCCCGATGTCGAATGCTCGCAATGTGCTGACCCCCGAAGCCCTCGCGATGATGGATGTCATCGCACGCACCGGCAGCTTTGCTGCGGCCGCACGCGAGCTCGGCAAGGTGCCATCGGCCCTCACCTACAACGTGCGCCAGCTTGAAGATGCGCTTGACGTGCTGCTGTTCGACCGCCGATCGCGCCAGGCCAAGCTCACCGCTGCCGGCGAAGAGCTGCTGAGCGAGGGGCGTCGGCTGCTGGAGCAGGTAGATGCCGTAGCGAATCGGGTGAAGCGCGTGGCCACCGGCTGGGAGACCCAACTGACCGTGGCGGTCGACGGCGCCATCTCACGGGTGACGGTGTTCGAGATCTGCGAGGCCTTTTACGCGCTCAAGCCCGAAGGCGGCGACCCGGAGCGCAGCGGACCGGGCACGCGCTTGCGGCTGCGCACCGAGATCATGGCCGGCACCTGGGAAGCGTTGATCAGCGGCGAGGCCGACTTGGCCATCGGCGTGGGTGCCGACCAAACGGCCCCCGCGGGCGTCCAGATGCAGATGCTGGGGGTTATGCCCTTCGTCTTCGCCGTCGCGCCGCACCACCCGCTGGCTGCCGCCACGCACCCCATCACCGATGCCGAATTGATGCGCCACCGCGCCGTCGCCGTGGCTGACTCGGCGCATCGGCTGGCGCCGCTCACCGTCAACCTGCTGCCGGGGCAGGACGTGCTCACCGTGCCGTCGATGCAGGCCAAGATCGAGGCTTTGCTGCGCTGCATGGGCTGCGGCTTCATCCCGGAGCAGATGGCGCGCGAACACATTGCCGCCGGCCATCTGGTCGCCAAGGCGGTGCAACGCCAGCCGCTGCACGCGCGCCTCGGCTATGCCTGGCGCAACACCTCGGTCGTGACCACGAGCCGCAAACCGCAGCTCGGCCTGGCGCTGCGCTGGTGGCTCGATCAGCTGGAAAGCGCCGCGACCCGCAAGGCCTTGCTCGAGCGGCACGGCAGCCGCTTGCCGCTGGGCAGCGCCTGACATCGGGCCATGGCGGGCTACCGCGGCCGTTTCGCCCCGTCACCGACCGGGCCGCTGCACGCTGGCTCACTGGTCGCGGCGCTGGCGAGTTGGCTCGATGCAAGAGCGAACAATGGCACCTGGCTTGTGCGAATCGAAGACGTGGACACGCCGCGTTGCGTGCCTGGCGCCGACCGGTTGATCTTGTCGCAGCTGGCAGCCTGCGGGCTGCACCCTGATGAACCGCCGGCGTGGCAATCGCAGCGCGGCGCGCTGTACCAGGCGGCGCTCGATCGCCTTGCGCAGCTGGGGAAGACCTATCCGTGTGGCTGCACGCGCAGCGACATCGCTCTAGCCCTTGCCGCCGCCGGCCGCCACAAACCGCGCCATGGCGAACTGGTCTACCCCGGCACCTGCCGTCACGGGCTGAAGGGCAAGCCGCCGCGGGCCACACGCGTGCTCAGCTGCCGGGAAGACGAGTCTGACATGCACATCGAGTGGTCAGACCGACGTCTGGCCGCCCAACGGCAGAACCTCACGCAGGAAGTCGGCGACTTCGTGCTGCACCGCGCCGACGGTCTGTGGAGCTATCAGCTGGCGGTCGTGGTCGACGATGCCGACCAATGCATCACGGACGTGGTGCGCGGCGAAGACCTGGCCGACAACACACCGCGCCAGCTGCACCTGCAGCGTTTGCTGGGCTTGCCAACACCACGCTATTTGCACGCGCCATTGGTGCTCGGCGAGAACGGCGAGAAGCTGTCGAAGCAGAACGGGGCTCGCAGCCTCGACACCGCCGACCCGTTGGCATTGCTGCAGCAGGCGGCGCTAACGCTGGACTTAGCCGTGCCGGAGCCCGCTCGCGAGCTGGCCATGTGGCTCACGCAGGCCGTCGCGGCCTGGCGCGAGCAGTGGCCTCTCGCCAAGCCCTGATTCAACGCCCTGCGAGGTGGGTGTCGACCCAGCTCACGTACTTGTCGACCCAGCTCTGAAGGAATTTGCGCGTGCCTTCGTTGCTCACCCCGCCGGCATCGTCGAAGAAGCCCTCGGTGAACTGAATGAAGGCCTCCGGTTGCCCGAGCGTGGGGACGTCGAGGTAAGCCAGCACGTTTCGAAGGTGCTGCTGTGCCATCGCGGTACCGATGGCGCCGACCGAGGCGCCGACCACGCCAGCGGGCTTGCCTGCGAACGAATTCTTGCCATACGGACGCGAGGCCGTGTCCAGCGCGTTCTTCAGCACGCCGGGGATCGACCGGTTGTACTCGGGCGTGACGAACAGCAGCGCGTCAGCCGCCTCGACCTCCCGCTTGATGCGGGTGGCCTGCTCGGGTGGGTTGCCGTCGCGGTCCTGGTTGTACAGCGGCAGATCGTCGATGCGCAGATGCTCGAAGGTGAATCGCGGAGGAGCCAGCTTGGCGAGTGCCAACGCCAGTTTGCGATTGACCGAATCCTTGCGCAGGCTGCCAACGAGCACGGCGATTTTGCGGTTCTGGCTCATGGTGATCTCCTCAAAATGAGCGACTGTAGTCACGTGGCGCGCGCTCCCGGCACGCAATGCGGATTGCCCGCGCAGGGCGGCTGGTCTCTCGCGCGAAGGGCCAACTGCCGCCATCGGCGTGGCCGCACTCCGGTAGCATGCGCGATCTTCCAAACGCTTTCACAAAGGCTATTCATCATGCAGACCACCGCCTCGGGCCTCCAGTACGAAGACACCACACCCGGCACGGGCGCCGAAGCCAAGGCCGGCCAGCACGTGAAGGTGCACTACACTGGCTGGCTGTATAACGATGGCGTCAAGGGCGCCAAGTTCGACAGCAGCAAGGACCGCAACGACCCGTTCGACTTCGGCCTGGGTGCCGGCATGGTCATCAGGGGTTGGGACGAAGGCGTGCAAGGCATGAAAGTGGGCGGCACGCGCCTGCTCGTCATCCCGCCCGAACTCGGCTATGGCGCACGCGGTGCCGGCGGCGTGATCCCGCCGAACGCGACGCTGATCTTCGAGGTCGAACTGCTCGGCGTCTGAGCCGAACAGACTCTTCATGCCTGTCCGGTACGACATCACCCACACGACGGTCTACCGCTACGCCAAGCCGGTGACTTTCGGCGAGCACCGGGTGATGTTTCGCCCGCGCGAGAGTCACGACTTGCGCGTACTGGCCACCGATCTGCAGGTGAGCCCCGTCGCGCTGGTGCGAATGATCCAGGACCCGTACTCCAATTCGGTGGCCCTGGTGCAGCCGCAGGGTGAAGCCACAGAGTTGAAGATCGTGTGCGCGTTCACTATCGAGCACGCGCACAGCAACAACCTGGAGTTGCCGCTGTCGCCAACGGCCGAGTTCTTCCCGTTCGCCTATTCCGTGGATGAGCGCTTCGACCTCGAGCACTACCTGCGCCCGCACTACGACGACCCCGAAGGCAAGCTCACGGCCTGGGCGCGCCAGTTCATCCGCACCGATGGCCCCACCGGCACGCGCGACCTGCTGGTGCAGATGAACCAGCACATTCGCGACGAGCTTACTTACATCGCTCGGGATGAAGAAGGCACGCAGAGCCCGCTTATCACGCTCGCGCGTGGCAGCGGCAGTTGCCGCGATTTCGCGCTGCTGATGATGGAGGCAGCACGCCGGCTCGGCGTGGCCACGCGCTTCGTGTCGGGTTATCTCTACGATCCCTCGCTGGACGAAGCGAGCGATGAGGCAGGCGACTCCGCTGTCGTCGGGGCCGGCTCAACCCATGCCTGGCTGCAGGCCTATCTGCCGGGTGCCGGGTGGGTGCCGTTCGATCCCACCAACAACCTGCTCGGCGGCTACCACCTCGTGCGCGTGGGCGTGTCGCGCGACCCGAAGCAGGCCGCGCCGATCTCGGGCAGCTGGTACGGCGAACCCGACGCTTACGTGGGCCTCGACGTCGTGGTGCGCGTCAAGCGCATCTGACAAGCGCTTTCATGGACGCCAAGAAAAAGGGCTCGCAGTGCGAGCCCTTTTTTATCAGCGCCGAATCGACTCAGCGGCTGAAGCCACCCGGGCGCGGACGCTGGGGCTTGCTGAAGCCGCCCTTCGCCGGAGCACCGGCGGGCTTGCGCGGCGCAAAGCCGTTGGCATTGCGATCGACCGGTGCGCGGTCGAAGGCACCACGCTGAGCTGGCTGACCATTCGGAATGAACACGCTGTTGTGGCGGTCGTTCGGACGGTCGGTGCTGAAGCGGTTGTGCTGTGCGCTGTCGCGATCGATAGGAGCACGGTCGCGGTCGAACGGAGCGCGATCACGCGGCGGGAAGCCTTCACCTGCGCGCTGATACGCCGGCTTGCCGAAAGGCTTGTTGCCAAAGCTCTTGCCCGGGCCCGACGGACGGCCGTGGCCGAACGACTTGCCACCGCCACCGAACTTGTTGTCGGCACGCGGCGCAAACATGCGCGGCTCGGGGCTCTTGGGCTCCAGGCCGACGATGGTTGCCACCGGAATGTTCTGCGTGGTGAATTGCTGGATGCGGCGGATCATGCCGCTGTCCATGCGCTCGGCCAGCGTCACCGCTAGGCCATTGCGGCCCGCACGGCCAGTACGGCCAATGCGGTGCACGTAGTCTTCAGCCTTCATCGGCAGGCCGTAGTTGATGACGTGGCTGATGCTCGGCACGTCGATGCCGCGTGCGGCCACATCGGTTGCGACCAGCACCTTCAGCTGCTTGTTGCGCAGACCTTGCAGCACGCGGGTGCGGCGGCCTTGCGGCATGCCACCGTGCAGCGAGGCCACGGCGTGGCCCATGTCGGCGAGGCGGTCGGCCAGCCAATCGGCGTCACGCTGGGTACTGGTGAACACCACGGCCTGTTCCATTTCCTTCTCGGTCAGGATGTGGTCGAGCAGCGCATCCTTGTGCGACTTGTTGTCGGCCCAGTGCAGGCGCTGTTCGATGTTTTCGTGGGTGTCGGTGTGCGAGGCCACGTCGATGCGCAGCGGGTCGCGCAGCAGGTCTTGCGCCAGGCGACCGACGTTGCCGCCGAAGGTGGCGCTGAACATCACTGTCTGGCGGCTTTGCGGCAGGTTGTCCACGATGTGGCGGATGTCGTCGATGAAGCCCATGTCGAGCATGCGGTCGGCTTCGTCGAGCACCAGCATCTCAACGCTCTCGAGAATCGCTTTGCCGGATTGCATGTGGTCCATCAGGCGGCCAGGGGTCGCGATCAGGATGTCGAGCGGGCCACGCAGCGCCTTCAGCTGGGCGCCGTAGGGAACGCCGCCGACGACGGTGGTCACGCGCAGGCCTTGAACGTGACGGCCGTACACGGTGGCGGCCTTGTCGACCTGCATCGCGAGTTCACGGGTGGGAGCCAGCACGAGGATGCGCGGGCCGTAGACCACGCCCTTTTCGCGGCGCTTGGTGTTGTCGCCGCGGGCGGCGAGGATGCGTTGCAGTGCAGGCAGCACGAATGCGGCGGTCTTGCCGCTGCCGGTGCTGGCGGAGACCATCAGGTCCTTGCCTTCGAGCGCGGGCGGAATCGCTTGGGCTTGCACTTCAGTGGCGGAGGTGTAACCCGAATCAGTCACAGCGCGGAGCAGGCCTTCTTGGAGGCCGAGGGTATCGAAACTCATCGTCTTCTTTCTTCACATAACAATGCCTGCGCACCCGGCTTCTGATGAAGGGTACGCAAAAGCACCGCAGGCCGCCTACGTGGGCAGAGGCCTGCTGATCAGTCGCTGGGGAGAAGGTCCGAACCCACACCGGCAGCATGGCGCCGGAGGACGGGTGCAAAGGAACAGTCAAAGCGACGGCATCGCCGCCAACCGTTCCCTTGGCAATACACCAGGGGGTTTCGAACAGGCCGCGCAACCGAAGTTGCGGGAAGACTCGATGAGGTCAGAGGGGATGAACGAAACGCTGCAATGATTGGGTCGTCCCAAGGGTCATCACAGCGAAGCCTCAGATTGTAATCGCTTCCGGGTTTTCCCGAAAGCCTTTTGTTGCGCTGCGCATTACTTGATCAGGAAATGCTCGCGGTAGTACGCGAGTTCGTCGATCGACTCGTGAATGTCGGCCAGCGCGGTGTGCGCTTGCGCCTTCTTGAACCCAGCCAGGATTTCGGGTTTCCAGCGCTTGGCCAGTTCCTTCAGCGTGCTGACGTCGAGATTGCGGTAGTGGAAGAAGGATTCCAGCTTGGGCATGTAGTTGGCAAGGAAACGCCGGTCCTGGCAGATGCTGTTGCCGCACATCGGCGAGGTGCTCTTGGGCACGTAACGCTTCAGGAACTCGATCACCTGGGCTTCGGCGCTGGCTTCGTCGATGGTGGAAGCTTTTACACGGTCAATGAGGCCGCTCTTGCCATGGGTGCCCTTGTTCCAGGCGTCCATCGCGTCCAGCGCCGCATCGGTCTGATGTACGGCGAAAACAGGCCCTTCGACGCGCTGCGTCAGGTTGGCATCGGTCACCACGACGGCGATCTCGATGATGCGGTCGGTATCGGGGTACAGCCCCGTCATTTCAAGGTCGATCCAGACCAGATTCTGGTCGCTGCTGGCAAGGGTGGTGTTTGAGGTATCGGTCATCTGGTTCTCCTTGAGGGCATTCTCGCAGCCTACACTTGGTGCCTATGGAAAGTACCGCGCTCACCCTGCTCTTTGCGGCGGCCTTGATGGCTTCGCTGCTCGTCAAGTTCTGGCTCGCCACGAGGCAGATGCGCCACGTGGCGGCGCATCGAGATGCGGTGCCCGCGCCCTTTGCGAAGACCATCACCTTGGCCGCGCACCAGAAGGCCGCCGACTACACGCTGGCCAAGGGCCGCTTCGGTTTGCTGACCACCGCCTTCGGCTCGGCGGTCTTGCTGGGATGGACGCTTCTGGGCGGCCTGGATGAGTTGAATGTGCTGGTGCGCGACGCCGTCGCGCCGCGTTTCGGTGCCATGGCCTACCAGCTCGCATTGCTGGCGTCGTTCACGATCATCGGCAGCCTGCTCGACCTCCCGTTCGAGCTGTACAGCACCTTCCGCCTCGAACAGCAGTTCGGCTTCAATCGCATGACCTTGAAGCTCTACATCGCCGATGCGCTGAAGGGTGCGCTCGTTGGCGCGCTGATCGGCTTGCCCATTGCGGCCCTGATTCTCTGGATCATGGGTGCCGCCGGTTCACTGTGGTGGCTGTGGGCCTGGGKCGCATGGGTGGTATTCAACCTCGCAGCGCTGGTGCTCTACCCCACCCTGATTGCGCCCATCTTCAACAAGTTCCAGCCCCTGGCCGACGAGTCGCTGAAGACCCGTGTGCAAACGCTGATGACCCGCTGCGGCTTCAAGGCCAAAGGCCTGTTCGTGATGGACGGCAGCAAGYGCTCGGCCCACGCCAATGCGTACTTCACCGGCATGGGCGCGGCCAAACGCGTTGTCTTCTTCGACACGTTGCTATCAAAGCTTTCCCCCGGTGAAGTGGAAGCCGTGCTCGCGCACGAACTCGGCCACTTCAAGCACAAGCACGTGACCAAGCGCATCGTCTCGATGTTCGCCATCAGCCTGGCCGGATTTGCTTTGCTGGGCTGGCTGTCCGGCCAGGCGTGGTTCTATACCGCCCTCGGCGTGCGCCCCTCGCTCGGCGCACCGAATGACGCGCTCGCGTTGCTGCTGTTCCTGTTGGTGGTGCCGGTGTTCGGCTTCTTCGTGTCGCCGCTGTTTGCGCAGCTGTCGCGCAAGCACGAGTTCCAAGCCGACGCCTACGCCTGCGCGCAGTCCAGCGGGCAGGATCTGGCCGCGGCCCTCTTGAAGCTGCATGAAGACAACGCCTCGACGCTGACACCCGACCCGCTGTACGTGCGCTTCTATTATTCGCACCCGGCGGCGTCGGAACGTCTGGCCGCCATCCAACTTCAAGGGAGCTAGCCGTGACCAACCTGCTGCATCAGAAATGCCAGGCACAAAACACCCATGCGATGACCGACACGGAGGTCCGCAACCACCTCGCACAGATCAGCGGCTGGCATCTGGCGGGTGGTTCCATCGAAAAGAGTTTCTCGTTCAAGAACTACTACGAGACCATCGCGTTCGTGAACGCACTGGCCTGGATTGCCAACACCGAAGACCACCATCCTGATCTCGCAGTCAGCTATGACCGCTGTGTGGTGCGCTTCAACACGCATTCGGTGAACGGCGTCTCGATCAACGACTTCATCTGTGCGGCCAAGGCCGATGCGTTGGTGGCCTTTGTCGGCTGACGCGGTGGCAGTGGCGGCGGCCCGTTGAGCAAGTTCGCTTCGCTCGACCTGGGGTTGGTGGTGGCCGGGTACGGCCGCCACTACATCGTGGAATCTCCCGAAGGCACACGCATCATCTGCCACCCTCGGGGCAAGAAGAGCGACTGCGTGGTTGGCGACCGTGTGCGCTGGCAGGCCAGTGGCGATGAAGGCGTGATAGAGCACGTCGAGCCGCGCCGCAACCTGCTGTTCCGGCAAGACGAGTGGAAGACCAAGTCGTTCGCGGCCAACCTGGACCAGATCCTTGTGATGGTGGCCAGCGAGCCGGTGTTCAGTGAGTCGCAATTGGCGCGTGCGCTGATGGCGGCCGAAAGCGCCGGCATTGCCGCACGCATCCTGCTCAACAAGGCCGATCTGCCACAGATCGACGTGGCCCGCGAGCGCTTGAAGCCGTACTCGAACATGGGCTACGACG
Source organism: Rhizobacter sp. P2_G4 (assembly GCF_056403575.1). Taxonomy (NCBI): domain Bacteria; kingdom Pseudomonadati; phylum Pseudomonadota; class Betaproteobacteria; order Burkholderiales; family Sphaerotilaceae; genus Rhizobacter; species Rhizobacter sp. P2_G4. The sequence continues at coordinate 297,638 of NZ_JBFUFG010000006.1, read as the reverse complement.
TGCTGGAGGTCGCACTCAAGGCGCGGCCAGACGAAGCAAGGCAAAAGCTGGCCGATCTGCTGGCAGGCAAGGCCACCCTCGTCCTTGGCCCCAGCGGCACGGGCAAGAGCACGCTGATCAACCTGCTGGCACCCGACGCAAAGGCGCAGGTGGGTGAAATCTCGCAGGCCCTGAACTCCGGCAAACACACGACAACGACCACGCAGTGGTACTGGCTGGACGCTGAACGGCGAACGGGCTTGATCGACTCACCCGGCTTCCAGGAGTTCGGTCTGCGACAGATCAGCGCACAGGAGCTGCCGCGCCTGATGCCCGACCTCGACGACGCGTCCAAGCTCTGCAAGTTCTACAACTGCACGCATCTGCACGAGCCCGGCTGCGGAGTCCGTGCTGCCTTGGAGCGCGGCGACATCACCGAGCCGCGTTATCGCATCTACACCGAGATCTTTGCCGAGCTGTCCCAGTCACGGCACTGATCGATCTCTAACCGATTAGGTTGGCCAGCGACAGCAAGGCCAAGAGCAGCATCCACAAGACCACCGAGCGCCACACCAGACCGACGATGCTGCGCAGGTGATCGAGCTGGGGCAAGGTGCCCGGCGTTGAACCTTCGGCTCCCGCCGTCTCATCCATGATGCCTGCATCGAAGGTCTTGGACCGATCGGGCGTGACGCCAGGTGCGGCGCTGCCGCCGAGTTGCACGCCCACCGCACCCGCAGCAGCGGCGAGGATGATCCCCTCGTTGGCGTGTCTCCACAGCCCCGCATCACGTCGCCAGCAGGTCACGGCTTCTTCGAAGTTGCCCACCACCGCAAAACCGAAGGCAGTGAGACGGGCCGGCAGGTGATCGATCAACCCGAACAGGCGCTGCGACAAAGCCAGCAGCCGCTCGTTGCTCGGCACACCGACGACACGACTCTTGAACGCCCAATAACGGCTCGCGAACTCAGCCATGCGATACAGCACGGCACCCGCAGGCCCGAAGCCGAGGGTCGACAGCACAACGAACCAGAAGAACACACCGAAGACATGCCGGTGCGCCGCGAGCAGCGAATGCTCGACCACATGGCGCAGCAACTCGGTACGCGGCAGCTCGCTCGCATCGAGATGCCGCCATTCCGCCAACAGCCTGCGGGCAGTGGCTTCATCGCCGCGCTGCAGCGCATCACGGATGTCAGTGAAGTAGTGGCTGAACTGCCGAAAGCCCATGGTGACGTAAAGCACCGCCACGTTCCACACCAGCGCCAGCAGCAAGTTGACATGGGCGATGGCCAGGTAGATCGCCCATGAGGCAAGGGCCGGCACCAGCGCGGTAACGCCCCACACCACCCACGCGTGGTGGTCCTTGCCCGCATCGAAATTGCGGCCAGTCCAACGCATCCAACCTGTGAGAGCGTCGTGGACGAAGTTGCTACGTGGCAAGGGTTTCAGCTGCTCGACAAGCAGCGCAAACAAGACGGCGAAAAAGCTCATGTGCCGGGATGATAGCGGCGAGCTTTCACGCCACGAGGCTACGCAACGAGAAAGCGGTAGAGGTTGCGAAGCATCGCGGCTGTCGCGCCCCAAACGAAGTAGCGACGCGGCTGGCCTGCCGCATCGACACCCTCCCACGGCATCGAGAGAAACTCCCGCTTGCTCCCGTTGACTTCGACGACATGCCAGCGGTGGTTCGCCGGGTTCATCAGGAACGACAGCGGCACCTCGAAGACATCTGCCACTTCGAACGGGTCGATCTGAATGCTGAAGTCCGGCTGCACCAGCCCGATAACCGGCGTCACGATGAAGCCGGTGCCGGTGGTGTACGTCGGCAACTGGCCGATCACGTCGATCTGGCCAGGCTTTAGCCCGATCTCTTCATGGGCTTCACGCAGGGCCGTGGCGACAGCATCCGCGTCTTCAGGCTCGGCGCGCCCTCCCGGGAAACTCACTTGACCCGGGTGATCCGTGAGGTGATCGGTGCGCTGCGTGAGCAGCACGGCAAGGCCTTCGTCACGCTGCACCAGAGGCACAAGCACCGACGCATGTGTCGGTGTTCGACTGGTGGTGAATTGCCGCTCGACCACGATCTCAGGTGACCAGACCGGCGGCTGGTGGAATCTCCGGCGCAAGGCTTCGGCTTGCAACTCGGCCGCGATGACCGCCGGCAGATGGTCGTCCACCGAACGCACGGGTAACTCGAGGGGATCGAAACTCAAAGCCATGGCGAGATTGGAAACGAAAAAAGCCGCCCGAGGGGGCGGCTTCTTCCTTGGAGCAACGGGCGCTTAAGCCAGCTTTTCTTTGATTCGAGCCGACTTGCCCGAACGGTCACGCAAGTAGTACAGCTTGGCGCGGCGCACATCACCACGGCGCTTGACTTCGATGTTCGAGATCAGCGGGCTGTACAGCTGGAACGTACGCTCCACGCCTTCGCCGCTCGAAATCTTGCGGACGATGAAGCTGGAATTCAGGCCACGGTTGCGCTTGGCGATGACCACGCCTTCGTAAGCCTGGACGCGCTTGCGCGTGCCTTCGACCACGTTGACGCTGACAATCACCGTGTCGCCGGGAGCGAACGGAGGGATGGTCTTGTTGAGGCGAGCAATTTCTTCTTGCTCGAGGGTTTGGATGAGGTTCACAGGCTTTCTCCTTGTGATCGTGCCAGCGCGGGTGTTTGACGCAGATGCTGCTGTTGTGGGCCGGGTCCGTGGACCCTGGCCGCTCCGGGGCAGAGGATCGAAAAGCCCTCGATTATAGCCCAAGGGAGAGCAGGTACTTCTCGTCAGCCTTGCTCAAACCTCCACGCTTGCGCAAAGCCTCGATCAAGTCGGGCCGCCGGTGAGCCGTCAGTTCCAGCGACCGCTCGCGGCGCCAGCGGGCAATCTCGGCATGGTGGCCGGACAGCAGCACCGCCGGCACGGCCGACTCGCCCTCGGGCGTGGCCAGCGCCTCGGGGCGGCTGAAATGCGGGCAGTCCAGCAGCCCATCGGAGAAGCTGTCTTGCTGATGCGACTGGGCATCCCCGAGCACGCCGTCTTGCAGACGCGCCACGCCATCCAGCAGGGCCAGCGCGGGCAATTCGCCACCCGACAGCACGAAATCGCCCAGGCTCAGCTCCACGTCGACATGACGGTCGATGAAGCGCTGATCGATGCCTTCATAGCGCCCGCACAGCAGCACGGCTCCAGGACCTCGAGCGAACTCTGTGACCAGAGCCTGGTCGATGCGTTGGCCGGTGGGCGAGAAATGCACCACAGGAGCCGCATCGGCACGGACCGCGCGGATGGCCTGAAGCGCCCTCTCCAGTGGTTCAACCAGCATCACCATGCCTGGGCCGCCGCCATACGGGCGATCGTCTACCCGGCGATAGGCGTTGTCGGCAAAGTCGCGCAGCGGCCAGAGTTTCACGTCGACCTGACCCGACTCGAAGGCCCGGCGCGTGATGCCCTGCGTCAGATGAGGCGCAAACAACTCCGGAAACAGCGTGATGACGTCGATGCGCATGCTCGGCGCTGGATCAGTAGTCCAGACCCCAGTCCACGGTGATGCGCTTCTCGGCCATGTTCACATCGTCGACGTAAGCGGCCACGAACGGAACAAGCCGCTCTTCGGCCTTGGGGTCGTCGGACTGAATGCGCAGCACGCTGTGGGGCCCGGTGTCGATCAAGCCGACCACGGCGCCCAGTGCATCGCCCTGCTTGTTGACCACCGACATGCCGATCAGGTCGACCCAGTAGTACTCATCGGCATCGGCCGTGGGGAAGCTCGAGCGCCCGATGAAGATGCGCGCGCCGCGCAAGGCTTCAGCACCACTTCGGTCCTCGACCTCCTGGGCTTGGGCCACGACCACGTCGCCATGTTCCTTGGCCGCGGTGATTTTCAGCAGAGAGGGATAAGCGGATGCCTTGGCACCCAGCCGCTTGAGAGCGGCTTCTTCCGGTGGCTTGACGAACCAGCGGCGGGAAGAGAAAAGAGCCTGTGGGTCGGATGCAAAAGGCTGGACCTTGATCCAGCCTTTCACACCCCAGGCATCGACAACGCGGCCGACCTCGATCGCATCCTCGGGCCAGGCCGGGTCGAGCCCACTGGCGACCGAGGGCGTCGCAGCCACGGTTGACGTCAGGCTGCGGCCTTGGCTTGCGCCACCAGGCGAGCCACCGTCGGCGACAGCTGAGCGCCGTTGCCAGCCCAGAAGTCGACACGGTCGAAAGCCACGCGCAGCGGCTGCTCGGCCCCGGCGGCCACCGGGTTGTAGAAACCGACGCGCTCGATGAAGCGGCCGTCGCGGCGGTTCCGGGAATCGGACACCACGATGTTGTAGAACGGACGCTTCTTCGCGCCACCACGTGCAAGTCGGATCACGACCATGTTGTTTCCTTGAATCTTGAAAACATCCACCGCACCAGGAGACACTCAGGGCAAGCAGATCAAAAGGGCAAAGGCGCAGGGCCTCTGCCATGAGCTCGATGTCGTAGATACGCCGGCTTTCGGCCGACCGCCATCGAAACCGCGCATTATAAACTCAACTGTCATTCTGGAGTGCAACCTTGACCCTTCCCGTGATCCGCGCCAGCGCATCAGCCGATCTTCCCCACATCACCGCCATCTACGGCTGGAACGTGCTGAACGGCACCGGCACGTTCGAACTGGACGCGCCTGACTTGGCCGAAATGACTCGCCGCCGCGATGACGTCCTCTCAAAGGGCCTGCCCTGGTTGGTGGCCGAACGCGAAGGCCAGATCCTCGGCTACGCCTATGCCAACCACTTCAGGCCGCGCCGCGCCTACCGTTTCTGCCTCGAGGACTCGATCTATCTGTCCGAAGTAGCGCGCGGCCAAGGTGTCGGCAAACTGCTGTTAACCGAACTGCTGAAGCAATGCGAAGCACTCGGAGCACGCCAGATGCTGGCCGTGATCGGCGACTCGGCGAACGCCGGCTCGATCGGCGTGCACCGCAGCCTGGGCTTCGAGCACACCGGCCTGCTGAAGGCCAGCGGCTGGAAGTTCGATGCCTGGCGCGACGTGGTCCTGATGCAGCGCGCATTGGGTGCCGGCAACAGCGTGCCGCCTGAAAGCGGCCAATGAGTTCATACAAATCGAAGACGCTGGCGACGTGGATCGCGCTGCTGGGCGGCGGCCTCGGTCTGCACCGCTTCTACCTCTACGGCTTGCGCGACGTCTGGGGCTGGCTGTGGTGGTTGCCGACCCTCGTCGGCGCGTACGGCGTCGCGCGCGTGCTGAAGTACGGCCAGGACGACCAACTGGCTTGGGCGCTGGTACCGCTGCTCGGCATCGCGCTCGCGGCCAGCATGCTGGCCGCCATCGTCTACGGCGTGACGTCGGACGACAAATGGAATGCCCGCTTCAATCCGCAGGGCCGCACCCACCAAACCGGCTGGGGGGTCGTCTTCGGCTTGGTGCTCTCGCTGCTGGTGGGGTCGACCGTGCTGATGTCGACCATCGCCTTCAGCGGCCAGCGCTACTTCGAGTACCAGATCGAAGAAGGCCGCAAGATCAGCCAGTGATCAGGCGCCTGGGAATCACGCGAACAGCGAGAAACTGACCCAGTAGAAGATTCCAGCCACGAAGGCTGATGCCGGGATGGTGAAGATCCAGGCCCACACGATGTTGCCCGCCACGCCCCAGCGCACGGCGGAGGCGCGGCGAACCGAGCCCACGCCGACGATGGCACCTGTGATGGTGTGGGTGGTCGACACCGGTACGCCCAAGGCCGTCGCGAGGAACAGCGTCATCGCGCCGCCCGTCTCGGCGCAGAAGCCGCCCACCGGCTTGAGCTTGGTGATCTTCTGCCCCATGGTCTTGACGATGCGCCAGCCACCAAACATCGTGCCCATGCCGATCGCGAGATAGCAGCTCCAGATCGTCCAGGCTGGCGGCAACTTGTCGCCAGCAGATGAGTAACCAGTGGCGATGAGCAGCATCCAGATGATGCCGATGGTCTTCTGCGCATCGTTGCCGCCGTGGCCCAGGCTGTACAGCCCGGCCGAAAGGAGTTGCAGGCGTCGGAACCAGTTGTCCACGCGCAGCGGCGAGCTGCGCCGACAAATCCATGCCACCGCCACCATCAAGAGGGATCCGAGCACGAAGCCGAGCAATGGCGACACAAAGATGAAGGCCACCACCTTGAACACGCCGGCGCCCACCAGCGCGCTGACGCCGGCCTTGGCGATCACCGCCCCGCAGATGCCGCCGATCAGCGCATGCGACGAGCTCGACGGGATGCCGTACCACCACGTCACCACGTTCCACACGATCGCACCGATCAGCGCACCGAACACCACGTGGTGATCGACGACACCCGGGTGCACGATGCCCTTGCCCACCGTGGCCGCCACATTGAGGTGAAACACGAGGATCGCCAGCACATTGAAGAATGCGGCGAACAGCACAGCCTGCTGCGGCTTGAGTACGCCGGTGGACACGACCGTGGCGATGGAGTTCGCCGCGTCGTGGAAGCCATTCATGAAATCGAACAGGATGGCGAGCACGACCAGCAAGGCCACTACCCAGAACGCTACCTGGATTGTTTGCATCCGCAGATCCGCCTGCGGGTCAGGAATTTTCGAGGACGACGCCCTCGATCAGATTGGCCACGTCTTCGCATCGATCAGAGATGGACTCGAGCTGCTCGTAGATGGCCTTGAGCTTGATCAGCTCGCGCACATCGGTTTCTTCGCGGAACAACTTCGACATGGCCGAGCGCATCACGCGGTCGGCGTCCGATTCGAGCTTGTCGATTTCTTCACAGGTCTTGATGGCCGCTTCGGCGGCATCGGTCTGGTTGAGCTTGGGCAGCAGCGACACAGCATGCTGTACGCGCTCGCAGCACTTGGCGCTCAGGTCGCCCAGGCGCAGCACTTCCTCGGTCATGGCGCGCACGTCGTAGAGCTGCATGGTCTCGGTGGCGTCTTGCAGCAGGTCGACGATGTCGTCCATCGCATTGATCAACCCATGGATCTGCTCGCGGTCGATCGGCGTGATGAAGGTCTTGTGCAGCAGGCGGTTGACCTCGGCGGTCACCTTGTCGGCAGCACGCTCGGCGGTCACGACTTCGTTGGCGTGCTTCTCGCGGAGATCGATGTTGCTGTAGTTGTCGATCATCGCGATGAAGGCGTGTGCACCTTCGACGATGTAGGCCGCATGCTGGTTGAAGAGCTCAAAAAAATTACCTTCTCGCGGCAGCAGCTTGCCAAACAGCATGGTGGTTTCTCCCAGGGAATCAGCCGCTTGACGTCGCTCGAGGGCGAGGCGTCACGGTTCTGTCACAAAACGACAGGCGCGAGTGTAGCGCTGCGTTTCAGCCCGGTTCGTGCGGCGACAGGTCGAAGATCGCGCGCGGGCCTTCAAAGGCGGCCAGCGCCTCGATCAGCGCATTGAAGTCTTGCGTCCGCTCGACCGGGTTGAAGTGCTCGCTGTTGACCACCATCAAGGGCGCACCGGCGAAGGTCTGGAAATGGGCCGCATAGGCGTCGCACAGCCGCTGCAGGTAGACAGGGTCGATGCGCTGCTCCATCGCGATACCGCGTTGGCGAATGCGCTGCATCAGCACCGGCGGTGTGGCCTGCAGCCAGATCACCAGGTCAGGCTGCGGCAGTTGCTGCGACACCTGCGCGTACATCTGGCTGTAGAGGCGGTACTCCTCATCGCTTAGGTTCATGCGGGCGAACAACGCGTCTTTTGCCAGCGTGAAATCGCTGACGACCGACTTCGAGAACATGCCCGGCTGCGCCAGTTCGCGCACCTGCCGCATGCGCTGGAACAGGAAGAACACCTGCGTCTGGAAGGCGTAACCCGGCAGGTCGTTGTAGAAGCGCTCGAGGTACGGATTTTCCTCGGCCCGCTCCAGCATCAGCTCGGCACCCTGGTGGGCCGCGAGCCGCCGCGCGAGCGAGCTCTTGCCCACGCCGATGGGGCCTTCGATGGCGATGTGGTGAAAGCGATCGAGGCCGGGCTTCATCAACTGCGGAAGATGAAGTACACCGCGCCGACAAGGCACAGCCCGGCCCAGACGTAGTCGAGCTTGAAGGGCTGGTTCATGTAGACCATCGCAAACGGCACGAACACCGCCAGCGTGATCACCTCTTGCGTGATCTTCAGTTGCGCCAGCGTGAAGCCCCCGGCGTAGCCGATGCGATTGGCCGGCACCTGCAGCAGGTACTCGAACAAGGCAATGCCCCAGCTGATGATGGCCGCCAGGTACCACGGCTTGTCCGCCAGATTCTTCAGGTGGCCGTACCAGGCGATCGTCATGAAGACGTTGGATGCCGCCAGAAGCAGTACGGTTTGCAAGGGGACTGAAACGCTGTTCATGCTTTGTTCTTGGGATTGTTTGCACAGGCGGCCGAGCTCTTGGTTGAGCTCATGTCGCTTCCTTTTGAATGCGTTGACCCGCCACATCGATCAGCAGTTGCCGCAAGCCACCCCGACCCGGAATCATCAGATCGGCAGGGGCCACCTCCGCCAGCGGCACTAACGCGAAAGCGCGTTCGTGCAAACGAGGGTGCGGCACGGTGAGCCTGGGCGAGACCAGGGTCGCATCCCCATACAGCAGCAGGTCAAGGTCGAGCGTGCGTGGCGCATTACGGTAGGGCCGCTCGCGACCGTGCATGGCCTCGACGCGCTGCAACTCAGTCAGCAACTCATCGGGCGCGAGACGGGTCTCCAGCACGGCAACGGCATTCAGGAAATCGGGGCCCAGCGCATCGACCGGCGCCGTTCTGTAGATCGACGACACCCGATGCAGCTGCGTCTGAGGCAAGACAGCCAGCGACTCTTGCGCGGCCTTCAGTGCGGCAGCCGGGTCACCGAGGTTGGCACCCAGTCCGACATAGGCCAGCACGGGGGCCGTCGCCACGCGTTCCTCGCCTCAGTGCGACTCACTGGAGGAGGCGCCTGCGTCGGCACCTCCCGGCTTGCGGCGACGGCGGCGGCGCTTCCTGGGCGCATCGCTGACTTCAGCGGGCGCGTCGCTCGGCTCGGCCACGGCCGCCGCACTGGCAGGCACGCGCCGGCGCGGTGTGTCATGCGCGCGCGATTGCTGAATCATCTCGGTACGCGTTTGCTCGTCGGCGAGCGAGAACTTCTCCCACCACTCGCTCAGTTCCGCGTCGATCTCGCCGGCGTCCGCACGCAGACGCAGGAAATCGAAGCCCGCGCGGAAACGCGGCTGCTCCACCAGCGTCATGGGGCCGCTGCCCGTGCGGCGCTCGAAGCGCGGCTGCATCAGCCAGATCTCGCGCATGTCGGCCGCCAGCTTGCCGCGGCCAGAGATGTCGCCGATTCGTGCATCAAACACCGAATCGACCGCCTGCTGCAAGGCAGGATACGGCGCTTCGCCCTTCTTCTTGAGCTTGCTCCAGCCGTCGAGCACGTCGTGCCACAACATGCACGCCAGCATGAAGCTCGGCGCCACCGGCTTGCCTTCGCCAACACGGCGGTCGGTATCGGTCAGCGCGAGTTCGACGAACTTGGCTCGCTCCGGGTGCTTGGCGGTATCGGCCAGCACCACGTCGAGGATGGGGAACACGCCGCTGCGAGCGCCAACCAAGCCCTGCTTGCGCAGCTCTTGGATGCTGGCCAGCGAATGGCCGGTCTGCAGCAGCTTGATCATCTCGTCGAAGGTGCGCGAGGCGGGCACGCTCTCGAGCAACGCGGCCATTTCCTGGATCGGCGCACGTGTCTTAGGGTCGATGGCGAAGCCGAGCTTCGCCGCAAAGCGGATCACGCGGATGATGCGCACCGGGTCTTCTCGGTAGCGCGTGGCAGGGTCGCCGATCATGCGCAGCACCTTCTTCTTCGCGTCCTTGATGCCGCCGTGGTAGTCGACCACGATCTGCTTCTGCGGGTCGTAATACATGGCGTTGACAGTGAAGTCGCGCCGCGCAGCGTCTTCGATCTGCGGGCCCCACACGTTGTCGCGCAGCACGCGGCCGGCAGCGTCGACCACATGGGTCTTGCCGGCGAGCTCGCTCTTCGACGTCTTCTCGTTGCCGGCCACCTGCTCGGCCGCCGCCGAATCCATCATCGCGCGGAAGGTCGAGACCTCGATCACCTCGTGCTCGCGCCCGCGGCCGTAGACCACGTGCACGATGCGAAAGCGCCGGCCGATGATGAAGGCGCGGCGGAACAGGCCTTTCACCTGCTCAGGCGTGGCGTTGGTGGCAACGTCGAAATCCTTGGGCCGCAAACCGACCAGCAGATCACGCACCGCGCCGCCGACGATGTAGGCCTCGTAGCCCGCATCGGCCAGCGTCTTGACCACGCGCACCGCGTTCTCGTCGACGAGATTCAGGTCGATCTGGTGCTCGGACGCCGGCACTTCGACCCGCTTGCCCTTGGGGATGCCGGGCTTGGCCGTGCTGGATTTGCCCAGCAGCTTGTCAATGAACTTTTTGATCATCAATCGAACAGTCGAAGAATGCGCCAGCCCCGCTCACGGGCAATCGCCTCGAGCGGGGGAGATGGGTTGGTTGCCACAGGGTCGCTTGCCAATTCGAGCAGGGGCAGATCGTTTGCCGAATCGCTGTAGACGCTGATGCGCTCGAAGTCTTGCAGTCGATAACCCAGGCCTTCCAGCCACTGCTGCGTGCGCACCGTCTTGCCTTCTCGAAACGACGGAGTTCCCTCGATTCGGCCCGTGATATTACCCGCCGGCCCCTTTTCGAGACGAACGGCCAGCAGATGGTCGACGCCGAAGGCGCGGCCGATGGGCTCGGTGACGAACTCGTTGGTGGCCGTGACGATCGCGACCAGATCGCCCTGCTCGTGGTGGCGCTGAATCAGTTGCTGGGCCACAGGCCGGATCGCCGGTGTGATCGCTTCACGCATGAAGCGCACATGCGCCGCCTGCATCTCGTCTGCCGGACGATCACGCCACGGGCGGGTCGCGAACTCGATGTACTCGTGGATGTCGAGCGTGCCGGCCTTGTACTGCGCGAAGAAGGCATCGTTGCGGCGAGCGAATTCGACCGGCTCGACCCAACCCTGGCGCACGACGAAATCGCCCCACGCATGGTCGGAGTCGAGCGGCAGCAGGGTCTCGTCGAGATCGAACAGACAAAGATTCATGGGGCAGTTTTTTCTTCGGCCAGCATCTGCTTGAGCAGCGGCACAGTGATGGCGCGCTTGTGCACCAGGGCGAATTCGTCAAGGCGGTCGAGCACCGCCATCAGGTGCTTCAGGTCGCGCGCAAAACGGGTCAGCAGGTAGTCCATCACGTCATCGGACAGGAAGAGGCCGCGGCGATCGGCTTCGCGGCGCAGCGCTGCGCGGGCCTCGGGTTCGGCCAGCGGAGCGATGGCGAACACATGGCCCCAGCCCAGGCGGCTGCGCAGGTCATCGCGCAGCGGCAGATCGACCGGAGGCACATGGCCCGCCGCAGCCACCGGAATGCCATGCGTGGTGGCTTCGACGAAGAGCGCAAACGCGGCCTGCTGCTGGGTGTCGTTGAAGCGATCGCAATCGTCGAACACGATCAGCATGTCGCTCTCTTCGAACTGCCACGGTGCCGGCTCCGACGCGCTGAACCAGCTCGCTCGTCCACCGAGCTGCTGCACATGGCTCGCCAGAGCCTGCAGCAGGTGGGTCTTGCCCACGCCCGAAACGCCCCACAGGTAGACCGGCGCCGCTTGCTGAGTCAAACCGCGCAGATGCGCCAGCGCCGGTGCGTTGGGCCCGGCCACATAGCTGTCGAATGAGCGGACAGGCTCATTGGCGATGGCGAGGGGAATCTGTCTCATGCAGAACGAAGCGTCATGGTGCCGCCTGCCTCAGCCCTGGTACAGCTTGCTGTCGACATACAGCGTGTACAGCCGGCCCGTGGCCACCACCAGCACGGCACACACCGGTAGCGCGATCAGCACACCGACGAAACCGGCCAGGTGGCCAAAGGCGAGCAGCGCGAAGATTACCGTCAGCGGGTTGATGCCGATGCGCTCACCCACAAGGCGCGGCGTCAGGATGAAGCTTTCCAGCACCTGGCCCACGCCGTACACCACCGCCACGGCGATCACGCCGTACCAGCTGGCGAACTGCAGCACGCCGGCAAGCAGCGCCAGCACCAGGCCGAGGCCGAACCCAAGGTAGGGAATGAACACCGCAAGGCCGGTGAACACACCCACCGGCACCGCGAGATCGAAGCGGAACAGAGCCAACCCCACGCTGTAGTACACGGCGAGAATGACCATCACGAGCAGCTGCCCGCGCAGGTACTGCCCGAGCATCTCATCGCAGTCGTTCAGGAAAGATTGCACTCGCGCGCGCAAGCGTGGCGGAATGAGCCGGTGCAGTCGCGCCGAGAGCTGGGGCCAGTCCATCAGCAGATAGAACAGGACCGCGGGCACCAGCACCGCATTGCCGATCAGGGCCAGCAGAAAACTGCCGCCGATGCGCGCCGAGCTGAGCGCGGCGCTTAGGCCATCTTCGATGTTCGCGCCGAGGTATTTGACGACAAAGTTCCTGATGCTGGTGCTGTCGAGCGAGACGTCGACACCGAACTGCGCCAACCATGGCGACATGGTGCCGTTGAGCTTGTCGGCCAACACCGGCAGGTGTTCACGCAGCAGCGGCAGCTCCTTGGACAGGATGGGCACGATGAGCAGCAGCACCGCCGCGATGAGCACGAACGCCACCACCTCGATCAACGTAACTGCCAGCACGCGTGGCACCTTGCGGGCTACCAGGCGGTCCACTGTCGGCAGCAGGACGTAGCCCAGCACGCCGGCAATCAGGAACGGTGCCAGCACCGGTGCCAGCAGCCAGATGAGCAAGGCGCCTGCCAGGGCAATCAGAAGCCAGGAGAGGGTTTGCCGCTGGGCGTTGGTGAGTTGCATCGAGGCTCGCAAAACTCGGAGGGGGCGGACTGCCGGTCGGGAGTCGGCAAGCACGAAGGGGCAAATTCTAAGGCCAGAACGAGCAGTGCTGACTTTGCATACAGCTCAGTGCAAAGGCCCTGAACCGCGCTCGCGCAATGCCAGCAAACGCTCACCGATGGCCGTCCGGTCGGTGGCCTTCGGGGAATGGGCCAGGTACTCTGCCAAGTCCAGCATCGCACCGGCGACTTCCCCCATTTCGGCCAGCACGATGCCGCGGTCGCGCCGTTCTTCCCAGGCCTGCGGCAGCAACACGACGAGGCGGTGCAGCACGCCCAGCAGGCGGGGCCAGTCTTGGCTGCTGCGGTAAATCTCTTTCAGATTGCGCAGCATGCGGGCCAGCACGTCTCGCGCTGGTGCGGCCTGCAGGAACAGGCCCAGCGGCACATCGAAGTCGCCGGTCAGGCCCTGGCTCTGGCGATAGGGCATGAGCAGTTCGTCGAGTTGCTCGCGTGACAGCGACTGGCCGGTGAACGGGTCGATCACGACCTCGCCCTCCGACAACCGCAGTTTGATCAGGAAGTGCCCGGGGAACGACACGCCGCGCGCCGCCAAGCCGATCTGCGTGGCGAGCTCGATATAGAGCACCGCCAGCGTGATGGGAATACCGCGGCGCGTTTCAAGCACGGTGCTCAGCAAGCTGTTGCCGGGGTCGTAGTAGTTGTTGACGTTGCCCGAGAAGCCCAGCTCCTTGAAGAAGAAGTGGTTCAGCACGCGCAGGCGCTGCCGCGAACCCGCATCGGCCGGCACGCGCCGCTTGAGGCGTTCAGCCAGCGCATCGATCTGCCCGAGCACCGCTTGCGTGTCGAGCCCGGGATGCTCGTCCTGGGCAATCGCGACGGCGGCTTCGACGAGGGGCAAGCTGGCGTCGTCGGCCACCAGCATGGCGAAGTACTCGAGGGGCGTTGAGGCGAGGAACTGCAGGCGACCGGGCATGGTGAAGATTATCCGCGCCGCACGAGCTGCCGAAGCGGCATCCCACTCGCCAGCAGGCAACCGAAATACACCACCGCGGCGGCCGCCAGCACGCCCGCCATCCAGCCGGCGCGGATGAGCGTGGTGCTGTGCAGCCAATCGAGGTGCCGGCCCGCCCACCACAGCCCAACACCCATCACGGCACTGGCGCCCATCAGGCGCGCCAGGTACAGGGCCCAGCCCGGCGCGGGCTTGTAGCTGCCCCGGCGCCACAACAGGAAGAGCAGCACGCCGGCATTGACCATGCCGCCGAGGCCCGTAGACAGCGCCAGCCCGGCGATGCCGAGGTTGAAGCCGAACACGAAGACGGCGTTGAAAAGCTGCGTCAGCACCAGCACCGCCACGCCCACTCGCACCGGCGTGCGCGTGTCGTCGCGGGCAAAGTACCCGGGCGCGAGGATGCGGATCGACACGATGCCCAGCAACCCGACGCCGTAACCGGCCACGGCGCGTGCGGCCAGCTGCACGTCCTGCGGCCCGAAAGCCCCCCGCTGAAACAGCGTGGCGACCAGTGGCTCTGAAAAGACCAGCAGCGCGACCGCGCAAGGCAGCGCCAAAAGCAGCAGCTGGCGCAACCCCCATTCGATGAGGTCCGAGTAGGCCGCATCGTCCTTGCGCGCATGCGCGGCGGCAAGCTGCGGCGTCAGCACCACGCCCAGCGCCACACCGAGCAGGGCCGAAGGGAACTCCATCAAGCGGTCCGCGTAGGTCAGCAGAGACACGGCACCCGCGCCCAGGTGACTGGCGATCTGGGTGTTGATGAGCTGGGAAATCTGCGCTACCGACACGCCCAGCAACGAAGGCGCCATCCGGCGCAACACGTTCTTCACCCCTTCATGCGACCAGGCGTCGCGCAAGCGCTGCCAGCCCAGACCGAAATGCGGCAACGCCCCGACGCGCTTGAGCGCCGGCACCTGCACCGCGAGCTGCAGCACGCCGCCTACCATCACCCCGGCGGCAAGGCTGTAGATCGGCTCAATGCCCCAGCGCTTGAAGAGCGGCGTGAGCAGCAGCATCGAAGTGATCCAGGCGACGTTCAGCAGCACCGGTGTGGCGGCAGGCACCACGAACCGGCGCTGGGTGTTCAGGATGCCGGCCGACAGCGCCACCAGCGACATGCAGGCGATGTACGGAAACATCCAGCGCGTCATCAGCACCGCCGGCTCGTAGCCGCCGCTCTTCTGCAGCCCGCTGCCCATCAGCCACACCAGCAGCGGCGCACCGACCACGCCGAGCACGCACAGCACCACCAGCGTCCACAGAAGCACCGTGGCCACCGCGTCGATCAGGCGCCGCGAAGCCTCTTCGCCATCGCGGGCCTGCGAAGCCGCGAGCAAAGGCACGAAAGCCTGCGAAAAAGCGCCCTCGCCCACCAGCCGGCGCAACAGATTGGGGATGCGGAACGCCACGTTGAAGGCATCGGTGAGCGCATTGGCCCCGAACAGCGAGGCCTGCAGCACATCCCGCAGGAGGCCCGTGATGCGCGATGCGAGGGTCAGCAGAGAAACAGTGGACGCAGCACGCAGCAGGTTCATGGAGGGCCGTAAGCGGGCGGGAACGCCGCCTCTGATGCGGGCGGATTATGGCCGCTCGGTAGCACTCGCTAACGTCGGCTCCGTCAGTTTGCGGGCTTGCACTTCGGGCTGCTATACTCGCGGACTTCGCTTATTCTGGCGTCCTACAAAGACAGCTCCAAACATGGCTACCTCTTCCAAAGTCAAAAAGACGGTCCGCATCGCTTCGGGCCGCAAGCGCGTCCGTCAAGACGTGAAGCTCAACGCAGCCAACACCGCGCTGCGTTCCAAATTCCGCACCGTCGTCAAGAATGTCCAGAAGGCCGTTGTCGCTGGCGACAAGGTCAAGGCAGCCGAGCTGTTCAAGTCGGCCCAGAGCGTGATCGATTCCGTGGCCGACAAGGGCCTGTTCCACAAGAACAAGGCCGCTCGCCACAAGAGCCGCCTGTCGGCCAAGGTCAAGGCACTGGTTGCTGCTGCCTGATTCAGGTTTCCAGATAGCGAAGCAAAAGCCCGCCTAGGCGGGCTTTTTGTCGACTGAGGCCCGCATCGCTGCGGGCCTTTTTCATGGGCCGCTCAGGGCGTGTTCTTGGGCGGATCGGGCAGCAGGCAGGCCTCGATGACCTGAAGCTCGTTGTCGCGGGCGAAATGCATCACGAAGTCCCACGCCATGGGTTCGATCGAGCGCAAGGCCTCGTTGACGATCACGCACTTCACGCCGTCGATCGTGCGCGGCACGCAGTAGGGCGAATAGCCGATGAACGCTCCGCGCCCGCCCACCGATCCCTCTGGGCGAAAGCACGACATGGCGCCCGCCAGCCGCTCGGCCCAGTCACTGGGTCGAAAGGTCTTGCCGTCCTTGGTCAGGCCCTGGATGAAGTATTCGCGCGGGACGGGAGTAGACATGCGATGGCACGAGGTTGCAGGAGCCCGCGCCTTCAGTTGTTCTTGCCACAGGAAGCGGGGCGATCCGGCGGGTATTGTGCCGCGTTTGTGCTGCAGCGCAGCACCGTCGGCGAGTGTGGAAACGTCAACCATGCACACTTATCGGCAGTGCTGGGGTCGACCCTTAGAATCAAACGCTCCCTGGCGAGCACGCCTGCCCGCCTTGTCATATTCGTCACAGGACGCCCGCCATGAATGCCCCTGACAAAGTCCCCGCCCGCCCCGATCCGCACGTGATGCAAACCTACGGCCGTCTGCCGATGGCGCTCGCGTACGGCCGAGGCTGCTGGCTGTGGGACACCGAGGGCAAGAAGTACCTCGACGGCCTTGCCGGCATCGCCGTCAACACGCTGGGCCACGACCACCCAAAGCTCGTGCCCGCGTTGCAGGACCAGGTCAGCAAGTTGATCCACACCTCGAATTACTACCAGGTGCCGCTGCAGGAACAACTCGCTGCGAAGCTGGTTGAGGTCTCGGGCCTCAGCAACGTGTTCTTCTGCAGCACCGGCCTCGAAGCGAACGAAGGCGCGCTCAAGATCGCTCGCAAGTTCGGCCATGACAAGGGCATCGAGAGGCCCGAAATCATCGTCTACGAAAAGGCGTTCCACGGCCGTTCGATCGCCACGCTTTCGGCCACCGGCAACACCAAGGTGCAGGCCGGCTTCGGCCCATTGGTCGAAGGCTTCGTGCGCGTGCCCTTGAACGACATCGCCGCCGTGCAGCAGATCGCCGAAACCAACCGCAACGTGGTCGCGGTGTTCCTAGAAGTGATTCAGGGCGAAGGCGGCATCAACCCGACCACGTCCGAATACCTGCGCGCCGTGCGCAAGCTCTGTGACGAGCAGGGCTGGTTGCTGATGCTCGATGAAGTGCAATGTGGCATGGGCCGCACCGGCAAGTGGTTCGCCCACCAGTGGGCCGGCATCAAGCCCGACGTCATGCCCCTGGCCAAGGGCCTGGGTTCCGGCGTTCCGGTGGGTGCGATCGTTTGCGGGCCCAAGGCGGCAAGCGTGCTCGGTCCAGGCAACCATGGCAGCACCTTCGGCGGCAACCCTCTGGCCATGCGCGCCGGCGTCGAGACGCTGCGCATCATGGAAGAAGACAAGCTGCTCGAGAACGCCAGCCGCATGGGCGCGCTGCTGAAAGAAGGCCTGCAGCGCGAGCTGGGCAGCCTGCCGGGCGTGGTGGACATCCGCGGCCAGGGCCTGATTCTCGGCGTCGAACTCGACCGCAACTGCGGTGAGCTGCTGGGCCAGGCCGCTCAGGCGGGCCTGATGATCAGCGTGACGGCCGACCGCGTGATCCGCCTGTTGCCGGCGCTCATCATCAACGAGAGCGAGATCAACCAGCTGCTGGCCATCCTGTGCCCGTTGGTCAAGACCTTCCTCGCGCGGCACGCGCCATGAAACCGGGCATGAGCCTGATGAAGCACTACCTGCAGTTCAAGGACCTCCGCGCCGAAGAGTACGCGTACCTGTTCGACCGCGCGGCGGTCATCAAGAAGCGTTTCAAGAACTACGAGAAGTACACGCCGCTGGTCGACCGCACGCTGGCAATGATCTTCGAGAAGGCCAGCACGCGCACGCGCGTGAGCTTCGAGGCCGGCATGTACCAGATGGGCGGTTCGGTGGTGAACCTCACCACCGGCGACAGCCAGCTCGGCCGTGCCGAGCCGGTGGAAGACAGCGCACGCGTCATCAGCCGCATGGTCGACATCGTGATGATCCGCACCTACGAGCAGACCAAGATCGAGGCCTTTGCCGCCAACTCGCGCGTGCCGGTGATCAACGGCCTGACCAACGAGTACCACCCGTGCCAGATCCTGGCCGACGTCTTCACCTTCATCGAGCACCGCGGCAGCATCGCGGGCAAGGTGGTGGCGTGGGTCGGCGATGGCAACAACATGGCCAACACCTGGCTGCAGGCGGCCGACATCCTCGGCTTCACCCTGCACGTCAGCACGCCCGGTGGCTACGAGATCGACCCCAAGGTAGCGGGCGTCTCCAACACCCGTTGCGTGAAGACCTTCAAGAACCCGCTCGACGCCTGCCGTGGCGCACACCTGGTCACCACCGATGTGTGGACCAGCATGGGCTACGAGGCCGAGAACGAGGCGCGCATGAAGGCCTTCGCCGACTGGTGTGTCGACGGCGAGATGATGGCCGCCGCGCAACCCGACGCCCTCTTCATGCACTGCCTGCCCGCCCACCGCGGCGAAGAGGTCGAGGCCGAGGTGATCGACGGGCCGCAATCGGTCGTCTGGGACGAGGCTGAGAACCGGATGCACGTCCAGAAGGCCCTGATGGAATTTCTGCTGCTCGGCCGCATCGGCTAAGGCAATGACCGCCCCCACGTCGCTTCGCTCCTGCCCCCCGGGGGAGCGCCACCCGGCTTGGGGCGGCCCGGCGCTCGGGCGAACGGCGGCAAGATGAAACTCGCCCTAGTCACCGACCTGCACGCCAACCGCGAGGCCGTCGAAGCGGTGCTCGCGCATGCGCAGAGCCAGGGTGCCGAGCAGCACGCGTTCCTCGGCGACTTCGTTGGCTACGGCGCCGATCCGGGCTGGGTCGTCGACTGCGTGCGTGAGCACGTGTCGCGCGGCGCATTCGCCGTCAAGGGCAACCACGACGCTGCAGCCGTGATGGGGCCCCAGCCCACGATGGTGAACGATGCGCGCGAGGTCGTCGCGTGGACGCACGAACAGCTGCAACCCGATCAGCTCGACTTCCTCGCCTCGCTGCCGTTCACCGCCATCGACGACACCCGGCTGTTCGTGCATGCCAACGCCTTCGCGCCACCCGAGTGGGGCTACATCCATGCCCGCTCCGACGCCGTGCAAAGCATGCAGGCCACGGCCTGCCGCATCACCTTCTGCGGCCACGTGCACGAGCCACGGCTCTACCACCTGGCCACCACCGGCAAGGTAGGCGAGTTCGCGCCGGTGCCCGACGTTGTGATCCCGCTGTCTCCGCAGCGGCAGTGGCTGGTGATCCCTGGTTCGACCGGTCAGCCTCGCGACAACAACCCTGCCGCCTGCTACGCGATGTTCGACACCCAAAGTGCCGAACTCACCTTCCACCGCATTCCCTACGACCACGACACCGCCGCTGCCAAAGTGCGCGCAGCCGGCCTGCCCGAGCGCCTGGCGCAGCGCCTGCAAGATGGCGGCTGAAATCGGCAACACCGACACCGGCGTGCCGTTCGAAGTGGCCGCGCCGGCCACGCACCCCTTGCGGCCGCTGCAAGCCGGCCAGGTGATCGATGGCTTCCGGCTCGAACGCCACCTGCACCAGGGCGGCATGGCGCATCTGTGGCAGGTCAGCGCCGTCGAAGCCGACAGCGCCAACGGCATGCCGCCGGGCAGCGACAACCTGATGCCGCTGATCATGAAGGTGCCGCGCATCCTCGGCGGCGAAGACCCGACCAGCATCGTCGGCTTCGAGGTCGAGCAGATGATCCTGCCCAAGCTCTCGGGCATCCACGTGCCGCGCTTCGTTGCCAAGGGCGACATCACGCGCCAGCCCTACATCGTGATGGAGCGCATCGCCGGCAACTCGCTGCGCAGCCGGTTCGATGCCGCGCCGCTGCCCATCGCCGAGGTCGTGAGCATCGGCACGCGCGTGGCGACTGCGCTGCACGACCTGCATCGCCAGCACCTGGTGCACCTCGACGTGAAGCCGAGCAACATCATGTTCCGCGAGAGTGGAGAGGCCGTGCTGGTCGACTTCGGGCTGTCGCGTCACGACCATCTGCCCGATCTGCTCGACGAAGAGTTCGAGCTGCCGATGGGCACCGCGCCCTACATGTCGCCCGAGCAGGTGCAGTTCGTGCGCAACGATCCGCGCAGCGACCTGTTCGCCCTGGGTGTCATGCTCTATCACCTGACCACCGGGGAGCGCCCCTTCGGCTCGCCCGACAGCGTGCGCGGCCTGCGCGAGCGCCTGTACCGCGACCCGTTGCCACCACGCACGCTGCGCATCGACTGCCCGCCGTGGCTGCAAGAGATCATCCTGCAAGCACTCGAACCGCTGCCCGACAAGCGCCAGCAAACCGGCGCGCAGCTCGCCTTCGAGTTGCAGAACCCCGACCAGGTGCCACTCACCGAACGTGCCACGCGGCGATCACGCAGCGGCACGATGAAGGTGCTGGGCCGCTGGTTCTCTGCCATGGGCGCCGAGCCCATGGCCCGCGTCGACGCCACCAACCAGCTCGCCCGCAGCCCCATCCTGCTGGTCGCGGTGGACGTGGCCAATGCCGAGCGCGAGCTGCTCGACACGTTGCGTCTCACCGTCGAACGCCTGTTGCAGACCGAGCCCGGCGCGCGGCTGGCATGTCTTGCGGTGATGAAGATCAACCGCATCGGCATGGACGAGTTGATGGAGCGCGACGGCAGCAGCAAGCACGTCAACCTGCTGGTGCAGCTGAGGCACTGGGCGCGCCCGCTGGTGCAGTCGCTCAAGCTGCCCACCGAGGCGCAAGCGGGCCGCGTGACCTTCCATGTGCTGGAAGCGCCCGACACCGCCACGGCCATCATCGACTACGCGCGCAAGAACCAGGTCGACCACATCGTGATGGGCGCACGCAGCAGCGGCGTGCTGCGTCGCTATCTCGGCAGCGTGTCGACCCAGGTGGTCTCGCAGGCCGACTGCAGCGTCACCGTGGTCCGCGCGCCTGCGCCGGAGCGCTGAGTCTCTACAGGGCCGGCGGCAACACCGCCGTCACCTCGATCTCGACCTGCGCGCGGTCTTCCATCAGCGCCGACACCTGCACCGCACTCATCGCAATGCCATAGGCGCCGATCAGCTCGCGGAACACGGCGCCCACCTCGCGCCCGCGCGCCAGGTACTCGCGCTTGTCCGTCACGTACCAGGTCATGCGCGCAATGTGCTGTGGGCCCGCACGCGCCTCGCCCAGCACGGCCAGCACGTTGAGCAGCGCCTGCCGCACCTGGCCGACGAAGTCGTCGGTCTCGAACTGGCACTGCGCATTCCAGCCGATCTGCCCTGCGACGAACACCTGCATGCCCTGCGCAGCCACGCCGTTCGCATAGCCGCGCGGTGGCGCCCAGCCGGGCGGTTGAAGAACTTTCATCAGATCCTTTCGGGGGCTGTGGCCGTGCCTGCTGCCAACTGGCGCAGACGAAAACGCTGCAGCTTGCCAGTCTCGGTGCGCGGCAGGCTGGCGCAGAACACCACGGCACGCGGGTACTTGTACGGGGCGATGGTTTGCTTCACAAAGTCCTGCAGTGCCTTCACCTGCGCCTCCCCCGCTTCATGGCCAGGGCGCAGCACCACATAGGCTTTCACGATCTGCCCGCGCTCCTCATCGGCCACACCCACCACGCCGCACTCAGCGACGGCCGGGTGCAGCAGCAGCGCAGCTTCGACCTCGGGGCCGGCGATGTTGTAGCCGCCGGAGATGATCATGTCGTCGGTGCGCGCCTGGTAGACGAAGTAGCCCTGGTCGTCCACCAGGTACGCGTCGCCGGTGAGGTTCCAGCCGTCGTGCACGTAGTCACGCTGCCGCTCGTCGGCAAGGTAGCGGCACCCGGTCGGGCCCTTCACGGCGAGCCGGCCCACCTGGCCGGGTGGCAACGGCTTGCCTTCGTCATCGATCACGCAGGCCTGGTAGCCGGGCACCACGAAGCCGGTGGCACCGGGCTTGGCATGGGCTTCATCGTGCGAGATGAAGATGTGCAGCATCTCGGTGGACCCGATGCCGTCGATGATCTCGATGCCGGTGGCGTCCTTCCATAGCTTGCGCGTGGCCGCGGGCAGCGCTTCACCGGCCGACACACACTGGCGCAGCGAGCTGATGTCGTGCGACTTCACCAGCGGGGCCATCGCGCGGTACGAGGTGGGTGCCGTGAAGAGCGTGGTGGCGCGGTACTGTGCGATCGCCAGCGGCAACTGATCGGGGCTGGGCTTGTCGATCAGCACGCAGGCCGCGCCCACCGACATGGGGAACAGCAGCAAGCCACCGAGCCCGAAGGTGAAGGCAAGCGGCGGGCTGCCGATGAACACGTCGTCGGCTTTCGGCCTCAGCACATGGCGCGGCCAGCAGGCACAGGCGGCCATCACGTCGCGGTGGAAGTGCATCGTGCCTTTGGGCTCGCCGGTGGTGCCTGATGTGAAAGCCATCAGGCACACATCGTCCGCTGCGGTCTGCACGGTCTCGAACTCGGCCGACTGATGCACGGCACGCGCTTCGAGCTCGCCTTGCGCGCCCGGGTTGAAGTGCAGCACCTGCATGAGCGTGGGGCAACCAGGCCGCGCCAAGGCCAGCTCGTCGGCCAACCGCACGTCGCACAGCGCATGGCTGATGCGCGCCTTGCGCACGATCTGCGTGAGTTCCTTCGCGCGCAGCAGCGGCATGCTCCCCACCGCGATGCCACCCGCCTTGACGACTGCGAACCAGCACGCCGCGAGCATCGGCGTGTTGGGCCCGCGCAGCAGCACGCGGTTGCCGCTCACCAAGCCCAGCTCGTCGACGAGCACGTGGGCGATGCGGTTCACCTGTGCCTGCAGCTCGGCATACGTCCAACGCACGCCGTGGCCCAGCAGGCAGGGGCGGTCGCCACGGCCTTCGGCCACCCAGCGGTCGAGCAACTCTGCAGCGCAGTTCAGCGCGGCGGGGAATTGCAGCTCCGGCCGGTCGAACACGAACTCGGGCAACAGCTCGGGCGGTGGCAGGTGATCGTGCGCGAAGGTGTCGACGTGCATTTCAGGCTTCCCGCCGGGCCGCCCCAAGGGAGGCCTGCGCCCCCTCGGGGGGCAGTGAACGGAGTGAACGTCGGGGCATGTCAGTCACCTTCGAAGCTCGGCTTTGTCTTGGCGGCAAAGGCTTCGTAGGCGCGATGAAAGTCCTGCGTCATCATGCAGATCGCTTGCGCCTGCGCTTCGGACTCGATGGCTTCATCGACGCCCATCGCCCATTCCTGATGCAGCATGCGTTTGGTCATCGCATGCGCGAAGCCCGGGCCCTGCGCCAGCTCGCCGGCCCACGCGATGGCACTGGCCGACAAGGCTTCGGGTTCGCTGAGGCGGTTGTAGAAGCCCCATTGCAGCGCCTCTTCGCCGCCCAGCGAGCGGCCTGTGTAGAGCAGCTCCGACGCACGGCCCTGCCCGACGATGCGCGGCAACAGGCTGCACGCGCCCATATCGCAACCCGCGAGCCCCACGCGCGAGAACAGGAACGCGGTCTTGCTGCGCGCGGTGCCCACCCGCAGGTCCGACGCCATCGCGATGATGGCGCCCGCCCCGGCGCACACGCCGTCGATCGCCGACACGATGGGCTGCGGGCAGGTTCGCATGGCCTTCACGAAGTCGCCCGTCATCCGCGTGAACGCCAGCAGGTCGGGCATGCTCATCTGCGTCAGTGGGCCGATGATCTCGTGCACGTCGCCGCCCGAACAGAAGTTGCCGCCTGCTCCCTGCACCACCACCGCCCTCACCTCGTCGACTTGTGCCAACGCGCGGAACAGGTCACGCAGCTCGGCATACGACTCGAAGGTCAGCGGGTTCTTGCGCTCCGGCCGGTTGAGCGTGATGAGGCCCACGCGACCTTCCACCGACCAGCCCACATGCTGCGGCCTCAGCGAATCGGCCGTGCGGCGGTTTCCCGACGCGAGGTGCGTGTCCATCGGTCGTGTCATGCGTTGTTCTCCTTCGGTGAGCGGCTTCGCGCAGGCGCCGCGGCCTTGGCTTTCAAGGGCTTCGATGGCGCAGCAGAGTCCAGCGCAGCCAGGTGCTGCTTCAGGTTGCCCAGCAGCGCCTGCACCTGCGTCTTCTCCGGCGCCGACCAGCCGGCCAGCAGCTCGATCACCCACTGCTCGTGCGTGGCTGCCATGCGGCGGAAGTGGCGCTTGCCCGCCGCAGTGAGCTGCACCGCATACGCACGCCGGTCGCTCGGGTGCGGCGCGCGGCGCACCAGGCCTTCGGCTTCGAGCTGGTCGGTGATGCCGGTCACGTTGCCGCCGGTGACCATCATCCGTTGCGACAGTTCGCCCATCGTCAAGCCTTCGGGCTGGCGCTCCAGCTGCGCCATCAGGTCGAAGCGCGGCAAGGTCGTCGAGAATTCACTGCGCAGGCGGTTGCGGATCGCGCCTTCCACGCGTGTGGTGCACGAAAGCAGGCGCAGCCAGAGCTTGAGCGCCTGGTGGTGCTCGTCTTGCACGCGCGACTCGTGGTCGTGCGCTGCCTCCGCAGGCAAAGCGTCTCGCGGGTCCGAATGGCGTTCGTTCGTCACATCACCTCCCCACCCGCCACCGCGATGGCCTGGCCGTTGATGGCGGCTGACGCCGGCTGGCACAGCCACAGCACCGCCTGCGCCACCTCGTGCGGCTGCACCAGCCGCCCCTGCGGATTGGCCGCAGCCAGCTGCTGTTTCGCCTGCTCGGCCGAGCGGCCTGTCTTGTCGCTGATCTGCTGCACGGCACGCTCGATCAGCTCGGTCTCGGTGTAGCCCGGGCACACCGCGTTCACCGTGACGCCGCGCTGCGCCACCTCAAGCGCCAGCGCACGGGTCCAGCCCAGCACACCATGCTTGGCCGCGCAATACGCCGCCACATACGCGTAGCCCTTCAGCGCGGCCGTGCTCGCCACGTTGACGATGCGGCCGCTACCGCGCGCCAGCATGCCCGGCAGTACCTGCTGAGTGCACAGGAAGCCGCCGGTCAGATTGACCTGCAGCATGCGGTTCCAGAGTTCGATCGAGGTGCGACCGAAGGGCTGGCTCTCTACCTGCCCGGCGTTGTTGATGAGCACGTCCACCGCGCCATGCACTTCGGCCGCCGCGGCAAAGCCCGCCTGCACGCTGCGCTCATCGCCCACGTCCACGGCAATGCACTGCGCATTTGGCACCGCCTGCGCCTGCAGGCTGGCCAGCGTACGGCCCATCAGCGTGACGCGCACACCCTGCCCGGCCAGCGCATGCGCAATGGCGGCCCCGATGCCACTGCCAGCGCCGGTGACCACGGCGTGCCGCCCAGCGAGTGTCGATGCATCGGTCATCGTCATCACACTCCCTGCGCTAGTTGCGCTTGCTCTTGCGCAGACAAGCCCGCCGTCTGCGCGGCCAAGGCGCGCTCGCGCTCCAGGTTGCGTTCGAGTTGCGCCTTGCCGGACAGGTACTGCTTCGGCCAGTCGGCACCGATGCCATTCACGTGGCCGATCTTGGCGGCTTCCATCAGCGTCCATGCCGGGTTGGCGAGGTGCGGTCGGGCCACTGCGCACAAGTCGGCCCGGCCGGCCGCGATGATGCTGTTGACGTGATCCGCCTCGGTGATGGCGCCCACAGCCATGGTGGCGATGCCCACCTCGTTGCGGATCAACTCGGCGAACGGCGTCTGGTACATGCGCCCGTACACCGGCTTCTGCGCCACGCTCACCTGGCCCGACGACACGTCGATCAGGTCGACACCGGCCAGCCGGAAGGCGCGCGCCATCTCCACCGCGTCGGCCGGCGTGTTGCCGCCCTCCACCCAGTCGTGCGCCGACAGCCGCACCGACATCGGCCGATCTTCCGGCCACACCGCGCGCATCGCGGCCACCACCTCCAGCGGCCAGCGCAGGCGGTTGGCCAGCGAGCCGCCATAGGCATCCTGGCGGTGGTTGGTGAGCGGTGACAGGAACGCCGACAACAGGTAGCCGTGCGCGCAGTGCAGCTCCAGACAATCGAAGCCGGCCTCGATACCACGGCGCGTGGCCGCCACGAAATCTTGCGTCACGCGCAGCATGTCGTCGCGTGTCATCTCGCGCGCCCAGTCACTCACGCCGTCCAGGTACTGCTGCGGCGAGGCGGCGATGAGCGGCCAGTTGCCGGTTTCCAGAGGCTGGTCTTCGCCCTGCCACGGCACGCGCGTCGACCCCTTCGGCCCGGCATGCCCGAGTTGCAAGGCGATCTTCGCGGTGCTGTTGCCGTGCACGAAGTCGACGATGCGCTTCCACGCCTGCATCTGCGCATCGTTGTAGAGGCCGGTGCAGCCTGGGGTGATGCGCGCATCGGCGCTGGTGCAGGTCATCTCGGTGAACACCAGCGCGGCACCGCCCATCGCGCGCGCGCCGAGATGCACCAGGTGATGGTCGGTGGGCAGGCCATCGACCGCGCTGTACTGCGCCATCGGCGACACCACCACGCGGTTCTTCAGCGTCAGGCCGCGCAGGCGGAACGGCGTGAACATCGGCGGCACGCCGGTCGGCGTCTGCAGGCCGGCGCGCGAGGCGAGCCAATGCTCGAAGTCACCCACGTAGCCCACGTCGCGCAGCCGCAGGTTCTCGTGCGAGATGCGTTGCGATCGCGTGAGCAGCGAGTACGCAAACTGCTCCGGCTCCAGCCGCGCATGCCGCTCGACGTTCTCGAACCACTCGGTGGAGTTGCGCGCCGCGTTCTGGATCTTCAACACCTCGATGCTGCGCTCGGCCTCATAGGCTTGCAGCGCAGCGTTCAGATCACCGGGGTGGTCGGCGATGCGGGCTGCGAGGTCGATGGCGTCTTCGAGCGCCAGCTTGGTGCCCGAGCCGATGGAGAAGTGGGCTGTGTGAGCAGCGTCGCCCATCAGCACCACCGGCGTGCCGCGCTCGTTGCGGTGCACCCAGCGGCGGCACACCACGCGCGGAAAGCGAATCCACTGCGACGAGCCGCGCAGGTGCGCCGCGTTCGACATCAGTCCATGCCCACCAAGCTGCTCGGCGAACAGCCGCTCGCAGAATGCGATGCTGTCTTCCTTCGACATGCCCTCCAGCCCCGCCGCCTGCCACACGGGCTCGGGTGCTTCGACGATGAAGGTCGACGTGTTGTCGTCGAAGCGGTAGGCATGCGCCTGGAACCAGCCGAACTCGGTCTCCTCAAACGCAAAGGTGAAGGCGTCGAAGCGCTGGTGCGTGCCCAGCCACACGAAGCGGCACAAGCGCAGGTCGACGTCGGGCTGGTAGGTGGCGGCGTACCGGCTGCGGACGCGGCTGTTGAGCCCATCGCAGGCGATCACCAGGTCAGCGCCGAGTTCGGTGTCGTCGGTGCATTCGTTCTGAAAGACCAGCTCCACGCTGAGTTCGGTGCAGCGGTCTTGCAGGATGTTGAGCAGCTGGCGCCGGCCGATGCCGCAGAAGCCGTGGCCCGACGAGCGAATGCGCCGGCCCTTGAAATGGACCTCGATGTCGTCCCAGTGGTTGAAGGCGTTGAGGATCTTCTCGGCCGAGGGCGGGTCGGTGCGCTGGACGGCGCCCAACGTCTGGTCGGAGAAGACGACGCCCCAGCCGAAGGTGTCGTGCGCACGGTTGCGCTCGATCACGCGAACCTCGTGCGCGGGGTTCTGCTTCTTCATGAGCAGGGCGAAATACAAGCCCGCCGGGCCGCCGCCGATGCAGGCGATGCGCATGGGTCCGTCTCCAGAAAGCCGCCGCAACGCACGACTGGCCGATCACAATTTATGTCTTGATATTTGAAGTGTCAAGCAATTTGAAATCTGCGCATCCTGTCTGAAAATACCGACACCGCAGCGCAGAACGCGGTGCTACCGTTTCGGCTCTGTGTCAGCTACCGCCTGGAAAGCACCCTCGTGAAACGCCTCTGGGACATCTCCCCACCCATCGCACCCGACTCGCCGCTCTTCCCCGGCGACCAGGCCTATTCGCAGCAGTGGACGGCGCGCATTGGCCCCGGCTGCCCGGTGAATCTCTCGGCCATCACGATGTCGCCGCACATCGGCGCGCATGCCGACGCGCCGCTGCATTACGCCGACGACGCGCCGCCGATCGGCGAGGTCGACCTCGCGCCCTACCTCGGCCCCTGCCGCGTGGTCCACGCCATCGGCCCGGCAAGGCTGATCCAGATCAGCGACCTGGCGCATGCCACCAAGGGCATGCCGCCGCGCGTGCTGGTGCGCACCACCGAGAAGGCGCCCACAGCATGGTCGGCCGAGTTCTCTGCCTTCGCGCCCGACACCCTGTCGTGGCTGGCGAGCCTGGGCGTGCAGCTGGTTGGCATCGACAGCCAGTCGGTCGACCCGGCAGAAAGCAAGACGCTGGACAGCCACCAGCAGCTGTTCAAACACCACCTGCGCGTGCTCGAGAACCTGGTGCTCGACGGCGTGCCAGCCGGCGACTACGAGCTGATCGCGCTCCCCTTGAAACTGACGATGGCGTGCGCATCGCCTGTGCGCGCCGTGCTGCGAGAACTCTGAATGACCGCTTCAACATCCACCACCCGGCAAGACTGCCTCGCGCTCGATGCGCAGGACCCGCTGGCGCCGCTGCGCGACCAGTTTTCCCTGCCCGAGGGCGTGATCTACCTCGACGGCAACTCGCTCGGCGTGCTGCCGCGCGCCACCGCCGCGCGCGTGCAGCAGGTGGTCATGCACGAGTGGGGCACCGACCTGATCCGCAGCTGGAACACCGCCGGCTGGATCGAGCTGCCGCAGCGCGTGGGCAACAAGATCGCCCAACTCGTCGGCGCGGGTCAGAACGAACTCGTGGTGGCCGACTCCACCTCGGTCAACCTGTTCAAGGTGCTGAGCGCCGCGCTGCGCATCGTGCAGGCCGACGCGCCGACCCGAAAGTGCATCGTCTCCGAGCGCAGCAACTTCCCCACTGACCTCTACATCGCCGAAAGCCTGGCACGAGACCATGGCATGCGCCTGGTGCTGGTCGAGCCCGATGAGATCGCGCAGCACCTCAACGCCGACCTCGCCGTGCTGATGCTCACGCAGGTGAACTACCGCACCGGCCGGCTGCACGACATGGCGGCGTTGACGAAAGCCGCGCACGAAGCCGGCGGCCTCACGGTGTGGGACCTGGCGCACAGCGCCGGCGCCCTGCCCGTCGATCTCAAAGGCAGCCATGCCGACTTCGCCGTCGGCTGCGGCTACAAGTATCTGAACGGCGGCCCCGGCGCACCGGCCTTCGTGTGGTCACACCCACGCCATGCCGAGCGCTTCTGGCAACCGCTGGCCGGCTGGATGGGCCACGCCGCGCCGTTCGAGTTCACGAGCAACTACCGGCCCGCGCCCGGCATCGCCCGCTACCTGTGCGGCACGCCGCCGGTGCTGTCGCTGGCCGCGCTGGAATGCGGCGTCGACACCGTGCTCGCCGCCGACATGCAGGCACTGCGCCGCAAGTCGATGGCACTGACCGATCTCTTCATCGAGCTGGTAGAAGCACGTTGCGCCGGCAACGAGCTGCAGCTCGCATCCCCGCGGCAGGCCGCACAGCGCGGCAGCCAGGCAAGCTTCGCGCATGCCAGCGCGGGCTACCCCATCATGCAGGCGCTGATCGCGCGTGGCGTGATCGGCGACTTCAGAGCGCCCGACATCCTGCGCTTCGGCTTCACGCCGCTCTACACCCGCTTCATCGACGTGTGGGACGCCGTCGAGCACCTCGTGCAGGTGCTGCAAAGCGGCGAATGGCGCGAAGCGCGCTTCAACCAGCGAGCGGCAGTGACATGAGCGGTCACATGAGCAAGCCAGAAGACATCGTGAAGGAAGAAGGCGCCCAGCTCGACTTCTCCAAGGACATGAGCTACGGCGACTACCTTCACCTCGACGAGGTGCTGAACGCGCAGGTGCCGCTCTCGCCCGACCACAACGAGATGCTGTTCATCGTGCAGCACCAGACCAGCGAGTTGTGGATGAAGCTGATGCTGCACGAGCTGAGTGCCGCGGTGCAATGCGTCGCACGCGACGAACTCGGCAGCGCCTTCAAGATGCTCGCGCGCGTCAGCAAGATCATGGAGCAGCTCGTGCACGCGTGGGACGTGCTGGCCACGATGACGCCGCCCGAGTACTCGGCGATTCGCCCCTACCTGAGCAACAGCAGCGGCTTCCAGAGCTGGCAGTACCGCTGCATCGAGTTCCTGCTCGGCAACAAGAACGCCGCGATGCTGAAGCCTCACGCGCACCGGCCAGAGATCCTCGCGCGGGTCGACGCGGCCTGGCGCGCACCCTCGCTGTACGACGAATCACTGCGCCTGCTCGCACGCCGCGGCGTCCCGGTGCCTGCCAGCCACACCGAGCGCGACTGGACGCAGCCCTACCAAGCCAACGCGCAGGTCGAAGCCGCCTGGCTCACGGTCTACCGCGACCCGAAACCGCACTGGGACCTGTACCAGCTCGGCGAAGAACTCACCGACCTCGAAGACGCGTTCCGCCTCTGGCGCTTCCGCCACGTGACCACCGTCGAGCGCGTAATCGGCTTCAAGCGCGGCACCGGCGGCACGGGCGGCGTGAGCTACCTGCGCAAGATGCTCGACGTGGTGCTGTTCCCCGAGATCTGGTCGCTGCGCACCGAGCTCTAGGGACACGACACGATGTTCTTCTCGCGCCGCCCGGTTGCTCCACTGGCGGCGTTCGTCGACACGTTGTGGGCCAGCGACCGGGCTGCCCTGCCGCACGCCCGCGAGCGCAACCTGCCCACCGGCTGCGTCGACATCGTGATCCCGCTGCTCGACGGGCAACGCATCACGCGCTTCACCGGCATTGACGACCTGGGCGACAGCTTCGGCGGCGGCGTGGTCCAGGGCGCGCAAGACCGCAGCCACCAGCGCGAAACACACGGCGCCTCGGCCGTGGTGGGCGTTCATTTCAAACCCGGCGGCGCCGCGGTGTTCTTCGGCGGTGCACTGCCGGAGCTGCGCAACCGCACCGTGCCGCTCGACGCATTGTGGGGACCTTGCGCCCGCTACCTGCGAGAAGAGTTGCGGGCCACCATCGGGCCGCACGCGCGGCTACAGCGGCTCGAGTCCTACCTGATGGCCCGGCTGCAGCAAGCCGCGCCGGCCGATGCGATGGCCTTCGCCGCTCTGCGTGCGCTGGGGCAACAACCCGCTGCTGCCTTCATCGAGCCCGTGCAACGCGCCAGCGGCTGCAGCCCGGCCCAGTTCATCGCCCGCTTCGAGCTGACCGTGGGCCTCACGCCCAAGCGCTATGCGCGGGTGCTGCGCTTCCATGCGCTGATCGAGCGCGTGGCGCTCCGCCGGCCGGATGATTGGGCTCAGGCGGCCGTCGAGGCCGGCTACGCCGACCAATCGCACCTGATCCATGAGTTCAAGCGCCTCGCGGGCATGACGCCAAGGGCCTACCGGCCCATCGCGCCCGACCATCCAACCCATGTGGCCGTGGTCGAAAAAATCTCCAATACGGACTAAATTGGCCGCTCTAGATTCGGTCAATCACTTCAGGAGAAGACCGCCATGCCCGTCACCAAGAATTCCATCCACGAACTGTTCGCGTACCTCTGCGTGCCCGACTCGAAACAGGCCATCACCTTCTATGAGCAGGCTTTCGGCGCGGTGGAGTTGTTTCGCCTCACCGAGCCGTCAGGGCGAATAGGCCACGCCGAGCTGCAGATGGGGCCGAGCGCCGTGCTGATGCTGAACGATCCGTTCCCCGAGTTCGGCATCTTTCCGCCGCCACCGGAAGGCATGCCCGGCTCGCGAATCCATCTGCACGTCGACAACTGCGACGCGATGCTGCGCTCAGCCCTTGCCGCGGGCGCCAAGCAACTGAGCGAACCTGCCGACCAGTTCTACGGTGAGCGCAGCTGCAGGGTGCTGGACCCGTTTGGCCACACCTGGCTGCTCGGCCATTCGATCGAGAAGCTGACGACGGAGGAGATGCAGCGCCGGTATACGGCGCTGATGATCGAGACCGGAGGTTGGAAGCAAGAAAAAAGCGATTGACGCAACCCGCAGCGCGGGCAGCATCAATCGCCTCGTCAGCGAATAGAAGAAAGCTTCGCTGTTACTGCTCGGTTCCCTTCGGGAACACAACGACCGCGCGTGTCGGCTTCGAGCTGTTCACGGCAACGCGAGTTTCCTTCACCTTGCCGTTCAGCGTGGCCGTTACCTTGTACTGGCCGGGAGGCACCTTGGCCCACAGGTACGGCCCTTGGGTCTTGGTCTCGAGCACGACGTCACCGCTCTTGGCGTTCACGACCTGCACGTCCGCGTCGGCGGTGAACCCGTCCTTGTTGCCTTCGCGTTCGTAGATCTCGATGTTCAACGGATAGTCGCGGCGCGCCTCGCGAAAGGCGGGCAACTGCTCGAAGGGAACCCCGCCGGTCACGTACTGAACGTCGCCGGAGGTCTGGACCTCAGGCAACGGCACCGCCTCGCCAGGAGCAACGGTCTTCAATGCGTTGCTTGCCGGTGGAACGGCCGGGTCTTGCGCCCACGCAGCACCCGACAGGGCAAGCGCAGCAGCGGCAACGATCGGGGCGACTTTGTGCATCACGTTTTTCATGACGTTCCTCTCAAAGTTGTTGGAGAACATGCATTTGGCACTTGTTCTTCCCGATCGTTCCGGCCGCGCAGCAGGTCGCGGCCAAGTCCTACGCCCGCATTAGCCAAGGTTTACCGGCACGAAGATACGTTCTCCGTCACGCTCGACCAAAAGCGCCACGCTCTTCGGTTTGCCGCTCATCACGCTGCGCACCTGATCGATCGATGTCACCGGTTTCCCGTTGATCGCGATCAGCACGTCGCCCGCTTCGACACCGGCCCGCGCGGCTGCGCCGCTCACGTTCTCGATCACCATGCCGCCATCGCTCTGGATCTGGCGGCGCTCGTCGCGCGTCAGCGGCCGCAGTGCCAGGCCGAGCTGGCCGCCCTGGTCGGCGGCGTCCTTGTCAGCCACCTGCTTGTCGGCCTCTTCGGCGCCACCGAGCTTGGCTTCAATCTCGCGCGAGGACTGGTCACGCCAGACCTTCAGCTTGACCTTCTCGCCGGGGCTCGCCATGCCGATGATGCTCGACAGCGAACCCGAGCGAACGATCGGCTCGCCGTTCACTTCGGTGATCACGTCACCCGGCTTCAGGCCCGCTTTCTCGGCAGCGCTGTTGCGTGCCACGGTCGCCACGAGCGCACCATCCGGCCGCTTCATGCCAAAGGACTCGGCCAGCGTCTGGTTGATGTCCTGCACCGTCACGCCGAGGCGGCCGTGCGTGGCCTTGCCGGTGGCGACGATCTGGTCCTTGACCTTCAGCGCCACGTCGATCGGGATCGCGAACGCGAGGCCCTGGTAGCCGCCGGACTGCGAGTAGATCTGCGCGTTGATGCCCACCACCGCGCCGCTGCCGTCGAACAGCGGGCCGCCCGAGTTGCCGGGGTTCACCGCAGCGTCGGTCTGGATGAAAGGCACCACCGAGTCGCCCGGCAGCGAGCGGCCCTTGGCGCTCACGATGCCTTGCGTCGCGGTCTGCTCGAAGCCGAACGGCGCGCCCACGGCCATCACCGGGTCACCCACCTCGAGCTGCTTGGGGTTGCCCAGGCGCACAGTCGGCAGGTCTTTTGCGTTGATGCGCAGCACGGCGATGTCGGTCGTCGGGTCGGCACCCAGCACCTTGGCCGCGTATTCACGGCGGTCGCTGAGCTTGACAGTCACGTCCTTGGCTTCACGCACCACGTGCGCGTTGGTCAGGATCAGGCCATCGGCGCTGATGATGAAGCCCGAGCCCTGCCCACGGAACGGTTGCGACGGGCTGCCGCCATTGCCGCGCCCACGCCCTTGCATGCCGGGCAGGCCGCGGAAGAACTGGAAGAACGGGTCGTTCTCCATGCCGGGCGGCAGCCCGTTGGACTGCTGCTCGTCTGCCGACAGCTTGTGCGTGCCGGACACGGTCACACCGACAACCGCAGGGCCGGCCTGCGCAAAGATCGCGCGGTAGTTGGGCACCACAGCTTGCGCCGGAATGGGTGCGACAGGCGCCATCGCGGCGGCGGCCAGGGTGGGCGCTGAAGGCGTCGTCACGGCCGCATGCTGGGTGCTCTCGGGGGCTTCGTTCTTGGAGAGCCAGCTCGGCTTCAGGCTGAACGCGCCGGCCGTGCCCATGGCCAGTACACCGGCTGCGACCAAGGTGGCATTCAGTGGGTTGAGTTTCATCGTGAGCCTCTCTTGTGACTGTCTTCGCGGGAGATTCCGCATGCAGCAAAAGATAGGGGCGACCGGTGAGCGTTCCATTAGGCAAGGATTAGGCGAGGGTTAAGGGCCATGGCGCCTGCGGCGCTATGCTGAGTCGGCCCTCCTCGCCTCCAACCACTCCCTGCACCGATGCCGCATTCCGCCCTCACCCGTTGGACCTTGCGCCTGCCCGCCCATGTGCTCAACGGTCTCACCGTGGCGCTGGGCATCGGCTGCGTGCAGCTGTTGTTCGGCGTGTTGGCCGGCCCGCACATCGCGCAGCTTGCCGTCAGCGGCGCCGTCTACGCAAGCCTGGCCGATGTGCCCGACACACGCGCCCGCTCGTGGCGCCGGGTGCTGAGCGCAGCGGCGGGCGGCACGCTCTCAGCGTGGCTGATCTTGCTGCTGATGCCGCATCCTCAGCTCGTCGGCATCGGCATTGCCGCAATCACCTTCGCCGCGATGATGACGCTGGTGTGGGGGCCGCGCGCCGGCCCGGTATCGTTCGCGCCCCTGCTGGCCATCATCTTCACCATGGGCTTGCCGAAGGCACACGACACGCTGCAAGTCGTCGCCTGGAACGCAGCGGGCGCGCTGGCCTACGYGCTGTGGTCGCAGATCGCCGTCTCGGCCATGCAGCGGCGCTACCGCAGCCTGCTGCTGGCCAACGCCATCGGCGCCACGGTGCGGCTGCTGCAATCGCGCGCCAACCTGCTCGAAGCGGTGGGCGACCGCGCCGACACCTCGGGCCGCCTGCAGGACTGGATCCTCAACGAAGCAGCACTGGCCGAGCGGCTGCAGGCGGCGCGCGACCTGCTGTTCACCGCCTCCGACACCCCACGCGCCCGCCAAGAAACGGCCCTGCTGCTGCACACCATCGAGCTGCGCGACATCCTGCTCGCGAGCCAGCTCGACATCGGCCTGCTAGGCGCCGACGAGCAAGGCCGCCAGCTGCGCCATTGCCTGGCCGAGCGGCTGCGCCAGATGGGCGACGAGCTCGACGCGATGCAGGCTGCGCTGCGCGGCGCGCCCCTCACCTCTGTCGTGCCGCGTGAAGCCAGCACGGTGTCGAGTCTCTTCGGCACGGTCAACCTGGCCACGGGCGACGGCCGCGCCCGTCTGTTGCCGGCACTCGTCAACCGCGTGCTGCACCTGCAGCGCGATCTCGACCGCATGCAGGCGCTGCTGCGCGGCGGAGCGCCTCAGCTGCAGCTCTCGCGCGAAGAGTTGCGCCAGTTCGTCGGCCCCACCAGTTGGCCGCTCGTGGCCTTGCGCGCCCACGCCACGCTGCAGTCACCGGTGTTGCGGCACGCGCTGCGTGCGGCGCTGGCGCTTGCCACCGCCTACTACGTGGCGCTCGTGCTGCCCTGGGCCTCGCACCCGCAGTGGCTGGTGCTGAGCGTGGCCGTGGTGCTGCGCGGCAACCTCGGGCAGACGCTGGCGCGGCGCAACGCGCGCGTGCTCGGCACCATCGCCGGCTGCATGCTGGTGATGCTGCTCGCACAGGTGCCGTCCACCGCCTTCATGGGCTTGGTGTTTCTCGTGGCCGTGGGGCTCGCCCACAGTTTTGCTGTTGAGCGCTACCTCGTCACCGCCGTCGCCGCCACCGTGATGGCCTTGCTGCAGGCCCATTTGGCGCAGCCCGGTTCCGGCTTTCCCATTGCCGAGCGCGTGGCCGACACGGTGCTGGGCGCGCTGCTGGCCTGGGGCTTCAGCTACGTACTTCCCTCGTGGGAGCGGCGCAACCTGCCGCTCACCATCGCGCGCGGCCTGCAGGCGCTGCAAGACTACGCCCGCCATTCGCTGCAAAGCCTCGATGCCGCCGGTGCGGTGGCCCAGCGGCTCGCGCGCCGCCAAGCCTACGACGCGCTGGCAGCGCTCGCCGCTACCTTGCAGCGCAGCGCCGCCGAGCCGGCGAGCGTGCGCCCGCCGGTGCACGAACTCGCGCTGCTGCTCGACCATGGCCAGCGCCTGATGGCTCACCTGTCGGTGCTGCGCCTGATGCTGGCCCGAGGCAGCGCCGAGCTCGGCCAGCCCGAAGCGTCTGCTGCCTTGCAAGCCGCCAGCGAGGCACTGGGCAAGGCACTCGCCGCCTCGGCGCCCGTGGCAGACGACAGCGCCGCGCCCGCCATCGAGATCGGACTCGAGCACCTGCCCGCCGAGCCACCCACCCAGGCGCTGCTGCCCTGGCTGTTGTGGCGCCTGCAGGTCACCGTTCACGACGCCCGCGTGACCGGCGTGGCGGCGAGCCGCGCGCTGGCCTCACTGGCCCCGCGCTGAATTCGCTTACCCCCCGACGAAGGCCTTCAGCCGGATCAGCGCGTCGTCCCACTGCAGCGAGATGCGGTCGAGGTGCTCGCGCACCTCGCGCAGCCGCCGCGGTTGCAACGCCCAGATGTGCTCGCGGCCTCGGCGCTGCCCGACCACGAAACCGGCATCCGCCAGCACCTTCAGGTGCTTGGTGACGGCCTGCCGCGAAACCGCCGACTCCGCGCTCATCTGCGCGATCGACTCCGGCCCCTGGCGCGAGAGCCGCACCAGCAGCTGCAGCCGCGTCTCGTCGCCCAGTGCAGCGAACAGCGGTGCGGCGTTGCGGGCCTGCGTGGCCGACTGCTGGCTAACCCGAGACATGGTTGCGGATGTTGATCACCTGCTCTGCCCAGCCGCCTTCGTTCATGCGGAAAGCTTCGTCGCGGCGCGATGCGGGCAGGCGATCGAAACCCGACTCCACCACGGTCAAGCGCGTTCCACCCGGCATGTCTTCGAGCGTGAACTCGACCAGCGTGCTGGGCTCCTTCGAGTAATAGACCTTCGGGTCGACCGCATACGGGTGCCAGCGGAACGAGAACAAGCGCTCGGCCTCCATGCGTTCCACCTGCACTTCGAAACGAACATGCTCATAGCCCGGATAGGTGATCTGGCCCCACGCGGGCCGGCCCGGAACGAAAGCTGTTTCCAGCTTCACGCCGAACCAGGTGCCGAACTGCTCGGCATCGGTGAGGGCCTGCCACACGCGTGAGCGCGGGGCCTTGAGATCGATCTGTTTCTCGATGCGGTCTGTGCTGGTACGGGTATTGATGGCGTTCATATGCAACCTCCTGGTTGCATTTATAGACGCGCCTCGATGAAAGAGCAACCGCAAGGTTGCTCTTTCAGAAGGGTCTCTTTGCGCCCGAGCCTCAGCCGGCGGCCTTGTTCTTCAGCCCCAGCACGTCGATGCTCTCGATCTTCAGCGAACCTTCGAACAGCTCGGGCGCCTTGGCCATCAAGGCCTTCGCGATCGCCCCGGCGAGGTGAGCCTGGCGGCCCGCTTCGTCGTGGAAGGCGTCGAAGATCGCGAAGCTCGACTTCGACAGGCGCAGCGCAAACCAGATGGGCGTGGTCTGCTCGTCGTTGGCCATCGACAGGCCGGCCTGCAGGAATTGCTCGGCCTCGGCCTCCTTGCCCGGCTTGGCTTCGAGGCGGACGAACAGTGCGAACTTGATCATGATGTGTCTCCAGGTGAGGTGAAGGTCGAGGATTCGACAGAGCTGACTCTAGGCAGCCAGCGGGTAACCCACCATTGCCGCAAATGACATCTTTGATATCGTTCACGCCATGAAGATCTGGGTACTCGCACTCGACGGGGTGTTCGACACGGGCCTGGCCACCGTGCTGGACGCACTCACCACCGCCAATGAGCTCGCCGCCGCGCAGCAGCTGGCCATCACACCGTTCGACGTGCGCGTGGTCGGCTTGCGCAGGCAGGTCAGCACCGCCCAGGGCCTGCGTGTTCCGGTGCACGCGATCGACCCAGACGAACGCCCCGACTGGGTGGTCGTGGTCGCCATTGGCACCAAGATGCCTGCGGCGTTGACGCAGGCGCTGCAGCGCCGCGACGTGCAGCAAGCCGCGCAGCAGCTGCGCACTTGGCATGAGCAGGACGCGCGGCTGGCCGCGGCCTGCATCGGCGGTTTCGTGCTGGCCGAATCAGGCCTGCTCGACGGCCACGAGGCCACCACGAGCTGGTGGCTGGCGCCGCTGTTTCGCGAGCGCTACCCGGCAGTGAAGCTGACCGAATCGCAGATGCTGGTGAACTCGGGCGACTTCGTCACGACTGGTGCCGCCATCGCCCACATCGACCTCGCGCTGTGGCTGGTTCGGCAGGTGAGCCCTGAGCTGGCCGCGGTGACCGCGCGCTACCTGATCGTCGATGACCGGCCCTCACAGGCGCCCTATGTGATCCCCGACCACCTGGCACACACCGACCCGCTGGTGTCGCGCTTCGAGCGCTGGGCGCGTGGCCGGCTCGCACAAGGCTTCTCGCTCGACGACGCGGCAGAGGCACTGGCCACAAGCAAGCGCACCCTGCAGCGCCGGCTCGAGGCCGTGCTCGGCAAGACGCCGCTTTCGTACTTCCAGGATCTGCGCGTCGAGCGGGCGGTGCACCTGCTCAAGACCAGTCGAACCGACATCGAAAGCATCGCGGCACAGGTGGGTTATGCCGACGGCGTGACGCTGCGCTCGCTGCTGCGCCGGCGGTTGGGGCGCGGCGTGCGCCAGATCCGAGGCACCGCCTGAGCGGCACCTCGAAGGCAAACGCTGATCAGCGAATGCGGCTCAGCGCGTCGTCGAGCTGCTGAACCGTGCGCTCCACGTTCTGCAGCTTGTCCAGCCCAAAGAGGCCGATGCGCCAGCTGCGGAAGTCCGCCCCCTCATCGCATTGCAGCGGCACGCCGGCCGCTGTCTGCAGACCGAGGCCCGCGAACTTCTTCGACGACTGGATCTCCGGGTCGTCGGTGTAGCTCACGACGACGCCGGGCGCTTCGAAGCCCGGTGCCGCCACGCTCTTGAATCCCTTGCGAGCAAGCAGCGCACGCACCTGCGTGCCCAGCGCTTGCTGCGCGCTGCGCGCAGTGTCGAAGCCGAGGCGCTTGGTTTCCAGCATCACGTCGCGCACGCGCGTGAGCGCATCGGTCGGCATGGTGGTGTGGTACGCATGGGCGCCGTTTTCATACGTCTCCATGATCTGTAGCCACTTCTTCAGGTCGCAGGCGAAGCTGGTGCTCGTGGTCTTGTCGATGCGCTCGCGGGCGCGTTCGCTCAGCATCACGAAGGCGCTGCCAGGAGAGCCGCTCCAGCCCTTTTGTGGCGCGCTGATCAGCACGTCGACACCGTTGGCTTGCATGTCCACCCACATCGCGCCCGAGGCAATGCAGTCGAGCACGAACAGGCCACCGACGGCGTGCACGGCCTCGCTGATGGCGCGCAGGTAGCCGTCGGGCAGCATGATCCCGGAGGCCGTTTCGACATGCGCTGCGAACACCACGCCCGCCTCTTCACGGCGGATGGCAGCCACCACCTCTTCGATGGGCGCCGGCGCAAATGCGGCCTGCGGGCCCGAGGCGATCGGACGGGCCTTCAGCACCGTGGCACTCGACGGGATCGAGCCCATGTCAAAGATCTGCGTCCAGCGGTAGCTGAACCAGCCGTTGCGAACCACGACCACTTTCTGCCCCGTGGCGAACTGGCGCGCCACCGCTTCCATGCCGAAAGTGCCGCTGCCCGGCACCACGATCGCCGACTTGGCCTTGTAAGCCTCTTTCAGCGTGGACGAGATGTCGCGCATCACCCCCTGGAACTTCTGCGACATGTGATTCAGTGCGCGGTCGGTGTAGACCACCGAGAACTCGAGCAGGCCTTCAGGGTCGACGTGGGGAAGCAGTCCGGGCATGGTGGGTCTCCGAGGGTTCTTTTGAGTAGGACGAAGCCAGCTTAGCACCGGGCGTAATGCATCGCCCCGGGGAGGTATTCGTGGGGAGATACCCGGGGCGGCGCCAGGGCCTGAGCAGCCACAATGGCAACCCTTTGCCGGCTTCTCCACAGATGCATCGATGGCTGAACAAGACGTGAACCTCAGCGCCCTCGCCTTGCCGAGACGCGCACGCGCCCGCGCCTGGCTGCGCGACTTCCTGCCGGCCCGCATGGCCGTCGACGCCCGCGAGCGCTGGCGCGTGGTGGCAGGTGCCGCACTCGGCCTCTTTTTCACCGCCCTGCTGAGCCACTGGCTGACGCAGAACGTCGCCGGCGTTCCCTGGCTCATCGCACCGCTGGGTGCGAGCGCGGTGCTCGTGTTCGGCGTGCCGGCCAGCCCGATGGCGCAGCCCTGGGCCGTGGCCGGCGGCAACACCGTGTCGGCGATGGTGGGCATCGTCTGCGTGCAGGCCTTCGGCGTGGAACCGTGGGTCGCGGCCTCGGCGGTGGGGCTGGCCATCGGCGCGATGTTCCTGCTGCGCTGCCTGCATCCGCCGGGCGGTGCCAGCGCCTTGCTGGTGGTGCTGACGGGTGTGCACGATCTGCAGTTCGCGCTCGCGCCGGTGCTGCTCGGCTCGGCCTTGCTGGTCACCGCCGGCATTGCCTATAACAACCTGACCCAGCGCCGCTATCCGCATGGCCAGCTCCTGCCCGCACCGGCTGCCGGCAAGGTGCAGGCCCCGGGATTCGCCGAGGCCGATCTCGACGCGGTACTCGCCCGCTACAACCAGGTGCTCGACCTGAGCCGCGACGACCTGCAGAACCTGCTGGCGCAAACCGAGATCGAGGCCTACCGCCGCCGGCTGGGCGAGGTGCGCTGTGCCGACATCATGTCGCGCGACGTGGCCACCGTCTCCTACGGCACTTCGTTGCAAGACGCCTGGGCCCTGCTGCGCGAGCGCCGCATCAAGGCCTTGCCGGTGGTCGACCGCGTGTCGCGCGTGGTGGGCATCGTCACGCTGTCCGACTTCTTGCGCAGTGCCGACCTCGACTGGCATCATGGCTGGGCACAGCGCCTGCGCGCTTTCGTCAGCCCGTCCAACACCACGCATTCAGACAAGCCCGAAGCCGTCGGCCAGATCATGGTGAGGCAGGTGCGCGTGGCCAGCGCCGACCGGCCGATCAGCGAGCTCGTGCCGCTGTTCGCCGACACCGGCCACCACCACATCCCGATCATCGATGCCGACAAGCGGCTGGTCGGCATCATCACGCAGTCCGACCTCGTCGCCGCGCTGACCCGCACGGGCTGACGGCGGCCGTCACGCCTCTCAGGCGGGGGTTGCTGCCGCCGCCTTCTTTTTCACGGCGCCCGCCATGCAGGCATCCACCAGCCCTCGCACGTGCCGCTGCGTGGGCGGTACCGGCCCGAACAGCAGGCGGTAGATGATCGGCGCCACCACGACGTCCATCACCGCATCGACTTCGGGCACCGCCTGCTTGCGCGCCATGCCGCGGTCCACGATGACGGCGATCTGGCTTGCGGTGAACTCTGCACAGCGGCACGGCACCGGCACGTCGCCGCTGCTGCGGCCCGA
This sequence comes from Rhizobacter sp. P2_G4, assembly GCF_056403575.1. Lineage (NCBI taxonomy): Bacteria > Pseudomonadati > Pseudomonadota > Betaproteobacteria > Burkholderiales > Sphaerotilaceae > Rhizobacter > Rhizobacter sp. P2_G4. The sequence goes on along the minus strand of NZ_JBFUFG010000006.1, from coordinate 256,121 downwards.
GAGCACATCGCGCATCATCGCCAGGCCGATCTCCGACGACATCTCGTCCAGGTACTGCTCGGCCCACGCCCGCAGATCGCCCTTCACGGTGCCGGTGTCGGCAGGCTCGCCTTCCGGGCGCATGCGTTCCATGGCCACGTCGGCCAGCAGGTCGGCCAGGTCACCCCAGCGTCGGTAAATGGTCGATGGCGTCACGCCGGCACGCGCCGCGATGAGCGGCACCGTCAGTTCCGCGCGGCCATGCGCTTCCATCAATTCATGTGTGGCCTGGTGGACGGCTGCCTGCACCCGCGCGCTGCGGCCACCGGGGCGGAGGTTGGGTCTGGAACTCATGCGGACAATGTTAACGCAAAGGATTTGCTTTAGTGACAGAATGAATAAACGCAAAGACTTTGCTTTTGTCGCACCGAAGGGATTCACATGCCGCCGCTCGCCAACGACCCGCTGCCCGCCCTCGGCGCCAGGCGCATGAACGCCGCGCAGGCGCTGTGGCTGCACGGCATCGTCCTCGTGAGCTTTCTCGCGGCATCGAGCGCGCCTTCGCCGCTGTATGCGATCTACCGAGAGGCCTGGGGCTTCTCCGCCCTCACGCTCACGCTGGTGTTCAGCAGCTATGCCTTCGCATTGCTTGCCGCGCTGCTCGTGCTGGGCGGGCTGTCGGACCACCGCGGCCGGCGCGAAGTGGTGCTGCTGTCCATCGGCCTAGAATTCGCGTCCATCGTGCTCTTCTGGCGCGCCGACTCGGTAACCTGGCTGCTGGCCGCGCGCGTGCTGCAGGGCCTGGCAACCGGCATCGCCACCAGCACCGTCAGCGCCGCCATGCTGGACCTGAACCGCGAACGTGGCTCGCTCATCAACGGCATCGCGCCGATGATCGGCATGGCGCTTGGCGCGCTGGGCACGAGCGCGCTGGTGCAGTTCGCACCCGCACCGACGAAGCTGGTGTTCGAGTTGCTGCTGCTCGCCTTTGCCCTGCAAGCCGTGGCGGCGTTCTATCTGCCCGAGACGGTCGAGCGGCGCCCCGGCGTGTGGCAATCGTTGAAGCCCAAGCTCTCGATTCCCGTGCAGGCCCGTTTGACGCTGTGGCAGCTGCTGCCCGTCAACACCGCGTTGTGGGCGCTCGGCGGCTTCTATCTGTCGCTCGGGCCCACGCTCGCGAAGCTCATCACCGGCAACGATGCGCCGGTCATCGGAGGTGCGCTGATCGCCGTGCTGGTGCTCAGCGCCGCTGTCTCGATCTACGCGGTGAGAGCGCGCTCGCCGCGCGCCACGCTGGCCGTGGGTGCCGCCTTCTTCGCCGTCGGGCTTGTCATCACGCTGGCCGGCATGCACTGGCATGTGACGCCGCTGTTCTTCGCCGGCACGGCGCTCGCGGGCGTGGGCTTCGGCGCTTCGTTCAACGGCGCGATGCGCAGCCTGGTGCCGCTGGCCACAGCACTCGAGCGGGCCGGGCTGATGGCCAGCTTCTTCGTGCTCAGCTACCTGGCGTTCAGCCTGCCGGCCATTGCGGCCGGCCTGTGCGTCGGCATCTTCGGCCTGAAGCCCACCGCGATGGGCTACGGCTCGCTGCTGGTCGCGATGGCCCTCGCCGCGCTGGTGGCAATGAAGCCGTGGCGCAGCGGCCAGGTCAGCTCAACGGCAGCATGACGACACGGCGGTACGCCGGCCGCGTCGCCAGCGCGTCGAACCAACGCTGAAAGTTGGGCAAGAGCGGCCGCTCGATCGGCAGCGCCATCCAGCGCCACGCCGCGCAGCCCACCGCGATATCGCCCATCGTGAACGTGTCGCCACCGACGAACTCGGTCGCAGCGAGTTGCGCGTCGAGAACCCGCAAGACTTCGACGGTCTCCAAACGATCTGCCTCGATCGCCGCTGCATTGCGCTGCGCCTCGGGCGTGCGCATGAAGGCGCGGAACAACGGCACCATCGTCGGCCAAAGCGTCGAGTTGGCCCAGTCCATCCAGCGGTCGGCGCGCGCGCGTTCTCTCACATCCGTGGGCCACAGCGTCCCGGCTGCGTGCTTCGCCGCAAGGTAGCGCAGGATTGCGTTCGACTCCCACAGCACGAAGCCATCGTCGTCGATGGTCGGTACCAGGCCATTGGGGTTGATCTGGCGGAACTCCGGAGTGTTCACCACTCCAAAGTGCCGGCCCGCGTCGATGCGCTGGTACGCGAGGCCGAGCTCCTCGCAGCACCACATGATTTTCTGAACGTTGACGGAATCGGCATTGCCCCAGAGCAGCAACATGGGAGACCCTAACTGAGTGAATCGCGCGACACACGGCTACGCACGCGTTGCACCCTTAAAAATCAGGGATGGGATTGCTACCACTGATCAGCGTGAGCTCGCCCCGTGTCGCTTCGTAGATCGCCTGTTCTTGAATCTTCTTGATGGGCAGAAACTCACCGTGTTCGTCCAGTTGGCGCAGTCGACCTTCGTACGACACCAGCAAGCGGTTTCCCCGGAATTTCCACTGACCTTGAATATCCAGGCACTCGTTGTTTTGTACCTCGGTGTCTTCTTCAGGGTCTTCCTCGGCGTCTTCCTCCACAGGGGCAGGATTGTCCAAAGCACTGCAGGCGCCATAGGCGCCATCGTTGTTCACCGACAGGGCAATGCCCGAATTCAGCAAGGTGGCTCGATCGCGCTGAAGGCCAACGACCACAAGCCATCTGCCGCAATAGCCTTGCGAGCAGCTTCCCCATTGGGCGGTGACGGCAAAGTGCCCCTCTCCCAGTTTTGTGACGCCGGTCTGGCCGATATTGCCGCCCGCGCCACTGGTTGCCACGGAATGCTGTCGGTTCGCTATCCGCCACCCGGCGGCACTGTGTTCAAAGAAGTAGGCACCGATCGTCCCGGAAGACGCAGGGTGGTCGTATGGACGATTGCTTTCATCGACCGGCAGAACCTGGGTCACCAGCGCAGCATGTGTGTCGTCCAGTTTCACAACATACAGAGGGGAGACTTCTGCCTGAGTCACTGCTTTGGCCACCGCTTCGCCGGGAGCATCTGTTGTGATCGACCAGTCCGTGCTTTGGATTTTTTCGCTTCCGGTCGGCGCCCAACCGGGGAAAGCCAGAACCATCAAGGCATTTCGGTCCAGGGTTTCGGAATATCGAACTTGTGATTTTGGGCAACCGGCAAGCAACAGGCTTGTCGCGATCAACACGCAACGAACGGCGAACTTGCTGAATAAATTCATCTGATTCTTACGAGATCGAGGGGCGGCATGCCGATGAACACCACACATCATGTCCGGCGTTGCCCAGGTGCAGGCATTCCGACCAGCTCAGTGCGAACGGTCGGAGACTGTCGCACGTTATGGAAACCTCGATACGAGGCCTACGCCACCGGGCCTGATGGCTGGGCCATCGCGCCCGCGCCGGCCTCCCGGCCGTGCGCGGGTGCATGAACGTCAGGCCGCCTTCGGCGCGAAGCCCAGCAGGGCCTTCGTTTCGAGGAATTCGCCGAATGCCTTGTCGCCCCACTCGCGGCCATTGCCCGATTGCTTGAAGCCGCCGAACGGTGCCATCAGATCCACCGCTGCGCTGTTGATGTTGACTTGACCGGCGCGCAGGCGCGAGGCCACCTTGCGCGTGGCTTCGGGGTCGGTGCCCGAGACGTAAGCGGCCAGGCCGTAAGGCGTGTCGTTGCCAATGGCGATGGCTTCGTCGACCGTGTCGTAGCCGAGGATGGTGAGCACCGGGCCGAAGATCTCTTCGCGCGCCACCGTCATCTGGTTGTTCACGTTCGCAAGAATCGTCGGCTTCACGTAGTAGCCGGTTTCCAGACCCGCCGGCTTGCCGGGCCCACCTGCGACCACGGTGGCGCCTTCTTCGATGCCCTTGTGGATCAGCGTCTGGATCTTGTCCCACTGCTGGGCCGAGACCACGGGGCCGAGGCTGGCGCCGCTGGCCGGTGCGCCGACGGTCGTCGCTTCGGCGGCGGCCTTGGCGATGGCGATGGCCTCGGCCATGCGCGAGTTGGGCACCAGCATGCGCGTCGGTGCGTTGCACGACTGACCCGAGTTGCCCATCACGCCGCGCACGCCGGCGGTCACGGCCTTCTTCAAGTCGGCGTCTTCCAGAATGATGTTCGGCGACTTGCCACCCAGCTCCTGGTGCACGCGCTTCACAGTGGGCGCCGCATTGCGCGCCACCTCGACACCGGCACGCGTAGAGCCGGTGAACGACACCATGTCGACCTCGGGGTGGCTGGAGAGCGCGGCACCCACGGTCGGCCCGTCGCCGTTGACGAGGTTGAACACGCCCGCGGGCACGCCGGCCGTGTGCAGGATCTCGGCCCACACCTGGGCCGAGAACGGTGCGATCTCCGAGGGCTTCAACACCATGGTGCAGCCCACCGCGAGGGCAGGCGCCACCTTGCAGGCGATCTGGTTCATCGGCCAGTTCCACGGCGTGATGAAGGCGCACACGCCGATGGGCTCATGCACGATGCGCGTGGTGCCGCGGTCTTCGCTGAACGAGTAGCTCTTCAGCACCGAAAGCGCCGTCTGCAGGTGGCCGATGCCCATGGCTGCCTGCGCGTCGTTCGAGAGCTTGGCGGGTGCGCCCATCTCTTCGGTGATGGCAGCGGCCACGTCGGCATAGCGCTTCTTGTACTCGTCGATGATGCGTTCGAGCAGTGCCACGCGCTCGGCCACGCTGGTCTGCGAGAAGCTCGCGAAGGCTGCACGAGCCGCCTTCACGGCCACGTCGACATCCTTGGCCGAACCCATCGAGATGCGGCCGGCCACGCCTTCGGTGGCGGGGTTGATCACGTCGAGCGTCTTGGGCGTCGCCGGGTCGACCCAGGCGCCGTTGATGTAGAACTTGAGGTAGTCACGCATGGTGTCTTGCTCCGTTGAAAACAGGTTGGAGAAGGGGCAGAGCGAAGTATTGGCGAGGCGTGCTCGTCGCAGTAGCGCGCTAACCCTGCCGGCTGATGGGTCTATCCGGTGGCCCGCCCTGGCCGGGCTTCCACAGGGTTGCACGAACGCGCCGCACGCGCTGTCGGCGAGGCGACACCCACTGGGGACCTCGGCCGTCTATTGCGGCTGAGGCTCAAATGTGAGCGGGGCGACTTCAAGCAATGGCAGGCGCGTCAGCGTCGACGGTGACAACAGGATCTTGGTTTCGCGAACGCCCGCTCCCATCACGACATACGTCCGCGCCACCACCGCCGCATCCACCAAAACGCGCGTGCCCGACGGCAGCCCGACCGCGGTGATGCCACCGAACTCCATGCCGGTGATCTCCGTCGCGACCTCACGCTTCGCCAAGGTCAGGCGCTTGGCGCCGAGCTTCTCCTTCACCGCGCCATTGATGTCGAGCCGGCGCGAGCCGAGCGTGACGGCAGCCGCGAAGTGCTCGCCCTGGTCGCGGGTGTATTTCAGGATCAGCGTGTTCGCACAGTCCTCGAGCCCGAACCCGTAGCGGGCACTGAACGCCGCGGTGTCCGAGTACTCGTCCAGGCACGAGAACACCAGCACGTCTTCGCCATGCAAGGCCGACGCGACGGCGGCTGGCATGTGCGCGTGCCATTGCTCGACGGGGATGGGGTCGAAGCGAAACTGCTTCGCGAATTCGTGAATGGAGATGGATGTCGTCATGCTGCTTCAACGGGTAGCGGGAAGTCGGGTCTGGGGAAGCCGCCGTTCCCCGCTGGACTGATCGGCGGCATGCTAGTAGCTTTCAAGCCCGGTTGCATTCCCGCTTCCAGCATGACCGCACCACACCATCATCTCGATGCCGAGCCATTCGCACCAGGTCCCCGGCCGCCTTTGGCGGTCGAAGACGCTTGCGAGTTGCTCGCAGCAGCCCATGCACGCGCAGTGATCCTCGTCGAAGGCTGGAGCGATCAGGCCGCTCTTGAATCACTGGCGCTGAGACGAGGCATGGACCTGGTTGCCGAGGGGATCGGCATCCTGCCGATGGGCGGCATCACCAACATCGGCAAGTTCGCAGACGCGCTGGGTCCAAGGGGGTTGAACCTCCGCTTGGCAGGTCTTTGCGACGCGGCCGAGGCACCGTACGCCACGCGCAGCCTGCACCGCATGGGGCTTGCCAACGCGCTCACCCGCGAAGCGACCGAAGCGCTCGGCTTCTTCGTGTGCGAAGCCGATCTGGAGGACGAGCTGATTCGCGCCTTGGGCACCGCAGCCGTCGAGCGCGTGCTCGACAGCGAAGGCGAGCTGGCGTCGTTCCGCAAGTTTCAGGACCAGCCCGCGCAACGCGGGCGCAGTGCACACGCGCATCTGCGGCGCTTCATGGGCACGCGCGCACGGCGCAAGATCCGCTACGGCTCCTTGCTGGTCGAGGCATTGCCTCTCGACCATGTGCCTCGGGCACTCGATCAGGTGCTCGCCTATCACCGTACGTGACCCCACCCCGCCGCTACAGCAGCCCGGTCGTCAGTGCCTTCAGCGTGGCCGCGGCGCGTGTCGTACATTCGAGCTTGCGGAAGATGTTTTCCAGGTGTGCACGCACCGTGCTCGGGCTGATGCCGAGCGTGCGTGCTGCCTCCTTGTTGCTCTCGCCATGGCTGATGCGGCGCAGCACCTCGATCTCGCGGCCAGACAGAGGGCCAGCTGGGTCGACTGAGGCCGGCTTGTGCGCCGCTGGCGGCCCGCCGGTGAGCGCGGCCACCACCTTCGCGTCAAAGCGGCCACGGTCCGCCTCGTCACGCAGGCGCTGCGCGGCCTCTTCTTCACTCAGGCCCACGCGGCCCGGTCGCTCGGTTTGCCACATCACCCATTGCGTGGCGGCGGCGAGCACGCGGCCCTCGATGCCGATCGCGTCGCCGGATGCGCCCCGAAAGAACCCTGAGCCGTCCAGGCGCTCGTCGGCATACGAGGCGATGTCGGCCTCCTCGCCCAGGCTGCCGATGCGGCGCGCGGCGCGTGCCGTCCAGTACGGCACCAGGCGCAGGCGCTCCATCGCCGCCTCGCCGGGCGGGCCCGGCTGGCTCCAGATCGCATTCGGCACCGCAGCGCGGCCGATGCCGTGGATCAGTGCCGCACGGCGGATGCGCAGCTGCTGCGCTTCGGGCAACGCGAGCTGCACCGCGCAGACCCGCGCTGCCTCCGCGACACGGCGCGAGTAGCCGGTGAGCCAGGGCAGCTTCAGGTCGATCACGTCGGCGATCAACTCCAGCGACGTGCTCGGTGCCGGCAGCGTTTGCGCGAGCGGCGCATCGATGCAGCCCGGCTCCTGCTCCAGCGTGTGCAGCCAGTCGGCAGCGTTCTCGCGCAGCGTCGACAGCCACTCCACGGGATAGTGCCGGCCGGCGCGTGCGGCCAAGCCGGTCAGCGCGCGTTCGAGGTCATAGAGGCGGCTGTGGATTTCCAGGTCGCTCGCGATCTGCACCAGTTGCACCTCGGTCGGCACTTCGTTGCCGGCGAGCGCGTTCGGCTGGCCACTGCCATCCAGCATCTCGAAGATGCGGCGCAGCGCGCGCTCGATCGGCAGGGGCAGGCCCAGCGTGCGCGCCACGTCACCCGACACCTCGCAGTGGATCTGCGCCGCGGGCTTGATCGACCCGACCAGATGCGCCGGCAAGCCGACCGCCAGCATCGCCTGCCGGCCGCCCACGTCGTCGCCCATCAGGTCGGCGAACTCTGGCGCGTTGGCGGTGCAGCCGGACCAGCGCAGCAGCGAGACGTAGAGCGCATGCGTCTGCACCTGCGCATCGAGGCCGAGCGCTGCCGCAAGCTGCGACGCCAGCCAGCCGGTGCGGGCCGAATGGTCGACGGGCTGGCCCATGCTCAGGTCGCCGACGAAGGCGAGCGCCTTCACGGCGTCGAAAACCTGAACGTGTGAGTCTGAGGACTGAGAGTCGGAGGCGGACATCGCTTGCATCAAATGGAAAACAGGGCGCGCCGCATCAAGCGGCGCGCCCCGGATCATGCCGTGCTTACTTGAGGCTCTGCACCGCGTCGAGGATTACCGCGGCCACCTTGGCCGGCTGCGACTGCTGCGGCACGTGGCTGCTGTTGACGGTGCTGAGCTTGGCGTTGATCGCCTTGGCCATCGCACGCTGCTGCTCGGGCACGATCATGTGGTCGGCTTCGGCCAGCAGGTACCACGACGGCTTCTGCTTCCACGCAGCCACGGAGACCTTCTGGCCGAATGCTGCACCAAAGATCGGCCCTTGCGTCGCGGTCATCACCGCGGTGGTCGCGGCCGGTAGGTCCTGCGCAAAGTGCTTGCTCATGCCTTCTGGCGAGAGGTACAGCCAGCCGGCTGCATCGGGCGCCAGATGGGCCAGGCCGGGGGCGGCCGGGAAGCCCTTGCCGAGGTCGCCGACAGCCTGGCCGACATCGGGCGCAAAGGCCGCCACGTACACCAGCGCCGAGACCTTCGGGTTGTCACCGGCCTCGGTGATCACGGCACCGCCCCATGAGTGGCCGACCAGCACCACCTTGCCCGGCTGCGCGTCGATCACGCGTTTGGCGGCCGCAGCATCGTCGGCCAGCGAGCTGAGCGGGTTCTGCACCGCGACCACGTGCAGGCCCTTGGCCTGCAGCAGCGGGATCACCTTGGCCCAGTCGGAGCCATCGGCAAAGGCGCCGTGCACGATCACGACGCTGGGTTTGGTGTCGTCGGCAGGAGCAGCGGCGGCAGAGCCGGCGACGATCGAAGCGGCGAGGCCGAGGGTGGTGAGCTTGAGGATGTTCATGGTGTCGAGACAGGTTGGTTGGCGAAGACCACACTGTCTCTTTCGGCGGCGTTCGGCGCCATCGGACGAATGTCCGATCGGCATCCGATCACGCCACCGCGCGCTGCGCTCAGAACTCCTGCCGCGTCGGCCGGAACACGATCTCGTTGATGTCGACCTCGTCGGGCTGCTCGATGGCAAAAGCCACCGTGCGCGCAAAGACCTCGGCCGGCAGCGCGAGTTCGTAGACCTTGCGTGCGCCTTCGGCCACGTCGGCCTCGGTGATGCTGTCGATCAGCTCCGTGTCGACCGCGCCGGGCGAGATCACCGTGGTGCGGATGTTGTACGGCTTGACCTCCTGGCGCAGCCCCTCGGACAACGCGCGCACCGCATGCTTGGTGGCGGCGTAGACCGCGTTGCCCGGCCGCACCTTGTGGCCCGCCACCGATGACACGTTGATGATGTGGCCGCTGCGCTGGCGCTGCATGTGCGGCAGCACCGCGGCAATGCCGTACAGCACGCCCTTCAGGTTGACGTCGATCGTGCGGTCCCAGTCGTCGACCTTCAGCCGCTCGATCGGCGAATTGGGCATCAGGCCCGCGTTGTTCAGGATCACGTCGATGCGGCCGTAGGCTTCCACCGCCGCATCCACGAGGCGCTTCACGTCGTCTTGCCGGGTCACGTCGGTGGCGAGCGCCAGCGCCTTGCCTCCTGTGCTGGTCAACTGGGTGGCGAGCGCCTGCAGGCGGTCCAGCCGCCGGGCTCCCAATACGACGATGGCGCCCTCGGCGGCCAGAAGGCGGGCCGTGGCCTCGCCCAGGCCGCTGCTGGCGCCGGTGATCACGACAACTTTTCCTGCGGTGTTTTTCATGTTCATCCTCATGGGCTAATTGGTTTTCCCGATGGCCGCCGGCCTCGAACCGGCTGGCCAATCTACCGACGCAACGGCATGGTTCGGGTCAAGGAAACGGGGCAATCCGTGGGCCACCATGATCGGCCTTTATGAATTGGCCCACGGCCAGCCCATGAATTGACCGGCCCAAAGCGCCGATGCAAACCCGGCACTAAACTCGTCGCCGTCTCGCCCCCACAGCTCTCCCCACATCACGCATGACACCCGATGGCCCAGCCGACAGGCTGCCGCATGAGAAGCGTTTGCCCGCCGGCAAGCCTGCACGAGGGCTGAGCGGGCTCGCGTTCTTCACTCTCTGCGCCCTCAGCACCGCTTTCACCCTCCCCGCTTCGGCGGCCGAGACCTTCGGCTACGCGGCGTGGCAGAACGATCTGTTCATCGGCCAGGACGGCGGCGGCTACAGCAACGGCCTCTACCTGTCGCGGCTGCGCGTGGCGTCTGCCGGTGAAGACACCATCGAGCCGCCCTCGCTGATGCGCCCGCTGGTCGAAGGCCTGGGCCTGCCGCGGCCCACGCTCACCGCCCTGTCGATCGGCCAGATCATGGTCACGCCACGCGACATCACCAGAGACCCGCCCGACTCCAGCGACGCGCCGTACATCGGCGCGCTGCTCGTGCGCTCGACCTACGTGACCGTGCACGGCCCCTCCGTCCACATGCTCGCGCTGAACCTCGGCGTCATCGGGCCGGCGTCGGGCGCGAAGCAAGTACAGCGCTTCAGCCACAAGGTGACCGGCTCGCGGGAGCCGCGCGGCTGGGACACCCAGGTCTCGAACCGCGGGCTGTTCGGCGTCGAAGGGGCCAGCGGCTGGCGGGCCGCGTGGCACAACGACAGCGGCGGCCCCGGCGCCGATGCCATCGCCATCGGCCAGGGCGTGCTCGGCAACCTGCAGTCTTCCGTCGGCACCACGCTGATGCTGCGCTACGGGCGCGGGCTGGACCGCAGCTACCCCACCACGCCACGCATCCTGTCGCAGCGCGGCGACCCGATGCTGGTCGAAGAAGGCTGGTTCACCTTTGCCGCGTTCTCCTACGACCGCATTGCGTTGCACGCAGGCTTCGACGACGACGACCCGCAGCGCGCCCGGCTGCGCAAGAACAGCCTGCGCAGCACCGCTGGCCTGGCGTATGGGTGGAAGAAGTCCTCGCTGACCATTTCAGTGGCTCGGGACAGCGCACTGGTCGAGGCCGGGCAGCCGCATTCGTATGCCTCGCTGAGCTACACGTGGCAGTTGCGTTGACTGGGGCACGGCAAGCGAGCTGACGTTTCGCCGCCTGGCGGCCTCGCTCGATTCAACGGCCGTCAGCCTTCGCCATGTCAACGATCCACCGCGTGAACACGTCGACAACGCCCTTTCCATCGGCGGCGTTGCGCGTGCACAGGTAGTAGCCGCGGCCGGTCGACGCGCTCAGCTCGAAAGGCTGCACGAGCTCACCCGATGCCAGCTCGCGCTCGACCAAACAAGGCTGAAGCACGGCCACACCCATGCCGCCGCTGGCAGCCACGATGAGGTTGTTGCCGAGATCGAAGCCACTGCCGAGCTTGAGCCTGGCGGTGTTCACGTCGGCGGCGGCCATCCACAGCTGCCAGTTGTCGGGATAGTTGGTGTGGTGGAGCAGCGTCTCCTTCAGCAGGCTGCTCGGCGTCTTGAGGCGCGCGGCGATGCCGGGCGTGCACACCGGCGTGATCTCGCGCCCGAGCAGGTATTTCGCTGAGATACCGCGCGGCCAGCGCCGGCCTGGCCGCTTGATGTCGATCCAGATGTCGACGTCGTCGCGCTGAAAGTCTTCGTTGTGATGGAACTGGCGCAGCTCGACGTTGACGTCGGGGTGCGCCGCCTTGAAGGCTTTCAGCCGCGGCATAAGCCAGCGCGTACCGAGCGTGGGCACGATGCTCATGCGCAGCGTGTGGCGCTGCGCGCTCGTCTGGCCGAAGTCGGCGAATGCGCGCTCGAGTTCAACGAGGCTCGGCTCGATGCGTGCCCGCAGCGCCAGGGCGTGCGCATTGGGCACCACACCTTGCGCGCTGCGTTCAAACAGAGGCGCGCCAACCCGCCGCTCCAGGCGCAACACCGCTCGGCTCACCGCCGCCTGCGTCACGCAGAGCTGCTCGGCCGCCTGGCGCATGGTGCCGGCCTTGCAGACGCCGAGAAACGCGTGCAGTTCGACGAGTGAAGCGGCCCGGAATTTCATGGCGATGACATTATGGCGACACCCCGAACGATTTAGTCGATTCCCCAAGCGCGGCACGGCTCGTACGCTGAAGCCTTCTCGTTCCTGCCCTGTGCGCCTGCCTTGGAATCACACCTCAACATCGCGACCGTCTTGCCGCAGACGGAACCCATCGCACTCGTATGCGACTCGCCGCACAGCGGCACCACGTATCCCGACGATTTCAGGTATTCCGTGGCACTCGCAGACCTGCGCAAATGCGAAGACACGCTGGTGGACGCTCTCTGGGCCGACGCGCCCAAGGTCGGCGGCACGCTGATCCACGCGCACTTTCCGCGCAGCTACATCGACACCAACCGCGCCTGCACCGACATCGAGGTCGCGATGCTGTCCGACCCGTGGCCGGGCGAGGTGCAAGCGTCCGAGCGCTGTCTCACGCTCGGCAACGGGCTGGTGTTCAGCAAGACGACCACGCTCGCCGAGATCTACGACCGCAAGCTGGCTCCAAGCGAGATTCAGCGCCGCGTTGATTCGTGCTGGAAGCCTTACCGCAGCGCGCTGAGCGAGGCGCTGCGCGACACGAGAACCGCCTTCGGCAGGGCCTGGCACCTGAACCTGCACTCGATGCCGAGCAATGCCTATGAACGGCTCGGCCGCGTGTCCACCACGCCGCTCGCCGACGTGGTGCTCGGCGACCTGCACGGCCGCAGCTGCTCGCCTGCCTTCACACGCTGCGTGACCGAAGCGTTCCAGGCGTTGGGTTATCAGGTGTCGATTAACGACCCCTATGCCGGGCAAGACCTGATCCGTGAGCACGGCCAGCCCGGCACCGGCTGCGAGAGCTTGCAGATCGAGATCAACCGCAAGCTTTACCTCGATGAAGAGACCCGCGAGCCCAACGCGCGCTATTCACAGACACGCGAAGACGTGAGCCATGTGTTGCGCGTGGTCGCCGCCTTTATCCAAGCCGAAGTCGCCACCCCACCCCATCACCACACCACCGAGAAAACACCATGAAGCACACCATCAACCGTCGACACCTGCTCGGCGCCACTGCAGGCACTCTGGGTGGCGCGGCACTCCCCAGCTGGGCCCAGGCGCCTCGCTATCCCAGCCGCCCGATCACGCTCGTGGTGCCGTTTGCGGCCGGCGGGTCGGTCGACGTCTCGGGCCGCGCCATTGCAGACCGGCTGGGCAAAGCGCTCGGCCAAACCATCATCGTCGACAACCGCGGCGGCGCAGGCGGTGCCATCGGCAGCACGTATGTGGCGAAGGCCGCACCCGATGGCCACACGCTCATCGTCACCTCGCAGTCCACCCACGTCGTGAACCCTGCCGTCACGCCCAACCTGAGCTACAACGCCGAAACCGACTTTGCACCCATCACACTGATCGATCGGCTCGCCAACGTGGTGCTGGTGAACGCCGACCTGCCGGTGAAGACCTTCGACGAGTTCGTCGCCTTCGTTCGAGCCAACCCCGGCAAGTGGAACTACGCGAGTTCAGGCAACGGCTCGGTGGCCCACCTGAGCATGGAGATCCTCAAGGCCAAGCTCGGGCTCGCCATCACGCACGTGCCGTACAAAGGCGCGGGCGTGGCGTTGGGTGACCTGCTCTCGGGGCAAGTGCAGATAACGTGGAACAACCTCACGTCGAATCTCAACATGATCACCAACGGCAAGCTGCGCGCGCTCGCTGTGGCGGCACCGCAGCGCGTTGCGCAGTTGCCGTCGGTGCCGACGTTCGATGAGTTGAAGCTCCCCGACCTGAACCTCACCTCATGGACCGGCCTGGCCGCGCCCGCACGCACGCCAGACGCCATCGTGGCGCGGCTGTACGAAGCCATGCGCACCGTGCTCGGCGACCCGGCCACGAAGCTAGCCTGGGAGGCACGCGGCGCGATGCTGCCCGAAGCCCTCACGCCGGCTCAATACAAGCAAGAGATCTCGCACCGGATTCAGTTCTACAGAAACATCGTCAAGACGCAGAAGATTGTGTTGGAGTGATCTGGTCGACGCGGCATCTTCACCGCCTCTGCCACTTGACCACATCGCGTCGCACCTGAGCATCGACAACGGTGGTCGCTTTCAGATCACCCTGCGTGAGACGTGGCGCGTAAGAAGCCCTCATGTACGATGGGCAACCTGTCGTTGCGTCGTGAGACGTGGGGCATGTGGGCGGTTCCGGGGCACTCGACCCTTGCGCTTCTCGTCGTCCACCCCCACCAGCGAGAACCTATGAAGACGCAAAACACGACCGTGAACGACATGGTCCAGGCCGACTCCGACCGCTTTCTCACGGAATGGCTGGCCGAAGCCAAGCTGGACAACCACAAGTCGAAGACCGGCGACGCACGTGGCGTCTCTGAAGCCAAAGAGCTGATGAAGGCCTTTTCGGAAGGCATCCAGGCCGATGGCGAACCCTCGAGCTTCGACGGCCGGGAGTGGGCCGACTTGCGCAGCGTTCTGGCCGCGCTGTCATCATCCCGGGCCGCTCAGGGTGTCTCGAGCGAAGAGACGAGCCGCTTCGTGCTGGCGATGAAGAAGCCGCTCTTCTCGCGTCTGCAAACGCGGCACGCCACGGATGCAGCCGCGCTGATGGACACCATCTTGTGGGTGTCGAGCCTGGTCGACAAGATGGCCCAGTTCACCGTGGGCACCTACCAGCGCACACGCGAAGAGATCATCAACCGCCAGCAGCACGAGCTGCTCGAGCTCTCCACGCCGGTGATCAAGCTGTGGGATGGTGTTCTGGCGGTGCCGATGATCGGCACGCTCGACAGCAACCGCACCCAGCTCGTGATGGAAGCGCTGCTGCAACGCATCGTCGAGACCGGTTCCGAGCTGGCCATCATCGACATCACCGGGGTCCCCACGGTCGATACGCTGGTGGCTCAGCATCTGCTGAAGACTGTCGCGGCGATTCGGCTGATGGGTGCCGAATGCATCATCAGCGGCATCCGCCCGCAGATTGCGCAGACCATCGTTCACCTCGGCATCGACCTGCAGGGCGTCACGACGAAGGCGACGCTCGCCGATGCACTGGCCCTGGCCCTGAAGACGTCCGGCTACACCGTCAGCCGGACCAAGGCCTGAGGCACAGCGATGGAACGCATTCCCATCCTCAAGATGGGCAAGTGCCTGCTGGTGACGGTCCAGATGGACCTGCTGGACCGCACCGCCCTTGCCCTGCAAGACGACCTCTCGAACAAGATCCAGAGCACCGGCGCCACGGGTGTGCTGATCGACATCTCGGCCCTGGAAGTGGTCGACTCCTTCGTCGGCCGCATGCTCACCACGATCTCGGGCATCGCGCGAGTGCTCGATGCCGTCACGGTGGTGGTCGGCATGCAACCCGCCGTGGCCATCACGCTGGTCGAGCTCGGCCTGTCGCTGGACGGCGTTAAGACAGCCTTGAACGTCGAGCGCGGCATGAAGGTGATCAACGCGTCGACGATGGAGCACGGTGTTGACTCCAGCACTTGAAGGCTCGATGCCGCTGCGCAACGAGCAGGACGTCGTCATGAGCCGCCAGACGGTTCGAAAGCTCACGCAAGAACTGCGCTTCTCCATCGTCGACCAGACGAAGATGATCACCGCCGCGAGCGAACTGTCGCGCAACACGGTGGTCTACGGCGGCGGTGGCGAGATGCGCTGGGAGCTGCTCACCAATGGCATCAAGCATGGCCTGCGGCTGCATTTCGAAGACAAGGGCCCGGGCATCCCCGACCTGGACCTGGCCCTCACCGACGGCTGGACCTCAGGCCACGGCTTGGGCGTGGGCCTGTCGGGCAGCAAGCGGCTGGTCAACGAGTTCGAGATCCGCACGGCCGTGGGTGAAGGCACGTGCGTCAGCATCACGCGGTGGAAATGACCGGCACGCCCGCTCACATTGCCTACGAGGTTCGCGAAACCTCGCAAGTGGGCGAGGTGCGGCGGGCCGCTGTGCGCGTGGCCGAAGACCTGGACTTCGACGAGGTGGCGACCGGCCGAGTGGCCATCGTCGCCACCGAGTTGGGCAACAACCTCGTGCTGCACGCCACCGGTGGGCGCATCCTCGTTGCGCCGGTAGAAACGGCGGATGGCGTCATGGCCGTCGAGCTGCTGTCGCTTGACCTCGGGCCGGGCATCCCCGACGTCGCGCAGTGCATGACGGACGGCCACTCCACCGCCGGCACGCCCGGCACCGGCCTGGGTGCAGTGAGGCGCCTGGCGCATGAGTTCGACATCTTTTCGGCGGTCGCTGCCGGCACGGTGGTGCTGGCCCGCATCGTGGCGGTCCCTGCGCGCCGTGAACTTCCATCCGAGGTGGATGCAGCCAGACGGCAGCGCGTGTTCGAGATTGGCGCGGTCACGCTGTCGGCGCCGGGCGAGGTGGTCTGCGGCGATTCGTGGGCCATCGCGCGCCACGGTTCATCAGCGGCCTTGCTCGTGGCCGACGGCCTGGGCCACGGCCCCCTTGCCAGAGAGGCCTCGCAGGCCGCCGTGGCGACCCTTCTCGATGCCGGCGATATGTCGCCCAGCCAGATGATCGAACGTGTGCATGTCGCCCTGCGTGGCACCCGCGGTGCCGCGGTCGCCATGGCCCGCATCGATGCCCTGTCCGACACCTTCACCTACTCGGGCGCGGGCAACATTGCCGGGCGAGTGTTGTCTGGCGCAACGGACAAGTCGCTGATGTCCCAGCACGGGACGGCAGGTGTGCAGATTCGCCGCCTCGTCGACGTTTCTTACGACTGGCCTCCGCATGGCCTGCTCGTGATGCATTCGGACGGGGTGCAGACACGCTGGCGCCTTGACGACGTGCCGAGCCTCATGCAACACCATCCGACGGTCGTGGCCGGCTGGCTGCTGCGCGACCAGGTTCGCGGGCGCGACGACGTGACCGTCGCCGTCCTCAAACGGCGACAGGCCTGATGGCTCACGACCTGCCCGCTCCAGATGCGCAGACTGCGCCGGACGTGGCCGCACTGCAGACCTTGCTCGACGCCGCCTTGAACGATGCGAAGGAACTCCGCAGCGAACTGGAAGAAACCAATCGCGGCGTGGTGGCCCTCTACAGCGAGCTGGACGTGCAGGCCGAAGAACTGCGCCACGCCACCGAACTGAAGAGCCGTTTCCTGGCCTACATGAGCCATGAGTTCCGCACACCCATCGGTTCGATCCGCAGCATCTGCCGGTTGCTGATCGACTGTGTGGATGGCCCGCTCACCTCCGAGCAGGAGCGGCAGGTCCGCTTCGTCGAAACCACCGCCACCGAGTTCGGCGACATGGTCAATGACCTGCTGGACCTGGCCAAGGTCGAGGCCGGCCGGCTGGCCATCTCGCCAGCGTGGTTCGAGTTGGTGGACGTCTTTGCCGCGCTGCGCGGCATGTTCAAGCCGGTGCTCAAGACACCCGACCTCTTGCTGGTGTTCGAAGAGCCGATGGACCTGCCGCGCCTGTTCAGCGACGACCGCATGCTTGCGCAGATCCTTCGCAATTTCATCTCCAACGCCTTGAAGTTCACCGCCCGCGGCGAAGTGCGGGTCTCGGTCCGCTGCGAAGACGACCGCACCATCACCTTCGCGGTGGCCGACACCGGCATCGGCATCGCACCGGAGTTCCACCACGCCGTGTTCGACGACTTCGTGCAGATCGATTCACCCATCCAGAAGCGCCTGCGCGGTACCGGGTTGGGCCTGTCGCTCAGCAAGCGTTTCGCCGAACTGCTGGGCGGCACGGTGGGTCTCGAAAGCGAGCTGGGGCGCGGCTCCACCTTCTGGGTCAGGGTGCCGGTGCGCCTGACCCCGGTAGACGGCACACCAGCACCAGGCAATGAGCCCTGAAGCCGACCACCCCGCCGTGAGCCATCACGTGCTGGTGGTCGACGACAACCCTGCCACCTGCTATGCCACGTCGCGGGTGCTGCGGGCGGCAGGCTTTGTCGTCCATGAAGCCGGCACCGGCCGCGACGGGCTCGCGCAGGTCGGCTTCGAGACGGCCGCCGTGGTACTCGACGTCCACCTGCCCGACATCGATGGCTTCGAGGTGTGCCGCACCTTGCGCGCACGACCGGGGTCCGCCCGCCTGCCGGTCATCCATCTCTCGGCCGCGCGCGTCAACGATGTCGACAAGGTGCGCGGCCTCGACGCCGGGGCCGACGCCTACATCACCCACCCCGCTGATCCGGCGTTGCTGGTGGCCACCATCAAGGCCTTGATCCGCGCGCGTTCGGCCGAAGAAGGCATGCGCAGCAGCGAAGCGCGCTTTCGCGCCATCTTCAACCAGGCCATCAGCGGCATCTGCCTCATCGACCAGGCGTTCACCTTCGTCGAGGTGAACCCCGCCATGCTCTCCATGCTCAAGCGCGAAGCGAGCGAGGTGGTGGGCCACAAGATGATGGACTTCGTGCCCGCCAGCGCGATACACCATCTCGAAGTCATGCTGGCCGGCCCGCGAGAAGGCATCTGGCGCAGCGACTTTCCCTTGGTTGATGCCGAAGGGCGGCTGGTGCCGATCGAGTGGAACCTGTCACCGCACGGCGAACCCGGGCTCGTGCTGGCCATCGCAATCGACATCTCCGAACGCACGGTGATGGCCGCGCAACGAGAACTCATGCTCGACCGCGAACAAGCCGCACGCGCCTCGGCCGAGCGCCTGGGCCGCTCGAAGGACGAGTTCATCGCCGTGCTGTCGCACGAACTGCGCACGCCACTGAACGCGATCCTGAACTGGGTTCACGTCCTCAAGAAGACCGACACGCCCGACATGCTAGCGCGCGCCTTGAGCTCGATCGAGCGCAATGCCCGCATTCAATCCCGGCTGGTGTCCGACATCCTCGACGTGTCGCGCATGGACCTGGGCAAGCTCCACCTCGAGCCGGAAGAAGTCGACATGGCCGAGGAGCTGCATGGTGCCGTCAGTGCGCTCGCAGCATCGGTGCGCGAGAAGAACCTCGACCTCGTCGTCGAGGTGATCGACGTGACGCGCCCCTTGTGGGCAGATGCCGCCCGCCTTCAGCAGATCATCTGGAACCTGCTCACCAACGCCATCAAGTTCTCGCCTTCTGGTGGCCGCATCGTGGTGCGGTGCAAGCAGGATGACGAGGGCCTCGTACTCACCGTGCAAGACCAAGGCCGCGGCATTGCGCCGGAGTTCGTTCCTTTCCTGTTCGAGCGGTTCACCCAAAGCGACTCGAGCAGCAGCCGCTTGCATGGAGGCCTGGGGCTCGGCCTGTCCATTGTGAAGCACTTGGTCGAGCTGCACGGCGGGCACGTTTCTGCAGCCAGTGCCGGCCTCGGCCTGGGGTCAACGTTCACCGTTCAATTGCCTCGCGACAGCGCGCTGGAGGCCTCAGGCGCCGAGGTGACCCAGTTCGACACCGAGCTGGGCAGCCTCGACCCGCTCTCGGGCCTGCACATCGTCGTGGTGGACGACGATGACGACGCCCGAGAAATGCTGGCGTTGATCTTGAAAGAGCATGGCGCGCGAGTGACCGGCGCTGATGGCTATGCAAGCGGGCTGAGCAGCCTGCAACAGCACCGGCCCGATGTACTGGTCAGCGACATCGGCATGCCCGGCAAAGACGGGTACGAGCTGATCCGTGAGTGGCGCCGCAGCGAACTCGGTGGGCGTCGCATCCCCGCGGTGGCTCTGACGGCATTCGCGCGTCCCCTTGACCGCGACGCTGCACTGGCGGCGGGGTTCGACGAGCACTGCGCGAAGCCGCTGCGCCCGCAAGTCCTCGTGGCGGCGATCTGTGCGCTCATCAAAGACCAACCCGCGTCGCCAACATAACGTTTGCGTGGGCAACTCGGCACTTCCGCGCCGATGCCGCTGCAAGTTGCAATGGCCTGTCGACACAAGGGGCTGCAGGGCTCGATAGCATCGCCCGTAACAGTCAGCAAGGACACGCGATGGATCTGCAACTCAAGGGCAAGCGGGCACTCGTCACCGGCGGCAGCCGCGGCATCGGCAAGGCCATCGCCAAGGCGCTGGCGCAAGAAGGCGTGGACGTGGCGCTGCTCGCGCGCAATGCGCAGGCGCTGGCCGACACCGCACGTGAACTCTCCGAGGGCTCAGGCCGCAAGGTCGTCGGCGTCGTCGCCAACACGGGTGATGACGAGCAGGTGAAGCTCGCCGTGGCCAGCGCCGCCGCGCAGCTCGGCGGGCCGATCGACATCCTCGTGAACGCCGCTGCCGAGCCCGCCGGCTATGCCGGCCCGCCCAAGCTGGCCGAGATCACCGGCGACTTCTTCCATGCGGAGATGGACATCAAGGTCATGGGCTACATCCGTTGCGCACGCGAAGTCGTGGCTGGCATGAAGGCCAGCGGCTGGGGCCGCATCGTCAACATCAGCGGGCTGGCCGCACGGCAGACCGGCAGCGCGGTGGGCAGCATGCGCAACATCTCTATCGCCGCACTCACCAAGAACATGGCCGACGAACTGGGCCCCTCCGGTATCAACGTGACCGTGGTGCACCCTGGTCTCACCCGCACCGAGCGCACGGCACCGTTGATCGCGGAGCGGGCGCGCAGCCAGGGCGTGACCGAGCAGTCGGTCGAGGCGCAGATGGCAGGCGGCAACTCCATCAACCACCTCGTCGATGCGAGCGAGGTGGCCGATGTCGTGGTGTTCCTGTGCTCGCCGCGGTCACGGGCGATCAATGGCGATGCCATTGCGGCGGGCGGTGGGGCACCGAAGGGCATTCACTACTAGGGCCTGTTCACGCCAACGAGCGCTCGCGTTGTAAACGCTCCGGCCAACTTGCTTCAAAAGGAGACGCAGCATGGATCGATTCACCGGAGGGTGCCTGTGCGGCAGCGTGCGGCTGGTGGCTGTGGGGCCGCCCTACCGCGTCGGCTTGTGCCACTGCCTCGACTGCCGCAAGCACCATGGCGCCGTGTTCAGCGCCTCAGCCATCTTCCCGCAAGAGGCGGTGACGATCGAGGGCGAAACACGCGACTACGCGGGTCGGTTCTTCTGCCCACGCTGCGGATCGTCTGTCTTCGCGCGCACCGCCGATGAGGTCGAAGTGCACCTGGGCTCGCTGGACTCTCCCAATCAGCTAACGCCCACCTACGAAAGCTGGATCGTTCGCCGCGAGTCTTGGTTGCCACCTTTTCCGCTCGCGAGGCGTTATGAGCACGATCGTGAGGGCTCCGGTCGCTTCGAGCGGTAGGTTGAACGAGCGGCGCGCATTTTCGTCTGCGTGTCGGCATGGCCGGGCGCGTTCGACATCGAAGTGGATTGCGTCGCTGCCGCGTGAACGGTTTGCAATCGACCCTGAGCTGCCGGCTTGACAGGAGAGCTAGCTGCACTGGCGTCAGCGCGCCTGGAGTTGCCTCTCGATGGAAGGGCTTTTGTGATGAGAGTTGGGTCAAGCTTCGAGATGACCTTTCATTCGAAGCCTGAGGTTTCTAGAACTTACTTGCCTGTTTCCGCATACGCAAGACGCGCTGCTTGGTGAGCCTTCAGGCGTTCTTCAGCCCCGGGGATTCGGAGCTTCACCGCCCGCTTGGCACGGTGAACGTTGTCTCGGAGAACATGCAATCTCGCTCGATTGCGTTGTGCTTGGATGGCCATTCGTTTCTCCAGTAGTGAGGGTGCAGGGTACCTCAATGCCTTGGGCGCGCGCGTCAGTTGCATTTGCCTCGTGCGCCGCGTACGCCGCGTTGGCGACGACGACCAGATGAAGCTCGTGATGGCCAGCGCCCGATCGAAGGGCGAGGCGCCACTTGCACCTCAGAAGAGGTCTGCTTTTAGATCGAGGTCGTGGTCCGGTGGCCCGAGCAAGAACCGATTGCTTGGTACCGTGGCACCGGAAGCGACATTGAAAATGGTTTCGGAGTAATGCTGCCCTGAATACGAAGTGTGACGCGCGTTCACGGTCAGGCGAGCCCATTGATCAGGGAGCAGTTGGATCGCGCCGTTAACTGCGTGACGCCTTGGTTGACCGGAATTGGGAGTACCAAGAATTCCGAGCGCAAATGCTCCACCCTTTTCGGCCTTGATTCGAAGAACGTCTACTGATCCGGGAACACTCGGCAGCTTTTCGACTTTGATGATTTGGGGAGTGAAGCTTTCCCATTCCGACATGCGGTAGCGCTGCACCATGCATTCGACCACTGCATCGAGATCAATTGCAAAGCTCCTTTTGAGGATTGCTCGCTCATTGGACCTCGGCGCTCCACGTGTAGCCTTGGTCCAAAGAATGTCGACAACTTGAACGATGAGCATTGCTGTGACGCCTTGACGATGAACCTAGCAGCGACCGGCGGCCGCATTCAATTGGACCTCGGCTAGACGGAACGGTCAGGCGACATCCAACCGAAGCGGCGCCAAAAAATCAGCAACCGGCTCGAGAACCAACTCCGGCAAGCTCTCTGCGATGGATTCGCGCAGCTGCTGCCACGCCTCAGGATCGACAGACGGTTGAGCCAGTCCGTCCGCCTTCGCTGCTGCGGACGGCCATTGGGTGTAGCTGTACCAAACGTTGTCCGGACCACGATGCAAGCGAGAGCCGAGGGAACCTCGCTCTGCACGCAACAACTCGGTGATTTGCGACCAGGCTTGGACAAACTTGTCTTCGGTGCCTGGATGCAAGCGCCAGCGGTAGATGGCACAAAAGATCGGGCCAGCGTCGCGGGTCTCTGTAGACACAGTGGTTGGACTCATGGTTGTAGGTGTCTCCAGGCCGCTGATGGCTACCGCCCGTCCGGCTCACTGAGAAATCGCAGAGCCGTTGAAGTGAATGGAACCGCAGCGTCATAGATGGGAACGTGATCGCCGCCGGGAATGATCAACAAGGCGGCGTCTGGTATGGAGCGGTAGATGTTCACCGGAATCTCAACCGGGAAGAAGCTGTCGCGATCACCATGCACGACGAGCGTGCGAGCTGTGATGGTCGACAAGCTTTCCGCGGTGAAATTCATGTCGTCATAGTTTGCGTGCAAGGCGTTGAACTGCGCGATCAACTCACGAACCTGCTCGTCACCGCGTATTGCGCACTCCCGGTACATCTCTCGCACTTCTTCTGGCATGGTGGCAAACGAAGCTCTGCGCATGATGGCTCTCGCCTGCTCGGGGAAATGGGTGGTTGCGCTGATCAATACCATGGTGTCGATGCGCTTGGGTTGGCTCGTTGCCATGTGCAGCAGCGTCATCCCGCCGGTGCTCATTCCCATCGCTGAGAAGCGATCAACCTCCAGCTTTTCAAGCAAGAGGAACACGTCACTGGCCGCTTGCCGGTGTGTGAACTTCTTTTCGGGGTTGGTGGAATGACCATGGCCACGCAGATCCACCACGATCAGTCGATGGCGCTCTGCAAGCTCAGCGGTGAAGGGGTGCCAGTTCTGTGCGCAACCACCAAAGCCGTGCAAAAGCACCAGAGGCTTCCCGGCCCCGTACTCCTCGTAGTACATCTCGATGCCGTTGACTTGAACGGCATGCCCGCGGGTGCTGGTCTGCTTGGGGGCGTACGACCTGGTCATGGCGCTTCTCTCAACCCCTCACCCCACCACCTTCACCAACTGCCCCACAGCCGGCTCCGCCCCGCCGCCGAACGCGCCGTTGAGCAAGCGCAATTGCGCTTCCGGCCGCGTCGTCAAGGGAGACGACTTCGCCAACTCCGCAAACCCGCCCCGCGGGAAGCTCACGGTCTTCACGACATACGGCTTGGCGGCCGCCCGGTCGGCTGCGGTGAGCGCGCGGAACGAGCCTTCGGCTTCGGCCATCTGCGTGGTGGCGCGCTGCAGGGCAGCTGCATCTTTCGCCGCGTACTGAAGCAGGTAGTTGCGCCCGCCGGGGCCACTGACGAGCGTGAGGTTTACGTTGCTGCTTTGCCCTTGCTCGTTGCGCACGGTGCCGGTGAAGTGCGTGGCGCTCAGGCCGTTGAGGCTGCGGCGCTCGCTGTTGCCGCTGGCGGGTTTGACGACGTTGCGCAAGATCTCTTCGTGCGTGCTGCCAGCTTTCGGAGGTACCAGGCGCACGACGAGGCCGGCGTCCGCTGCAGTGTTCACCAGCAGGATGGCCTCGGGCGAGTTCTTCACCTGCCAGCCTTCGGGGGCGGTGAGCGCAATGCCCAGCGGCTCGTGATAGAAGTTGCGGCCCCGCGTGACGCCTTGCTCGCGGCTGTCGCCGAAGGTCATGCCGTTCACGGCCTGCAGGTAGCGCCCGCGAAAGTCTTCGCCCCACTGGCCCGTGTACTTGGCGGCGATGGTCTTGATGTCGGCCAGCCGCTTGTCGTTGCTGGGGTGAGAGGCCAGCCAGCTCGCGGCGGAGGGCTCGGGTTTGCCTTCGGCCTTGGCCGTCTCGGCGGCAAAGCGCTCCTGGTTCTTGAGCACGCCGATCACCTCGACCATGTTCTGCGGGTTGTACTGGTTGCGCGCCAGGTACTCGGCGCCGAGCTGGTCGGCCTGCGACTCCTGCTCGCGGCTGTACGAAGCGATGTAGCCGGCCGCGGCAGTTTGCGACACCTGGCTTGCCAGGTCGGTGGCGCCGCCGACGCCCGCGCCTTCGAGCACCGCGCCAAGCACGGTGGCCGCGAGCACGCCGATGCCGGCGGTGCGCTGGCGCGTGGCGCGCTGTGCGCCGTGGCGTGCCGTCACGTGGCCGATCTCGTGGCCCATCACGCCGGCCAGCTCGGCCTCGCTGTCGAGGTAGGCCATGATGCCGCGCGTGACGTACACGTAGCCGCCGGGCAGCGCGAAGGCGTTGATCTCGGGGCTGTCGAGCACGGTGAAGGTCCACTTCAGGTTGGCCCGGTGCGATTGCTTGGCGAGGCGTTGGCCGAGCTCGTTCACGTAGGCCTGCAGCTTCGGGTCGGCAAGGGCCGTGTACTCCTGCAGCACCTGCTCGTGCGCCTTCTTGCCTTCGGCGATCTCGTCTTCTTCGCTCATGGCCGAGCGCTCGGCCTGGCCGGTGACGGGGTTGACGACTTGCGTGCCGCACGCCACGAGCAGCGTGGCAGACACGACGAGAGACAGCACACCACGGCGATGTTTCATTGCACAACTCTCCATGCAGCAGGCCGGTCAGTGGCCCTGGGGGTGCAAGGTTAAACCAGCCAGAGCGCAGTGTCCGCACAGTCCGCCAAAGTGTCCGCGGACACATTGGGCGCACACCGCGAAACACCCAAACCCTTGATTCGCATGGACTTTCCCTTGGCGGCCCCACAGGCACGCGAGTTGCAAATTGAAGGACAGATCGCACCGTCTGCGACACCCGGACACGCCATGATTCGCGACACCTCTGCTCAAGACCGACCGCTCGACACCCAGCCCGCCCGCAAGCGCCGGCTGCTCGTGATCGGCGGCTGCGTGGGCGCCGCCTTGCTGCTAGCGGTGCTAGGCGCACCGGCGTTGCAGCGAGCCTTCTCGACCGGCAGCTCGGTGAGCGCCGCACGCCTGTCGTTCGCCACGGTGGAGCGTGGCCCCTTCGTGCGCGACATCGCAGCCGAAGGCAAGGTCGTCGCCGCGGGCAGCCCCACGCTGTATGCGCCGGCCAGTGGCGCCGTGACGCTGCAGGTGCATGCCGGCGACAGCGTGAAGAAGAACCAGGTGCTCGCGCTGATCGACAGCCCCGACCTCACGGCCAAGCTCGCACAGGAGCGCTCGAACGCCGATGCGATGCAGGCCGACGCGATGCGTGCCGAGGTCGATTCGCGCAGCCAGCGCGCAGCACAACAGTCCACCTGGGACAACGCGAGCATCGACCACAAGACCGCCGAGAACGACCTTGCGCGCCAGCAGAAGGCCTTCGAGGCCGGCGCCGTGGCTGGCATGCAGGTCGACCACGCGAAAGACACGCTCGAGAAAGCGCGCATCGCACTCGCCAACGCCACCGCCGGCCTCAAGCTGAAGGAAGACAGCCTGCGCTTCGACGTGCAGGCCAAGCAGCTCGCCCACCAGCGCCAGCTGCTGCTGGTGAAAGACCTGCAGCGCCAGCTCGACAGCCTGGCCATCAAATCGCCGGTCGACGGCCAGGTCGGCCAGCTCTTCGTGCCCGAGCATGCGAGCGTGGCGAAGGATGCGCAGCTGCTCTCCGTCATCGACCTCTCGGCACTCGAAGTGCAGGTACAGGTGGCTGAGAGCTTTGCGCGCGAGCTGGCCATCGGCATGCCGGGCGAGATCGGCGGCAACGGGCAAGCGTGGCAGGGCCTCGTGAGCGCCGTGTCGCCCGAGGTGGTGGCCAACGAGGTGGCGGCGCGCCTGCGCTTTGCTGGCGCCACGCCGGGGCAGCTGCGGCAAAACCAGCGCCTCTCCGTGCGGGTGCTGCTTGACAAGCGAGACAACGTGCTGACCGTGCGCCGCGGTAGCTTCGTCGACGAATCGGGCGGGGCCTATGCGTACGTGGTGCGCGACGGCATCGCGGTGAAGACGCCCATTCGCGTCGGTGCGAGAAGCATCGACAAGGTCGAGATCCTGAGCGGCCTGAACGTGGGCGACGAGGTTGTCATTGCAGGCGGCGAATCGCTGCAAGGCGCCGAGCGGGTGGCCCTGAGCCGCTGAATCCGCGCTGAACTTTTCACTCCCAACACAGAGGAAGAACACCATGCTGAAGATGACCGGTCTCTCCAAGGTCTACCGCACCGAAGTGGTGGAGACGCATGCACTGCGCGCCTTCAACCTCGAGGTCAAGGAAGGCGAATTCGTGGCCGTGACCGGCCCCTCGGGCTCGGGCAAGACGACGTTTCTCACCATCGCCGGGCTGCTCGAAGCCGCCACGGGCGGCAGCTACCAGCTCGACGGTGTGGAGGTGGGCCAGCTCAACGACAACGCGCGCTCGCGCATCCGCAACGAGAAGATCGGCTTCATCTTCCAGGCCTTCAACCTGATCCCCGACCTGAACGTGGCCGACAACGTGGAGGTGCCGCTGCGCTACCGCGGCATGAAGAGCGAAGAGCGCCGCACGCGGGTTCGCAATGCGCTGGAGCGCGTGGGGCTGGGCGCACGCGCACGCCACTACCCGGCCGAGCTGTCGGGCGGCCAGCAGCAGCGCGTGGCGATTGCCCGCGCACTGGCCGGCTCGCCACGCCTGCTGCTCGCCGACGAGCCCACCGGCAACCTCGACAGCCAGATGGCACGCAGCGTGATGAGCCTGCTGGAAGACCTGCATCGCGAAGGCGCCACCATCGTGATGGTGACGCACGACCCGCAGCTCGCTGCACGTGCGCAGCGCAACGTGCACGTGGTCGACGGCCAGGTGGTCGATGTGTCCGACGAGCTGCGCCTGAACACCTCGCGCGACGACGCCGTGGTGGCGTGAAAGTTCAGGACAAAACGCGGGTGAGAGAAGCGATGCGCCGGTTTCGTCTAACCGCCAGCCTGACCGCGCTGTGCATGGCGCTGCCCGTTGCCGCGCATGCCGAAGACCTGCTGCAGGTCTATCAGCAAGCCCGCCGCGCTGACCCGGTGCTCGCAGGTGCCAACGCAGCGCGGTGGGCGGTGCGCGAAGGCGTCACGCTCGCACGCGCGCCGCTGCTGCCGCAGGCGCAGGCCGGCGTGGCCTACGACCAGACGCACGTGGCCGCAGACAGCGCCGGCAACAACAGCGCGCGAGCCGTGTCGGCCAACCTCAACCAGGTGCTCGTGGACGTGAGCCGGCTCTCGCAGCTGCGCTCGGCGCTGGCGCTGGCCGATGCGCAAGACGCCAGCTACCGCGCCACCGAGCAGGCGCTGTGCGCCCGCGTGGCGCAAGCCTACTTCGACGTGCTGACGGCCGAAGACGCGCTGGCCACCGTGATGGCAAATGAAGACGCGTTCCGCCAGCAGGTGGAGCAGTCGGCCCAGCGCTTTCGCAACGGGTTGACGGCCTCGGTCGACGTGGAGCAGGCGCGGGCGTACCACGCACGGGCACGTGCCTCGACCATCGCCGCGCGCCAGGCGCTGGCCGACGCGCGTGAGGCGCTCACCGAGATCACCGGCCAGCCGGTCGGCCCCCTGAAGACGCTGCGCGATGACCTGCCGCTGCTGCCGCCCTCGCCCGCCGAGCCGCAGGCCTGGGTCGACGTGGCGCTGAACCAGAACCCGACATTGCAGGCCCAGCAGCGCGGCGTGGCGGCCGCCGACGAAGACATTGCCGCCGCGCGCGCCGGGCACTTGCCCACGCTGAACGCGGCGCTCGGGGTGGGCCGCTCCGCCGCATGGCCGGTGCCAGCATCGAACACCGATGGCCGCAACGTGACCACCGTGGGTGTGACGCTCAACGTGCCGCTGTTCGCCGGCGGGGCCACGCAGGCGCAGGTGCGCCAGGCGCTGCACCGCCGCGATGGCGCGCGCGACGAACTGGAGCTGCGCCGCCGCCGCGTGGCCCGCGAAACGCTGGCGCAGTACCGCAGCGTGCTCGCCGGCATCGGGCAGATCGAGGCCACGCGCGTGGCGGTGGACTCGGCCCGCAAGGCGCTGGAGTCGACCCGCATCGGCCAGGGCCTGGGCACGCAGACGATGACCGACCTGCTGCTCGCCATCCAGACGCTCGCGGGTTCGCAGGATTCGTACTCGCGAGCGCGCCATCAGTTCATCCTCAGCCGCCTGCTGCTGCAGCAGGCGGTGGGTGCGATCGGCGAGACCGATCTCGCCGCCGTCAACGCCTTGCTTCAGTAGGAGGGAACCATGTTCAGCTACTACCTCGACCTTGCCCTGCGCAGCTTTCGCCGCAGCCCCGCCCTCACCGCGCTGATGGTGCTGGCGATCGCGCTCGGCATCGGCGCGAGCATGACCACGCTCACGGTCTACCACGTGCTCTCGGCCGACCCTATTCCGGGCAAGAGCGACCGGCTGTTCTACGTGCAGCTCGACGCGCAGGCCAGCGGCAGCGCGCCCCTCGGTTCGGAGCCGCCGCTGCAGCTCTCGCGTTTCGACGCCGAGGCGATGCTGCGCGACAAGCGCGGCCTGCGGCAGGCCATGATGACCGGCGGCAACGTGGCGGTGCAGCCGGCCCAGCAGCCGCAGCAAGGTGACATCAAGCCCTTCTTCGCCACCGCGCGCTACACCTCGGCCGACTTCTTCCCGATGTTCGACACGCCGTTTCGCTACGGCCGCGCATGGAGCGCCGAAGACGACGCCGCGTCGGCACGGGTGGCGGTGATTTCGGAGGAACTGAACCAGCGCCTCTTCGGCGGTGCCGACAGCACCGGCAAGACGCTGAACGTGGGCGGCCACGACCTGCGCATCATCGGCGTGCTCGCCCGCTGGCGGCCCATCCCCCACTTCTACGACCTGATCGGCGGCCGCTATGCCGACACCGAGCAGCTCTTCGTGCCCTTCACCACCGCGCTGCAGCAGCAGCTGCGCATCGTCGGCTCGCTGAGCTGCTGGGGCAACGGCAACACGGTAGACCGCCGCTCCGTGAACGCACCCTGCGCATGGATTCAGTACTGGGTGGAGCTGGCCTCCGCGGCGGATGCCGCGTCGTACAAACAGTACCTGATGAACCACTCCGACCAGCAGCGCGCCGCTGGCCGCTACCAGCGGCCGACCAACGTGCGCCTGCGCAACGTGACCGAGTGGCTGGAGTTCAGGAAGGTCGTGCCGAGCGACGTGCGGCTGCAGATGTGGCTGGCCTTCGGCTTTCTGGCGGTATGCCTCACCAACACCATTGGCCTCCTGCTCGCCAAGTGCCTGCGGCGTGCCTCCGAGATCGGCGTGAGGCGTGCGCTGGGTGCCACCAAGCAGGCGATCTTTGCGCAGTTCCTCGTCGAAGCAGGTGCCATCGGCGTGGTGGGCGGTGTGCTCGGCCTGGGCCTGGCATTGCTCGGGCTGTGGGGTGTTCGCCAGAACCCCGCCAGCTACGCACAGCTCGCGCAGATCGACGCACCCATGCTGTTCATCACCTTGCTGAGTGCCCTGCTGGCCAGCCTGCTTGCGGGCCTGCTGCCGGCCTGGCGTGCATGCCAGGTGACGCCGGCCCTGCAGCTCAAGTCGCAATGAACACGACACCATAACCACGAGGAGCATCGACCATGGACATCCGCCCCATCTTCTCGACACTGCGCCGCCACAAGACTGCGGCCGCGTTGATCGTGCTGGAGATCGCGCTCACCTGCGCCATCGTCAGCAATGCCGTGTTCCTGATTGCCGACCGCAGCGAACGCATGTCGGCCCCCACCGGCGTGGCCGAGAACGAGCTGCTGCACATCCGCCTGACGCCTTCGCAGAACGTGGAGAACGACGACGCGATCACGGTGCAAGACCTGGCCACGCTGCGCAACCTGCCGGGCGTGAAGAGCGTGGCCTCCGTGAACCAGTTTCCCTTCGGCGAGCACTCGTCGGACACCGGCATCAACCTGGAGCACGACCAACCGGCGCCCACGCTGGAAGCGTCGTTCTACCTGCTCGGCGAATCAGGCCTGGCGACGCTCGGCGTGCGGCTTGTCGAAGGGCGTGACTTCACGCCCGAAGAGTTCCGCCTGCAATCGCAGGTGGAGCATGACGACAAGCTGGAGATGCCGTCGGTGATGCTCGACCGCGTGACGGCCAAGCGTCTGTTCCCCGACAAGCCGGCCATCGGCCAGCAGATCTACCTGTTCGAAAAGCCCAGCCGCATCATCGGCATCGTCGACCGCCTCGCGCCGCCGCGGCCGCTGAACGCGGCGGGCGACTACGTGGTCATCGTGCCGGTGCGGCCCGCCTTCAGCGAAGGCGCCTACCTGCTGCGCGTGGACAGCGCGCAGCGCGAGGCCGTGCTGAAGACCGCCGTCGCGGCGCTCGAGAAGCTGGACAGCCGGCGCGTGGTGACGCGACAAGAAACCTTCGAAGACATCCGCGACAAGTACTACCAGCAAGACCGCTGGATGACGGCGCTCCTGGTGGCGGTGTGCCTGGCGCTGCTCGTCGTCACTGCGTTCGGGATCGTGGGCCCGGCGAGCTTCTGGGTGCAGCAACGCACCCGGATGATCGGCGTGCGGCGTGCGCTCGGCGCCTCACGCCGGCAGATCCTCGGCTACTTTCAGACGGAAAACTTTTTGCTCACCAGCATCGGCATCGTAATCGGCATGGTTGGCGCGTACGGCATCAACCAGGTGCTGATGACCTACTACGAGCTGCCGCGCTTGCCGTGGGTGTGCCTGCCGATCGGCGCGGTGCTGCTGTGGGCGCTGGGGCAGATCGCGGTGCTGGGGCCGGCACGGCGTGCTGCCGCGTTGCCACCGGTCGTCGTGATGCGTGGAGCTTGATGAGCCGGTTAAGCTGAAGACATGCGATCCATATTGATCATCGACGACAACCCGGCCGTGTGCCAGGCGCTGTCGCTCCTGCTCTCGCTGCACGACATTCGCGCGCTCACGGCGCTGAGCCCGCCCGAGGGCCTGGCGCTGCTGGAACGCGAGCGCATCGACGTGGTGATCCAGGACATGAACTTCAGCGCCGACACCACCTCGGGTGCCGAAGGTGCCGCGCTGTTCCGCGCCATCCGCGCGAAGCACGCCGACCTGCCGGTGATCCTGCTGACGGCGTGGACGCGGCTTGAAGCTGCGGTGGAGCTGGTCAAGGCCGGCGCCGCCGACTACCTCGCCAAGCCGTGGGACGACGCCAAGCTGCTGGCCACGGTGGAGAACCTGCTGGAGCTGGCCGAGTCGACACGCGAGGTGGCCCGCGTGCGCGACGAGCGCCGTGTGCGCCGAGAAGCACTTGCCAAGCGCTACGACCTAAACGGCATCGTGTTCGCATCCGACGCGATGGCGCGCACGCTGGAGCTGGCCTGCCAGGTGGCCAAGGCCGATGTGCCGGTGCTGATCACCGGGCCGAACGGCAGCGGCAAGGAGCGCATCGCCGCCATCGTGCATGCCAACTCGGCGGTGCAGTGCGGGCCCTTCGTCGCGGTGAACTGCGGCGCGCTGCCCGGCGACCTGATCGAGGCGGAACTGTTCGGCGCCGAGAGCGGTGCCTACACGGGCGCGACCAAGGCGCGCGAAGGCCGATTCGAAGCGGCCGATGGCGGCACGTTGTTTCTCGACGAGATCGGCAACCTGCCGCTGAGCGGCCAAGTAAAGCTGCTGCGCGTGCTGGAGACCGGGCGCTTCGAGCGGCTGGGTTCGAGCCGAACGCGCCAAGCCAAAGTGCGCGTGCTCAGCGCCACCAACGCCGACCTGAAGGCGATGGTGAAGGCCGGCACGTTTCGCGAAGACCTCTACTACCGGCTCAACGTGATCGAGGTGACGCTGCCCTCGCTCGCGGACCGGCGCGACGACGTTTTGCCGCTGGCCGAACACTTTCTCGCCAACCGCGCAACGCTGGGCGAGGCGGCACTCGACCTGCTGCTGGCCCACCCGTGGCCGGGCAATGTGCGAGAGCTGAAGAACGTGATCGAGCGCGCCGCGCTGCTGGCACGCGATGGTGCGATCACGCCGGAGCTGCTGGGCCTGCCGGCGCCCAGCTCGGCGTCGGCGCGCAACCTCGATGAGCCGAGCCGCGAGGTGGTGGTCGCTGCACTGGCGCAGGCCGATGGCGTGGTGAGCCGTGCCGCCTCTGCACTCGGCTTGTCGCGCCAGGCGCTGTACCGGCGCATGGAGCGCTACGGCCTGGCTTCGTCGACCTGAGCGTGCGCATCAACACGCTGCGCTTTCGCCTGGCCGCAGCGCTGCTGCTGGCCGCATCGGCCGGCGCCTTGCTGCATGCGGTGGTGAGCGATTGGCCGCGTTGGCAAGCATGGTTGAGCAACGGTGGCCGCGCACCCTGGGCCGCATGGGTCCCCGGTGGGACAGCGATCGTGGTGACGGCCGTGGTCGTCGCCGTGCTGCTTGCACTCTGGCTCGCCGAACGCTGGATGGCGCCGCTGCGCCGCCTGCTGCGCTCGCTGGAAACGGCGGTGTTGAGCTACCGCGACGGCGACTTCAGCGTTTCCATCGCCGCCGACCACCACGACGAACTGGGTGAACTCGTGCGCCAGCACAACGCGCTCGGCCATGCGTTGCGCGACCAGCGCCAGCACCTCGCGCAGCGTGAGCTTCTGCTCGACACCGTGGTGCAGAACACGCCGGTCGCGCTGGTGCTGACCGACACGCGTCAGCGCGTGGCCTACGCCAACATCGCCGCGCGCCAGCTGCTCGGCGAAGGCCGCAGCTTGGAGGGCAGCGACTTCACCGAGCTGCTGCGCCACACGCCGCCCGGCCTCGCGCAGGCGGTGGATGCCGGTGTGGACGCACTCTTCAGCGTCACGCTCGAGGGTAGCGAAGAGACCTTCCACCTGTCGCAGCGGCAGTTCCGATTGCAAGGGCGTCCGCATCGCTTGCTGCTGTTTCGCCGCATGACGCGCGAACTCTCGCGGCAAGAGGTAGCGACCTGGAAGCGCGTGATCCGTGTCATCAGCCACGAGCTGAACAACTCCCTCGCGCCGATCTCGTCACTCGCGCACACCGGCGCCGAGCTGGCGCGCCGCGGCGACATGGAGCGCCTGCCAGGCGTGTTTGCCACCATCGGCGAGCGAGCGCGGCACCTGCACGGCTTTCTCGACGGCTACGCGCGCTTCGCCAAGCTGCCGGCGCCGCGCATCGAACGCGTGGTGCTGGCGTCGTTTCTCGACGGGCTGGCAGCGCAGAACCCATTCCGCCTCGTCGGCGAGCTGCCGCGCGAGACCGGCTCGTTCGATGCGGCGCAGATCGAGCAGGCGCTCATCAACCTGCTGAAGAACGCGCATGAAGCGGGCGGGCCGGACGACGAGGTGACGCTTAGCGTCGTGAGCGCCCGGCAGGAACTGCGCTTCGAGGTGAGCGACCGCGGGCCGGGCATGAGCGAGACGGTGCTCGCGCAGGCACTGCTGCCCTTCTATTCGACCAAGCGCGCCGGCACGGGTTTGGGATTGGCGCTGGCCCGCGAGATCGCCGAAGCGCATGGTGGGCGGATTGCGCTGCTGAACCGCACCGAGGGCGGGTTGAGGGTGTCGATCACTTTGCCGATGGGTGACTGATCAGCGTTCCGTTAGGCAGTCACAACGAAGAGATTCTTTCGGCGCCGCTCAAGCGAACCGAACCTGCACCCGCAACCCGCCCAGCGGCGAGGCATCCAGCGAAACCGCCGCCCCATGCCGAGCCGCCACGCTGCGCACGATCGCCAAGCCCAGGCCGGAGCCTTCTTCGTCCCCCGTGGCCCGGCGATAGAACCGATCGAACACCCGCTCGCGCTCCTCCGACGGAATGCCGGGGCCGGCATCGTCGACCTGCAGCGTCGGCACGCCGGCATCGCTGAACACGCGCAGCTCCACGCGCGAACCTTTGGGTGAATAGCGCACTGCGTTGTCGGCGAGGTTGCGCACCAGCACGCCCAGGCCCACGCGATCGCCGCGCACACTGACCGGCTCGTCGGCAAACAACTCGAAGGCGCTGCCGCGCGACAAGGCGTAGGGCACCGTGTCGGCCACGGCCTGGCGCACGACCTCGCTCAGGTCCAGTGGCTCCATGGCCGCGGCCGGCGCGCCCGGCTCGCTGCGCGCGAGCGTCAGCAGCTGCTCGACGATGCGGGCCGCGCGGTCCACGCCGTCGGCCAGCGTGGCGATGGCCGCGCCACGCGTCGGCTCGTCGTGAGCGCGCTTCAGTGTCTCGATCTGCAGCTTCAGCGCGGTGAGCGGTGAACGCAGCTCATGGGCGGCGTCGGAGAGGAACGCACGCTGGGTGTCGAGCGTCTGGCCGAGCCGCTCGAGCAGACCGTTTAGTGCGACGACCAGCGGCGACACGTCGTCGGGCAAGCCTGCGTCGGGCAGTGGCTGCAGCAGCTTGCCGTCGCGCGCACGCACCTCGGCCACCACGCGGCGCAGCGGCGCGAGCGTCAATGCCGCAAGCCACCAGGCCATCAGCGCCATGACCGGCGCCAGGAACAAGATCGGCGTGATGCTGTGCAGCGCCGCGTTGGCCGCCAGCCGCTGGCGAATGCGCAGCGGCTGCGCCACCTGGATCACGCGGCCCGGTGTGGCGACGCTGAAGGTGCGCCACGTTTCGCCGTTCACGCCCACGTCGGCCAGGCCGAGTAGCGCGCGGCTCGGCAGCTCGCTGTGGTTGCGGGTGGCGTAGATGCTGCGGCCGTCGATGGTCCAGATCTGCACGACGAAGTCGAGCTGTTCATCCGCGAGCGCATCGGCCTGGTCGGCGGGGATCTCGCCCTGGTCGCGCAGCGAGAGCGCCATCTGGCGCAGCTGGTAGTCGAACAGGGCTTCGGTTTCGGTGAGCACGCTGCGATAGGTGACCACGCCCATCACGAGGGCAACGAGTGCGAGCATGCCCAGCAGGGCGAGCAGCAGCCGAACGCGGATCGAATTCATCCAGCCCCCACGTACCCGCGCTCCTGCCCCGAAGGTGCGCGATCGTGCGGAGGACGGGCCGGCTTTCGCGCTCATGCCGGAACGAAGTAGCCGACGCCGCGCATGTTCTGGATGAACTCGGCGCCGAGCTTGCGGCGCAGCTGGTGGATGTAGACCGAGACGGCGTTGCTCTCGATCTCTTCGCCCCAGCCGTAGAGCCGGTCTTCGAGCTGCGCGCGCGACAGCAAGGCGCCGGGCCGCGTCATCAGCGCTTCGAGCACCGCGAATTCGCGGGCAGAGAGCAGCACGGGCTGGCCGTCTTTGCTGACCTGGCGCGTGGCCGGGTCGAGCGTCACGCCGCGGTGGGTGAGCGTGGATTGCGCGCGGCCGCTGTGGCGGCGCAGCACGGCTCGCATGCGGGCATTGAGCTCGTCGAGCTCGAAGGGTTTGACGAGGTAGTCGTCGGCACCGGCATCGAGGCCGGACACGCGATCGCCGAGTGCATCGCGCGCGGTGAGCACGATCACCGGCGTGGCGTCTTGCCGGCCGCGCAGCCAGCGCAGCACGCCAAGGCCGCCTTCGCCGGTGGGCGCCGCATCGGGTGCCGATGGCAGGCCGAGGTCGAGCAGCACCAGGTCGAAACGCTCGCTGCCCAGCGTGGCCTGGGCGGCGGTGGTGTCGCGCACCCAGTCGACGGCATAGCCCTCCTGGCGCAGCGTGGTGCGCAGGCTCTCGCCGATCATGCGGTCGTCTTCGACAAGGAGCAGGCGCATTGGGTGGGTAAGGGTTGAAAGGAAATCAGACGGCGCATACCCGAACGGGGTTGGGCAGGCGGGGCGCCGAAAAGCATACGGTATCGTGCAGGCCGCACCTGCCTTCGAGCTGCACCATGCCAAAAGTTCTGCGCAACACCCTGCTTTCTTTCCGCGACGTACTGGCCACGGCCGGGCCGTTCATCGTTCTCACCATCGTGCTGCTCGTCGTGGCCTACTGGGTCCTCGACCCGACGCCGCCCAAACGCGTGGTGCTCGCCACCGGCGTGGAGCAAGGCGCGTACGCCGAGTTCGGCAAGCGTTATGCCGCACTGCTGAAGCAGCATGGCATCACGGTGGAGCTGCGGTCCACCAAGGGTGCGTCGGAGAACCTGAAGCTGCTGCGCGACGACAACTCCGGCGTCGACATCGCCTTCGTGCAAGGCGGGTCCGACGAAAAGCAGCTCGCCCTCGACGAGCAAGAGGAAGAGCTCGTATCGCTCGGCAGCCTGTTCTACGAACCGGTGTGGCTGTTCT
Source organism: Rhizobacter sp. P2_G4 (assembly GCF_056403575.1). Classification (NCBI taxonomy): domain Bacteria; kingdom Pseudomonadati; phylum Pseudomonadota; class Betaproteobacteria; order Burkholderiales; family Sphaerotilaceae; genus Rhizobacter; species Rhizobacter sp. P2_G4. The sequence continues at coordinate 219,879 of NZ_JBFUFG010000006.1, read as the reverse complement.
ACCGCGAAGACTCGGCCAAGCGCCTGCTGGCTGACCCGAAGAAGCCGGCCAAGCCGCGCGGCGCAAAAGCCGAGCCCGAGCCGGAAGTGGCACTCACCAGCCTCGCCCAGCTGCCGGGCTGGAAGGTCAACATCGGCGAACGCGGCAGCGGTGTGCCGGCATTGATGCGCAAGCTCATCGACGCGAACCACATCGACAAGGAGACGCTCACGCTGCTGCGCGAACCCCAGACGCCCGCTGTCGTGGGCTTTCTGGCCGGCAACATCGACGCGGTGGCCTTTGCCTCGGCACCCGAATCGCTGATGGTGCAGATGCTGCTGCAGACGCCGGGCGTGAAGCTCTTCAACTTCGCCCAGGCCGATGCGTACTCGCGCCGCTTCCCATTCATCAGCCCGGTGACATTGCCGCGCGGCATCGTCGACCTGGCCGGCGACCTGCCACCGACCGACGTGCGCCTGGTGGCGCCCACGGCCACGCTGGTCTCGCGCAAGAGCACGCACCCGGCGCTGATCCAGCTCTTCGTGCAGGCCGCACGAACCATCCACGGCGAGGCGGGCTGGTTCCAGCACAAGGGCGACTTCCCGAACATCAAGAACACCGAGCGCCCGATCGCCGCCGAAGCGCAGCGTTTCTATGCGACCGGCGTTCCGGTGCTGCAACGCTTCCTCCCGTTCTGGCTGGCCAACCTGGTCGACCGCATGTGGGTGGTGCTGGTGTCCATCGTCGCCATCCTGATCCCGCTGAGCCGCGTGGTGCCGCCGCTCTACACCTTCCGCATCCGCTCGCGCGTCTTCCGCTGGTACGGCCGCCTGCGCGTGGTGGAAGAAGCCCAGGGCAAGCGCCCTACTGACGAGCTGATGAAGGAGCTGGCCGACATCGAGCAAGGCGTCGAAGGCGTCAGCGTGCCGCTGAGCTACGCCGACGAGCTGTATTCGCTGCGCAGCCACATTCAGATGGTGCGCAGCAAGCTGCTGGCGGCGCAGCCGGCGGCATAAGCGTCGACCTGCGCGGCTCGCGGACTCGTACGGTTTGCCTCGGGCAGAGATGTCCGAGGCGGTATGGCGTGGTGGAGGGGCAACCTGCTGTTTCTCATTTCTCGAATTGAGAACAACCAGGTTGATCCGCCAAATTACCTTTAATATTAACGGTCGTTTCTCATTTCAAGAAATAAGAATGCCGAAGATCAGCAACCGTCAAATTGCCCTCAAGCCGCAAGACCTGTATGTGCTAATGGCCCTGCTGAGCCGAGCCGAACCTCCGGCCAGCCTGTACCCCGACCTCGCGGCACTCACCGGGCTGGCCGTCTCGGCCGTGCATGCCTCGCTCAAGCGCGCCGCGGCCTCGCGGCTGGTGCTGTTTCAAGAGCGGAAGCCGCAGGTGCTGAAGGCCGCGCTGCTTGAGTTTCTGGACCACGGCGCCCGCTACGCCTTCCCGCCGGTGCAGGGCGGGCTCACGCGCGGCGTGCCCACGGCCTACGCGGCCGCGCCGCTCAATGAGGTGATCGCTCCTTCGGCCGATCCGCCGCCAGTATGGCCACACGCCAAAGGCTCGTCGCGGGGGTTGTCGCTGGCGCCGCTCTACTCCTCGGTGCCGGAAGCAGCACTGAAGGACGCGCGGCTCTACGCCGCGATGGCCCTGCTCGATGCACTGCGCATGGGCCAGGCGCGTGAGCGAGACGCAGCACTGAAGCTCTTGAAATCGCAATTCCTGTGAACTGCGCCAACACATGAACCCGAGCGACCCGAACGTGGCCAAGGTGGAAATGATCGCCAAGGCGCTGGGCGACCTGCGCGAAAAGGTGGTCTTCGTGGGCGGCTGCGCCGTGGGCCTGCTGCTCACCGACCCGGCCGCAGCCCCACCCCGCGTGACCTACGACGTGGACTTGATCGCAGAGGTGGCGCCGCTGAGTGCCTACCACCGGCTCGAAGGCGAGTTCTCGCGCCTGGGCTTCCAGCGCGACGTGTCGCCCGATGCGCCGATCTGCCGCTGGCGCTACCAGCGGCTCGAAGTCGACCTGATGCCCACCGACCCCAGCGTGCTCGGCTTTTCCAATCGCTGGTACCCGCAGGCCGTGGCAGGAGCGCAGCGCGTGCAATTGCCGAGCGGCACGGCCATCCGGCTGATCGGCGCCCCCGCTTTCATGGCCACCAAGTTCGAGGCCTTCGCGGGCCGCGGGCAGAACGACCTGCTCGGCAGCCACGACGCCGAAGACATCGTCAACCTCGTCGACGGCCGGCCCGAGTTGGTGCCCGAAGTGGAAGTCGCTCCCGAAGACCTGCGCCGCTACCTGGCCGAGCAATGCAGCACTTGGCTGACGAAGCCCGGTTTCGAAGACACCCTCATCGGGATGATCGTGCCCGACGAGTCGCTCGCCGAGCGGGCGCATACCGTGATGCAACGTTTGAACCTGCTGGCCCAACTGGCATGAACCATGAATGCTCCCGTTACCGCCACCTTGTGGAAAATCTGGCCAGCGGAAGACAACAAGGACGAAAGTCATGACTACGTCAACCAATGCCATCACTGAAGTGCCCACACCCGCATTGGCCTTTGCAAGTGCCGGCCTGCCCGGCAGCGACTTCAGTGACGCCTTCAGCGGCCACATCAACCGCGCCGACGTCACTGCGATGCAAGTGGCTCGCGGCATGTTCGAAGACCCGCCACGCTGGGTCAGCTCTCTGATGGCGGTGCGCGATGGCGTCGTCAGCCTGGTCGGCCTGAAGACCAGCAAGGGCCTCATCGCCCGCGGGCGCGAGGGCAAGGTCGGCATCTTCCCGGTGCGCAGCGACACGGCCACCGAGGTCGTGCTGGGCGAGGACGACAAGCACCTCGACTTTCGCGTGTGGGTGCATGTGGAGCCGCAAGGCAAAGGGTGCCGCGTCACGACAAGCACGGTGGTCCGCACGCACAACCGGCTGGGGCGGGTGTACCTCGCGACGATCATGCCGTTTCATCGCTTGATCGCGCGGCAGATGTTGTCTCGCGCGCTTCACCGCCTCGATCAACCCGCAGCAGCCGCGCACTGACAGGCGTCACGCTCCATGAAATCTTCTGTTCCTGATCTCCCGCATGTCGTGATCATCGGCTGCGGCTTCGGCGGCCTGGAGGCCGTGCGCGCGCTGTCGAAGGCGCCGGTGACGATCACGCTGATCGACCGCACCAACCACCACCTGTTCCAGCCGCTTCTGTACCAGGTGGCCACGGCGGGGCTGAGTGCGCCGGCGATCTCGGCACCGATCCGCCACATCCTGCGCAAACAGATTGCACGTGGCAACCTGACCGTGCTGCAAGCCCAGGTGACGGCCATCGACGCGAACGCCCGCGCCGTGGTCCTCGACGACAACGAACGGCTCGGCTACAACCATTTGATCGTGGCCGCCGGCGCGACGCACAGTTACTTCGGCCATGACGGCTGGGCGCCGTATGCGCCGGGGCTGAAGACGCTGGCGGATGCGTTCAACATCCGCGCCCGCGTGATCGGCGCCTTCGAGCACGCCGAGCGCTGCACCAACCCGATCGAGCGCTCAGAGTGGATGAGCTTCGTGGTGGTCGGTGCCGGGCCGACTGGCGTGGAGATGGCAGGCACGCTGAGCGAGATCGCGCAGCAGACCTTGTCGCGCGAGTTCCGCCGCATCGACTCCAAGCACGCGCGCGTGGTGCTGCTTGAAGGCTCGGACAAGGTGCTCGGCAGCTTCGTGCCTGCGCTGCAACAGCGCGCCAAGGAGCAGCTCAAGCGATTGAAGGTCGACGTGCGTACAAATTGCACCGTGACGGCCATCGGCCAGAGCGGCGTGAGCTACGTCTCGAACGAAGGTGACGTGGAACTCGCGGCCCACCTGCCCAGCCGCACGGTGATCTGGGCAGCCGGCGTGGCAGGCTCACCGCTCGGCAGATCACTCGCCACCACCGCGGGCGCCACGCTCGACCGCGCAGGCCGCGTGCTGGTGCAGCCCGACCTGACGCTGGTGGATCACCCCGAGATCGCCGTGATCGGCGACCTCGCTGCCGCCAAGAGCTACGGCCCGAGCGGGCTCGCCTCGGTGCCAGGCGTGAGCCCGGCCGCCAAGCAGATGGGCCGGCTGGCCGCAAGCAACCTGATGCGTTCAATGAAGGGCGAGCCGACGCGGGCCTTCTACTACCGCGACTACGGCAACCTGGCGACCATCGGCCGGCGCGCGGCGGTCGTCGACCTCTCGGTGCCGGCGTTCGGTGCGCTGCGCTTCTCGGGCTTCTTCGCGTGGCTGTTCTGGCTCTTCGCGCACATCTACTTCCTGATCGGCTTTCGCAACCGGCTGGTGGTGCTCATCGACTGGGCCTGGGCCTACTTCACCTTCGAACGCCATGCGCGCGTGGTGGCCGAGGCGAGTCCGCCCGCAACCGATTCGCTACCCACCCAGCCGCCCGTGATGGACGCACCCGACACCCTGCCGCTGCGTCGGCGAGACAGCCAGTCGGCCAACCCGTAGGGCGGCCTTCAGCCCTTGGCTTGAAGGTAGGCCTTGGCCATGCGCACGATCTCGCGCGTGCCGTGCTCGAGCGGCACGCCCTCCGGCAGGTCCAGCACCACCGCGTGCACGAGGCCGTGCAGCGAGTGCATCAACGTGAAGGCCGCTAGCTCGGGGTGAGGGACGTTGATGTCGTCGCTGTAGCGGTGCAGCAGCTCGACGATGCGTTGGCTGATGGCGGCATCGGCCTTGGCGTGGCTGTCCAGGTCTTCATGCCCCGCGAGCTGCATCTCGAGCACGCGGTGCAGGCCGGCCTCCACCCGATGTGACTCCACCAGGCCCTCGATGAGGGTGCTCAGCGCATCGTCGAAATTCAGCTCCGCACTGCGATCGAAGGCGTCGTTGATCACCTCGTTCATCTGCCGCGAATGGCGGTCGTGCAAGGCGGTGATGAGCGAGTCCTTGTTCGGGAAGTATTGATACAGCGAGCCCACGCTCACGCCGGCACGCTCGGCCACCAGGTTCGTGTTGGTCGCGGCATACCCCCGCTCCACCAAAACGCGAGCCGCCGCATCGAGGATGGCCTCGACGGTGGCTTGCGAACGCGCCTGGCGCGGCGATTTGCGAGGGCTGAGCACGGTCTTCATGGGTCGGTCCGAAATGCGAGTTGGAAATATGAGCAGAAGCTCGCATCATCTCGCCTCGGCCACCGCCGCGTCAACTCCCCGAGGACACCACCCATGCCCGCCCGCCCCTACACCGTCTTCATGCTGCTCAAGGCCACGCCGCACTGGCTGGCCCTCGACCGCGCCCGCCGCGACGAGGTGTACGACGGCGCGCTGATGCAGGTCTACAACCACTTTCCCTCGGTGCGGGTGCGCTTCTTCGACTCGAGCGGCTTCTCGGGCCGCTGCTCCGACGTGCTGATGTGGGAGACGACCGACATGCCCGAATACCGCGATGCAGTGGCCGCCCTGCACGAGCACGCGTTCTTCGGCCAGCGCTACTTCGAGATCGTGGAGGTAATTCCCAGCGTGCCGGATGGCTGGCGCGAGTTCGACTGGGAGACCGGCAGGGCTTGTGCCGCCTGAACAGCCATGGCGAGTGCAGGCTCCTAGAATGAGCCGATCCACAGTTCGCTCGCCCAGCGCCCCACCCGGGCTGCGACGGCGGCACCACCCGGACCGCACCCATGGACACCCGCACCTCTCCCATCCGCCTGCGACTCGAACGTGTGCGCGACGCGCTCAAGCAGCACCAGCTCACCGCCGTGCTGGTGCCATCGAGCGACCCGCATCTGTCTGAGTACCTGCCGGAGCGCTGGCAGGGGCGGCAGTGGTTGTCGGGCTTCACCGGCTCGATGGGCACGCTGGTCATCACGCTCGATGACGCTGCGTTGTTCGCCGACAGCCGCTACTGGGCGCAGGCCGAAGCTGAGATCGCCGGCACCGGCATCAGCCTGGTGAAGATCCCCACCGGCACCGCCACCCACCATGTCGACTGGCTCGCGAGCCATGTGCCGGCCGGCCAGACGGTCGGGGTCGACGGCAGCGTGCTAGGCCTGGCTGCGGCGCAGCACCTGCGCGGCCACCTGACCAAGGCAAACGTCAAGCTGAACACCGATTTCGACGTGCTGAACGAAGTCTGGGCCGAGCGCCCTGGCCTGCCCAGTGCACCCGTCTATGAACACAAGGCGCCACATGCGCCGTTGTCGCGCACTGCCAAGCTGGCGCAGGTGCGCGAGGCGATGGCCCGCCAGGGCGCCACGCAGCACTTCGTCTCGACGGTGGACGACATTGCCTGGCTCTTCAACCTGCGCGGCTCCGACGTCAAGTACAACCCCGTCTTTCTTGCGCATGCGCTCATCACCCTGCACGGCGCCACGCTGTTCGTCGCAGACGGCAAGGTGCCGGCGGACGTGAAGGCGGCGCTCGCCGCCGACGGCGTACAACTCGCACCGTATGGGCAGGCCGCCGCCGCCCTGAAAGCGCTGGGCGCGAAAGACGTGCTGCTGATCGACCCGCGCCGCATCACCTGGGGCACGCGCGAAAGCGTGGGCGCCGAGGCACGAGTGGTCGAGGCGATCAACCCCAGCACCTTGTTCAAGAGTCGCAAGAGCAACCCCGAAGCCGCCCACGTGCGCGAAGCCATGGCGCAAGACGGCGCCGCGATGTGCGAGTTCTACGCATGGTTCGAGAAGGCGCTGGGCAAGGAGCGCATCACCGAGCTGACAGTCGACGAGAAGCTGAGCGCCGAGCGCGCCAAGCGGCCGGGCTTCGTCGGCCTGAGCTTCAACGTGATCGCCGGCTTTGCAGCCAACGGCGCAATGCCGCACTACCACGCCACCCCAGACTCGCACGCCGTGATCGAAGTGAAGCCAGGCGAAGGCAGCCTGCTGCTGATCGACTCGGGTGGCCAGTACCTCGGCGGCACCACCGACATCACCCGCGTGTGGCCCATCGGCACGCTCAACGCGGCGCACCGGCGCGACTACACGCTGGTGCTCAAGGGCACCATCGCGCTCAGCCGCACGCGCTTCCCGCGCGGCACGCTGTCGCCGATGATCGATGCCATTGCACGCGTCCCGCTGTGGGAACAAGGGATCGACTTCGGCCACGGCACGGGTCACGGCGTGGGCTACTTCCTCAACGTGCACGAAGGCCCGCAGAGCATCTCGAAGACGACGCCCGAGCCGCAGATGGCGATGGAGCCCGGCATGATCACCAGCATCGAGCCCGGCCTGTACCGCCCCGGCCAGTGGGGTGTGCGCATCGAGAACCTGGTGCTCAACGTGCCGGCCGAGACAGATGGCGCCTTCGGCGAGTTCCTCGAGTTCGAGACACTCACGCTGTGCCCCATCGACACCCGCTGCATCGACAAGGGCCTGATGCGTGCCGACGAGATCGATTGGCTCAACCGTTACCACGCGACGGTGCGCGAGCGCCTGGCGCCGTTGGTGGCCGGCGATGCCCTCGCCTGGCTCAACGAGCGTACGCAGCCGATCTGACTGTCCACCGCAGGCGCGGTTCATCCCGCGCTTCCGGCGGTTCGTCGCAATGCGGTAGGCAGCGCGGGGGGCGCTGCCTAAAGTTCACTCCAACGCAACGAACAAACCGCTGGAGCCCAACATGATCGACCGCATCTTCGCCCCCTTCCTGACCTTCGCACTGCTCATCGGCGGCACCGCCGCCGTCGCATCGAGCCTCTTCACCGAACAAGCCGCTCCGGCACCTCAAGTGGCACAAAGCGCAGCCAAAACCGTGATCGTGCTGGAGACCGTGGTTATCACCGCGAAGCGCAAGCCGGCCTGAAACTGCCTCTCTGCTTCCCTAAACGCCAGCAGCTTGCTGGCGTTTTTCATGGTGCGTACGGAACGATGAGGTGACGGGATAACGGAAGGAATGCAGCCACGGCGTGAACAAGAGCGCATTCGCCGCGCTTCTTCGCCGGCAAGGTCTTGCGAAGAGGGCTACCATGCACAACTAGGGTTTACCCCAATCACAGGATCGGGCCTCAAAAGGGCCTCCAAGACACACCATGAACATCCTTCGCGCCATCGTCCACGCCATTTCTTCGGCCTGGAACAGCACTTCTGCCACCGCCCACACCGAGCGCTACCTTAACGACGCCGTCGACATCTATGACCTGGAGCGCCGCATGAATGACCGCGCCCGCGTCTACCTGTCGATCTACCCGTCGGGCGCCGGCCGCTGATCCACAGTCGTCTGAATCAGCCGGAGCTCAGTCCGGCTTGATCTTGGCCCGTGCGATCACGGGTTTCCAGCGCTGCTGTTCGGCCGCAATGAACCGCGTGAACTCTTCCGCGGTGCTGCCCACGGTGATGGCCGCTTCGCTCTCCAGCAGCTTGATGGCCCCCGGTTCCTTGACGGCACGCGCCGCCGCTGCAGCCAACTTTTCGGCATTCGCCTGCGACATCGTCGATGGCGCCAGCATGCCGTACCACTGCGTCATCTCGAAGCCCGGGAAACCTTGCTCGGCCACCGTCGGCACGTCGGGCAGCTGCGCCAGCCGCTGCGTGCTGCCAGTGGCGATACAGACAAGCTTGCCGGTCTTGATGAACTGCATGATCGCCGGCGCGCCAACGGACGCTGCGTCGAGCCGGCCGCCCATCAGGTCGGTCAGCTGCGGCCCGGTGCCGCGGTAGGGCACGTGCAGCACGAAGGTGTTGCTCACCATCTTCAGGTACTCGAAGGCCAGGTGCCCGGCACTGCCGTTGCCGGCTGAGCCGTAGTTCAGCGCGCCCGGCTTGGCCTTGGCCAGCGCGATGAACTCCTTCAGGTTCTTCACCTTCAACTCGGGCTTGACGACATACAGGCTCGGCACCTTCGACAGCAAAGAGATCGGCCGAAAGTCCTTCACCGGGTCATAGGGCAACTTGTCGAAGATGTACGGGTTCACCGCCAGTGTGCCGATGTGGCCGAGGATCACAGTGTGCTGGTCATCGGCACGCGCCACTTCGGCCATGGCCACGTTGCCAGCACCGCCGGGCTTGTTGTCGACGTAGACACCTTGCCCGAGCAACTTGCCGAGCTCGGCGGCCGTTGCACGGGCCACGATCTCGGAGCTGCCGCCCGGCGCGAACGGCACCACGAAGCGAATCGATTTGCTCGGCCAGGCTGCCTGAGCCCGCGCGGCAAACGGAGTCAAGGCGGCGGCACCCAGGCAGATTGCGTCGCGGCGGGTGAGGCGAGGTGTTTTCATGTGGTCTCCGTGTGGGTCATGGTGGCTTGCATTGTGTGCTGCCCTTGCCCTGCGGCCGCTGTGCAGCCGAACGAGCGCATCACCTCGATCCACCGGCACCGCTCAGCTCGCCAATCTGCGGCCCATCCCGCGCTTCCCGCAGTTCGTCGCAGACCGATGGCGGGCGCTACGGCTGCTGCCTAAAGTTCACTCCAACGCAACACACAAACCCACTGGAGCCCAACATGATCGAACGTTTCATCGCACCCGCCCTGACCTTCTCGGTTCTGATCGCAGGCCACGTCGCCATCGCGATGGCTCTGTTCTCGTCGCCGGCCACGCAGCCCGTCGAGCAAGTCGCCAAGGCGCCCGTCATTCAGCTTGAAGCGGTGGTCATCACCGCCAAGCGCACCTCGTGAACATGCCTGCTCCATGTGGGTACACCGGCCGGTGATCCCGGCTTGGTGAACCGCGGAGCAGGTCTCCTGTTGGCGACACGGTCATGCCGTGTCGCCCTTTTTTTGTCTGCTCTTTTCGTTGATGAACGCACTGCTGCCAGTCGCTGACAACGCGTCACCGATCACTGGAGCCTGCAGTCCGTCCCGCACTTCCCGCAGTTCATCGCAATCCGTTGGGAAGCGACGGACCCGCTGCCTAAAGTCCATTTCGTCGCCAGTCAAACCCAACGTTCGGAGCCCACCATGATCGACCGCATCTTCGCTCCCCTCCTCACCTTCATCATGCTGATCGCCGGCACGGCCGCGATCGCATCGGGCCTGTTCTCCACACCGCGCACTGACGCAGTCGTGGCCGCAGTGGCCGCACGGAGCATGCCGGCGCAACCCATCGTGCTGGAGACGGTGGTCATCACCGCCAAGCGCGCCAGCCACACCCACAAGAGCGCATCGGCGGTCGCGTTGACGCCGGCCGAAGGCCGCGGCGTATTGCTGCACGGTGCAAGGGATTGAGCCGCTGGGCTAACCTGCGGGTTCATCTTTCTCGGAGGTGAACCCATGTACACCTTGTTCGGAAGCGCGGGCTCCGGGTCGGCTGCCATCGAAGCCGCGCTGGCACGCACCGGCGAACCGTTTCGCATCGTCAGTGCGGCGACCTGGGAGCCCGATTCGGCGCTGGCCGAGCTGGGAGCCGTCAACCCGTTGCAGCAGATCCCCACGCTCGCGATGCCCGACGGCAGCGTGCTCACCGAGAGCGCCGCCATCCTGATCCACCTCGGGCTTGCCTACCCACGGGCCGAGCTGCTGCCCGCCGATGAACCGGCCCGCGCGCAATCGATCCGCGGGCTGGTCTACATCACGGCCAATTGCTATTCGGCCATCAGCGTCATCGACTACCCGGAACGCTGGTGCGCCGACATCGACGACTCGGCCCGCGAGCGGATCATCCGCGGCACGCGTGCGCGGCTGCACCACCACTGGGATGTCTTCGCCGACCAGTTCTCGGCACAGCTGCGCGACACGCAACCACGTGCGCTCGACATGCTGGCGGCCGTGGTGTCGAAATGGTCGGGCACGCGGGCACACCTTGCTCAGGCACGGCCGGAGTTTCTCGCCACCTTGAAGCGCATCGAATCACACCCGCACATCGCGCCGGTGTTCGCGCGCCACTTCAACACCTGAACGCTTCGCCACTCACATGTGGCGAAACACGTGCACGAAGCTGCGGCTCACCGGCAGCAGCTCGGTGCGGCCTTTCAGGTGCACCTCGGCCGTCTCGTTCGGGCCGCGCGCAACCTGGCTCACCTGATGCAGGTTGACGATGACTGAGCGATGCACCTGCACAAAGCGCTCGGGGTCGAGTTCGTCGGCCAGCTCGCGGATGCTCTTGCGGATGAGCGCCTCGCCGCCTTCCCACACCACCAGCGTGTACTTCTCGTCGGAGCGCAGGTAGACCACCTGCTCGACCGGAATCAGCCGCACGCTGGTGCCCACGGAGGCCTTGATCCACTGCAGCCAACCGGTCGTGGTGACACGGCGGCGGAGCTCGGCCGACATCTTCTCGATCACTGCATCGAGCTTGGCGTCATCACCTTCCGGCGCGCGCGCCAGGCGCTGCTGCAAGCGTTGCACCGTGTCGGCGAGCCGCGCTTCGTCGAAGGGTTTGACGACGTAGTCGAGTGCGCCCTGCTCGAACGCGGTGACGGCGTACTGCTCGTAGGCGGTGACGAACACCACTTCGGCACGCCGTGCGATGGAGCGTGCAGCCTCCACGCCGTTCAGGCCCGGCATGTGCACGTCGAGAAAGACGACCTGCGGCGCGTGCTCGTCGAACATCTCCACCGCCTCGCGCCCGTTGCGCGCCTGCGCGACGATGATCAACTCAGGCCACAGGCGAGCCAGCAGGCCGCACAGGCGTTCACGCAGCAGGGGTTCGTCGTCGGCGACAAGGGCGGTCGGCATGCGGGCTCAGCCTTTCGGGAATGCGATCACGGCCTTCAAGCCGTGCGGGGGCTCATCGAGCATCTGCAACTGTGCCGCATCGCCGAAGAACACGCGCAGCCTTTCGCGCAGATTGGTCAAGCCGGTGCCGGGTGCCGCGGTCTCGCCCATGCCGACGCCGGTGTCGGTGACCGACACCTCGACGCCGCCCGACCGTTCGCTCGCCTCAACCCGAATGCGCCCGCCGGTTTCGCTGGGGTCGATGCCGTGGCGCACCGCGTTCTCAACCAGCGTGAGCAGGGCCATGGGCGGGAAGCGCAGGGAAGCCAACTCGGCGGGCCAATCAACGCTGAACTCCAGCCGATCGGGCATGCGCATGCGCATCAGCTCGAGGTAGGCCTTGACCAGTGCCATCTCGGTGCCCAGCGTGGCGTTGCCGTCGCCCAGCGTCGGCACGGCGGCGCGCAGGTAGGCGATCAGGCTCTGCAGCACGGGTGCTGCGCGAGGCGAGCCCGACTCGACCAGCTGCTGCACATTGGCCAGCGTGTTGAACAGGAAGTGCGGCTCGATCTGCGCGTGCAGCAGGCGCAAGCGCGCGTCGAGCGCCTGCTTCTCGAGCTGACTGCGCTCGAGCGCAAACGCGAGTTCCTGCGCGCGCGCCTGCACGTCACGCTGGCGGTAGAGCACGCCGAGCGCCAGCAGCAGGCCGACCACCAGGCTGACCGCGCTGATGTAGAAGAAGCCCGAGATGAGCCCTTCGTGTTGAAGGAACTCCCGCACATTGCCGCCCACGATCAACAGGTAGGCAAGCGAGGTGGCAACCGGCGCGGCCAGGCCCACGGCGAGCAACTGCGCCACCCAGCGCGGCATCCAGCGCAGCGGCCAGTGGCCGGCCACCTCGAACGCCAGCAGCAGCACCACGCCGACGAAGACCGTGCGTGCCCAGACGCTCACGAAGGAGGTGATGAAGATCGGATTGAGTGCCATCGCCACCAGCGTCGCGATGGCCAGACTGACCACCAGCCGCCAGGGCTTGAACGAGGCCTTGAGCAAGGCCCCCAAACCGGGCCGGTGAGACGAGGGCGCAGGAGAGTTCATGCGCCGCACGATACGGCCAATCGACGCCTTTCCCAAGGCGCCCCCGGCCCCGCTGCGACGAGCGGCGGTTTTCGAGGGGCGAGGCACGAAGAGCCGGCAGGCGCGCGGCCTGCCGGCTCCAGAGAGCGCTACTTGACGATCACCGTGTACATGCTGGTCCCGGTGTTGTTCCACGGCCCGAGCGAGACGGTGCCGGCGTTGAAGCGCTTCTTGAACAGGCTGAAGCCGCGCGACACCGTGGAGCTTTCGGCCATGGTGAGGTCAGCGCCGGTATCGACCCAGCTGCTGTCGACCCACGACGGCAGCGGCGCGCGGTTGTCCAGCGCGACGTAGACATCGGCCGCCGCCGAGATCGCGAAGGTCGCCAGCGGGTTGCCTGTGTAGGCCTTGGACGCATTGGCGGTGCGGATCCAGTTGCCGCCGGCCACGACCGCCGGCACGGCGGTGAAGGTGAAGGTGCGGTCGCCGAACGACAGATTGCCCGCCTGCAGGTTGTTCTGCACCGACCAATTGGCCGAGTTGGCGCCGTCAGACACCAGCAGGTTCGACGGCGTGACGGCCGGCGGCGCACCGCAGCCTGTCACGCGCGCCCCGCCCCAATCGGCGTGGTCGTAGCCGTCGCCGTTGCCGCCATCGGTGACGACCAGGCGCAGTTCGGCCTTGTTGGCCACCGGCACGATGGCCGTCTTGCGCAGCGAAGCGCCGGTGAGCACGCCGCTGTCGTACGCCAGCGTGCCGTCGAGGTAGACCTGGAAGACGACGCTGCCGTTGTCGGCCACCTCGTCATCCACGCCAAGGTCGGCCACGAAGTTGCCCGAGCAGGTGCGGTTGAGGTTGAAGCGCAGGTCCGACGGTGCATGCACGCCGATCCCGCGCTGGTAGAGCACGCCGCCGATGGAGATCTGCCGGCCATCGGCCGCACCCTGCTCACCGTTGCTGCGGTCGACCTCGTACGGCCCCCATCCATTGGCCGGCGTGCCGATCAGCGGGAAGCTGCTCACCTGCGTGCGCGGGAAGATGTCGCGCGTGACGGAGTTCGTGGCGCCCGACGAGTCGCGCACCGTGAGCGTGATGCGCAGCCACATGTTGGCTTCGCTGGCCTCGAAGTCGGGCACGGTGAACTGCCCGCTGCTGCCGCTGACCGGCGTGATGAACGAGTGCGCGTGCGTGTCGTGCTGGAAGTCGACCTTCCAGCTGAGGTTGGCGGCGGCGATGTTGCCGTCCTCGGGGTCGGTGCCGACACCGCTGTAGGTGATGACGTCGCCGGTGGCAAAGCCGGTGGTGGCCGAGGGTGTGTCGATGCGCGCAGTGGGCGCGCGGTTGGTCGTTACCGTCAGCGTGGCTTCGTCCGTCGTCACGCTGCCGAACGAGTTGGTGGCCACCGCGCGGAAGCGCGAGCCGGTGTCGTTGACCGTGGTGGTGGCCAGCGTGTAGCTGCCGGCCGTCGCGCCGCTGATGTTGGCGCCGTTGCGTTGCCACTGGAACGAGGTGGCGCCATCGGCCGCGGCAGCAAAGGTGGCTGCCGTGCCCACGTAGACCGTCTGGCTCTGCGGCTGCTGCGTGATGCGCGGCGCCTGGCTGCCGGTGTAGGTGATCTTGCCCACCGTGCCCGCACCCGGCGCTGGCGTGCCGGTGGCCTGGTTGCGTGCCAGGTAGTACATGGCGCCGCTCGGTGCGATGCCGATGTTGGTCGGGTTGCCGATGCCGCTGGCGAAGGTCGTCACGGTGTTCGGTGTCGACGGCGCGAAGTACTTGATCGCGCCGTTGCAGAAGTCGGCGAAGAAGAACTGGCCGACATACGCCACGCCGAACTGCGCGGTGGTGGGGTTGTAGAAGGCCGTGCCGGTGATGGAGCAGCCCACGCTGTGCGCATAGGCGTACACCGGGTTGATGTAGCTCGCGTTGCTGCCCGCGCCTTCGACCGCTGGCCAGCCGAAGTTGCCCCCGGCCTGGCCGCGGTTCACCTCTTCCCAGCTGCCCTGCCCCACGTCACCGATGTAGGTGAGGCCGCTGCCGGGCTGGATGTCGAGCACGAAAGGGTTGCGGAAGCCCAGTGCCCACACCGCCTTGTAGGCCGTGGCGTTGGTGAAGAACGGGTTGTCGCTCGGGACGGTGCCGTCGGCATTGATGCGCAGCACCTTGCCGAAGGCGCTGGCCAGGTTCTGCGAGTTGGACGTCGCCACCGGCTGCGGGTTGTCTTCGTGGTTGCCGACGGCGATGTAGAGCTTGCCATCGGTGCCGAAGCGCATCGCGCCGCCCATGTGCCACTTGGTAGCGGCGGGCACGTCGGGCAGCTCGAAGATCACACGCTCGCTGCCGGCCACGGCCACGTCGTTGGCCTCGGTGACACGCGTCACCCGGTTGCGGCTGACGCTGCCGACCTTGGTTGTGCAATAGAGATAGACGTAGTGGTTGGTGGCAAACGCCGGGTCGGGCACCACGCCGAGGCAACCACGCTCGTTCGACGAGTCCACGTTGGCGGCTGCGTAGAAATTGGTCGGCAGCATCGCGTCGGCCTTGATCATGCGGACGATGCCGTCCTGCTGCACCACCAGCACGCGGCCGTCGGGCATCACCGCCATCGACGTCGGGCTGGTGAGGCCGGCAGCGACCTGCCGGTCGTTGAAGCCAACCGGCACGCTGGCCGCCTGCGCGAGCGTGGCGATCAGCAGCAGCCCGAAGGCGAGCAGCAGGAATCGCTGCCACTGCAGCAGCACCCGTGCACGCGGCACGGTGAGAGGAACTCGATGAATATGGGGCACGTGTGTCTCCTTGGTTCGAGTGGTTGGAGTCGTCAGGCGATCACTTGACGACGACCGTGTACATGCTGCCGCTGGCCGTCGACGGGCCCAGGCTCACGGCGCCTGCTGGGAAGTTCTTCTTGAAGAGCGTGAAGCTCTTGGGCTCGCCTTCGTTGTTGACGAGCTTCTGGCCGGTGTTGGTCCAGCCCGTCATCCAGCCCTGCGCACCGACGCGGTCATCCAGCGCCACGTAAACGTCTGCGGCCTGGCTGATGTTGAAGGTGACGGTCGGGTTGCCGGTGAAGGACTTAGAGTCGTTCGCCGTGCGAATCCATCGGCCGCCGGCCACGATGGCCGGCACGGTGGTGAAGGCGTAGGTGCGGTCGCCGTATTGCACGGCACCGTTCTGCAGGCTGTTCTGCACCGACCAGTCGGCGGCGTTGGCGGTGTCCTTCACCGACAGGCTGCTGATGGCGACCGGCGTGGTCGCATCCACGCTGTCGTCGATCTGCTGCAGGTAAGCCACCAGTTGCTGCAGCTGCGTGGCGCTCAGGCCGCTGGTGGTGCCGTGGCGGCCTGCGGGGTTGGCGGTGGTCAGCACGTCGAGCAGCGTCGCGGCCGAGCCGTCGTGCAGGTAGGGCGCGGTGTCCCACAGGCCCTTGAGCGTGGGCGTGTCGAAGCCGGTGAGCGTGGCACCGAGTCGCTTGCCCGACGAGGCCTTGATCGTGCCTACGTCGTGCAGCACGCCGGCGGCGCTGTCGGTGAAGTCGGTGCCGCTGTGGCAGCTGCTGCACTGGCCACTGCCGTTGAAGATCGCCTGACCCGCGACGGCGTCGGCGGTCAATGTGCCGTTGGCATTGCGGAACGGGCTCGGGCCCACGCTGTTGAGAGAACTCACATACGCGGCCAAAGCGTCGAGGTCGGTGTTGAGTCCGGCTTTCGGATCACCCAGCGGCGTATTGCGCGTGCCGGTGTTGAACTGCGCGTCGGTCAGGAAGCCGGTGCCGCCGAAGTTGTTGCGGATGTCGTGCTCGAAGTCCTGGATCTCGTTGAAGTTGGCCGTCCAGTGCACGCGGCCCTGGCCCACGCCGCGGCGGCCGTTCAGCGGGATGGTGTTGCGCAGGCCTTCGCCGCGGTCGGTGAAGTCCATCACCCGGCCGTCGTGGCCACCGTCCTGGTGGCAGCTGGCGCAGCTGATGTACTTGTCGCGGTTCATGCGCCGGTCGTCGGCGTTGTAGAAGATGCGCTTGCCGGTCAACACATTGGCGGCCAGGGCCTCGCTGCCGACCGAGGCAATGTCGACCAGCTTGGTGGCGCTGTTGCTGGTGGCGTTCAGGATGCCGCTCACGTCGTACACCGCCACGTTGCGCGACATGAAGTTCTGCACGTAGAGCCGGCCGTTGGGCGTGATGAGCAGGCCGCGCGGCGCCCGGCCCACGTTGACGATGCCGGTGCTGATCTGCCGGCTGTACACGTCCATCACCTCGATCTGGTTGGTGCCCTGCGTCGAGATGAAGGCGTAGTCGCCCAGGGGGCTGAAGGTGACGGCATTCGCCATGTCGCGGTCGTTGAGATCGCGGCGCGCGCTGAGCACCTCGGCGTTCGAGCCGAGATCGATCTGAGAGACGATGGTGCGCACGGTGCTCTCGAAGGTGAGCGCATTGCCGTCGCGGAAGCTGCCGCGCAGCGTGTTGTCCTTCTTCGACGGAATCCAGGCGCGCGTGCCATCGGGCTGGATGGTCACGGCCGTCAGGAAGTTGGGCACACCGCGGCCGCTGGCTTCGCTGTCGGGGCCGGGGTCGGTGGCAAGCGCGAAGGTGCGCGTGACGGCGAAGGCGCTCGGGTTCACCTCGACCACCTCGCCGCGGTCAACCGGCGAGATGTAGCGGGTGACGAGCAGGCGGTTCGAGTCACCCGTGATCGCGAGGCCGCGCGGCGAGGTGCCGGCCACCAGCGTGCCCTCCACCGCGCCCGTGCTCGGGTGCAGCTTGAGCACCTTGCCCGCGCCCTGCAGCGTGACGAAGGCCGAGGTGCCCAGTGGGTTGAACACCACACCGAAAGGCCGGGTGCCGGGGCCGAACGAGAGTGTCTGCACCACGGCACCGCTGACCGGGTCGAGCACGCTCACGCTGCCCGAGCCTTGGTTGGTGACCCAGATGCGGCCGTCAGGTGCCTGCGCCAGGGTCTGCGGGCTCACGCCTACGCCTTGCTCGAAGAGCTTCGCGTTGGTGGCGGCGTTGATGGCGGTGACCGAGTCGTTGTCGGAGTTGACCGCCCACACGCGGTTGCGCGACGCGTCGAAGGCGATGGTGCCGGACCAGCGCGGTGCCGTCGCCGTAGGCTGGGCGTAGACCGTCTGCGTGGCCGAGCAGGTGCTCGTGACCGTGCCGCTGCGCACCGTGAGGATCACCGGGTAGTGCGACGGCGCCGAGTAGGCCTTGCTCGCCGATGACGTGCTCGAGAAGGCGGTGCTGCTGCCGTCGCCGAAATTCCACGAGTACTGCAGGTTGGAGCCGCTGGCCGAGGCCGGGCTGAACGACACGGTGCTGCCGACCAGCGCCGCCGCGCGCGGCGTGGCGAGCGTGCACGAAACGCCCGCACTGCCGGCTGTGGTGAAGCGTGAGGTGAAGGCCGCAACGCCGTTGTTCACGTCGTCCTTCATGCCGCCGACAGGGACCACCACCTCGTAGGTGGTGCCGGGCAGCAAGGGCGAGTCGGGCGCGAAGTTGAGGATGGACGACTGCCCGCTGTACTTGCCAGCGAGCGCGCTACCGCCGAGCGGGCGAACGATGAAGCTGCTGCTCGACACGGTGCGCAGGTCGATGTGGTCGGTGAGCGTGATGCCCACGCGACTGGTCACCGGCTGGTCGGTGGCGTTGTTCTTGGGCGAGACCATGTTCACCACCGGCGCACCGGTGATCGGCCCCGTCTGGTGCGGCACGATTGCGCTGCCGTTGCCGTGGTCGTTGCCTATGAGCACCAAGTTGCCGATCACGGTGCCGAAGTCTTCGTCGCGGTCGGCGATGTTCGACGTGCCGGTGCCGACGATGGCGCCGTTGGAGAGGTCGATCTTGGCGTACTTGACCGAGAAGCCTGCGTGCGCAAAGCCGCGCTGGGTCGACACGTAGCCGCCCTTGCCGCCGATGTCGGCCGACACCGCGGTCTGGGTGATCACCGAGGGGTTGCTGATGTCGAACACATGCAGCTTGTTGTCGGTGCCGGCGGTGATGATGCGGTCGCCGTTAACGACGCCGCTGTACTGGCCTGCCGTTGCGGTGGTCGATGCGAGCAGCCGTGGATTCACAGGGTCGCTGATGTCCATGGTGGCGAGGCCACTGCCATCGGTGCTGGTCATCACCAGCAGGTTGCCGACCGCGAACACCGGCCCGATGCGGAAGCCGCCCCAGGTGCTGGTGGGCACCGTCTTCACGTACACCGGGTTGCGCGGGTCGCGCGCATCGACGATGTAGAGACCGTTGCCCGAACCGCCCACGTACACGTAAGGCGCCTGCCAGAAGGCCCACCACGCGCCGAGTGCGTAGTCGGACTCGGCGATGCCGGGCAGCACCATGGAGTTGAGCAGCGCCGGTGCGAGCGGGTTGGTGAAGTCCCAGAACTGGATGCCGCCGATCGACTGCATCACCGCGTAGCTGCCCGGGTAGCTGTTGCTGAAGCCGAAGCCGTGCGGCTCGCGCAGTGCAGTCACATTGGTCTGCGACACCTTCACCGGCGCGCGCGGGTTGGAGATGTCGTAGAACGAAAAGCCGCCGCCCGAGGCGCCGGAGTCCCGGCCGAAGGGCACGAAGAGATAGCCGTCGACCATCTGCACCGTGCCCTGGCCGCGCGCGCTGCCGCTCACGTCGCTGTTGATGATAGTGAGCGGCTTGAAGACTTCGGCACTGCCATAGCTGAGGTTGGGCAACCCGGGCCCGGCGGCGCTGGCGCCTCCCGGCAGCAGCGCACAAAGGAAAAGCAAAGCCGCGAAAAGGCGCGACCCGGCCCGCAACGACGCGTGGGCGTGATTCATGTCTGTCTCCTCGCGACGTCCGTTCAAACGGCATCGCTTTTTGGGGTTAGAACGCCAATAGAATATTTATTCTATTTTTTCATTCTTGGGAACATTTGTTTTATAGAGACCGCAAAGCTCTCTGTCAACCGCTAATTGCGACCAGCCGGTTGGAGGTGTTCGATGGCGCGGCGCAGCAATGCGCGGCCGTGAATGACGCGCTCGCGCGCGACCCTAGTCAGCAGTCAAGTCGCTTGCGCTTGCGCGGCCAACACCTCGGCCCTCACCTGCTCGGTGAGCTCGGCTTTGAGCGCCATGAATTCGGGCGTGGTCTTCACCGAGTAGTGCCGCGGGTGCGGCAGCAGCACCGTGCGGTCGAGCTTGATGCGCCCGGGGCGCGCGCTCATCACCACCACGCGGCTGCCCATGAACACCGCTTCGTCGATGTCGTGGGTGACGAAGAGAACGGTCTTTCGTTCCGCTTCCCAGATACCGAGCAGCAGCTCCTGCATCAGCTCGCGCGTCTGGTGGTCGAGCGCGCCGAAGGGCTCGTCCATCAACAGCATGCGCGGACCATTGGCCAGCGCGCGCGCGATGGCCGTGCGCTGCTGCATGCCGCCGGAGAGCTGGCGAGGGTAGTGACCCTCGAAGCCGGTGAGCCCGACCTTCTGGATGAAGCCCTGTGCGATCTCGATCTGCTGCGCACGCGGCAAGCCGCGCTCGCGCAAGCCGAAGCACACGTTGTCGCGCACCGTGAGCCACGGGAAGAGCGTGTAGCTCTGGAACACCATGCCGCGGTCGGCACCGGGGCCTTCGATGCGGCAGCCGTCGAGCAGCACCTCGCCGCTGCTCGGATGGTCGAGCCCGGCGACGATGCGCAGCAGCGTGCTCTTGCCGCAGCCCGAGGGCCCGAGGATGGTGACGAAGTCGTTCTCGGCGACGTCCAGCGTGGTGGCTTGCAATGCCAATGTGGGCGAGCCGCCCTTCGTGGCCGGGAAGCTGCGCGAGACACCGCGCACGGAAAGAATCGGGTTTGGGTTCATCTCATCGCCCCAGTAGCGCCCAGCGGAAGGCGCGGCGGTTCACCCACTTGAAGCCCAGGTCGCTCGCCAGACCGATGAGGCCGATGACGATGATGCCGAAGATGATCTGGTCGGTCGCGAGCAGCGCCTGGCTGTCGGTGATCATGTGGCCGATGCCGCTCGATGCACCGATGAGTTCGGCGACGATCACGTAGGTCCAGGCCCAGCCCAGCACCATGCGCAGGATCTCGCAGATCTCGGGCGCAGCACCGGGAATGAGCACGCGCCACACCAGACCGCGGTCGCTGCTGCCGAGCGTGTAGGCGGCCTCGACCAGATCACGCCGCGTGTTGCCCACCACCACCGCGATCATCAGCACCAGCTGGAAGAAGCTGCCGATGAAGATCACCGCGAGCTTCTGCGATTCGCCGATGCCGGCCCAGAGGATGAGCAGCGGAATGAAGGCGCTCGCCGGCAGGTAGCGCGCGAAGGACACGAAGGGTTCGAAGAAGGCCTCGACCGGCTTGTAGGCCCCCATCGCCACGCCGAGCGGCAAGGCGACGAGGGCGGCGATCACGAAGCCGCCGACCACGCGCCACACCGTCATGCCGATGTCCTTCATGAAACCCATCTCGGTGAGCAACGTCCACCCGGCCTTCACCATCGTGATCGGGTCGGCGAGAAAGGTCTTGGAGACAAAGCCGCTCAGCGTGGCCAAAGCCCACAGCGCGACGAAGACGATGAAGAAGGCGATGCCGAGGGCAATGCGGGTGGTGGGTGGTACGGGAGTGAGAGGTTTCACGTGCGGGGGTTGGAGTGGGCCGTCGTTCGCCTCACTTGATGAACTGCGTATCCGCCAGCTTCGTCAGATCCGGAATCTGCCGGATGATCCCCGCCTCGAGCAGCAGTTCGGCCGCTTCTTTGGTGAACGCAGCATGCTCGCCCGCAAAGAATTTCTGGTTCGCGGCGCGGTCTTGCCAGCGCAGGTACTTCTGCGAAGCCTCGAAGGCCTCGCCGCTTTGCTTCACATCGGCACCCATGATCTCGAAGCTCTTCTTCGGATCGGCCTTGATCATCTCGACGGCGTCGAAATAAGAATCGGCGATGGCCTTCGCGACCTTCGGGTTCTCGGCCAAGAACTTCGGTGCGCAGCCGAAGGTGTCCATCACCATCGGGTAGTCGAGCGTGGTCGCGATGATCTTGCCGGCTTCGGGTTTGGCCCGCACGGTGGACAGGTAGGGCTCGTAGGTCATGCCGGCATCAAGATCGGCATTGCCGGCGACGAAGGCTGCGGCGGCGGCCTGCGGCTCCAGGTTGACGATCTTCACGTCCTTGATCGAGAGGCCGTTCTTCTTCAGCATCCACGCGAGCGTGAAATACGGTGCGGTGCCGGGCGCACTGGCGGCCACGGTCTTGCCTTTCAGGTCGCTGATCTTCGCGATGTTGGGTTTGACCACCATGCCGTCGGCACCGTAGCTCTTGTCGAGCTGGAAGATCTGCGTGGCGGCCACGCCGTTGGCGTTCCAGACCACCCAGGTTTCAACGGTGGTGGCAGCGCACTGGATATCGCCCGAGGCGAGCACCAGGTGGCGGTCTTTCTGCGGGATCTTCTTGATGGTGACGTCGAGCCCGTGCTTCTTGAAGATGCCGGCTTCCTTGGCCAGCGTGAGAGGTGCAAAGCCCGTCCAGCCGGACATTCCGATCGCGACCTTGGTTTCCTGGGCCTGGGCCGATGCGGTGGCAAGGGCAGCAACGCACAGCGCGATGAGTGTCTTCTTCATGGGGAGGCTCTTTCGGTTGCGGTAAAGGTGAGTCATGTTCGCAAGATATGCGCCAGCCGGCCATGGTGGAAGCGCGGATGAAGCCCGAGGGCCGACACCTACAATCCGCCCCCCAACCCTCTGTGCACCCATGTTCAAGAACGCCCTCCTCTACCGCATCGGCCCTTGGGAGCCGCCCTCGAGCGCCGAGATCGAAAGCCGCCTCGACACCGGCCGCTTCGTCGAATGCGGCGCATCACAGCTGGAGTCCGCCGGCTGGGTCGAACCGCGCGGCGAGAAAAACGGCGTGTTGATGGAAGGCGTGGGCGGCCAGCTCATCCTCAAGCTGTGCATCGAGCGCAAGGCCGTGCCGAGCCAGGTGGTGAAGAACACGCTGGAGCAGCAACTCGAGAAGATCGAGGTCGACACGGGCCGCCGCCCCAAGGGCAAGAAGGCCCGCGAGCTGAAGGAAGACATCGTGCACGGCCTGCTGCCGCGTGCATTCCCGAAGCGGTCCACCACCACGATCTGGATCGACCCGCGCGCCAATCTGGTGACGGTGGGTGCAGGCAGCGTGAAGGCGGCGGACCGCATCGTCAGCATGCTGGTCGAACTGCTCGGCGGGGGCATCACCCTCACGCTGCTGCAGACCGAGACCTCGGCCGGCACGGCAATGGCCGAGTGGCTGAAGACGCGTGAAGCGCCTCCCGGCTTCACCATCGACCGCGAATGCGAGCTCAAGCAGCCCGACAGCGAGAAGTCGACGGTGCGCTATGCACGCCACACGCTGGACATCGAAGAAGTCGGCGAGCACATCGCGCAAGGCAAGCTGCCCACGCAGCTGGCGATGACGTGGAACAGCCGCGTCTCCTTTGTGCTCACCGAAGCGATGACGATCAAGAAGATCAAGCTGCTCGACGTCGCGCTCGAAGGCGCTGGCTCCACCGGCGGCAAGGAAGACAACGGCTTCGATGCCGACGTGGCCATCACCACCGGCGAACTGGGCCAGTTGATTCCCGACCTCATCAACGCGCTGGGCGGCGAGCTCGCGCGCGACAAGCCGCTGCAAGCCTGAGACACCCATGGCGGGCCGCATCGCGATCATCGGCACCGGTCGCCTGGGTGCGACGCTCGCGAAGGCCCTGCACCGGCAGGGCGTCGACATTGCGATGGTGGCGAACCGCAACGCTGCATCGGCGCAGCAACTCGCGGCGCAACTCGGAAGCTGCCGCGCCGTCGACGCGAGCGAGGCCGCGCAGGCCGACCTGGTGTTTCTCACGGTGCCGGACGACGCGCTCGCACCCGTGGCCGCACAGTTGCCGTGGCGACCTGGGCAAGCCGTGGTTCACTGCAGCGGTGCCACCGAAGTCGCGGTGCTGCAGCCTGCAGCCGATGCCGGCGCGGTAATCGGCGGCTTTCATCCGCTGCAGATCTTTTCCGACCCGGCCCGCGCACTCGAATTGATTGCCGGCAGCTCGGTGGCCATCGAAGGCCCGCCTGAACTCGAAGTGCAATTGCAGGAGCTGGCAGCGCTGCTCGGCATGCACCCGATCCGCTTGCCGCCTGGCGCACGGGCTCTGTACCACGGCGGCGCCAGCTATGCAGCGAGCTTTCTGCTGTCGATGCTGGCCGAAGCGGTGGCCGCATGGCGCAGCTTTGGCGTGGACGAAGCGCAGGCATTGCAGGCACTGCTCCCACTCGCGCAGGGCACGCTGGCCGCTGCTGCGAGCAAGGGCTTGTCAGCGGCCGTGGCAGGGCCCGTGTCGCGCGGTGACGCGGGTGTGATCGCGCGGCACCTCGCGGCGTTCGAAGCGCTCGGCCGCGAACACGCGGCGCTCTACCGCGAGATGACGCAGCGCCAGCTCGCGCTGGTGCAGGCCACTCAGCGCCTGAGCGACGAGCAGGCCGAACGCGTGCGCCGGGTGCTGTAGCGGATTACTGGCCCAGGATGAACTTGACGATCTGCGCACGTGTGCCCGGGTCGTCGTCGAAGCCGCCGTGCGAACGGCTGGAGCTGACCGGCCCGGGCGACGAGTACATCGTCGTGTTCGGCAGCTTCTTCGCAT
The DNA here is from genome assembly GCF_056403575.1 of Rhizobacter sp. P2_G4. Lineage (NCBI taxonomy): Bacteria > Pseudomonadati > Pseudomonadota > Betaproteobacteria > Burkholderiales > Sphaerotilaceae > Rhizobacter > Rhizobacter sp. P2_G4. The sequence continues at coordinate 195,644 of NZ_JBFUFG010000006.1, read as the reverse complement.
AGTCAGCGAAGAACTTCTCCATGCCGAGGATGGGCGTGGTGTCACCGCCCTCGAAGGACTCGCTCACCAGGTAGAGCAGCGAGCGGCGATACGGCCCGCAGCTGCCGTCGTCCTGCTCGGCCTGGTCGGTGAGGTGGAACTGCTGGTAGCGCTTGACCACACCCGATTCGAGGTGCGGCCGCACCAGTCGGTCGAAGGTGTCCTGCCTCACCGCTGGTGCCATGAAGCTCACCGACTCGAACTGCATGCCCTCTTGCGCCAGCCGCTCGATCATGAAGCTCGCGACGATGCTGCCGGCCGAGTGGCCGACGAAGTGCATGCGGATCTTCTTGTTGACCATGCCGTGCTTGAAGTGCTGGTACAGGCGCACGCCACCGGGTTCGTCGACCAGCGCATCGGCGAGCACGGGCCGGTAGGCGCTCATCGCATCGGCGTTCTGCTTCATCTCGCCCCAGATGCGCGTGCCGGGGCGGGCCAGCAACTGCTCGAGCCGCTGGTTCCACCAGTGCTTGAGCGAGAAGCCGGTGGTGCGCGGCACGTCCCTCACCGCGTCTTCGATGCAGCCGAGCAGCGCCGAGAAAAAGTCGGTCTCCCACATCAGGAAGATCGGGAACACCTTCGCGTCGTAGAGCAAGGGAATCCACTGCGCAGCGATGTCGGCGGCCGCGGTCTCGCCGACCAGGCCGCCGTGCGCGTAGATGCACACGTCGACCACCTCGTCTTCGAGCCCCCACTTCTTGCGCGCCTGCGCGAGATGCACCTCGACCAGCGCACGCACGTCGTCCGGCTGGGTGCGGAACACGCCGCTGTTGCTGAGCGCGCCGTTGTTGCCCATGTTGACGATGAACGGCGAGATCTCGCGGTTGCGCAGCACCTCGCTCGCCGCCAGCGCGACACGACCGGCGGCATCGGTGCGCAGGCTGATCGCCTTGGAGATGGCAGTATGGTCCTGCGTCACCACGCCGAGCTGCGCGACCCAGCAGTCCATTGCGTTGCTCTGCCAGTCGTCGTAACTGATGATTCCGTAGCCGTAAGAGCCCCACTCCGGTCCCCACGAGTTCTGGATCAAAAAGCCGCGCTCGTTGTAGCCGACGATGGCGAAGGCGTGGCCCGGGTGCGCGGCGTGCCCGCCTTTGATCGGGATCTCGAAGATGCCCTTGAACGATGTCGGCCGGCGCTTCAACTGCGGCTGGTTCATGCCCTCGTCCCAGCCCGAGTGGCAGCCTGCGCTCGCGTAGAGGATTCCAACCTCGTTGAGCGCCGCGTGCATGTCGGTGATGGACTGCGTGTCGATGCGGTAGTACGCGCCGAGCGGCCGCTTGACCGCGTCGAACCACCAGTCTTCCGAGAGCTTCGTGCTCGCGGCCGGCATGCCGATCTCTGCGAACAGATCGGCGCGACAGGCGCCGTGCTTGAACCAGCCCTTCAGCGCACCGCGCAGGCTGGAGCCCTTGTCTTCGACGGAGCCCGGAAATTCGTCGTAGCGCCGCGCCATGGAATACAGCATGAACGGCGAGATGGCTGGGGTGGACTCGCGCTCCGCGCTGCGAAGCAGATGCTCCACCACCAGTGACAGGCCGAAGCCGGTACAGGCGTTGGTGTCGCCCTGGTCCTTGACCGCAAGGCCCGCCGCCGGGAAGAGCGTGGCGGCCGGCGCACGACCCACGTTAGGACGGAACGGCCGGTCGCGCGAGTCGGGCGGGTCGGGGCGCGCGACCCGCATGAACAGGAGCTTGGGCGGTGCCTTGGCCGGCTTGCCTTTGCTGGTCTTGCTCTTGGTCGCCTTGCTCTTCGTCGTCTCGGCTTTTGTGGTCTTGCCCGTTGCCATGCCTTGTCTCCTCGCAGGGTGAGGCGGCATCGTCGAACCGGCGAGTGACAGCGTCAAGACTGCCAAGTTTGGGGGGACCGTTTCCGATCGCCCATGAAAAAGGGCGCCGCAGCGCCCTTCTCGATCTCAGTGCCCGCCGATCACTTGATCGACTTGAAGCGCACCCGCTTCGGCCGCGCGCCTTCTTCGCCGAGGCGCTTCTTCTTGTCGGCTTCGTACTCCTGGTAGTTGCCATCGAAGAAGAACCACTTCGAATCGCCTTCGCACGCGAGGATGTGGGTGGCGATGCGGTCGAGGAACCAGCGGTCATGGCTGATCACCATCACGCTGCCAGCGAACTCGAGCAATGCGTCTTCGAGCGCACGCAAAGTTTCAACGTCCAGGTCGTTCGACGGTTCGTCGAGCATCAGCACGTTGCCGCCCTGCGCCAGCGTCTTGGCCAGGTGCAAGCGGCCGCGCTCACCACCCGACAGGCTGCCGACGAGCTTCTGCTGGTCGTTGCCCTTGAAGTTGAAGCGGCCGATGTAGGCGCGCGAGGGCATCACGAACTTGCCGACGATGATGTTGTCGAGCCCACCGGAGACGTCTTGCCACACCGTCTTGTCGCCCTCGAGCGACTCGCGGCTCTGGTCGACGAAGGCCATCTTGGCGGTCGGGCCGATCTTCACGTTGCCGCTGTCGGGCTTCTCCTGCCCCGAGATCATCCGGAACAGCGTCGACTTGCCGGCACCGTTCGGCCCGATGATGCCCACGATCGCACCGGCCGGTACCTTGAAACTGAGGTTGTCGATGAGTACGCGGTCGCCGAAGCTCTTCGTGACGTTCTCGAACTCGAGCACCTCGTGGCCTAGACGATCGCCCACAGGAATGAAGATTTCGTTGGTCTCGTTGCGCTTTTGGTAATCGACGTCGCTCAATTCTTCAAAGCGGGCCAGACGCGCCTTGCTCTTGGCCTGGCGACCCTTCGGGTTCGAGCGCACCCACTCCAGTTCCTTCTTCATCGCCTTGGTGCGAGCGTCTTCGGTCTTCTGCTCCTGCTCCAGGCGGCCTTCTTTCTGCTCGAGCCAGGTGGAGTAGTTGCCCTTCCAGGGGATGCCCGATCCGCGGTCGAGTTCGAGAATCCACTCGGCCGCGTTGTCGAGGAAGTAGCGATCGTGGGTGATGGCCACCACTGTGCCCGGGAAGCGCTGCAGGAACTGCTCGAGCCAGTCGACCGATTCGGCGTCAAGGTGGTTGGTGGGTTCGTCCAGCAGCAGCATGTCGGGCTTGCTCAGCAGCAGGCGGCACAGCGCGACGCGGCGTTTTTCACCGCCGGACAGCTTGCCGATGACCGCGTCCCACGGCGCCAAGCGCAGCGCGTCGGCCGCGAGTTCGAGCTGCAGGTCGGTGTTCTCGGAACCGGCGGCGGAGATGATGGCCTCGAGCTCGGCCTGCTCGGCGGCGAGCTTGTCGAAATCGGCGTCTTCAGCGGCGTATTCGGCATACACCTCGTCGAGGCGCTTCTTGGCGGCCAGTACGCCGCCGATGCCTTCTTCAACCGCTTCGCGCACGGTCTGGTCGGGGTTCATCACCGGCTCCTGCGGCAGGTAACCAATCTTCAGGCCCGGCATCGGCGTGGCTTCGCCCTCGATGTCCTTGTCGACGCCGGCCATGATCTTGAGCAGCGTGCTCTTGCCCGAGCCGTTCAAACCCAGCATGCCGATCTTGGCGCCGGGGAAGAAGCTGAGGGAGATGTTCTTGAGAATCTGACGCTTCGGCGGAACGATCTTGCCGACGCGGTTCATGGTGAAAACGTACTGGGCCATGGGGCACTTCTCTCGGGTGGAGCGGTCGCTGGTGGAACCGGAAACCCAGGATTATCCGGGACAACCCGTTCCACCCCACACGCCATGGCCCCAATACCGGCTCAATAGAGTTTTCGAGGCACTCCCAATGCGCCATCGGGCACCACGGCAAACACCGGGACGTGAACGTCGGGCACCAAGGGCAACTTGATGATCTTGTCGCCGGTCTGCACATGGCGCGTGCGCCACACCGACACCGTGGCCTGAGAGGCGATACCGGGGAACTGCTTGTCCAGTTCGTTCAGCAGCGTCTTGCTCACCTTGGCCGACATCTTGGACAAGCCCTTTCGGATGCTGGACTCGATCTCGTCTTCGTCCACGCACAGCCCGACGATGAAATCGGGGCCCGGCAGATCGATGTCGATCTCGCCGGCCTTGATCTCGATCACCCGCTCCAGGTCGTGCGAGGTCGAGCCGCGCACATGGGCCTTGAAGGTGAGGTCACCGCCGCTCTTCTCGGCCGCCACGCTGATGTGGTGCGAGCCGATGGTGGCGCGCAACTTGTCGAGCTTCTGCGACTTCTTCAGGGCACCGAGTTCTGCATTCAGCTCTTCTTGCGACACGCCGGCCTCGGTGGGCGTCTTGGCCGGGAAGATGAAGATGTTCTGCACCTGCGCCTGCTCTGCGGGGGACACCTCGGTGAACTTGAAGGCCTGCGAGCGGTAGATCGGGTCGAGCACCGGGATCGGCGGCAGGCCCGGGAAGGGGCTGGGTGTGGAGCCGATGCTGTATGCCACCACCCGGCCGCGCGCGTTGGCGAAGGCCTCGGGCACGTCGAACTTGAAAACACCCTGGCTGTTGGTGTCGGCCTTCAGCGACATCGGGGGGATGAATCCACCCGCGAAGTCGCCGCCCGGGAAATCGGTGCCCAGGTGCACGCGCGCCTTGCCCCACGGCGCGAAGCCGGTGGTCGGCTTGCCGCCGGTCTTGACATAGCTCGCAACGAAGGCGCTCACGTTGGTGATGCGATGCAGTTTTCCTTGAATGTTCATGCGGGTCTCCTTTGGGTGAATGAACAACGCAGAGCCCGATCGGCTCCTGCTTGTACAGACGCAAGCGCGCAGCAAAAGAGACCCCCCTAGTTCGGTGAGGAGCGCTGCATAGAATCGCCCGCATGAGCGAGATCACTCTGCTGCTGGCGCAGGCGCAGGCGGGCGACACCGCGGCGAAAGATCGCCTGTACACCGTGCTCTACAGCGACCTGAAGCGCCTGGCGCGAGGGCACCTGTCGAACGCCGGGCCGATCACGCTCGACCCGAGCGCCATCGTTCATGAGGCCTGGCTGCGCTGCGACGGCGGGCAGACCACCGGCAGCCGCAAGCAGTTCTTCGCCTATGCCAGTGCGGTGATGCGCAGCGTGATCGTCGACCACGTGCGCGAACGCATGGCGCAGAAGCGCGGCAGCGGCGTGGCCGACGTGACGCTCAGCACCGCCGCCTTCGACGAGCTGCCGCAGCACCCCGACGTGGTCTCCGTCGACGAAGCGCTGCAGGCGCTGGGCCGCATCGACGAGCGCGGCCACAAGCTGGTGGAGATGCGCTACTTCGGCGGCATGACGATGGAAGAGATCGCCGAGGTGATGGAGCTGTCGGTGCCCACGCTCAAGCGCGACTGGCGCCGCGCACGCGCCTTCCTGTTCGACTACCTCAGCCGCTGATGCGCTGACCGCCGTGGCCGGCACCCTGTCATCGACTCAGGCCTGGCGCGAGGTGTTGGCACTGTTCGACCGCTGGGCGGCGGCCGATGAGCCTGCCCGCGAGGCCGAGTTGCAGCGCGTGCGGGCCGAGCAGCCTTCGCTCTACCCGCGCCTGGTGGCGATGATCGGTGCCGACCTCGCCGCCGAGTCTCGGGACTTCCTGAGCGACGGAGCGCCGCAGCTCGTCGTGCCGACGGCAGCCGACGACCCTGCCCAGCACGCCGGCATGCGGCTGGGCGCCTGGGAGCTGCGTGAGACGATCGGCAGCGGCGGCATGGGGCAGGTATGGCTGGCCTCGCGCAGCGACGGCCTCTACAGCGGCCGCGCTGCGGTGAAGCTGCTGCACGCTGCCGGCATGGGCACGCAGGCGCAGGCACGCTTCGCGCGCGAAGGCGAATTTCTCGCGCGGCTCGCGCACCCGCACATCGGACAGCTGCTCGACGCCGGCTTCACCGCCGCCGGCGCGCGCTACCTCGTGCTGGAGTATGTGCAAGGCGAACGCATCGACCACTGGTGCGACGCGCGCAAGCTCGGCATCGACGCGCGCCTGCAGCTCTTCATGCAGGTGTGCGAGGCGGTGGCCTATGCGCACACCCACCTGGTGGTGCACCGCGACCTCAAGCCGGCCAACATCCTGGTGAGCGACGACGGCCACGTGAAGCTGCTCGACTTCGGCGTGGCCAAGCTGCTGGTCGATGCCAATGAGCTCAGTGAACTCACCGAGCTCACGCGCGCGGGCGCGGCCGGCCTCACCCCCGAATACGCGGCGCCGGAACAGGTCGAAGGCGGGGCCATCACCACCGCGACCGACGTGTACGCGCTCGGCGTGGTGCTGTTCGGTCTGCTCAGCGGCGCCCGGCCGTATGGCGGAACCTCGCGCGGCGTGGCGGCGATGGCGCGCGCCATCGTCGAAGAGCCGCCGCGCAGCCTGGCCGCCGCGCTGCGCGCATCGCCCGATGCAGCACTCTCGCGCGGCAGCAGCCTCGCTGCCCTGGAGCAGGCACTGCGCGGTGACTTGGAGACCATCGTCGCCAAGGCCTTGAAGAAGTCCCCGCAAGAGCGCTACGCCACGGTGCAGGAGCTGCGTGACGACCTGCAGCGCCACCTTGCCCACGAACCGGTGAGTGCGCAGCCCGACACCTTCGGCTACCGCGCCAGCAAGTTCGTGCAGCGCAACCGCGCCCAGGTGGCCGTGCTGGCCGCGCTCGTGCTCACGCTGGTGGCCGGCATCGCAACCACCACCTGGCAGTGGCGTGCCGCGCTGCAGGAGGCCGATCGCACGCACGCGGTCGTGCAGCTGCTGACGGGCATCTTCACCGAGCTGAACCCCGAGGACTCAGGGGCGGCCAAGGTGCCCGTGGTCGACCTGCTGCGCCGTGGCTGGAGCGAGTCGCAGAAGACACTGCGAGACGACCCGGCTCTGCAGGCCGAAGTGGCCCAGCCTCTGGGCCTGATGCTGTCCGCGGCCGGCGATGTGGCGCAGGCCCATGCGGCCCTCTCGCTCAGCCACGCGCACCTGCGCGAAGCCAGGCGCACCCGCAGCCACGACTACCTGCGGGTCACCTTCGAACTCGGCTACGCGGCCTCACTGCTGGGCCGCAACGACGCAGCCCGCGGGCACTATCACGACGTGATCGACACGGCCGCCACCATGGACGCCAGTCGCTTCGTGGAGCCCGTCCACGCACGCACGCGCCTGGGCACGCTGGCACGCACCGAGGGCCGGCTCGACGAAGCGGAGCGCGATCTGCGGCTGGCGGCCAACCAGGCCGAAGCCCGCTTCGGGCGCGGCCACCCGGCGCACCGGCTGGCCTTGTCCGAACTGGCTGAGGTGGTGAAGGAGACAGGCCAGTGGAACGAGGCCAGGCAGCTCTACGCCGCCGTCTACGCCGACCTCACCGACAAGCGCACGCCCGCCGCGGCACGCGCCCGCTATGGCATGGCCGAACTCGACGTCGAGCTCGGCCAGTACGCCCGCGCCGAGACCTTGATGCCGGCCCTCATCGACCTGCTGGTCGAGCTCTGGGGCGATGACGACAACTACACGGTCTATGCGCGGGTGTGGCATGCCGTCGCGCTGCATCACCTGGGGCAGCATGACCAAAGCGACCAGGCCATCGCGCTGGCGATGCAGTCGGCGCCGAAGACCGGCAACCCGGCTGTCATGAGGGTGGTGCAGTTCATCGGCGCCCGCCTGCTGCTACGCCGCGGTCAGGTCGACCAGGCAGAGCCCTTGCTGCGCGCCGCCCTGCGCGAAGACGAAGCGGCAGGCCTTTCGGCGCGCGGCCGTGCCGCGCGCACGCGTGCCCTGCTGGGCGAATGCCAGCTCCGCCGCGGTGATGCGGCCAGCGCCGTTGCCACGCTCAACCGCACCCTGGCCGACCAGCGCACGCTGTTTGGCGCGCATCACAAGGACATGTGGCCCACGCTGATGCTGTTGGCCATCGCCACCGATGCCTTGCACGGCGTCACGCAGGCCTTGCCCCACTACGAGAAAGCCCGCGAGGTGGCGACCAACCGCTTGCCGGCAGGGCATCCTCAACAGGCCCTGGCAGAGCTGCTGCTGGCGCAGTCGACGTGGCGGCAAGCGCCTGGCGAGGCCACAGGCCGCGCGCTGCTGCAAGCCAGCGCTGCGTATCACGGCGCCTTGCCCAAACGATCCGATCTCAGCGCCATTTCCGTCTATTCTCAGAAGCTGCTGGCGCAAGCACCGCAGCCCCGGTTGCAAGTGGCCGAGTTGTGGCCCCTGCTGATGTTCTGACCCAACCCAAGGAGCGAACACATGAAGACGACGATGCTTCTCAAGACCGGCCTCTGCGCCTCGATGGCCCTCGTTGCATGGGTCGGCACGCCGGCGGCTTTCGCCACGCCGGCCGCGCCTGCGGCCTCGGCGCCGGTCAAACCCAAGGCCAAGGCCGCCCCCGCCAGGAAGGCCAGCGCCCCCCACCTTCCAGCCCGCCCAACCTCGACACTGGGGAGCGGCGGAACGCACACCCCGACGCGGCCCACAGGCGTGGCCTCGGGCGTGACCCAGTGAGGCGCGCCGAGCTCCCGACGGTCAGACGCCAATGCCGGCCGTGACGGTGGCCGTGTTCGCGGTTACCGGCGCTCCTGCGATGGTGACCGTGGCATAGACCTCGTCGGAGCGCGGCATCTGGATGAGCACCCCGCCCACCATGTTCGACACGACACCGCTGTCTTCGTCGAGCGCGGCACTGGCAACCGCGCGCTTCTCGGAGTAGCTCACGTTGCCGGCCGCCGTCACCGTGATGGCCTTGAAGGGCCGGGGCAGCAACAGGAAGGGCGATGTCCACTGGTACGTGTAGATGAGGTCGTCGGCCGCGGAGTCGGCCGCCGGCCGGTTGTCGCTGGCCGAGTCGTCCCCGAAGAGCTTGATCTCCAAACGGTAGGTCTTGCCGACGTCGCCTGCGTCGAAGGTGATGGTGCCCGCGACGGTCACGTCGCGCTTGTTGCTGACCGTGTCGCCCAGAGTGAGGGTGGGTGTGTTGAGTGTTGGCATGAAAGTGCTCCTGTGTGTGTGCTGAAAAACGGAGCACAGCGGCATGCCACGCTCCTGTCCACAAGGACGCAAGCACGCGCCAAAGCGGATCACGCCGGCAGCCTTCAGGCTAGGGGGGCGATGCCGAACGTGCCCAGGCCGCCGCCCAACGGATCACGCCTCCCCAGGGGCAGCGCGGTTCTGCTAGCGTGGCCCTTCCCGATGCTCATCGCCTCGCCCATGCCCCGCCTGCTGTACCTGCTCGCCCTGTGCAACCTCGTCATCGGCACCGGCGCCTTCGTGCTCAGCGGCATCCTTCAGCCCTTGAGCGATGCGCTCGGTGTGAGCGTGGCTTCGGCGGGGCAGGCGATGACGGTCTATGCGCTCGCCACTGCGGTGCTGGCGCCGCTCGCGCTGGTGTTCACCGGGCGCTGGCCGCGGCGGCGTGCGATGTGCTGCGGCCTGGTGGTCTTTGCGCTAGGCAATCTGCTTTGCGCCGTCGCCACCCACCTGGGCTGGCTCTTCGCAGGCCGCGCGCTGATGGGCATGGGCGCGGTGTTCACGCCGCTGGCAGCGGGCATCGCCGTGGCGATGGTCGAACCGGCACGGCGCGGGCGCGCACTGTCGTTAGTGTTCCTGGGCATGAGCCTGAGCTATGTGATCGGCGTGCCGCTCGGCGCGTGGCTTGCGTTCCGCTTCGGCTGGCCCTGGCCCTTCGTGCTGATTGCCGGCATGTCGCTACTGGGCGCGGCGACGCTTCTCTTGGTCGTGCCCAAGGACTTGGCCGCACCCGGCGCGAGCTTCGCCGGCCTGCCCGCGCTGCTGCGCCAGGCCGCGGTCTGGTGGACGCTGTCGTTCACCTTGCTCTACTTCATGGCCATCTTCAGCGTGTTCTCGTACATCGGTCCGGTGCTGCAGGCGCTGTCTCCGATGTCGCACGAACGCATGTCGGCCACGCTGGCGGTATTCGGCCTGTCGGGTGTGGCCGGAACGCTGATCGGCGGCTGGGCCAATGACCGCTTCGGCACGCTGCGAACACTCACCGTGCAGATGACGCTGCTCGGCTCGATGATGGTGCTGGTGCCTTTCACGCACGGCAACTATCCGCTGCTCGTCACCGTGTTCGTGGTCTGGGGCCTTGCAGGCTTCGGCATGATGACGCCGCAGCAATCGCGGCTGGCAGCACTGGCTCCGGCGCAGGCGCCGCTGCTGTTCTCGCTCAACACCTCGATGCTGTACCTGGGCACCGCGCTTGGCGCTGCGGCCGGCGGCGCGATCTCTGCGCAGCTCGGCATGACGCGGCTCGCCTGGATGGGCGTGCCGCTGGCGGCGCTGGGCCTGTTCACCGTGTGGATGAGTGCACGCAAGCAGGCAACCCTGCAGCCCGCCTGAGCGCGGCCCACTGTTACACTCCGCGCACCAGCCCAGGCCCCAGTCACTGCGCTGACGTCAGTTCTGACACGAGCCGTGCCCTACACAAGGGCCATGCTCTCCACCTCTTCTGCCTGCGACTGGCGCTCCCTTGTGAGCGACGGGCCGATCTGCTCCGGAATCCCCAATGTCTTTTGACTCCCTCGGCCTTGCCGAGCCGCTGCTGCGTGCCGTGCACGAACAGGGCTACACCGTCCCCACTCCCATTCAGGCGCAAGCCATCCCCATCGTGCTCACCGGCGGCGACCTGCTCGGCGGCGCACAGACCGGCACCGGCAAGACCGCCGGCTTCACGCTGCCGCTGCTGCACCGCCTGATGGCGACGCCGTCGGTGCGCGATGCACGCGGCCGCATGCCCATCCGCGCACTGATCCTCACGCCGACCCGCGAACTCGCGGCGCAGGTGGAAGAGAGCGTGCGCACCTACGGCAAGTACTCCAAGCTGACATCGATGGTGATGTTCGGCGGCGTCGGCATGCAGCCGCAGATCGACAAGCTCAAGCGTGGTGTCGACATCCTCGTCGCCACGCCGGGCCGCCTGCTCGATCACGCGCAACAGCGCACGCTCGACCTGAGCCACATCGAGATCTTCGTGCTCGACGAAGCCGACCGCATGCTCGACATGGGCTTCATCCACGACATCAAGAAGGTGCTGGCACTCGTGCCGGCCAAGAAGCAGAGCCTGCTGTTCTCGGCCACCTTCAGCGACGAGATCAAGGCCCTGGCCGACCGCCTGCTGAACAAGCCGGCGCTGATCGAAGTGGCACGCCGCAACCAGACCAACGACAGCATCGCGCAGAAGGTTCACCCCGTCGGCCGCGAGATGAAGAAAGACCTGCTGTGCCATCTCATCAAAGAGAACGACTGGCACCAGGTGCTGGTCTTCACGCGCATGAAGCACGGTGCCAACCGGCTGGTGGAGCATCTGCTGAAGCAAGACATCAGCGCGATGGCCATCCACGGCAACAAGAGCCAGAGCGCACGCACCAAGGCGCTGGCCGACTTCAAGAGCGGTGACCTGCAGGTGCTGGTCGCCACCGACATCGCCGCCCGCGGCATCGACATCGACCAGCTGCCCCACGTCGTCAACTTCGAGCTGCCGAACGTGCCCGAAGACTACGTGCACCGCATCGGCCGCACAGGCCGCGCCGGCTCGCAAGGCGAGGCAGTCTCGCTGGTGTGCGTGGACGAGAACGGCTTCTTGCGCGACATCGAAAAGCTCATCAAGCGCGAGATCCCCAAGGAGATCATTCCCGGATTCGCACCCAGCCCGAACGAGCGTCCCGAGCCCATCGTGCTCGGCCGCATGACGATCGGCGAAGGCGCCGGCCGTGGCGGTCACCGCAGTGGTGGTGGCGGCGGTGGTGGTGGCGGACGCAGTGGAAACTCCGGCCGTGGCCGCAACGACGGGCGCAGCAGCGAGCCGCGCAACAACGACCCGCGTTCGGCACCGCRCTCACCCGCGCGTGAAGGCGGCCACGCACCGGCTCGGCAAGCCCAGCCGGCCGCTCGCCCGCAAGGCCCTCGCCCCGAGCCACGCCGTGACGGCGGTGGCAGCGGCAAGCCGCCGTCGCGTTTGACCCAGCCCAAGCGCTGAGTACAGTGGCCATCCACGATGGCCGCTGAATCCGCATCCCCACGCGTCGCCCTGCTGGCCGGTAGCACCGGCCTCATCGGCCGGGCCTTGCTGCCCTTGCTGCTGGCTTCTCCGCGTTATGCGCGGGTGCATGCGTTGGTGCGCCGGCCCGCAGGTGACCTGCCCAGCAGCCCCAAGCTGCAGGTGCAGGTGGTCGACTTCCAGTCGCTGCCCGCATTGCCGAAGGTCGATGACGTGTTCATCGCGCTGGGCACCACCATCAAGGTGGCTGGTTCGAAAGCCGCGTTTCGCCAGGTCGACTTTGATGCCGTGGTGAACACGGCCCGCGCGGCCCGCCAGGCGGGTGCCACAGCCTTGGCCGTGGTGTCGGCATTGGGTGCCGACGCGACATCGCGGGTGTTCTACAACCGAGTGAAGGGCGAAATGCAAGACGCCATCGCGGCGCTCGGCTTCGAGTCGGTCGTCATCTTGCAGCCGTCACTCCTGGTCGGTGACCGCTCTGCACTCGGACAGCCCGTGCGCGCCGGTGAAGTGTGGGGTGCCCGATTGATGGGCTGGCTGCCCAGAAGCGTGCGGCCCATCCCCGCCACCCGGGTCGCCGAAGGCATGCTGCGCGCCCTGACCAACCCCGGGCCCGGCATTCAGGTGATCCGGTCGGGCGACCTGCACTGAGCGCACGGCGCTTCAACTGTCACCAGTTGTTAACGAGAGTCACCCAAAGCCCCTGTCGCTTGCAGGTTGTCGCGCTGCTCGGAGCCCAATGGCTTAAAACGTGTACCTTCGGCCAGAACTGTGGAGAAAGTCACATGAGCACCCCCTGGAACACCGCTTGGCAAGGCCCTGACCTCGTCGTTTTCAAGGACGAGAAAGAGGTGGACCGTTTCCCGGCCGCACAGATAGAACGCGTGATCTTTGTGCACCGCGGCAGCGGTGACAAGCCCGGCGACCTCTTGTTCGCACTGGTCGAGCTGCCGAACGAACACATCCTTCTGCCCGCTGAAACCGGCTTTGCAGGCCGCGTGAACTTCGAACGGTTGAGCTTCTGGGCCGAGCGCCAGTGCGTGTACTGGGTTTCTGAACACAAGGCTTCGCTGCCGTCGCGGCTCCGCCGCAGCGTGTGGCTGCTGCGCCCCGGTGCGCCGGCCTATGCACGGCTGCCACGTGCCGAACTCGCCTCGCGCGTTGAGCAATGGCCTCTCGAAGGCCCGCAGACCTGGGAGCAGCGCAAATGGATGCGCATTGCCCTCAGCCGCCCCTTCGCGGGGCTCAACGCCGGCACCACGCAACCCGGTGAATTGGCTGATCAACCGGCACCACGCCGACGCGCCTGAATCTGGTCTGAATCCTCTCGAGGTGCACGTGAAAAAGCCCGGTCTCGACCGGGCTCTGTGCCAACAAAAAACCCGGCCGAGGCCGGGTTTTTCATGCTGAGAGCGAGAACGCTCAGGCAGCCGAAGCAGCCTTCTTCGCAGCCTTGGCCTTCTTGACCTTGGCCTTCTTCTCTGCCTTGGCAGCAGCCGGCTTGGCTTCCTTGGCAGCCGGAGCGGCAGCAGGAGCCGAAGCGGCTTGGGCGAAAGCGCCGAAAGAGAAGGTAGCGGCGATCAGCGCGGCGATGATTTTGTTCATGGTGATGTCCTTTGCAAAGGGTTAAGAGCTTCTTGCTCCCTTGCCACAACGCCGCCTTCAGAACGCCGGTTGACGATGTTTCGACAAATTTTCGGAAATCGCAGGATGCGTCTGCGCTTCATCGAGGCGCAGCACCGGCGTCACGCAGCAATCGACTGAGTCGAAGCGGTTCACCCAGTGCGCCAATGATTCACTCCTGAACTCAAGCTGAAGAAGAGTACGCAAGCTCATCGATTCATCGCTGCCCACCACCAAGCCGAGTGACCAGTGCTGATCGGCCCACTCCGGTTTACTTAGCGTCTCGCACAGCCGTTGCCAGAAGGGCAACTCCAGCGCGCCGACCGCGAGGTAGCGATCGTCGGCCGTGCCGTACACGCCATAGCATGGTGCTCCACCGGAGAGCAGCTCTCGCCCTTGTTGTGGCGGACGCCCCGTGCTCGACAGCGTGATGCGCGCCAACACGTGATGACGCAGCACTTCATGCGTCATCGAGATGTCGACGAAGCGGCCCACTCCATTGCGCTGTGCACCGAGCAAGCCGGCAAGGATGCCGCTGACTGCTGCCTGCGTGCCACCCATCAGGTCAGCGATCTGGAAGTTGGGCGTGATGACTTCGCCGTCGACGCTCGCGCACTGCTCCAGCACACCGGCCATCGCGATGTAATTGATGTCGTGGCCCGCACGAAGCGCCCACACGCCGTGCTGCCCATAGCCGCTGATCGCACACATCACGAGACGCGGATAGCGCGAGTGCAATTCGCCCCAACCCAAGCCCAGACGATTCATCACACCAGGGCGAAAACCTTCGACGAGCACATCGGCCGTCTTCAGCAAGTCGTGCAGAGCGGATTTGCCATCAGCGCTGCGCAGATCCAGCTGACGCAGTTGCTTGCCGTCGTTGAGCTCGCGAAACATCAGGCTCGGTTGCCCTGCGGCTTGCTCTTGCGGCGTGCGCCAGTAGAGGCGAGAGCCGTCCTCCTGCCCCTGCTCTGCAGGGCCTTCGATCTTGATGACCTCGGCTCCCAACTCCATCAGGTGCCGGGTCGCCAGCGGCCCGGGCAGCAGCCGGGTCAGGTCGACAACACGAATGCCTTGCAGCGGCGCAGCGTCACTCAAAGCGCCCTTCCCGCAGCCACTTGGTGGTGACCCACTTTTCGCCCGCCATCACGGGTGCGCCGCCATGCAGCGTGCGGGTCATCGGGTGCGCGCGGTCGTAGCTGAAGAACACCGCATTGCCCTTGACGGGCGCGACCTCGAGGTTCACGTCGGGGAAGGTCGTGGCGCCTCCGCACTCGGGCGTGTTGAGGTAGGTGACGATGGTCGCCACGCGCTGGCCACCACGCTTCAGGATGGTCGGCGTGCCGGCGTGCGCCGGGTCGAAATAGTCGTAGTGCGGCTTGTACTCGGCACCCGGGCGATAGCGCAGCACCTGCAGGCCCTCGCCGTTCTCGACAGGCCAGCCGAGCAGAGCGCCGATGCGCGCTTCGATCCGCGCGCACAGCGCGTTTTCGCCGCGGCCGAAGAACATGCCGTCGCTGGTGCGTGCAACGTTGACTTCGCTCGAACCTGTGCTCGTGACCACCGTTTCTGAGCGCACCAGGCGGGCCCGCGCCAGCTCGACCAGTTCATCGCACTCGTCATGCGACAGCAGGTTGCCGAACACGATGACGCGGGGGTTGCGCAGCGTCATCACGATCTTGATCTCATGGCCGTCGACCACCAGGGAGCTGGGCGCGTCGGTGAGATCGGGCTCGGGCACCGGCACCGGCGAGGGCAGCCCGTTGGCCTGGGCGTGCTCCTTCAGAAAGCCGGCGAGCGTCTCTTCGAGCGCGACCAGGGCCACGTCTTCGTCCCAGCCGCTGGACATCATGGACTTCAGTACGTCGTCAGGCGGCCGGCCGGCCTTGGCCTGGTCGATGATCCATTGACGAAGTTCGGGAGTGATGTGTTGATTCATGTCAGCCCCTCGTCGGCGGCATACCACGGCCGATCCGCCGGGAGGACGCGGGCCGGCTTGGGAGCGGCCCGGCGGTCGGCCCGGACCAAGTCGATGCTGGATATTTCATGCGCTTGATTCTGCCGGATCAATCCTCGATACGACGACGAAATACCAGCCGGTCAGGTTCAGATACCGCGCTTTCGAATCGGTAACCTTCTGACTTGAACTTCACCAGCCCCTCGGGCGCGGTGAGCCGGCGGTCGATCGCGTGGCGAAGCATCAGCCCGCGGGCACGCTTGGCGAAAAAGCTGATGACCTTGTAGCTGCCTCCTGCCGCACTGCTCTTCCAGTCTTCGAACACGCACTCGATGACACGCGCCTTGAGCGTCTTGCGTTGCACCGCGCGAAAGTACTCTTGCGACGCAAGATTGACGATGACCTTTGGCGTGCTGCCTGCCAACTGGCGGTTCAGTTGGCGAACCAGCATGTCGCCCCAGAACTCGTACAGGTTCTTGCCGCGCGCCGTGGCCAGCGCCGTGCCCATTTCCAGGCGATACGGTTGCATGCGGTCGAGCGGGCGCAGCAGGCCGTACAAGCCGCTGAGGATGGACACGTGGTCTTGCGCCCAGGCGAGATCGTCCTGACTGAGCGTGGGCGCGTTGAGCCCTTCGTACACGTCGCCATTGAAGGCCAGCATCGCCGGCTTGCTGTTGGCCGCAGTGAAACGGTTCGACCAGGCGGCATAACGTTCTACATTCAGGGAGGCCAGCGGCGCCGACAAGTCCATCAGCTCGGCGATCTCGCCCTGCGTCTTGGGCTTGAGCACGTCGATCAGCTCGGCCGAATCGGCCAGGAACCGTGGGCGAGTGAGCACCGGTGTGGGCAATGAGCGTTCGTAGTCGAGCGTCTTGGCGGGAGATATCAGAAAGTGCATGCCCCGATTCTCGGGCAACGCATGCCCAGGCCGTAAATCAAGCCGAACTGTGCAATACGCCACTTGTGCACCCGGACACCTTTGACAGAATCGGTTACCACATCCCCCCGTCTAAACCAGCCATGCGCCATACCCATCTCGCTTCCTGGCTCGGACAGATCCTGCTCGGCTTTGCATTCTTTCTCGGCGGCTTCGAGGTCGCCCGCGTCACCTGGGGCACTTGGTGGGAGGTCGCAGGCGCGGGCGCAGCAGCATCGGTGCTGGGCCTCGCGCTGATGGTCTATGCCGAGAAGAAACAACGCCCGCTGCGCATCCTTCGCAAGGCGCGCCGCTCGCTGACGTTCCCGACACAGTGGGCGGTGAAGTTCGACAAGCGCGTGCCGCATGGCGGCGTGATCCCTGTGGCGGTGATCCGCTCGGACGGGGTGCGCTTCGTGATCGACATCCAGGGCTACGGCGATGCCGACTGGAACGACCCCATCATCGGCGAGCCCTTGCTCGTCGGCCCACGGGGCAAGAAATTCAAGTCAGACCCGGTGGGCCCGCTGATGCAGGCCGCTGGCGCCTGGGGTGCGACTGCTGTCTTGTGGTTGCCGGAGGCGAAGACCCCGCGCAACCTTCGTCAAGAGGGCTGCAACCTCATCGTCGTGATGGGTGGGGCACGCGAACTGAAGCATGTGCTTCGCGGCGCAGAGATCGTGCAACGCCACGACAACTCGCTGGAAATGACAATGCCACCCAAGCCGGCTCGCAAGGTGAGCAAGGCGCCGACGGCAGCACCTGAGATGGTCTGAGGCGGCGCGCCTTACTTCTTCGCGTCGCGGACAGTGTCCTTCGCCTTGTCGCCGCCCTTGTCCGCCTGATTGTTGATTTTCTGGGCGGCTTCATCGAGCGACCTGGCAGCCCGCTCCGCCAAGCCTTCATTTGGTTGGCAAGCCGCCACGGCCAAGGAAGCACCAGCAACGTAGAGGTATAGCGTGGACTTGACGTTCATGGCGCCTCCTCGAAGGCCGTCGATCTGTTGAGCGCACTGTAGACAGGAGCTTCGACCGTGTCGCTCGGAAAGCCGCTGTTTCGGCTGTGGGTCCCGTCCTACAAAGCGCTTGGCGTCACCTGAAATCGCGGCTGCGGCTCGCCAGCCCATCGAGCAAGGCAGAGTGGTCGATCACCTTGGTGGCAACCAGGTGCATCACCGCAAATTTCGAATCGCCCTGCCGTTGCCATTGGCCATAGACGGTCATCAGGCGGGCAGCGAGCAAGGGCTTGCGCTGCGACTCGACCACCTTGGGCCAGACGATCACGTTGATGGCGCCGGTTTCGTCTTCGAGCGTGACGAACATCGTTCCCTTGGCCGTGGGTGGCCGCTGGCGGTGCGTCACCAGGCCGCTCGCCCGCGCCAAGCGGCCATGCGGGTAGCTGCGCAGCGAGGCAGCCGTCTGCACCTTGAAGGCATCGAGCTGCTCGCGCAGCAAGGCCAGCGGATGGCGCTTGAGGGTGAGCCCCAGTGCCCGGTAGTCGGCCAGCGTGTCTTCGACCTCTTCCGGAGCCTCCAGCTCGGCGGGCGCTTCGCTGACACGCGTTGAGCGCAGCATGGCCGTCGGCCG
Source organism: Rhizobacter sp. P2_G4 (assembly GCF_056403575.1). Lineage (NCBI taxonomy): Bacteria > Pseudomonadati > Pseudomonadota > Betaproteobacteria > Burkholderiales > Sphaerotilaceae > Rhizobacter > Rhizobacter sp. P2_G4. The sequence goes on along the minus strand of NZ_JBFUFG010000006.1, from coordinate 177,646 downwards.
GGTGTCGATGCCGGCCACGGCCCAGGCTGCTTGGTGGCGGTGGCCACTGATGGCCTGCAAGGCGTTGGCCTGCGCCAGCGCCTTCAGTTCATGCGCATTCAGCTCGGCACGGCGGGCCAGGTCTTCGACGTTGGTGAAAGCGCCCTGCTCCCGCGCTGCCACGATGCGCTTGCCGCACTCTTCCGACAGCCCCGAGACCCGGTTCAGCCCCAGGCGCACTGGCTGCAGCGGTGCGTGCACCTCGCCTGTGTCTTGCCCACGCGGGCCTTCGAGCGTGGATTCCCAGCCGCTCACCATCACGTTCACCTCGCGCACTTCGACGCCATGCGCACGCGCATCGCGGACCAGTTGCGCCGGTGCGTAAAAACCCATCGGCTGGCTGTTGAGTAAACCGGCCAGGAAGGCATCTGGGTGATGGCACTTGAGCCAGCTGCTGTCGTAGGCCAGCAAGGCGAAGCCGGCGGCGTGACTCTCGGGGAAGCCGTATTCGCCGAAACCCTGGATCTGCTTGAAGATGCGCTCCGCGTACGCTTCGTCATAGCCTTTTTCCACCATGCGGTTGACCAGCCGATCATGGAATGGGCCGAGCCCACCCTTGCGCTTCCAGGCGGCCATGGCACGGCGCAATTGGTCGGCTTCGCCGGCCGTGAAGTCGGCCGCGAGCATGGCGATCTGCATCACCTGTTCCTGGAAGATGGGCACGCCCTTGGTCCGCTCGAGCGCCGGCTTCAATTCGCCGGGATATTCGATCTGCTCATCCTTGAGGCCGCGGTTCTTCAGGTAAGGGTGGACCATGCCACCCAAGATCGGCCCGGGCCGCACGATCGCCACCTGCACCACCAGGTCGTAATACTCGCGCGGCTGCAGGCGAGGCAGCATGCTCATCTGCGCGCGGCTCTCGATCTGGAACACGCCGACCGTGTCGGCCGCGCAGATCATGTCGAAGGTAGGCTTGTCTTTGTCGGGCACGTCTTGCAGCGGTACCTCGCGTCCAAGCTTGTGGCCGACGAATTCGAGCGAGCGCCGCAAGGCGCTCAGCATGCCCAGCGCCAAGATGTCGACCTTCATCAGGCCCAGCGACTCAAGGTCGTCTTTCTCCCATTGGATGACGCTTCGCTTCTCCATCGCCGCGTTCTCGACGGGCACCAGCTGCGACAGCTGGTCCCGCGCAATCACGAAGCCACCGGGGTGCTGGCTCAGGTGACGCGGAAAGCCGATGAGCTGCTGCGTGAGCTCCATCCACAGCTTGATGATCGGCGCCTCGGGGTCAAAGCCGCTCTCGATCAAGCGATCACCATTCAGGCTGCTGACCCGCTCGGTGCCGGGCGGCTCATCCGCCTCGTCTTCCTCCGACGGCCATTCGGGATTCTTGGGGCCGTGATCCCACCATTGAATGCTCTTGGCGACGGCCTCGATGCGCTGCAGGTCGATGCCCAGCGCGCGCCCCACATCGCGCAAGGCCGAGCGCGGGCGATAGCAGATGACCACGGCGGTGAGAGCGGCGCGATGCCGCCCGTATTTGCCGTAGATGTACTGGATGACTTGTTCGCGGCGCTGGTGCTCGAAGTCGATGTCGATGTCGGGCGGCTCCTTGCGTTCGGCGCTGATGAAACGCTCGAACAGCAGCGTGGCCCGGTCGGGGTCGATCTCGGTCACGTGAAGGCAATAGCAGACGGCGGAGTTGGCGGCGCTGCCGCGGCCCTGGCACAGAATCTTCTGGCCTCGCGCCCACTGCACGACATCAGCCACGGTGAGGAAGTAGCGCTCGTAGTCGAGCTGCTGGATGAGGTCGAGCTCATGCTCGATCTGGTCGCACACCTTCTCCGGCAGGCCGCGCGGAAAGCGCTTGAGCGCACCCGCATAAGTGAGCTTGCGCAGGTGACTCGTGGGCGTCTCGCCAACCGGCACGATCTCTTGCGGGTATTCATAGCGCAGTTCGTTGAGGGAGAAGGTGCAGGTGCGGGCCAGCTCCATCGTCTTCTCGAGCCACTCGGCGCGGTAGAGGCTGCCGAGCCTCGACAGCGACCGCAGGTGCGCCTCGGCATTGGGCTGCAGCTCATTGCCGCACTGCGCCACCGAGCAGCCGCGGCGCGTGGCGGTGAGCACATCCTGCAAAGGCTTGCGCGAGCGCACGTGCATCAGCACCCCGCCGGCGGCGGCAATGGGCAACGAGGTTTCCTTCGCCACGCGCTGCACCACCTCGAGCAATTCGTCGTCACCCGCGCCATGGCGCAGCTCGATCGCGATGGTGGCGCGCTCCTGGAACCACCTCTTCAACCACTGGGCATGCGCGAGCACCTCTTCGTACGCTTGCGAAGCACTCGGCACCAGCAACGCCAGGCATTCGGGCAGGCCGGCGAGCGTGGGACCGTCGGGCACCTTGCCTTCCACATCGTCGGGGTGGGCGAGGTAGCGGCCCTTGTCGGCACGCTTGCGCGCCACGGTGATCCAGTGAGACAGGTTGCCGTAGCCACGCCGCGTTTGCGCCAGCAGAACCAGACGCGCATGCGGCTCGCCGTTGAAGGCCGAGTGCAGGCGCATCTCGCTGCCGATGATGAGATGAAAGCCGCGCTCCTTGGCCTCGTTGTGCGCACGCACCACGCCGGCCAGCGAGCATTCATCGGTGAGAGCCAGCGCGCCATAGCTGAGCTCCTGCGCCCGCGCGACGAGCTCTTCAGGGCGGGAAGCACCTGTGAGAAAGCTGAAGTTGCTGAGGCAGTGCAACTCGGCGTAAGACGGCAGCAGGATGGATGACTGCATGGCGCGGCACGGTGGGCAAGGCGGGAACGAAGGCGTCAAAGTGGCATTGAAGGCTGTATGTTTATACAGTATTCTTTTCGTTCCACCTATAGGCTTCTGCCTTGCTGGAGAAATCCCATGCAGCGTTCGAACGCCCTCTCGTCACAGCTGAGCCTGCCCGGGCTCGATGCACCTTCGCCACCATTCAGGCCGGCCTTGATCAGCACGTCGCATGGCACCTTGTTCGGATACACGCTGTTCCTGGCCATCTTTCCCGAGTTCACCGACGCTCGGCAATTCGTTGGCCTCGCAAGCAAGCTGCGCGGCCAGTACGGGCTCCCAGGCAAACTCCTGCTGCAAGATCGTCTGCACATCACGCTGCTGAAGGTGGATGGTTTTGTGGATGAAATCCCTCAGGAGAAGATCGATGCGGCCGTTGCTGCGGCGAGCCGCGTGGACTGCGCGCCGTTCGAGATCACTTTCGACCGCGCAATGAGCTTCAAGGAAAGCAACGCTTTCGTTCTGCGGTGTGACGCGAAGAGCGATGAAGCCATCGCGCGGTTGCGTCAGCCACTCGCTAGGGCGCTGCGGCAATTCGGCCATCGCCCACAATCCTCGAGTACACCTCACATGACAATGTTGTACGACCCGCAGTTGGTCGCCGAGCATGCGATCCAACCCATCCGATGGACGGCCACTCGCTTCGCACTCATCCTCAGTCATGCCGGGCTCGGTCATCATCAATGGATCAAAGAATGGAACTTGGGCTGATCTCAGAACCGAATGAGCCGAGTGGTGCGCCGAGCGGTTCGGCACGCGCGTTGTTGGCGCCGGACTCCTGAGCGGCAAGGCGCCACTGCCATCGAGGTCACATCCCATGCGATACGCAGCGTTCTTCCGAAACCTCAACCTGGGGCGCGCCAACAGCCCGAATCGCGAGCAGTTCGAAGCCGCATTCCTCGAAGCGGGCGCGACTGAAGCAAAGTCGTTTTTGACGAACGGAACGATCGCGTTTCAGGCAAGCGGCATCCGCTCTGCCAAGAAAATTCTCACCGAAGCCTCTGAGTTGATGGGAGCCAGCTGCGGCCTGGTGGAACCTGCGTTCTTGCGCGAGATAACCTACCTCGCCACGCTGGTCGATACACGGCCCTTCAAGTCGATCGACCTCGATTCTGTCTACGACTGCTACGTCACCTTTCTTCACGCCAAGGCCGTGATCCCGCGCAGCTTTCCGCGAGCTTCGCCTCGGGGCGACGTGAAGTTCGTGCAGCTCACCGACTCGGAGGTCTTGTCCGTCTCGTACAAGCCAGGCAAGACGCCGGGCAGCCCGAATGCATTCCTGGAGAAGGCGCTCGCGCTGCCGGTGACCACGCGCGCATGGAACACCGTCGTGCGCCTGGTCGGCAAGCATGCCGACCGTTGACTCCAGATCACTCCGTTGCGACGCGCTTTGAAGCTTCTGATGTGCTTGGTGCTGCTGCCGATTGGCCTGGCAGCCCTCTACTTTGCCGTGGCCTACGCGTTGGTGTTGTGGCCTGTGGGCTCGCACGAACGCACTGAGCCTACGGCGGTGAACGCATACGTCCACTCGAACGGCGTGCACACCGATTTCGTCTTTCCCATCCACACCCAGAGCGTCGATTGGGCGCTCACGTTTCCTGCGGGGCACTTTCCCAAGATCCCGGCCGATGCGGCGTTCATTGCCATCGGCTGGGGAGACCGCGAGTTCTATCTCAACACGCCGCGCTGGCAAGACCTTACGGTGAGCCGCGCGTTGCAGGCCTTGTCGGGCAGCGGGCGTTCGCTGCTGCACGTGACCTACCTGCGTCAGAGCGATTTGCTGGAAGGCAGCCGCCCACTACCGCTCTCGGCAGCGCAGTACGCATCGCTCATGAAGTACATCGACGCCACACTCGTGCGTTCGGAGTCCGGGCAAGGCGTGAACGTGCCGGGCCAGCATTACGGCGAAGACGACGCGTTCTATGAAGCGCGTGGCTCCTACAGCCTCTTCACCACCTGCAATGTGTGGATCGGCCGAGGGCTGCGGCAGGCCGGCGTGAAGGTCAGCGCATGGACGCCGCTGGCTTCGCAGGTGATGTGGCACTTGCGGCCCTAGCAGCTTCGGCGCCTGCAATGCCAGAGACCCTGCACGAACTCAAGCGAAGCGGCCATGCAGGTACCACCCGTCGCGCTCGGCCGACAGCGGCAGCCGCGCCTTATAGAGCCAGACCAACGCGCCCTCGACCGTCTGGGCGATGAAGTAATCGCGCTCGGCCAGGCTGTTGTCCCACCAGCCGTACTCGATGCGCTCGGGCCCGGCCAGCACGTGCAGCATCTGGCCATCGAGCACGGGTCGGGAGTGGCGCTCTTGCAGCGGCAGGGCCTGCGGCAGCAGCCACAGTGGGCGGGTGAGCGGGCGCCTGGGTGCCGTGCCGCGCATGTCTTCACGCCGATGCATGGCGGCTTCACGGGCGCGCAGCCGGATCGGCTCCGCCGGGTGAACGGCCGTGGCTCGCTCGGGCCGATGGTCGGCCACCGCCTCCAGGCGCTGCACCTGGTCGCGCCCCAGGCGGGCTTGCAAACGTTCGATCAGGCGCGTGAGGCCGGCGTGCTCGCTCTGCGGTGTGGCGAAGAGTTCGGTGTTGGGCGGCGGGCGGTGCGAGATGTCGTCCGACTGCAGGCCCAGCTCGAGCGTGGGCGCGGGCAGTTGCAAGGCGCCCAGGCGCTCGCGCAGCAGCGCGAGCATGTGCGCCGCGTCGCGCGAGGGCTCGGCCAAGGCCACCTCGAGCACGGTGACGGCAGGCGACTCGGTGCTGTGGCGCCATCGCGGCTCGTGCTTCATCTGCAAGGTGAAGCGGCGCACGAAGGCATGCTGGGCCGACAGCCAGGCCACCAGGCGAGCCAACAGCACCTGGGCCCCGTAGAGCAACTGCTCGGTGGTGTCGGCCCGGGCAAACAGCTCCAGCTGGCTTTGAAAGACCGGCGGCAAGCAGACGGGCTCGCGCGGATCGGGCCGGTCGCCGAGCGCGCTGTCGAGCTCCTGCAACAGCGCCACACCGAAACGCCGTGACAGCCCCGCGCGCGGCAAGCGGCGCAACTCACCCAGCGTGCGCAAGCCCATGCCTTGCACGGCCTCGCGGTGCTCGCTCCCGGCTGCGAGCAGCCACACGGGTGCAGCATCCAGCGCCTTCTGCAAGGCAGGCCGGTCGATGCAATGCAAACCGTCATGCAAGCGCGACAGCAGAGCCGCCCCTTGCGCCGTGGGCGCGCTCACGCAATGCACCTGGTGGTTCAAGGGGGCGAGCGTGGCCCTCAGCTGCTGGACCAGCGGCTGCAGCCCGCCGAAGTAGCGCAGGCTTGACTGCACCTCAAGCAACACACCATCGGGAGGCGACAGGCTCACCGCCGGCGTGAACGCCAGCGCGGCATGCGCCACGCTCGTCAGCGCCTGGGCATCGCGCAGCTCATCGGCCTGGCCCAGCACCAGGTGAGGCGCGAGCGACAGCGCCGTGGCACGCTTCAGACCTGGCGTCACGCCCAGGGCCAGGGCGCAGGCATTGGCACTGACGATGTGGTGCGCGTCGATCAACGCCAGGGGCTGCCCGGCCTGTGCCGGCGGCAATGTGGCCGCAAACGATTCGAGCGACAGCCATGGCAGATGGAGACCGACCCACAACATGGCAGCCGCAGCCCACAACCGTCACGCCAGGTTGACGAAGGTGGCCGCGCGCAGTGGCTGCGGGGCCTCGGCCAAGCCTTCACTCCAGGCCTGCGCGCGGCGCAGCGCCGATGCAGACAAGACCGGCGGCAAAGCCAGATGCAAAGGCGTAAGCAAGGGCGGCCCGCGCCGCTTGAGCAGGCGCAGCGCCAACTGGTCAGCGCCGGCCGGATGCAAGGCCAGGCGCAGCGGTGCGGCGCTCGCATGGCCTTGCGCCGCCATCTCTCGCAGCACAAAGGCCGGGCCGTCGTGCGCATGCGCGGCCAGTTGCAGCCGGCGCAAGCGCTCGGAGCGCAAGCGCTGAGGCATCCACGCCACCACTGCGCCCACATGGCCGCTCTTGAGGGACTGCTCGAGCGCCCACAGGCGATCGGCACCGGGGCGCACCTGAAGATGCGTCTGGACCACCAGCAGCTGCGCCACGTCGAGCCCCAGTTCTTCCAAGGCGGGGGCAGACACTGCAGCCGGTGGGTCGAACATCATCACCAGCCGGCCTGCTTTCTGCACCGCGGCCAAGCAAGCCGACAGCAAGCGGATCTCGCCGATGCCGGGGTGTGGCAGCAGCAACTCGCTCAACACCCGGCGCGGCCACCCGCCGCCGGGGAGTTGCGCATCGAGCGGGCCGAAGCCGCTAGGCAGTGTGTTGTCGGCGCTGCGGCCCAGCTGATGCGCCAGCCACAAGCTCGGATGCAAGGTCTCCGGAGGCGGCAGCGGCCCGCGCGCCGACTGCACCGGCGCAGGGGCCGGAGGCAGCAGGGAAGTGGGCATCGCATCCATGAGAATACTGTATGTTCATACAGTCATTTATGCAAATGACCCCGCTCTACCCTGGATTGTCTTTGGCAAACAGATGATTGCTTTTGGCAAACATCTGTGCAGAATGCCATCGCATGACGACGACCGACCGCATCGAGACCATTCGCGCCTTCAACCGGTTCTACACCCGCCGCATCGGCGTGCTGCACGAAGGTTTGCTCGACTCGCCCTACACCCTGGCCGAATCGCGCCTGCTGTGGGAGTTTGCCCACCACGAGAACCCCACCGCCACCGACCTGGCCCATGCCCTCGATCTCGACGCCGGCTACCTGAGCCGCCTGCTGCGCAGCTTCAAGGAACGCGGGCTGATCAAGAGCACCCGCTCCAGCACCGATGCGCGCCATGTGCATCTCAGCCTCACCGCAGCCGGCCGCAAGGCCTTCGCGCCGCTGAACACCCGCTCGCGCGAGCAAGTGGCCGGCCTGCTCGGCGCGCTGCCCGAGGCCAGCCAGCAGCAACTGCTGCAAGCCATGGCCACCATCGAACGCCTGCTCGGCGACCAGGCGCCGCAGCATGGCGCGCCGCCCTATCTGCTGCGACCCCATCGCCCTGGTGACATCGGCTGGGTGATCGCACGGCACGGTACCTTGTACGCGCAGGAATACCGCTGGGACATGCGCTTCGAAGCGCTGGTGGCCCGCATTGCCGCCGACTTCGTCGATCGCTTCGACCCCACACGCGAAGCCTGCTGGATCGCCGAGCGCGAGGGCAGCAACGTCGGCAGCGTTTTCCTGGTGCAAGCGCGCGACGAATCGAGCCACGAACCTTTGCCCGGCGTCGCGCAACTGCGCATRCTGCTGGTCGAGCCCACGGCACGCGGGCTGGGCATCGGCGCCCGGCTGGTGGACGAATGCGAGCGTTTCGCACGCCTGGCCGGCTATGAAAAGATCACGCTGTGGACCAACAGCCTCCTGTATGCGGCACGGGGCATCTACAAGAAGGCCGGTTATGCCTTGGTGGCCAGCGAATCGCACCACAGCTTCGGCCACGACCTGGTCGGCGAAACCTGGCAGAAAGAACTGACATGAACTGCGATTGCGGCACGCCTCGCCGCTACGACGATTGCTGCGGCCGCTACCACGCCGGCCCACTGCACCTGCAAGCGCCCACCGCCGAAGCGCTGATGCGATCCCGCTACAGCGCCTTCGTTAGAGACTTGAGCGACTACCTTCTCGCCACCTGGCACCCGAGCACACGCCCATCAGCACTCGATATCAACGAAGCGGGCCTGCGCTGGCTGGGGCTCGAGGTACGCGGCCACCAAATACAAGACAACGACCATGCCACGGTGGAGTTCGTAGCCCGCAGCAAACTCGGCGGGCGCGCCCAGCGTCTGCACGAACTCAGCCGCTTCATCAGGGAAAACAACCGATGGTTCTACGTCGACGGAGACATGCGCTAGCTACCGAGTCCGCCACACCGGCGAAGCGAGGTGATCATCAAGCAACGCCCGCGGATCCGGCTTTGCCGGTCCGCCAGGCGGCGCCCCTTGGGGCTGAGCCTGGACTCAAACAGTCCAGCGGACTGTTTGTGCCTGGCGAAGAGCTGGGCCTCTGGCCCAGCGCGGCCTGCAAGGTGGCAGCGAAACGACTGGGGGGCCCTAGTCAGGCGAATTCCTGCCGCACGCCAGGCGACATCAGCCGGCGAATGATCCAGGCCAGCAAGCCACAAGCGCCCAGCGTGACCACCACCGCCATCACGCGCACGGCAGTGACGAAACCACCGAACACGCCCAGTGCCTGCGGCGGCAAGGCCACCGTGCCCAGCGTGCTGCTGACCACCGACTGCATCATTTCCTGTTGCAGCCACAAGCCGAGCAGGTTGGCGACGATGGCGACCGCCAGCAAAGTGATGAAGGTGCGGCGCGCCCAGTCGAGGCGCAGCAACAGCCCGATGGCTGAGGCCAGCGTGGCCAGCGAGATCACGAGCCCGGTGCCGACGACCCAGGGCAGGTAGTCCATCAGCAGGCCCATCACGCCGGAATTCGCCGGAACGGGCAGCAGCGACGCGAGCATCGCGTTCTGAACCAGCGCCGACAGGCTCGCCAGCATGCCCAGCATGATGAACACCCACGCCGTTGCTGTGACGAACAACGAACGGGCCCCGACAGCGATGGTGATGGGCATGGCAACTCCTCCCCGGAATGCTTGAATTGTCTGGACGCTTCGTGACACTGTCATTCCCCCGCGCATGGGCTCCCCCGCGTTGCAGGGGGGCGTGTGTGAGCCTTTCACCACACCTTCACTCGAAGCGAATAAGTGGCCATCGCCGTACCGAAGCAAAGTCGCTGGGACAATGCGCCTCCGCCGTCTCCGTCTCGTTGCCTCGCCCATGTCCACAGGTGCCCTGTACGCTGCCCTCGCCTTCGCGCTGTGGGGCATCTTCCCGATCTACTTCAGGCAGATCGCCTCGGTGCCTCCGGGCGAGATCCTGATCCACCGCATCGTCTGGTCGCTCGTCTTCGTGATCATGACGCTGAGCGCGCGCCGCCAGTGGGCCTGGCTCAAGCCCGTGCTGCGCCAGCCACGCGTGTTGGCTGCCTTCGCTGCCAGCGCGCTGCTGCTGTCGGTCAACTGGCTGACCTACATCTGGGCGGTCAACAACGGCCATGTGATTGACGCGAGCCTGGGCTACTTCATCAACCCGCTGGTCAACGTGCTGCTGGGCTACACCGTGCTGCACGAGCGTCTACGGCGCCTGCAATGGATGGCGCTGGCCCTGGCGGCTGGCGGCGTGCTGTGGCTTACGGTACAAGCCGGCCACCTGCCGTGGATCGCACTGGCGCTCGCTGGTTCGTTCGGCTGCTACGGCCTGCTGCGCAAGGTGGCCGTGCTGGGCGCACTCGAAGGCCTGACGCTCGAGACCTTGCTGCTCGCGCCCATTGCCGCCGTGGTGCTGGGCATCTGGATGTGGCAGGGCAGCAGCCACTTCCCGTCGGCCGATGCCACGACGAACCTCTGGCTGATCGCCGCGGGCCCCATCACCGCCATCCCCTTGCTGCTGTTTGCGGCCGGGGCGCGCCGCATCTCGCTCACCACGCTGGGCCTCATGCAATACATCGGCCCAACCATCCAACTCGCGCTCGGCTTGTGGTTGTTTCACGAACCCTTCTCGGCCAGCCGGCTGTTCGGCTTCTCGCTGATCTGGCTGGCGCTCGCGATGTACAGCGCGGAGAGCTGGTGGTGGACACGCAGTCAAGTCCCCCGTGTGGCCTGAATAAACATCTCGTGACATAACCGTTGCGAGGGTTTGCACGCGACCGTGTGCTCCCCACTTTGCAGGGCTTACCCTGACCGCCGTCCGCCTACCATTGGCGCTGCTCAAAAGAACTGAAGTACTGCCCCCGTGAACACTGGCACCTCCGAAGCAGACGCGCTTGGCCCGATCAAGAAAGTGCTGGTCCTCCAGTATTCGCAATCCGGGCAATTGACCACCCTCACCGAGCAGATCGTCGCGCCGCTTCGTGCCGACCCACGCATCGCGGTGCAAGTGCAAACGCTGGTGCCGCAAAAGCCGTTTCCCTTCCCGTGGAGCTTCTTCAAGTTCCTCGACGCCTTCCCAGAATCGGCACACCTGTGCCCCCCCGCGCTGCAGCCGCTCTCGCTGACCGGCGATGAAGACTTCGACCTGATCGTGCTTCCCTACCAAGTCTGGTTTCTCGCGCCTTCGCAACCGGTCACCGCCTTCCTCAAGCACCCCGTCGGCCAGCGCGTGCTGCGCGGCAAACCGGTGGTCACGGTGATCGCATGCCGCAACATGTGGCTGTCGGCGCAAGACAAGCTCAAGGCCATGCTGGCCAACGCAGGCGCGCGCCTGATCGACAACGTGGTGCTGATCGACCCCGGTCCCACGCTCGCCACCTTCATCACCACGCCGCGCTGGGTGCTAACGGGCAACAAGACGGGCTTCTGGGGCATGCCGCCTGCCGGGCTCAACGACGAGCAAATCAAGGGCTCGCGCCGCTTCGGACTCGCCTTGCGCGACGGCTTGCTGAACGATCGCGAAAAGGGCAGCGCACCACTGCTCAGCGGCCTCGGCGCCGTCGAAGTCGAGCCCCGGCTCTATTTCAGCGAACGTGCGGGTACCCGCGGCTTTTTCATCTGGGGCAAGTTGCTGCTTGCCGTAGGCGGCCCCGGCGCGTGGCAGCGCGTCCCGGTGCTGGCGTTGTACGTGACCTTCCTCATCGTGATGATCATCACGCTTGTGCCGGCGAGCCTCGGCTTGCAGGCGCTGTTGCGGCCCTTCATGGGCAGGTGGCTGACTAAAATCAAGACTCAGTATGAGCAGCCCTCGGGCTCGTCCACGGAACGCAGCCACATCTATGAGGACTGAAGTCTTTCTCACGCGAACGGGCGCCTTCCTTCCCTTTGCGCCCGTCGGCAACGAAGAGATCGAAGACGTGCTCGGCCGCGTGGGCGGCAAGCCATCGCGCGCAAGACGCATCGTCTTGCGCAGCAACGGCATCCAATCACGCCACTACGCCATCGACCGCGCTACCGGCGAGCCGGCGATGACCAATGCGCAACTCACTGCAGCGGCCATCCGTGCGATGGGCGACATCGGCCACGTTGACTGCCTCGCCACCGGCACCTCGCTGCCCGATCAGCTGATGCCTAACCACGCAGTGATGGTGCACGGCGAACTCGGTTGGCCGCGACTCGAAGTGGTCTCGTGCGCCGGCATCTGCCTGGCTGGCACGGCGGCGCTGAAGCATGCGTGGCTGTCGGTGCGCGCTGGCGAGTCGCAGCGCGCGGTGGCCACCGGGTCCGAACTCGCTTCGCCGATCCTGCTCGCGCGCAATTTCGACGCCGAGGTCGAGCAGAAGCTCCAGGCACTCGAACAGCGCCCCGAGATCGCGTTCGAGAAAGACTTCCTGCGCTGGATGCTGTCCGACGGTGCAGGTGCGGTGCTGCTCGAAACCGCACCGCGCGGCCCGCTCTCTCTGCGCATCGACTGGATCGAGCTCTCGTCCGCTGCGCACGAGCTGCCCGTCTGCATGTACGCTGGCGCCGACAAGAACGAAGATGAATCGCTGCGTGGCTGGCTGCGCTTTTCCACGCACGATTGGCAGGCCAAGTCGGTGTTCTCGGTAAAGCAGGACGTTCGCCTGCTCAACGACAACATTGCCCGTGCCATGCGCGAGTCGCTCGCCGAGATCATGAAGAAGCGCGAGCTGCGAGCCGACCAGATCGACTGGTTCCTGCCGCACCTTTCATCACAGTATTTCGTGCAGGTCGTGCTCGATTCGTTGGACGTCGTAGGCCTGCCGATTCCCCGTGAGCGCTGGTTCAGCAACCTCACGAGCAAGGGCAACACCGGCTCGGCCTCGCCCTTCATCATGCTCGATGAGTTGTTCCGCTCAGGGCGCATCAAGCCAGGACACAAGCTGCTGATGTTCGTCCCGGAAAGCGGCAGGTTCTCCAGCGGCTTCGTCTACATGGAAGCGGTTTGATGGCCCCCAGTCGCTCCGCTCCTGCTCCCAAGGGGCGCCACCCATCGGCCCGGGGAACCCGTGCTTCGGGTGTGGCTCTGTGCGCACCACTTCGCTTGCTTGCTATTGCTAATGGACATTGAATCTGTTCCTCAAGAAGGCAACGCGACCTTGGGCGGCCACCGCAAGGCCATGTACGCCAAGGACGCCAACGGCCGCATGGTGCTCGCGCCATCGGCCGGGTGGGAGGCCGAAGAGATCGTCACCAGCCATGCCGTCGAAACCATTCACGCCCAGGCCGAACAGGCACGTGAACGCGTGAAGGCCGGCGTGAGTTCGCCGCTGGAGTTCTGGATGTACGAGCGCCGCATGGACGTGCCGCTGCTGTCGCAGACCAGCGGCTTCTGGCAATGGCGCGTGAAACGCCACCTGCGGCCCGAAGGCTTCGCCAGCTTGTCGCTCAAGCAGATCGAACGCTATTCCGAAGCCCTCGGCATTTCGCCAGCCGCTCTTCAAAAGTTGCCATGAGTTTTCAGCACCAGCATGCGGCGCATTGCGAAAGCGGCGTCATCTCGAACCTGCTGCGCCACCACGGCGTGCCGATGTCGGAGAGCCTGGCCTTCGGCCTGTCTGCAAGCCTGTCGTTTGCCTACCTGCCCTTCATCAAGATCAACGGCCTGCCGGTCGTTGCCTACCGTGCACTGCCGCGCTCCATCATCAAGGGATTGATGGCACCGCTGGCCGCGCGCTTTCGCTTCGAGACCTTCCGCACGCCGCTGGCCGGCCAGCAACGCCTCGATGCCTTGCTCGCAGACGGGCAGATCGTCGGCATGCAGACCTCCGTCTACTGGCTGCCCTACTTTCCGCCGGACATGCGCTTTCACTTCAACGCGCACAACCTGCTGGTCTACGGCAAGGACGGCGACGACTACCTGATCAGCGACCCGGTGTTTGAAGAGCCGGTGCGATGCGCCAGCGCCGACCTCTCGCGCGCCCGCTTTGCCAAGGGCGCACTCGCACCGAAGGGCCTGCTGTACTACCCGAAGTCCATCGACCGCAAGAGAGTGACGGGCGAGTCCGTGCGCGCTGCCATCCGCAAGAACTGCCGCGCCATGCTCGCGCCCGTGCCCATCGCCGGCGTGCGTGGCATGCGGCTGCTGGCCAACAAGGTCCAGAAGCTGCCGGCAGGCGCGCCGCACAGCGCCGACTTCATCGGCCACATCGTGCGCATGCAGGAAGAGATCGGTACCGGCGGCGCGGGCTTCCGCTTCATCTACGCCGCCTTTCTGCAAGAGGCCGCCCAGCTCGCGCATCTGCCAGTGCTGGCCGAATTCTCCGAACGGCTGACGAACATCGGCGACGGCTGGCGTGCCCTGGCGCTGAAGGCCGCACGCATGGTCAAGGGCCGCGAGCCCGTCGATCCACCCGCCATCGCCGCCAAGCTGCGCGAGCAGGCGGCGCAAGAGGAAGCGTTCTTCCGCGAACTCAGGACCGCAGTGCGCTAAGAGGGTATGAACAAATCCGACATGCCCGCTCGTTCCGCCAGATTGCACCCACTCTGCGTTGCAAATGCTCGCCGTAGCCCGAGCTACGGCTGTGCTTTGCGCCTTGATTGGCCGCAATCCGGCGGCCCGCTCGGGCACGCCGGATCCATTCACACCCTCTGATGCTCTCGATCGAGCACCTCGGCCACCGCTACCCGAAGGCGCCGGGTGCGGCGCTCGACGACGTGTCGCTGCAAGCGCGGCGCGGCAGCGTGCTCGGTCTGTTGGGCCCGAACGGCGCCGGCAAGACCACGCTGATCTCGCACCTCGCCGGCCTGCTGGCCTTGCAGCACGGCGAGATCCTGATTGACGGAGAGCCGCTGCACGCAGTGCGTGCCAAGGCGCCCACGCGCATTGCCGTCGCGCCGCAGGAATACGCGTTCTATCCGATGCTCAGCGTGACAGAGAACCTGAGCTGCTTCGCCGCGGCCGGCCGCCTGAATGGCGCCAAGCGGCAAGAGCGCATCCAGGCCAGTCTGGCCTTTGCCCAGCTCGAACGTTTCGCCGGCACGCGAGCCTCGCAGCTCTCAGGCGGCCTGAAGCGCCGGCTCAACCTCGCGATTGCGCTGCTGCCCCAACCCGAGCTGATGCTGTTCGACGAACCCACCGTCGGTGTCGACCCGCAATCTCGCGCCTTCATGCTCGATGCGATCAAGACGCTGGCCAAGCAAGGCGCCTCGGTCATCTACACCTCGCACTACATGGAAGAGATCGAGGCGATCGCCGATGACGTGGTGATCCTCGACCACGGCCGCGTGCTGCGCGCTGGCTCGCTCGACGACCTGCTGGCGCAAGACCAGATGGTGATGACGCTGGCCGCCGACGGCATCGCGCCCGACGCCTTGCAAGTCTTGTTGTCGCGATTCGGAACCGTCGACGCGCTGGGCGACCACGTGCGCCTGCTGCTGACCGCGCCACCCGCCACGGTGCTCGCTGCGCTCGATGCGGCCGGTGCCCGCGTGCGCCATGCCGAATTCGGCCGCAGCAACCTCGAGCAGCTCTTCATGTCGCTCACCAAGCGCTCGCTGAGGGACGACTGATGCTGGCCGCACTGATCAAGAAAGAGCTGCTGGCCCTGGTGCGCGACCCGCACGGCCTGGTCGCGATCTTCGCGATGCCGGTGATCTTCATCATCATCATGTCGCTGGCTCTGAAGGATTACTACAGCCCACCGCAAGGTGCCATCCACTACGCGGTCGACGTACGCGACAACGGCGCGCTGGCGCTGTCGCTGCTGCGCAGCTGGGAGAAAAGCCACGGCAAGCCCGAGGCGCTCGCGGCCAATTGGCAAGAACAGCTGCGCAGCGGCCAACTCAAGTACGTGCTGGTGCTGCAACCCGGGTTGTCGGCCGAACTGGAGCTGCCCTCGCTGCCCGCCACCGCGCGCATCCGCTTCCTGACCGAACCAGGGCTCGACAGCAACCTCTTCAATTCGCTGCAAGCGCAGCTGGCCGGCACGGCGGGCGAGTTGAAGGCCCGCACCGCGCTGGCCAACACCGATGCACCGCCACCGCCACCGAACGCGTCGATGCTCACGCTGATCCAGGCCGAGCGTTTCGCGAGCCAGAGCGGCCCGCGGCCCAGCTCCGTGCAGCAGAACGTGCCGGCCTGGCTGGTGTTCGGCATGTTCTTCGTGATCGCATCGCTGTCCAGCCTGCTGGTGGAAGAGCGCAGCAACGGCACGCTCGCGCGGCTGCACAGCCTCGGCGTGCCGCGCAGCATGCTGCTGCTGGCCAAGGTGGTTCCCTACCTCGGCGTGAACGCGGTGCAGGCCGTGCTGATGCTCGCCGTCGGCGTCTGGTTGATGCCGCTGCTGGGCGGCGATGCCTTGTCGCTCGCCGGCATCCACTGGGGTGCACTGGTGACGGCGCTCGTGGCCATCGGCCTGGCGTCGGTGGGCATGGCGATCGCACTCGCCTGCGCGGTGCGCACGCAGGCGCAGGCCGGGGCCATCGGCCCGATCGCCAACGTGCTGATGGCTGCCCTCGGCGGCATCATGGTCCCCAAGTTTGTGATGCCTGTGTCGATGCAGCGACTGGTTGAACTCTCGCCGATGAACTGGGGCCTCGAAGCCCTGCTCACCGTGCTGCTGCGCGGCGGTGACGTCGCGAGCACCCTGCCCCACGTGTTGCGGCTCGGCGGCTTCGCCGTGCTGATGTTTGCGATCGCCCTGCTGCTGTTTCAACGCCCTGCCCGATGACCGACCTCACCGCCGAATTGAAGACGCTGATTCTCGAAGCCGCCGAGAAGCCCGAACCGCCCGGCGGCCTCGGTAACGACGAAGCGCTGTTCGGCCCGGACTCCCGCCTCGCGCTCGACTCGCTCGATGCGCTGCAGGTCTCGATGGCAATCCAGGAGCGCTATGGCGTGCGCATGCCGGACAGCAAGGAGACGCGGCGTGCCCTGACGTCGGTTGCCAACCTGGCGGAGCACCTCGCCCAGCACCCGGGCCGACGCAAGGCATGAACGAGGTCTACCTCGCCGGCCGCGGCCTGGCTTCGGCACTTGGGCCCGACCTCGCCAGCGCGCTCGTCGCGTTGGGCCAAGGCGGCGTGGCGCCGACGCGCTTCGAGGTGGCCGGCGGATTCTCCTGGCCGTACTACGCGATGGCCGACGACGATGCCGCCTGGATGGCCCGCGCCTGCCGCATCGCGCAGCGCGTGTCGGCCGAGAGCGGCGCGCTGGCCGGCCCGCGTACCGGTCCGCTGTTCCTCTGCTCGTCGTCGCTCGACATGGGCGCGCTCGAAGACCACAGCATCTTCGACGGCAGCGACCCCAACTTCCCGGCCCTGGTCGCCAGCTGGCTCGATTGGCGCGGTCCGGTGTTCGCCATCTCCACCGCTTGCACCTCGGGCCTGAATGCCGTGCTCAGCGCACGCTCGCTCATCCGTCACGGCCACGCCGACCACGCGCTCGTGCTGGGCCTGGAGCTGCGCAACCGCGTCACCGTGGGCGGCTTCGGCGGCATGCAGCTGCTCAGCGCGACACGGTCGTTGCCCTTCGGCGCAGGCCGCGCCGGCCTGGTCCTCGGCGAAGCGGTTGCGGCCTTGCACCTGTCGTCCCGTCCCGCGCGCTGGCGGGTTGCGGGCGGTGCGAACGTGGTGGATGGAAAAGACCCCGCGGGGCCTGTGCCGGGTGCCGTGGTCGCGATGTGCCGGCAGGCGCTCGCCGACAGCGGCGTCGCGGCCGGCGACATCGCCCTTATCAAGCCGCAAGCGGCCGGCAGCCCGTCGGGCGATGCTGTCGAAGCGCAGGCCTTGCGAGACGTGTTCGGGACACTGCCCGCGCTGGTCTCGCTGAAGGCGTCCATCGGCCACACGCTCGGGGCCTCTGGTGCAGCCGAATTGGCCTTGCTCACCGCCTGCCTGGAATCGGGCATCTGGCCGCGCGTTGACTACCCGCTGGATGCCGCGTTGAACACTCCCTTGGCCGAACAGGCACCGCCGCGCGCACGCCATGTGTTGGCGAACATCCTCGGCTTCGGAGGCGGCCACACGGCCGTCGTGCTGGAGGACGTCGAAGCATGAGAGTCACTCCGGTGAACGCCTGGCACATCAGCGCCCATGTGGTCGTCGACCCCTTGCCCGCCGACTGGCGAGAGCGCCTGGCCGAGCGCCTCGGCCAACGCCCGCGCCGCATCGGCCCTTTTGCCGAACTGGCCTTGTACGGCGCACGCCTGTGCCTCGATGCCGCGGAAGAGACCACGCTGCCGATCGGCACCGCACTGCGCATCGGCAGCCGGCTGGCGCCGATGGCGGCAGCCCGCGCCATTGCCGAGCAATCGCGCACCGGCTTGCCGATGCCGTTTAACTTCATGCAAAGCCAGCCGAGCCAGATGCTCGCCGCACTCAGCCAGCAACTGGCGTGGCAAGGCGATGCCCGCTTCGCGTTGTGCCAGGACGCACACGCTGCACTGCAACTCGCACAACAGGATGCAGACGCGTCAAACGGCCTGCTCATCGGCTGGATTGAAGAAGGCCAGCGCACGGAGTGGTGGCGCCTGATTCGCAACGCTTGAACGCGATCGGGAGATCCACGTTCAAGTGAGCAGCTACTCGCAAATACCAATTTACAAGCGTTTGTAATTTACGTCGTCGCACCAGTCCGAATGGGCCTCACGGCACACGCTTTGCCTACTGACGCAGAGGTCGGGGCTGCTGTGCAAAGGGATGCACGGGCGCCAAAAGCGCAGCCAGCCCGCGGCCGGAAGTCTTGACCGGTCAAAGGGGAATCCGTATGTCAGATGTGCCGATGGCGGGTGCGATAGCCAGTGCAATGCGCGCAGAAACTCATCCGGGACGATTGTTTCCCAGCGCACCGCCATCCATCCAGGCGTTCGTGGCCGCAGTGCTCGAACCGCTGGTGACACTGGCCTGTTTTGCACTGGTGGTGCGATGGCAGGGCGAACATGTCGACCGGCCCGGGTTGATCCTTTGCATGCTCGTCTTGGTGCTCACCTTTCCGGGTGCCAACCGCTTCAAGGACAACGCCCTCACCGCCGGCATTCACATCGTGGCCGACTGGGCCGCCGTGGTGGCCATCTTGCTGCTGTGCGGGTATGCCACCGACAGCTTCATCTTTTTCTCCAGCTCCACGTTGATGTGGTGGGCGGTGCTGACACCCTTTGTGCAATGGGGCTCGGTGGTGGCAGGCCGGCACTGGTTGGACCGCATCAATGAACGGCCCGAGTTCAAGCGACGCAGCGTCGTGGTCGGGGCCGGAGACAACGGCGTGCGGATGGCGCAGGCGTTGGCCTCGCAGAACGACTGCGTGCACGAACTCGTTGGCTTCTTCGAAGACCGCGGTGCTGAGCGCGTGCATGCAGACGCCCTCGGCCGGGTGCTGGGCCGCGTCGACGACGTGGTCGAGCATGTCAAGCGCGAAGGCATCCACAACGTCTACATCACGCTGCCGCTGACCGCTCAGCCGCGCATCGTCGAGTTGCTCAGCAAGCTGCAGGACACGACCACCTCGGTGCACTACGCACCTGACGTGTTCGGCATCAACGTGATCCAGGGCCAGCTGCAAGACATCAACGGTGTGCCCGTGGTCAGCCTGCTCGAGTCGCCGATCACCGGCACCAACCACCTGATCAAGCGCGCCACCGACATCGTGCTGGCCTCGCTGATCCTGGTCGCGATCTCGCCGGTGCTGGCCTTGCTGGCATGGGGCGTCAAGCGAAGCTCGCCGGGGCCGGTGCTCTTCAAACAGCGGCGCACCGGGCTCGATGGCAAGGAGATCCTGGTCTACAAGTTCCGCTCGATGACCACGCAAGACAACGGCAGCGTGGTGCAGCAGGCCACGCGTGGCGATTCGCGCATCACGCCCTTCGGCGCGTTCATCCGACGGACCTCGCTCGACGAGTTGCCGCAGCTCTTCAACGTGCTGCTCGGCAGCATGAGCCTCGTCGGCCCGCGGCCGCACGCAGTGGCGCACAACGAGCAGTACCGCAAGATCGTCCAGGCCTACATGCTGCGCCACAAGGTGCGGCCCGGCATGACCGGCTGGGCCCAGGTGAATGGCTTCCGCGGGGAAACCGACACCGTCGAGAAGATGGCGGCACGCGTCCACTACGACCTGGAGTACCTGCGTAACTGGTCTCTGGCACTTGACCTCAAGATCATCGCGCGCACCGTGCGCGTCGTCCTCTTCGACCGCAATGCGTACTGACATCAGCTCCGAAGGGAGCGAAAACACTTGGTATGGCCCAGCATCTGGTTCGCTGGTTTCTGGCTCCTCTCAAATTTCTGTTCTACAAGTTTCTGGCCCGCGGCTTTTTGCGGGTTCGCCATTTGCCTTGTCGTTGCTGACGGCGGCCATCTGCCTGCTCATGGCCACCAAGGCCATCGCGCAAGACGCCCCCGGAGGCAGCTCGGGCAACTCGGGCAGCACCAGCAGTTCAGACAGCGCCGCACCGGCGAACAACGCGTCCGGTAACAACGCCACCGACAGCAACGAACAGAGCCCCTATCTGCTCGGCGTCACGCAGACCTTCACGTCCGAAGACAACCTGTTCCGCGCGCCAGAGGGCAGCGGCCTGGTGGTGAGCGACCGTATCTCTTCCACCGGCGTGCGGCTTGGCGTGAACCAGCCCCTCGGCCGGCAGTTCTTCAGTGCCGACCTGGCGGCCAACGTGAACCGCTATCGCACCAACACGCAGCTCAACAACACCGACTACCGTGCCGCAGTCAAGCTGAACTGGCAGACGGTGGAACGCGTGTCGGGCGAGATCAGCGCTGCGCAGACGCAAAGCCTCTACCGGGAGCAAGCCGGCAGCGTGATCGACACCCAACGCAACCAGCTTCGCACCACCGCGGTGGGCTTCCTGGCGCGGGTGGGCGTCAGCACCCGCCTGTCGTTCGAGGCCGGTGCGGCAGGCAGCGAGAACGACTACAGCGGCACCGACGTGGACAACCAGGACGTGCGCCAGCACTCGTTCAACGCGGGCGTGCGCTACGGGCCCAGTTCATCCGTCAACACCCGGCTGAACTTTCGCCACAGCGAGGGCACGTACCCGCGCTTCGGCGCGGGCCCGGACGACTTCACGCGGAACGACATCGACCTCATCAGCACCTTCGAGGCCACCGGCGCAAGCCACCTCGACACCCGCCTGAGCGCCACACGAGAGCGCCACAGCGTGCAGTCCCAGCGCGACATCAACGGCTGGACGGGCGCACTCGGCTGGCGCTGGCAGCCCACCGGCAAGCTCACGGCGGCACTCAATCTGGTGCGCGACAGCAGCGTCGGGCAGACCGGCTTCGATTCATCGCTGATCAACGCTTCGTCGAGCGACACGAGCCTCGCCCAGACCGCCGCGCTCACCGTCACCTGGGCGGCCACCGCCAAGATCCGCGTGATCCCGAAGGCCAGCTACGTGCACCGCAAGCTCGACAGCGGTTTCGACTCCACCCTCGGCAACACCGCGCTCGAGGGCACCGACAACACCACCAACGTCGGCCTGGGCCTGCGCTGGACGCCCATCAACGCGCTCGACCTCGGCTGCGACGTGGCGCGCGAGCAGCGCAAGGTCAAAGGCAACGCCGGCCTGAGCTCGCCGTACACCGCTTCCGTGGTGAGCTGTTCCGCGCAGTTCGCCTTGCGATGAACCTGTTCACCAGGAGCGCCGTTTGCTCTGAATGTTCCGACCTCAACCTCAGGAGAACCCATGAAGAAGAAGATCCTTGCAAGTCTGGCCTTTGCCGCCATGGCTTTGGGAAGCACGGCCTCCCATGCCGCGCTGGCGAGCTGCGATGACCCGCTTACCAGTGCCATCGGCCAACGCTTCTGCGCTGAGGTGTTCGACAACCTCACACCTGGTGCCTACAACGTCAGCTTTGAATATCAGGCTGAAAAATTTTCCGGTAATGGCGACAAAAACCTGACATTCGGGTTCCTCTTCGACAATCTCAAGGGTGCAGATACGCGCGGCGTGCTCCACGATTCCACCGCCACAGCGGGCTGGAACACCTACTCGTTCGTCTCGCAGATCGGCGGCGACGCTTCGCTGATCTTTGCCCTGCGCGGCGTGCCCAGCACCAACTTCGGCATGTCGCTGCAAAACATCCAGGTTGCGGCCGTTCCCGAGCCGGCCACCTACGCCATGATGCTGGCAGGTCTCGGCGCCATCGTCTTCGTGAGCCGCCGCCGGCGCCTCTGAGGGTTCAAGCTTGTAAAGCAAACGGGCCGCATTCGCGGCCCGTTTTTCTTGGCAGGTGCGCCTTCGATCAGGCGCGCGCGTCACCCCAGCGGTGTCCGCGGTCTTCATCTCCCACGTAGCTGGTGGCGCCGCTGCGGTTCACGCAGTACTGAGGGGCGATGATCATCTCTTCGAACAGCTGATCGACGCCGATGCGGGTGTACTCGAACAGCACGCTGCGCTTCACGTTGGCACCCTTGCGCAGGTGGCTGCCGGTGCCGATCCAGCTCGGCCCCACCAGCGTGACGCCGGGTTCGATGCGAACGCCGGAGCCGATGTACACCGGCCCGGTGATGTCGACTTCGTCCCAGGCGATGTTGGTGTTGAGCCCGACCCACACACCCGGCCTGACCTCGCGGCCCGGCATTTCCATCTGTGCCACTTCGCCCATCAGGACGCGCTGCAGCACGCTCCAGTAGTCGCTCACACGGCCGATGTCGATCCAGTTGAAGAAGCGGCTTTGCGCGTAGAACGGCAGGCCCTTCTCAGCCAGCAGCGGGAATAGGTCGCTGCCGATGTCGAAGGTCTTGCCGCTCGGCACGAGGTCGAGCACCGACGGCTCGAAGATGTAGATGCCGGTCGACGCGAGCGTGCTCTTGGCGGCTTCGGGCGTCGGCTTCTCCTGGAACTCGACCACGCGGCCGCTTTCGTCGGTGCTGACGATGCCGTAGCTCTGCACCTCTTCGCGCTTCACATTGAGCGCGACCACGCTGGCCATCGCGCCCTTGCTCTTGTGCTCGAACAAGGCTGCGCCGAGGTCGAGGTCGATCAGTGCGTCGCCGCACATCACGAGCGTGGTTTCGTCGAAGAAGCCGGAGAAGTCCTGGATCTTCTTCATGCCGCCGGCCGAGCCGACGGGTTTGGGCACCACGTCGCCGTGCTCGCGCACGCCTTCGTAGGAGTAGCCGATCTCCACGCCCCAGCGGCTGCCATCACCGAAGTGGTTTTCAATCTTCCAGTGGTTGAAAGCGACGTTGATCATGATCTCCTTGATGCCGTAGCGAGCAAGGTGTTCGATCAGGTACTCCAGCACCGGCTTGCCGAGGATGGGCACCATCGGCTTGGGCATGTTTTTGGTCAGCGGGCGTACCCGCGTTCCCTGCCCTGCGGCGAGGATCATTGCTTTTGCCATGTTTTCCTTTCGTTTTCTTGGAAGCTTCGAGAAACCAGCGGAGGCCTGATTTTCACCGTGAAGGAGACTCACGCCCTGAGGCGCCATTGCCGCCTCATGAGCCAATGTACGAGGGTAGCGATTGCCGCATAGCAGGCAATCCCCAAGCCAAGTGCCATTAGAAGCCCCAACCAGCGTTGCGCGTCGAGCCCAATGTAGGGCAAAGCCAACATGGCCACCGCCGTTGCCAGCGTCCCGACCACCGCCGGGAGCGCCGTACGGCCCAGCGCCACCCACGACAGCGAGAGCTGCCGCTTGACCGCCACCTGCATCACCACGCAGCCCGCCATGGCGCCGGCAGCGAAGCCGGCCGCCACGCCGCCCATGCCAAAAGGCGACAGCAACAGCGCCAGCGTGACCGACAGGCCCAACTGCAAGCTGGACAGGCGGATGGCCCGGTCGCTGCGCCCGGTGGTGAATGACAGGCTCTGCCCCAGCCAGAAGGCGGACTGGCTCACGTACGCCACTGAAAGCCAGCCGAACAGGCTCGCGCTCTGGCGCCACTTTTCGCCAAAGACCACCACCACCATGGGTTCGGCCACCAGCGTGGCAATGGTGTAGATGGGCGCCAATAGCAGCAGCGTCCACCCGAGAACGCGGGTGTAGCTGAGCGCCAGGGCCACCGGGTCGCGCTGGCGCTGCACGAACATGCTGACCCCCACCCGGCTGAGCGACGCGGCCACCACCAGATAGGCCGCCGACAACACCCGCTTCGCGAGGTTGTACAGGCCCGTGGCCTGAGGCCCGAGCAGAACACTCACGAGCGCAGCGTCGCCATTGCTGTTGGCGTAGCTGACCAGCGAACTCAGGCCGACACGCCGTACCTCGGCCGCGTTGCTGCGCATGAGCGCAGCCGACCAGCGCCAGCGCGGCCGCCAGATGCGCCACTCGGCCACCACCGCGATCGTCAGCCCGACGATGGCCATCACCAGTTGCTGCGCCACCAGGGCCATGGCACCGAATCCGCGCGAGGCGAGGATCAACGCCACCGCACCGCCGGCCGTCACCGAACACAGCGAGCGGATCGCCAGCAGCCTGAAATTGCCCTCGCGCAACAGGCGGGCATCGTGAGCCCGGACCAGCCCGAAAAGCAGTATCGCGATGCTCATGCCCAGCAGCACCGGCACCAGGTCCAGGGCGCCGAAGAAGCGCGCCAACGGCCACGACAGCAACGCCATCAGGCAGGCCATCATGCCTGCCACGACCGTGCACACCGTGAACAACCAGTTGAAGAGCGCGTCATCGGCCTCCGGCGCACGCACCACCGGCATGGCCACCGCATCGAGCAGCGACATGCGCACGAACTGCACCACCAGGTGGGCGATCGCCAGCAGGCCGAACTCGTGCGGCGTGAGCCAGCGCGCCAGCACCGCGAAGATCAGGAAGGACAACAGCTGCTGTACGACGTTGTCGCACACCGACCAGAGCGACTTGGCTGCCCAGCCGCCACGGGTCACGACGAACCCTCAGTCGGCGACCTCGTCAAATGGCATCTTCGACCCGGCACGTGCGGGTTTGCAGGAGAAGTCCAGTTCATGCTTTGGCGCTGCGGCAGATGCGGAAGAACCTGAAGGCGTCGACGGTGTAGCGCTTCCACAAGCGGCCCGGCTCGCGGCTCAGGCGGAACAGCCACTCCAGCCGCAGCCGGCGCACCCACATCGGCGCCCGCACCGCCCGCTGGGCCAGAAAGTCGAACAGCGCACCGACGCCAACGTAGAGCGCCGGCGGCATCTTCGCCGCGTGGTCGAGGATCCAGCGCTCCTGCAGCGGGTTGCCCAGCGCCACCAGCACCACGTCGGGCTGGGCCGCGCGGATTTGCGCACAGACCTCGTTGTCGTCGACCCCATAGCCCGAGCAGGCGCCGACCACTTCTTGGCCGAGGCGGTGCTCGATGGCCTCGGACGCATCCTGCACGACCTCGGGCCGTGCGCCGAAGAGGAACACCCTCAAGGGCAGCGGGCTGCCACGCAGCAGGCGGGGGATGAAATCGGTGCCATTCAGGTTCTCCTGGAAGCGCTGACCATGGACCATCCTGGCGGCAAGGTCCATGCCGACACCGTCGTTGACGAGCGTGATGCCGGGGTCGTCGAAACGCGATGCAAAGCCTTCGCAAGTCACCACGAAATTGGTGTTGGCAAAAAAGAGTTCGGTGTGGCGCCCAAGGGCCAGGCGCCGGTAAATCTGACTCATCAGTGCCTGCGCGTCGAACGACTTGACGCGGAAGGGGCCGATCTGAAGGGTTTGCGGGCGAGTCGTCGCCATGGTGTTGGACCTCATGCGTTGGTGGACGAATGCCGAACGGGAGCCGTCGACGAGATGGCTGCGCCCTGGCGCCAGCCGCGAACACGTGCCAGAACGCTGTGCCACTTGAAACGAGCCTGGGCCACCCGGCCCTGACACAGGGCAAGCAGCGAGCCCAAGACGGTTCGGCTGCAGACCCACGGGAAGTACCAGAGCGGGAAGCCCCCGCGCCGGATCACACGGCCGAAACCTGCCTCGTAGCGGCTCTGCCGCTCGATGGCAGCAGGCCCGAAATCGGCCGTCTTGACCGGGTGGTGCAGCACCAGGTCGTGGTCGAACTCGATGCGGCCGCCCTCCTTCATGCCGCGCAGCAGGAAGTCGGTCTCCTCACCCGCGCCCCAGGGCGTGCCGGCACCGACCCCCAGCGCTTCGTCGAAGCCGCCGATGCGCTCGACCAGCGGGCGCCGCAGGAAGATGCTGAACGAGATGGCGCCGCGCCACACGTTGAAGCGGTTGAGCTCCTGCGAGTGCGCCAGCCAGCGGCCCTCCGCACGGCCGGCCCCGTCGACGAAGCGGCCGGTGAGCCCGTCGAGCGAGGGCTGCGCCAGCAGCCGCGTCGCCACGTACGACAGCAGGCCGTCGGGGTACCAGCAGTCGTCGTCGGGGAAGGCGATCACGTCGCCAGTGGCGTAGCGCAGCCCCACATTGCGTGCGCGCGACAGGCCCGGCGCCGAGCGGTAGCGCCGGATGCTGAAGTGCTTGCGGTACTCCGCCACCAGGTCGGCGAGCCGCTCGTCGGGGTTCTGGTCGACGATGAGCAGTTCGAAGTTGCGGTGATCCTGGCGCTGCAGCGATTCGAGAAACGCGCCGACCTCGTCCTTGCGGCCGAGGGTGCCCATGATCAGCGAGAACTTCATGCCGGTGCCCCCGCTTCCTCGAAGCTGATGAACGGCAGGTGGCTCAGCCAGGCGTCGTAGACGGCGCTGATCTTTCCGTACGAGTTGTCGAGGTAGGTCACCTCGCACCCCATCAGCGCGCCGGCCACACCCGCATGCAGACGGTTGGTGCGCACGCTGCTCACCTTCTCGAAGAAGGCGAGAAAGTCGCGCGCCACCAGCTCGGACTCCTCGCGCGAGTTGAAGCCGGAGCCGTACATGTTCGACACGTCCCAGCGCGGGTCGCCGGGCGCCGACGACGTGGCCTCCACGTCCACGCGCAGAATGCTCACGTTGCCGCTGGCCTGTGGCAGGCGGCGGCTCAGTTTGTGGCGCCAGCGCAGGTAAGGAAGCAGCCGGCTCGTCTGCATGGTGCGCAGCCAGAAGCTCGCGCCGCGGTACGAGTTGCAAGTGGCAAACAGGCGCGGCACGTTGATGTAGAGCGCCATGTCGGGCGCGAACAGCAGCTTGGCGCGCGAGCCGGTGGCCTGCACGCGAAGCAGCGAGGCGGTGTCGCGGCAGACCAGCGTGAAGCGCTCGTCGAGCCGCTTGAGCAGCGGCTCGTGGCCACGAATGGTGTGCGGCATCACCAGGGCCTCGGCCACGTCCACCGCGAGGCAGCGCTCGAGGAAGCGCGCGCAGGTCATGTACTCGTTCACCAGGTTGCCGCCGCCGCTGTAGATGGGCGCGTCGCCGGCCTTGATCTGGCGCACCTGGGCGTAGGGTGGGTTCACCCCCATGTCGTCGAAGAACTGCCAGGTGCCGGCAGCGATCAGGGCGTCGCCGGCGTTGCCCTCGTTGGCGACGTACTTCAGCCGGCCGGGGTGGCGCGCGATCATGCCGCGCAGCGCATTGCGCAGCCCGTCCCACGTGTGGGCATCGTTCACCAACAGCGGCAATAGCTTCTCGCGAAGTGGGCTGTTCATAAGGGTCAAGGTCTCCGGTCGGTAGCAAGAAGGGGTGATGACTGAGGTGTGTCGGTGCGCCGCACGAGCGCATTGAGGCGGCGCTTGGTGGCCGCGCAGGCGGGGTGTTCGACGAGCAGGCTGAAGCCGGCGCAGGCCGCGATCGCGAGCGCCACGCTCGTCCAACTGGCCGGCATGCTTTCCATGAGCCCGGCCTTGTTCAGCAGGTAGAGCGCGGGCACGTGCAGCAGGTAGAGCGAGAAGCTCCAGTCGCCCAGCCACTGCAGCGGGCGGGCAGCGAGCACCGTGTCGACCGCGGTGCGGTCGTGCGAGAAGGCGAAGACCACCAGGCCGCACACCAGCACCGGCGCGAGATCGAGCCAGTAGTTTTCGCCCAGGCCGATGGTGCCGACCATGAAGAGCGCAAAGCAGATCAGCAGGCCCGCCTGCAGCAGCGTCAGCGACAGGGTGCTGATCGATACCGCACGCAGGCGCGGGTGCAACCAGCCGAGCAAACTTCCCATCAAGAAGTAGTGCAGCTTCGAGGCGACGAACGTGCCGGGCACCATGCCGCGCAGGCAGATCGCGGCCACGGTGATCGCCAGCACCGCGATGAGTGCACCGGCGCCACGGCCCGTTGCCGCGCGCTGCACGGCCCACCACAGCCCGATGAAGAGCGCATAGAACTGCACCTCGGGCGGGATGCTCCAGAGCACGCTCACATTGCCCGAGAAGAGCAGGTGGCGCAGCAGGTTCTGCGGGCCGATGGCGTACGGGAACGCCGGGTCGGCCAGCGTGTAGACCGCAAACGCCAGCAGCACGACGATGAGGTACGGCGGCGCAATGCGCGAGACGCGCGCCACGGCATAGGCAGACACGGTGCGCCGCGTGACGGGCTGGCCGAGATAGAGCAGTCCCATCAAAAAGCCGCTCAGGGTGAAGAAGACCATCACGCCCAGGTGACCTTCTCGCGCAGGTCCGAAGTGCATGCCGGCGAAGTCCGGCAGATGCGAGAACACCACCAGCAGCGCCGCCAGGCCGCGCAAGGCGTTCAAGGCCTTGATCTGGCCGTGCGAAGAAGCGGCCGAAGCCGGCGGTGACGACGTCACGGCGGCGCCCCCCACGCGGCCTTCAACACAGCCAGCTGCGGCCGGTCGACGCCATTGATCGGGTGCACGCCAAAGGCATACGCCGGCCCCCACCATGCGCCGGCCGACCAATAGGTCCACCCGGCCCAGTTGGGATTGCGCGTGGCGTCGAGCTGGGCCTTGAGGGTGTCGAGGCACTCGGGCGTCGGCGGCACGCCGAATTCCCCGAGGAACAGGCGCTGGTTGCTTGCCTTCGCCCAGTCGGTGACGCGCTTCATGGTGGCCTGCATGCGCGCAGGGTCCATGCAGTCGTTGTGCGTGCCGGAGGCGTCCTTGTCGGCGTACTGGTGCACTTCGATCACGCTGCGTTTCAGCGGGTCGTTGAGCTTCGCGAATGCGTCTGCGTTCGACAGGCCGTCGCGGCGCTCCATCCAATCATGGGCGCCGCTCCAGCCCGCGCCCGAGACGAGCAGCAGGTGCTTCGAGCCGGCCTTGCGCAATTCGGTCACGGCGTCTTGCGCGGCCTTCGCCCAGTCCGCACGCGCGGCGCTCGAGGGTTCGTTCATCAGCCCGAAGGCCACGTTGTCGGCATCGGGAAAGGCCTCGCGCATGCGCAGCCAGAAATCGCTCAAGGCCGACAGCGGCATCATCGGCGTGCCGAGTGGCTGCGTGGCGTAGCCGCCGAAGTTGTGCGCATCGAGGATCACGCACAGGCCCAACTCGCGCGCGCCGTCGATCACCTTGCCGATCATCGCCACCTCGTTCGTGTCGAGCGGGCGGCCGAGGATGCGCTGCACACGTTCCCACTTGAACGGCATGCGGATGGTGTTGGCGCCGTTGTCGGCGAAGTACTTCAGGTCGGCCGCGGTCGGGTAGGTGTAGTCCTTGAAGAGCTTGCCGGGGAGCCGCTGGCTGTTGAACTCGCCACCCGCGATGTTCACGCCACGCAGCGGCTTGTCGCCCAGGCAGGTGCCCTGCGCCGCCTGAGCGCTCGCCACCAGGCCCGACAAGCCCGCGCACACGCAGGCCCATCGCAACCAGACGGCGAACTTGCCGAGGAGGCGCGCGTTCATGCCGCCACCTTTCGGTCGTACCGCGCGCCGTCGATGGCACGTTCGTACTCTTCGACATACGCGCCGACGACGTTGCGCCAGCTGTAGGGCCGCACCGCGAGCTGCGCTTGCGCCCGTGCGGCGGCGTGGTGCATCGCCAGTTGCTGGTGGCGCTCGACGATGCGCGCCGCGGCGTCGTCCACGTCTTCCGGCACGATCAGCGGCACCCGTGTTTCTGCAGCCAGCCGCTCGAACGGTGGGATCGCGCTCAGCACCGGTACCAGGCCGGCGCTCATCGCCTCGATGGCCGCAAGGCCGAAGCCTTCGTGGCGCGACAGGCAGACCGAATAGCTCGCCCGCCCCATCGCCGTGCGGATGGCGTCGTTGTCGGGGTTGGGCATCAGCGTGAGCGCGTCCGTCACGCCCTTTTCTTCAGCCAGCTTGACGAGCGCCGGGTGGTCGAGGTCGTATTCGCGGCCCGCCATGATCATGGTCCATCGTGGGTCAATGCGGCGCAGCGCGGCCAGCAGGTCGAGCGTGCGCGGCAAGCCCTTGTTGACCGACCAGCGGCCCACGTAGATCAGCGTCGGCTGCAGCATGGGCGACGAGGCGCCGGCGAACTTGTCGATGTCGACACCGTTCTCGATCACCCGCACGCGGTCTTCAGGCACCACTTGACGGAACAGCTCGCCATCGTTCGCACTGCTGGCGAGGATGCGCTCGTAGCCGCGCGCGGTGCAGCGCGTCACGCTGTGGAAGAACATCTTCTTCGCGCGCTGCGCAAACCCACTGTGGAAGAAGCCGCCGTGCGTGCAGGCCACCATCGGCTTGCGGTGCCACCAGCGCGTGAGCGAGAGAAAGTCGAACGCGAAGTCGATGCCGTGCACATGCACCACGTCGGCGTCGCTGATGTTCTTGAGTACGGACGGGAACAGCGGGTAGCGCTCCGAGCCGCTGTACGGCAGCCGGTGCACCGGGATGCCGTCGAGCACCTCGTCGGCCGGCAACACGTCTTCGGTCTGGCGGAACACGCGGTCGAGCGTGACCACGCTCGCGCGATGGCCGTGCAACTCCTGCTGCATGCGCGCGATGTTGAACACCACGTCTTCCATGCCGCCACGCGAAGGCAAATACTGGCGCACAACATGCACGACGCTTAATTCGCTCATGTCCGCCCCTCATCTGCGGAGTACCGCAGACGATCCCCCAAGGGGATGCGGTCCGGCTTGGGAGCGGCCCGGCGCTCGGCCCGTTCTGATCGGATGGGAGTTCTCATGGTGTTTCTCCTTCTTTCTCTTTGGGTGGGGGCGGCCGGCGCAGGGACATCGCGCCGAACGCGAACCACATGACGCCGGCGGTCTTCAACGCGAACAACGAGGTGCCGCTCACGCACAGGATCAGCGTGATGTAGGCGGACAGGTAGGTGCGAAACCGCCGGGCGGGTTCGTCGTGCAGCGGCAGCAGGTAGACGCAGGCCCACAGCAGCCCCGCGCCGATCAGGCTGAAGCGACTGATGGCGTAGGCGTAGCCCATGTCGCCGAAGTTGGTGGCGTAGTCGCGCAAGCCGAGCAGGTTCATCTCGTCGAAGGTGGCGAGGTACTGGCCGCTGGTGGTCATGCGGCCGATCAGGTTGTCGCCCGCGTAGGTGGCGAAGTTCGCGAACAGCAGCAAGGTGCCCGCGCCGATGAGC
Source organism: Rhizobacter sp. P2_G4 (assembly GCF_056403575.1). NCBI lineage: Bacteria > Pseudomonadati > Pseudomonadota > Betaproteobacteria > Burkholderiales > Sphaerotilaceae > Rhizobacter > Rhizobacter sp. P2_G4. Next base: position 146,620 of record NZ_JBFUFG010000006.1, on the reverse strand, counting down.
GGCAGCACGATGGCGGCGTTGTGCGCTCGGCCATGCACCGTCAGGCGCAGCAGCACGAGCAGCCCGGTCATATAAAGGCCGAAGCGCGAGTCGGCCAGCACGATCAGCACGAAGGCGATGAGCATGAAGCACAGCGAACGCCGCCATTCGCGGAAGGGCTTGGCCAGCGCATAACCCAACAAGATGACGGCGTAGTTGCCCAGCGACACCGGCTCCAGGAACACCGACGACACGCGTTGTGCGCCCAACAGCTGCGGCAGCAGCGTGCGGCCGATGCCCTCCGGGCGCATGCCGTTCAGCGTGACGTTCTGCCCAGTCACCTGCGCCGAGCCAGCCTGGATGCCGCCGAGGCTGACGTAGTAGTTGAAGGTGTTGAAGACGCGGTTGTAGAGATCGGGAGCGGCCGCCTCCGCCAGGCCGATGACGAGCACCACCGCGCTTGCGACCAGCAGCGGCCCGTCGAGCGAGCGCGTTCCTTGCGCAAAGCTGCGACCGGCCCACACGAACAGCATCGGAATCAGCAGGTCGCGCGCTGCCTTGGGGTCGAAGTAGCCGCCGCGCAGCAGCGCCAGCAGCCCCGACACGCCGAGCACCACGAACACCACGACGAGCGAGCGCAGCGACAGGCGCTTCAGCAGGTAAGGCAGGCATGCCACATAGATCACCAGCTCGGCCACCGCCACCAGGGCGACCGACACCGTGAGCCCCCGCGTCTGCAGAAAGCACAGCACCCAGTGGTGGCACACCACCGCCAGCAGCAGGAAGGTGGCGTAGATCGTCGACTCGGCCGGCACCGCGGCAGGCGTCACCCGGCCCAACGGCAGGCTCGGCACGGCAACAGCCGGCCGCGCGGTGGGGAGGTCTAGCAGCGTGGAAGCGGCCATGGGAATCAGACGCCGAAGTAGCGCGTTCTCACATCGCCAGGCAGTGCCCGTGCGAGGTCTTGCAGAAAGCGGTCTTGCGCCGAGTACGGCGAGGCCGGCATGCCCAGCGTGGAGACGCGCACCAGCATGCCGTCGGCCACGTAGCCCGAGAGGCCCAGGCGCAGCTGCGTCCACTTGCGGCCCATGCCGGGCAAGGTGGCGTGGTCGGCCAGCGTCACCCAGTAGCTGATCGGCTCGATGCGTTGGCCGAGCGTTCCCACCAGGCGCTGCACGGCGACGGAGCCGCCGTCCACGGCCACGCGTTCGACACCGTTGCCGCGCACGCGGAACCCTTGCGCGCCGTAGCAGAACTCGGGGCGGTGGACGGCAGTGGCTTCGGAGCTCTGATCGCGCCCATAGGCGATGGTCAGCATCACCCGCTCACCGCTGGCGTTCACGTAAGAGCGGGCCAAGGTCTGGTCGTACACCGAATCGAGCCGCGCCTGCAGGGTCGGGTCCGGCAGCACCGGCACGGTCGATTCGTCGAGCCGCCAGCCGGCAAATGACGACGGCACCTGCTCGAGCAAGTGAATCGCGGTGAGGTGCGAGGCGAGTTGCTGCGAAGGCTTGAGCACCTGCGCGAGGCAGGCGGCCAGCAACATCGCCGCCAGCAACCAGGCGGCCCGGGCGATGTAGGTCGGAGCGGCCTGCCGCGTCATGCGCGCACCTCGCGTCGTCGTCCGAGCGGCCGGCGGATCACGCTCTCGGCCACCATCATCAGCAGCACGGCGACGACGAAGAGCACGATGCCGGAGAAGCTGTGGGCAAAGCCTTGCCCCGCCGCGTCACCGAAGTAGTAGGTGATGAGCACCAGCACCATCACGCGCACCACGTTGGCGGCGAACGAGATCGGCAGGATCACCAGCGCAAGCAATGCATCGCGCGCCACCGTGCTGCGCGGGCGCAGGCTCATCCACAGGAAGCCGAGCGCTTCGAGGGTGAACATGGAATTGAGGCCCGCGCAGGCGTCGGCCACCAGCAGCTGGTACTGCCCGATGACGAGCACGACACCCGTGCGGCCGACCGGGTAGCCGGCCAGGTGCAGCAGCCATTCGGCACAGGCCGACACCGCCGACTTCAGCGGCATGGTGAGCGTGAGCACGAGGATCCCGGGCAGCGGCACCGAAAACACCAGAAAGCCCAGCGGCACGGCCATCAGCCGCAATCCTGCCCGGCCCTTGAACCACAGCAGCAGGCCCGCCAGCACACCGATCTGAGAACCGGCTTCGAGCCCCTGGATGCCCTGCGAGCGCCCGATCACGTAGGCCGCAAGCGACACCGCCAAGGCCAGGCTACCCCAGCCACCGGCAGAGCGATCGGGCAAGGCCACAAAGCTCGGCCAACGCTGAACCGTGAGCCAGATGCACAGGCCCACGATGAGCGGGCCATGGCCCTGCTCGTCGGACGCCCACGCAGTCTGGAACAGCGTCCAGTACGTCGGCACGTACATCACCAACAGGCCGACGGCGATCAACGCTCCCACCGTCCAGCGCGACGGCCAGGTCCAGGGGCGCCGGAGCTCGGCGGTGTGCGTGATGGGCAGCATGGATCGGGGCACTGGCGTCGGTGCCTTGTCAGTACTCGTTGATCACCAGTCCCGCGAGCTGCGCACGGCTTTCGGCCAGCGACGTCACCAGCTTCTGCAGCGCGCCGATGCGGCTCTGGTGGCGGCGTGCCACGACGAGCGCCGCACCGCAGCGCGAGGCGATCACGCCGGCGTCGGAGCCGCGCTGCGCGGCCGGCGTGTCGACGATCACGTTGTCGAACTTGGCGATGAGCTCCAGCAGCAAGCGGCCGAACGCCGGCCGCTCCAGCAGCTCGAGCGGGTTGGGCGGCGTGACGCCCACCGGCAGCACGTACAGGCTCTTCAGGTCTGGGACCTGGTGGATCACGTTGGCCTGCTGACGCCCGTTGAGAACGCCCGACAGCCCGGCCCGGTCGGTGATGGAGAACACCTCGTGCAAGCGCGGGTTGCGCAGGTCGGCGTCGATGAGCAAGGTGCTGCCACCCAGCTGCGCCAGCGTGATCGCCAGGTTGGCGGCAAAGAAGGTCTTGCCTTCGCCGCACTCCGGGCTCACGACCGCGAGCGCGCGGCCCGAGCCGCCGCCCACCACCTGCCGCATCGTGAGCTGGCTGCGCAGCGCGCGGAAGGCCTCGGCCTGTTCACCGAAAGGCTGCACCGCGGCGACGAGCTCACCGCTGAGGTCACGCCGGCCATGCGGCGCATACGGATAGTGGAATTGCTGAGACAGCGCGAACAGCACGTCGTCTTCGTTCACCAGCCGCAGGGCCACCGCGGCCTCGCCGAAGCGCACGCCCTTCTTGCGCTGGTAGTCGAGCACCTTCTGCACCTGGCCGGCACCGAGCCGGTTGGTCTCGGTGAGGATGCTGCCGATCGGTTTATCGTGGACGTCGGTGATCTCGTCGTCGGACCAGGAGGCGGCTGCCTGCGAAGCGGGGCCCCAGTCGAAATCGGGCTCCTCGTGGGAGTTGGTGGCAGTTCTCATCGGGGGACCTCCAGGCCTGTGGACGTTGCACGTGAACGCGGCAGGCGCGCGACCACCTGGGCCGGCAGCACGAAGCGCCGCTTTCCGAGCAAAGGCCGCCGCAGAGGCCCGGGGAGATGACCGATGACCGGAAGGCCGAGCATCTGCACACCGTCTTGCACGCTGCGCAGCCGGCGGTCCTGCAGCTCGCGCAGCAAGGCGAAGGCGACCGCGAACATCGCACCGACGAACACGGCCAGCAGGCTGTTCAACGCAATGTTGGGAGACGAGTGGCGAGTCGGCACGCTGGCGGCGTTGAGCAACGCCGTGTTGGTCTGCTTGGTCTGGCTTTCGAGGCTGCTCTGCGTGAGGCGGGAAGAGACCGCGTCATATGCGCGCTGGGCGCCTTCGACATCGCGCTGCAGCACCGTGGCCTCGTCGCGCTGCTGCTTGATCTGCATCACGCGCACACGCTGCGCGGCCAGGGCCGAGCGCAGTTCGGCCTCGCGCGACTGGTTGATGCTGTTGTTGACGGTGACGCTGCCACTCACGCGGCGGCTTTCGGTCTCGAGCCGCGCACGCAGCTCGTCGATGTTGGCGCGCAGCTCCGCCACCTGCGGGTAGGCGTCGCCGTAGCGCTTGCTCATCTCCTGCAGCTTGGCTTCTTGCCGGGACAGGTCGCCACGCAGGCCCGACACCAGCGGGTTGTTGATCACGTCACTCAACTGGTTGGCCGACTTGCGGGCCTGCTCCTGGCGGCTTGCGGATTCGGCACTCAAAGCCTGCACCGCCACCAGCTGCGAAGACAGCTCGGCAAGGCGTGCGTTCTCGACGTCGTAGCGCTCGTCGTTCGCGGTGATGCCATGCTCCTTCTGGTAGGCAGAGAGCTTGGCCTGCGCCTTCTCTACCGCCTCACGCAGCTCCTTGGAGCGGCTGTCGAAGAAGGTGCTGTATTGCTTGGCCGGGTCCACGCGCAGGTCCAGCGTGGTGTCCAGGTAGGCCTGCACAAAGGCGTTGGCCAGGGACGCGCTGAACTTCGGGTCGGGTGACGTGAAGGCAACGCTGATGACGCTGCTCTCGCGCGAGGGCTTCACGTCGAGCTTGGAGCCCAGCGCTTCGGCCACCCACACTTCGAACGAGCCTTGGCCGTCGGTGGCTTCCATCCACTGCGCGCGCAGTTGCGGGTTGTCGGTGAGCTTGAGGTCGCGTACCACCCGGATCGCCACGCGCGGGCTCTGGATGATGTCGGCCTGCGTGGCCACATAGCCCATCGGCATGCCGTTGACCGAGCCGAGGCTCGCGATCGGGTCGGTCGACTTCATGTCGATCAGCACCGCCGCCGTGGCGGTGTACTTCTTCGGCAGCAGCAGGCTCACGGCCACCACGCCACCGACGATGAGCACGAAGACCATCGACGCCGCCTTCCAGCGCGCTTTCAGGATCGCAATGAGCTGAGAAAAGGTCATGACTGCTCAACCGAAGTGGATGGTGGTTTTTTTCATGGCGCCGCTTTCAGAAAAGGCTCTCTTTGACATAGATCACGTCGCCAGCCCGCAGCATGTCGTCCATGCGCGGGTTGTAGACCTCGAGCTTTCCGGCGGCGTTGCGGCGGTGCAGTTGCAAGCCACGAATGGTTCCGCGCTGGGTGAGGCCGCCGCCGCTGGCCACGGCCTGCATCAGCGTCATGTCGGGTTGAAGCGGCACAGGGCCGGGCTTCTGGACCTCGCCATAGATGTAGACGATCGGCAGGCGCTCCACATAGAGCGTGTCGCCGTTGAGCACGATCGGGTCGTCGCCTTCACCGCCGGCAAAGAGCCGGGTGATGTCGGCCTTCAACCGGAAAGGTTTGCCGTCCCGAATGCCGCTCAAGGTGACGACATCACTGCCGCCCGGTGCCACGCCGCCGGCCAGCGCGAGCAGTTCGCTCAGGCGCATGCCTTTCACTTCGATCGGGTAACGGCCCGGCCGGTTGGCCATGCCCAGCACCGAGGCCTGGTTGCCGCGCACTTGCATCACCAGCACCGACACCTGCGGCGCGCGAATGAAGTTGCCTTTCTTCAGGCCATTGCCAATGGTCGCCTCTACCTGTGAGACCGACTGGCCGCCCACGCTCACCTGGCCAAGCAGCGGATACGTGATGAGCCCGCTCTCGGCGACGCGCGCGTCGAGTGACAAGTCCGGGCTCTGGTACACGGTGATGCGCAGCACGTCGCCCGGGCCGACGACGTAGTCGCGCGAGGTGTCGGGCCCGGTGGGTACCGCTGAGGCTTCGGCGGCGGGCCTGGGCGCTGGCGCAGGAGCCTGAGCAGGCGCTGCAGCGGCTGCCGCCCGCGTGGCCTGCGGAGCAGCGGTGGGGCCGCTGGCGCAGGCCGCGAGGCCGAGCAGCACGAGGGCCGAGACGAAATACAGAGTGAAAGCGTGGCGCATGTTGGTCTTCTCTTGTTGGCTACTTGATGGCTACTTGGACTACGACGGCTACTTGGTGAGGGTTGACTTGGTGGACGGCTCGGCGCCTTGCAGCGACACCGAGCTCAGTGCCGTCTCGGCGTCGACGGCGGGCGCAGCCTGGCTCTTGACGTCCAGCGGCTGCGCGAACCTGCCCCCGTACTCGATGCGGGCAGTGCTGCGCAGCGCCTTGATCTGCTGCTGCACGGCCAGGCGCTTGCGCTCGGCCATGAGGAAGTTCTCGATCGATGCACGGGCGCTGTCTTCAGACAGCGGCGCGGATTCGGTCGACACGATGGTCAGCACATGCGCGTCGCGCGGGCCGCTCACGAGGTGAGACTGGCCTTCGCGCAGCGCAGCCATCGCATCGACGGCCGACAAGGGCAAGGCTTCGGCGCCCACCGTCGACCGACGTGCGCCGAAACGCAGGCCGGCCTGGCGCAGCAATGCGGCCACGTCGGCGGCGTTACGGGTCCCGCCCAACTGGGCGCGGATGGCCTTCTGCTGCGCCGGCGTGCCGATGAAGGCGGTGTCGACCAGCGTGTACAGCCGCCGTTTTGAAAACAAGGCCGGGCGGCTGTCGTAGTACTGGGAGACTTCGGCCAGACTCGGCTTCTGCACGCCTTGCGAAAGCCGGTCTGCATAGGCCCGCACGATGATCTCGCGCCGCGCTGCATCCAGCGCCTGCAGCACCGTAGGGTCGCGGTCGATGTGCTGCTCGGCGGCAGCCTGCAGCACCAGCTCCTGGTCCACCAGTGCCTCCAGCGTCTGCCGGCTCGCCGCTTCGACTTGGTCGGCGGCGACGCCGCTCTGACGTTGCAGCAAATAGTTGACCTGGTGGAGCGAAATTTCTTCCCGGTTGACCTTCGCGGCGACCTGCGTCGGCCCACCGTTGCCCTTGCCGCAGCCAGCGAGTGTGGCGACCGCCAAGACGGCGAGCGCCCAACCGCTGCGCGTGGCTGGCCACGCACGACGCAGCGGACTCGATGTCAGTGATGTGTTCAATTTCCCGGGCCTTTCTTCTTCAAGACAGAGACGTTTTGGCAGGCAGTCATGCCGCGCAAACCCTGCTCCATGGACGCAAGGGCAAACGAGGTGCCACGCTCGTAAAAATTTGCAGTTATGAAATTGCTGCAGTGCAAGAAATGCGGCGGCACACCGTTTGCCGGACAGAAATACCGACCTCGGATTCGCTTACCTGTAAGAGTTGCAGGCGCGAACTGCGCTTACTGGAGAGGGGTGTCCTGACGCGGACGATTCGGCTCTCGCACCGGCTCATGTTCCCCAGGCGCTGGAGGCTCGATGACCTCAGGCGGCAGCTCGTCCGGCGTTGGCGGCGGAAGAGGCGGAGGCACCGGCGGCACCACGCCTGGCTCTGGGGGCGGCGTGTGTGCAATCAAGCTCATCGGGTCGCAGCTTGCAGATCGGGCAGAGAGGCGGGCATGGCATGCGCCATCGCCTCTTCGCGCGCGGGCGCTCGAATGATCGGTGCAGACGTGAGGTGGTCGAGCCGGTCCAGCAGGAACGCCAGGTCCAGCGGCTTGGGCCACACCTCGCGGAAGCCGCTGCCAGCGAGCTGGAACTCCGACTCCGCGGTGACAGCCACGGCCGGAATATCAGCCCAGCCGCCGATGCGGCGCAGCTCGCTCAGGAGCGTGACGCCATAGGTGTCGGGCAAGCGCAGATCGAGCAGCAGCAAAGCGGGCCGCAGGTGGGTCGCAAGTTCGCGCGCCTCCCGGCCGTCCGTTGCCACCACGAGCTCGAGATGCGGTCTGCGCCTGAAGACCGCCTTCATCAGGCTCACATTGGTTGGATGGTCCTCGACGTAAAGCACCACTCTGGGAACGATCGCATCGATGACGCGTTGCATGGGTACCTCGGTAGGAGTTGTCACCCCTTTCCCTTGGCGAACGGCGTTCCCGAAAAACCCTAAAGATGTTTGTAAATGAAAGCGGCCACAGTCCCGAGGAACTGTGGCCGCTTTACCGCACAACCTTGCAAGTTGTGCGGCCCGCCACCTCAATGCCGCGCGGGTCAGCCTCGCGAGACGGTCAGCTGGTTGTCGACACCAAGCACGCCGTCGACACGCGACGCGAGGGCGGTTGCCCGCTCGCGCGATGCTTCGCTCGGTGCCGAGCCACGCAACAGCACGCGGCCTTGCGATGTGTCGACATTGATCTTCAGCGCGCTTAGCTCGGTGTCCTTGGCCAGCTCCGCATTCACAGCCGTGGTGATGGACATGTCCTTCAGGCGCGCGCCAGCGGCGTCGGTCGCCTTGTTCATGTCTTCCTTGGCCTCGCCGGCCTGCTGCTTCACGTCGGCCTTGATGTCATCGGCCTTCTGCTCGCTCTTGGCCACGGCGGTGTCGAGACGCTCCCCGGCAGTTTTTTCTGCGTCATTGCGCTGGCAGGCGCCGAGCGCGAGCGCTGCAGCAAGGGTGCACAGGGCGGTGGCAGTTGTCTTGTAGGTGGTCATGATGAGTTCCTTCAGGTTGGAGCTGCTATGCAGCCTGAGCGCCGTTCGGCGCCAAGGGATGAGCATTTCCTGCTTCATCAGACGCACGTCGCTTTGCAACGCACGCCATGCAGCAACTCTAGAAACCCCCGACACCGGCCGGCATCGGTCTGGGCCGCGCAGGCATGTAGGAAATGTCTGTTGCGCCAGCAGGACCTGGCACCACGCTCGCAGAAGGGTTGTAGCCATGGCCGGTCAGCGCTGGACGCGCTCTGCCTCGAGCTGAACGCAGCGCGCCTATATCAGGGGACGGCACCGCGTCAGCGGAGATCGCCCGCCAAACTGGCCAAGGTGTCGGTGGCGATCGCAACGTGCGCCGGGTAGTGCGTGTGGTCGCAACCCAGCTTGACCGCGGCACCCGCGAGGACGGCATCGCGCGCGGGCTTCGGGAATTCGAACCGCAGGAAATGCACGGCGGACGTCTTTTCGTCCGTCTCGCGGTCTAGGTCTTCATCGGCGATGGCGTAGATGCGCGGATAGCCTTCGACCTCGACGAACATGCGGTCTTCCACGCCGATCAGGCGGGCGAGCTCGCGCTTGCGTTCGTGCACGTCGGGGTACTCGATCAGCATGGTCGCCTTCCAGTTGCTGCCGTCGGGCACCAGCGGCGCGTAGGCGGCAATCTCGCCGGCGATGCCCTCCTCTTCGAAGATCTTCTCGATGTGCAGCATCTCCTGGATCTGCCGCCGGATCGTCTGCTCGTCTTCGAACTGCACGGTGATGTGTTCGCCCAGCCCCACACTGCGCAGCTTGCGGTGGGCGATGAACTCCGGCGCCTGCGCCTTGCGGATCTTGGCGTAAGCCTCCAGGCTCATCAGGCTGTCGCGGGTGATGGTGGTCATGTCTGCTTCACCTTTCTGCGAGCTTCACCCAATCGTTCGGGCTGAGGTATCGAAGGTCCACACCAATCAGGCAAGCCCATAGGCAATGCGCACGAGGCTCAACGGATGCGCCAGTTTCGTATCCGGGCCGCCTTGCTGCGCCATGCCCTGCGCGATGTGATGACCGGCCAACTGGCAGTCCGAGCTGATGTAATCGGGCTCGTCCTTCGCCATCGCCTTGAACACCGGCCTGCCTATCTTCATCGCCACCGGGTGCGTCGCCGTCTTCACGCCGTAGGTGCCGGCATGGCCCGAACAGCGCTCTACCGTGTTGAGCTGCACGGTGACCGACTGGCCGATGAGCTTGAGCATCTCTTCGGTCTTCTTGCCGATCTTCTGCACGCGACCGTGGCAGGGGATGTGGTAACTCACCTTGCCGAGCTCCTGCTTGAAGTCCGTCTTGAGCAGACCGTCGCGGTTGCGTGCGACGAGGTATTCGAAGGGGTCGTACATCGCCTCCTGCACCGCGGCCACATCGGCGTCGCCAGGGAACATCAGCGGCAGCTCCTGCTTGAACATCAGCGTGCAGCTCGGAATCGCGCTCAAGATCGCATAGCCCTCTTTCGCATAGCGCGCGAGCACCGGAATGTTCGCGGCCTTGTGCTCGGCCACGGCATCGAGGTCGCCCAGTTCGAGCTTGGGCATGCCGCAGCACTTCTCCTTCTCGACGATCTCGTACGGAATGGCGTTGTGCTCGAGCACCTTGATCAGGTCGTGCCCGATGCCGGGCTCGTTGTAGTTGACGAAGCAGGTGGAGAAGATCGCCACCTTGCCCGGCGTGCGCTCGCCGTCCTGCACGTCCTTGGCGCTGCCCTTCTTCTTGGCGCTCCAGCGAAAGCGGCTGCTCGCGAGGTCGGGCAACCACGCGTCGGGGTGCACGCCCAGCGCCTTGTCGAGCACCTTGCGCATCGGCTTGGTCTTGTTGAGCGCATTGGCCACCTGCACGACGATGGGAATCCCGGCGAACTGGCCATGCACGTCGGTCGAGGCCAGCAGCTGCTCGCCCTTGCCCACCCCGCCTTTCTTGAACTTGATCGCCTTGGCCCGCAGCATGGTGTGCGGGAAGTCCACGTTCCACGGGTGCGGCGGCACGTACGGGCACTTGGTCATGTAGCAGAGGTCGCACAGGTAGCACTGGTCGACCACCTTCCAGTAGTCGACCTTCGCCACGCCATCGACCTCTTGTGTGCTGCTCTCGTCGACCAGGTCGAACAGTGTGGGGAACGACTGGCACAGGCTCACGCAGCGGCGACAGCCATGGCAGATGTCGAAGATGCGCTCCATCTCGTGGAGGCATTTGTCTTCGTCGTAGAACTCGGGGTTCTTCCAGTCGATCGCGTGGCGCGTGGGCGCTTCGAGGTTGCCCTCTCGAGTCGTCATGTGAACTCCTGGCTGCGTGGCGCTGAGCGCCAGCGTGGCTCGGAAAGAAATCGGCCCCGCAGAACACGGGGCCGATGAGCTGCTTGCTCAGTCCACCAGGGCGTCGAGCGCCTTCTGGTAGCGGTTGGCGTGAGAGCGCTCGGCCTTGGCCAGGGTCTCGAACCAGTCGGCGATCTCGTCGAAGCCTTCGGTGCGCGCCTGCTTGGCCATGCCCGGGTACATGTCGGTGTACTCGTGCGTCTCGCCGGCCACGGCCGCCTTCAGGTTGTTGCGGCTGGAGCCGATGGGCAGGCCGGTGGCCGGGTCACCCACGGCCTCAAGGAACTCCAGGTGGCCGTGGGCATGGCCCGTCTCGCCCTCGGCGGTGGAGCGGAACAGCGCGGCCACGTCGTTCTGCCCTTCGATGTCGGCTTTGTTTGCGAAATACAGATAGCGTCGGTTCGCCTGGGATTCGCCCGCAAAGGCGTCCTTCAGGTTCTGCTCGGTTTTCGATCCTTTCAAGCCCATGTCGCTCTCCTCGCGTGTGAATGAATTGGAGGTGATGGCGGACACAGCCGCCAACGCTGCGAACGTACTCCTGCCCGCCCCTGTGCGCCAATACAAAGCTTCAATACGAGTTCATAGCGCTCGGCTATTTTTTAGGGTTAACGCGCAGTCGGCTGCTCCGGATCACTCCACCAAGCCCAGCAGCTGAAGCGCCATCTTCTGCAGGCGGCCGTCCGGGTCGGCCAGGTCGTGCAACACGTTCAAATGGTTGGCGTCGGGAATGGCTTCGCACACCGGCGCCGCGCCTTTGCCCCAGGCCTGCTGGATCAGGCTGTTCTGCCGCAGAAACTCCTCGCTCTCCAGCGCGCCCACGGCCGCGTAGAACTGCCCCTCTGGTTTGGGGAAGCGGGCCGGGCTGAGCTCGAGCGCGGACTCCGGCGTGAGGCGCAGGTCGGCTTGCAGGAACGGTGTCTGCCGGATCGGCTCCAGGTCGTAGACCCCCGAGATGCCGAGCGCGCAAGACACCCGCTGCGCCGGCAGATCGTCGGCTACGGCCTTCCAGTTGCAGCTCAGCAGCATGGCCGCCAGATGCCCACCCGCCGAGTGGCCGGCCACGACGATGCGCCGCGGGTCCGCGCCATATAGCGCAGCGTTGCGGTACACCCAGGCCAGCGCACGCACCATCTGCAGCGTGATGGTCTCGATGCTGACCGGCTGTGCCTCGGTGCCGGGGCACAAGGCGTAGTTGGGCATCACCACCATCGCGCCCTTGCCCACCAGGCTCGGCGCGAGAAAAGAATGGTCGCGCTTGTCCAGGCTGCGCCACCAACCTCCGTGGATGAACACCAGCACTGGCGCATTCGCCCGCGCAGACGGAAAGACGTCGAGCGTCTCGTTCTCGCCCCCGCCATAACGAACGTCCAGATGGCAAGCCATGCCCTCACGCGCGTGCGCCGAAGCGCGAGCCCAGCGCTCGAATATCTGCGGATGCTCCGGAATACGGGCGCGGTTGTTGTACTGCACGTCCAACCAGTCCGGGTCGAGCTGGGTCATGGTGATTCCACAGAAAGCGTCGCCGCGAGAGCCGCTTTCTAACCCGACACGCTCTCGCAAACCAGAGGGTGTTTCGCGGGCCAGTCTTTGCTAGACTATTTTCCGTTGGGGGGGTAGCTCAGCTGGGAGAGCGTCGCGTTCGCAATGCGAAGGTCGGGAGTTCGATCCTCCTCCTCTCCACCAACTTGAAACTTGTTGTGCGGCAATGGGTTGAGTACTGGCGAAACAATCCAAAGGTTGCATGGAGATCGATCCAGTCAAGACAGCCTAAGAGCTACGAGACCAGCTTTCCACAATCTCATAGCCCGCTCCTCGGTCGGGCCTCGACCACACCAGCGAGAACGCCAACGAATCCCACTCGATGGCGGGTTCATCACGCGGTGCCACACAGCCATCAGCATCTCTCGCGAGCGTCACGTGGGGTAGCCACTGCTTGCCTTGTGACGCGATTCCCAGGGAATGCACCAGTGCAGCGATGTCGCCCTGAATGAGCTCCAAGGGCTGGCTCTCGTCGGGCCTGATGACTGCCACTCCGTTCAAGAACATCTCTGGCTTGCCAAAGCGCAAGTAGATGGGTGACATCGGGACACTTGCCAGCGCTGCCCTCAGCCGTGTTTCAGCTTCCTCCTCAACTTGACCGAGGAACAGAAGCGTCAGATGCAGCTTGGCCGGTTCCGTCAGGCGGACTGTTGGAGGCCATTGATACTGAAGCTGATATTGGCTGATGGCCTTCTGCGCCGTGGGGGAGGCCATCAATCCGATGAAAAGTCGACGCATGCTCATTGTTCAATGTCCTTCAAAATCGCCGAATTCCATAGCGGCCGCCTGGTTCGCATCTCGCCACCCTAGCACTGTCACCGAGCAATCCTCACCGTCGCCACCGTGGCACTTCGTCCTCGCGCCACTTCATCTGCTCGTTCTCAAGTGGGGCGGCTTTGGAAGGTTCGCGATCTCGGTGGAGGTGCACCTTTCTGTCGCGCTGCTCCACTATTTGATCTCTCGAAGAGGCCGGCCCGCCTCTAGTGCTGATAGCGCTTGCCTTTGCTCTGTTGCAGGGCTAACCCAAGCCTAGGGCCTTCCCGCGCATCGCAAACCGATACAAGCGCGAGTGGGGGATCGCGGCCTAGACTGATTTCGCCCTGTCGCGATTCGCGCGATGTAGGGCAAAAAATCAGATGGAGACAAGCCCCATGAACTCGACTCGCACCCCCGCGTTGCGCACCCTGGTCTCGGCCGCCATGGCGGCCCTCTCCTTGTTAGCTGGCGTGGCTCAGGCCCAGACCTCGGCACCCACGTCAGCCTCACTCAATGCCACCGCGGGCCCCTTGTCCGTGTCGACGTCCAGCATCTCGTCCTTCGCCGCTCGCGGCTTCGGCGGCGGCACCGTGTATTACCCGAGCACCGCCGGCAGCTATGGTGTGATCGCCATGTGCCCGGGCTTCACCGCCACCCAGTCGAGCATCGCCTGGCTGGCACGGCGCATGGCGAGCCATGGCTTCGTCGTGGTCGCGATGAACACCAACTCCACACTCGATCAGCCCGCGAGCCGAGCGAACCAGCTGATGGCCGCGCTCTCGTACGCGGTCAATAGCGCCCCGAGCGCGGTGCGCAGTCGCATCGACACGTCGAAACAGGCCGTGTCCGGGCACTCGATGGGTGGAGGCGGCTCGATGATCGCGGCACGTGACAACGCGTCGCTGAAGGCCTCCTTTCCGATGACACCGTGGAACACGAGCACGAGCTTCGGCTCTGTTCGCGTGCCGACGATGATCATCGGTGCCGACGGCGACACCGTCGCAGCGGTGACGGCGCACTCGCGGCCCATGTACGCGAGCCTGTCTTCGAGCACCTTCAAGGCCTATGGCGAGCTGAACAGCGCGTCGCACTTCACGCCCAACTCCACCAACACGCCGATCGGCCGCTACGGCGTCACCTGGATGAAGCGCTTCGTCGACGGCGACACGCGTTACTCGCCGTTCCTTTGTGGATCGCCCCACGAGTCCTACGCCACCCCGTCGGTGTTCGACCGCTACCAGCAGAACTGCCCGTACTGAATGTCCCAGCGCATGCGGCTCATCGCAGTCGCCGCGGTGACCGCGGTTGTGGCTGCCACCTGGTGGTCGGGTGGGGAGGAACCGAAAGGCGATGCCGCACCGGCGGTGTCGAGGGCGGGTAACTCGCCGACCTCGACGCCCGCACAACCTTCGGCCACACCGAGATTGCAGGTCGCCGCGTCGGCAGCCGTCACGGCCATGCCCGTGCCCGCACCTCCCGCGGCGGCCGTGCAAACGCCGGCCAATGACGAACGCGCCTTCAGGGCCGACGGCAAGGGCCGGCTTGTGCTCGACGAGCGCACGCGGCTGGCGGTGGAGAAACTCGTCGGGCTGAACGGCCCCGAGAGCCTGCCAGCACTCGTGGGAGAACAGACATCGGGGCTGCCAGCCGAGGCGGCCGCACAGGCACGTGATCTGGTTGAGCGCTATGGTGCCTACGAGTCCGCGCGGCGTGGCACCTTCGAGCCCGGTACGGCGCCCATGGTCCCCGAGGAAGGCCTCGCGGAACTGGCGGCGACACGTGCCTTGCGTGCCAGCTACTTCGGCCAGGACGCGGCGCAACACCTGTTCGGGGCCGAAGAGGCCGTGTCGAAGCGACTGCTGGAGATGATGCGCGACGACCGCGCCGCGAACCTGACGATTGAGCAGAAGGCCATTCGCGCCCAAGCCCGCTATTCCTTGGAGAATCCCGGGCCCTGATCGCTTGGAAGGCCAAATCGAAACGGGATGTTCCTCACAGCATCGCATCAGGGGGACAGTGTTCACAATGCACGCTGGACATGCATTCGTGGAGTCGAGATGGAAGACCCTGCGTCACCGGTGCCCAGCCCGCGGTTCAGGTTGATGGGTGACAGTTTCCTGTTCGCCGGCCCGGGCCACGACAGTCAGTCCTGCCGACACTCCGTCAGCCTGCTCTGCGCCGTGGGGGATCAGCAGCTTGAAGTGCGGTGCCAGCGACAGACGCTGCGGAGCACGATGCTGATGGTGGCTCCGCTGGAGGCCAAGACCCTGCTGGCGCGCGGCGTGCCGTTCGTCCTGATGGATGTCGAGCCGAGCCACCGGCACTTTCGCGTGCTGGCCGCCGCCTGCCGGAACAGCGGCGTGGAGACGTTGCCGGATGAACCAGCGCATGCTTTCCGCGAGATGGCGAGGGCTTTCCATGCCGGCACCCTGACCGGCACCGACGCCGATCGCGCCGCACGCGAATCGATCGACACGCTGGCCGCAACCTGGCCAGCGCCGCCTGCGCTCGATCCCCGCGTCCGGCGAATGCAAAAGATGATGGACCTGCAGCCGGCCATCACTCTGCACGAGATGGCGGTGAAGCTGGGCCTGTCCGATAGCGCCGCGTCGCGGCTGTTCTCGCGTGACATGGGCATCGCCCAGCGCATCTACAGCTTGGCGATAAAAATCCGCGCGGCCTCCCAGTACATGGGCAGCGGCCTCAGCCTGACCGAGATCGGCCAAGACGCCGGCTTCGTCGACTCGGCTCACTTCGCCAAGGTGTGGACACGCTGCTACGGCGCGCCACCTTCGGTGTTCTTTCCTCCGCATCGGCTCGCGGTCGACAACGCCAGCCTGCCCGACTGGAAGCAGTGGTTGATCGGACGCCACGAGCGCAGGCCCGATCGCTGAACGCGTGCGATCACCCGTCGGTGATGAACAGGCGCGCGATGGTCAAAGGCCTTTTGTCGCTTCGCAAGCGACTGAACCTGCGGTGATTCAGAAGTCATGGCGGATGCCGGCACCGATGGCGCGAACGCGCACGTTGCTCTTTGACGAGTCGATTCCGTCCCGGTCGATGAACGCCTGCAATTCGGTGCGCTTGGACAGCGCGTACTGATAGGACATTTCCTGACGCCTCCTCTGTCCGAGGAGATTCGATTGCACCGCACGCTGGATCGCATTCAGCACGATGGCATGCGAGCCGACAACGTACTTCGTCCCGACGATCCAGTAGTTGACATCGCGACGTGTCGCGACGGTGTTCTTGTACCGGTCCCTGCCGAGCAAGGCGTAAGGCTCGATGCTGCCAAAGTCGTAGCGCACACCGAACTGGACCTTGTTGTCGAACTCGTTGGTGAGGAGCCCGCCCGGTCGTTTGTCCTTGGCCACGCCGAACGCGAGTTTCAACGGCCCTGTCGCGTAGTTCAGCCCGACGTCCAAGGACTTCGCCCCGTTCTCGCTGTCGAGCGTGGCCGGTGCCCCACGGAGATAGCCCCGCACACGGACATCGAAGCCCGCGACGTTGGGGCTCTGATAGCCGATTGAATTCGATGTCCGATTGCGCGCGTTCAGCATGGAGGTGCCGATAGCGGTGGCGCCGGCGTCATTGGGGGCAAAGCTGGTGATCGCCGTGACCTGCGAGTACAAGGGCGAGCCTGTCGGGTTGGTTGAATCCAGCCGCCCCAGCGCAACAGTGCCGTACGCACCGCGCAGCCCCACAAAGCTGTTGCGATAAGTGGGGGCCGGGACCGTCCCGTCATCAGCGCTGAGTCCCATTTCAAGGCCGAAGAGCGCGCTCATGCCGCCGCCCAAGTCTTCGATCCCGCGAAAGCCGAGCCGCGATGCGTTGTCGCGCAGCTCCTTCAGATCGCTGGCATTGCCCGTCTTGATGCTGTTGACCGTGAGTCGGATCTGGCCGTAGACCGAGACATTGGTTTGCGCGGCGGCTGGGGCGAGGCTCAGCGCAAGCGCTGCCGCGGCGAGCATCGGGCCGCACGATGGGTTCTTCATGAAAGGATCCTCCGGATTAAATTTGCCATGGGCGTGGTCGACCCTCACAAGGCACAAGGTGCCTCGTGATGGATCTGTGGATTCGAAGGGCCGGGCCCGGCCGTCTAGGGCGTGATCACCCGTCGAAAGTAGCGAGTGCTGTCTCGCACTTGTTCGCGCCAAATTCGAGCGAACGTCTCGAGCAGCTCCAGCCTTCGTCAGACTCGACTCGGGCGAGAAGCTTGCCTTCAGAGGTGTTCATCGTGTCTGCATCCTTGAGGGCAACGGGAAAAGCGCTAACGGCTGCGCAGCAGTTCACCGAGCTCGTCGTCGAGTGCCTTCGCAAGGCGGTCGAAAAACGTCGCGAGACTCGAAGCGAGGTTTCCATAACCGTCGTTCTTGATGAACCGTCGCTCGTCCATGTACAGAGCCCGATTGATCTCTACCTGGACGCTGTGGCGGCCGTTTGACGGATCGCTATGGCGCCGGATCAACTCTGCACCGCGGTACGGGTCATTGACCTGCACCCGAAAGCCCAGGCCCGCGAAGCTCGAAGCGAACCAGCGCACAAGGGCCGGGTCGGCGCTCGCCCCGTCGAGGTCGCTGATGACGATGTCCGGGCGCGGTCGACCGCTGTCCTCATTCATCGCGTTCCCAACCGACTTCATCGAGTGGCAGTCGATGTGACAGCTCAGCGCGAAGCGGGAGTGCGCAGAGTCCACGAGCCGAGACAGTGCGGCGTGGTAGGGGTCATAGCAGCGGGTGAGTCGGGATCGGACGTCTTCGACCGAAAGACGTCGGTCATAGAGCGGGACTCCGGGCAGTGCGAAACGGCGGATCAGCCCCATCCCGGCGCGCGACTTGGCCGTCGGTTGCAAAGGCTCCCGCCACGCGGACTCCAGCTGATCGGGGTCGATGTCGCCTCGCTCGCGATTTGCATCGATGTATGCACGATGGAATCCAGCTGCAAGCGTCGGCGCCTTCCCCGCAGAAGCCTCCACCCAAAGCTCGTCGATCCACGCATCCCAACTGGTGAGCAGCGCCTCTTCAGGAGCAATCGTCGGAGTTCCGTCACAAGGCCAGTCCCGAAAACTGTGAGGGGAGTCGATCACGATGGGCG
The DNA here is from genome assembly GCF_056403575.1 of Rhizobacter sp. P2_G4. Lineage (NCBI taxonomy): Bacteria > Pseudomonadati > Pseudomonadota > Betaproteobacteria > Burkholderiales > Sphaerotilaceae > Rhizobacter > Rhizobacter sp. P2_G4. The sequence continues at coordinate 128,563 of NZ_JBFUFG010000006.1, read as the reverse complement.
TTGCCGCTTCGGCTGAGCCCGCGTGGATCCGGTAGGTAGTGCTTTGCTCGAGATTGGAATTGGCGGTCATGGAGGCGTACCTACTCGGCCTTGATCTTGCGATCCTTGACGATCTTCGACCAGATGGCGGTCTCATGCTTTATGACCTGTCCGAGCTCCTCGCCGGAGCTGGGTGCGGGCTCGCTGCCCTCGGACAGAAGAAGCTTGGCGAACTCGGGCGTCGCGAGCGCGCGCTGCACGTCGGCTCTGATCTTTTCGAGAATCCCGGGAGGCGTTCTGGTAGGGGCAAACAGCCCGTACCACGCGGTGTAGTCAAAGCCAGGCATCGTCTCGGCCACGGCGGGGATCGTCGGTACCACTGGAGAACGCCTCGGGCTTCCCACCGCGATGGCGGTCAGCTTGCCGGACTTGATGTGTTGCAGGACGCTCGGAATGGTGTTGAAGCCGACCTGCACCTGGTTGCCGATCAGGTCGACCACCGCAGGAGCGCCGCCCTTGTAGGGGACGTGGGTCATGCTGATGCCCGTCATCGACATGAGTTGTTCCATGCCGAGGTGGTTGGGCGCTCCGATTCCACTGGAGGCGTAGTTCAGTTCACCTGGCTTGGCCTTGGCGAGCGCGATCAGGTCCTTCAGGCTCGTGACGCCGAGCGAAGAGTTCACGGTGAGGATCGGCGGCAGCGTCACGACGCGCATGACGGGCACGAAGTCGCGCTCCACGTTATAGGGTAGTTTGCTCACCGTGATGGGCGTCGTCACCATCGTGGAGGTGGCACCGAGAAGCAGCGTGTACCCGTCAGCGGGGGACGTGGCAACGGCCTGGGCTCCAGCCGTGAGGCCCGGGCGGTTGTCGACAAGCACCTGCTGTCCCCAGTACTCGGTGAGCTTGGCGGCCAAGGGACGGGCAACGGCGTCAGCCGCAGCACCAGCCGAGAAGGGGACAATGATCTTCACCGGCTTTTCTGGAAAATCGGCAGCGTGGGCTGCTTGCACATTCACGGCGGCAAGGCTCACAAGAAGGAGATGGAGGGTGGACTTCATGGAGACTTTCGTTTGCAGCGCAATGAGGGTGGCTTCGGCGCCTCGGCTTTGCATAACGTGGCCGAGTGGTGGCATTGTGGGTATCCGTTGCCTGCCTGGAAACGAGTTTCTGACCGTGCATTCCCCCATAACCGTGCTGCATGGGCTGCGATGAATTACCGGCAGCTGGAAGTGTTTCGTGCACTCATGGACACGGGCTCCGCGACCGCGGCGGCCGGTCGGCTTGGAATATCCCAGCCAGCGGTGAGCCGTCAGCTCGCGCAGATAGAACGTGAGCTGGGCCTGGACCTGTTCGCCCGAAGCGGAGGCAAGCTGCGCGCAACTGCGAGCGCGATTGCGTTGTACGACGAAGTGACCTTTGCTTTCGAAGGCATCGATCGTGTTCTCAACCTCGCGAGCCGCTTGCGCGGCCATGACACCGGCGTGCTGAGGATTGCCTCGCCATACGCCTTGGGTGAGGTCTTTGTTCCCCGCGTAGTCGCGCGATTGGCGGCCATTCACCGCAACCTGCGCTATGCGGTCGAGTTCGGCACGTATGAAGCGATTGCCGCGATGGTTGCCAAGCGCGCCGTTGACATTGGGGTCCTCAAGGAACCTGTCTCGCATGCAGGCATCTCGACCCAGCCGCTCATCGACTCTGGCGCTGTCTGCGTGCTCCCGCACGGGCATCCGTTGGCGAAACACAGCGAGATCAGCCTCGCCGCCTTGGCCGGCGAGCCCTTGGTTCTGCTCGGGCGCGACACGGTCTGGCGCAGCGAACTGAACGCCCTGTTCCGGGCCGCCCGACGACTCCCGGACGTTCGCGTCGACACTCACTCGGCGACCGCGATATGTGGATTCGTTGCGAGCGGATTGGGAGTCTCGGTTTTGCCGGAGCTCCTTGCCGCGCAGTTCGCGGACCGCGGAGTCGTGTTGCGGCCCTTGGCAACTCGAATCGATCATCGCTTTGCAATTGCACTACCTGTCGGCCTGCAAAGAGCCGGGCTGGCGGAGGAGTTTGTGCGTGAAGGGCGTGTTGTCGCGGAGCAGATACTGGCTGAGGCTCGCCTACCTGCGAAGCCACCAAGCCAGGGGCGAAGCAAACGCTAGGGTGTGGAAGGCGTACACCGTCGAGTCGGTCTTTGATTCGGGCTCAACTCGCTACGAGTTGGCCGATGACGCCAGACTTACCTATAGCAGCTCGTTGAGTGCATAAAACGCGTTGTCCCTGATCTTCTGCATCCAGCCTCGACGCTGCCATTCTTCGAGCAAAACTTCGTCGGCACGCTGAACGTACCTCTCGAAGATGGCATCGAGCCGATCTGCAAGCGCCCGGTCCAATATCGACAGGCTGATCTCGTCGTTTGTCTCGAAGCTGCGGTCATCGAAGTTGCTCGATCCGATCGCAGACCAGACGCCATCGACCGTCATGATCTTCTGATGCAGCAAGGTATGCGGGTACTCGAACAGTCGAACACCGCACTTCAGAAGCTTCTCGAAATTGCGATGTCCCGCGTGTTGGACCATGGGATTGTCTGAGCCACTGATGGCGGGCATCAGCACGCGCACGTCGACGCCGCGTCGCACGGCTGCGCCGAAGGCATCGATGGCGTCCGGCTCAGGAATGAAGTACGGGTTCTGAATCCATATGCGCTTGCGCGCCACGCAGATGGCGGTGTGGTGAAGAATTTTTACCGTCGGCGCCGAATTCTCCGGCTTGGCGAATACTGCGTGAATGAGCACGTCGCCTTCGGGCTCGAGCCGCGGGAATACATCCTCGCCGAGGAACAACTCGCCGGTTTCGCCGGCCCAGTTTTCGCTGAAGGCGCCCTGAAGGCTGTGCACGATCGGCCCGTGGAGATGCAGGCTGACATCGGAGAAATGTGTGTGGTCTTCGGCATCTCCGAGCCAACTGTCGACGATGCAATGGCCGCCGACGAAGGCCTCGCGTCCGTCGATCACAACGATCTTGCGATGGTCTCGGTCGTTGAACACGCCGATATTCCGGAACGCCCGCTTATGAAAGAACCTGACGTTGCAGCCAGCGACACGCATCTGGCGCGTGATCTCCTTTCCGACGTCTTTCGATCCTTGCGCATCGAGCAACACACGAACCTGTACCTTGGCACGAGCACGCTCCATCAGCGCCTGGGCCAAGCGCTGGCCCAGCAGCCCGTCTTTCCAGAGAAACGTCTCGAAGTGGACGGACTGGCGGGCTGCGGCGATGCGAGCCAGCAGGACGTCGAAGAATGCCCCGTTCTCCAGCACTTCGACACGGTTGCCCTCCACCGCCGTGCACAGCGTGAGCCCCGACAGGCTCGGCATCAACTCGTCGATGGGAGAGTCGCTGTCGATCTTCAAAGCCGGGTCCCGGTGCCGACGAATCGACCAGATGACCGCGATCTGCACCACGATCACCGCGAGCAGCAGGCAGCCCCATGCCCAACTGATCATTCGTCTCCTCTGCCGGTTGTGGCGTCAGCCATCAGAGCTGAGACCCGATGAGTGATGTCACGCGGTCTGCCAGCCTTTCGCGCCACGGGCGTTCTCTCCACGCCTGCAGCGATATCGGGCGGGCAAGCGCGAGGTCTTGCTCGAAGATGCGGGTTTGCTCGGCGGCAAAGGCCTGATCGATGATGTTCAACGTCGCCTCGTCGTTCAGGTGGAAAGAGCGGTTATCGAAGTTCGTGGAGCCAACCGACACGAGCAGACCGTCCACGATCATGACCTTGCTGTGGTACATCGTGGGCCCGTATTCGGCGATCAGCGCGCCTGCCGCCAGCAGCGGCTCCCACTTCGACCGAGAGGCCGACCGAGACGTCTCGGAATCGATGTGTTCGCCGGGAACGACGATGCGCACTTTGACGCCGCGTCGGAGTGCCGCAACGAGCGCGTTCAACGACAAATCATCGGGGACGAAATAGGCTGCAGACAGGTCGACCGACTTGCTCGATGCGGTGATGGCCAGCAGGTACATGAGCACCATGCTTTCGCTGCCGCCCGTGGGTGAACTGCTGAACATCTGCGCGCGGCCGTCTCCTACCGGGGGCAGCGATGGGAAGTAGTCTTCACCATGCGGCACCTCGCCGCTGACCTTGATCCAGTTGTCGAGAAAGATCGATTGCATCTGGCCCACCACGGGCCCTTCAACCTGGAAGTGCGTGTCGCGCCAATGATCGGGGTCTTGAGCGTGGCCCGTCCATTCGGGCGCGATCCCGACACCTCCGGTGAAGCCGACCTTGCCGTCGACGACCAAGAGCTTTCGGTGCGTGCGGTTGTTGAGCTTGCCCAAGGTGTACCAGTGGACGGGGTGATAGCGCTGCACCTGAACGCCGGCGGAGCTCATTCCGTCGAGTACCGACTGGTCGACTTTCTGACTGCCCACCCAGTCGAGCAACACGTGCACCTTGACGCCGGCGCGAGAGCGCTCGGCCAGCGCCTGCGCAAATTGATTGCCGATGTCGCCCGACCAGTAGATGTAGGACTCAAAGGTGATCGTCTTTTGGGCGCCGCGAATCGCGCCCAGCATCGCCGGAAAAATCTCGTCGCCGTTCTTGAGCACGCGATAACGATTGCCACCCACCACTGGCGGGCCCAGCAGCACGCTCAACTCCCGTTCGAAGTGTGGATCGTCGATCCCGTAGAGGCGTTCGAGCTTGCGCTCGATGCGCTTCTCACCGCCGATGAAGTTGTAGGCAATGAGCCCCAGAACCGCCGTCGCCAAAGCTGCAGCTAGCGCAATCCAGATCGCGCGCGTTCTGGAGAGGTGCTTAACCGCCATGCGCCTTCGGCTTGGTGGTCGAGCCGTTCAGCTTGGTGGCGCACATGGGATGAGCAGCATCTTCTCGCATGTTTTTTGGCTGGACTGTTTTGGTCACGGAGTTCTCAAGAGCTCGTTTTGCGCGCAGAAAAGCAGCCGCGAGCGCGGCCTGTTTTGCGGGTAGTTCGCGCGTCGTCGCCGGCCAGGGCGATGGGAACTTCCTGGTCGCAAAGTTTCGTGCGGCAGTTGAACTCCGCTCGTGGGACGAACTGCCGTCCCCTCGTAGGAGCAGAACCAATTGTTCTCCGCCCCCGACGAGGGAGACTCGTTGGGCCGCGCCTCTAGCGCGCCGCCTTGACGTGGCTCATGAGTTCTGCAGCGGAAGCGGCAGACGACGCTGGATTCTGGCCGGTGATCAACAAGCCGTCGACGACGACGTGAGACTGCCAGTCTTCACCTTTGGAATACCGGCCACCCTTGGCTTTCAGCTCATCTTCGACGAGGAACGGCACCACATCGGTCAGCCCCGCGGCAGCCTCCTCGGAATTGGTGAATCCAGTGACCTGTTTGCCCTCGACGAGCGGCCTGCCATTCGCAGCCTTCACGTGCCGCAAGGCACCCGGCGCATGACAGACAAGGGCGACGTACTTGCCAGCGGCGATGAAGGATTCGATCAGCGCGATCGAAGTCTTGTCTTCAGCCAGATCCCAGAGCGGGCCGTGACCGCCAGGGTAGAAGACGGTGTCGAAGTCGGCTTGTGAAACACCGTCGAGACGCACGGTGGAAGCAAGTTGTGCTGTTGCTTGCACATCGGACTCGAAGCGTCGAGTGAATTCGGTCTGCGAGGACGGCTCGCTGCTCTTGGGGTCCAGCGGCGGCTGACCTCCCTTCGGCGAGGCAAGCACGATTTCCGCACCTGCAGCCTTGAACTCGTAGTAGGGAGCGGCCAGCTCTTCAAGCCAGAAGCCCGTCTTGCGGCCTGTGTCACCCAATTGGTCGTGTGAGGTCAAAACAATCAATACTTTCATGTTGCTGCTCCTGATAAAAAATGAACCGCTACGAGTTGAGCGGCAAATAGAAGAACTTCAACCAAAGAGTGTGGACCTTGACCACCCGTCGAGCGGTTGCGCAGCACCAATACCCCGTGCCTTGTCCAGACATTCATCTTGTGGCGGAAAACGGCGCCTGAGATTTATTTGCTGGTCGGTGCAACCTTTCGCCGCGATTCCCCGCACTCACCGACACAAGCACCCGCGGCAGGCGAGCCTCCGATGAAGTGCTTGCTTCGTTGACGCGGACTCAGCGCCGAACATTGGGAAGCCCGATTTGATGAAGATGACCCGCAAAGGATTCCTCGGCGCGGCGGCTGGAGGCACCGTTGCGCTCTTGTTGCAGGCGTGTGGCGGCAGTGACGATGACAACGACAGCGAGAGCGCGAGCGAAGGCACTGATCAATGCACATCGAGCGGTGCGGCGATATCCGGCAATCACGGACATGCGCTCTCGATCGCCACATCCGATCTCGACTCCAAATCCAACAAGTCCTACAGCATCCAAGCTCAGGCTACCCACGACCACACGGTGACGTTCACCCCTGCGCAGCTGCAGGCGTTGAAAGCCGGGCGAAGCATCACGGTGCCGTCCAGCACAGCGTTCGAGCATTCACACAAGGTGACGGCGACTTGCGAGCCACCGGGTCGAAAGATGCACCACTCCGCATGATGTACCCCTCGTTGAAGGTCCCACTCGCGTCGCGATGCATCACTCACACAGCCATGCAAGAGAAGGTGTACCGCTTTGGCGATTGCGAGCTTCGGCTCGGCAGCAGGGAACTGATCGTTGCCGGTAGCGTGCAGCTTGTGGAGCCCCTGACCTTCGACTTGCTCGTCTACCTGATCGAGCGCCGAGCCCGAGTCGTGTCCAAGGATGAACTCCTGGACCGGGTGTGGAGAACCCGCTTCGTTTCAGTCAGCGTGATTGCCAGCGCGATATACAAAGTGCGCTTGGCGACCCGTGACAGCGAGAAGCCCAGGAGGATCAAGACGATGTCCCGCATCGGCTACCGCTTCACTGGAGAGGTGGAAGAGCACACACCGTTTGCTTGGACTGCATCGCCTCGCGGCAATGCACCACAACCCGATTCGATGCGTTGTGACGTCGGCCTCACTGTGGATTTGTGAGCACGCGGCCGCGTCAGCGGCCATGTCCTCATCCGCCCGATCTGTCATCCGAGCACGCTACTTCACGGTCGTTGGAAATCGCCCGCAACGTTTTGTCGTGACGACGGCACTCACTGCATGAGACCTTGCATTCGAGCTGAATTTTGCGCGCGTCAGTACAGGCGTTGCAGGCGTGCAGTCGAACCATCGTTTTACCAATGACTCTTCGAATCTTTTTCTAACAACACGAACATGATGAAATCTCGCGTATCGACCGTGGCCTTGCTGGCCGCGGCATTTCTGGCTGGTTGTGGTGGCTCTGATTCGACGGACGAGCCCCCGCACGTTGCCTTCACCCAGATGATCAACTTCGGCGACAGCCTGAGTGACGTTGGCAGCTATGCCGTCGGTGCCGTGCAGTTGCAGGGCGGAGGCCACTTCTCGATCAATAGGGAAGATGCCACGGGCCTGGCGCACACAAACTGGACCGAGTTCCTCGCTGCCACGCTGCACGTGACGCAGCCGTGCGCCGCGGAAACCGGCCTCGAGACGATCGAGGCCGTCGTCGGGGTCGCCCCGGTCTCGGCGAAGTTCCACGACAGCGAAGCTTCTCCCTGCCTGAGCTATGCCCAGGGCGGCGCACGCGTCACCGCAGACATCGGGCCCGGCAACGCCAGGCTGTTCAATCAGGCCGACCCAAGCACGTTCAGCAATGCCATTGGCCAGCTGACAGTGCCGGTGCACAAGCAGATCCAGCGCTACCTCGCCAACGTGTCGCCTGCGTTTTCGAGCAACCAGCTGATCACCGTGTTTGCAGGGGGCAACGACATCATCAGCAACGCCGCGAGCTTCCAGGCGACGGTTGCCCTCGGCGGCGATCCGACGACCGCCGCCGCAGCGGCCGTCGCTGCGATGGTCACCGCTGCCGATGAGCTGGCCGACGACGTCAACACCAACCTGATTGCGAAGGGTGCGACGCATGTCGTCGTCGTCAACCTGCCCGACATCAGCCTCACGCCTGCTGCGATCGCCTCGGGTGCCTCGGGCCAGGCCTTGGTCAAGTCGATGGTGCAGGCCTTCAATGCCGAGCTGGCAGCGAAGCTGACGCACGGCGATTCGCTTTTGCTGGTGGATGCTTTCACGCGGAGCGTGGACCAGGCCGTGAACATGGCCAAGTACGGCCTGACCGACGTGACCACGCCCACCTGCACCACGAGCAGTTCGTTGGTGTGCACGAAGGCGACGCTGATCAGCGCGCTGACGCCGAGCGACCTGACCCAGCCTGCGACCCTTGCCAACACCTACCTGTACGCCGACACGGTGCACCCGACGCCTTACGGCTATCGCCTGCTCGCCCAGCTGGTCGCGGACACGATGGCATTCAAGGGCTGGCTGTAAGCGGCTCTCGAGCGCTCATGAAACGAGGCAACGGTTGCGAGACCTTTGCTCTCGCCGAAAACCCGAACTCGATTCATGAGCGGTGCTCATAGGCCCATGCGGCGGGAGGGGCTGACTCGCACAGGCACGCGTCGGTAACCTCGCCTCTCCCACCACCGGAGACCGCATGACCGCGCTGAAGATCAACGACCAGTCTCGAACGACGAGTTCACCCGACGAAACCCCGCTGCTGTGGGTGCTGCGGGACGAGTTGGAAATGACTGGCACCAAGTTCGGCTGCGGCATGGCCTTGTGCGGCGCCTGCACCGTTCACGTCGATGGGCAGCCGACGCGATCGTGCATCACACCGGCGTCCGCCGTCAGCGGGCGCGCGGTGCACACGATCGAGCACATGGAGAACGACCGTGTCGGTCGGGTCGTGCAGCAGGCCTGGGTGGAACTCAACGTGGCGCAGTGCGGCTACTGCCAGGCGGGGCAGATCATGGCGGCGGCCGCATTGCTGAAGGCCAAGCCGAAACCGAGCGAGCGCCAGATCGACGAGGCGATGACGGGCAACATCTGCCGCTGCGGCACCTACCCGCGCATTCGCGCTGCGGTGCAGCTGGCGTCGCGCCGGCTTGCAGGAGCCAAGGCATGAGCGGCGTCGACGTCCAGATTCAGCGCCGCCAGCTGCTGCAGGCAGCGGCCGGTGCCTTCACGCTCGTCATCGGCATGAAGGACGGTGCCCTGGCTTCCGAGCCGCAGAAGTACGGCGCGGCCTCCATGCCGGGCGGCACGGTCGACAACCCGCTGGTGTTCGTGTCGATCGCGGCCGACGGCACCGTCACCATCGTTGCGCACCGTGCCGAGATGGGCACCGGTGTGCGCACCAGCCTGCCCATGGTCGTCGCCGACGAGATGGAGGCCCGCTGGGACCGCGTGAAGATCGTGCAGGCACTCGCCGACGAAGCGCGCTACGGCAACCAGAACGTCGACGGTTCGCGCAGCGTGCGCCACTTCTTCCTGCCCATGCGGCGCGTCGGCGCGGCCGCGCGGCAGATGCTGGAAGCGGCCGCGGCAGCACGGTGGGCCGTGCCGGTGGCCGAGGTCCAGGCCGTGCAGCACGAGGTGCTGCACATGCCGACCGGGCGGCGGCTCGGCTATGGCGAACTGGCAGCCGACGCTGCGCGCTTGCCCGTGCCCGGAACCAGCAGCCTGCGTCTGAAGAAGCCCGCGGAATGGAAGTACATCGGCAAGGGCCGCATCGGTGGCACCGACATGGATGCCATCGCGCGCGGCCGGGCCACCTTCGGCATGGACGTCACGCTGCCCGGCATGGTCTTCGCCGTCGTCGCGCGGCCACCGGTGGTGGGCGGCAAGCTGCGCAGTGTGGACACCAGCGAGGCGCTGAAGCTCCCGGGTGTGCTGAAGGTCGTCGAGATTCCGGCATTCCAGGGCGCGCCAGCCTTTCAGCCGCTGGGTGGTGTGGCCGTGGTGGCGAACAACACCTGGGCCGCCATGCAAGGCCGCGCGGCGCTCAAGATCGAGTGGGACGACGGCCCCAATGCCACGTACGAATCGGCTGCGTTCCGGAAGCAACAAGCTGCGGCCGTCAAGGTGGCGGGCACCGTCGTGCGCAACGATGGCGATGCGGTGAAGGCCTTGGCCGATGCACCTGCCAATCGTCGCCACAGCGCGGAGTACTTCGTTCCCCATCTCGCCCACGCGACCATGGAGCCACCCGTGGCCACGGCGCTGGTCAACGAACAGGGCTGCGAGATCTGGACGTCGACGCAGAACCCGCAGGCCGCGCTCGGCGGCGCAGCCGCAGCGCTGGGCTTGAAGCCGGAGCAGGTGAAGCTCAACGTGCTGTTGCTGGGCGGCGGCTTCGGCCGCAAGTCCAAACCCGATTACGTGACCGAAGCAGCCCTGGTGGCCAAGGCCATGCCCGGCACGCCCGTCAAGCTGGTGTGGACGCGTGATGACGACATTCACCACGGCTACTACCACGCGGTCTCGCTGGACCGCATGGAAGCCGCCGTCGGCGACAACGGTCTTCCCCAGGCCTGGCTGCACCGCACGGCCGCACCGACGATCACCTCGCTCTTCGCACCGGGCGCCAAGGCCGCAGCGCCGTTCGAGACCGGCATGTCAGCGACGAACATGCCGTTCGCCGTGTCCCATGTGCGCATCGAGCGGGCCGAGGTGGAAGCGCATGCGCGCATGGGCTGGTTCCGCTCGGTGGCCAACATCCCGCACGTGTTCGCCACGCAATGTTTCATCGACGAGCTCGCGCATCGCGCGAAGAAAGATCCGCTGCAATACGCGCTGGCGCTCATCGGCCCACCACGCAAGATCGACCCGAACGCCTTGTCCGACTCGTTCAACTACAGCGAGTCACCGGTCGAGTACCCGATCGACACGGGCCGCATGCGCGTCGTCCTCGAGGCCGCCGCCCGGGGCGCACGCTGGGGCCGCAAGCTGCCCAAGGGACATGGGCTGGGTCTCGCATTCGCCTACAGCTTCGTCACCTATGCGGCCACCGTCGTTGAAGTGGCGGTGGACGCCAAAGGCAAGGTCAAGGTGGTCGCGGTCGACATGGCCCTGGACTGCGGCCCGCAGGTCAACCCGGAGCGCATCCGCGCGCAGATGGAAGGCGCCGCGGTCATGGGCTTGTCGCTGGCCTTCACCGGCGAGATCACCTTCGAGGCCGGCCGCGTCAAGCAGAGCAACTTCCACGACTACGAGGTGCTGCGCCACGCGCAGTCACCCCGCGTGATCCGAACGCACTTGGTCGGCGGCGACCCCAGTCTGCTGCCTGGCGGTGTGGGCGAGCCACCGCTGCCACCGGTGGCACCGGCGCTCGTCAACGCGATCTTCGCGGCGACGGGCGAGCGTGTTCGCGATCTACCGCTGCGCCGGCTCTGAATGGAACCGTTGCACGTCAGGCATGAGCAGCTTGACGTGCTGCACGCGTCGCTTGCCCGAATCATCGAAGAACGAACCCGGGGAACGGAGGACTGCGCGACGCCGATCCCGAATCTCTCGCTCTTCAGGCGCGAGCTGCCCACGCAACCATCCGCCCGCCTGGTTGAACCGAGCATCCTCATCGTCGTCCAGGGGGCGAAGCGGATGTTGATGGGCAGTGAGGCCTACGCCTACGACCGAGACCGCCATCTCATCACATCGCTCGACCTGGCAGCCCATTCACAGGTCGTCGAAGCCAGCCCTGACAAGCCTTGCCTCGGCGTGATGCTGAAGCTCGATCTGCGCGTCTTGGCAGAACTCATTGCGCACAGTGGCCTGCCGCAGCCCAGCGATCTCTGTGATGGCGCWGGCATGGGCATCGGCGTCACCACGCCGGTCTTGCTGCAGCCGTTCAAGCGCCTGCTGGATCTGCTCGACGAGCCCGGCGCCATCGAGGTGCTCAGCCCGCTCATTCAACGCGAGATCCACTATCGGCTGCTCGCGAGCGACCAGGCCGCGCGCCTGTGGTACATCGCTTCAGCAGGCAGCCAGAGCCAACGAATCGCGAAAGCGATCGATTGGCTGAAGGTGAACTACGCCTTGCCGCTGCACATTGATGAACTGGCCACGCGCGTGCAGATGAGCCCGTCCAACCTGCGCCATCACTTTCGCCATCTCACTGCCACCAGCCCCTTGCAGTACCAGAAGTCACTCCGCTTGAACGAGGCCAGGCGCTTGATGCTGAACGAGAACTTCGACGCAGCGAGCGCCGCATTCCACGTTGGCTATGCCAGCCCCACGCAATTCAGCCGTGAGTACAGCCGCCTCTTCGGTGCGCCTCCCAAACGCGATATCTCGGCACTGACACCCAAGGTGGACTCCGCTCCATTCGATGGCCGTCTGGTTCAACCGAACGGAGATCAGCGTGCCGTCGAATCGGGCAAGAAATCAGACGGATCAGGCTAACGGCACCGAGTACATCGCGGGAAGAATGGGCCTCGCCGTTTCTTTGCCGCCGATGAGCTCGAATGACCTCGATGGCTCAGGGATCACCTGCATCTGCCAGCGCAGCACCGAGCAATGTGCACTGCCGCAGACGCCGGTGCTGTGGCACTTCTGAAAGGACTCCCATGCAAGACGAACACCCACCCGTGCCAGCCGGTGCCGCCCTGCGGCGACGAGATCTCCTGAAAGCCACCATCGCCACTGGTAGCGCAGCCGCCACGGCACCGCTGCTGACGGCGCCCGTACCGGCCGAGGCCAAGGATGCGCCGGCATCTGCTGCGCCGGTGCGTGTGTCGCTGCGCGTCAACGGTACCGATCGCAGCCTGACACTGGACCCGCGCACGACTCTGCTCGACGCCTTGCGCGAGCATCTTCATCTGACGGGCTCGAAGAAGGGCTGCGGCCTCGGCCAATGCGGTGCCTGCACCGTGCTGATGGACGGCAAGCGGTTCAAGTCCTGCCTGTCGCTGGCAGCACTCTCCGAAGGCCGCGAGATCACCACCATCGAGGGTCTGGCAAACGGGGACAAGCTCCATCCGCTGCAGGCCGCGTTCATCGAGCGCGATGCGTTCCAGTGCGGCTACTGCACGTCGGGACAGATCATGGCCGGCGTTGCCTGCATTGCCGAAGGGCATGCAGGCTCGGCACAGGAGATTCGCGAGTGGATGAGCGGCAACATCTGCCGCTGCGGCGCCTACGACCACATCGTCGCTGCGATCCAGGACACGGCGCGTGCCGGCGGACAGGGAGGCTGAGCCATGCACCCCTTCAAGCTCGAAAGGCCGCGCGACCTTGCCGCGGCGCTCGCCATGCAGGCACAGGCCGGGCGCACCGATGCCGCCGCGGAATACATCGCCGGCGGGACTGACATGGTGCAGTTGCTGCAGGAAAACGTGCGGCGCCCTGATCGCCTCGTCAGCCTCGCAGGCCTGCTCGACCGGCGCATCGACGTCACCGCCGAGGGCTTGCGCCTGGGCGCTGCAGCCACCATGGCAGAGGCGGCCGCGCACCCGGCAGTGGTCTCGCAGTTTCCCGTGATCGCCGAGGCGCTGCTGAACTCGGCCAGCCCGCAAGTGCGCAACCAGGCAACGATGGGTGGCAATGTGCTGCAACGCACCCGCTGCCCCTACTTCCGCGACACCGGATACGCCGCCTGCAACAAGCGCACCCCGGGCTCGGGCTGCACGGCGATCGGTGGCGAGAACCGCTGGCATGCAGTGCTCGGCGGCAGCGAGCACTGCATTGCCGCTCACGCGTCCGACCTCGCCGTGGCACTCGTCGCCCTCGACGCCCTCGTGCACATCCGCAGCGCGCGCGGCGAACGCACCGTACCGCTTGCGGTCTTGCATCGGCTGCCTGGCTCGACGCCGAACATCGAGACCGAGCTGTTGCCGGGCGAGGTGATCGCCGCGATCACCGTCCCGGCCAACCCGGTGGCGCGCCGCTCGCACTACCTCAAGGTGCGCGACCGCGCATCGTTCGAGTTCGCACTGGTCTCCGCTGCCGTGGCGCTGGAGCTCCGCCAGGACGGGCGCATCGCCCAGGCACGCGTGGCGGCCGGCGGTGTCGGCACCCGGCCGTGGCGGCTGCCCGAGGTGGAGGCGGCGCTGGCCGGCTCGGCGCTCGACCGCGAGAGCCTGAACAAGGCGGCGTCCATCGCGGCCCGCGGGGCGCAGGGGCGCGGTCACAACGACTTCAAGATCGAGCTGCTGCAGCGCGTCATCGTGCGAGCCGCAGAGGCAGCGGGAGCACGCGCATGAGCACAGAGACCACTCAATTCATCGGCCAGCCCGTCAGCCGCGTCGACGGCCCGCTGAAGGTGACCGGCCGAGCGACCTACTCCGCCGAGTTCCAACAGTCCAACCTGGCCCACGCTGCGACCGTTCGCAGCACCATCGCGAGCGGCCGCATCACGTCGGTGGACACCACGGCGGCGCTGCGCGCGCCGGGCGTCGTCGCCGTGCTCACCCACAAAAACGCGCCCCGCCTGCCCTACAAGCCGCACAAGGGCGCCACCGATCCCGCGGTCGGCGAGCGCGTACACGTGCTGCAGGACGACAAGGTCAACCACCAAGGGCAACCGGTCGCGCTGGTCGTCGCCAACACGCTGGAGCAAGCGCAACACGCCGCGACGCTGGTGCGCGTCGCGTACGCGGCGGACGTGGCGGCCACCGACGTGGCACGCGTCGAACCGGTGATGCCCACGCAGCAGAAAAGTGACCAGGGAGCAGGCACGCCGCCCGAGGTGCAGCGCGGCGACGCGCAGCGTGCGCTCGCCGAGGCAGCGGTCAAGGTCGACCAGACCTACGTGATTCCGCGCGAGAACCACAACCCGATCGAGATGCACGCCACGATCGCCGCCTGGCAGGGCGACAAGCTGACGCTGTGGGACAAGACGCAGTGGGTCGAGAACACGGCCGAGGAGATCGCGGCCGTGTTCGGCATCAAGGCCGCCAATGTGCGCGTCATCTCGCCGTTCGTGGGCGGCGCCTTCGGCTCCGGGCTGCGCTGCTGGCCACACGTCACGCTGGCAGCGCTGGGCGCGAAGGTGACCGGGCGGCCGGTCAAGCTCATGTTGACGCGGCGCGAGATGTACTACGGCGTGGGCTACCGGCCGCACACGGTGCAGCGCGTGGCCGTGGGCGCGTCGTCCGACGGCCGCCTCGGGGCCATCCTCCACGATGGCTATCAGGAGACATCGACCTACGAGGAGTTCTCCGAGGCGCTGCTGAACGCCACGCGCTTCCTGCATTCGTGTCCGAACGTCTACACCCGCGGGCGCATCGCCCGCCTGAACGTGCACACGCCGACCTACATGCGCGCGCCGGGCGAGGTGAGCGGCACGTTTGCGCTCGAGTGCGCGATGGACGAACTGGCGGTGGCGCTGAAGATGGACCCGGTTGCGCTGCGCCTGCTCAACGAGCCGAAGCAGGACGAGTTCGCGAAGCTGCCGTTCTCGAGCCGTTCCACGCGCGAGGCCTACCGCCTGGCCGGCGAGCGCTTTGGCTGGAGCCAGCGCAACCCCACGCCAAGGTCGATGCGCGACGGGCGCTGGCTCATTGGCTGGGGCATGGCAGCCGCCACGTACCCGATGAATTACGTGCCGGCCACGGCACGCGCGCGGCTGCTACCCGACGGCACGGCCGAGGTCTCGAGCGCCACCAGTGACATGGGCCCAGGCACATGGACCTCGATGACCCAGGTGGCTGCCGAGACGCTGGGGCTGCCCGTCGAACGCGTGAAGTTCATGCTGGGCGACACCAAGCTGCCGAAGGCACCGGTGCATGGCGGCTCGATGACCATGGCCAGCGTGGGCAGTGCGGTGCAGGCCGCCTGTCGCAAAGTGCGCGACGACGCGCTGAAGCACACGCAGACGAGCGACATTGCCGAGGCGATGCGGCGACTGCAACGCCCGATCGAGGCGACGGTGACGACGAGCCCCGACAAGGGCGCATCCGAGCGCTACTCGATGCACGCCTTCGGCGCGGTCTTCGTCGAAGTGGCGGTCGACTCTGACCTGGGCGAGACGCGCGTGCGCCGCATCGTCGGCGCCTACGGCGCGGGCCGTGTCGTCAACCCGAAGCTCGCGCGCAGCCAGTGCATCGGCGGGATGATCGGCGGTATCGGCATGGCGCTGATGGAGCACACCATCGTCGATCCACGGAATGGGCGTGTGACCAACGCCAACTTCGCCGAGTACGCCGTGCCCGTGCACGCCGACGCACCACCGCTGATGGACGTGATTTTTGTTCCCGAGGAGGATACGCACGTGAACCCGCTCGGCGTGAAGGGGCTGGGCGAGATTGCGATGGTCGGCGTGGCTCCGGCCATCGTCAACGCGATCTACCACGCCACCGGCAAGCGCCTGCGTGAACTGCCGGCGACGCCCGACAAGCTGCTTTAGTCACGGGCCGGGCGTAAGCGCCGTTGCAGGTGCGAGCCCGCTGCCTGCCGCCCCGCGGTGCGGCGGCGCGTCAGCCTTCGGAATCCGCGTCGGGCGCCCCTGCCCCTCGCAACGCGTCGATCACTGTTCGCAGCGCACGCGATGGGTGGCGCCGGCTGGTGTAGTAGGCGTGCAACCCCGGAAAGCTCGGGCACCAGTCCGCCATGACTTGCTGCAGCCGCCCTGCGTCGATGTGCGGCTGCGTCATGTCTTCGGGAAGGAATGTCACGCCGTTGCCACTGAGTGCCGCATAGAGCATGTGATAGGCGCTGGTGAACGTGGCTTGACCGCTGACTCGCGCCTCGATGCGCCGGTCTCCCTGTTCAAGCTCCCACGCATACAACCCGCCGCTGGTGACCAGCCGCAGCGTGATGCAGTTGTGGCGCAACAGGTCCTGCGGGTTCGTCGGCACGCCGTGTTTGCGGAAGTAGGACGGGGCTGCGACGATGGTCATGGGCTCGTCGCGCGTCAGGCGCACGGCGACCATGTCCTGCTGGAGCTGGTCACCCCAGCGGATGCCGATGTCAAAGCGCTCGGCGGCAATGTCGACCATGCGGTAGTCGGTGCTGATCTCGACCTTGAGGTCGGGGTACTTGTCGAGCACGGGGGCGATGCGCGGCCACACCACCGAATCGACCACGTGATCGATGGCCGTGATGCGGATGGTGCCGGCCACCTTCTCGCCGAGCTCGCTCACGGCAGCGATTTCCGTTTCGATCTCTTCCAACCGAGGAGACAGCGACTGCACCAGGCGCTCGCCCGCTTCGGTGGCCGATACGCTGCGGGTGGTGCGCGTGAGCAATCGCACGCCCAGCCGCGTCTCCAGCGAGCGCACCGAATGGCTCAGTGCGGACTGCGACACGCCCAGCTTGGCGGCGGCGCGCGTGAAGCTGCGCTCACGCGCCACCGCCAGAAAATCCAGAATCTCGTTGATGTTCTCTCGCATCGCCCGCTCCTTCGAGTGCGTGCGAGTGTAGGTCTCGCACCGGGTCGCCAGGCCATTGAGTAGACGGCGCTAAACGCGCTGTCATTCATGAGCTCACCTCATGGGCCCATGCCATTCCAGGTGATCCGTGCAGCGTGGCACTGCCTAGCATTCCGTCATGCATCGAGATCTCGAAACCACTCCCCAATCCGCGCGCGCCGCATGGAGCGCCATCGGCTCCATGACGATGTGCGTCGCGCTGCTCATCGCATCCGAATTCATGCCGGTCAGCCTGCTGACGCCGATCGCTCACGACCTCGGCGCCACCGAAGGGTTGGCCGGGCAGGCCATCTCCATCTCCGGGTTGTTTGCCGTGGTGACGAGCCTGCTGATCGCAACCGTCTCCGGGCGGATGGACCGACGCCACGTGCTGACTGGCTTGACCGCGACGATGCTCGTCTCGCTTGCGTTGATCGCCACCGCACCGAACTTCAGCTTCCTGATGGTGGCGCGTGCCCTGCTCGGTATCACCATCGGCGGATTCTGGTCCTTGTCGACTGCCACCATCGTGCGCCTCGTTCCGGCGAATGCGGTGCCGAAGGCGCTGGGTGTCTTGTACATGGGCAACGCCGCGGCAACGGCGTTTGCGGCCCCGCTGGGAAGCTACCTGGGCGGCCTCATCGGATGGCGAGGCGTCTTCTGGGCACTGGTGCCCCTGGCTGCGGTCACGATGGTCTGGCAGTGGGTCAGCCTGCCGTCGATGAGGTCGACCGAGCGTGTTCCCGCAGGGCGGGTGCTCGCGCTGCTGCGCCGGCCCAACGTCGCCCGCGCGATGGCTGGCGTCATGCTGACCTTCGGTGGCGCGTTCGCCGCCTTCACTTACCTCCGGCCTTTTCTCGAGAACCGCGTGCAGGCCACCTTGCCCCAGCTCTCGCTCCTGCTGCTGGCGCTCGGCTCGGCGGGCTTCGTGGGCACGTATGCCGCGAGCGCTCTGCTGAACCGGCACCTGTATCGCTTGCTCAAGGGCCTGCCGCTGGCACTGGGTGTCGTGACGATCGGCATGCTGCTCGCCGGACATCAGCTCTGGGCCCTGGCACTGCTGATGTTCGCCTGGGGTGCCTTGAATGCGGCCATCCCCGTGTCGTGGTTCAACTGGCTCACGCAAGGCATCCGCGACGAGCCTGAAGCAGGCGGTGGCCTCATGGTCGCCGCGATCCAGTTGGCCATCATGCTCGGCGCAGGTTTCGGCGGCTTGCTGCTCGATCACTTCTCGATCGTCGCCACGATGGTGGGCGGCGCCGCGCTGATGGCCTTCGGTGCCATGGCCATCGGCACCGGCCGCCGCCTCTTGCCCTCGACACCATGAGGCACCCCATGCGCATCACCGCCCGCGTGGCACTCCACGCACTCCTCTGCTCGGCGCTCCTGCTCGCGCAAGCTGCTGTACGGGCAGCATCACCGCCCGACTCAGCCGCACCCATGAAGCCGCAGAACATCAAGTCCATCCGCATCAGGATCACGCATGGCACATCGGCGTTCGCCGCCACGCTGGAAGGCTCACCAACGGCGGCCAACTTCGCCTCGATGCTGCCACTGTCACTGACGCTGGAAGACTATGCCTCGCAAGAGAAGATGGTCTCGCTGCCACGCAAGTTGACAACGACAGGTGCACCCCCAGGTGCCGCTCCCGTGGTGGCCGACATCGCCTACTACGCACCCTGGAACAACCTGGTCATCTACTACCGAGACGCACCCTACGCGAAAGGCGTGATCCGCCTCGGCCGCATGGACGGTGGGGTGTCTGCATGGGCCAAAGAAGGCTCGATGAAAGTGCGCATCGAGCGCGTCGAGAACTGAGCCTCTCAGAACGACGCTCGACCTGTCCAACCATCAAGCAATGAAGCCCGATTGATGAGTCAGCCTCATAGGCGCTTGCCGCCCCAGCCGACTAGTCCAAGCCCCTGCCAACACCCAGAATTCTTCTTAGTTTCAAGCCACCCTCAACCCTCACCCCTCAACACCAGCGAGAACATTCATGCGCCTCACAACCACACTCCGCCGAGCTTCCATCGTCTTTGCAGCACCTGCCCTGATTGCCACGGTCTTGGCCCTGCCCACGACCTCTGTCGCACAGGAGAACACAGCATTCCGCCAGTACCAGTGCACGGTGCTCGGCGACAACGCCGCCTGCCCTGCTTCATACGCGGTGTCGGCAACTCGGACCGAAGTGCAAGTGGTCCCCGGCCCCCATGCGCTGTACCGGATGCACCTGGGACAGGACGCGAGCGACGCCATCGAGGCCGCACGCGCCTCAGGTGAGCAGCCAGCCTGGCGCACCGTCCGCATCACCACCCGCCAGTTCACGCCCAAGGAAGCGCACGAGCGTCATCTGGGTCTCCTCAGCGCTTCGTCAGAAACGCAGCAGATCCTGGCCGAAGTGCCTGTCGAAGCCGATGCCGTGCGAGCGTGCATCGCAGCTGAAGCAACGGCAAACTGAGTTGAATCTCCCGCTGCACATCCGCAGCGATAACCCCAGGTAATCGCGCCGCCGAGCGCGTTATCGCCTTGTATCAACATCGTCAGACTTCGGTAATGTCTTGGCAACGATGCAATGCAATCCTCGCGTCAACGTCGCCTGGGGTTCGTTGATGCGTTGCGAGCAGCGCTGTTTGCATCGTCCTTGATCCCCTGCGCGCGAAGAAGCCGACCCCGTTTCTGGCCGGTCGGCCCATCGTGTCTTCAGTACCACTGAGAGGGGATTTCATGACAACTCGTTTCCTGTTCATCGTCTGGTTCGCGCTTGCGAGCTTTGTCTCCGGATGCGGCGGCAACAGCGACTCGGACAGCAGTTCGACAGCCACCGTGCCGACGATCACCACGCAGCCCACGTCGCAAAGCGTGACCGAGGGCGCAAGCGTGAGCTTCACAGTGGTCGCCGATGGCACCGCAACGCTGACGTACCAGTGGCGCAAGGGCGGCACGTCGATCAGCGGCGCCACCTCGGCCACCTACAGCATCAGCGCCACGGCATCCAGCGATGCCGGCAGCTACGACGTGGTCGTCAGCAACAGCGCCGGCAGCGTGACCAGTTCCGCGGCAACGCTCACGGTCACCTCGGCCACCGGCGCGCCGACGATCACGACGCAACCGACCTCGCAGTCGGTGGCCGTGGGCGCCAGCGCCACCTTCACCGTGGTGGCCACCGGAACCAGCACGCTGAGCTACCAATGGCGCAAGGACGGCACCGCCGTCTCGGGGGCGACCTCGGCCAGCTACGCGATCAGCACGGTGGCCAGCTCGGACGCCGGCAGCTATGACGTCGTGGTGACCAACTCGATCGGCTCGGCCACCAGCAGTGCGGCCACCTTGACGGTGACGACGACCACCAGCTCCACGCTGAGCGCCGACGTGACCACCGCCGCGAGCACGTTCTACAACACGCTGAGCAGCACGCAGCAGTCCACCGTGCAGTTGTCGTGGAGCCTCGACACTGCGCGCAAGTGGTCCAACCTGCCAGCGCAGCTGGTCGCGCGCAACGGCGTCACCTGGGGCAGCCTGAGCACCGCCCAGAAGACCGCTGCCCGCACGATGATCGCCACGGCGCTCAGTTCGGCTGGCAACACCCTGCACATCGGCATGCAGGCGGCTGACGACTACCTCGCCGCCAACGGTGGCGGCACCAGCAGCTACGGCAACAGCTACTTCTACATTGCCTTCCTCGGCACGCCGTCGGCCACCGACTTCTGGATGCTGCAGCTGACGGGCCACCACCTCACCTACAACATCGCCTTCAACGGCAGCTACAAGTCGCCGACGCCGCTGTTCCTGGGCGTCGAACCCAAGGGCTCGTTCAGGCAGGACGGCACCACCTACGACCCGATGGAAGCGCAGCGCACGGCGATGTCCAACCTTGGCGCGTCGCTCACCTCGTATTCGAGCGCGAAGCTCTCCGGCACCTACAGCGACATCCTGTTCGGCGCCAACGGCTCGGGCAACATCGACGGCACCTGCCCGCGCAGCTACTCCAGCGTCACCGAGCACGGCCTGCTGTACTCCAGCCTGTCGTCGACCGACCAGGCGCTGGTGCAGGCCGCCATCAAGGCCTACGTGAACACGCAAGCCACCGAGTACGCGGACGACCTGCTGGGCACCTACCTCAGCGACACCTCGCTGRCTTCGACCTACGTGGCGTATTCGGGCAGCGGCACCGTCACCACCAACGGCAACTACTTCCGCATCGAAGGCCCACGTGTGTGGATCGAGTTCTCAGTGCAGAAGGGCGTGATCTTCAGCAGCGACATCCACTACCACACGATCTGGCGCGACAAGTACGCCGACTACGGTGGCAAGTGCATCAGCTGAGCTCGGCATGCGAAGCCTGCGCGCCGCGCTGATCGGCCTGTTGTTCGGGCTGTGGGCCGCGCTCGCCGCGGCCCACCCCATGCCCGAGAGTCGGGTCTGGATCGACACCACACCGGCGGGCCTGCAGCTGACGCTGCAGCTGCCGCTGAATCGGCTGGAGTTCGCCTTCGGCCAGCCGCTGGCCGAGCATGCCGACACGGTGTTGACGCAACACGGCGAGGCCCTGTCACGCTACCTGTTGCAGCACGTCGGTGCGCGCAGCGGCAATGACGGCTGGCAGGCGCTGCGTCCCCAGCTCAAGGTCGTGGGCAGCGATGCGTCGGCCGAGCTCGAGGCCGTGCTCGAGCTGCGCGCACCGGCCGGTGCCGACAAGCGATCGCCCACGCTGCTCTACGACGTGGTCACGCACGAGGTCCGCACGCACCGCGTGCAGGTCTTCCTGCGCAAGGACTGGGCGGGCGGCTTCGTCGGCGAGGCCCCCCTGCCGCTGGGCGAGCTGCACTACGGCCAGTCCAGCCTGCCCATCCCGCTGGAGGAAGCGCGCGCCGGCTCCAGCCTGCTGCGCCTCGTGAAAGGCGGCGCGGTGCACATCGCCGAAGGAACGGATCACCTGCTGTTCCTGCTGATGCTGGTCATCGTCGCGCCGCTGAGCGTGCGCGCGGGTCGTTGGGATGCCGTGCGCCCGGTGCGTTCTGCGCTCCGGCAACTCTCGCTCGTCGTGACGGCCTTCACCCTCGGGCATTCGCTGACCTTGGGCCTGGGCAGCAGCGGTTGGCTGTCGCCGCCGTCGCAGCCGGTGGAGGTCGCCGTGGCGGCGTCGATCGCCTTCGCTGCGGTGCACGCGTTCCGGCCGCTGTTCGCCGCCGGCGAGGTGGTGATGGCGCTCGGGTTCGGGCTGGTGCACGGCTTCGCGTTCTCGGCCAGCTTGTCGGGTGCAGGCCTCACGGCCTGGCAGCACGCGCAGGCGCTGCTGGCGTTCAACGTCGGCATTGAGGCAATGCAGCTGGTCGTCGTGCTGGCCGTGATGCCGCCGCTGTTGATGCTGAGCCGCTCGAGCCCTGCGTTCTACGCGACCTTTCGGCGCGCTGCTTCGGTCGCGGCCTTTGCGCTGGCCGCGGTGTGGATTGCAGACAGGGCCGGTGTCGCCTCGTTCAGCACGGTGTCAGGGTTCGACCACCCGGCGGTGACGCTTGTGTTGCTCCCCGGCTTGCTGTGGCTGGCGGCGTTGGCCTCGTACAGCCGGCACCGGCTGAGCAACGCGAGTCCGCGAGTCAGTGAGGTGTGAACGCGGCTCCGAGCCGCATGCCGCGATTGGAGATTCATCAGCCAGACCAAGACCCAGAATAAGATCGGCGCCGCTCTCAATTCACGAACGCCACCGATGCCTGAATTTCTTCTGGATCCGCAAACCTGGATCGCATTCGCCACGCTCACCGCCCTTGAGCTGGTGCTCGGCATCGACAACATCATCTTCATCTCGATTCTTGTCGACAAGCTGGACCCCGTTCAACGCGAGCGCGCGCGCCGGCTCGGGCTCTTCATGGCGATGTTCATGCGCGTCGGGCTGCTACTGGTGCTGTCGTGGATCATGGGGCTGGTCACGCCGCTGGTCACGGTGGCAGGGCACGAGATCTCGGGGCGAGACCTGATCCTGATCGCCGGCGGACTGTTCCTCATCTACAAAAGCGTCGGCGAGATCCACCAGTCGCTCGAGGGCGAGACCGGTCATGCATCGGGTGCGGTGAAAGCGACGTTCTCGGCGGTGGTTCTTCAGATCCTGATCGTCGACCTGGTGTTCTCTCTCGACTCGATCATCACCGCCGTGGGCATGGTCGACCGCATCGAAGTGATGATCGCCGCCGTGCTGGCATCTGTGGGCCTGATGATGCTGTTCGCCAATGCGATCGGGCGTTTCGTATCCGCCCATCCAACGATCAAGATGCTCGCGCTGTCGTTCCTGGTCGTCGTCGGCGTGGTGCTGATTGCCGAAGGCTTCGACCAGCACGTTCCGAAAGGCTACGTGTACTTTGCGATGGCGTTCTCTCTGGGCGTGGAGCTGCTGAACATCCGCACGCGAAAGAAGTCGCAGAAGCCCACGGTGCTGCACTCACCCTATGTGCCGGACGAGAAGTAGYCATCAGCCACGCGTGAAGCGGCGGCTCGATGCCTGACTACTGAGTCGGCTGGCGGCACCTGAGCCGCGAGGTAATGCGAGATGAGGGGCGTACCTCAGGGAATGTCCCAGCAGCGCTGTGCCGCGCTGGTCAGGCCAAATCGTCGACCGCGGCGTGATCATTTGCGACGGCGCCGAGTCTGGAGCTTCATCGCTTATGACCTCGACCACCAGCTCTCCTCTGATGCTCGTCACCGGCGCCACCGGCAAGGTGGGCCGCACCTTCATCGCTCACTTGCTAGGCGAGGCCGCGTTTTCCCACTGGCGAGTGCGCGCGCTGTGCCACCAGCGAGCCATGCCCGAGCACGAGCGAGTGGAGTCGGTGTTCGGCGCAATCCAGGACCGCGACGCCGTACGGCATGCCCTCGCCGGTGTCTCGCACGTGCTGCACCTGGCCACCAGCAAGGAGACGCCCGACGACGCGATGGATGTGTCGGTCAAGGGGCTGTTCTGGTTGCTGGAGGGTTGTCGCACGAGTTCGACGTTCCGCCAGTTCATCCTGATCGGCGGCGATGCGTCTGTCGGGCACTTCCACTATCCGCACCCGGTGCCAGTGGTCGAGACGCAGCCGCACAGCGCCTACCCCGGCTGCTATGCGCTGTCGAAGGTGCTCGAGGAAACGATGCTGCAGCAATACTACCTGCAGTACGACCTCAACGGCTGCTGCCTGCGCGCGCCCTGGATCATGGAGAAGGACGACCTGCGCTATCACCTGAGCTTCGGCCCCGATGTGTTCGGCGGGCCACGCTGGTGTGACCTGGTCGGCGAAGAGGCTGCGGCCGAGTACGCGGCTCGCGGTGCGATCCCCGTGCTGCTCGATCAGGCGGGTGCCGGCTTGTTGCGCAACTTCGTGCACGTGGACGATCTGGTCGCTGCGATTCTCGCGGCGATCGACGAGCCGCGCGCACGCCAGCAGCTCATGAACATCTGCATGAACGAGCCGGTCGACTACGTGCGCCTGGGCGATCACCTCAATCGCACGCGGGGCTGCCCGCTGGTGCCGATCCGCGAGCGCTATCACTCGACCTGGCTCGACAACAGCAAGGCGCGTTTTCTGCTGCGCTGGCGGCCACGCTACGACATGGAGCGCCTGGCCGATGCGGCCTGGGACTACGAGCGCGCGGCCGACGATCCGCGCCACATCTGGTACCCGGGCTGACTTCTCCCCAGCAGATGGAGCCCCACCATCTGCTTGACCGCCTTGCGGCGGACTCGCTCACTCGTTGATGTTGCGCGCGCGCAGGCGATCGAACAGCACGGCGATGACGATGAAGCTGCCGACAAAGGTGCCTTGCCAGAAGGTGCTGATGCCCAGCAGCGTGAGGCTGTTGCGGATCACCTCGATCAGCGCCGCGCCGATCACCCCGCCAAACGCGGTACCGATGCCGCCCGACAAATTGGCACCGCCGATCACGGCCGCCGCAATCACCGACAGTTCCATGCCCTGCCCAAGGCCGGTGGTGATCGTGCCGAGCCAGCCGACCTCGAGAATCCCAGCCAGCCCGGCGCACAGTGCGCACACCATGTACACGCTGACCTTGATCACCTTGACCGGCACGCCGTTCACGACGGCCGCGCGCTCATTGCCGCCGATCGCGAAGAGGTAGCGCCCCCACCGCGTCCAGCGGAACGTCAGGCTGGCGATCACCAGCAGCACCAACAGGAAGACGAGTGGGTTCGGCACCCGGATCGAGTCGACGAAGGGCAGCGCCAATTCGACGAAGCCGCCGCCCAGCGTCAGCAGTGCCGGCTGGTCCGGGCCGAACGAGTAGACCATCCGGTTGTTCGAAAGCACCATCGCCAGGCTGCGCGCGATCGACAGCATTCCCAGGGTCACGACAAAGGGCGGCACGCCGACATAGGCGATCAACACGCCATTGAAGGCACCGACGACCAACGCAGCGGCGAGCGCCAGCGGCACGGCAAGCCAGATCGACATGCCAGCGTTCATCGTCATGCCGACCACCATGCCCGACAGCACGAGCACCGCACCGACGGACAAATCGATGCCACCGATGATGATCACCGCGGTCATGCCGATCGCGATGATCCCGACGAACGCAAAGTTGCGCGTGACGTTGAACAGGTTCTGCTGCGTGGCGAACACATCGCTGGCCAGCGTCAGCGAAACGAAGGCCAGCAACGCGGCCACCGACACCCAGAAGGTCTGCTGGCCGACGAGCCAAGAGAACCAGTGGCGATGTGTCCGCTTGCCGATCGCCTGTTCGAGAGTGACTTCCATGATGGGAGGGCTTTGGTCGTGGGAGGGTCGATGGGTCAGGCCGTCGCGTCTCAGGCCGTCGCAATGGCGCCAGTGATGAGGCCGGTGACCTCTTCAGGAGAACTTTGCGCGATGGCTTTGTCCGCTACCTTCTCGCCGCGGCGCAGCACGACCACTCGGTCGGCCACCGAGAACACATCGGGCATGCGGTGGCTGATCAGCACCACCGCGATCTGGTGCTCGCGCAAGCGGCGGATGAGGCTCAGGACCTCGGCCACCTGGCGCACGCTGATGGCTGCTGTCGGCTCGTCCATCAAAACGATCTTCGGGTCCGACAGCCGCGTGCGCGCGATCGCCACGGCCTGGCGCTGGCCGCCCGACATGCGGCGCACCATGTCGCGCGGCCGCGTCTCCGACTTCAGCTCGGCGAACAGCTCGCCCGCGCGCTGGAACATCGTGCGGTAGTCGATCCAGCGGATGGGGCCGAACCCGCGCATCAGCTCGCGGCCAAGAAACACGTTTTCGGCTGCGGTGAGGTTGTCGCAGAGCGCCAGGTCCTGGTAGACGATCTCGACGCCTTGGCCACGCGCGTCAGACGGCTTGTGAAAGTGCACCGCCTGCCCCTGCATCGTCATGGTGCCGGCGCTGGGCGGGAAGTTGCCCGCGATGATCTTGACCAGCGTGGACTTGCCCGCGCCGTTGTCCCCCATCAGCCCGACGACCTCGCCGGCCCGAAGGGTCAGCGAGACGTCGGTCAACGCGCGGATCGCTCCAAAGTGCTTCGAGACACCCGAAAGTTCCAGGATCGCCATGCTGCGTCGGGTCCTTCGTTCAGTGGTGACCAGCGGCGCCCTTTGGCGCCCGTCGGCGAATGGCACGCGTCCTTTGCGCGTGTCATTCGTCCATTCGCATTACTTCGCCGGGCACTTGCCGAGGTTGGCCGGAGTGCACTCGTCCAGCCCCGTGTAAAGCGGATCGGCTGGCTTCTTTCCATTGATGAGGTCGATCAGCACCGCCGGCGCGCGGTGACCCATCTCAAACGGGCGCTGGCCGATCTGCGCGTGGCTGCGCCCGGCCTTGAGCGCATCGAGCTGCGGCGGCAGCGTGTCTCCGGCGATGATGATCATCTCCTTGGACTTGAGCCTGGGCATCACCTGGTCGGTGACCTGCGCGTAGGCCTGCGGGCCGAATTGCGCCCAGCCACCGATCAAGATGAAGGCGTCGAGCTTGGGGTTCTTCGTGAACACGTCAGCCATCTGCTGGTTGGCCAGGTCGATCTGGTCGTTGGTGAACAGCGGGCAACCCTCGATCTCGGTCCAGCCGCTGTCGCCCTTCAGCCGGTCGACTCCCTTCTTGCCGCTGATCGTGTCGCGAAAGCCGGCGGCGCGCGCGTTGATGTTGTCGGCGGCGGGGTTGCCCAGCTGCAGGCACACGCTGCCACCCTTCGGCTTGAGCTGCTTTAGGTGCTTGGCCATCAGCACGCCCATGTCGTAGTTGTTGGTACCGAGGTAGGTCTTGCGCAACGCGCGGTCCGCCGCGGTGAGGTCGGCGTCGATCGTCATGATCGGCATCTTCGGTTGCTTGGCCTTGAGCATGTTGGCCATGGCCGGCGCGTTGGACGGCGAGATCGCGATGCCGGCCACGCCCTTGTTGATCAAGTCCTCGACGATCTGTACCTCACCGGCCTCATCGGCGCTCGAGGCTGGGCCGGTGTAGAGGCAGGTGTACTCCGACTTCGGGTTTTCCTTGTTCCACAGCGCACAGCCGTCGCCGAGCACGGTGAAGAACGGGTTGTCGAGTCCCTTGACCACCACGGCCAGCGTCTTCTTCTGGGCCTGGGCCAGGTTCGGTCCAGCCACCAAGAGCGCGGCCAGCGCCACACCCACCCACTTCAGAAAAGCCTTGTTCATATCGCTGCTCCTGTCAGTCGCGCCATGCGCGTCGCATCGGTTTGCCCGGACTACTGACTGCCTTTGCCGCGAACACCTCAACGGCCTGCCTTGCTTCTTCCGCGCCGCTCTCGGCGGCCCCGCACGTCACGTCACCGGGTGCTGCGATGCAATGGCTGAATGCCGCCAACGCATCGTGATCGAGATTGTGAGGTGCGCACCTCAGCATGGCGCTGGTGGTTTCCCGCAGGTCTTCCTCGCGGCTGCGCCGGCGCGAAGCGCCCCGTACGCCGCTGGTAATGCCGCCCGATCGCGGCCCTCGACATCCGCCCATCGGTCACGCATCGTGTCCGCCTCGTGCCTGTCGTCCGGGGGCATTGTTCGAGATCGTTTCCATCGGTTTGCCGGGCGTGCGAGTCCTGAGTTACGCACCTCAATCTGTATGATGATTGCGATGTCCGACGCCAAACGCACCAGCTTGCACGACGTGGCTGATGCCGCCGGCGTCAGCCTCGCCACCGTGGATCGCGTGCTGCACGGTCGCGCGGGAGTGCGCCCGCGCACCGTCGCCCATGTGCAGGCCGTGGTGGAGCGACTGGGCTACAGGCCGGACCCCTCCGCCGCGCGCCTGGCGCGAAAAAGCCGTGCGCGGTTGGTGTTCGTCTTGCCCTCGGGCACGAACACATTCGTCGACATGATCGACCGCCAGGTGCATGCGTTGATGCCCTGGCTCGCCGAGCAGCGCGCCACGGCGACGATCCAGCGGGCCGACGTCTTCTCGGCGGAAACGCTGGCGCATCACCTCGCTGGCCTGCGCGATCGCTGCGACGCGGTGGTCGTCATGGGAGTCGACCACCCGTTGGTGCGCGCGGCGATCGACGATCTCGTTGCGCACGACATCGTTGTGCTCACGCTGGTGTCGGACGTACCCGCGTCCCGACGCAGCCGCTTCATCGGCATCGACAACGTGACCGCGGGCCGCACCGCCGCATCCTTGCTCGGCCGCTTCATCGGGCCGCGAGCAGGCAGCGTCGGCATCGTCATGGGCAGCAGGGCACTGCGTGACCACGCCGAGCGCCTCTTCGGCTTCGAGCAGGTCATGGCGGCCGAGTACGGCCACCTGCGGCTGCTGCCGGTGATCGAAGGTCACGATTCATCGAGCCGCACCGATCCGCTCGTGAGCGGGCTGCTGCAGCACGAAGCCGATCTCGCGGGCCTCTACAGCATCGGCGCCGGCAATCGGGGCATCCAGGCGGCGCTCGAGCGCAGCGGGCGCGCGACGAGCATCGTCTGGATTTGCCACGAACTCACCGCCCATGCCCGCAAGGCCTTGCTGACGAGCGTGGCCGACGCGGTGATCAACCAGGATGCCGGCCATGAAGTTCGCTCGGCGTGCCGCCTGGCCTTGGCCGCGCTGTCCGGAGAGCGCGTTCTGCCGGATCAGGAACGTATCGGCGTGGACATCTTCCTGCGCGACAACCTGCCTTGACGGGGCCGCGCGTCCCGCGCTCTACAGCCTTGCTCAGCTCGTCGATTCAACGGCCTCCGGCACTTTGGCGGAGGCTGGCTCGGGCGCTGTAAGCCGGGTCTTGACCAGTTCGCGGCGCTTGCGGAATTCGGTGTATTCCTGGTCCGCCAACACGCCGATCAGGATCACCGAGCCACTCACTGCGAAATTCAGGGACGAAGGGATGCCCAGAAGGTTGACGAGGTTCTGCAGGATCTGAAGCAGGATGGTGCCCAGCACCACACCGACGATCGACCCTTCCCCACCACGCAGCGAGAAGCCCCCCAGCACCGCGGCCGCGATCGCATACAGCTCGTAGAAGTTGCCGTGCGAGCTCGGCAGGATCGAGCGCGTGTACATGGCAAGGAAGATCGATGCCAGGGCCGTCAGCACGGCGCAGATGACATACGCAGCGATGACCACGCGGTCGGTGCGAATGCCGGAAAAGCGCGCCGCCTCCTCGTTCTTGCCCACGGCATAAAGGTACCGACCGAAAACGGATCGGTGCAACACCACCCACATCACCGCCGCCAGCAGCAGCATCAAGAAGAACGAGTGGGGGATCGAAATGGACGTCATCGCGCCGCCGGTGGCCAGGGCCAGCAGATCGGTACGCCCTGTGGTGATGAACTCGAGTGTCTCGAACCGCACGCCGAAGGGAAAGCCGGCCGTGGCATCTTGGGTGTAGAAGCGGGCGATGCCGCGGTAGATCAGCAGCCCGCAGAGCGTCACGACAAAAGGCTGCATGCGCTTCTTCGTGATGAGCAGCCCGTGGCAGAGGCCAAGGATGACGCCGATCACCAGCACGATGGGGACGGCCAGCGGCCACGGAACGCCGAGATTGGCGATGAGGTCGATGAAGATCACGCCGAGCAGCGCGATCATCGAGCCGACTGACAGCTCGATGCCGCCGGTGATGATGACAAAGGCCTGCGCGATCGAGAACATGCCGAACAGCCCGACAAGGTTGGCGGTGTTGGCGATGTTGATCGGCGACAGGAAGAGCGGGTTGATGAGCGCGACGACCGCACCCACCACCATGATCAGAACGAAGAGCCCGGTGTCTTTCTTGAGATTCAGCATGGGATCTCCCCTGTGAATGTCAGGGTGCGCGTTCGGCCATCTCGTCCGTGCCCATCGCCAGCTTCAGGATGTTGGCCTCGCTGCATTCCGCACGCGCAAGAATGCCCGAGATCCGTCCGCTGCGCATGACCGCAACCCGATCGGAAACCCCGATCACCTCCTCCATGTCGGACGAAATCATCAGCACCGCAACGCCCTTGTCGGCGAGGCGGCGCATGAGCCGGTAAATCTCTGACTTGGCACCCACGTCGATACCGCGGGTGGGCTCGTCGAAGATGATGAAGCGCGGGTTCATCGCCAGCCACTTGGCGAGCACGACCTTCTGCTGGTTGCCGCCGGAAAGCGACCCCGCACGCGCCTGCACATTCGACGTGCGGATGCCAAGGTCCGCGCGGCTCGTCTCGGCTTGCACACGCTCGCGCTCGTCCGAGACCATCATGGCGCGCGAATACGCAGGCAGGTCGGGCAGCGTGATGTTCTCGCTGATCGCGAAGTCGAGCAGCAAGCCCATGGCCTTGCGGTCTTCCGGCACGAGGAAGACGCCGGCTTTCACCGCGTCGGCCGCACCCGTGAACCGAACGGGCGCGCCGTCTAGCATCACGGTGCCACCGGCCAGGCGATCGACACCGAAGATGGCACGTGCGAGCTCGGTTCGACCAGCGCCGACCAAGCCGGCGAGCCCGAGAATCTCGCCGCGGCGAAACTCGATGTTGACGGCCTCCAGTGGGTGGCTGCTCGTGCGCAGGTCACGCACCGACAAGGCCACCTCGCCAGGCTGCCCGGCCGGGCCAACATAGGCGACCTTGAGGTCGCGCCCGACCATCAGCCTGACCATCGCGTCGTGGTGGATCGCTTCACGGGCCAGATGCCCCGCGAGGCGCCCGTCGCGCAGCACGATCACGCGGTCACACGCCTGCACCACTTCGTTCAGACGATGCGAGACGAAGATGAAAGCGATGCCCTGCGCCTTGAGGCCGGCAATCACCTTGAGCAGGCTCTCGGTTTCGGAGATCGGCAGGCTCGAGGTCGGCTCGTCGAGGATCACGAGCCTGGAGTTCAAGCTCAGGGCCTTCGCAATCTCGACCATCTGCCGCTGCGCGAGCGACAGGCTGGCCACCGGGGAGGCGGCCGAGAAGTTGGCGCCCAACCGATCCAGATACGGCTGCACCATGGCATGCAGCCGCTCGGTGTCGACAAGCCGCAATGCGCCGAACTTGGTGGGTTCGCGCCCGATGAAGATGTTGGCCGCAACGTCGAGGTTGTCGAACAGGTTCAGTTCCTGGTGGACGAAGGCAATGCCGGCGCGCATCGAATCGGACACCGTCAAGGACTCGCGGGCGACCCCGTCGATCTCGATGCTGCCGCAATCGGGCGAGGTGACACCTCCCAGGACCTTCATCAACGTTGATTTGCCCGCGCCGTTCTCGCCGACCAGGCCGATCACCTCGGCAGGCCCGACGTCCATGGAAAAGTCAGACAAAGCCACGACACCGGGATAGGTCTTGCCTATCCCGGTGAGCTTGAGAAACGGCACGTTTCCGCGGTGCATCAAGACTTCAGCTTGGCCTGGAGATCGGCCTGGAACTTGTCGACGTTGCCCTTGTTGACCATGATGCCGGGGATGATGATCAGCCCGTTGGCCGGCACCTTGGACTTGTCTCCCTTCTGCACGGCAGCCAGCAGCTTCATGCCCTGGTAACCCCATTCGTATGGCTGCTGAACGACCGTGCCTGCAAACGCGCCCTCCTTCACCGCACCCAGCGTGATCGGGTCTTCGTCGAAGGCGATGACGGTGATCTTGCCCAGCTTGCCCGAATCCCGCAGCGCCTCGTAGATGCGCGGCGGGTTGTACGAGTAGAAGCCGACCATGCAGTTGATCTCCGGGCGCGCGACGAGAACGTCGTCCACATTGGCACGGGCGCGCGCCTGGTCGTGGTCGTCGGTCCGCACGTCGACCATCTGGATGTTGTGCTTGCCTGCGACTTCCTTGAAGCCCTCGATGCGTTCGCGGGCGTTGTCGGACCCCGTGTTGCCGACGAAGCCCATGCACTTTCCGCCCTTGGGCATTGCCTTGGCGGCGATCTCGCCGGCGTTGCGGCCGAGGTCAGTGTTCGACGAGCCGATGTATGCGAGCCGCTTGGAGCTGGGCGCATCGCTGTCGAAGGTGAGCAGGGGCACGCTTGACCCGATCTTGTTGAGCATGTCGATCTGCGTCTTGGGGTCGAGCACCGAGACGGCGACAGCGGCGACGCCGGCGGCCATCAGGTCTTCGAGAAGGCGCTGCTGGATGGCCGCATCGCCTCGCTCGGGATACTTGAACAGAAGCTCGTGGTTAGGGAGCTCCTTCTGCGCCTTGCGGACACCGGCTTCCGCCAGTTTCCAGAAGTCGGACGGCCCGTTCACCACGAAGGCCAGTTTCGGCTTGGTCTGCGCCGAGGCCGTGCCGCCGACCGTCAGTGCGACGGCCGCCGCTGCGATCGCCAAGCGTTTCAGATACTTCATTTGATGTCTCCTCTTGTTGAAATGACGCAGCGCACGAGCCGAACGTGAGTCCGTCGGACAGCCCTTGACGCGAGCGCCTTGGAATTGACTGAATAGCCGGTCGCTATGCAAGCGCCTCGGCCATCGTGCGCATCTGCACTTGAATGACACGAGAACCCGCCGGCTGTGAACACGCAAAGAGAACGGCCGCCGCGACGTCTTCGGCTTCGAGCATTTCAGACTGCTTGACACCTGCTTCCGTACGGCCCTTTCCCAGCGCGAATTCGGTCTTCACGCCGCCTGGGCAAATCGTGCCGACCTTGATCCCATAGGGCCGCAACTCCTTGTCCAGCCCCTCGGCGAATCCGACCTGTGCGAACTTGGTGGCGCAATACACCGCCTCGCCAGGAAAGCCGTACACGCCGGCCATCGACGAGATGAACAGGACGAGGCCCTCGCCCTGCTTGATCATCACCGGCACCACGTGCCGCGAGAAGAGAAAGGTGGACCGCACGTTCACGTCCATCATCTCCACGTAGTCGTCGAGGCTCGTGTCGATCAGCTTCTTGTAGTTGCCGATGCCCACGTTGTTGATGAGCATGTCGATGCACCCGTACGCCGACATGGCAGCCTCGACCGTGCGCACGGCCGTCGCCTCGTCCCGGGCGTCGCCGATCACCGAAATACCTTCGCCACCGAGTGAGCGCAGCTCCTGGATGAGCGCGTCAAGGCGCTCGCCACGCCGAGCAGACAGCACGAGTCGTGCGCCTTCACGCGCCAACAGCCGTGCGCTCGCCTGGCCGATCCCGGCGCTGGCTCCGGTGATGATGGCAACCTTTCCCGCAAGCTTTCCCGCCATGACTTTCTCCAGTGACTCTTGCGTTGATCGTGACGAGCGCTCATGCTTCATGCCGCCCGTTCTGTGATTCATATGGTCGTCGGCGGTTGCCACCGCGTCCAATGGCCAATGAAGATCGACTTCATCTATGCCGTAGATTAAGGACTGAGGGTTTATGGAACTGCGCCATCTCCAGCACTTCCTGGCAGTCGCCGAGGAGCAGAGCTTCACTCGGGCGGCACAGCGTGTTCACATCGTCCAGTCGGCGTTGTCCACGTCGATTCGCGCACTGGAAGACGAGCTGCATGCGAAGCTCTTCGTCCGCGGCGCACGGCTGGTGCGGTTGACGCCAGCCGGGCGGGCGTTTCTCGCCACCGCCCGCGAGACACTGCGTGTCCTCGATGCAGGCCGCGAAACGATCGCCGACATCGAAGGGCTGCGCGCGGGCTCCCTCTCCCTCGGCACGGTTCACAGCCTGCCGGCATTTCTCGATCTGCCGTCGCTCATTGCGCGTTTTCACGCGCTCAACCCGGGCATCGAAGTCCGGCTGCGGCAAGGTGACTCGGCAAGCTTGTTGGAGCAGGTGCAGAACGGGCGCCTGGATCTCGCATTCCTGCCCTTGCTCGACCCGCCCGACGACATCTTCACCGCAGTCATCGCCTGCGAGGACATGGTGGTCGCCACGACCCCGGACCATCCGCTTGCGAAGCGAGAGGGCGTTCTGCTGCGAGAGCTCCTCAACTACCCGTTCGTTGACTTCGAGGTCGGCTGGGGCACGCGGCCACTCATCGATCGTGCGTTCGCGCAGGCTGGCATTCAGAGGCGAACCGTGTTCGACGTCACCGACATCGAGACGCTCATCGATCTGATCGCCCAGGGCCTCGGCATCGGCTTGCTGCCCAGGCCGCTTGCCGAAATGCGCGGGCCGCGGATCGCGATCGCAGGCTTGATCGAGCCCGAGATCTGCTGGGAACTCGTCGTCGCGCATCTTCGTTGCGATGGCGCCAATCCGGTGAACGGTGCTGCGCGAGCGTTCCTGAATCTGCTGGACGTGCATTAGCGCCTGCAATGACCAGACCTCTCACCAACTGGGCCGGCAACTTCAGGTTTTCTGCCCGCGAGGTCCTGCAGCCAGGTTCGGTCGCCGAGCTTCAGGCAGCGGTGCGTGACCGCGATCACGTCAAGGTGCTTGGCACAGGGCACTCGTTCAACGGCATCGCCGACAGCGCCGGGACGATTCTCATGCTCGATTCCCTGCCCTCGGCGATCAGTCTCGACCCCACGACCTCCACGGTTCACGCTGCGGCCGGCGTCACCTTTGGTGAGCTCGGGGCGTACCTCCACGCGCGCGGTTTCAGCATCCCGAACCTGGCGTCGCTTCCCCACATCTCATTGGCCGGCGCCTTTGCGACCGGCACACATGGATCAGGCGTCGCGAACCCCGTTCTCGCGGCGTCTGTCGCAGCACTCGAACTCGTGAAGGCCGACGGTGAACTGGTCAAGCTCTCACGCGCCACCGATGCCGATGTATTCGACGGGGTCGTCGTGGGGCTCGGTGCGTTGGGAGTGGTCGTGTCGGTGACGCTCGATGTCATCCCAGCGTTCGAGGTGAGGCAGGACGTCTACCTGGACCTCGCATTCGATGCAGCCCTGGCCGAGTTCGAAGAACTCATGGCTGCCGCGTACAGCGTGAGCCTCTTTACCAACTGGCAGCAGGCAGCGTTCGACATGGTGTGGTGCAAGAACCGCGTCGGGGACCCGGCAACCCGCGATCCGCAGACCCCGCTGTTCGGGGCGCGGCCCGCCACAACGAATCAGCATCCCATACCCGGACTCGACAGCGTCCACTGCACCGATCAACTGTCCCGGCCCGGCCCGGCGCACGAACGGCTTCCGCACTTCCGGATGGATTTCCTGCCGAGCCACGGCGACGAACTGCAGACCGAGTACCTACTTCCCCGACATCACGCGGTCGCGGCATTCAATGCGCTGCGGCCGCTGCACGGTGAAATCGCTCAACTCGTATTGGTCAACGAGATCCGCACGGTCGCCAAGGACTCACTGTGGATGAGCCCCGCCTACAGGCGAGACAGCGTTGCCTTCCACTTCACCTGGAAGCCCGATTGGGCCGCGGTGCAGGGCCTGCTCGCGAAGCTGGAAGCGGCTTTGGCGCCGTTCGAACCGCGCCCGCACTGGGGCAAGGTGTTCAGAATGCCGCCGGCCGAGGTGCACAAGCATTGCCCGCGCCTCGAGGACTTTCGGGCTTTGGCGCACGCCTTCGACCCCGATGGCAAGTTTCGCAACCGGTTCCTCGACACCTATGTGCTGGGTTGATCGGTCTCGTCCCGAGAGAGAGCGGGCGCGACCCTGATCAGCGCGTCAGCTCCTCGACCTGACGCTTCGACTCGCTCACGTCCTTGTTCAGCTCGGCGAGGTAGCGGTCGCGCTCTTCGCTGCTCCACTCGGTGTCTGCAAAGCTCGTGAGCGCATAGCTGCGGCTGGTGTACACGCCACCAGGCAGGCGGGGCATCATCGCGCGGTCCGGGAACTTGTCGGGCACCAGCAGAAAGCCCTGCACGTCGCGCAGCGTGAGGGGAAAGACCGGTGCCGTGTCGCGCACCAGCTTGCCGAAGAGCGTGAGCCGAAACTCCTGCGGTCCCACGCCCACCTCGTCGTTGAAGCTCAACAGCGCGAAGGGCTTGCCGCTTGCGTCGTCGACGCGCGCACTGACGACGTAGCGGCCGGGTTGCGCCACGCGGGCCTTCAGGTAGAAATCGAGCGACCCGTTGCTCAGCGACTCGCGCGCGCCAGCCCATTCGGCCGGCACCAGCGGCTGATAGACCACGTCGAAGTAGACGTTGCCCAGCTGCCCATCCTGGTTCAGGTAGACCTGCAGGCGAATGGTGCCGGCGAAGTCGGCAAAGCCCTGCGTGGACGGCTGCAGCACGGCGCTGAGCGTGCCGTCTCCGCTGCCGGCGTCGACGAAGTTCACGGGAGCCTGCGGCCTGCCTGCCACCTGGCGTGGGTCGGGCAGATCGAAGGCCGCGGCGCGGGTCACGAGCAGCGGCACGGGCTTGCCTTCGCTGTCGACCGCGCGCACGGTGAAGCGCACCGACTCGGCTCCGCTCGCGAACACGCGGTCTTGCGTGGTCCGCACGCGCACACCCTTGGCTGGCTCGCCGCCCGGCGTGCGCAGCGGAATGTCATCGGCAATCGGGTCGAAGGGGCGCACCTGGTCGGGGTGCTCAGACAGAGGCCTCGCCTCATGCGGGTAGCGGGTGGAACGCTGGTAGCTCACGAGCGTGTCTTCGGCGCGCTTGAGGCGGCCTTGCCAGAGCGTGAGCAGCGCCTGCCGAGCCCGCAGACCGTCGACGGTGTAGGGCGACGATGGTGTAGGCCCCGGCCTCGCGGCCGATGCAGGCACTGTCGCCTGGGCCACGGCCACGGGCTTCGACGGAACGACTGCCGTGGTGTCGCCGCCCGGCAGCAGTACACCGACGAGCACCGCCACCGCGGCACCCGCAACGACGAAGAGAAGAGGCCGCGACATGCCAACCTCAGCGTGCGTTGGCCACCATGTCGGCGCGCACCTTCGACACCACGCCGCCCCATGCGTTGTTGGTGTAGTGGTTGTAGGCCTCGGCGTCGTCGCGGAACACCACCGAATGGTTGCTCCACTTCGCGCGGCCGCCCTGGTTGGCGGCGGTGCCCAAGGTCAAGTCATTGCATAACCAGTCACCGGGGTTGCAATAGCTGCCACCGGAGCTGCCTGAGACCCCACCGCTGGAGTGGTAGGCCACCACCTCATCGTCTTGCCCAGGCAACACAAACGAGTAGAGCGTGCCCTTCGCGCCGGCGTACATGTAGAACCACGCGGCGCGCGTGTTGTTGTGGTCGTAGAGAGCACGCGCGGTGCTGGTCTTGAGGTCGGATACCAGCGGCTCCGACACGGCCCAGTCGCCGGCATCGGCCAGCTCGCTGCCGCCGCCTGCGCCGGCGGCGACGTCGACCCACTTGATGTTCCAGCCGGTCTGGGTGCTGCCATCGCTGTTGCTGCACACACCGTCTGCGCCGGCCACCGCAGTCTTCTTGTAGCGCGTGCTGCCGCCGTACATCGACAGCGTGTAGCCGATCATCAGGTCGCCTGCGCTGTGCGCCGCCACATAGCACCAGTTGGTGCCGGTGCAGTGGCAGTCGAGCGCGTTGCGCACCAGGTAGTTCTGGTCGGAGACGTGGCTGCGGCCGTCCCAGTTGACCGACTTCTTGTTGACGCCGGCCTCGGTGGACGAAGGGCCCCAGTAGCTGAAGTCGGCGTAGTTGCCGAGCACGCCTCCGCCGGTGCGGCCGTTGATCCACAGCGAGTAGTTGGTGGCCAGCGCGGCCGAGGCCAGGGTGACCATCAGGGCACCGAGCGCCCACAGGCCAGCACGCATGAATTTCCGCATGGGAGTCTCCTCTGTCGTTGTTGAAATCGGCTCGGGTGTTGCCGGACCGGAACCAGGCAAGCGCGAGAGCCTATGCCTCAGAGATGGCAGCAAGAAGTCAGAAATAACCCTGTAGACACGGACCCTGCTGCAGGCGCATGGCGATGCCCTGCGCTCAATCCAAACCGAACGCGCGGAGCCGCTTGATCGACAGGCCCAGTGCCGGTGCGATCACGAGTCTTCGGGTTGAGGCCGGGTCGCGTGTGCGAGCGCCGCGCGCAAGTCTTGCAGCTTGGGCGGCTTGGCGAGCATCTGGTCGACGTGTGCCGGAATGTCGCCGTCGGCAGCCAGCCGTTGGCCCCAGCCGGTGAGCATGATCACCGGCGTTGCGGAGTCGACCTCCTTCACGGCCGCGGCGACGCGGCGCCCATCGACGTAAGGCATGCCCAGGTCGGTGATCACGGCATCGAAGCCGCGCCCTGCACTGCGCGCGGCCAGCACCGCATCGATGCCGGCCTGCCCACCCGAGGCGACAGTGACGGTGTGGCCGTCCAACCCCAAGGTGTCGCTGAGCGTCTTGAGCATGATCGGGTCGTCGTCGACGAGAAGCACGTGCAGCGACGCCGTGGGGGCAGCCACCGGAGGCGATACAACGCGCGGCTGCACAGCGCCCGACACGGGCGGCAAGGCGATGCGGATCGTCGTGCCCTGCCCGACCGCGCTGTCGATCTCGATGTCGGCACCGTGGCGCTGCACGACGCCATAGACCATCGCCAGCCCGAGGCCGGTGCCGCGCTCGCCTTTGGTGGTGAAGAAGGGCTCCAGGCAGCGGCGGCGGGTTGGCTCGTCCATGCCGACGCCGGTGTCGGCGACCTCGAGCAACACCGGCTGACCGTCTGCGGCTGGGCGACGCGTGCGCAGCGTCAGCGTGCCGCCTGCCGGCATCGCGTCGACCGCGTTGAACACGAGATTGATGAGCGCCTCGCGCAGCTCGGACTCGGCGCCCAGAACGTCGGGCAGCCTGGCGGCGAGATCAATGTCGAGCTGAACCACCACGCCACGTTGCTGCGGCATGTCGTGCCAGCGGGCACGCGTGAGCTCGACCACGTTGCCGACGATCTCGTTCAGCTGCACCGGGTTCAGCGCGGTCTGCGCCTCGCGCTGGCGGTAGAAGTCGCGCATGCGCGCCACCGTGGCCGCCACGTCGTCGATCGCCATCGCGATGGTCTGCAACTGCTCGCGCCCGCGCGCGCTCAGGTTCGGTTCGCGCTCGAGCAGGTTCTCTGTGTAGAGCGTGATCGGCGAGATTGCGTTGTTGATGTCATGGGCGATGCCGCTGGCCATCTCGCCGAGCGCGCGCAGGCGCTCCTGCTGCATC
Source organism: Rhizobacter sp. P2_G4 (assembly GCF_056403575.1). Lineage (NCBI taxonomy): Bacteria > Pseudomonadati > Pseudomonadota > Betaproteobacteria > Burkholderiales > Sphaerotilaceae > Rhizobacter > Rhizobacter sp. P2_G4. The sequence continues at coordinate 89,052 of NZ_JBFUFG010000006.1, read as the reverse complement.
ACGCTTTGCTGGGTCTGCCGCAGGTCGTCGTAGGCGCGCTGCAGCGATGCATGCAGCTCGGCCTGCTTGGCCGCGAGTGCGACGTGCGCGCTGAGCTGGCGCAGGAACTCACATTCGCCGCTGTTGAACGAATCGGGTTTGCGGCGTGCCGCGATCAGCACGCCGAAGACACGGCTCTCCGACTGCAACGGCGCCGCCACCAGCGAATGCAAGCCGCCCTTCAGCAGGCGCTGCGGGAACGGGAACGGCACCTCCGCCAGATCGGCTTCGTAGACGAGGTGGCCGCGCACGCAGCGCGAGAGGCCGTTCTCGTCGATCGGCACCGTGGCGTTCTCGGGCATCGCCAGTTCGAGCGCGAGCGCCGCACTGTGCACGCCGACACGCGTGACGGTCAGCTGGTTGTCCATCGGGTCGTAGCGGCAGACGCAGCTGAAGTCCACCGGCAGGCGCTCTTCGAGGCTGCGGATCGCCACCTGGTAGATGCTTTGAAGGTCTTGCCGCTCGCCGATCGCACTGGTGATCTGATCGAGCAGCTCCATCCGTTCGAGCTGCGCTTGCAGACGCAGCTCGGCGTTCTTGCGGTCACTGATGTCGGTGGAGATGCCGAACACGCCGTGCACCTGGCCTCCGGCATCGCGCAGCGGGCACTTGACCGAGAGGTAGGTGCGCGGGTCGCCATCGAGCAGCACCGTCTCCTCGGTGACCACCGGCGCCTGTGCGGCGGCCACGCGCATGTCCACTGCACGTGCGGCAGCGGCCTGTTCGGCGGTGTGAAGTTCCAGGTCGCTCTTGCCGACGACGTCTGCCTCCTTCACTTGGAACAGCTCGCAGTAGCGGCGGTTGACCATCAGGTAGCGGCCCTGCAGATCTTTCACGAAGATCACGGCCGCCGTGTTGTCGATGACGGCCTGCAGCAGCTCCTGGCTTTCGCGGATCGCGGCCTCGGCGCGCCGCCGCTCGACCATCTCGGCGCGCAGCTGCTCGGTGCTGCGCGCAAGCTCGGCGGTGCGCTCGGTGACGCGCTGTTCGAGTTCATCGCGCGAGCTCTGCAGGTCACGCGACTGCTCCTGGATGCGCGCGGCCATGGTGTTGAAGCTGCCGGCAAGCTGACCCAGCTCGCCCTCGCCGACATCGCTCACGCGTGCCGACAAGTCACCCGCCGCGATCGACGAGGTGGCTGCGCTGAGTGCAGCCACGGGCCGCACGATACTGCGCGCGAACAGCAGGCCGATGGCCGAGGCCACCCCCATGATGGCCAGCGCCAGCGCAATCTGCAGCCACGTGTGGCGAGAGATCTGCGCCTGCACGTTGGCCTCGGGCACCATGTAGAAGAGCGTCCACGGCGCCGTCTCGAAGCGGCGCCCGACGCCATAGTTCATCGTCTGGTTGACGGGCGCGAAGCCGAGAAAGATCTCTCGGTCGAGCACATCGGAGCGGGCGCGCTGGAACTGCTCGGGGAAAGCGCGCACATCTTCGAGCAGCGCACGCGTGCGCGCGCCGAAGCGCTGCTCCGCCACCATCTTGTTGACCACCGCCGGATCCAGCCGCCCGGCCGGGTGGAACACGCTCTCGTCGCTGTAGCTGTGGGCGATGCGAACGCCCTGGTTGTCGAACAGCGCCGCGTAGCTGCCCGGGCCGGCGATGCCATGCGACGCGCGAATGCGTTCCCAGATCGCCGTGGCACGCACCAGCAGGATGGCCACGCAAGCGACCTGCCCATCGGGCCCGCGCATCGGGGCACCGTAGGCGATCGACGGCGACTCGCCGCCTTTCGCCACCGTGAGGTAGATGCCCGACAGCGAGGTCGCACCTGCCAGCGCGCCCTGCACATAGGGGCGAAACGACAGGTCGGAGCCGTTCATCGCCGGGTTCGTCGCGACCACGACACGCCCGCTGCGATCAAGCAGCGCCGCACCGCTGATGCCCGAATCGCTGGCCGGGAATGTCGACAGAAAACCGAAGAGAGCCTGGGCCGTTTCGGCACGGTGCGCGGCGTCGGCCTGACAGAACGCGTTGGTCTCGGGAAAGCGCGCGATGCGCTCGACCGTCTGCAGTCGGCCCCGATGGAATTCGTCGAGTTCTCGGGCGATCTGCTCGGCACCAGAGCGCAGCAGGCTCTTCGTGCTGTCGAGCAACTGGGCTTGCGATTGCCGGATGTCGAGAAAGGCGGAAAGCGCCAGCGGCAGCAGAGATGCCGCCACCAGCAATGCCGCCAAGCGGGTACGCAATCGCAGGTCAGGCCACCGAAGCGCAGCCTTTGCGATCCGCCAACGCAATGACATCCACCCTTCTCCCCTGTTCAGGGCGCATCCGTGGTGGCCGCCCATGCGCTTTGCAAGTGGGCACCATCTTTAGTCAATTGCCGCGCCAGCGCAAGGGCGAGATCACCCTCAGCCAGCAACCACGCTATTGCACAGTCACGTAGAAGCTCGTTCCGTCTTGGCCGCTCACCACCGATGCGCCGTTGCTGACGACCGAGCTGAACGCGCCGGTGATGCCGCCCGTGGCATTGACCAGCACGAACTTCTGCCCGGCCGCATAGCTGCCCGTGAAATTGAGCGTGAGCTTGCCGCCCAGCACGGCGGTGCCCGTGATCGTCAGGTGGTCGTGGTCGACACCCGCGCTCGTGCCGCCGATGGCCAGCGTGAGCGCGCCACCCGCACCTTGCGTGAAGCCGCCCAGCGCCAGCTCATGCTGTGCAGCCGTCAGCGCGAGGCCCGCGCTGCTGGTGACCCGGCCGGTGCCGAACGCATTGGCGCTGCTCGCCAGCACGGTGCCGGCGTTGATCGCCGTACCGCCGCTGTAGGTGTTGTTCAGCAGCGTGGTGGTGGCCGCGCCGTCGTGCCTGAAGGAACCCGCGCCGCTGATCTGCGACAGGGTGATGGCCGTCGACGTGTTCTGCACGATCAGCTGGCCGTTGTTGACGATCGCGTTCGTCGACACGCCGTTGGCAGACTCGGCGGTCAACAGGCTGGCGTCGCCGCTGTAGGTCGCTTGCCGCACCGTCGTCTTGGTGTTGTTGGTCGCGTTGACGGTGATGTAGTTCAGCGGCACCGGCACGCCGGTGCCCAGGCGCAAGATGGCGTTGGCGCCGATGGTCGTGGTGCCGTTGTAGTTTTGCGGCTGCGCGAAGGTGACGTCGTTGCCCGCGGTGGACACGATCGCGACGTTGCCCAAGCCGGTGCTGCCGGTGCGGTTCGGCCCACCGCCGCCGCCGGTGATGCCGACGTTCAAGGTGACCGGGCCGTTGTAGTTGAAGGCCAGCGTGCCGCCGCGGTGCAGGTTGATGTAAGCGTTCTTCTTGCCCGCAGCCGGGTCCACTTCGGCCGGTGATGGTGCCGACGGCAGGAAGAATCGGCTGTGCGTGCCGTCGCCCCACTGCACGGTGCCCCCGGCTTCGATGTTGACGCCGCGGTAGCTGCCGTCGTTGCCGTTGACGTCATTCGCGCCGCCCCGGTAGATCACCTTGGCGAGGTTCAGGCCCGGATCGCTCAAGCCGGGGTTGACCAGGTTGGGGCTGTTGTGCGGGCTGTTGTCGGTGTGGCTGTAGACACCGGACATCACGATGGTCGAGTTGCCGATCGGGTGAAAGTTGATGTCGTTGCCGAACGACGCTTCGTAGATGTTCTGTGTGACGGTGACCACGCTGGCCGGCGGGCTCCAGACGAGCCACGACCCTTCGTTGAGCACCGCCTTCGCGTTGGGCAGCGAAGCCGCCACATGGTTGCTGCCGAAGTCTTGCCCTGGAGCCAGAGACAGGACACCCGAGAACGGGTTAACGCCGCGCATCGAGTTGCCGCCCCACACGTCAGCCAGCTGCTTGATGGAGCCGCTGCCGCTGATCTCGCCGAGCAGGATGAACTGAGCGCTGCTCAGCGCGATGGTGCCGTTGTTGAGGATGTTGTTGAGGTTGATCTCGCCATTGATCAAGCTCGCCGTGTTCTTGCTGTCCGACGTGGCGATGATGTTGGGGTTGTTGTCGGCGCTGGTGTTGGTGCCGATCTGCAGCGTGACGCTGGGGTCGATGGTGAGCACCGGTGGGTTGCTGCCGGTGATGCTGAGCGCATAGCCCATGCCGGCGTAGGTCGTCTTGGTGACGGTCTGCACCTGCAGCGCGTCGGGCAGCGTGAAGGTGCTGGTCTTCGTGATCACGAGCGTGCTCGGGCTGCCGGTGCCGCCCTGCGCCGCCAGGATCAGCGTTCCCTTGCCCGAGATGACGCCGGTGTAGGTGGTGGTTCCTGCAGGCAGGCGGATGATCGAATCGCCGGCCAGCGTGACGTCGAGGTTGGCCAGGATGGCCGCGGTGATGTCGGTGGCCGAACTGCGCGCTGCGGCCGAATCGGTGGATGCATCGGTGCCGCCATCGCTGCCGCAGGCGGACACGAAACCGGCGCATGCCGCCGTCAACAAAAGGCGGCGGCGCTGGGAAAAGATTTCTTGCGGCATGTCGGTCTGTTCGAGGGAATCGCTGCTGAAGGGCCGCCAGTGTGCTTCACATCGGCGCAGCGATCACCCGACTTTGCGATCGCCGCGCGCATCTCGATGCTTGCAGCACGAAATCTTTACAACCTGCCCACTTTCTCGCCGCCGATCACTTCCATGCCGCGCGGCCCGCGTGCATCGAAGTTCACGTTGTTCAGCTCCACGTTATCGAACGTGACCTTGGCGTTCGCACGCGTTCAGGCCGGATCGGTCGAAGCCATCACCGTCGTGGCGCCGCTCACCTTGCTCGGGTCACCTGCCATCACCTGGATGCGGCCGTTGTCGGTGTCGACGTTCCTGATGTCGAGGGTCGAGTTGCGCGAGTCGAAGCGGAAGGTGTGCGAGCGCACGCCATTGAGGGTGGAGTCTTCGATCGACACATGCGCCGTGATCGGCTTGCCGCCCAAGGTGACCGCGAGCTGGCCCACGTCATCGGCGTAGATGCCCTTCATCTTCAGGTTCGCATCGCCGTTGATCTGGATCGCTTTGTCGTGCGAGTGGCGGAACGAAGAATTCGTGATCTCCACAGCAGCAGGCCCGGACGGGATGGATTTCGCGTCGAGGCCGGCCAGCTGGGCGTCGCGCGCCCTGTTTCCAGGACCGTCGATCGTGATCATGTCGTCAGGTCCGCCGTGCACGGCGTGGACGTTGTCCACCTTGGCGTCACCCATCAGGTGGATGCCATCGCCCAGGAGTTGCCCTCCGTTGCGCCCGTCGAACTGCACGTTCTTGATCGTCCCGCCAGGCGCCACGATGAACATCGGGTCCTGCGACTCGGCCGTGCCGCCGCCGTTGAGCCCCCGTCCCGCGCGGAAGAGCTGGTTCTTGCCGTCGAAGGTTTCGCCCGGCCCCACGATGATGGGCTTGTTCACCTCGACCTCGCCCGCATGCGGCGGCAACACGGGCCCTGGGCGGCTGCTGGCCGACACCGGGGTGCTCGATGAAGGCGCGCTGCCAGACGGTGCGCTGCTGGGCGGAGCACTGCTTGATGGTGCTGGTGCTGGTACAGGCGGCGGTGGTGGGGGCGGAGGCACAGGCGCCGGATCGGGTGCGGGGGCGGGCGCTTGGTCCCAAGGCATGCCGCCGCCCCCGCCTGCGCTGCCGTCCAGCTTGGAGCCTACATCGGCGGCCGGGCCGTTGGGTTGCATGCCATTGCCGCCCAAGGCCTGCAGCAGCGGCGCCAGGGCCTGCAGCAGCTCTTGCAAGCTGCTCAGCAGGCCTTGGAGCGCATTGCCGTTGCCCATGCCGTTGAACGAAGGTGCCCCCAGGCCCGGCGTGCCGCCGATTTCACCCGGCTGCCCGTAGCCATTGCCGTAGCTGTTGCCGTAGCCGCTCCCGTTGCCTGTGCCCTGCCCGGCACCGCCGAGCAAGTTTTGCATCAGCATCGCCATCATCTGTTGAAAGGGCGAGTTGAAATCCTGAGTTGGTGAGGGCTGTTCCGCCAGGCTGGCGGCGTAGAGCTCGTAGGCCTTGTTGGCGGGGCGCGCCGATGAGACGCCGTCGATTGCAGTGATGGACATGGGGGGTTCTCGAAGAAATCAGCCGGTATAGGCCTTGTGCCCAGGGGTCTGGGCGCCGGTCACCTCGGTAGAGGACGAAGAAGTCAGAACGTCGTTGGGCACGTTGTCGACCGTCACGTTCTCCAGGTTCACCTTCGCCTGGCTTGCGTCGGTGCGCACGACAGCCTCGTCACCATTGCGGAACACCGAGTTCCGGACGTCGATGGTGATCGGGAAGTCCTTGCCGCCGTTGGTGCGCACCGCCTTGCCGAAGGTGTCGGCAGTGAAGCCGTCGATGGACAACGACCCACCGGCATTGATCTGGAAGATCTTGTCGGTCGCGTTGTAGGCACCACCGCCGATGACCTTGACGTTGCCGGGGCCCTTCATCGTCATCGCGTCTTCGCCGACGTCCTTCCACCACACGTCTTTCAGTGTCGCGTCGCCCTTGGTGTGCACGCCGTCGCCGCCTGCAACCTGGACGTTCTGCAGCGTCGCACCCGGCTCGAGAATGAACACCGGCTTCTGCGTCTCGCTCTGCCCGCCATCGCCGAGCGCGGGGCCCGCCTGGTAGAGCTTGCCGCCACCGTCGAAAGTCTGACCGGCCTTGATGACGATGGGCTCGTTGACGACGACGGTGCCCTTGGCCGGCGGAATCTCCGTGGGCTTGACGGAACCGACCGGGCTGCTCGATGACGGTGGGGGCGACGCGTGTGTGCCGCCAGGTGGCGGTGCCGCGGTGGTGCCGGAGTGTTTGCCGCCCGAACCGCCGCTGCCGCCGGCATGGCCGCTGCCACCAGCATGCCCACTGCCACCGGTGCCCGCACTGCCTCCGCCTCCGCCGCCGCTGCCACCCCCACTGCCGCCACCGCTCCCACTGTTGCCACCGCCACCGGCGCCACCCGCACCGCCCAGCTTGTTGGCCAGGTCATTGGCCGCATCGTTGGGTTTCAGGGCGTTGTTCTGGCTCAGTGCCTGCAACAGCGGCGCAAGCGCATTGAAGAGCTCGGTCAAGCTCGCCATCAGGGCCGACAACGGGTTGGACCCGTTTGCGCCGTTGAGGCCTTGTGTCGGGTCCGCGCCGCCGATTCCACCGAAAGGGCTCGTGCCGCCATTGCCGGCGTACGGGTTCATGCCGCCAGCGCCGCCGTAGGGGTTCATGCCGCCGCCACCACCGTACGGGTTCATGCCACCACTGCCGCCGTATGGATTGGAACCGCCACCTCCAAACGGGTCCGCACCGCCACCGCCGTAAGGGTTCGCGCCTCCGCCACCGTAGGGGTTCGCGCCGCCGCCCCCATAGGGATCGCCTCCTGCGTCACCGCCCAGGCTTTGCGCCGCCCCGAGCACCATCTGCATCAGCATCATCATCTGCTGCATCAGAGGCCCGAGTTGTGACGACATCGGCGATGACATCTGCGGCGGCATGTTCGAGAAGCTGTTGGCGTATTGCCAGCGGTCGATCGACCCCGGCCTCGAGATTGCGTCAATGGATTGAATGGACATGTGTGCTCTCCTTGTGGGTGAAACCACCATCGAGGATGGTTCCGATGAACAGGACCGACTGCGCCGGCGCCCGGGACTCCTTCGCATAGCAGCCTAGGAGAGCCCCTGCAGCGGCAGCGTTGCATCGGCGAAGCCGCACGCCACATAACGAAGCAGGCAGGCCGAGATGCCGTTCGTGCGATGCGCCGTGCACCTGGGCCCATCGGCAACGCCGCGCTGCGCGTTCTTCGCGACGCGGTGGACGGCTTCGCAGATCCACCCGCTCGCTGCGTTCGTGCTGCATAGATTGGCCTCATTGCCCCAGGAGGAAATCCATGCAGACGTTCGTCGCCCAGTTCGTCCGATCCACGGGAGAGCAAGGAATGGTTCGCCTCACGGCCGCCAACTCGCTCGGTGCCTTGCTCGAGGTGTTCATCACCCAGGGCGAGGTGTCCATCTTGAGCGTGCAACCACAGCGGCGCGCAGCGCTGCTGAGCGCACCGCCGGCATGGCATGCGCACACGCTCACCCAGGCTTCCAGCCATTCAAGCCTCGCCCCATGAACGCCATGAGCAACCACGAACTGCTGCTGCCTGCCGGCCCCGCGGACACCGCATCCGCAGCAACGCGCGGCGGACTGGCACCCGCCACAGCGGTCTCGATCCGCCCCGCGATCAGCGACGACGTCACGGCCATCACGCGCATCTACAACGACTCGCTGCCCCAGGCCGCGCCTGCGGAGCCGGACGGCGAGGCCCGAGTGCATGGCCGGCGGCTGGCGGCCAGCCGGCTCGCCCCTTTCAACGAGGGCGCGCTCGTGCCGTGGATGGAGCAGCACCGCCGCCTTGGCCGCCCATTGTGGGTCGCCACGGTGAATGGAGACACCGTCGGCTGGTTGAGCCTGCTCGGCTTCTCGGACCGCCCGGCCTGCGGCTATGCGGCCGAGGTGGCCGTGTACGTTGCGGGCGGCCGGTGCGGCCAGGGCATCGGCAGCGCGCTGCTGCGCCATGCGATGCGCGAAGCGCCGCGCTGGCACATCGACCGGCTCATGGCCTACATCTGGCACGACAACGATGCGAGCCGCGGCTTGTTCCGCAGCCATGGCTTTGCAGCCTGGGGCTCACTGCCCGGCGTCGTGTGGGCCGAAGGCTGCAGCCTCGACATGCTGATCCTCGGGCTGGACCTGACGGCCTGAGCCCGAGGGCCACGGGAACCTGAGATGTCCGGCGAAAAGACCGAAGAGCCAACACAGAAGAAGCTCGACGACGCGCGCAAGAAAGGCCAGAACGCGAAGAGCCAGGACGTCAACGCGGCGGCCAGCCTTGTGGGCTTGCTGATCTGCCTGATCGTGACCGGCGACTCCATGTTCGACCAGCTGTCGAACTCGATGCAGCTCGCCTTGCGGCAAGGCGTGCTCGTGAAGAGCGATTCCGAACTTTTCGCCGTGATGACGGAGCTGCTGAAAGCCGGCTTCATCGCCATCTTGCCGCTGGTGGCGACATCGGTGGCGATCGGGTTCGTGGCGTCTTTCGGCCAGGTCGGCTTCAACCTTTCGTTCGAGCCGCTGTCGCCGAACTTCGACAAGCTCAACCCGGCATCGGGCTTGAAGAAGATGTTCTCGGTGCGCTCGATCATCGACTTCCTGAAGATGCTCGCCAAGGCGGTGGCGCTCGGCGCGGTGCTGTGGGAGCTGATCGTCGGCCTGATCCCGCTGCTGGTCGGTGCCACTTATTTCGACCCGGCCGGCGTCGGCGTGCTTGCGTGGAAGTCGATGCTCAAGTTGCTGGCGGCCGGTTGCGTCGTGTTCATCGTCATCGGGCCGGTGGACTTCGGCTTGCAGATCTGGCTGTTCAAGCGTGACCAGAAGATGTCGAAGGACGAGATCAAGCGCGAGCACAAGGAGAGCGACGGCGACCCGCAACTCAAGGGCCAGCGCAAGCAGCTCGCACGCGAGATGGCCACCTCGCCGCCCGAGAAGCGCGTGCCGGGCGCCTCGGTGGTCGTCACCAACCCGACGCACTACGCCGTTGCGCTGCGCTACGAGCCCGGCGAAACGCCGCTGCCCATCATCGTGGCCAAAGGCATGGACGCCGAAGCCATGCGCATCCGCGCGATCGCCGAGCAGTCTCGCGTGCCCATCGTCGGCAACCCGCCGCTGGCGCGCGCACTGCACAAACTCAACGTGGACGACCCGGTGCCCGAGGAACTGTTCGAGGCCGTGGCCGGCGTGCTGCGCTGGGTGGGCTACCTGAAGACGCTGTCGCCCGCAGAGAACACCGGCCGTTGACCGCACCCGCTCCGGACTGAGGCCGGCCGCGTTCTGGCACCGGCGAGTCGGCAAATTTTGCGCCGTGATCGGTTCGTCAAGGAATCATCATATTTGGGTCAGATGTGAAACAAGGCGCCCTCGTACGCTGTGTTGAACGGGCCGGCTGTGGAGGCCGCCCCTCTCCCTGCCGTGCCAGCCTTGACTCACTGCTGCCCAACCATGAACACCGCATATCCAGCCGGGCTTGTTGTGCCCAATGCCCTGCCTCAGGTTGCGTGCGAGCGATTCCCGCTCGGCCTGCACCGAGCGCTTGCGAAGATGACACTCATCGCCGCGCTGTGTGCGTCGTTTGCACCGGCGGCGCGTGCGGCCATGGGTCAGGAGCCCATCGCCTTCAACATCCCGGGCGGGCCGCTCGGCAACGCGCTGATCGAGATCGGCAAGCGCAGCGGCACCATGGTGTCGTTCAACCCCAGCCTGGTCGACGGGCAGACCGCCGCACCCGTGCAGGGCGAGTTCACACCCATGCAGGCCTTCATGCAGGTGCTCGGCTTGAGCGGCCTGTCGATCGACGTGACACCGAACGGCACGGTGACCGTGTTCCCGATCCTCGCGAAGCCGGTGATGAAAGCCAACGCGGCGCAATCTGCCCAGCTCATGCACGAGCCCTTTCCCACCGAAGACCCGCCGCGCTACACGCTGGACCCGGTGCTGGTGGTCGCATCGGCCGGCTCCCAGGACGACGGCCTGAGAGGGTCGACCGCCTCCACGGCCACGCGCACGGACACGCCGCTGTCGGAACTCTCGCAGGCCGTCTCGGTGGTGACGCGCGACGCGCTCGACCTGCAAGGCCCCAACGCCACGACAACGGATGCCTTGCGCTACGTCACGGGCGTCACCGCGCACGTCAACGATTCGGGGCAGGGGTTGGTGCCGTCGCTGATGGTGCGCGGCCTTCCCGCACAGTACTCGCTGTCGGGCATGCGCACGCTGCGCAGCGGCTTGTCGATCGACAACGCGTTCGTCGATCGCATCGAAGTGCTCAAGGGACCCAGCGGTGTGATCGGCGGCACGGCTGACTTCGGCGGACGCGGCGGCGTGGTCAACCTGGTACGCAAGTCGATTGAGACACAGTCCTATGTGGAGCTCAAGCAGGGACTCAGCTCTCGCGACGGCGGCACGCTGCGCCCGGACCTCGACGCTGCAGGCGAGCTCGCCTCCCGCACGTACTGGCGCACCGTGGCTTACGCAAGCCGCAGCGGCCAGACCGACGGCGGCTATGACGCTCAGCACGCCGGTGGCCTGCTCGGCGTGCTGGGCTACCGCGGCACAGACTTCAAGGCAACGCTCACGCTGCAAGCCGACAACCAACGCATCGCGCCGGCACGCACCAGCCGGGGCGGCATGCCCAGCAGCAACGGCTTCACCCCGGTCGCACCGGGCGATGTGGACGCAGTCGATGCAAAAGACGGTCTGCGCTGGCGCTCCAGTGACATCGAGCTCGACCTCAGCTGGCAGCTGTCTTCGCAATGGCGCATGACATGGAAGGGCCGACAGGAAAAGTTGGTCAGCGACCTGAACCACCACCGCTATTGGATCGTCGGAGACGAGACGGCGGCAGGCGTCGATCTGCATCGCCACCAGACCGACGCAAGCGGCGCCGGCATGCAATGGGGGCTGGTCGGCGACGTTGCCACGGGGCCGGTCAAGCACAAGCTCCTGGTGGCATTCGATCTCTCGCGCTGGCGCTCGCAGTTCGGTGACGGGTTCGCAAGCTGGGCCGTCGACCCAGCCACTTACCAACCCGGAACCACACCCTTGCCCGCGACGCCGGACACCGGCGACGCGCAAACCCTGACCACGCGCGACAAGCGCGAACGCAACCGGGCCGTGCTGCTGCAGGACCAGATCCGCTTGGGCAACTGGATCGCCCGGCTCGCGGCTCAACGAGCCGAGTCGCCCGAGTATTACGACATCGTTCCCCGGCAGGGACCCAGAGTCACGAACTGGGACGCCGGCCTGCTGTACCAGATCACGCCGGCGGCCTCGGTGTATGCCGGTACGCAGTCCTCTGCCGAGGTCGACGGCCGGTCCGCAGACCTTCAACTCTTCAACGGCACCGAAGCACCTTTGCGCAAGCTGCGCCAGACGCAAGCCGGCACCAAGCTCGAACTGCTGGAGCGGCGACTGGCCCTGACGCTCGAAGCCTTTCGGCTGCGGCAGCTCGACACGCTGCAAACCTCCTCGCAACTGACTGGCAACGGCGTGTTCAGCATTCCCGGCCGTTCCGCCAATGGGATGGAGGCCGAGCTGTCGGGTCGGGTCACACCCGCGCTCGACATGAACCTCGGCCTGAACTTCATTCGTGCGCATGAGGTGGTGCCGGGCTCTGAGTCCGAGGCGCCGCAAGCCATCGAGGTACCGGCAACGGGTGTCCCAGCGCGCTCCGTGTACCTGCTGAGCCGCTATCGGTTCTCCAGCACAGAACCGTCCCGCTACAGCGTGGGTCTCGCGTTCCGCGCCTACTCTTCAAGCTGGGCCGTTCCGCCGAATCCGTCTGTCGGTCCGGCGCAGCTGCGCCTGCCGGGCGGTGCACAGCTCGACCTGTCATGGCTGCGCGCGGCAGACGGCTGGTCGCTGGGCGTCTCGGTCGAGAACGTGTTCGACCGCCAGCTCTACGGAACGCAGTCGGCGCCGGGCTACATACCGCTGCAGCCTCGACGCAACCTCGGCGTCACCGCCAGCTTCATGAATTGAAGCGCCACGCGCGGCCGGTCAAGAGCACCGGCTGGCCGCACCTCGGCTTGGTCATGATTCATTCACGAATCGCTGCATCTTGGGCAGAGCGTGATGACTGCGTCATCGAATGATCATCGTTGCGAGAGAACTTGGTCGGGCTGAACTCCTACGCTGTGCACCGAGTCGGCCGTGGTGTGGGAAACAGCTTCTTCCCAGCGATGCCGACCTTGATCCCCTGCAGCGAAGCCATGAACACTGCAACGCAAGACGGGCATGCCATGCCCGAGGTCTTGACCACCGATGCCCTGCCGCCGCGCCGCCAGATCAATGCATGGCGTGATGCGATCGTCGACGCACACGAGCTGGCGGACATCGCCGCCATCTGCTTGCCGGCGGGCCTGCACAAAGCGCTCGCAAAGATGGCCGTGGTCGCCGCTCTTTGCGCATCGTGTCCGCCACCGGCTCTCGCCCTCATGGCGCAGCAACCCATCGCGTTCAACGTCCCGGGCGGGCCACTGGGCAACGCGCTGATCGAGATCGGCAAGCAGTGCGGCACCATCGTGTCGTTCAACCCGAGCCTCGTCGAAGGCGTGGCGGCTGCGCCGGTGCAAGGCGAGTTCACGCCCATGCAGGCCTTCATGCAGGCGCTCAGTGCAAGCGGCCTCTCGATCGACGTGACGCCGAACGGCGCAGTGACAGTGCAGCCACACCTTGCCGCGAAGCCGGCGGCAAAAACGACGACCGAACAGCCAACCTCTGTGGCACGCGAGACGCCACCGCCCACCGAAGACACGCAGCGAGAAGCACCGCAGGACACGCCCGTCTACGAACTGGACGCGGTGCTCGTTCTCGCCTCGGCCGAGGCATCCCACACAGACGGGTTGAGAGCGTCGACCTCCTCGACGGCCACGCGCAGCGACACGCCTCTCTCGGAGCTGCCGCAATCCGTGTCTGTGATCACCCGGGACGCGTTGGACCTGCAAGGCCTCAACGCCACCACGACGGACGCGTTGCACCACGTGGCCGGCGTCACCGACGTGGGCGAGGGAATGACGCCCTTGCTGATGGTGCGCGGCCTCCCTGCGCAGTATTTGCTGTCGGGCATGCGAACCACGCGCAGCGGGCTGTCCATCGACAACGCCTTCATCGAACGCATCGAAGTGCTCAAGGGCCCAAGCGGCGCCATCGGCGGCGCGGCCGAGTTCGGCGGGCGCGGCGGCGTCGTCAATCTCGTGCGCAGGTCGATCGAGACACAGGCCTTCGCAGAGGTCAAGCAAGGGTTCAGCTCTCGCAACGGCGGCACGCTGCGCACCGACCTCGATGCCGCCGGCGAACTGGCACCACGAACCTATTGGCGCGCCATGGCGTACAGCAGCCACACGGGCCGCACCGACGGTGGCTACGACGCGCAATACGCCGACGGCCTGCTCAGCGTGTTCGGCTACCGCGGCGCAGACTTCAAGGCAACGCTCACCTTGCAAGCCGACAACCAACGCCTGGCACCCGCCCCGAACAGCCGAGGCGGCATGGAGCTCGCGGACGGCACCTACTCGCCTGTGCAGCCGAGCCACTTCGGCGCGATCGACGCCACGGATGGGCGGCGCTGGCACTCCACCGACGTCGAGCTCGACCTCAGCTGGCAGCTGTCGGCGCAATGGCGCATGACATGGAAAGGCCGCCACGAGCGCGTGGACAGCGACTATCGCCGCCACTTCTACTGGACCGACGGGGACGAAGCAGCCGGCGTCGACCGAGTGAGCGACCGGACCGTCGCACGCAGTCTGGGCATGCAATGGGGGTTGCTCGGCGACGTGACCACGGGGCCACTGAAGCACAAGCTCCTGATGGCAGTTGATCTGGACCGCGGACACGCGCAGAGCGATCTGGGATCTGCGAGCTGGGATGTCGATCCGCACGCCTTCGAACCCGGAACCACTCCCTTGCCGGCGGCGTACTACGAAGACAGCGAACCCACGGCCGTGCGGGTACACAAGCGCTCCATGCTGCTGCAGGACCAGATCCACCTGGGCAACTGGATCGCCCGCCTGGCTGCGCAGCGCAGCCGGTCATCGGAGACCAACTCCTACTACGGTCTGGAAACGCAGGAGCCGAAGGTCACGAACTGGGATGCCGGCTTGCTGTACCAGATCACGCCCACGGTGTCGGTCTATGCCGGCACGCAGTATTCCGCCGAGGTCGATCTCCGGGGCACCGACTACCTGCTCTATGACGGTACCGCCGCACCGCTGCGCAAGCTGCGCCAGACGCAAGCGGGCACGAAGCTGGAGCTGCTGGACCGCAGGTTGGCGTTGACCTTGGAAGCCTTCCGCCTGCGCCAGCTGACCACGCTGCAAAGCTCCGCCGAACTGCCCGACACCGGCCTCTTCACGCTCCCGGGCCGATCGTCCAACGGGGTGGAGGCCGAGTTGTCGGGGCGCGTCTCGCCCGCGCTGGACATGCACCTCGGCCTGAACTTCATTCGCACCCGAGACGTCGTTCCGGGGCCTGACTCTGCGCCGCAGCAGGGCGTCGAATTGCCGGCGGCGGGTGTCCCCAAACGCTCGATGTACCTGTTGGCGCGCTATCGGCTGCCAGGTGCCGAGCCGGCGCTCGACAGCGTGGGCATCTCGTTTCGCGCCTACTCGTCCAGCTGGGTCTTGGCACCGTATCCGGCCATGGACCCAGGGCAGCTCAGCCTGCCCGGCGGCGCACAGCTCGACCTGTCGTGGACGCGAGCGACCGAGCGCTGGTCACTGCGCCTCTCGGTCGAGAACCTGTTCGACCGCCAGCTGTACGGTCCCCAGTCCGAGCCCGGCTCCATACCGCTGGAGCCTCGACGTAGCTTCTGCATCGCGACCACTTTAGCGTTCTGAGTGCGACCGGCGCGACCCGTCGCGAACGCCGCCGTCATCGTCGAGGACCCGACCGAACTTCGCACCAATAAACATCATTTCATGCCAAGGACGATGCGGTAGCTCAGTCCTGGGCACTATTTCGGTGCCACTCAAAAGGACACCGACATGACCCGCATCGACACCGCCAGCACGTCCTCTTTGCACGAACACACCGTGCACATCCACGACGAGGGTGCATCTTCGCCGCCCCCGACGAAATCACCGGACAGCAGCCTGCCGGGATTGAAGTCCCAGAGCAACCCGATCCCCGAGTCTTCGGGCTCGCCGACTCGTCGCATGAGCAGTGTGCCGAAGAACAACGAGACAGGCAGCGTTGAAGAGATCGGGACGACATCGCCTGTGAGCCGGGAGTTGACGGTCGTCGAGAACGTGAGCCGGACCGAGCGAACGGCCACCTTGGAACGGTTGCAGTCCAAGATCGAAACGGCTACGAATCGTGAGGTGAATACCGACGTGGCGGCGCAGCTGGTCAACAGCTTGCGGCTCACGGGACCGGGCGCACATTCCAGCGGGAGCCCAGCCGCCGCCGCGACCAATGCGGACCTGATGAAAGGCATCTCGGATGACCACGTCAAACAGTGGTACAGCGCCCAAGGGCTGAGTGATCAGGACGTGAGCGCACTGCGCCGCTCCGCCCTTCTTTCCGGGTTGCCCAACCCGACCGGCAGCTTCGCCACCAATGCCGTTCAGTACATCGCAGCGCCCTTTGTCACCCTCGCCGCAGGCACTCCTTGGGCAGGTACCGGACTCGGCATCGCGACCATGCTGGCCACCCCGGCGGCGAATGCCTTCCAGCAGTCAGCGGTGGTAGCACTCGGTGAGTCGATCCGCGAACATGGTGGCCCGGTCATCGCCAATAGCAAGGCCAGCATCAACGACAAGCATTGGCTTCCCGAATTGTCGAAGGACCTTCAGCAGCAGGTGGATCAGTTCAGCGCCTTGCACAGCGAAGTGAGCAACACGCTGAGCCGGCTCGGCCTCGCTCGCGCCGACGACCACACCGAGGCCACCCTCATACCCCTGCTCGAGGCACTCCCTCCCAATGACCTGCAGGAGCTCCGGCAACAAGGAGAGCGGCTGCTCAACGCCGAAGCAAAGCTGCACGAGACGCAACGCAATTTCCTCATGACTCAAGGCGCGCACGAGCGGCAATGGAGCGGCAACAAGTGGCAGGCCATTCCGCGAACCTTGCGCGCGCCCGTCGCTGGACTGACAGGCCTCGTGAGCAAGACCGGTCCGTCGCCGTCGGAAGCCCAGTCACCAGCCAGCGCGCCGGCGCCTGGGCCCGCCGCCGTGGCGACGGCCGCAGCCGGCCTGGCCGCGAAAGTACTGTCGCCGACCATGCAGACCGTTGCCGCAGTGGTCATGACGGTTGGTCAACACGTAGCGGCCGGCTTCGACGAAAAAGCGAAGCAGGAATACAACAACAAGCTGAACCTGCTGTACGGCGATCTCTTCACCGACGGCGGCAAGGAGAAACTCGCGCGCGGCGAGCCGGTCGATGGTGGGGACATCGACGCCAAGAAACTGCGCGGCTTCACCCAATCGCGGGAGCAATCCCTCGTGAAGCATGTCTCGGCAGAGTTGGGAAGGCAGATCAAGACCATCGACAGCCAGCTCAATCCTCCTGCGGATACACCTTCAAAGCCGCTGTCTACAGAGGCCAGGGCCACCCTCCAAAGTCTTCATGACTCGCTGTCGGCAGACGCGGCCAAACTCAAGGACGGAAAGCTCTCGGAGCTGAGTTCCGGCGGCATGGCCGAAACCTTGTTGATCGCGTCTGACAAGTCCGTGCTGTCGCAGCAACTGCTGCAAGACGTGAAGGCCAAGTACACCATGAAGGAGTTTTCTTCACAGACCATCCAGCGCGCCGGCCAGGCGTTTCACCTGGGAGTACTGGGAAGTGCGGCCTCCTCGGTCATCGGCAAGGTGGTCTCGGCCGCCAGCGGAGGCACGAGGAACGCGCCGACCGGACAAACGGCGGGGATTGCCGTCTTGTCGGGCGGCATGGCCTTCGTGGGAGCCAAGAACCAGCACACAGCCATCTCCGTAAAGAACAACCGGCGGGAGTCGGACGCCAACATCAGCGCATGGACACAGTTCAAGCGCGGCGTGGGGGGCGGTGCAATCGAATACTTCGCTCAACGAAGCGGCGAAAAGGCGAGCCGCGACATGAACGAGAAGCTGGGCCAAGACTCCACTGGCGCCACGCTGCAGTTGGCAAAAGCCGTTCAGGGGCATTTCGGCTCCGTACCGCTGCCCGAAAACACGGCACACGTGATGAGCCTGGACGAAGCGGCTCAGCAGCTGCACCCTGGCCACGCCACTCCGGCCGGAGCCGGGCACGTCGCCATCGACATGGAGTCCCTGTCCCCGAAAAAGGGCGATCACGTGGAGTCATCCTCGGCAGGCCAGGAACAACCCGTGCGAGATCAGCCCGCCTCGGCCTCGGACAAAGGCAAGGCACCCATGGTCGACGACGGCAAGTCGGCGTGATCGCAGGCGGGGCGCCAAGGCGCGCCCCATGAACGGCACACCGCAAGCAGCACGGGCGCTTCGTTCAAGCAAGCCGGCCTTCGCATGGGCGCTGCGCTGCTCGCCCCGGCCCCCTAGATTGAACGCTTCGAGGCGGTAGCCGGCCATCGGGCCGCCCGCTGCACTCCTGGAGACCCCATGGCATTCCGCTTCAACGCCACCCTCGGCAATGACCTGACGATGGCGGCGCTGGTCGTGTCCATCGTCGCCTTGATGATCCTGCCGCTGCCCACGCTGGTCATCGATTCGCTGCTGGCCTTGAACATGGCGGTCAGCGTGCTGCTGCTGATGACGACGCTGTTCATTCCGAACGCCGTGGCGCTGTCTTCGTTTCCGTCGCTGCTGCTGTTCACCACGCTGTTCCGCTTGTCGCTGAACATCGCCTCCACCAAGGCCATCTTGCTGCACGCCGACGCGGGCCATGTGATCGAGGCCTTCGGCAACCTGGTGGTGGGCGGCAACCTGGTCGTGGGCATCGTGGTCTTCATCATCATCACGGTGGTGCAGTTCATCGTGATCTCCAAAGGCTCGGAGCGCGTGGCCGAGGTCGGCGCCCGTTTCACGCTCGATGCGATGCCCGGCAAGCAGATGAGCATCGATGCCGACTTGCGCGCCGGCCTGATGACCGGCGACGAAGCCAAACGCAAGCGCGCGATGCTGGCGATGGAAAGCCAGATGCACGGCGGCATGGACGGCGCCATGAAGTTCGTCAAGGGCGACACGATCGCCGGCCTGATCATCACGATGGTGAACCTGCTCGCCGGCATCGTCGTTGGCGTGCTCTACCACGGCATGACGGCCGGCGAAGCCTCGAACCGCTTCGCCGTGCTCTCCATCGGCGACGCCATGGTCTCGCAGATCCCTTCGCTCTTCATCTGCGTGGCGGCGGGCGTGCTGATCACCCGCGTGGCCGATGAACACGAAAAGAAGCCGCGATCGCTGGGCCAGGAGATCAGCGCGCAGCTGACGCGCACCCCGCGCGCGATGTACCTCGCAGGCGCCCTGACACTGGCCTTCGCCGCGGTTCCGGGTTTTCCGACGCTGCAATTCATCGGCTTGGCAGCGGCGCTGGCCGGCGCAGCGTACATGCTCGGCAAGCGCCAGCGCAAGGAAGAAGCCAGCGCCATCTCCAAGCCGATCAGTGCGCTGCACCGCGAGGGCGGCAAGGGTGAGGCACCGGCCATCCTGCAGAACCCGCCGCACTTCGCCAAGCCCCTGGCGATCCGCATGTCTCGCCCGCTGGGCGGGCTGCTCGAGGCCGACCGCCTGGACGATGCACTCGAACGCGAGCGCCACAAGCTGCAGGCGCATCTCGGGCTGCCCTTCCCAGGTGCCGCGATGTGGGTGTCGTCAGACCTGACGGAACACCGCTTCGACGTGCTGCTCAACGACGTCCCGGTGAGCCAGGTGGCGGTGCCCGGCCGTTTGCTGTTGCTGACCGACACATCGTCACCTCTCGCCGCGAATGCACAGCGCCATGGCCCGCTGCTCGGCCAGGAGCAATCGCTGTGGCTGCCTCTTTCCGCCGTGCCGGAGGCCGAACGCGCCGCGCGCTGCCTCGACCTGGAGCAGGTGATTGCCGCGCAGGTGTTCGGCGTGCTGCGCCGCCATGCCCACATGTTCATGGGCGTGCAAGAGGTGCAGTGGGTGATCGACCGGGTGGCGCCCGAGTACCCCGGGCTGGTGGCAGAAGTGCAGAAGATCCTGCCGCTGCAGCGCATCGCCGAGGTGCTGCGGCGACTGCTGGAAGAACAGGTGCCGATCCGCAACGTGCGCAGCATCTTCGAGAGCCTGATCGTCTGGGGCCCAAAAGAAAAAGACATGCTGCTGCTGACCGAATACGTACGCGGAGACCTCGGCCG
Source organism: Rhizobacter sp. P2_G4 (assembly GCF_056403575.1). Taxonomy (NCBI): domain Bacteria; kingdom Pseudomonadati; phylum Pseudomonadota; class Betaproteobacteria; order Burkholderiales; family Sphaerotilaceae; genus Rhizobacter; species Rhizobacter sp. P2_G4. The sequence continues at coordinate 69,266 of NZ_JBFUFG010000006.1, read as the reverse complement.
CTACCTGGCCTTCGAGGCGTCGGCAGGGCAAGGCCACCTGTCCGCGATCCTGCTCGACCCGGGCATCGAGCAGGCCATTCGCCAATGCATCAAGCCGACGCCTGCCGGCAACTACCTCGCCATGCCGCCCGAGAACGCCATGGCGCTCACGGAGCGCATCGCCGAGATCGCGGGCGATGCATCGCAGGGTGTGGCGCTCGTCACCTCGATGGACATCCGCCGTTACGTGCGCAAGATGATCGAGGCGCGACTGGACTGGCTGCGCGTCTACTCCTTCCAGGAACTGGGCAGCCTCGTCGAGCTTCGGCCCATCGGCCGCGTGAGCGCCTGACGAGCCACGCGTTGACGCCGGGCCTCCATGTCTCGCACCGATGCTCGCCGGCCGATCCGCTTCCTGGCGGTGTCGGAACTCGCGCAGTTGGCACCGCAGTCGCAAAGCGACAACCACGTGGCGATGGCGCAGTCGGCCGATCGCTTTCGCCGCACGCTGAGCGCGCCGCTGCGCCGCGGCAGCATCACCGCGCCGAGTTCTTCGCCCGCCGCGCCGCGAGAGTCGTCTGCTGGCAGCGCATCGACGACAGGCTCTGCACTCGGCGGGCGAGCACGCGACACGCCGCAGCGCGCCGGCACCGCGCCCACCCGTTCTGCCAAAGACCCGCAGGCCGTTCTTCGCGCCGCACCGCTGCAGGCCACATCACCCGCGTTCTCTGCGGAAGAGGAGGAGCCTGACCGCGTCGACGACGCTGACGCACTCGGCACCGGTGCTGCCCTCACCACCGCAGAAGACGCCTGGCCTGATCAGATGGCCAAGATGATTGCCGGGCTGTGCACCCGCGCCGACCCGGCCTTCGTGACCTGGACTGTCACCGTGCCCATGGACCCGCAAGTGCTGCCGGACACCGAGCTGCGGCTGCACCTTTCGCCCCACTGGCTGTCGCTTCGCTTCGCCACGCAGTCGCAGCGGGCGGCCCGCCTAATCTCCTTGCATCGGCCGAGGCTGCAGTCACAGCTCGAGCACATGGCGAACTTGCCTCACGGGATCGACATCGAGGTCATATGAAAGTTGAGGAGTCGGTGAAGCCCAGGCCTGCAGTGCGCGTGACGAGCATCGCGCCACGCCTGCCGTCGATGCTGCCGTCGGTGGCCCGCGCCGCACGCGTCGGCTTCGATCGCCGCTTCGCGCCCTGGCTGGCCCGCGTGCTGAACCAACCACCGAGCCGCGTATTCGGCGGCCGGCCACGCACCGAGCGCCTGTCGATCGACCTCAACAGCGCCTACGGCAGCGCCGACGTGGCGCTTGATCCGCAACTGTGGCCTGGCTTGCAGATGGCCACCGAGTTGCCCGACACCGACCTGGCCCGCGACGTGACCGCCGCGCTGCTCGCCCCACTGCTCGCACGCTTGACCGGCGTGCTGCCCGGTGTCGAGGTGCGCGCCGTGCGCCGTTACGCACCGCAAGCGGTGACGACCTGCGACGTGCCCGCCATGGCGTCGGGCCGTGGTGACCTGGCGCTCGTGCGCCTGGACACCACGCTGGCCACGCACCTGGAGACGCAACTGCGCCAGGGCGTCGCCTCCGATCTCGAACCACTTCGTGCCCTGCAGGTGCCCACACGCCTGCGGCTTTTCGAGCGGCGCCTGAGTTCGCAACGGTTGCGCGACATCGCTCCCGGGGATCTCGTTCTGTGCAGCCCCACACAGCGCGCCGGCACACGCTGGCGCGCCTCTCTCTCGTTCGGATTGGGAATCACCATGCAAGCACACGCTGACGTCGACGTCGAACAATCCCGGGTGCACGTCACCGCGGCGCCGCGCCTCGTCGATGAAGACGCGGCCTCGTCGCGCCACGGCGCGCCGCTCGACACCGACGGGCTGGCCGACCTGCAGGTGCCCGTCGCGTTCGAGATCGACAGCGCACGTGTCAGCTTGGGCGAACTCGCGGCCTTGGGCGAAGGCTCGGTGATCGAGCTCGATGTGGCCCTGCTGGACGCCAGCGTGCGCCTCGTCTGCCATGGCCAGACGCTGGGCATCGGCCAACTGGTGGCGATCGGCGACCAGCTCGGCGTGCGCATCCGGCGCATGGGCCTCGCTGCGGGCAAGGCCACGCAAGAGCAAGCGAGAGGAGAAGCATCATGATGCCCTTGCCAAGTGCCGATCCGATCTCGCTGTTCCTGGTGATGGTGGCGATGGCCGTGCTGCCGTTCGCGGCCATGGTGGTCACGTCGTACACCAAGATCGCCGTGGTGCTGGGGCTGTTGCGCAACGCCATCGGCGTGCAGCAGGTGCCGCCGAACATGGTGCTCAACGGCATCGCACTGATCGTCAGCTGTTACGTGATGGCGCCGGTGCTGATGGAAGCCTCGGACCACATCCAGCTCGCATCCGGTGCCAACGCGCCATCGAACGCGCAGCAGATCATCGGCGCGGCCGACGCGGCGCGTGAGCCCTTCCGCCGCTTCCTGGAAAAACACGCCAACGCGAACGAGAAAGCGTTCTTCCTCAAATCGGCCGCCGCGGTATGGCCACCCGAACGAGCACAGCAGCTGAAGAAGGACGACCTGCTCGTGCTCGCACCGGCCTTCTTGCTGACCGAGCTCGCCGCGGCGTTCCGCATCGGCTTCCTGCTCTACCTGGTCTTCATCGTCATCGACCTGGTGATCGCCAACGTGCTGCTTGCGATGGGCTTGTCGCAGGTCACGCCGACCAACGTGGCGATCCCTTTCAAGCTGCTGTTGTTCGTGGTGCTGGACGGCTGGTCGAAGCTGATCCACGGGCTCGTGCTCACCTACCGATAGGCCGGCACATGCACTACGAAAACATCATCCGGCTCACCTCGGAAGCGCTCATGATGTGCCTGCTGCTGTCACTGCCCGCGGTGGCTGTGTCGGCCATCGTCGGCCTGCTGATCTCGTTCGTGCAGGCCGTCACCTCGCTGCAGGATTCGAGCATTTCCCAGGGCGTGAAGCTGCTGGCCGTGACGGTGGTCGTGGCCCTCTGCGCTCCGTGGGCCGGCGCCACGCTGCTGCGGTTCGCCGACAACCTGCTGGGTGCGATGTTCCAATGAGCCACACTCCGATTCGCCATGGATCGACAGCTCATGCTGCGGCCACCCGGCACGCCGAGCATGAGCCGAAGCACACCGCGAACCAGGGCCACGCGAATCCCGGCCACGGGCAATTCGGCGGTTATGTGTTCCGCCACCCGCGCAACGGCCCACCTCCGGCGCCGCGGCGGCCCGTGCCACTGCGCCCGCGGCAGAGACCACGCACGGCGCAGAACGGCGCTGCGGAACACGAGCCGGAGCAGTTCGACCCATCGGCGACCCTGTCGACCCGCACCGGCGCCATGGATGAAGACGAGGGAACTCGCGGCGCGAACACGGACGGCATGCCCGATGACGCTGGCCACGACCAGACAGGGCAGCGTAGATCACGATCGCGGCCGCAGGTGCGGTTGATGCCCGAGCCGACACCGTCGGCCAAGACGCTGGAGACGGTGCTGGAGCAAGTCTGCGGCTCGCCCGCGCAAGTGCTTTGCAGGAGCAGCGACACGAATGCTGGAACAGGCGCCGGTACGGCCGGCACGGAACACGTCCGCGCATTGCTCGAGGTTCTGCAGGCGATCACTCCTGACGCGGCCACCGGCGACACGAAGGCATCCGCCCAGGCACTCCAGTTGACGGCGGTTCGTGCCTACCTGCGCAGTCGCGAGCGAGGTACTTTCATCACGCTCGAACGCGTCAAGCAGGTGCTGGTAGAAAAATCGGAAAGCAAGGGCTCCCAAAGCGCACGCACCACGCCAGCCACTCCCATCAGCGAGAAGGAACAGGATCGCCACCTGCTGCTGCCGCTCACCCTGCTCAACGCAGATCGGCCCAGGCTCGACGAGCAGCGCGACCAGGCGTGCGACCGCCTCGAGCTGCTCGGTTCATCGCGCCACATGCAGGCGACGCGTTCATGAGCTACGAGCGCTATCAATCGCTCATCGGCGAACTGTGCGAGGCCACCGGCCTGCCGGACACGGCGGCGGTACTCAAGCGCGGCACGATGGAGATCGAAGGCTTCGAAGTCCAGTTCGCCAACTTCGAGAACGACCCGGGCGCGATGTACCTTAACTTCTACTACGGCATCGTCACTGCCGGCCGCACGCTGCGAATCTTCCGCTTGCTGCTGGAAGCCAACCTCAGCATCTACGCGCAAGACCAGGCACAGCTCGGCCTCAACGCAGACACAGGCGGCATCGTGCTGATCGTGCGGGTGCCGATGAGCGATTCAATCAACGGCACATGGCTGGCGGAGACGCTCACCCACTACGCAGAACACGGCCGCTACTGGCAGAACAACATCTTGAGCTCCACAGACGAGATGTTCGCCGGCATCTGCGCCGGAGACTATTTCTGGATTCGCGCGTAGTAATTTCGCGCAGCCGGTAATCGGGTTTGCAAATTCGTTCGCCGAACGCGAGTCAATGTTCCGACTACGACGCCCATTGGGAGATCGGACCCTCGGTGAACTCGTCTTGCGTCATCGCCCCCGCAGCAGGCGCCATCGGGTCTGCATAACGCACACGCGGCGGCTCCCAGTCCACTTCGCGCGCAGCCGGCGGTTCCCACATCGTGCCTTGCACCATCAGGTCCAGGCGGTAGCCGACGCTGTAGACCGCATGGATCCGCAGCAGTTCACGCGATGACTCGGCGGACAGTTTGCGGCGCAGCTTGTAGATGTGCTGCTCCAGCGTGCGCTTGCACACGTCATTGGATCGGCCCCACACGCGAGCCGACAGGCTGGCGGCACTGACCACGCGGCCGGCATTCGAAAACAGCACCCAGGCAAGCGCGAACTCTCGGGCGGTCAGATTGATCTCCACGCCGTCGCGCCACACGGCTGAACTGACCGAGCACAGGGAGTACGGCCCGATCTCCATGGCCTGCTTGGCAGGTGCGGTGCGCGTGCCGACGCGTGCGCGCAGTCGCGCAACGAGCTGGTCCACCGAGCCGTCGTACTCGGCGTAGTCGGTGGCGCCGTGCAGCAGCGCCTCCGCCATGCCCAGCCCGGCCGAGCTCCCGACCACGATGACCGGCACCGCGCCGGCCATTCGCATCTCCAGCATCGCGAGCCAGTCGATGAGTTCGGTGTCTGCGTCTTCGAGCAGCACCGCCTGCACGTCCGAGCGCCTGAGCAGCTGCAGCAACCCGCCGACCGACTGCGCCGGGACCACGTCGATGCCCTGGGACCCAAGGCCCCTGGCGATGGTCAATTGTTTTGCCTTGTTAACGAACAGTGTTGCAAGCTTCACTGAAATCCCCGTTCCGACAAAGTTGATGATGGGCTCTCATGAGGGATGTGAAACGAGACTCAAAAAGTGACAGTGGTCCAGGCAAAGAAATTGCACTCTCGAGGTCCAGTCAGTGGAGTGACGAAGTGCGGCACATCGGAAACGTCCCCAGCAACCTTTGGTGACAAATCGCACAAGAAATGCGCGGTTCGGGGTTCGCACTGACTTCGTTCTGACAGAGCGGGCGGCAACAATACGGCGTAACAAGATTACCGCTGTGAACGGTTTTCTTTGTCGCGTTTCGCCAGCTCGACAGTCACGTGGTTACGGCATTTTTTCTCTCGAACTGGTTAGGCGCCAGACCTTCGCAACTTCCATTCGCCTCACCCAGAACAAGCCGTATGCGGGGTCAACTTCAGAGCATCTTTCGTGAGCACTACGCCTGGCTGCGCGACCACCTGCGCCGGCAGGCCGGCTCCGTGCACGGCGCCGAAGATGTGGCGAGCGAGGCCTTCCTGCAGTTGGCGCAGCACCGTCAGCTCGATCAGGTTCGAGAGCCGCGCGCCTTGCTCACGACCATTGCCAAACGGGTGCTGTTCGACACCTGGCGTCGGCGTGACCTGGAGCAGGCCTACCTGCAGACGCTCGCACTGGCGCCGCAACCCACCTACCCCTCGCCCGAAGAGCGTGCCCTGATCATCGAGGCGCTTCTCGCCGTTGAGGCGGCACTCGATTTGCTTCCCGTCAAAGCTCGGCGCGCTTTTCTCTACAGCCAGCTCGACGCCATGACCTACGCCGAGATTGCCAAGGAGCTGGGCGTCTCGGCCAGCATGGTTCGGCAGTACATGACGCAGGCGCTGTCGGCCATCGCGGCAGCCACCGCCTGAATACAAAAACTTTCCCGCAAGCAAGGATGACAAATCCATGGCCAGCCTAGACCCCAGCGTCGCGAAAGCAGTGGAATGGATGGTGCTGCTGCGCTCCGGCGAAGCAAGCCCCAATCAGATCGATGCCTTCAAGGCCTGGTGCGCCAGCCACCCGAGCCACGAAGCAGCCACCCAACGCATCGCGCAGGCGCTGGGCCCGTTCGAGCGGCTGGCCCAGCACGGCGTGCGTGGCGCCGTGATCCAGCAAACCATTTCGCGCGCCGGCAGGCGCGCGGTGCTGCGCTCCGCGCTCGCGTGCGCCGGCATCGGTGCCAGCGGCCTGCTCGGCCTGCAGGCCGCTCGCGAATACGACGTGCTGGCGGACCAGCGCACCGGCATCGCACAACGCCGGCAGATGCCTTTGCCCGATGGCGGCACGCTGCTGCTCGACGCCCGCACGGCCGTCGACTTGGCGCTCGACGACACGCAGAGCGCCGTGACGCTGCGCCGAGGCCGCTTGCTTGCCGATGCGACGATTCACAAGACGCTTCCGCTGCTCGTGCAGACGCCGCAAGGCCGCATACAAGGAGACGGTGCCCGGTTCGTGGCCCACGCACTCGATCGGCAGACGCGTGTGACGGTGCTCAGGGGCACCGTGGTCGCCACGACCCACGCGGGTCAGCAAGTGCAGGCCACCGAGAACCGCCAGATTCTTCTCAGCGCGTCGGTAGCGCCGCAAACACTCGCAGCGCGCGGAACCGAAGCGCTGTGGACGCAAGGCCTGGTTGCGATGGACAACGAGCCGCTCGGTGACTTGGTCGCTGCGCTGCAGCCCTATCGCACCGGCGTGCTTCGCATCGACCCGAAAGCGGCCGGAATCCGCGTGAGCGGTGTGTTCTCGCTGGACGACACCGACAGCACCTTGCGCGCGTTGGCTCAGACCCAGCCGGTGCGCATCCTCGAGCGCACAAGCTACTGGGTCACGATATCCGCCGCGTAGGCCGGCGAGGCCCTCGATCCTTGATGCGCCGCGCCTGCGCGGCTGAGTTCAGCCTCTGTGCAAAGAGCGGAAAAGAATGAACCGCAACGTGTATCGATTCCGGGACTGCGAGGTGAGCACCTCGCGCAGAGAAGTGCTGCTGCAGGGGCAACAGCAGGTGCTCGAGCCGCGCCCGTTCGACCTGCTCATCTATCTGATCGAGCAACGCCACCGCGTCGTCACCAAGGACGAGCTGCTGGCGCAGCTGTGGCAGCACGAGTTCGTTTCCGGCAGCGTGCTGGCACGCGCCGTGATGAAGGCCCGCCAGGCCATCGGCGACAACCAGGAGCCCGAGCTCATCCGCACGGTGCACCGCAAGGGCTATCGCTTCGTCGGCGAGGTAGAACAAGTCTCTGACGACGAAGCCGCGCCTCAGCCACGCAGCTTCATGGCCGTACCGGCGCTCGCCGCCGGCGTCGTCTCGGTGGCCTTGCTGCCTTTCGACAACCGCACCGGCCAGGCCGAGTTCGACTGGATCGAGCTGGGGCTGATGTCTCTCAGCGCCAAGGCCTTGAGCGCCGACGCGCGCCTGGCGATGGTGTCCACGCCCTCGCTGCTCACTGCGCTCGGCAGCCTGAGCCCACAGGCCACGCTGGAAGAGCGCGTGAGCGTCGTGCACCGGCTGCTCGGCGTGCACCATGTGGTGCACGTGGCCATCAGCCGCGACGGCGAACGGTTTCGCCTCGACTACGGCATCGACCCGAGGCCGCCGCGCGACGTCGGCAACGGGACCCTGCGGGCCGTGGAGATCACACAGCTCGGCCAGCTGTTGGCCCGCGACGTGGAAGCGGCCCTCTTCCCGGAAGACGCCACCGTCGCCGTTCCCCTCGGCTCCAGCGACCGCCTGGCCACCGAAGCCTTCGCGCGGGCCATGCAAGCGGTTGGCAGGCAAAAGTGGAAGCTCGCGGTCAACCTGCTGCAGGTGGTTCTCGACATCGGCCCCGACAACCTCGGCGCGCAGCTCGAGCGGGCACACGCCCTCGCCCACCTCGGTGACGACGAGGCCCTGCGCATGGCCGAACGCCTGCTCCACCAGACGGCAGCCACGCATGACAACCTGCTGGCCGCGATGGCTCACGATGTCATCAGCCGGTTTCACTTCTCCAGGCGGATGCTCGAACCGGCGCAGTGCCATCTCGACGAGGCGCTGCGGCTGGCCGGCGAACGGCCCCCCGCAGACTGGCTGCAACAGCTGCTGGTGCGCCTCTCGGCGATCGCCTTGCTGCGGCGCAATTTTGTGCTCGCCGGCCAGGCGCTGGATCGCCTGCAGCAACTGAGCGAGCAAGTCGGCAACCAGGTGCTGCTGACGCTGATGCACAACAACCGGGGCTTGATGGCCGCGAGGACCGGGCATCTCGTCACGGCCTGGCACCTGGCGCACCAGGCCGCCGACCTGTTGCGCCACAGCCCGCCCACCAGCACCTCCATCGCTTCATCCGTCAACCTGGCGCAGATCAGCCTGGCGATGGGTCTGCTGCAAGCTGCCGCCGAGTACGGCGAACAAGCGCTCGCTGCAGCGAAATCGCTGGGCTTCGCGGTCTGGGCCATGGTGGCAGGGGAGACCCTGTGCCGCATCTACCGCGAGATGCGCGACCACCAGAACATCGCCCGCGTCGTCGCGACCATGGAAACACTGAACGATGACCAGTTGACCGTGTGCCATGCGCATCTCATGTCAGCACGCGGCCATCTCGCCGCCGTGGCACAAGACCACGCCGCCGCGGCCGCGTGCCTGCGCGAAGCGATTGCCATCCACCGCCGCTCCGACAGCATGTTGAATCTCCACGACACGCTGCCGTGGCTCTTTGCATCGCTGGTGCAAGCCGGCCGCATCGACGACGCCGAAGCCTTGCACCGTGACATGGGCACGCCACCGGTCATCGAACGGACCCCGGAACTCGAAGCCGCTTGGCTGCACTGCCAAGCGACCGATGCCCAGCTGCGCGGTGACACCGAGACGGCGCTGGCCCGGTTGACCGAGGCCGCCGACATCGCACCGATGGGCCTCTGGCGCGCGCTCGCCTGCCTCGACGCCGCCTGGCTGCACCTGCAAGCCGACAACGTACCCGCCGCGCGGCGGACGCTGCGCGACCTCGGCCCCTGGCTGAACCAGCACCCGATGGGCATGGCCGTCGATGCGCGCTTCAAGTACGCCACCGGACAATTCGCTGCCGCCCACGAGGCGCATCAGCGCTACGCCCGCACGATTCAGACCGAGATGCCGGTCGATCATGCCGAACTGGCCACCCTCTATTCGGCAGCAGCCCGGAAGGTGCCCTCTTCCAGCCCGATACTTGCGGCTGTGCCGTTGCTCTCAACGGTGATGTGATTCCCGCCGCGTGCGGCCGACATATCAGGGCGATCGACATCTCCAAGTGAAACCTACCGTGTATCGATTCAAGGACTGCGAGGTGAGTACCACCCGCAGAGAAGTGCTGCTCAACGGGCACCCGCAGGTGCTGGAGCCGCGGCCCTTCGACCTGCTGGTCTACCTTATCGAGCAACGCCACCGCGTCGTCACCAAGGACGAGCTGCTGGAGAAGCTGTGGCAGCACGAGTTCGTCTCCGACAGCGTCGTCGCGCGCGCCGTGATGAAGGCCCGCCTGGCCATCGGCGACAACAAGGAGCCGGCGCTCATCCGCACGGTGCACCGCAGGGGCTATCACTTCGTCGGCGAGCTGGAACACGCAGCGGATGTCGAAGCCATGCCCGTCGCACCGACGTTCGCGGCCGGCACGGTCTCGGTGGCCCTGCTGCCGTTTGGCAACCGCACCGGCCAGGCCGAGTTCGACTGGATCGAGCTGGGGCTGATGTCCCTGAGTGCCAAGGCACTGAGCGCCGATGCGCGCGTCGCGATGGCGTCCACGCCTTCGCTGCTCACGGCACTCGGCAGTCTGAATTCGAAAGCCACGCTCGAAGAGCGCGTGAGCGTCGTGCACCGGCTGCTCGGTGTGCACCACGTGGTGCACGTGGCCATCAGCCGCGATGGTGAACAGTTCCGCCTTGACTACGGCATCGACCCACCGCCACCGCGCGGCGTTGGCATCGGGACCCTGCTCGACGTGGAAATCACGCAACTCGGCCATCAGCTGGCCCGCGAGGTGGCGACGGCGCTCTTTCCCGAAGACACTGCCGACGAGATCAGCTTCGACTCGAGCGACCCGCTGGCCAACCAGAGCCTGGCCCGCGCCATGCAAGCCGCCGGCGAGCAGAAGTGGAAGATCGCGGTCAACCTGCTGCAGGTCGTCCTCGACATCGACCCGGACAACATCGGCGTTCAGCTCGAACATGCGCGGGTACTCGCCCACCTTGGCGACGATGAAGCCATGCGCATCTCGGGGCGCCTGCTCATCCATGCACAGACGACCGGCGATGCGCATCTGAAGGCCATGGCTCACCATGCCATGGCGATCGCCTGCAACAGCAACGCCCAGTACGAGGCGGCCAATTACCACCTGGACGAAGCGCTGCGCCAGGCTGCTCCCTACGGACCCCACGACTGGTTCGTGCAGTCACTCATCCAGCGCGCGGGCAATGCCATGATGCAGCGCCAGTTCGAGCGGGCGTTTGCAGACCTCGACCTTGTCCGCGGCTTCCAGGAGCAAGCCGGCAACAAGGTCCATGGCATCCAGTCGAGCATCTACACCGCGCTCGCGCACACCAAGAGCGGCAACCCTCTTCAGTCGCTTCAGCTCGGGCGAAAGGCGGTCGCGCTGAGCCGCGAATACCGGCTCAACAGCCTCTTCATCGTCGGCTCGCTGAATCTTTCCCACACCTGCGCTGAAGTGGGGCTCTGGTCGGCGGCCATCGCGCATGCTGAAGAGACGTTCGCCAAGGCCCAGTCGTCCTCCGAACTGCGCTACGTCGCCGCCGCCGCCGATTCGCTCTGCTGGTTCTACCGGGAACTTCGTGCGACGCGCGAGTCGGCCCGCGTGCTGGCGAGCATGCAGGCATTCGAACCGCGACTGCCTCCGGTGCTGCAGCAGCTGCTGGTGATGGCGCGAGGCAACGACGCGGCGTCTCAGGGCCAGCATGCACGGGCGGCGAACCTCATGCGCATGACGGTGGACACGCACAAGAGCGCGCATTCCTGGCTCATCGCCCATGAGAAGCTGCCCTGGCTGGCCACCTCGCTCATCCAGTGCGGGCGCCTGCGCGAAGCCGAAGCGGTTCTGGCCGAAGCGCGCGAGCTCCCCACCTATGCCGGAGACACCGAATTGCGCGGTGGCCTGCTGCACTGCCAAGCCCAGCAAGCCCATCTGCGGGGCGACACCGAAGCGGCGCTCGCCCTGTTGACCGAGGCCGCCGACACCGCACCGATGGGCGTGTGGCGCGCCCACGCCTGCCTGGACGCGGCCTGGCTGCAGCTGGAAGGCGGCAACGTGAACGCCGCCCAGCGGCTGCTGCGCGACCTCGACCCCTGGCTCACCGAGCACCCTGCCGGCATGGCGGTGGATGCGCGCTTCAAGTTCGCCACTGGACAATTCGCTGCCGCGCACGAAGCGCAGCAGCGCTACGCGCGCACCATCCAGTGCGAGACGCCGGCCTACCGCGCCGAGCTGGCGGCCATCTACGCCGCTGCCGCGGACACGCAGCCTTCCGCCATCCCCGCGCTGCCTCTCACACCGCTGCTGCCAACGAAGATGCCGTGAGAACGGCGCACTGAACGCCCTGCCGGTGCAGTGTCATGCCGATGCGCTCTGGGCTGCCTTGGCCGCGGTGCGTGTCCACGATTCGTCGATCTCCATGAAGACCGAGTCGCTGACCTCTTCCACCTCGAGCCCTTTCTCTTCGTAGAACTGCGACAGCGCACGGAACCCGCTGGCATCGGGGCCGACGGATTCGCGGCCCATGATGGCAACGACCAACCTGGCCCGCAGGCCCGAGATGCCGGGCGGCGTCCAGTCGGTGACCAGCGACTCGAGCTGCGTGAGCGCCTGGTTGAGTGCACCGGCAGACAACATTCCAAATGCAGCGTCCCCACGCTGAAGGGCCAGCTCCAGGTGCGCCAGGTGCCGCAAGGCCAGACGCGACGGAGGAAAGCGGTCGAGCAGCTCGCTGAGCTCATGCCGCATGCGGCGCACGCGCGGCGAAGGGATTGCGTACGACCTGCCGGGCCGGTGGCGCCCGCTGCGGACGGGGCCGCTCGCGCTCTTGCGCTTGAGGTGCTGGGACAAAAGAAACTTCAAACGCAGTATCGGCTGGGCGACTGCTTGCAATGCCAATGCGCTCAGGGCCGGTTTGACTGACGAAGCGTTCATGGCACCACCCGTTACTGCTTGATCGTCCAGACGTCGGCGCCGCCGCGCAGCGTCTGCGTCGGTGTCTCGTCGAACTGGCTGCGGTAGTTGTGGACCAGCGTGGAGCGGTTCGTGATGCCCCAGCGCGACGCCACTTCCAGCACGCCCTCGCGGCCACCGTGCTCGCGCAGCTCGCCCTGGATGCGTTCCATGCGCCGCGTGCGGATCAGCTCGGCCGGCGTCATGCCCAGGTGGGCACGGAAGGCGAGCTGGAGCGCCCGTTCCGTCACGCCGACATGGGCGGCGATCTGGCGCACCGACAGGTGCTCGTCGCTGAGGTGGTCCATCACGTACTGATAAGCGCGGCGGTAGCGCAGTGGCAGGCGCCCCCGGGCCGCATCGCCCTGCCCCGCCTCCTGGGCTTGCTGCAGGAAGTTCGGCGTCCTGCCGGGTGCGGCATTGCCCTTGAGGGCTTGCACAACTTGCTGCGTGTGGTGCCGGTAGAGGCGCAGCGCATCGGCGTGCCGCCCCTGGTGCTGGTGCATCTTGGCGAGGCAGTACTGCAGCTCCTGCGCGTAACGACTGCGATGCACCTGCTGTTCGTTGAAGGTCAGCTGGGCCAGCAAGTCCGCGGCTCCGCGCAGCGCGCCACGTGCGATGAGCATCATGGCCGCCTCGATGCGGATCGGCACCTCGAAGCCGGCGGCGCGGCGGTCGCGCAACCATGACAAGCCGTCGTTGACGTGGGCGATGGCGGCCGCACCGGTGCAGTCCTTGGCCATCAACTTCTCGAGGTAGCACATGCGCAGCGCGACCAGCGGCGCAGAGGTGCCGAAGGCATTCGCCGCAGCCCTGAGCTGCTGCATCAGCACGCCGTTCGACGCGAGTTCGCCGGCGCTCTCGCTGTACACGGCGCTCAGCGCGTGGTCGTCCAGCGCCTCGCTGGCCCGCTCGTGGTGGAGCATGGCGAATTCAAGGGCGATGCAGTCCACCAGCTGGCCAATGCGGCCGTCGGGCAGCGAGCCGCTCAGGTCACGCGCTACGTCCAGTGCCTGCAACGCCGCGCGGCAGTCGCCATGGCGATGCATCGCCACCGCCGAGCCGACCATGGCTTCGATGCGCACGTCGACAGGGGCGCGGCGATCGTCGGCCACCGCGTTGAAGCATTCCACGGCGCGTGCCGGGCGGTTCAGATGCAGCAGCAGCGCGCCCTGGTCGAGCGAACCATGCCAGCGCACCGTGTGCCGCGACACGCTCTCGTAAATCTTCAGCTGGCGCTGGAACAGCTCTTCGGCTTCTTCTTCGCGGCCACAGCCCAGCATCACGCGGCCCAGCAGCTGACCCAGCAGCGCGCGCTGCTGCACCGTGTCCGCCGCGCCGGCGGAGCGCTCGATTCGGTCGCATCCCATGCGCAGGGCGCTGGAAAAGTCGCCATCCAGAACGAGCCGGGCCAGGTCGTGGTGAGCCTGGATGGCCCGCAGCGATGTCAAAGCGAGTAGAAGCATGATCTCTCCGTAAGTGCCAAGTGGTTGGCGTTTGCCGATGAGCTCATGCTAGGTTTTGAGGGCTCCGAAGTGGCTCACAAGCTTTCAGCGAAATCCTCACCAATCCTCTCTTCGTTCCTCATCAATGTGATGGAACGGGGCGGCAATCGCCCACGCCAAATTCGGCGTCAGAACGCAAGAAGGCCCGCACCGTCAGCAGACGGCGCGGGCCTTCTCGAGGAAGCTTGGAAAAAGTGTCAGCCAGCCAGTTGCGCGACCTTGGCACCCGCATCCTTGATGGTCTTGGCCATGGCTTCGACCATGCTTTTGTTCATGGCTTGGATGCCCGTGGCGATCTGGAACTCCATGTTCATTCTGTTCATCGCGGCCATGTCGTTGATGGCGGACTTGCCGTCGGTGGAAGCTGCATTCCCCCCTTCCTTGCGGATGTCAGAGCCAAGATCCTGCAGGTTGAGGTTGTTGCTGCGCGGGGGGAGGCTGGCGTGTTCCGAAGTGCGAGTGGAAATGCCCTCGGGAACCTGTTGCTTGCTGGGGTGGGGCGTGGACGTCGGCACATCAGACGCCGGCACGTGCGAATCAAAATCTATCAGGTTGATATTCGGGCCGGAACCGACGTTGTTCTTGAATGACATAGGGACTCCTAGAGGTGGGACAGTTGATGCGACGGCGTGCGCCTTGACAGCCGTCAGGTTGGCGCCCGCAGTTCCAGACTAAGCGCGTGAAACTCTGACCTCATGCGCTGCGCGAAACGACATGAGGATTTGCGAAGTGCGAAGAGGTCAGGAGAACGTGAAGGCCGTTTTGTCGGAGGCCCACAGGCCCTGCTGCCACAGCGCCACGAAGGCCGAGAGCGTGGCCTGCGTCTCGTTCACCGAACCGGTCAACAGGGCACGCACCACGACCTTGGCACCCACGTAGCGTGCAAGCTGCTCGGCCGGGCGCGTGAGTTCGAGCCCCGGCTCGGTCAACACATAGCGCGCGACGCAGCGCGACTCCGCCTGCAGGGTCTTGCTCACCAGGCTGATCTCCGACTCCAGCAGATCGGGGCCGATCAACGCCGAACGCTGTTTCACATAGGCCACGAAACGGGGCGACTCCGTCATCACGACGATGCCGTGATACGCCGCAGACGTCGGTCGTGCCGTGCCCGCCTCGAAGAAGCGCGAGGTGTCGACGACGAGGCGCTCGCTGCGCAGGTCGAAGAACACCGGCAAGGCTTCGGGCTCGCCCAGCAAGTCAGCGGTGGCATCGGTCATCAACCGGCGGTAGGTGCGCGCGTCGACATAGGCGTGGTCGAACCGGCCGTGGAGGAAGAGGTCCACCTCGGGACTGAAAAGCACACCGCGGCCCAGCAGCTGTTGTTCGAGCCTGAACTGCAGCGCCTGCACTGCAAGGTAACGCGCCGTCAGCAGCGTGTCCTCGCTGTTGAGTGAACCGCTGGCGGGCTTCCACACCGTGCCCATGCCGGCGTTGAGTGCGTTCAAGCCATCGGTTGGCAGCGCGCTGTCTGCCCCAGCAATCGGCGGATACAGCAGCGAATGGCGTGTCAGCAGGGGCGCCATCCGTTCGGTGGGTTTCGCCGCGGGTGCTGAGAACCCAGGCTCGGCAAAGAAGTGCGCATGAGATGGCATGGCGATCGGCTCCGTTCATCCAGTGATGCAAATACGGACGAAGGATCGGCGTTCACACGGCATCGAGCCGCGCTCCAGGCGAAACGCCAGCGCGGCCGGCGAAGCAGCGGCTGCTCAGCGGTGCGCAGGCAGCAGGTAGCCGAGCCAGGCCACAGCCATGCGCGCCACACCGGGACAGGCGCGCCACGCCAGCCCGCAGGCTTGCAGCAGCAAACGGCCACGGCTCACCGCGCCACAGCGCACGTCGTGAGCGCACAAGGCGAACACCAGCCGCGCCATGTCGATGCCGAGGTAGCACGTGGCGAGCGCCAGGCTGCCGATGCGTCGCAAGTAGTCCACCCGGCTCGCACGCAACAGATCGGTGGTGACGTGCCGATGGGCCAGTTCCTCTTCGCAATGCCAGCGCCACAGCCGGCTCTCGCGGCAGGGTGATGCCGTCAACCATACCGGGCCGCGCAGCACCTCGGCCGACAGCACAGCGGTCAGGTGCTCGAAGGCAGCCGACAAGGCCAGTCGTGTTCGCAGGTCCAGCGGAGCGAGTTCACGCACGGCCGACTCGATGCGTTGCTCCAGCGCCTGCGACGGCACGCCACTGCGCGCGAGCCCGTCGTTGTAGAGCCGGTGTGCGCGCTGATGCGACAGCTCTTCACGCACGAACCGTTCGGCGTGTGAGCGTAGGCCGGCCTCTGCCTGCGGCGACGCCGCCAGCCAGTCCGACGCGGCCTGGATCACGAAGGCTTCACCGCAGGGCAGCAAGAGCGAGAGCGCGTCGAACAGGCGCGTGCGAAATGCATCGCCGTTCCACGGCGCCGCGCGGGCCGCACCGTCGATGTCCAGGCCCGCCGCGGTCATATCAACGCCGTGATGAAACGAGACATGCGCTGCAGCAGCGGCAGCGGCAGGCGGCGCCACAGCGGCCACAGGCGCGCAAGTGGAATCCGCCCGCGCAACACCACACCGTAGTCGAGCGACGCTTCATGCGGAAAGTAGCCCGGCCGCACCGCCACGATCTCGCGAAAGCCCCTGCGGTGGTAGTAACGCAGCTGCGGGTCCTGCGGCAACCCACCGCGCCGCGCTCGCGCGTAGTGCTCGACCGCGAGCTGGTGCTCCCACTGCAGCGCGCGCTTCAGGCCAGGAATCGGAGAGCCGAGGTAGATGTCGCGCCAGCCCTGCTTGAGCGCGCAGGGCCAGAAGAACCCGATCAAGCTCCACGCAGCCTTGGGGTCGACGCTGGTCAGGCTGATGCCGAAGAGGCTGCGTGTGCGGGGCGCATCCACATCGGCGTCAATGCCGCGGGCGCAGTCTTTCCAGCTGCGCGCCTGCGCAATCTGTTCGCGCCGCGCGGGCTTCATGAAGAGCGAGGCGAGCGCTTCTCCCGTGGCACGGCAGAACGCACCGACGCACAGCCCGGGATAGGCCTCGATGCGGCGCAGCAGCTCGGCCGCGTCGGCGGCCTGCCCCTCAGTCCATTGGCGGTGCTCGAGCCGCAGCAAGGCCGGGATGTCATCGGGGCGAAGAAAGCGGGCAACGAGCGCACACGCAGGAGCGGAAGAGGAGCCAAGAGCAGCAGACATGGCCCGCCATGCTGGCAGTGCATGCACGTTTTGCGAACTGAGATTTCCGTCGATCGACATGCGCCCGCATCATCTTGAGCACACGTGACAGCGCCGTGAAAGCCCGCGAATGGCTGCGGCCACGCTTCACACAATTTCACCCCAAGGGCTGTGGGCCAAGGGTTGCAAATAAGAATGACTCTTATCTACAATCTTCGTGAGTGAGGCGCTTGCACGGCCACCGGCGTGAGCCGGAATCGCGTACCGGACCCCGGTCCAGCGACAACCAGCAAGCCCACCGCTCCCGCATCCGCCAGCGATTCGCCAGCACCGTGCATCCTTTGAAAGGACGACAGCATCGTGCTGCGCAATCTCGCGCTGATTTCCGCCGCGCTTCCAATCCGTCATGCCGCCGCGCACGCGACAGCGCTGCCACGGCCGAGCTGCGCCACCCTCCTCGATGAGGCCGGCGCACACGTGCGCCGTGCCGCCGGGCAAGTCATGCCCTTGCATGCGGCTCATGCCCAGCGCGTGAAGCGCAGCCGTGCCGTCGGCAAGGCCCATGGCCGGAGCCCACCGCAGCGCACGGGCTGAGTTTCACCAGCCCTTTCCCGTCCCCATTCCAACCGCAACCCGAGGAGGTCTCTCCGTGTCATCCGCCATGCGCCGCCGCGCCCGCTCCGTCTTTCGCCCCATTGCGCTGGCCGCGCCGCTCTTCGTTGCGCTGCACGCGCGCGCCGCCCAGGAGGCCGGCACCGAGCCGCCCACCGACACCGTGCTGCCTGCAGTGAAGGTGAAGGCCAACCCCGACCGCGCCACCGAGGGCACCGGCAGCTACACCACGCGCTCGACCAGCACCGCGACCAAGCTCGACCTCACGCTGCGTGAAACACCGCAGTCGATCAGCGTGGTGCCGCGCACGCTGATGGACGACTTCTCGCTGAACAACGTCAACGACGTGCTTGCTGGCGTGACGGGTGTGAACGTGGAGCGCGTCGAACCCGACCGCACCTACTTCTCGGTGCGCGGCTTCGAGGTGTCGAACTTCCAGATCGACAGCGTCGGCCTGCCTTTCGCCACCGGCGATCAGATCGGCAACCTCGACACCGCGCTGTACGACCGCGTGGAGGTGCTGCGCGGCGCGAACGGGCTGATGTCGTCGACCGGCAACCCCTCGGCCACCGTCAACTTCGTGCGCAAGCGGCCGACCGCCGAATTTGCAGCCAGTGCCGCGCTGAGCTTCGGCTCGTGGAACACGCGCCGCCTGGATGCCGACGTGTCGGGCGCACTCAACGAAGCGGGCACCGTGCGCGGCCGCTTCACCGCCGCCGCGCAGAAGGGCGACTCCTATCTCGACCGCTACTCGCTCGAGAAACACCTGTTCTCCGGCATCGTCGACATCGACCTCGCGGCGGGCAGCACGCTCACCCTCGGCCACTCGGAGCAGCACAACCGGCCCAACGGCGTGATGTGGGGCGCGCTGCCGATGTTCTACAGCGACGGCACACCGACGAACTACCCCACCTCGGCCAACTCCGCACCGAGCTGGACGTACTGGGACTCCGACGACACGCAGACCTTTGCCGAACTGAACCAGCGCCTGGGCGGCGAGTGGCGCGCCAAGGCCGTGCTCACGCGGCGCGTGCTGGAGTCGGACTCCGAGCTGTTCTTCGTGATCGGCCAGCCCGACGCCACCACAGGCGCCGGCCTCACGAGCTGGCCCTCGAAGTACGGCAGCAAGGAGACTCAGTGGGTCGCCGACGCCAGCGTCACCGGTCCCTTCACGCTCGGCGGACGGCGCCACGAACTGGTGCTCGGCGCCAACTGGGGCAAGAGCGAGAACGCGCTGCGCTCGACCGACGATGGATCAGACGCACTCACCGAGAACGACATGCTCAACGGCAACGCCCCGCGGCCGGCCTTCGACACCGGCATCACCGGCTCGGCCGGTTTCGACAACCGCCGCACCACGCTGTATGCGGTCTCGCGCTTCAACGTCACCGACGCCTTGAAGCTCGTCACCGGCGCCAACGTCACGCGCTCGAGCAGCAGCGGCTTGCAATACCTCGTCTCGCACGACTACCGCTCGACCAAAGCGACGCCTTATGTCGGCACCACCCTGGCGCTCGACGGCCACCACTCGCTGTATGCGAGCTACGGCGGCATCTACAACCCGCAGTACCAGATCGATGAGAACGGCAAGGTGCTCGACCCGATCAAGGGCAGCAACACCGAGCTGGGCGTGAAGGGTGAGTGGATGGACGGCCGGCTCAATGGCTCGTTCGCGGTGTTCCGCGTCAAGCAAGACAACCTGGCCGAGGCTGACCGCTTCGTCGCCGGGATAGGAACCGTCTACCGCAGCGTCGACGCCACCTCCACCGGCTTCGAACTCGACATCGGCGGCATGCTGGCGCCCGGCTGGGAGCTGAACGGCGGTTACACGCAGATGCGCATCGAGGGGGCGGACGGCAGCGCGGTGCGCACCTACGTGCCGCGCAAGACCCTGCGTCTGACCACGAGCTACAAGGTGCCCGCACTGAAGGCGCTCAAGCTCGGCACCAGCGTCAAGTGGCAGAGCGACTACGAGCGCACGGACATTGCCACCGACAGGACCGTCACACCGCCCATATCGAGTGAAGTCCCGACGCGCCAGGCCGCCTATGCGCTGCTAGACATAGCGGCAACCTACGAGTTCACACGCCAGCTCAGCCTAACGGCCAAGGTCGAGAATGTGACCGACAAGCGCTACCTGAACAGCCTGATGTGGCCCGGACAGACCTTTTATGGCGCACCGCGCAATGCATCGCTTGCTCTGAAATGGACGTACTGACGTCAGCCGACGAACTCGGCGAGGTCTTCGCCAAGCACCGCGCGCAACTACGGCGCGCGGCGCAGCGCATCCTCGGCGATGCACACCTCGCCGAGGACCTGGTGCAGGACGCTTACCTGCGCGCCAAGGAGACGGCATGTGCGCAGGGGGCGGTGGCGCATCCGCTCTCGTACGTGCACCGCCTGGTGCGCAACCTGGCGATCGACCGGTACCGCCGCAGCGCGCTCGAGTCGGAGCTCTTCGAGTGCGAAGACAGCGGCGCGCAAGTGGCGGCGCCGGCGGCCCACACGCCCGAGGCCATGGCCATCGACCGCCAGGAACTCGCGCTCATGACGCGGGCACTGGCCGAGCTGCCCGAGCGCCTGCGCCGCGTGTTCAACCTCTACCGGCTCGAAGGCCGCACGCAACGCGAGATCGGCGCCGAACTCGGCCTGTCCGCCGCGACCGTGAACACCCTGATTCGAGAGGCGCTCGAGCGCTGCCGCGCTGCACTGCGCGGGTGAATGCCGCACTGCCGCCTGCCTCGCGCATGACCCGAGCCGAGTGAAGCGCGGAAGCGTCCCAAGTTCGGGTCAGCTCTCGCTCTTCACCTCATCCCTCGCCGCATCCTTCAATCGTTCGATTCGTTCGGCCAGCGGCCGCTTCGGGCAGGTGTTGCAACGCTCGGCATCGCGGCGGCGAAAGTGCAGGCAGCAGACCTTGTGCTCCAGAGCCATCGCCTCGGTGCCCGACGCCGCGCGGTACGCGAGAAAGCCGCTCTCGCCAGGCAGACCCAGCGCGGCCAGCCATTGCGCGCCCATCTCGCGCGTGTGTGCCGACGACCACTGCCGCTGCCGCCGCACCGCGAGCACGGCGGCGAGAGCGCAGTCCGCGCAGGTGCGCCGCGCCGCCTTGGCATGCAGCTGCGCGTGCGCCTGCCACGCCGGCAGCAACCGTTCGATGCCCGCGGCGATCTGCATCGCGCCGAAGCGCATTCGCCCGGCCTCATCGCTGCGCAGCGGCTCGTGCGTGCCGATCCGATAGCCGCTGACCTCACCGTCGTCCACGACGAGCGACAAGCAATCGAGGTCCGGCTGCGCGTCGCCCAGATGCGCGGCAATCACCGCCACGTAGATCGGCTGCCAGACCAGCAGCCCCCAGCCGCGCAGCGCCGCGTAGTGTGGCCCGGCCTCGGGGTAGCGGGACGCCCAGAAGTGCTGCACGGCTGAAAGCCCAGTGCCGGCATGCCATGGCGCAGCCGCGTCGCTGGTCGCGACACGGCCGTCCAGACCCGGCACCACGCGCGCGGCCTCGGCCACCAGCGCGCGCAATGCCTCGCTCACACGACCGGGGCGACGGCACGCGCCCGCGCTGCGCTTTGCGCTGGGCGAAACGCCGCGATCGGGTTGGTCAGGTGGCCGGCCATCTTCAGGCTCGATGCCGGGTCTGCGATGTTCACCATCTGCTGGTTGTTGGCCAGCTGCAGCCGGTTCAGGCACGAGTGCAAGAACTCCGGGGCGAACATGTCGTGCGCCTCGAACTTGGCGCGGTACTGCGGGTGTGTGTCCTGGTAGTCGGTCACGCACTCGGCCACCAGTCGCCAGAACGTGGTTTCGTCGCAGGTGTCGCTGTCCACCAGGGTCTGGCTCAGGAAGCGGAAGAACCCATCGAACACGTCGATGAAGATGGCCAGCAGCTTGTAGTCGGCGGGCACGTCGACCGCAAGGCGCTTGATGTTCTCGGGCAGCTGCGCGTTCTTGTCGAGGATGGCCGACTCCTCGGCGATGTCCTTCATGATGGCGCGCACCGGCACGTGTTGGTCCAACACGAGGATGAGGTTCTCGCCGTGCGGCATGAACACCAGGTCGTGTGCGTAGAAGCAGTGCAGCAGCGGCGACAGGTAGGCGCGCAGGTAGCGGCGCAGCCATTCCTCCGCACCCAGGCCCGAGCGCTTCACCAGCACCGGCAGGAGCGCCTGGCCATCGCGGTCCACGTGCAGCAGCGCGGCCATGGTCATCAGCCGCTCGCCCTGCTGCACGCGGGCCAGCGGGCTTTCTCGCCACAGGCAAGAGAGCATCTTCTTGTACGGGCTGTCGGTGGCGATGGCCGCCTCGTAGTAGCGGTTGCGAAAGCCGATGGACGCCACCTCGCGCAGGATCGAGAAGCCCCGCTCGCGCAGATAACCGTCGCCCTCGACGAGCGCGTTGATCCACTCGTTGATGGCCGGCGTGCCCGACATGTAGTACGGCGACAGGCCGCGCATGAAGCCCATGTTCAAAATCGCCAGCGAGGTCTTCACGTAATGGCGCTTCTGGTGGCCGACGTTGAAGTAGGTGCGGATCGACTGCTGCGCCTGATAGTGGTCTTCGCTGTAGCCGAGGCACACGATGTCGCGCTGCGCGACGTGGCTGGCGAACGCGATCGACAACTTGTTGAACCATTGCCACGGATGCGTGGGCATGAAGAGGTAATCCGCCTCGCCCAGCCCCAGGCGCTGCAGTTCGGCGGCGAAGCGCGTGCGCGCCGCGGTGCCGATCTCCTGCGCGATCAGCGCGTCATAGCTCAGCGTGGAGAGGCTTGCGAAGGTGGCGCAGCTGCGCCGCACGGCGAGCCAGACGATGCGGAAGGTGGTGCCGGCCTCGGGCGCGTAGGCGCGGTAGTCCTCGGCGTCGAAACCCAGGCGGCCGTTGTTCGCGACGAAGCCGGGGTGGCCTTCCATCATCGCGTGCTCGAAGGTCTGGAAGTCCGCATCGGCCAGCGCGTCGCTGCCCGGGTTCTCCTTGTGGTGCTTGAAGGCCGCGCCGTAGAGCGTGCTGCTGATTTCGTCCAGGTACACCGGCAAGAGCTCGGGGCGGATGCCGAGCACCTCCTTGAAGTCGATCACGAAGGTGAGCGCGTCCAGCTCATGCGCGGTGTCGTCCACGAAGCGGCCGATCGATGCCGCGTCGATGCGCCAATGGCGGAGCGACATGGTCTGCGCGTCGAAGCGGTACTCCGCGCCCTGCCCCGCGGTGAGCGAATAGCGTTGCCAGCCGGGGCGCAGTGCGGCGCCCACGGCCTGCGGCACGAGCAGCAACTCGTGCGAGAACTCGGCAATCGCCTTGCGCACGAGCAGGCGGTTCACCTTGGCCCACACCTGCGGGTCCAGGTGCGAGGCGGCGACGGTGGGGTCTGTGAGCTTCATTCGGCAATTTCCTCTCGGTGGGTCTGATCTGCTTGGATCCGACTTGCTTGGGTCTGATAAAAGCTCTCGCGCGTGCAGAACGCGAGGGCGGCGAGTTTCTCGGCCAGTTGCACCTGGCCCGCATAGGCAAAACCCATCTCGCGGTTGAGCACGTGCACCTTGTCGTTGCGTGCGTCGGGCTCCACCACCACGCGGCGCGCATGCAGCCGCTCGAAGATGAATCGCATCAGCGCGCGGAACACGCAACGCGTGAAGCCACGCGACGGCACTGTCGGCGGGCCGACGAAGAAATGCATGCCCACGTCACCGGGGCGCACCGGGTAGTGCCGCCCGAGCGGGTCGTGCGCGGGGTCGTAGCACTCCAGCAGAAAGGCCGGCTGCCCATGCCACACGCCGGTGTAGGCCATCGCGTGGCCGCTGTTCACGAGCGCTGCATAAACCGCGTGCACCTCGCGCTGAGCCTTGTGCTGCATGCCCCAGAAGCTCGCGTAGTCCATCGCGAACCAGCGGTGCATCACCGTAATGTCGGCATCGAGATCGAGTGCGCGGATGCACAGCCCCTCGCTCGAGAAGGGCCGGCGCTCGAGGTCGCAGGCGGTGAAGTCAACCGGCATGGGTGGCCTCCAGGGGGATGGCGCGGGCGGGCGCCGTGGATGTGAGCCGGTCCAGTCCGAGCAGCAGCCGGTCGAGCACGGCGACGACGGCCAGGCCGACGGCGGCGATGGCAAAGGTGAGCGCGATGCCATGGCGCTCCACCAGCGCGCCGGCCGCGAACGATGACAGCAGCACGCCCAGGTTCTGGAAGAAGTTGAAGACGCTGAAGTCGCGTGCATAAGAAGGCGGTGTGCTGAAGCGGAACAGCAGCACCTCGAACTTCACGATCAGCTGGAACAGCGACCAGCCGTAGAGCACGCGGCCAGCCAGGATCGACCATTCGGCCGGCACGGCCYGCAGCATCAGCCCCGCGGTGCCCAGCAGCAGGTTGGCCAGCACGTGATCGTGCAGCCGGCCGCTGCGACCGCGCGCATGCTGGTTCACGAACAGCGCCACCAGCGCGACCGCGCCGGGAATCGCGAACACCGCGCCGCTTACCAGCTGCTCGCTCGAACCCGACACCTGCTCCCAGTAGCGCGAGAAGAACGGGCGGACCAGGTAGGCGCTGAAGTCGATCAGCATCACCAGCCCGCACAGCTGCAGGATGCGCCGCAGGGCGCCCGGCGCGCGCGCCGGTGCCGGTGCGGCGGCGTCGGCTGCCACCACGCGCACCACGCGTCCGCTGCGGATGAGCCATGCGCACACGGCCATCTGTGCAAAGTCGCCGGCGGCCATCAAGCCGAGGCACGCCGCGGGGCCGAAGCGCTGCAGCACGAAGCCGCCCACCACCGCGCCGAAGATGCCGCCGAGGTGCACCACCACCGACAGCAGGCCGATCGTGTGGGCGTGCGTGTCGGGCGTCTGCATGCGCATCAGGTAGGGATACATGAGCAGGTAGCTGCTCTTGCACATGAACATCAGCATCGACAGCACCCAGTAGACGAACACGCTGTCGGCAAACCAGCTCAGCAGGCACAGCACGCCTGCCGCAGCCTGCGTGAAGAGCAGCAGGTGCATGGTCTCCACGCGACGCGCCACGCGCGCCCACAGCGGCAGCGTGCACATCACCGCGATCGAGATCGCCGCGATGTACGCGCCGACGTGGAACGCACTCGTCACGCCGTAGCGCCGCTCGAAAAAGTGTGGGTAGAAGGCGATCAGGATGGCGTCGCTTACCACCGCGAATGCGGACATCGCGACGATGGCCGGGCGCAGGCCGCTCACGATGACCACCCCTCGCCCGACGAGTACGTCGTGCGGTCCCCCAAGGAGACACGGGCCGGCTTGGGAGCGGCCCGGCGCACGGCCCGCCATGATGCGATCAACCGATCTCTCACGCCATCACCTCCACGAAAGCACCGTCCGCACGCGGCGCAAAGTCCTGCAGCGTGGTCTGCGTCTCGATCGGGTAGTACTCGACACCGGTCAGCGCACGGATGATGCAGGCGTTGCGATGGCAGGCCAGGCCGAGATCGGGGTTGGTCACGCCATGGCTGTGGCAGCCGGCGTTTTGCACGAAGATCTCGCGGCCCTCCACGTCGACGGCATAGTTGCGCTGCTGGTGGTAGCGGCCCGCGTCGTCCCAGGCGATGCGGTGGTGGATGCCTTCCACGAAGCCCGGCACCCGCGGCGCATAGCCAGTGGCGAACACGAGGCCGTCGGCCTGGTGACGGTAGCGGCTCCCCTGCTCGGTGTGCACGAACTCCAGCTCGTGGCCCCCGCCGCTGCGGCGGCATGCACGCAACTCCATGTTGGGCAGCAGCCGCGTGCGGCCGCGAAGCTCGTCGCGGCGCTCGTCGAGCAACTCATAAAGCGTGTTGATGAGTTCGCCGTTGATGCCGTTGTAGACGCTCTTCTGTTCGCGCACGACGCGCTCCTTGGCCAGCTCGGGCAGGCCGTGGAAGTGATCGGCATAGTCGGGCGAGATCAGCTCCAGCACGAGCTTGGCGTTCTCCATCTGGAAGAAGCGCGACGAGCGCGTCACCCAGTTCAGGCTGTAGCCATGCTGGTCGATGTCTTGCAGCAGGTCGCGGTAGATCTCCGCAGCGCTTTGGCCGCTGCCGACGACGGTGATGGAGCGCCTGCGTTGCAGTTCGTCCTTGTGATGCAGGTAGTCGGCGCTGTGCAGATAGGGGCCCTCGCCTTCAGCACAGCACGATGGCAGCCGCGGCGAGGCGCCGACGCCGAGCACCAGCCGGCGCGCAGCGTGCTCGAAGGGCCGGCCGGTGCGCAAGTCGCGACCCGACACGAAGTACAGCCCGTGCTCCGCATCGTGCGCGATGGCCGTCACCTCATGCTGAAAGCGCACGCTGTCGAGCTGTGCCGCGGCCCATTGGCAATAGCGGTTGTATTCGTTGCGCGTGAGATAGAAGTTCTCGCGCACGTAGCACGAGTAGATGCGGCCTTGCTGCTTGCAGTAGTTGAGGTAGCTGAAGCGGCTGGTCGGATCGGCCAGTGTCACCAGGTCGGCCAGGAAAGGGTTCTGCAGCGTGCAGCGGTCCATCAGCATGCCGGGGTGCCACGCGAACTGGCTGCCGCGCTCGAGGAACAGGCCGCCGTGTTCTTTCAGCGGCGCCATCAGGCAGGCCAGGCTCAGGTTGAACGGACCCAAGCCGACCGCGACGAAGTCGTAGACGTGCATCGATTCTTCTCTCCCGTTGCGGCACGCGCGTTGCGTGTGCTCAGGAGAGAAGACGGATCAGGCAAGCCCCTGTTCAGCGATGGCCCACCCGCAAAAAGGGTGATGGGCTGCAAGCGAATGACACGTCGGGATGAGCGAGACGCTCGTCGCGCACTTTCTTCTGCGGCGCTTCCTTCAGCGGGTGCGATCGGCCTGCGCTTGCGTCCCCAAGGGGTCGCGCCATCGCTTCGACTCGTCGCGCTGCGCCATGCTGTGAATCACTGTTTGCGCACGCTCCACCAGACTGGCATGACCCTGTGGGTCTGCCGAAGCCAGCGCAGGCTGATCCTTCAGCACGGCCAGCGCGCGCTGCAGCACATCGACACGGATGTTCTGGTCAAGACCGATGCTTTGTATCTCGGCGAGCGCCGCTTGGACTCTTGGCGCGTCGCCACCCGGCAACGTATCGGCTGCACCTTGCAGGCTGGCCGCCAACGCGGGCAGCTCGTTCTGCGCGGCATGCGCCGCTCGCAGCGATTGCGCCTGCCTGTTGTCGCGCCAGCGATCGAGCGAGGCACCCAGGTTGTACGCACCGCCTCGCAGGGCTTCCCTCGATGCCTGCCAAACGAAGTCGTTGGTGGCGCTCTGGGCTGCCTGCTGCAGCAGGTAAGCGCCTGATTGCGGCGATTCACCGGGCAGCGGAGCCGCTGCGCCGTTGCGAAGAAGCTGAGCCACCAGCGGCCCGGTGGCTGTCGACAGCACGCTGGCAAACACGTTCGACACCACGGTCCGCGCCAGATCGCCGATACGCGCCTGCACCGCCTCGCGCGACGGAATGCGCGAGCCGCTGCTGCGCCAAGGTCCGAGGGCGAAATGCGCGGTCAGCGAGACCGTCTCTTTCGTCACCTGCCAGGCATGGCCCGGCAGGCCGCGATAGTCGGCGAGCCCCGCAGGACGCACGTTCGAGTCGGCCACCCGGGTCGCGAAGAGGTTGACACGTTGCTTGCCGCCGACGAGGTTGTCCACATCGGCCCAGGCCGCCGACTTGGCCAGGCCCAGGCCCAGCTTGGCGCTGGCTCCGCCCAGGCCGGAGGCCCACATCGAATGGCCGAGCACTGGCAGAGGCCGGAGCAGCGCCTCCTTCGACAGGATGGCGCGCCGCAGCACGTTGGCTCCACCGGCCAGCATGGGCTGGGCGAGCAGGCCCCACTGCTTGGCTTCGAGCATCTCCTGCACATCGGTGAGCAGCTTGCGCCGCGTCTCGGTCTTGTCCTTGAGGGCCGCCATGCTGGGCGTACCCTGCCCGCCCGGCGCATCCGCCTGCAGCGCGCCGGACTCATCGTGCAGCGGGCGCCAGAATTCCTTGCGCCCCTGCACCATGCGCAGTTGCACCGGTGCCGGGTCCGGCACCAGGGCCTTCAGGTCCACCGGCTTGAACTCCGGGAAGTTGGCCAGCCGGGCGCGCCGGTCCATCGCCGACAGCAGCGCCGTGTCGACGGCGTAGGCCGTGCACGCGCCCGCCACACCGCCCGCCAGCGACGGGTCGTAGTTGTTGTTGAGTTCACCCGCATTGAGCCTCTGGCCGCTGGCATCGGTGCCCGCGGAGCGAGGCCCGACGAGCGTGGCCACCGCATTGCGCAAGGGCGAGCGCGACATCGACGAGATGAACTGCCGCACGCCGTCGTACAGCGCCGGCAGCGCGGCCTCGCCGAACGCGATGCTGCGGTTGCGGTTGAGCGCATACCCGCCAGCGCCGAAAGCCTTCTCGCGCGACTCCAGCACCTTCGCAGCCCAGGGGATGTATTCCACCTGCATCGCCATCTGAGCGGTCCGTGCTTCGCCCTCGGGCGCATGGAATTCGAAGGCGTCGAGGGCATCCGAGATGCGCTCGAGAGGCGTTTCCGCGGGCGCGATGTTCAGCTCGACGTCGGGTGACGCAATGCGGTTCGGACTGAGGTCGAATCGGTCCGATCGGCCGAACAGCTTCGCCGGAGGCAACAAGGTCTCGACGTCGCCGGCGAAACGCGCCGACGAGGTCGTCGCGGACAAGGTGGGCCCGGCGCCTCGCCGGATGCTCGACTCATCGAAGCCACGCGCCGACTGAGAGTGGACCTGCCGCCGCGGCATGTCCGGCAAGGTCTGTAACTCGTGCGACGGCCCCGCCGTCTCTGAAGACACCATCGACGACTCTTCCGGTGCCGATGGCCGCACGACTAGCGACGGGTTTGAGACGGGCAACACCATGATCTTCAGGCCTCTCTGTGATCAATGAGCGATTCGGTCTGCGGACGGCGTCATGGCTTCGTCGCTCATCAGTGCATGCAGCACTGCGATGCCGACCCCGTTGGCAAGATCGAGGGCTGTCGCCGCATCGAGTGGGTCGTCGATCCAGGCCAGGGAGCTGAGCTGCAGCAGTCCCTCGCCCGACGTGCCGAGATACCAGCCCAGCTCGCTGAGCACCAGCGACTGAAGCGACAGCAGGCGATGCACTTCCGGGCCAGCCAGCTCCTGTGCAGACATCGGCAGCAATGCCTCGGGGCGCACGGCCGGCTCGCCGAGCAACAGGTGGAGCCGGCACGCCAGGCCGGCCGGCCCGGTGAAAAAACGCGGCGCAGCCAGCGACGCGCCATCGGACGGGAGCATGCCGAGATGCACGGCAAGCTGCGAAAGAAAGTCGGTCTGGGCCGACGTCATCAGTGGCGCAGCGAGGGCGGCGGCCGCATCGGCTCGCCCAGCTGCGACGGGGACTTGGTTCATTCAATGACTCCTTTTCGGATAGAGGCAAGCCTAAGGACGCCCGCAGCGGGCGATGTAGGGCCGCACGCAGCAATCGCCGGGCACGCGAAGTGCCGCGCTGCGCACAAGCCGCGCATTGATGAATGGCGTGGTGCTGCGTGCCTTCGCAATCTCCGGCGCAGCTTCGGGCCGTGGAGGCGGCCTGGCTTCACCGCCATCAACATCGCATCACGAGTCGGCAGTTGACACTGCCCGGTGTTCAAGGACCCACATGACGCAGCACGCAGGTGAACCCACCAATGGCGGCCCCATCAAGGCGCTGTTGGCAGCCCGCAGGCCAACGGCAAGCGACAAGGACTGGGCCGATGTGACGAGCTCGGCCGCTGGTGCCCTGGCCCTGTGGCGCCAGCAGCGGCACACGCACGTTCTCGCGGACTTCGGGCCGCTGGCGTGCGGCACCACGGGTTTGCAACTGGCGCGGCGCATGCGGGCCGAAGACCCGAACGTTCTGGTCTTCCTGCTGTCAGATGCAGTGAACCCGACGCAGGCCATGTGGGCTCGATCCAGCGGTGCCTTCGCCGTCGTGCCGCGGAGCCGTGCATCCATTGCGGCCTGCCTGTCCGGCTGGACGAATCACTCCTGCCGTGGCGCGCGTCTCGGTGGCGCACCGCTCGACAAGACGATGCAGGAGGCGCGCCGCATCGTTATCTCGAACCTGCTGTCCCTGGGCCAATTGAACCCGGACTCTTTGTCCGCCATCGAGAAGGCCCTCGCTGCAGAGCACAAACTCGACGGCCGCGCATCCGCAAGCGCAGAAGACATCGCGCGCACCGTCGCTCAGCGCATGTGCCCGCGCGAGCAGTACCCGGTGTTCCTGAAGTGGTTCACGCAGGCCATCCCGACCCACGTTCGCGCGGAGACACCGCGGCCTTGCCGCGCGGCGACGCTGGATCAGGACGCGACGATCACCCCGCAGGCGATGCGCGCGCCCGAGTTGCCGGTGGGTTGCGTCGTGTAGTCATCGGGCTTGGCATGCACGATCACGCCCTTGCCGAGCAGGCCGTCGACACCGGTGCCGATGCTGACGCCGTCCATCTGGAAGCTCGCCTGCGCATTGCCGGCAGCGTCGGCCTTCAGCGCTGGCATGTCGCCGCCGTGGTGCGCTGCGTTTTGCGGGCCGTGCGGGTGGCCGCTCGGGTTGAAGTGGCCGCCGGCGCTCATGCCATCGGGAGCCGAGCAATCGCCCTTCTCGTGCACATGGAAGCCGTGTTCCTGGTTCGGCGTCAGGCCGCTGAGTTGAACGCGCACGTTGACGTGCGAACCGTCCTGCGTAAACCGCACCGTGCCGTTGGCCGCGTTGCCTTGCGTGGCCTTGAGCTGCGCTGTGGCAGTGGGCATGGCCTTCGAAGCCGTGCCGCCGGAGCTCATGCAACCGGCCAGCGCCATTGCGGCCAGCAGGAGGGGAATCGTGAATCTTGGAGCCGTCATGATCATGGTGTTCTTCTGTCGTAGTAGGTGAATCTGAGACCGGCAAAAGGGTGCGCTTAACGAAGACACACCCTCCATGCAGCCGCGGCGGCTCGAAGGTGCTTCCACCTTGTCAACGCCCCTCGCCGCCCTGCATTCTCCAGCCACGACGTCTCGAGGACATGACGGAGCTCTGACGGGGTTCCAACGAACCCTCTCGATCAGAAGCTGTACCGGGCAGAAACGGCGACGATGTCGCTGCGCAGCTTGTACGAGCCTTGCAGCGTACTGCCGCTGGATGAAGTGAGGCTGACGCTGGTGTCCTTGATGAACAAGTGCGTGTAGCCCACGCTGTAGGCCAGCAGCTTGCTCGCCTGCCACGTCGCCCCGAGGGACAGCCACTTTCGGCTGACATCCGGCACGCGGACGTCTCGCACCGCATCGGTCACGGGGGTCTGGTCATAGGCGAGGCCGCCACGGAAGGTCCAGCTGTCATTGGCCCGGTACTCCGTGCCGACCGAGTAGAACGATGTGTTCCGGTAGCCGAAGTGCAGCGTCTCGTCGGGCAGGTTGGATGCGAAGTCGAGCACCACGCTGCCGAACTTTTCCCATTGCGTGCGCGAGTAGTCCGCCATCACGGTCCACTGGTCGTCGAGTTGCTGGCTGACGCTGAGCGTCCACGACGACGGCATCGTCAGCTCGGTGCTCGCGGTCGTGCTCACGAAAGTGTTGGGCCTGGCCGCAGACAACACGGCGTTGGCAGCAGCGGGTATCGAGAAGTCGACCTGGGCGTTCTTCGGCTTGTGCTTGACTTCGGAGCGGTACGCCAACCCGATCGTCGTCCCCTCGACCGGACGCAGCAGCGCGCCAAGCGTGTAGCCGACCGCGGTGTTGTGACCGTCGATGTTGATGTATCCGTCTGCACTGGTCGGCGAGAAGCCGGGCACGCTGGAGGCGGCAAGCAGCGCACCGAAGTCAACCGCGTCGCGCAGCTTCACCTCCATGCGCTCGGCGAACACCGAAGCACCGAGCGACAGGGCCTCGTTCACCTTGTACGACCCCGCTACGCCGGCATCGATGGCTTTCAGCTCTGTTCTCACGCCCTGGTAACGGCCGACCCAGCCGTCGTCGTATTCGGTCTTGAAGCCGAACGGCGCCGTGACGGACAAGCCCAGATGAACTCGATCCGTCACAGGGGTGTGGAAGTACAGCGAGGGCACCGCGGCGGTGTCGCCGGCATTGCCGCCATTGCCTCCGGACAGCGGGCGGCCCAGCGCGTCGTTGCCTGTGCCGTCGAACTTGACGGAGTAGTCAATGACGGCGACGTCGGCCTGGATCAACCGCCCGTTCAGCAGCGTCATGGCGGCCGGGTTGTTCGCGATGACGGTGGCGTCTCCACCTTGGCTGATGGAGCCGGCGAAGGCACGGCCCTGGCCTGCGGCACTTTGCTCCTTGAGCTGGAAGGCGGCGGCGTGGGCGGTGCCGACGCAGGCGAGGCTGGCTGCGACGGCGAGCAGCGTCTTCTGTTGCAACTGGGTGGAGTTCATGCGTGTCGCCTCAACGTCCAACCACAGGTGCGGACGGATCAGCGCGTAGCTTCTCCACCAGCGCGGCGAAATCCGGCGATGACCGCATGGCCTGGTAACGAGCCAGGGCGGCCTGGTATTGAGGGTTCCGCTCGTCGTGGTAATCACTGAAGTACCTGGCGGCCTGCATGCCCGAGAGACGCCAGATGTGCAGGTCCGCCATCACCTCGGCGCGGCTGAGTGGCTGGGGCGTCGCAGCTACGGCAGGTGGTACCGATACCACGATGGGTTGTGCCATCGCAGAACCTGCGGTGAGGCCGGAAGCGATCAGCAGAGCAATGTTCAGAGCTTTCATCTTGATTCCTTGAAGTTGATGAGTGGGGGTGCGATCGATGTCGACCATGCACAGTGATCGACTGTTCTTGTTCGTCATGTCGTGACTCAACACGTTTCGCCGGGTGCGGCGCTCAGCGAGAGGGTTTCAACGGCCTCTGCCGAGATGCTGTTTCGTCCGTTGAGCCGATCGAGCTTTTCGGCACTGCTCAGCTGTCGCGTGGTGATGCGAACCACCCGGCACGACGGCGCCTCGCCGAGCAGGCGGGCTTGAGCAATCGCCTCGTGGGTGCCGGCGCCGAGATGCTTCAGATAAAGCGCGCGTGGCCCCAGCTCCGGTCGCTTCTCCACGCGAACGGGAGGCAGGTCGGGCGCGTGCTCGCACTGGCTGGTGTCCCCAAGCACCGCGCATCGGTACTTGGCATCGACGAAGCTTTGCGCTTGCGCTGTGGCCGCTGCAAGCAACAGAGCGGCATGCAGTGCGAGTTGCGACATGCGGGGAATCTGCGCGAAGCGAAAGCTCTTCAGCTTCCGAACAGCAGATGGAAGTCCCGCGTTCCGTGTGTTCATTTCGTGTTTCCTTTTGCGTGGGAAGCGAGTGGTGTTCATGCAGCCGCGGCGAGCGGCGCGCCGGCCGGTGCGTGGGCCGGGCTGTCACGCCGGACGCGGAACCAGGCGGCATACAGCGCGGGCACGAAGACGAGCGTGAGCGCCGTGGCGACGACGAGCCCGCCCATGATCGAGATGGCCATCGGTCCCCAGAAGACGCTGTGCGTCAGCGGGATCATGGCCAGCACCGCGGCGGCTGCCGTCAACACCACGGGCCGCGAGCGCCGCACCGTGGCGTCGACGATGGCGGTCCACGGCGCCACGCCGCGCGCGATGTCCTGGTCGATCTGGTCGACCAGGATGATCGAGTTGCGCATGATCATGCCGCTCAGGGCGATCACGCCCAGCAGCGCGACGAATCCGAACGGCGCCTGGAACAGCAGCAGCGCCGGCACCACGCCGATCAGCGCCAGCGGCGCCGTCATGAACACCATGAACAGCCTCGAGAAGCTCTGCAGCTGGATCATCAGCAGCGTCAACATCACCGCGAACATCGCCGGGAACACCGCGAACAGCGCGGTGTTGGCCTTGTCGCTCTCTTCGATGGCGCCGCCGTCTTCGATGCGGTAACCCGTGGGCAGGCTGTCGACGATGGGTTGCAACGACGGCCGGATCTGCGCCGTGGCGTAAGGGCCCTGCACGCCGTCGACGACGTCGCTGCGCACGGTGAGCACCATGTCGCGGTTGCGCCGCCACAGCACCGGCTCTTCGAAGCTTGGCTCCACGCGGGCCAGCTGCGACAGCGGAACCGTCACGCCGCTGCGCGTGAACACTTGCAGGTCGCCGAGTTGGCCGATGCTCTTGCGCTCTTCGGGTGTCGCTCGCACGACCACGTCGATGAGCTCTTCGCCGCGGCGGATCTGCGTCACGGGCGCACCATCGAGCGTGGTCTGCACCAGGCCCTGGATGTCGGCCGATGACAGGCCCAGCAGCCGTGCCTTGTCCTGGTCGACGTGGACCTGCATCGAGCGGACCTGCTCGTTCCAGTCGAGTTGCGTGTCGCGTACCAGCGTGCTCTGGCGCACCGCGTCGCGCACCCGGTAGGCGATCTCTCGCACTTGCGTCTTGTCGGGGCCGATGACGCGGAACTGCACCGGGAAGCCCACCGGCGGGCCGAACTCCAGGCGCGTGACGCGCGCCGTGACGTCGGGCAAGGCCTCGTCTTTGGCGAAGAGCTCCATCAGCCGTGTGCGCACGCGTTCGCGCTGTTCGATGCCCGCCGTCTTGATGACGAACTGCGCGAAACCCGGATTCGGAAGCTCCGGCTGGATCGACAGATAGAAGCGCGGCGTGCCGGCGCCGGTGTAGGCGGTGAAGAACTCGATGTCGGGGTCCTTCACCAGCTGCGCTTCGAGCAGCTTCACCTGGCGCTCGGTTGCGGCGAAAGACGCGCCCTCGCGAAGCCGCAGGTCCACCAGCAGTTCCGGCCGCGATGCGGTGGGGAAGAACTGCTGCTGCACCGTCAGCATGCCGGCTCCGGCGATGGCGAAGATCAGCACCGTGGCGCCAAGCACCCAGGCCCGGCGTTGCACCGCCCAGTCGATGACGGCACGCAGCCGGTGGTAGACGGGCCGGTCGTAGACGTCGTGGTGTGTGCCGGCCGCGAGTTTCTTGGGCAACAGCAGCACGCCAAGGTACGGCGTGAAGATCACGGCCACCAGCCACGACAGAATCAGCGCCACCCCGACGACCCAGAAGATGCCGCCGGCGTACTGGCCCGCAATCGACTTGGCGAACCCCACCGGCATGAAGCCGGCGGCGGTGACGAGCGTGCCAGTCAGCATCGGGAACGCCGTGGACGTGTAGGCGTAGGTGGCCGCATGCAGCCGGTCCCAGCCCTCCTCTAGCTTCACCACCATCATCTCCACGGCGATGATGGCGTCGTCCACCAGCAGGCCCAGCGCGATGATCAGCGCGCCCAACGAGATGCGGTCCAGCGCCCAGCCGGCCGCGTACATGACGGCCGCCACCAGCCCGAGCACCAGCGGCACGGATGCGGCCACCACGATGCCGGTGCGCCAGCCCAGGAACAGGAAGGACACCGCCAGCACGATGGCCAGCGCCTCCAGGAACGAGCGCTCGAACTCCCAGACCGACTCTTCCACCACGCGAGGCTGGTCGGCGTACTGCTGGATCTCGACGCCCGCCGGCAGCTCCTGCCGCACCTGTGCCAGTCGCTGTTCCAGCGCGTGCCCGAAGTCGAGCACGTTTCCGTTCGCCTGCATCGTGACGCCAATGGCCAGCACCGGCACGCCGTTGTGGCGGATCGTCATGCTGGGCGGGTCTTCATAGCCGGTGCGCACGATGGCGATGTCGGCCAGCCGCAACAACCGGCCTCCCACTTCCAGCGTCACGTTGGAAACATCGGCGGCGCTGCGCAGCCCGCCGTCGACGCGCACCTGCACGCGGTCATGCGCGGCATCGGCTGAACCGGCCGGGGCCACCAGGTTCTGGCGCGACAGCGCCTCGAACACCGCCGTCGCCGGAATGCCGAGCGCGGCCAGCCGCCGGGTGGACAGCTCCACGTACACGCGCTCGGCCTGCTTGCCCAGCACATCGACCTTGCCGACACCGGCCACGCCCTGGATGCGCCGCTTCACGTCTTCGGTGACCGATAGCAGTTCGGCCATCGACAGCTCGGGCGCGCTCAACGCGTAGAGCACGCTGTAGCGGTCGTTGTACTCGTCGTTGAAGAAGGGCCCGCGCACGCCTTCGGGGAACTCCTGGCGCACGTCGCCGATCTTCTTGCGCACCTGGTACCAGGCGTTGTCGAGCTCGGCCTTGGTGCTGCCGCCCTTCATCCACAGCGTGATGCCGCCGTAGCCTTGGCGCGAGAAGCTGCGCACGTATTCGAAGTGATCGAGCTCCTGCAGCCGACGCTCGATGCGGTTGAGCACCTGGTCCTGCACGTCCTGCGCGGTGGCACCAGGCCACACGACGATGGCCGTCATCTGCGGCACGTCGAAGTTGGGGTCCTCCAGACGGCCCAGCCGGCTGAAGGACATAACGCCGACGATGAGCGTTGCGATGATCAGGAACAGCACCATCGGCTGGTGCGTGACGGCCCATTCCGAGAGATTGAAGCGTTTCATGACTGCCCCTGTGAGCTGGTCTTGGCGACGGGGGCCGGTGCGGCTTCGGGCGCACGTTCGACAGCCCGCACCTTGATGCCTGCATCGAGCTTCTGGGCACCGACGCTGACCACCCGGCTGCCGGCGGCCAGGCCGGTGACGCGCACCGACGCGTCGTCCATGCCGACCACCTGCACCGGCTGGAACGCGAGGCCGGAGCCCTTGGCGTCCAGCACCCAGACGCCTGCGGAGCCGCTGGCCTTCACCAGCGCCGTGACCGGCAGCGCGACTGTTGCCGCGCCCGAGCTCGCGTCGGACAGGTTCAGCTGCATGGTGCTGCCCAGTGGCAGCGCCGCGACCTGCGCGCGCGATTCGGGGGCCGCGGCGTAACGCACGCGGAAGGTCCGGCCCTGCGCGCTGGCCAGCGGCGACAGTTCGCGGAGCACCAGCCGCAGCGGTGCCTTCGCGTCTTGCGCCGCGCCGTGCCAGGGCGTGGCCACGGCAGTGAGCGTGCGCGCACGGCCTACCCATTCCTCGGGCAGGTCAGCAACGATCTCGCGCTCGCCGTCACGGGCCAGCGACAGCACGGGCTGGCCTTCGGTGACCACCTGACCGCGCTCGAAGTGCAGCGCCGTCACCACACCGGCATAGGGTGCGACCAGCGTGGAATAGCCTTCGCGATTGCGAGCCAGATCGAGCTGGCGGCGGGCCTGGTCCAGGCGCGCTGCAGCTGCGTCGGCACGCGCCTTCTGGCGCTCATGGTCGGCAGCGCCCACCGAACCGTCGGCAAGCAGGCGGCGCATGCGGGCCTCATCGGATGCGGCCTGTTGCGCATCCACCGAGGCAGCCTGCACCTGATCGGCAGCCGCCCGCGCGGCCAATTGATAGTCGGCCGGGTCGAGGCGAGCGAGCGGCTGGCCGGCCTTCACGACGTCACCGACCTCGATCAATCGGTCGACCACTTTGCCGCCGGCGCGAAAACCGAGGTCCGTCTCGACACGGGCTCGAACCACGGAGGTGAAGGTGCGCGTTTGCGCAGACGCCGTTTGCGTCACCGTGGTCACGAAGACAGGCTTGGCGATGGCGGCGGGGGCGCTCGGCTCACTGCAGGCAGCCAACAGCACACTGGCTGCTGCAATGACGGTGAGAGTCATTGACGGAGGTATCTTGTTCATTGGGGCGTCCTTGCAAGAGAAGTCGTGACAGCACCGGTCAGCGCAAAGCCGCCGCCGAGTGCCTTGTAGAGTTGGACGTCGGCCAGCACCTGTTGAAGGCGGCTGTCCGACAGGGCGAGTTCGCTGGCCAGCACCGAGCGCTGCACGTCCAGCAACACCAGCAGGTCGATCTGGCCTTCGCGCTGCAGCGACTGGGCACGTTGCAACGAGCGGCGACGGTGGTCGACGGTGCGGCTCAGCGCGGCGGCGCGCTCGGCCTCTTCGGTGCGCACGAGCAGGCTGCTCTCCACTTCTTGCACGGCCACCAGCACCGCCTTCTGCCAGGCCAGCAGCGCCTCATCGGCCCGCGCCGACTGCACGCGGATGCCGGCGTCGATGCGACCGGCATTGAAGATCGGCGCGGCAAACGCCAGCGCGACATTCGAGAAATGCACCGGCGCGAGATCGAGCGCATTCAGCCGCAGGTCCTCGCGGCCGAACAGAGCACTCAGGAACAGTTTGGGCCACCACTGCGCGCGCGCCTCGGCGCCACGCAGCGTCTCGGCCGCAACGCGCGCCTCCGCGGCGATCAGGTCGGGGCGACGTCGCAGCAGGTCGCTGGGCTGGCCGGTGCCGATGTCGCGCGCGGCGGGCCAAACGAACGCCGCGCCATCGTCGACGACACGTGCCGACGGGTTGCGGCCCAGCAGCACGGCCAGCCGCGTCTGCGAGACGCCGGCCAGCATCCGCAGTGGAGGCACCTGCGCGTCGAGCGCTTCCGCTTCGGCGCCTGCGCGGTCGAGGTCGAAGGCACTGGCCTCGCCTTCGCGCTGGCGGCTGCCCACGCGGGCGGCCGTCTCGCGCTGGGCCGCAGCCAGTGCCAGCACGATGCGCAGCTGCTCTTCAGCGCTGCGCAGCACGAAGTACTGCCGCGCCACTTCGCTGGCCACCAGCAAGCGCGCGCCGTCCACACCGGCGGTGGCAGCCGCGGCATCGGCCTGCGCCGCATCGCGTGCGGCGCGCACGCCGCCGGCCAGGTCGATCTCCCATGCCACGTCGACACCAACACGAAGCGCGCGCGTGTCAGGCTGCCCCTGCTTGACCGGATCGGGCAGGCCGCTTTCGCTGCGCGAGGCCGACCCCTGCAAGCCCACCGTGGGCCACAGGCGAGAGCCCTGCGCATCGCGGCCCGCGCGGGCCTGGGCCACGCGTTGCAGGGCGATGGCCACGTCCTGGTTGGCGGCCAGGGCCTCGTCGATCAACGCTGTGAGTACCGGGTCGCCATAGCCGGCCCACCAGGCACCGTCGAGAGCCTGGCCGGCACCGGCCGCAGGCACGCCGTGCGCGAAGGCGGTGGTCAGCGGCACCGATGGCGATGGGGGCTGCACGGGCGCTACCGAGCAGGCCGACAAGAGCACCAGCGACGCCAACGCGACGGGTCGGATTGCCCAAGCGCTTGGGTCGAAGAGGCTGCGATGCAGAGGGGGCGTCATGGTGTGATTCATATACTGGACGATTGAGTCCAGTAAGTCTAAGCGAACTATAATGGACATTCAAGTACATTAAATAAGATGCCCAAAAACGACACCGAGAACGACGTCGCACCGACACCACGCCGCGGCAGGCCGCGAGATCCCGAGCGCAACCGCCGCATCCTGGATGCGGCGCGCAGGCACTTCTATGCGCACGGCCTGGAGCGGGCCAGCGTGGACGCGATCGCCGCCGACGCCGGTGTCTCGAAGATGACCATCTACAGCCACTTCGGCTCCAAGGAAGGGCTCTTCGAGGCAGAGGTACGCGACCGCACCGAGCGCGTGGTCGGCGGTGTCGCCGGCGCCGAAGCACTGGACGCGACGCAGCCCCAGAAGGCGTTGCTGGCGATCGGCGAGCAGTTCCTGACGCTGGCGCGCGAGGACGAGGCGCTCGCACAGTTCCGCTCGCTCTACGGTGCCGCCGGGGTCCACCCCGAGGCGTGCCAGGCCTTCTATCGGCAGGGAGCCGACCGGCTGATCGGCGACCTGGCCGCCTACCTGCGCCGCGCGGACGCGGCCGGCACGCTGAAGGTGAAGCACCCGCGGCAGGCGGCGGATCTGTTCCTGTCGATGTTCCTGGGCGATGGCCACATCCGCGGGCTGCTCATGCTCGAGATGCCGGATGCGCGCGAGAACCGGGCGCTGTTGCGCGAGGCGGTCAGGGTGTTCATGGCGGCCTACGCAGTAGGTGCGTGACGCGGCGGCGATCGGCGCTGTCGCCTGGCCGCCTCGGCCCGATACGTTCGATCTAGAACACCGCTGGCAAGGCTTGCGTCAAGCGTCGCCTTCGCCGAACTCTTTGTCTGACCGGGGCGCGCGCGGCGCCTGCTCGTCAAGCGACTGCCGATACCGGACACAGCCTCGTAGAAACTGAGGCCACTCCGGGACCAGCAGTGTGGGCTCCACCCGTTCCGGCAGAACCGACCACAGGTCCGGGTGGTGCCAACACAAGTCGTGGCCCGTCGAGTCCCTGTGTTGGCGTATGGCTTGCCGAAGCTTGTGCACTTCGGCCACCAGCTGCTCGCGGGACAAGGTGTCCAGATCGTCGTCCATTCTTGGAACTCCGGAAGTATTCTCTTGCCAGACTTAGCCGACGTGACTCAGTTCGACTGACCCGCTTGCGACGCGGCAATCAGTTCGGCCTTGTCTCTGACGAGATCCGCGGAGCGTCCGCTTTCGAGCAGCGTCTTGAGGTCGCAGAGAACAATGCTGAAGCCCTCGGTTGCGTTCACAGCCTCGCTCTCGTCCTGCAGCCCTGAAGCTTCGATGGCGAGACGCGTGGCAGCGTCACCGCGTGCTTCGAAGAGCAGGTTCACGCTGTTGCCGTCGGACCAGTCAAAGGCGATGCGCTTCGGGCTTTCGAACGCCGTGACGGTGACAGTTTCGGTGGCTCCCGGCACCATGAAGTGCCACCTGACCTGAGCCCCTTTCTCGAGAGGCCCGGTCGTGCTTTCCAACCAGTACTTCGTGATCGTCTCAGGGTTGACGAAGGCGTCGAACACCTCAGCGGGAGGACGACGAATGAGCATGCTGGCCTGAGCAAGGTGGTCTTTCATGGCGTGCCTCACCTCTTCGAAGTGCGTTCAAGGCGTGTTCGTTCTCACTCTACGCGCAGCAACGAAAAACTAGCTTCTCCGCCCTGCCCTCAGCCGGGGATTGGCAAGGGTTGACGAGCGGCCCGGGTCACTTCAACAACTGCAGCACCTCGCTGTCCGCAGCTGCGCGGCAGGTGGACGGGTCACGTGGGTCCCAGTCGGGGTTGTGCTCGTTCAACAGCGCACCGACCACGAGCTCCATGGCCAGTTCGCGCCGCAGGCGTACGGCCTCACGGCGCGCATCGGCTGCACCGGCCAAATCTGCCAAGCCACCGTTCGCGCTCGGCATGTGAGCAGGTGCGTCGGCGGCGAGCATGGTGGCCACATGGGACACCATCTTCTCGAGCTCGTTGTTGACGAAAGACCGAAGCGCCGTTTCGTGGTTCTGTTCATCCGAATTCATCGTCGATCCTCATGGGGCGCGGAGCCCGTCACTGTGGCGTGGATTTATTTCACCGGTAGCCGTTGTCCATGGCTTCCTGGTGCGCAGCGATCTCAGCCTGACCACGCGTCAACGGGCCTGCCGCCGGGCCATCGGTCCGAGGACTCGATGACGCGAACACCGGCCTGGGCTCGCTGACGTGTCCCGAGGGCATCGGGTTGTCGTAGTCGAAATGGTTGTCGCGCTCCCACTTGTCGAGCGCCTTCCCGTATGCCGCACGGTCGGTGTAAACCTCGCCCTGCGGCTCGACCGGCGCCGGCTTGGTGGACGCGGGTTCAATGTGATTCGACGGTTTCTCCTTGGACGGCTTGATATCGCCAAGCTGTGACATCAGCCCGAGAAGCTCCGATTGCGACGAGTTCAGTTCCTGCTTGCGGTTCAGCAACGACGCTGTGGGGCTGCCGGGAGGGGATGTTGGCTCTTGCGGGCGCTGAGCAGTGGTAGGCGCCGGTTGCGCTGGCCGAGCCTGAACCGAGACAGGCGCAGGCCGTTTCTCCGGCGCGGGCGGGTTGGCAGGCCGAGTCCGAACCGAATGGGGAATCGGTCGCTCTTGCGGGGCTGGCGCGTTCGCTGGCTGAGTCTGAACCGAAGCAGGGGTCGGCCGCTCCTGCGGGGCGGGTGGGTTGGCGGGCCGTGTCCGAACCGAGTGGGGAATCGACGGTTTCTGCGCGGTGGGCGGCGCGGCTGCTGCGGGTGGCTGAGCTGCCTTTGCGGGTTGCTGGGGTGGTGGCGAGACGGGAGTTTCGATGTCCACCAGCGGCGCGAGCGGCGCCGTCGGCCGCGTGGTCGCCTGTGTCACCGGCGTGTGTGCCGTGTGCCCGGTTGCGGGCTTGGCAGGTGTCGGCTTGGCACTTTCGAAGCCGTTGTCTTGCACCCACTTGTCGAACGCGGCAGAAAAGCCGGGATCTTGAGCGATGGTGCGCGGCGGCACCTGCGGTTCGGGCTGCGGAGCGGTGGATGTCGGCCGCCCTTGCGCTGCGGCCGGCGCCGGTTGCTGGGGTGCTGGCAGCGCTGGTGCTCCGATGTCGATCAGCGGGGGAAGCTTGGCCGACGCCAAGCCAGGCTGCGTGGGCGGCAACGACACGCGTGTGCGCAAGGCCGCGTCGTCTGCGGTCTTCGCGGGTGTCGGCTTGGCGCCATCGAACTTGTTGTCCGACACCCATTTGTCAAACGCCGAAGAATCGATGGTGACGGCTTGTTGAGGCACCTGGCCTCCGGGCCGAGGCGCGGCTTGGCTTGCGCCGCCGCTGAACGCGTTGTACGCACTCGCCACCGTGCCTGAAAGACCCGTGACGGCCGACTTCACGAAAGCCATGGCGTTCTTCACCGAGGGGTCGGAGAACAGCCGCAACCCTGCACTGAGCGCGCCTGCATGAAAGCCACCGAGCTTCTCGGCAAACGAGGACCGTCCACCCCGGGCCTTCGCAGCAGGAAGGGCGCTGGGGCTCGGCCCGATGTTGGCAGCGCTGCCAGTCTGGGTCGTCTCTGCAGTGGACAGGCGTGGCGAGAAACGGTTCGAAATCGACATTGGTTTTCCTTGATCGCGCACATGGCGCAGCGCCTCGACGCGGCCACAGACTTCACGGACCTGGGCTCGCGTGTCAATGCTGAAGGGCCGCCCCTGGCCTTGCCTCGCGCCCACGAAGCAGCGCATGGCGAAACGAAGCTTTGCGCAGTGCTGCGGCCTGCGAGGTCACTGGACAGTCAGCGGCGGTTCAGATGCCAAAGCCTCGGCTGTGACACGCATCACGGTCGTCGGGATTGATCGCCGTGGTGAGCAATCGATCATCGAACCGTCATGCCTTCTGGAGCGTGGGCACCTAGCATCGCCTCTCGCTTTCCGACGCAGCCTGTTCACTCCAACGTGTGCTTGCGCAGGGAATCCGACTGAGCCACTCGCACAGATTCTTGAGAAACGCTCCCATGCTTCCGCTTTCTTCAGCGCCCCGGCGCGATCCACCTCGGGCGGACCCATCTGTCATGAACCGCGAGGCTGCCACGGCGCCACAGGTAAAGCGCGAACTCCGGCTGCACCTGCAGAACCTGAATGACAACGACCTTGCGAAGGTGAACGCCTTCCTGAGAATCGGTGGCGAGCGTTTGCAATGCGAGTGGACAGTCGTGTTCGACGGCGAGTTCGAAGTGCTGATGCGTGGGAGCGATGTGCGCGGCGATGTGCACGGCACGGCGGGCCCCGCCGCGGCCACCGTGTGCCTGGCCGATGCCGGTACGGGGCAGCACGACGCCGTCGAAGCACTGGCGCGCCCGCTGCAGTACGAAGCCCTCTTGGATGCGCTGTCTGCGATGGAGAACCGCATCGCCAGCACACCCGCTCTGCGTGCCGTTCCGCGTGCGTTCCCGCCAGACGCGAGGTTCCGACTGCTCCGCTGGCCCTCGGCCGACCTCTTGCAAGGAGACCGTGACCGCCAGCGCCTGGCGAGCTTTCTGTTGACGCGGCTCGTCGGCCTGGATGAGTTGGCACGCCTGAGCCACGTGGGCAAGCCGCAGTGCGCTGAGTTTCTCGCTCTGCTCGCCACGACCGGCACGCTCGACATCGCGGCGGCTGACGCTGTAGCGACCACCATCACAGCGCGCGCCGAGCCTCGGGCCAATCATCAGGAGTTCGACGCCCACCACTTCGCCACCATCCGTCACGGCCTGGG
Source organism: Rhizobacter sp. P2_G4 (assembly GCF_056403575.1). NCBI lineage: Bacteria > Pseudomonadati > Pseudomonadota > Betaproteobacteria > Burkholderiales > Sphaerotilaceae > Rhizobacter > Rhizobacter sp. P2_G4. The sequence continues at coordinate 25,823 of NZ_JBFUFG010000006.1, read as the reverse complement.
GTTGACATGGCGATGACCCAGCACAAGATCGTTTTCAGCGGGCCGCCCGGAGCCGGCAAGACCACCGCCATCGCCATGTTGAGCGACACGCCACCGGTGGTCACCGACGTGCGCAACACCGACGTCGGGCTCAGCAAGGAGCTCACCACTGTGGGCCTGGACTTCGGCCAGGCCGACCTCGGCAACGGCCAGTGCGTGCGGCTGTTCGGCACGCCGGGGCAACTGCGCTTCGACTTCATGTGGCGAATCATTGCCACCGACGCACTCGGCCTCGTGATCCTGATCGACAACACGCGGCCCGATCCGCTGGACGACTTTGCAACCTATCTCGACGCCTACGCCGACCTGCTCCCGACGATCAACTGCGCCGTCGGCATCGGCCGCACGGGCGAATGCGCGCTGCCGACGGTCGACCAGTTCAGCAGTCTGTTGGCCGAACGCGGCCTGGCATTCCCGGTTCTGCCGGTGGACGTGCGTCGGCGCGAAGACGTGCTGATGCTTGTCGACACCGTGCTCATCCAGGCCGAGATGCGCACATGAACGGAATGACCTTGTCCACGCCCACTTCCACCCTGCTCCACCCGGCTCGACAGACCGCTCAGGCTCTGTTCGCCGAGGTCGATGGCGCCCGCGCCGTCGTGATCGCCACCGCCGATGGCTTCGACCTCGCGCATGCCGGCCACCAGACGATCGACCCAGCGCGCTTGGCCGCGATGGTCAGCTCCGTGTCCGCGCTCGGCGACGCTGCCAGCCGCGAGACCGGCATCGGCACACCCCGCTATCTGGTCATCGAGTCGTCTGATGGGCGGCTCGTGGTGCGCTGCATGCAGGTGCAGCAGCAGGCGCTCGTCGCGGTCGTTCTCACCGACAAGTCGGTGACGCTGGGTTTCGTGCTGAGCCATCTGGCACAGGCCGAACAGCTGATGAACGCGGCATGAACCTGCCCCAGATCGATGCCGAACTCGACCGCATGGCAGCCCACCCCGGCATCGTCGGCTGTGCGCTCGTCGACGCACAAACCGGGCTGGTGTGGGCCAGTCGCGGCGGCGCAGCGGAGGCCACGCATGTGTGGGAGGCGGCCGTGGATTACTGGCGACTTCACGACCGCCAGAAGCTTCACTTTGCGGGCCTCGGCACGCTCGGTGCGGCAGTGATGTACCACACCGGCGGCGTGCTCGCCGTGTTCCCGTGCTGCACCGACCCGAACGTGCTGTTCGTCGCCCACGGCGAGCACCGCGGTGTCGACTGGATCGCCTTGCAGCGCATGGCGCGCGAGCTGGGAGACCTGCTGCACCGCTCAGGCTAGGGCTTCGTTCGCCCCAACAGACATGCCAGTCCGGAGATCGGGCATGGCGTTGCGCTCACCTCGTGAGCGACGCTGAAACGATCTCCACTCCGGGTTCATGACGAACCCACCTCAACCAACGATTGGAATCAAGATGGCAACCATCAGACAAGCCCTGGACGACCTGCTGACCGTGGACGGCGCGATGTGCGCAGCTGTGGTCGACTCTGCAAGCGGCATGATGCTCGGCTCCTCGGGTTCGGGCGTCGACCTTGAAGTGGCCGCAGCCGGCAACACCGAAGTCGTGCGCTCCAAGCTCAAGACCATGCGCCAGCTCGGCCTGAACGACGTGATCGACGACATCCTGATCACGCTGGGCAAGCAGTACCACATCATTCGCCCGGTCTCGCGCAAGGAAGGCGTGTTCGTCTACTTCGTGCTGGACAAGAGCAAGTCGAACCTGGCGCTGGCTCGTCGCAAGGCGCAAGACGTCGAGCGCGAACTGACGATCTGATCCCCGGAGCTCAGCGGGCGGCGACCGCATGTGCGTCGCCTTCCCGCAGGCTCACGGGCCGTCTCGGAGGAACGACTTCGCCCCGCTCCGAGCGTGCTCTCGCCGTGATCGCACAGCGTATCGCCGCGACGGCGAAGTCCATGCGAATCGACAGAGGCCAAGAACCTTTCTGAACAGCAACGCGAGCAGTGCGAACCACTGACGCGCGATTGCCAGCGCGATGCGTCCGCAGTCTCGACGCTCAGCGTGCGCCGCGAAGGTAGCGCCGGTTGCGCGGTGCGTCCGGATCGCCCGGATCGGGCGCGGGCGAATCTTCGGAGCCACTCGGGCTCCCGCCCGTGGTGGTCGGCATCGGCCGAGAGGCAGCCGGCTGTGCAGCCGCCGTAACGGAGTCCAAACCTCCGCTCGACCCCAGATGGAACCTCGACGATGCGCTGGGCGTGGCATTCGGCGCGGCGCCTGCCGCGGGAGCTTCTCTTTCGCTGAAAACGACCTGCCGGGCCAGCGAGATCAACTCCGTTTGCTCGGTGTATTCGCACATCAGCAGCACCTCTGCCGCATACACGGAGTCGGCGAGCAGGCGATCCATTTCAACCGGAATCTTCTGCCTCAGCAAAGCGAGCCGCAGCCGCATCGCGAGTACACCTCGGGACATTTGTGGATGCACTTGCAACTCGCTTCAGGAATTCAGGGGACGGTAGGCAGGCACTACTCGATCTGCTCGCCGTGCTGCGAGAGGTCCAGTCCGTCCTGCTCTTCCCCGCGCTTGACCCGGCATCCCACGATGAGGTCCAGGCCCTTCATCAGCAGCCAGCTCACGGCGAAGCTGTAGCCGAGCACCGCCGCGACACCGATCGCCTCGGCTTGTGGCTGCCCCTTGCCACCGGCCAACTCGGCGATGGTGAAGAACGGCGTGAGCAGCGAACCGACGATGCCCACCGTGCCATGGATCGCAAAGACATCGAGCGAGTCGTCGATGTTGAGCAGTGGCTTGAGCCACAGCAGCGATGCAAAGGCCACCAAGCCGCCGACCATGCCGAACAGGTAAGCCGCATCCACGCCGACGTAGCCGGCCGCGGGCGTGATGGCCACCAGCCCGGCGACGGCGCCGGTCGACATGCCCACCAGGCTGGCCTGGCCCTTCATCATCCATTCGCACAGCACGAACACGACCGCCGCCAGCGACGCCGCGATCTGGGTGTTGACCATCGCGAGGGACGCGGCGCCGTTGGCCGCTAGTGCCGAACCACCGTTGAAGCCGAACCAGCCAATCCACAGCAATGCGGCACCGATCAGCATGTAGGCGAGGTTCGACGGGATCATCGGCTCGCGGCCGTAGCCGTTCCGCGGGCCCGCGACGAGTGCACAGGCCAGGCCGGCCGCGCCCGCGTTGACGTGCACCACCATGCCGCCGGCGAAGTCGCGCACGCCCATGGCGTACAGCCAGCCCTCGGGATGCCACACCCAATGCGCGACCGGCGCGTAGACGAGCACAGACCACAGGCCGCAGAACAAGGCAACGACACCGAACTTCACCCGCTCGGCAAACGCGCCGACGATGAGCGCCGCGGTAATGATCGCGAACGCTCCTTCGAACAGCGCGAACGCCGGCGCGGGGATGTGCGGCGCAAGCGCGTGGACCGGAACGCGGTCTCCCTTGGGCAGGAACGGAAGGTTCAGGTTCATGTCGAACGAACCGATCATGGGCGAGCCCGATGCGAAGGCCAGCGTGTAACCCACTGCGAACCACAGCACGCTCACGACGGCGGCCACGATGAACACCTGCGTCATCGTGCCGAGGATGTTCTTCTTGCGGACCAGGCCGCCGTAGAAGAAGGCCAGCCCGGGCAAGGTCATCATCAGCACGAGGGCCGTGCTGGTCAGCATCCATGCCGTGTCGCCTGCGGAGATGGCGCTCGCCGCCACCGTGGAATCGACCGTTGGCGCCGCGCCGGCCGCCGTGGTGGCCAGCAGCGCGAGGCCGCCAGCGCACATCGCGATCAGACCCCTTGCGTTGAACGAGACGCCGCTCGGCACTGGCGATGACGCGCCCCCGCTGTCGTGATGGTGCGGGCTCGGTGATCTTTCGTGCTGCATGCGGTGTGCCTCCTGGGCCTTGAATGCATCGAGCTGCGCGTTGTCGCAGTCATCGATGGCACCCACGGCTTTTGTTCATGTTCTGTCGGGTATGAATTGCAGCACCCAGTACGCGGAGAGTCATTACGGAGCCATGTGCGACTCATGACCGCGCGTCGATCATTCAAGGCGGAGGGGAAGCACGTGGAAAATTCACGTGCCCCATTCGCTTGCCACCGCGCACGCAGGCGCGAAGCGGCCTCGGCTCGAGGACCGAGGACCGAGGACCGAGGTCCGGCCGAAGCGACGCGGCGGTTCGCTTCTCCACCGACTGCTTCGCCAAAAGCCGCGGCGGACCGACCGGCGCTTCATACCCTCTTCTCTTCACATCCTTGAGCACCGCTCGCGATGCAAGGCATGGCAGGCCATCGGCGTGGCTGCAGCAGCGCCACCGACGCGCCATGCCGCGCCATCGTTGCGGGCGGTCGCCCATCACACCCGACAACTCACTGGCAGCAACCATGACAGAACTCTTGACGCGACCGCGCACGACCGCTCCCGCAATCGAGTCACCTGCCCACCTTGCCGAACGCGGGTGGAATGCACTGCGCGACGGCAACACCGACCTGGCCGAGGCCCTCTTCAGCATCATCGGAGCACTTCCACGACCTCCGGCGTTCCGTGCCGCTCATCACCAGCTGCCGCTTCTTCGCCGATCGACAGGTGCGCGAGCAGCGCATCGAGGCCGCATCGGCGCGTGTCGCCCAAGCGCTCGGGCGAAACTCGCTGCTCGCGGCCGCACACCTTGATGGCAGATGCGCCGCGGCCACGATGGAGCCGCTGATTCGCGGCACCACCGGCACACTGGTGTCGCTGCAGGTCGGCCCGAGAACGGCAGACCTCGACGAGCTGCCGGAGGCATTGAAGCAGCGCATCGTCACGCCACTCGGAGCCGACGCAGACTTCTACGACACGGCCTGCCTCGCGTCCATGCTCGACGACGTGTTGACGGTCGACACCTCGGTTGCCCACCTGACCGGCGTCGCAGCGAAACGCGGCCTGGTCGTCAAGCCGGCCGCACCGGAGTGGCGGTGGGTCGAGCGCGACGGGAGGTCACTTTGGTACCCGCATCTGCGGCTGATGGATCGGCGCTGCCTGCGCTGGCCCAAGATCCAGGCTGACGCGGCCGCATAGTGTTCGACGCCAAGGGCCGCTACGTTTTCGCGGCGCTGAAGTAAGGGGCTGCCTCGTCGTCCGCCTTCTTGCGATAGCTGGCAATCTGACCTTCATCCGCCTGTGCCAGCGCCGCTGAGAGCGCGGTTGCGTCCAGGTCCCGGCAGTACGCGAACGTTCCGGGTTGTTGCCGCCACGAGTTGGCCAACGATCCGCCATCGATGGTGTCGAAGCCTATTGCCCGGACGACCTCCTGCACCAGCGTCTTGGACTCGGGGTCGTCTCCAGCCACCGGGAGGCAGATGCGGCCCGGGGTTCCTGCAGGGAGGCCGCCATCCGCCAAGCTGCTCGCGACGATGCTGTTGAACGCCTTGATCACCGGCCTGCCCAGCACCGTTGCCACCCATTGACTGTCGGTCAAACCGTTGTCGATTTCGACGATGGCGCCATCGCGCGTCGGATAGTAGTTGCCGGTGTCGACGACCACGGCGGAACTCGAGCGCAGTGCCTCGATCGGTAGTTGCGGAACAGCGGCCTGAGGAACGGCAATGATGACGAGATCCCGAGATCTTGCGGCCTGCTCTGCCGTCACAGCCGTCGCGCCTGTGTCGGCCGAGACTGCCGCCAGTGACTGCGGACCTCTGGAGTTGCCGATGGATACCTCATGTCCGAGAGACACCAGATGCCGCGCAAGGGTGCTGCCGATGTTGCCTGAGCCGATGATTCCGATGTTCATGAACGGGGTGTCTCCTGCCGGTTGGCGGGTTGCGATGTCGAAATGATCGTCGGCGCGGCCGCTCTTGCCCAATGCTTTTTTGTATAGCCCTTGATGCATTGAAAGCACCGCCATGACCACGAACCCAGCCGGGTTCTGGTTGTGGTGACCGCATCGACGTACGTCTCAGCCGACGGTATCTGGATCCGGCACAGTGAAGTCGTCGAGCCACGAGACCTCTGTGAGCTGCTCGATGAACAGCATCCGAGTCGCGCCTGACTGCGAGAAGCAAGCGTCAAAAAAAACCTGGGGCAAGCCCCAGGTTTTGAACCCGAGCCACTTCTGGAGAGGAGACCACGAACCGCGATGTAGATAGCGGTTGACTCGGGAGACACACAGACAACAGTGCAAAAAGTATGGCGTGGCGACGAGCCCTGGTCATGACCAAGCTGTGATCATTCGTTGATAAATCGCCACCTTCGCCCTCGTGCTCCGTACTTCGGTTCGGCCCGGTCGATCTGAGCCGGTAAGCCTTACCGTGTGCAGACCAACATGCCACCCGAATCAACCGCACCGACGCGAACATGAAGCTGCACAACACCGTGCCGGCACCGCCTGCATCGGCAGAGGCCCTCGCGGAGCAGGTGCTGTCGGACGAGGCATCGACACAGGCCGGCAGCCAGGTGGCACCACGTGATGCTCTGCGCGAAGCCCTGCCATCGCGCAACGCTGGCGAGGGGTCGAGCCGAACGGCCAGGCGCAGCGGTGCCAGCATCCTGCGCAGCATCGCGAGCGCGTCGGCAGGCGGGAGCTCGCATGGCGCGCAGCGCACGCAAGCATTCGCGGTGCGACAAAGCGAAGACGTTCAGATCCAGGACGACGGCACGGAGGAGTCCATAGCGCTGCCGCAAGAAATGGACAGCGCCATTGCCAATTGGGCGAGCGACGCGATCGATCAGGCGACCACCCAAGCCGGCGATGGCGCGGAGTTGCTCACTCGCCCGTCTCACCAGCGGGTGACTCGCGATGGACGCCGGCAACGGCCGCGCGGACGGCAGCATCAGGCTCAAGGGCAGTCGCAAGAACAGTCTCACGATGAGTCCCAAGACCGGAGCCAGCAAGCGGCACACGCCGCTGTGGATGAAGGCGGAGACGGCGTGCAAACCTCGCAGAACTTCACTGGTGGTTCGTCCAATCAAACGCTTGCGGGCGGCCACGCACGAAGGCCTGGTTCTGCGGGTGAGTCGCCATGGAGCCCGCACTCAGCAGCGCGTGGCACCGCTCGCATCGCACCGCTTGCCGCCGCGGTGCCGGCACAGCGGCAGGTGGATGAGCTCGAGTCGACACTTGCCGCCGACAAGTCGAACGCGGATGTGGTTGCCGCATTGCTGTGGGCCTTGGCCGCAGTGGTCGTGGTGATCGTCTGCGCGCTGCTGTTCACTGTGTTCTCGGACGACGCGCCCGACCCCGCTCAAGATCCGGCTGTTGTTCACCCGACGCGTCAAGACGCACCACCAGGCATGCAGAAGTCACAGAGGTGAACGTTCCGACGGACATCGGACAAGTGGCAGCGCACCCAACGTGTGAACGAGTGCACAGCATCAGGTGCACGTCGTCGCGTCGTCATGATTCAATCAGAACTCAGAAATACTTGTCTCGCTGCTCAAACCTATATTCGCAGCCGACTTGACGCCGCTCGCCGCGGTGGTCGATCGAAGATGCCAGCGCCGGAGCAAAGCTTCCGCGGCCTCAAAGCAAGCCACCAAAAAATCGATGGCTCTCGCACCACCGCCCACTCACCACGAGACACCACCATGCGTTTGTTGTTAGCGTCCTGCGCCATCTCCAGCTCCTTGAGCTTCGCCTGCTTGCCAGCAATCGCCAAGGACAGGGTCAGCGACGAAGCCATCGTCATTGGCCAGTCCGCCCCCTTCAGCGGTCCCTCGGCGCAGCTCGGAACAGATTTCAACCTGGGTGCACGCACATACTTCCAGATGGTGAACGACAACGGTGGCGTGCATGGCCGCAAGATCGAACTGCGTGCGAAGGATGATGCCTACGACTCCAACCTGACGGTTCAGAACACCAACGACATGCTCGACAAGGAACACGTGCTCGCGCTGTTCGGCTACGTCGGCACCACCACCACGTTGGCGGCCCTGCCGGTCATCACAGCCGCCCAGGTGCCGTTCTTTGCGCCGGTCACCGGAGCCGATGCACTGCGCGAGCCGTTCAACCGCTACGTGTTCAACATGCGAGCGAGCTATCACGACGAAGCCGAATACATCATCGACCAGCTGTCGATCACCGGAATCAAGAACGTCGCCGTCTTCTATCAGAACGATGCCTACGGCAAGTCGGGGCTCGACGCCATGGTCAGGGCCAACGAAAAGCGCGGCCAGAAAGTGTCGGCCACGGCCATGGTCGAGCGCCACAGCACCGACGTGGGCGCCGCGGCCAAAGCGCTGCAGGCGGCAAAGCCGGCCGCGGTCGTGCTGATCAGCTCCTACTCGTCGAGCGCCGCGCTCGTCAAGGAAATGAAGAAGAACGGCTACAGCGGGCAGTTCGTCAGCGTGTCCTTCGTCGGCGGCAAGGCGCTGGCCGACGAACTGGGCAGCGTCGGCGCGGGCGTGATGGTCTCCGAAGTCGTGCCCTTCCCCTGGGGCGAGGCCACGCCAGTCCAACGTGAATATGCCGGGGCCATGCACAAGGCCGGCGTACCGGGCTTCGGCTTCGGGTCCATGGAAGGCTTCTTGGCCGCGAAGACCCTCGTCGAGGGACTGCGCCGCGCCGGGCGAGACGTCACACGGGCCAAGCTGATTGCCGCGCTGGAGACGATGACCAACTGGGACGCTGGCGGCTTTCGCGTGTCATTCAGCCCGTCCAACCACAACGGCTCACATTCCGTCGAGATGACGATGATCGGCACCGGTGGGCGCTTCGTGCACTGAAAGGGCGTGAACCAGAGAGCGTGACCGACCGGTGATGGCTGCGTTCATCACCGAGGCCTGAACTACCATGCGAGCCCGGGCAGGCAACGACCTGCCCTGCGGCGACATCAAGGCACGGTAGGACATGCGCCTCAAGCACATCGAAGTTTTCAACGCGATCATGCTGACAGGCTCCGTGAGCGGAGCCGCCCGGCTACTGCACGTGACGCAGCCGGCCGTCACGCAGACGCTGCAGCACGCCGAACTTCAGTTGGGCTACACGCTTTTCACACGCCAGCGCAACCGCCTGGTGCCCACCAGCGAAGCGCAGGCGCTGTACCCCGAGGTGATGCGGCTGGTCTCGCAACTCGAGTCGGTGCGGCGGCTGGCCGGTGCCTTGAAGTCAGGCAAGAGCGCCGAGCTGCGCTTGCTGGTCGTGCCGTCTCTCGCGGTGCGGGCGCTGCCCGATGCGCTGAAGCTGTTTCGAAAGCTTCACCCCGAACTCGCGGTGTCGATTCGCACACTGCACTCCAGGCAGATCACCGAAGCCATCGCGCTGCGCGAAGGCGATGTGGGCATCGTCTACGGGACGTCGCAGCACCCGGCCGTGCAGCACGTGCCCGTGGCCATGGGGCGGCTGGTGTGTGTCTCGCCGCTTCGCTCGCCAGGCAGCGACCGGCGCACCACCATCGAGTTGGCCGAGGTGATGCGCGGCGGGTTCATACGCATCGACGAGCGCGACCCCATCGGCGCCATGCTGGCTGAGCAGTGTGCTCGCCAAGGCCTGGCTGCTATCGGCGGCGTCACCGTGCAGACCCATCACATCGCCATGGTGCTGGCCGAGCAAGGCTTCGGGCCAGCCATCATCGATTCGTTCACCGCAGCCGCCAGCACCAGCGACACGCTGCACGTGCGAACCCTGCTGCCAGAGGTGCCTGTGAGTGTGCAGGCGCTGCTGCCGCAGGGTGTGCGTTCGGCTCGGCCGGCAGCCGATCTGATCGAGTCCTTCAAGGCCATCGTCGGCACAACGCCCTGAGGCGCGGGGCCGGGGTCAAGGGCGAATTGCCAGCGCGTCCACGCGGAACGGATCGGCGTCGATGGTGGACGGTCGTTGGCCCATCAGGCTGGCGAGCACCTCCGCACTGCCTGGCGCGAGCGTCAGGCCCAGGGCACCTTGGCCGGCGTTGACCCACAGGTTCGACCAGCGCGTTGAGCCGACGAGCGGCCGGCCGCTGGGGGTCGCGGGGCGCAGCCCGGCCCAGGCCTGGTTTTCGCGGAAGTCGCACGCTCCTGGGAAGGTCTCTCGCACGGCTGCGCACAAGGCCTCGATGCGCCGAGCCTGCAGCGCTCGGTCGTGTCCGCGCAGCTCAGCGAAGCCTGCGACGCGCAGGTGATCGCCCAGGCGCGCGTGCACCAGCTTGCGGGCGGTGTCGGTCACGCTGGCACGCGGCGTTGCCGCGGCATCCACGATGGGCAGCGTGACGCTGTAGCCCTTGATCGGTTCGATGGGCAGGGCCAAGCCCAGTGGGCCCAACAAACCGGCTGCGCTCGGGCCCGTTGCGAGCACGAAGTGGTCGGCGGTGATGCTGCCCTCGCCCCGGCCGAGGCGCGCTGCCTGGATGGCGCCGCCTTGCATCTCGAAGCCGCACACCTCGCGCCCGAACACGAACGCAGCACCACTGGCCCGTGCGAGTTCATTCGCAAGCGCCGCCGCGTCGACGACCTCTTCGCTGGGCGTCCACACACCAAAGGCGATCCGGCCTCCACCTGTCGCGGCGAGCGCGGGCTCGAGCACCCCGCATTCATCCGCTTCGACGATCTGCTGTTCGCAGCCCATCGCGGCCTGCCAGGCCAGTTGACGCTGTACCCCAGCGCGTGCTGCCGTGTCGCGGTAGATGACCAGCTTGCCGGGCCGGCCATGCAGCGTCGCCGCACCCATCCCGGGCTGCTCCTGCAGCCAGCCATGAAGCACGTCGCGGCTCAGGAACGACAGCGCCAGCAACGCCTTCGTCGTGCTGCGAACCTGTGACCAGCGGCAGGCCAGCGTGAAGGCCATGAGCCAGCGCAGGTGAGACCACTCGGGCCGCGGTCGCCAGCGCAAGGGGCTGTCGGCAGACAGCAACCACCCCGGCAAGGCCCGCAGCGTCGCCGGGGTGGCCAGCGGTTCGACGTAGCTGTAGCTCAGCTGGGCGCCATTGGCGCGGCTCGCGCCCTGGCCGGGAATGGGCATCGCATCGACCAGGGTGACGCGCCAGCCGTCGCGTGCCAGCGCGTAGGCGGTCGCGCAGCCGACGATGCCGGCGCCGATCACGCAGGCATGGCGCGATCTCATCGCTTCGACTTCATGATTTGATGGCCAACTTGCGTTGCGACAGCGACCACGCCACCGCACGCCGAGCGAGTGCATCGGTCGCATCGATCACCGGCAACGGCGAGTTGCTTGCGTCGAGCACCAAGGGCACTTCGGTGCAACCGAGGATCAGCGCTTGTGCACCGCGCCGCGCCAGGGCCTGCGCCGCGGCACGCAACAACTCGGCACCGCGATCGAGGGCGCCCGCCTTGACCGCGGCGATGCCTGGCATCACCAGCTCGAGCATCTCCGTCGCGGTGGGCAGTGCCCACTGCACGCGCGTGGCTTTCGCCGATCGCGGCACGCGGTTCACATACAAGCCGGAAGCCAGCGTCGCGTCGGTACACAGCAGGCCGATCGGTGCACCGGTGCCCACCTTTTCTGCCGCATCTTCGAGTGCGGCGTCGACCAGGTGCAGCATCGGCAATGCCAACGCACGCTCGAGCTCGGCAAACCAGAGGTGGGCCGTGTTGCACGGGATCACCACCAGGCCGGCACCGGCACGCGCCAGTCGCTGGCCGCTTGCGACCATGGCGGCGAGCGGCGAGATGCCGTCACCCCTAAACGCTGCGGTGCGGTCGGGCACCTGGGGGATCGAGCTGACGACCATGGGCACATGGTCCTGGTCGGACACCGCGGGCGTCGCGATCAGCACCTTGCGCATGAAGTCGATAGTCGCCAACGGCCCCATGCCGCCCAGCACACCGATCAGGCCTGGAGCCTCTTCGCGCGGTGGCGAGGAGTCCCGAACGCTGTCGTCGGCCAGGGCTTGCACCGAGTGCCCGCCGTCCAGTTCGATGACGACCACGCTCAGGCGGCCGGCTTGTCGAGCAGGTTCTTCAGGTTGTCCTGCAGCTCCTGACTCATGGGCGCATTGAGGTTGATGCCCTTGGGCGGAATGGGCGACTGGAACCACTTCTTGTAGAGCGTGGTGAACTCACCGCTCTTCATCAGGCTGGTCAGCGTGCCGTCGACGAGCTTCTTGAACGCCGGGTCGTCACGGCGCAGCATGATGGCGTAGGGCTCGACCTGGATCGGTGCGCCGACGATGGCGAGCTCGGCCGGGTTGAGCGCGCTGGCCTTCAGCCCGTACAGCAGGATGTCGTCCATGCCGAAGGCGACCGCGCGGCCGCTCTGCACCATCAGCGCCGACTCGGCGTGGTCCTTGGCGCCTAGCAGGTTGATGTCGAGCTTCTTCTCTTCGCTGAGGTTGCGGATGACCTTGTAGTTGGTGGTGCCGGTGGTCGAGACCACGGTCTTGCCCCTCAGATCGTCGAGCGATTTGATGGGCGAGTCGGCCTTCACGAGGAAGCGGGTACCGGTGTAGAAGTAGTTGATCGCGAAGGCAACCTGCTTCTGGCGATCGGAGTTGTTGGTGGTGGAGCCGCATTCGATGTCAATGGTGCCGTTCTGCAGCAAGGGGATGCGGTTGGCTGAGGTCACGGCCTGGGTCTCGACCTTCAGGTCGGCACGGCCGGTGGCCTTCTTCACGTCGTCGACGATCTTTCCGCAGATCTCCCAGCCGAAGCCGGTGGGCTGGCCCTTGTCGTCGAGGTAGGAGAACGGGATCGACGACTCGCGGTAGGCCACCGTGATAACGCCGCTGGCCTTGACCTTGTCGAGGGTCGACGGGGTCTGCGCCGTCGCAGCAGCCGACATGACAACAGCCGTGAGACAGAGAATCCGGCGGGCATTCGTGTGCATGGGATGTTCCTTGCAATGAGTGAAGGGCAGAGACGTTCACCACGTGGTGTGGCCGAATTCTCATTGCCGTTGCCCCGCTCACATCATTGGAAGATGCCAATCAACCATAAGGTGAGCTAATGACCTCGAGATGGCTGGTCGCGCCACCCCGCTTTTGACTCTCACTCACATCAACGCACCGGCCGCCTGAGCACTGAGCCCAAGCGGCCGGCCATCGCGCAGAAGATCACGCAGAAAATCACGCCGAAGAATCGGCGCAATGCTTACTTGCAGGACGGCAGCTTCCAGTCCGCCGGGCGGTCCACGCCGGCACGCGGGTTCTGCCCCACGGGCACGAACCACACGTCTTGCACCAGCCCGTAGGTCTTGCCGATCTTGCGCAGCTCGCAGGTCTGCCACAGCTTGGCGATCTCGGCGTTCACCGCCTTCACCAGCTCAGGCGACTCCTTGTTGAACCCGAAGACGACTTGGCCAAGGCCGGTGAGCAGAGGGAAGTCTGGCGACGCGTCGGTGAATGCGTTGAACTTGATGTGCCATTGCGGATTGCGCGAAATGGCGTACTGCATCACCGGGGGGTCGCCGATCACGGCGTCGATGCGGCCGGCAAGCAGGTCACGCACGGCGGCGTCCGAGGTGTCGTACAGGGCCAGCTGCAGGCCGCTGATCTTCCGCAGCTCGGGGATGAACGAGAAGCCGGTGATCGTGCCGACCTTCTTGCCCTCGAGGTCCTTGAGCTTGCTCCAGTTGTTCTTCTCGGTCTGGGTGATGCCGTTCTTGAAGTAATGGATCGGATCGCTCAGCGTCATGATCTTGGAGCGCTGTTCCGTCCAGCCCATGGTGCCGGCCATGACGTCGACGCGCTTGGACTGCACCGACGCGATGGTTCCCGACCACTCCATCAGCGCAGGCTTAACCTTCAACTTGAGCGTGTCGGCAACCCGCTGCAGGATCTCGCCGTCATAGCCCACCATCACGCCATCCTGATAACCCGTGCCCGGCATGTCACCGGTGAAGGCGATGGTGAACGAACCCTTTTCCACCGTCTCGAGCGACTGGGCTGTTGCCTGCGTGGACAGTGCGAACGTGGTGATGAGCGACGCCAGCAAGACAGCGGCTCGTGACTTTCGAATGAACATTTGAAATCTCCTGATCGTCTTTATGTTCCGGCTGAAACACGCAACGAATGTAGGGTTTGGAGGCCTGCGCGCATGGGAGGCTTTGCCGATGGAATTGAACGTTTGCGACAGGCCGGGGAAGCACTTAGACGGCGCCCTGAAGTGGGTCGCGCGCTGGCTTGCGTTCGCACCACATGAGCCCCAATTTGCCTGCCGCTGGTGCACTCCGAACGAGCCTCCGACGTCGGATTCCGGCGCGTCGCCACAGGGTCGAGTTCAAGCTCGAGCGAAACGAACGACTTGCTCCGAGATGCGTGCTGCGCTGCCGGCCGCCAAGGTCAGCCCGAGAGCACCGTGACCCGCGTTCACGAAGAGGTTGGTCTCCGCCATGCGCTCGATGATGGGAACGGAGTTGGGCGTCGCAGGCCTGAGTCCCGACCAGACCTGTGGCGCACGGGTGTCGCACAGCCCCGGGTAGACGGCCTCCACACTTTCGACCATCGCGCGGACTCGTGCGGGCGACACCGCCATGTCGTAGCCGGTGATCTCTGCCATCGCGGCCACGCGCAACTGGTCGCCGAGCGGTGCAAAGACCGTCTTTCGGCCCAGATCGGTCACGCTCGCCGTGGGGCGGAACTTCGTCAGGAAGGGCACCGTGATGCTGTAGCCCTTGATCGGGTAGACGGGCAGCCTGAGCCCGAAGGTCGACGCCAGTGCCGCAGCGTGCGGCCCCGCAGCCAGCACGAACGCATCGGCCGCGATGTCATGCGTACCCGCTTTGGCGGCCACGAAGCGACGGCCCTGGCGCGCGAACGAACTCACGCGTGTGTTGAATGAAGTTTTCCCGCCCATCCTGCGCAGGCTGCGCACCAGCTCCCGGCACAGCAGGTACGGGTCGGCCACGCACTCGTCGGCCGTCCAGATTCCGCCCGCCATGGCGGCCTTGCCGGACTTCAGCGCAGGCTCGTGCTGCAAGCACTGCTGAGGCGTCAGAACCTCTTGATCGCAGCCCAGCGCCGCCTGCACCTGGACCTGTGCCTCCTGGCGCTGCAACGTCTGCACATCGGGGCACAGCACCAGCTTGCCATTGCGCGCAAAGGCGAACGACCACGGTTCCTCGCGCATCCAGCCTTCGAGTGTGTGGCGGCTCAGCTGCGCCAGCGCCAGCAAACGGGCCGTTCCATCACGCGCCGTCTTGGCACGGCACGCCGACAGGAACCGCAGGCCCCACGCCCACTGCCGCCAATCTGCCCGGAGCCTGAACTTCACCGGCGAATCAGGCGACAAGAGCATGCTCGGCAGCGAGCGCAAGGTGGCAGGCGAGGCAAAGGGCTCGACATAGCTGTAGCTCAGCTGCGCGCCGTTGGCGAAACTCGTCAACGTCCCCGGTTCAGGCGCAGCATCGACCAGGTGAACCTGGAACCCCGCCCGTGCCAACTGGTAGGCCGTGGCGCAACCGACGATGCCCGCGCCGACCACGCAAACGCTCGTCACGCGCCGGCCTCTGCCGCAGGCTGCTCCAGGCTGGCACGCACTCTCGACAGTGCCAGGTGGCCGGTGGCGACGTCGGACAAGCCCACTCCCACCGACTTGA
Source organism: Rhizobacter sp. P2_G4 (assembly GCF_056403575.1). NCBI lineage: Bacteria > Pseudomonadati > Pseudomonadota > Betaproteobacteria > Burkholderiales > Sphaerotilaceae > Rhizobacter > Rhizobacter sp. P2_G4. The sequence continues at coordinate 10,367 of NZ_JBFUFG010000006.1, read as the reverse complement.
AGACGGTGATGGCTTGCCGGTCCGCCTGCCAAGGCTGGTCGCCCTTGAACAGATGCGGCAGATCGACGATCTTCTCGAGGTCCCGCTGCCCATCCCAAAGCACGATCTCGCCTGCTTCCAGCAGGCTCTGCGGCTTCCACTCGACGATGATCCGCGTGGCCCTCAGCATCGTCAGATCGTCGAGCTCGCGGCCCTTCGGGGCGCTGGTGCCGATGGCAGCAACGAAGGCACCCGGGCTCAGCCAATCGCCGTCGAACACCGGCTGGCCGGATCGTGTCGCCGTCACCACGATGTCGGCGCCTCTCACCGCGTCTTGCGCCGACGTCACCCGGACCGGCGCATCGGCGACACCTTGAAGCCACTCGCACCAACGCAGGTCGGCGACCGGATCCACCACGCAGACCTCGTCGAAACCGAACACCTCGCAAAGCGCTTGTGCCTGTGACCGCCCTTGCAGACCGGCCCCGAACAAGGCCAGCTTGCGTGAGGCCGGATTGGCCGCCTTGGACGCGACGAGCGCGGTCATCGCCGCAGTGCGAAACCGGGTGAGCTCGTTGCCGTCGAGCACGGCGATCGGCGTGTTGCTTTTCAGATCGAACAAAACGATCGCGAAGCTGAACTGCCCTGCCACGGTCGGGTAGACCTTCACGCCGGCCACGCCTTTCGCGGGCCAGATCGCCCCCATCGTGCTGAGCTTCATGCCCGCGCAATCGGTGCGCTGGCGGCCATGCACGGCGGCGCCGCCGTGAGCCATGTCATGGAAGGCCTGTTCGAGCACAGAAGCGACGCTGCGGTAGTCGAGCTGCTCGGCAATTTGCTGGTCGGTGATGTGGAGCATGTGTGTCTTTGCTGTGTCTCTGCTGTGTTGCTGCAAACGGTTGTCAGTCGAGCCCGCGGGGCACAGCCTTGTGCCACGGCGTCACCTTCTCGAACGCATGGGCCACCCGAAGAACCAGCGGCTCGCACAACGGCCGGCCGATGAACTGGACCGAGACCGGCAGCCCCGCGCCGGACAGGCCTGCCGGAACGGCCACCGAACACAGGTCCAGCAGGTTCACGAAACGGCCCAGGCGGGACAGCGGTGTCGACAGTTCATCGACATCTGCCACCGGAATGGCGGTGATGGCGTTCGTGGGGAAGCAGCAGACGTCGATGCCATCCATCGTGTCGAGCATGGCCACGCGGGCCTTCTCGCGCATCTTGAGCAGCTCGATGTATTGCGCTGCGTCGATGTCGCGGCCGGCGAGGATGCGTCGCCGCACATTCGGGTCGAACACCAGGTCCTGCTCGAACAGCTCGCCCAGGCTGGCATAACCTTCGGCACTCATCAGGCTCCCGGCAATGCGCATCGACTCGGTGAGGCTCTGCGGCAGGTCTCTTTCGACCAGTCGCGCGCCCGACTCGGCCAGCGTGGCTAAGGCCCGGTCGTACAGCGCGAGCACATCCGATTCGATGGAGTGCCGCTCGGACTGCGGGAGCACCCAGACGCGGGTTCCATCCACATCGTGCTCGAGGTGGTTCATCACGCTTCGGGTCGGCCCTTGAAGCGTCACCGGGTCGCGCGGGTCCGGCCCGGCGATCACATCGAGCAGCAGCGCCGCATCGCGCACGGTGCGGGCGATCGGGCCCACGGTGTCGTGCGTGGGGCACAGCTCGACCAGCCCGTTGCGGCTGACGAGGCCATGACTCGTCTTCATGCCGACCAGCCCGCACATTCCGGCCGGGATGCGCACCGAGCCGCCCGTGTCCGTTCCAAGTGCCGCGCTGCACAGCCCGGCGGCAACCGCGACTGCCGAGCCGCTGCTCGACCCGCCGGGGATGCGATGGGTTTGCATGTCCCAGGGGTTCCACGGCGTGCCCATCACGGTGTTGGTGCCCCAGCCGCCGAAGGCGTACTCCACCGTTTGCGTCTTGCCGAGAATCACCGCACCTGCGGCACGCAGCCGCTTGACGACCGTGGCCGTGGCGTTGGATATTTTTGCGGGCACGGCCAGCGAGCCGGCCCCGATCGGGCGGCCTTCGATCTCGAACAAGTCCTTGATGGCGATGGTGACGCCGTGCAGCGGGCCGAGCCGCACGCCGGCCTGCAACAGCCGGTCGAGTGCGCGTGCTGCCTCGCGCGCTTCTTCGGCGTACACGTCGACGAATGCCTTCAGCTGACCGTCAAACCGGGCGATGCGCGCCAGCTGGTGATCGACAAGCGCTTCGCTCGTGATCTCACCGTCGCTGATGGCAGCGGCGGTTTCTTCAAGGGACGCGTAGGGTTTGATTTCGAGCATCGGTTATGCCACTCCTAGTGCGCGTCGACCACGAGACAGTCTCTTGGCCAACAGGCGAGAGAACATCGACAGCGGGAACGCAATTGCGAAATAGAACAGCCCCACGAGCACAAAGATGTGAAGCGGCAAGAAGTACTCGCTCGACATCGCACGGGCCGTCAACATCAACTCGTCGGTCGCGATCAGCGCACACAACGAGCTGTCCTTGAGAAGAGAGACGTAGCAGTTCAGCAGCGGTGGCAGCATCACTCGCAGGGCCTGCGGCAACACGATGTTGGTGAACACCCTGTAGGGCGACAGGCCGGCCGCCAGTGCGGCCTCGCGTTGGCCCCGGTGGACGGAATTCAAACCGCCGCGCAACACCTCGGCCACATAAGCCGACCCTTGCAAGCCGAGACCGACGACGCCCGCCCAGTAGCCCGAAAGGGTGACACCGAACGAAGGCAGCCCGAAGTACAGGGCGAGCAGCAGGGCCAGCAACGGAACCGCCCGCACGAACTGGATGAAGGCGTTGGCGACCTGCCTGAGCACCGCGTAGCGCGAGCGGACCATGGCGACCAGCAGCGACGCCAGCACCAGCGCCAACACGAACCCCTGCGACGACAGCTCGGCCGTCACGCGAGCCGCCTCCATCAGCCGTGGCCACCACTCGGGCAGGTACTCGCCGTAGACGTGGAAGAAGGCGTTCATCGGCCTGCTCCCAGGCGGCGCTCGGCGATGTTGAACGCCCAACTCACCGGGAAGACGATGCTGGCGTAAAGCAGTATCGCGGTGGCGTAGATCAACGGGGTCTGGAACGTCGAGGTCACGAGGTTGCGTGCGTAGAACATGATTTCCGGTGCGGCAATCGCCGATGCGATCGAGGTGTCCTTGATCAGCTGGCTGGCGTAGTTGCCCAGGGCGGGCATGGAGAGCCGCAGCATCTGTGGCAGCACGATGCAGCGGAGCGCCTGCCATGGCGACAGGCCGACGGAGAGTGCGGCCTCGCGCTGGCCGACATGCAGTGCGCGCATCCCGGCCGAGAACACGTCACACAGGATGGCCGCGCCCACCAGCCCCAGCCCGAGAATCGCGGCCGCCTTGGGTGAGAGCCGCAACCCGACCGATGCCAGGCCGAAGTAGATGACGAACAGGTGCGCCAGGGCCGGCACGTTGCGCATCCACTCGACGTAGACGCCGATGACCAGCTTCACCACCGCCAACCGCGTGAACACCGTGAGCAGCGCGAGTCCGAGCCCCAGCACCAGCGCGATCAGTGCCGCCCCCACCGCCACTTGCGCGGCTGTCACCGCGCCCGCGAGAAGCGTGGTCAGAATCGAAGCAAAGACTTCCGGCATGGCGATCACTTCGCGAGCCCGGAGGACTCGCCCACCTGCCCCAGGAAGGCGCGGGTGCGCTCCATCTGCGGGCGGTTGATCACATCGGCTGCGGCCCCCTGCTCGACGATGTGACCACCGTCCATGAAGATCACGCGGTCGGCAACGTCGCGGGCGAAGCGGATCTCGTGCGTGACGAGAATCATCGAACGGCCTTCTTCGGCCAGCTCGCGGATCACACCCAAGACCTCGCCGACCAGCTCGGGATCGAGCGCTGAGGTGGGCTCATCGAACAGGATCAGCTTCGGCTTTTGCGCCAGCGCGCGGGCAATGGCCACCCGCTGCTGCTGGCCACCCGACAGCCGCTCGGGATACTCATCGGCCTTGTGGCGAAGGTGGACCTTCTCCAGCATCTCCTCGGCAAGCTCGTAGGCCTCACTCCTGGGCATGCCACCGGCCTTGATGGACGCCAGGGCCACGTTGTCGCGCACGGTGAGGTGAGGCCACAGATAGAACAGCTGGAACACCATGCCGATCTCTCGGCGCTGGGGCGCGAGTTCACGGTCGGTCATGTAGCGCTCCCGCCCGCCGGTGCCCACGCGACCGATGCGTTCACCCTCGAGCACGATTTCGCCCGCATTGGGTCGCTCGAGAAAGTTGAGGCAGCGCAGGCACGTGGACTTGCCCGAGCCGCTGGGCCCGATCAGCGACAAGGTTTCGCCGCGCTTGAGGTCGAACGAGATGCCGCGCAGCACGTCGTCCGCGCCGTAGCTCTTCTTCAGCCCTTCGACGGTCAGCAATGAGTCTTTCACCGGGTTCCTTCGTTCGTGAGCAAGTCGACGGACTCGATGCTAGAAGCGAGCAGCCACGGGACCATGGCAGGTGAAAGCGGTTAGATTGAACAGATGCGACACACCGGGACAACCCTCAATACCGCCGAAGACGGCCGCCCATCGCGGATGGACGCAGCGGCGGCCGGGCCCTCGCCAACCTCGGCGTCAGTCGAGAACGAGTTCCGTTCGGTCGTTGACCGGCTCGACGCGTCCGCCGTCGGCCCGCTGCCTGGCAAGAAGCGCGCGTCGGGTGCCGAGTTGCGAATCGGCATCGTGCTGTGGCCCGGCTTTCCGTTGCTGTCGCTCGCCGGCCTGTGCGATGGCCTGCGGCATGCGGCCGACCTGGGTGACCAGAGCCGGCAGATGAGATGTTCGTGGGCGATTCTTGGCAACCCGGGCGAATCCGTCACCGCCAGTTGTGGCGTGCGTGTGCCGGTGGACCTGCCGCTGTCTGCAACGGTCGACTATGACTATGTGGCCGTCATCGGCGGGCTGCTGCTGCGCATTGGCGATGCCGATACGCGCTACCCGAGCTTCCTGCGCTACGTCGCCGCACTGAACGTGCCGCTGATCGGCATCTGCACCGGCAGCTTCGTGCTGGCACGGCTCGGCTTGCTCGAAGGGCACACACCCTGCATCCACCCATTCCATGTCGACGACTGGAAAGCCATGCACCCCGGGTTGCCGTTCGAAACCCATTCGCATTACGCATTGAGCGCCGACCGCATCACCTGCGCCGGGGGAACCTCCATCGTCGAGCTGGCCGCCGAACTCGTGCGACTGCACTGCGGCGCGGACCGTGCCGCCAAGGTGATTCACCAGATGACGGTGCGTGCCACCCAGACCTCCACCCACACGGCCCGCCGCCATGCGCTGGGCTACGACTCCAACGACCACGAGACGCTTCGCCAGGCCGTGGTGTTGATGGAGAAGAACATCACCACACCTCTGGAGATCTCGGTCATCGCCAAGCTGGTGAACTCGAGCAGCCGGCAACTCGAGCGCGTGTTCCAGGCCGAAACCGGTTCGAGCCCCTCGGAGTACTACCGAAACTCACGGCTCAAGTACGCCCGCTTCCTGCTGACGACGACCGACCTGCCCATCGTCACGATCGCCTACGAGAGCGGCTTCTCCGACGCATCACATCTCATCCGGCATTTTCAGCAGCTCTACGGCATGGCACCCGGCCGTCTGCGCAAGACGCTGCAAGCGCCGAACGCCAAGCTCTGAAGCAGCGCGGCGCATAACGCGCTAGCCGTGCGGCATGTCGTCGCGAGACGAGCTGCGCTTACCACGCACCACTGACAAGCCCGTGTCGAAGCGATGACACGTTCGCCACGCGCGACTCGGCTTCGTGTTGCTGCCTCTCGCGCAGAACATCAAAAACAGAATCGGCGAATCCGTGAGTCCAGGCCCTTGATCGACGAAGGCGCAGCTCACATTCCTCCCTTCTGCAAAGGCAGCGCCATGAAAACCTCGTYCATCGGCTCGTCGCAATCCGGCAGTGCGTCCCTGGCCCTCGATGCCGAGCGCCCCACATCGCAGCCATCGTCGCCTCGCGGCACGCCACAGCAACCCGTCGATCCACAGCTGCCTGCGGGGCGCCCGTCATCGCGTGCCGGTGCGGCGGACTCGCCTTCGTCGTCACCACGGGCGCCGATCCCCACCCAGGCACAGACACCCACGATGGCCGCATCGTCGGCAGCCGGCAGTTCATCGGCTGCCGGAACGTCGGCTGTGGCTGCGACGGACACGGCGGCGGTTGATATGAGCGCAGCCGCTCGCGAAAAAGCCGCAGGGAAACGGCCCATGGAAGAGATCACGCTGAAAGATGTTGTTGCGGCCCGCCAGGAGTTTCTGGCCGAACTCAATTTGGCAGCGCTGGAGGCCGGGCACGGCCTGCACGCCATCGAAGCGGCGAAAACACCGACGGTGGAGAGCGTGACTGCTGCGCTCAGCATTCTCAGCCCCGCGCTCGACAGACAACTCACACCTGAAGAGCAAGCCGCAGCCGCTGTTCTCGATGCGTTCATCCGAGGCACCGAGGTGCCCACGACCGCTCAGCATGCCGAGGGAGGTGCCTATGCCTTCATCTCGCAGGTCGTTCAGCAGGCACGTGCCAGCACGCTGGGCGAAGGGGTTGCGTACGTGGCCAATGCGGCCGCCTATGCCACTCAGGCGGCTGTCAATTCGGTCAACACGGCCGCCGGTGCTTTCGTGCGTGCGGGCAGGGTGGCGCACGCGTTCGTGAAGCGCGTGAACGCCAACGAGGATTTCGAGAGCACCCCGGCGAAGATCGCCGCTTCGGTTGCCAACGTCGCCATGCGCAACGCGGCCGCGGTTTTCGTCCCGACTGCGATACGCCAGTTGCTCAGCTACGGCATCGAAGCAGCGCTCACCAAGGCGGGAGCCAGCGACTCGGTCAAGACGACGCTGGGTGTGGTGGTTCCCGGTGTGGCCATTGGTGCGCTCGCACTGGGCGCCTATCGCGACAGGGCCGCCGGCACGCACACCCCGACCAGCGAACGTTCCCGCCTCATCATGGGCTCGACGATTGCAGTGGCAGGCTTCGCCACCGCAGCGACGGGAACCATGGCCGCGCCCGGTGTCGCGTCGCTGATGCTGGCATTCACGGCCTACACGGCCATGCGCGACCTGGTCGTGCAGTCGCGTCTGAGGATGAGCAATGCCAACACGGTGGGCCAGGTACCGGACGCCAGACACTTTGCATTGATCAGCGCCGGCTACGGCCTCGACCAGGGCCTCGTCAATCTTGGGATGTCGGCGCTGGCATCGCCTTCGGGGCCGGCCGCGTTCACCGATCACGCCGGCATCAGCCCCAAGAACGCTTTCGTGCGGGCGGCCCTCAACATGTTGGGCGAGATCGGCGAGGACCTGATGTTCCAGAGCATCCCGGCCATCCGTTCGCGCCTGGACCCGAATCAGGAAAGCCATGCACTGCAGCTGAGCATCCAGGATGTCGGCTACCAGCAGAGCAATCTCGTCAACGGGGCGCTCGGTCCGTGGGCGGTCCGTACGGGCATTCTGGCAACAACGATCGGCGTGACCTCCATCGTCGCCGCCTATGCCAAGGACCCGGCGTATGCCAACAATCCGAAGTTGGTTGAAGCCGTCAACGACCTCATCGTCGGCGCATTCAACGCGATCTTGTACGAGCCCTTCGCCAATGCAGGCTCCGGGCAACCCACCGCTCAGCCGACGGCCGTTCAGACTACGGCGGCCAGCATGGAAATGGTGTCCACCGCAGCGTTGCCCGGGGCTGGGGATCACATCGGCTCGAATCGGTTGCTGAGCGGCACAGGGCGATCGGATCGATTCACGGCTGATTGGGTGGCCCAAGCCACGTTCGAGACAAACAGCCGACCGGCCGATGCAGGCCATGAGGTCCGGCGGAACGACACCCATGTCGTCGACGTCGATGCCGCGCTGCAGCCGCCTCTTTCGCGCAGCTGACGCGCTGTCCCGATCGACCGCCACGACCTTCTCCATCAGCCTCATTCAAAGGTAGCAGCAACATGCGCTTCACCCCCACCCCCTCAAGATTCGCACCGCCGGCGCTGGCTTCCACGGCCAGCGATGTTCAGCAGCGGCCCGCCGAGCAAGCAAGCAGCGGCCAGGCACGCGAGACAGGCAGGGCGGGAATGCCTCCCGCACGCGCGACACCGTCGATCCAGGGCGCTGGCCCTCGTGCGGTGATTCCGATGCCGCTCAACATCGAAGGCACGACCTTGAGCAACGCCCCGGCGCTGCGCCGAGCGGCAGCCGGAGCGATCGCAACCGTTGACCTCGGTGCTGTTCGGCAGAACTTCCGCACCGGCCTGGCCAAGCTGGGCGATGGCGTCACGCCGGCTGCGGTGATCAAGGCCAATGGCTACGGCCTGGGCGCCACCAAGCTGGCAAAGGTACTCATTGAAGAAGGCTGCAAGGACTTCTTCGTCGCACGCATCAGCGAAGGGACGGGTCTGCGCCAGGCATTGCGTGCCGAGGGCCACCCCATGGCCGACAAGATCGCCATCCATGTGCTCGATGGCAATCTCGCAGGCAGCGACCCGCAGTTCCTCATCCAGAACCGCATCACGCCAGTGCTCAACAGCCTGGAGCAGGTGCAGGCATGGAACAAGGCTGGCAGAGAACTCTCGACGACGTTGCCCGCCATCTTGCAAGTCGACACCGGCATGAACCGCGCGGGCATGCATGCCGACGACTTGAGGGCCTTGCTGAGCGACCGCGATGGCAACCTCGGCAACATCAAGCTGCAGTACATCATGACGCACCTGTCCAACGCAGGCGACACCGTGCCGCGCGACGCAGATGCGCCTGAATCGAGCCCGCCAGCCAAAAGGCCGCGACTGGACCCCCAACCCTCGCAGCAACTCGGCGACAACACGCCCGAGGCTGGTGAGGCAACCAAGAAGCAGCTGGCCAACTTCGACACCATTTGCGAGAACTTCCCCGGCGTCAAGACATCGATCGGTGCTTCGACGACCGTCTTCCTCAGCAACGAATACCACAAGGACATGGTGCGCATGGGCGCCACCTTCCACGGCCAGGCCCCGTTCGATGCCGACAGCAACCCGCTGCGCCAGGTGCTGACGCTGACCTCGAAGATTGCCCAGGTGCGTGAGCTGTCCGAATCGGACGCCATCGGCTACGGCCTGAAGTTCACCGCCAAGCAGCCCATGCAAGTCGCCACGATTCCCATCGGCTATGCCGACGGCGTGCCACGCATCGCCGCCGGCAACCGCCCCGGGGAAGAACCGGCCAAGGCCTACGTGCTCGTGGGTGGGCAGTTCAAGGCCCCGCTGGTGGGTGCCACCTCGATGGACATGACCACCATCGACGTGACCAACATCCCACCGGAGTTCCTGAAGCCGGGAACCAAGGTCACGCTGATGGGTGACGGCATCACGCCCGATCACTTCGGCAACATGTACGACACCAACCCTTCCGAAACCCAGACGAAGCTCGCCGGCCGCATTCACATGGAACACCATGAAGACCCGGCCGTGCCCAGGCCTGCGGTCAATCAGGAGCCGTCGCCGAACGTGTGGCCGCTGTCGGTGGAGCGCACCCATGCGCCCGAGCCCTCCCTGCTTCGGCAAGCGCTGACGAATACGCAAACCCACCGCTTGAAGAAAGACGCAGCCGGAGCGATCGCCACAGTTGACCTGGGCGCAGTTCGGGAGAACTTCCGCACCGGCCTGGCCAAGCTGGGCGATGGCGTCACGCCAGCCGCGGTGATCAAGGCCAACGGCTATGGCCTGGGAGCCACAAAACTGGCAAAGGTGCTCATCGAAGAAGGCTGCAAGGACTTCTTCGTTGCACGCATCAGCGAAGGCGTGGATTTGCGCCAGGCATTGCGTGCCGAGGGCCACCCCATGGCCGACAAGATCGCCATCCATGTGCTCGACGGCAACCTCGCCGGCAGCGACCCAAAATTCCTGATCCAGAACCGCATCACGCCGGTGCTCAACAGCCTGGAGCAGGTGCAAGCGTGGAACAAGGCCGGCCAGGAGCGATCGACGACCTTGCCGGCCATCTTGCAGGTCGACTCCGGCATGAACCGCGCGGGCATGCATGCAGACGACTTGAGGGCCTTGCTGGACGACCGCGAAGGCAACCTCGGCAACATCAAGCTGCAGTACGTCATGACGCACCTGGCGAATTCAGGCGACGTCGTGCCGGGCGAAGGTGCCACGCCCGAGGCTGGTGAAGCGACCAAGAAACAACTGGCCAACTTCGACACCATTTGCGAGAACTTCCCCGGCGTCAAGACATCGATCGGTGCTTCGACGACCGTCTTCCTCAGCAACGAATACCACAAGGACATGGTGCGCATGGGCGCCACCTTCCACGGCCAGGCCCCGTTCGATGCCGACAGCAACCCGCTGCGCCAGGTGCTGACGCTGACCTCGAAG